>JACPEA010000013.1 GCA_016183765.1 Bacteroidota bacterium
CGGTCTGTGGATTTACAGTGATCTGCACGATATCCTGTGAAGGCGCACAAACGCCGTTGCTGATGGTCCAGGCGAGTTGATAGGAGCCGGTGGTGAGACCATTGACAACAGAAGCGGGATCATTGGCATTGGAGAAAGTGACAGCCGAAGGACCTGCAACAAAAGACCAGGTACCGGAACCGGAAGTCGGGGCATTGGCAGCGAGCGTAGCGGAACTGGTACTGCACAGAACCTGGTCAGTACCTGCATTGGCGGTGCTTGCAGCCAGCAGCGTGGTAATGGTTGCGGCAGCTGAAGCAAAAGCCGGACAGGCGCCACTTTGTACGGTTGCCCTGTATTGTGTGGTAGTGGTGAGATTATTATAGGTGAGCTGACTGCTGGTATTGGTGATACTCGTCCAGGTTGCCCCGTTATCGGTCGAGGACTCCCAGTTCAGGATATTACCGGTATAACCACCCAGGTTCAGTGTGCCATTATTAGATCCGGTACAAACGGTAGCATTGGCTGTAACCGTTCCGGCAACGGTAGGCGCTGTAACGGTAATGGTTACCGCATTGGAAGATAATGCACCGCAGCTGCCGCTTTGAACCACTGCCCTGAAAAGCGTGGTGCTGGTCAGGTTGGTATAATCATGATTGGCGGTGGTATTGCTGATATTGTTCCAACTGGCGCCATTGTTGATCGATGACTCCCAGCGCAGGATGCTGCCTGTAAAACCGGCGAGACTGAGTGTGCCGCTATTGCTGGCAGCACAAACGGTAGCATCTGAAGAGACCGTGCCGGGTACTGAAACCGGGTTCACCAGTATCGTAACGGATGCACTGTTCACTGATGCACATACACCGCTTTGTACTACGGTCCTGAAAACTGTGGTGACCGTAATGTTGTTGTAAGTATAGCTATTGGTGGTATTGGCGATGGTGATCCAGGTGTTTCCGTTATCAGTAGAGGATTCCCAGCGGAGGATATTGCCTGTATAACCTGACAGACTCAGCGTTCCGGAATTGTTCCCGGAACAAACTGTGGCATCGGCCGATAAGGTTCCTGCAACAGAAGGGGGTGCATTGATGATGTCAACGGTATCTGTAGAAGCAGGACAGGTGCCGTTGACGATGCTCCATACCAAACGGTAAGTGCCGGGTATCAGCCCGCTTAAAGTGGTAGAAGCCGAAGATACAGATCCAAATACCGCGGTGGAGGGCCCGGATAACTGTGTCCAGCTGCCATTACCCAGAACGGGGTTGTTGGCAGCCAGTAAAACACTGTTTACATTACATAAAACCTGGTCGGCTCCTGCATTGGCAATGGTAGAAGCGCCATAAATGAGGATATCGGTAGAATCGGTCTGGCTGCAACCCTGCGGTGAAATAGCGGTGATCCGGTATCGCACGATCGCATTGGTTCCTGCGGCTGCTGTTAAAACATCTGTAATGGTATTGGTAGCAGATGCTGATGCATTGGATGAATTACCGGTAACCGATCCCGAAACAACAGAAGAGCTCCAGGTAAAGGTTGAACCAGCCAATGAACTGCTGAACTGAAGGCTGGTAGTACTGCCGCTACAAACCGAAGTGGTAGCATTGGTAATGGTAATACCGGGTTTGGGCATTGCCGTTACGGTAAGGGTAAAAGGTGTTCCACTGCAACTTACATTGGAAGGGGTGAATGCATAAGGGGTGATCGTATACACCACTACCGCATCATTGGTATTGGAAAGATTCACCAGTGAATCGATGATCTTGCCTGTTCCGCTGGGTGAATTACCGGTGAGGGTGCCGGAGCTGACGGAAGATATCCATGAAAAAGTACTTCCCGGAATGGCAGAAGAAGGGGTAAAGTTCAATGTTTGGTTTGAACAGAGCACCTGCGTGCTGTTGGTACCTACATTATCCGGATATATCCGCAATACCATGGAATCGATACTGGTAGAACTGCCACAGTTACCATTCATGTTCAGTGAAGATGAGCCACTCAGGTATATCTTGATCGTACCCTTTGCCTTATCGGCCAGACTTGGCGTATAGGTGGTACTCAGAACGTTTGGATTGGCGAAAGTTCCTGTACCGTTAGTGGTCCATTTAAAAGTATTGGTAACAGGCGATGCTTTACCGTTCAGGCTGACAGGTGCACTGTTAAAACAGACCGTTGTATCGCGTGAACCCTGTATGGTGTCGGCTGCGGTTACATTCTTGTAAACCATCTGTGTGTCAATACAAGTTACCCCGTTGGTAGTAAAACGGAGTATTACCTGGTAGGAATAACCTGTCTGGAACTGCATGCCCGGGTATTGGCTGCTGGCGGTAGACGATCCCTGGTAGGTAAAGGGCCCCCCGGTCGCGGTCCAGGCAAAACTGTTGCCCGCATTATTGTTGCTGTAAGTAACGCCATAATAGAGGTCTACAGCATCAAAATGAAGGATACCATTGTTACACTCGATCACATCGGGATGCAGGGTAACTGAAGCGACTGTGATCGTCTTACTGACCGATACACTGCAGGATCCGTTGTTAACGGTATAGGTGATCACAGCAGAACCGCTGCTGAGCATGGAAACGGTTCCGTCGGCAGCTACCGTGGCTACGGCAGTATTGCTGCTGGCCCAGGTTCCGCCAGCAGTGGGATTATCCAATACCATACTGGTTCCCGCGCAACCGCCGTCAGCGCCGGTAATAGCACCCACGCTTGGTGGCGTTGTACCAACGGTTACCGGGATGGTGGCACTCACTGCACAGTTCTTGCTGTCAGTAGCTGTAAACGTATACGTACCGGCAGCAGTAGTTCCTACATTGACGATAGAGGGGTTGGTCAGGGAAGAAGAAAACCCGTTCGGACCGGTCCAGCTATAGGTGAACGGCCCCGTGCCCCCCGATGTTGTTGAAGAAAAGGAAAGAGTATTGCCGGAACAGACAGGACTATTACTGGTGGCGGTAATCACAATGGCAGGGTTCACCAAAAGTGATACGGCATTCGAAGCGGTAACGCAGGTAGTACTGGTTAAACTGGATACATCAGGTCCCACAATCACCCGGTACATACCCGAATTTGTGGTGGCCGCACTGGCAATGGAATAATCGGCAGAACCGGTTCCGGCGGTCCCGATATTTACCCAGGTAGTGCCGCCGTCGGTACTTTGCTGCCATTGGTAGGCAGGGTTGCTGAACGGACTGTTTACCAGTGAACTATTGATACTGGTAGCGGTGCCGGCGCAGATATTACTGCTGGTACTCAGACTTGCCGTAGCGGTGGGGGTACAGGCAGCAAATACAATATCATCAATGGCCAGGTCATTGCCGCAGTAGGAATCCTGTCCACCCCAGCCATCCCTCATTTCCAGTATCAGTGATGTGGTTCCGGCAGGTAAGCTAAACTGGAACCCATACTGCTGCCAGTTGGGGTCCATATTCGTTTTTTGTGTCAGCGGAAGGGTATCGGTAGTGAAGGTCTTGAGAATGGTACCTGAAGTGTTCTTGATGTTGAAAGTGACTTTTGGCCATACCAACCCCGATCCGCAGATAGATTTGGTAGACGAAATGGTATTCATGTTGGCAAGCCAGGCAGAGAAACTATAGACGGAACCGGGACAAAGATTATCTACCTGTTTTGAGAAAAAAAGGTCTACAGGACCCGAAGCAGGTTTTCCTGCATTCACGATATACATATTACCATTGGCATTGCCGGTATGGTCGGCGCCTTGCGCCCAGTCCTTTTTTCCTGCGCTTTTGCCAAGCGGTGTAACCAGGTACTCACCATCTGAAAGTCCATTGTTACTGGTATAAAACTGGTAGTTTGTTACGAAGCCAGCCGGAATGGTGCTTTTTTGGGAAGAGGAACTGCTGGTACCGAATGTTTCACTGTATACCGGTGCCAATGCACTGCTCGAACATACACCCTGGGCCATCACTGAGATGCCGGGGTATATACTCATAAGCAGTATTAACAGATATGTATACCTGTTCTTTTTCATGGATATTGGATACCATAACAAGAATACGTTTGTTGAAAACGCGTTCATTGTTATTGGATACTTAAAATTAAGTGTTAATTATGCCTTTAGTACCTGTTTTGCAAAACTCCGTGTAAACAACAGAAGTAAACGTTTAATCAACCGTAATTTCTTGTGACTTTTTATTGCTTTCTTTGTAGTATAAATTCTATCAACTAACATTCATGTGGTATCAAGCAGGTAAATTCATTCTGAAACACCGTTTTCCCCTCCTGGTTCTCCTGGCTCTGGCCACAGGTTTTATGGGTTGGCAGGCATCCAAAGTGCAATTGAGTTACGATTTTACCCGGGCCCTCCCGACCGATAATCCCAAATACCTGGATTACCAGGATTTCCTGAAAAAATTCGGGGGTGACGGCAATACCATGGTGATCGGTATCGGTTCGGAGAAGTTTTATGACAAGGATTTTTTCAACGAAGTGGCCGACCTGCATCAGCGGCTCAAAAAGGTACCGGGGGTTACTGATATCCTGAGTATTCCGGAAGTGGTAACGCTGAAAAACGATAGTATTACCCAAAAACTGGTTCCCCAAAAGATATTCCATTACCCGTATACCTCTCAGGCTTTGCTGGACAGTGACCGCGCTGTGCTGGAGAACCTTCCTTTTTACCGTGGTTTATTATACAATGCCGGTTCACATAGTTACCTGCTGGCCGTGAATGTGAACAAGGACACCATCAACAGCAAAAGCCGGACAAGGCTCATCAACGATATCATGCACGAAGTGCAGCTGTTTGAAAAGAAAACCGCCAGTACGGTACACAACAGCGGTCTTCCCTTTATCAGAACCACCATCGGCAACCGCATTAAAAATGAGATGAACTGGTTCCTCGCAGGATCACTGATCCTGCTGGTGATCACCATGTTCCTTTTCTTCCGATCGCTCAGCGCCACCATAATGAGCCTGATAGTAGTCAGCGCCGGTGTTGTCTGGAGCCTGGGAACCCTTGTATTGCTGGGTTATAAGATCACCCTGCTGACCGCTCTGATACCTCCGTTGATAGTGGTGATCGGTATCCCCAACTGTATCTATTTTTTGAATAAATACCATACGGCGTATATCGACCAGAAAGACAAATACAAGGCCCTGGTGACCATGGTGGGCCGGATGGGCATTGTTACGTTGTTCTGTAATATAGCCGCCGCCATCGGTTTTGCCGTGTTTGCACTGACGCATAGCGACCTGCTGAAAGAATTTGGTGAAGTGGCGGGTATCAATATCATGGTATTGTTTTTTATCTCGCTCATCTTTATCCCGGCCGTACTCAGTTACCTGCCTCCACCCGAGGAAAAACATACCCGGTACCTTGAAAACGCTTTGCTGGAAAAAATACTGTTGCGAATTGAGCGCTGGGCCTTCCACCACGCCAAATGGGTGTACAGCGTGACTGCAGTGGTCACCGTGCTGGCGGTGATCGGGATCTTCCGTATTAAAAGCGAAGGGTTTATTGTGGATGACCTGCCTAAAAAAGATAAAATATATACAGACCTCAAATGGTTTGAACAGGAGTTCGGTGGCGTGATGCCGCTGGAGATACTGGTGGATACCAAAAAGAAAAAAGGTATTTTCCGGATCGCTCCCATCAGCAAGATAGATGAACTCTCTGCCTATATCGCAGCCGATCCTTCTACCGCCCGGCCACTTTCTTTTGTGGAGGGACTGAAATTTGCCAAACAGGCATATTTTGACGGTGACAGCCTCAGTTATACGGTGCCTTATGAGTCCGACATGGTGTTCATGGCGCCTTACCTGCAGTCGAAAAATGATTCTGCCAAAACAGAAGGTAACAAAAACAAAGGTTTCCAAAAATTGATCAGTACGTTCATGGACAGCTCGCAGCAGGTGGCAAGGATCAGTGTGAACATGAAGGATATCGGCAGCGCCAAGTTGCCTGTTCTGCTGAACGATTTCCAGAAAAAAGCCAATGAGATATTTGATACGGCATCGTATAAGATAACATTTACAGGTAGCAGTATCAGTTTTCTGGAAGGGTCCAGTTTTATCATCAGGGGATTGAAGGAAAGTATTGTATGGGCCTTTGCGCTGATCACACTTTGTATGTTATACCTGTTCCGTTCCTTCCGTATACTGGTCTGTTCGCTGATCCCCAACCTGATCCCGCTGGTCATTACCGCCGGTTTGATGGGATGGGTGGGCATATCGCTGAAACCCTCTACTGTACTGGTATTCAGCGTAGCACTGGGTATCGCTATTGATGTCACGATACGTTTTCTCATCAATTATAAACAGGAACTTCCGCATTATAATAACCAGGTATCGCAAACGCTGGTTCAAACCATCCGGCATACGGGTATCAGCATAATTTATACCTCGTTGGTACTGATCGCCGGATTCATCATTTTCTGTTTCAGCGATTTTGGCGGCACCAAAGCATTAGGCTGGCTTACATCGCTTACACTGGTGGTGGGTACGCTCACCAACCTGATCCTGCTGCCGGTACTGATCCTATCTACTTCCGGTCGGAAAAACGGGAAAAAATAAGGCGCTTCTGCAACTGCCTGACCCCCGGCAAAAGCTTGCCGGAGGTTATTTTATGCTGTAATGTGTAGGAATTACCACTTTTAGCGAAACGAAAATTTGTTAAAATGCAGCTTTTTGTGTGTTTTTTTTGCCTATGTTTATCTTTTCCCAAAAATTAAACCACTGCTCATGAGAAAACTAGTATCATTCCTGGCATGTTGTGTCCTGTTGATTGGACAGCTGCATGCACAAACAAACAGAACGGTTACCGGGTCGGTAACCGACGAGAAAGGGGCCCCTCTTTCCGGGGTAACCGTAAACGCGCTGGGAGCAGACCGTAAGGTTTCTGCAACCGCGCTGAGCGATGCTTCCGGTAATTTTTCTATCAGGGTCACAGACAAAGCAAGGTCTTTACAATTTGCCTATGTTGGTCTGGAAGAACAGACCGTGTCCATCGCCGGCAAGAATTCTGTTACTGTAAAACTTGTATCCACCTCAGCCAATCTTTCTGAAGTGGTTGTGGTAGGATATGGTACGCAAAAGAAGAAAGATATTACCGGCAGTATTGCCAGTGTTAAGGGTGAGGCCCTTGCCAGCAAGCCCGTTCAGAGTTTTGAACAGGCATTGGGCGGCCGTGCGGCGGGTGTTCAGATCACTATCCCCAGTGGTGTATTGAACAGCCCTCCTGTGATCAGGATCCGTGGTACGAACTCCATCTCCCTGTCTTCTTACCCATTGATTGTGATCGATGGTATCCCTACATTCACCGGCGATTTCAGCTCTACCAGTGCTGCCGGTAATGCGTTGGCCAGTATCAACCCCAATGACATTGAAAGTGTTGACGTAGCCAAAGATGCGGCTGCTACCGCCATCTATGGTAGCCGCGCTGCCAATGGTGTATTGTTCATCACCACCAAAAAAGGTAAAGCAGGCCGTACCAAAGTAAGCCTCGATAGCTGGGTTGGCTGGAGCCAGGTTCAGCGTTTGCCCAGCCTGCTCGATGCTTTCCAGTATACCGATTACAAGAACGAAGCACTTAAGAATGCCGGTACCTACAGCGCAACCAACCAGTTTGCCCTGATGAATGGTCCCAACGGCAATCCCATCAATACCCGTTGGTATGATTATGTATACCGCAATGGTGTTCAGCACAGCAATACCGTAAGCGTATCAGGTGCCAACGAATCTACCAGCTATTATTTTTCCGGTGGTTACACAGAACAGCAGGGTATCATCAAGCGTAACGATTTCAAACGCCTGTCTTTGCTGATGAATATCGACCACAAAGCCGGTAAATATGTGAGCATGGGCGGTAAGATCCAATACTCAAACGAGAAAAACCTTTCTGCGGTAAGCTCCGGTTCATTGGGCGATGCGTTTGCCACAGCAGGTCTGGGTCGTGTGGCTTTGATCACTGCCCCCAATGTCTCTCCCTATAACAATGATGGCACCTATAGCTACTCTGGTGCGCTGATTGGTGTGGGCGCTAACAAACTGGGCCAGGTTGGTTTCAATAACCCGGTGATCCAGCTGGATCAGAACAGGGCCAATGCAGAGACCGATCATATTATCGGTAACCTGTACCTGCAGATCAAACCGGTTAGCTGGTTAACACTGCGCAGTACTTATGGTCTGGATTATGTGCTGGTCGATAATGACCAGTATTACAGCCCGATCTCCGGTGAAGGTTTTGGTTCTAACGGATCTGTTACAAGCAACTTTTCCAAGAATAAAAGAACAGTATTCACCAATACCATCCAGTTCGACAAAATATTTGCTGACAAACATGCCGTTAGTTTACTGGGTGGTGTGGAGCAGCAGCGTTCTACGGGCCTGGGTTATGGTCTGAACCGTATCACGGTATCTGACCCTGCATTCACCAATATCCAGGGTGGATGGGCTACTCCGAATGCAGCCGGTTTATCTATTGGTGAGAACTACCTGTATTCTCAGTTCGGCCGTTTAACCTATACCTATAATAAGAAATACACACTGAACGGAAGTTTACGTCGCGATGGAGCTTCTCAATTGGGTGTGAACTCTAAATATGGTACTTTCTGGGCCGCTTCAGCAGCCTGGGATATCGCAGCTGAGAATTTCTGGTCTTCCATGAAACTGGACAATGTGTTCAGTAACTTCAAAATCAGGGCCAGTTACGGTAAAGTGGGTAATATCGGAGGCCTGGGTAACTTTGCTTCCCTGTCTACTTTCGGATCAGGTCTGTACGGTGGTAATTCAACCGTAGCCTTCGGATCTGCCGGTAACAATGACCTTACCTGGGAAACCAGTAAAAAAACAGATATCGGTATCAACTTCGGTATCCTGAAAGACAGAGTGAATTTTGAACTGACCTATTATAACAGTAATACAGACGGTCTGTTGCTCTTTGTTCCGCAGCCACCTTCTGCGGGCCTGCCTTCTACCATTCCTAAGAACGTAGGTACCATGTACAACAGGGGCTTTGAGTTTGGTGTGAATGCAACTCCGATCCGGGGTAAGGATTTCACCTGGACCTCTGCTTTCAACATCAGCTATAACAAGAACATGGTTACTTCACTGGCGCTGGGACTGGATCAGATCATTGCTTCTACCGGTGGCCTGGAAAACCCAAGCATTACCAAACCAGGATATCCTATCGGTATGCTGTTTGTTACACAGACCAAGGGTGTAGATCCTGCAACCGGCCGCAGAATTTTTGTGAACGGTGCAGGAAAAGATGTGTATTTCCAGCACGTGGCGCCGGCAGGTCAGTTCCGCTTCTCTTATGCTGATGGCACCGTAGCGCCTACCGTAAGTAGTGCAGATGCGGTTGTGTACAGGAATACCAATCCTAAGTTCTATGGTGGTTTTGATAATACCTTCCGTTACAAAGGATTTGAACTGAATGCCCTGTTCACTTACCAGTTCGGATCTTATCTCTACTATGGTACCAATGCAGGTCTGCGTGACCAGCGTTTCTGGAACAACTCAACCGATGTGTTGCAGAGATGGCAGAAAGCAGGAGATGTGACCGCTATACCGAAACCGATATTTGGCGACAACCTTTCCAACGGTTCCTCATTCCCATTAGACATCAATGTATTTAAAGGTGATTTCGTAAAATTGAGAACACTGACATTTGGCTATAACCTGCCAAAGTCACTGCTTGAAAAAGTGAAGATCTCCAACGCAAGATTCTATGTGGCAGGAAACAACCTGTTGATATTGACCAAGTATCCAGGTCCTGATCCGGAAGTATCTTCCAATGGTAACGGTTCATCCAACTTTGGTATCGATAGAAATACTGTTGCCAACCAGAGAACCATTACTGTTGGTGTAAATGTTGGTTTCTAATTGTTAACAGTTTAATTCAAGAAAATGAAAAAAAACCTTTTATATATTGTGCTGGCTGCATTGGGAATGCAGTTTGCATCGTGCGCCAAAGACGAATACCTGAATCCGGTTCCCACGAATTCGATTTCTGCTGAAACGGCTTTCGACAGCAAGGACAGGATTGAGGGACAGGTCAGGGCCATCTACGCGTCCATCAAGAATGCGGGTATGTATGGCGGACGTTACCAGATATTCAATGATATCCGTGGTGAAGAGTTCTCCAACGACCGTACCAACGTGGTTACCGGGTTTGATATCTGGAACTATACACCCAGTAACAGTTCAACCAATAGCGTATTGAACCACTGGTCACGTGCATATTATGTGATCAACCTGGCCAATGTGTTCATTGATGGTATGGCTGCCAAGGGAACCAATGTGGTGGGAGCCACGCTTTCCGGCAACTTTGTGGCAGAAGCCCGTCTGTTGCGTGCCATGAGTTATTATTCATTGCTGCAGTTATATGCCCGCCCTTACTGGGATGGTAACGGCGCTAAACCAGGCGTGCCCCTGCGTTTAAAAGGCAACACCGGTTCAGGCGATTATGCACTGGCCCGTGCTACTGTTGCGGAAGTATATACGCAGATCCTTGCCGATCTGACTTTTGCAGAGCAGAACCTGCCGCTCACCAATGCATCAGCCCTGCTGAACACTACCCGTGCGCACAGGAACACTGCCATTGCTTTGAAAACAAGGGTTTACCTGAGTATGGGTAAATATGCCGAAGTGATCACTGAAGCTAACAAGATCGTTAGCGCAGCTCCTCCTTTCACGGCAACTACCGGCGTGAACCATGCATTACAGGCTGATTATACCAATATTTTCAAGGCTCCGTACACAACTACCGAGTCAATCCTGTCCATGCCTTTCGCCAGCAATGAAACGCCCGGTACCCAGAACCAGTTAGGTTATTATTATGGACCTTCTGCTTTTAATGGGGGTAATGGGGAATATTCTTTGTTGTCGACCGGTATCGTTTCCAATGCGGGTTGGTTAGCAACTGACAGACGCCGCAGTTTTGTGCAGGCTTTCGGTAGTAAAACCTACCTGACCAAGTATAGCGTGCCTTCTAACTTTATCGACTATGCACCGGTGATCCGTTATGCGGAAGTACTGCTGAACCTGGCAGAAGCAAGGGTACGTTCTACCAGTTCGGTTGATGCACAGGCTATCTTACTGTTGAATGCGGTACGTGGCAGATCCGATGCCACTACGGTATTCACTGCGCTTAATTTTGCCACAGCTACTGCCCTGGCAGACCAGATCATGATCGAAAGAAGGATCGAACTGCTGGGTGAAGGATTACGTGGTTCAGATATTACCCGTCTGGGCCTACCGCTGCCTGCAAAACCAGGTGTAAGCGCTATCCCGAACACTGGTCAGCAGTATATCTGGCCTATCTCTGCAGATGAGTTACTGTTGAACCCGCTGTGCAAGGATAATTAATTTTAATAATATGTATCTCTTGGCAGGATAAACAGCATATTTATCCCTTTTTCCCGGATCCCCGGTCAGTTTACCTGGCCGGGGATCCTTTTTGTTATAAGTAAAATATTGATAATCAATATTTTGAAATTTTAACGATGAAAAACTGCGGGTATTTTTTGGAAATTGCAGCATTCGGCAACATAATCCTGTCTTTAAGCGTTATGCTATTCTTTCTTTAATTAAATTGCGACCCCTAAACTAAAAACTGAATTATGAGAAAACTATGCACAGTTCTCGTTTTTGTGTTGGCATTAGTTACCCAACTTGCTGCACAAACACGCACAGTGAGAGGAAAAATCACCGATGATAAAGGTGCTTCCCTCGCAGGTGCTTCTATTCTCGTTAAAGGAACCACTATCGGAACAAATTCCGGCGCGGATGGTACTTTTAGCCTGAATGTTCCCTCCTCAGCCAAAACGCTGGTGATTCGTTCACTGGGTTTTGCCCAGCAGGAAATTGCCATTGGAAATGGCACTGTAAACGTTTCCATGAAAGCCGCCGCAGAGAATCTGGAAGAAGTGGTGGTAACCGGTTACTCCCGTGAAAAGAAGAGCAGCTTTACCGGTGCTTCCAGTGTAATTAGCAGTAAAGCCATTGAAACCGTTCCTGTGGGTTCTTTCGACCAGGCGCTGCAGGGCCGTGCTCCGGGTGTACTGGTTAACTCAGGTTCCGGTCAGCCAGGTGCAAATGCTAACGTAACGATCCGTGGTATCTCTTCTGTACAGGCAGCAGGTGCACAGCCTCTGTATGTATTGGATGGTATTCCGCTGCCGGCAGGCGATTTTGCTACCCTGAACCCCGATGATTTCGAATCTGTGACCGTATTGAAAGATGCCAGCGCATCTGCACTATATGGTGCCCGTGGTGGTTTGGGTGTAATCGTTATCACTACCAAAAAAGGTAAGGCTGGAGCGAATAATTTCCAGTTCAGGACCCAGTTCGGTTTCACACAGAAGCCCGACTTCTCCCGTCTGAACCTCATGAACACCAGGGAAATGCTTCAGTATGAAGAACGTGAGCGGATCCCCACCACTCCGGGTTGGGTGTATTCTCCGCTGAATCCTACTATTCCTTCTGGTATGACTGCTGCCACCAAACAGCGTATGCTGGATAGTATTGGTGGTATTGATGTTAACTATACAGACATTTTCTATCGCCAGGGTATCTCCCAGACCTATGAATTGAATATGTCTGGCGGTACAGAAAAGACCCGTTACTATGTTTCCGGTGGTGTATTCAACCAGGAAGGTATTGACCTGGGTTCTTACCTGAAACGTTATACCGTACGTTTCAATATTGATCATACGGCCGATAAGCTGTTTGTTCAGTTGAACTCAACAGTAGGTTATTCTCAGAACGGTTATGCTGAGGGTGATGTGTATGGTAACAGTCCACGTAACCCATTCCAGATGACCTACCGTGCAAAAACTTACGAAAATCCTTACAAAGCGGATGGTAGCCTGAACTGGGGCACCAATTCTCCGCTGGCATTGAAGCAGATCGCTAACCTGTTGGAAGGTATCAGGAATTCTTCCCGCAGAAGTAATCAAATCAAGATCAATGCTGGTCTGAACATAGGATACAAGATCCTTCCCAGCCTGACCCTGAGCAACCGCCTGGGTATTGATGTGAACAGCAGCATGGACAGCCGTTATATCAGCGCGAATTCATACATCGGATCCCTGCAGCAATTCCAGTCAGGTCTGGCCCAGGAAGCCGCAAACTTAACCAGCCAGCTGATCAATACTACCAGCCTGGTATACAGCAAGCGGTATAACAATATACATGATGTAGAAGTAGGCGCTTTTTTTGAAACCGTACGTGGATACCAGAAAGGTCTGGGATTGACACTGTATAACCTGGATCCAAGACTGACAGAAACCGGCCAGGGTGCAGGTTCACTGCCTACCAATGGTGCAACTACTTATCCGCAGAACTCTTCCAGTGCAAAAAGTGGATTTGGTATCCGCTCTTTCTTTGGAACCCTGCGTTATACCTTCAACAGCAAGTACACCATTACCGCCAATATCCGTCGTGATGGAACTTCCCGTATCGTTAACCTTGATAACAGGGAGATCACTACATGGGCTGCCGGTGCTACCTGGAATGCGATGCAGGAGGACTTTATGCGCAGCCAGTCGTTCTTTACAGACCTGAAAGTTCGTGCCAGCTATGGTATTGTACCAAATATCGGTTCTGTAAGTACATCCAATTACAATTATCCGCTCAGTACCTCGACTTCTGTTTTCAACTATCAGGGAACCCAGATCCCGACTTTCGGAACCACTACTTATGTAGGTTCTCCGGTCACCGGTCTGGCTCCTTCTACCCCGGGTAACCCCAACCTGCGTATTGAAAAAGTACAGAAGTACAATATCGGTGTTGATTTTGCTATCTGGAAAAACCGTGCACGTTTCAGCATCGATGCTTACTTACAGAGAACCATTGACCTGTTTGTGAACCAGCCGATCTCCGGTACTTCCGGATTCAGCAATGGTCCGCTTGCGATCAATGCCGGTAAAATGAGGAACAAAGGTTTTGATATCACCGCTTCAGTAGATGTGGTTAAATCAAAAGACCTGTTGTTGACTTTAGGTGTTAACCATAATATCAACTACAACAAAATTGAAGACCTGGGTCTGGTATCTGAATACGTAACCGGTACTTCTATTATCAGGAAAGGTATTGCTTATGGTACTGCTTATACCTACAATTACCTGGGAGCAGATCCTGCCACTGGTCAGCCTCGTTACCTGATGGCCGATGGTAAAGCTGAAACCTTCGATATTGGTAAAGCCGGTCAGTTCGCATTCGGAAGTTATCTGCCTGTTAACCAGGGTGGTTTCACCATTGACCTGCGATACAAAGCATTCAGTCTTTCTACCCTGTTCTCCTACCAGTTTGATGTATGGCGCTATGATAACACGTACAACTGGATTACCCGTGGTACCCCAGGTTATCACCAGTCAGTACGTGCCTCAAAAGACCTGATAACAGAGCAGTGGACCAAACCGGGCGATGTGAAGAAATTCCAGGCATCTGTTTACGACAGGGGCTTTACCTCTTCTGATCTTTGGGATGCTAAGTTCATGCGACTCAGAAATGTAACACTGTCATACCAGATTCCACAGTTGAAAACAGCTGCCGGAACCGTGTTGATCAAGTCTTCCCGTTTCTATATCCAGGCCCAGAACCTGGCTATCTGGAGCCCATGGAAAGGTCTTGATCCTGAAGACAACAACAACATCAGTCTGAATGAATATCCAAATCCGAAATACTTTGTAGTAGGTCTGGATATCAACTTCTAATCTGTGGTAGCGTATTCTGTTTCAAGAACTAAAAAATCATACAATGAAAAGAAATAAATTTCTCTACCTCTTGGCTGGTGTCTTCGCAATCTCTACCGGTTGCCAGAAGGTGCTGGATGTAAAAGAGACCGATTTTATCGGCGGAGATGTCGCCTATAAAACTGTAACCAACTGCGAACAGGGTACTGTTGGCGCTTATGCAGCCCTCAGTATCGAAATGCCGGTGTTGCTCAACGCTACATTTGCTGATGAAGTACGTGTAGCTGATTTCTATAATGCTGCCACTACTCACGAATGGCAGTACGCACCTGCTGACGTAGGTCTGCGTGATAACTTCACAGCGTTTAACCTGTATTACCGGGTTATTGACCGTGCTAACCGTGTGCTGGCAGCTTTGCCCAATGCAACTGCATCTACTACCTCGGCTGCTGCAACTGCAGCTGATGAGGCATTAAGGATTAAACTTAAGGGAGAAGCCCTGTTTCTGCGTGCATTCAGCCATTTTGAGTTATACCGTTTCTACAGCAACAGCGCTGTAGGTACTGATCTTGCTATGGCATATATGGAAAGCCCTTCTTTGAAGTCTTTCCCGCGCATTAACGTATCTACTTACATGCAAAAGCTGAAGGCTGACCTGGCTGCGGCAAAACCACTGCTGCCAACAGCACTGACTGATGTATCACGTGCTACTGCTGCTGCCGTTTCCGGTATGCAGGCCCGTGTTGCCCTGTACCTGAAAGAGTACAATGATGCAATCACGTTCAGCACTGAATATATCAATGCAGTTCCACTGGCGTCACTGGCTAATTTCCCTGGTATCTGGACCGATCTGAACAAAGCGGAACAGGCTTTCCAGATCGTTCGTACCACTTCAACTTCTCGTATGGGATCATTGTTCAGGAGTACTTCTGCAAGTGCATCTAACATCGGTACCATTACATGGAGACCGTCAGATAAACTGTGGGATAGCTACGACAAAGTAAACGATATCCGTTTTGCTGCTTACTTTAAAGATGAGCCCCTGCTGGCAGGTGGTTCCCGTTCTTCTACCCGTCTGATCAGCAAATATGCCGGTACTGCTTATGGAACATCTGCTGAAAACGTAGCCAACCAGAAAGTAATGCGTACTGCAGAAATGTACCTGATCCGTGCAGAAGCAAGAGCTGAGTCCGGTGACCTTACCGGAGCTGCTAATGACCTGAATGCATTGCGTGCAGTGCGTATCAATGGTTATACGGCGCAGGCTTTTGCTACCAAAGCTGATCTGATTGATGCAATCATGAATGAGCGTTACAAAGAGCTGGCGTATGAAGGTCATCGTTTCTGGGACCTGAAGAGAAGAAATCTTCCTGTTTCCAGATTGGCAGCAGACGCACCTAATGCAGCTGCTCAAACACTTGCCGCTGGTAACTACCGATTCCTGTTACCGATTCCTGATCCGGAAATTAAAGCGAATCCTGTGATTCAACAGAATCCCGGATACAATTAATCGTAACTGGTTTATATTTTCAAAAGGGGCCGTATTGTATGATACGGCCCCTTTTTTATATAGGGTTGTTGTTGATAAAATACCGGAACCAAACTATCCGATTGCAATAGTTCGATTAAGATTGATTAGCTACTTGAATTGACATTGGCTGGAGTTATTGTGTGTTTTTACCCGAAACAGTGAAGCGATATATTATATTGAGGTAAAAGGACATAGTGGCTCTGATTGCAGTGTAATGCTGTCTGAAAATGAAATGGATCGTTTAACTCAATTAGTGAGCACTGCTTGGTTATATATTGTAGCATACTGTAAATCAACGTATAAGATATTTGAATATCAGATCACGCTAAAGTTTTAAATTTCAACTGGATCTAAATACAATATTTCCTGCCAATAATTTAGTGGAAATCAAAAATTGATTCGGAAAACGCTTATGGCTCTCAATAGAGAGCGGGAATGGCTTCAGGACTATTCTTGATAAGCTGATAAAAAGGCTGTATTCCTGGTTGTGAAGCCAGGTGTATACATAAACTACGCTCATATAATAGCTTATGTGAGCGTAGTTTATGTATATGTGAGATCATTATTTCAATACTTCAGCCAGCTTTCTTTCCAATTCTTCACCCCGTAAACCGGTAGCAATGATCTTGCCCTGGGGATCGATCAGCACATTAAAGGGAATGCCATCGAACTGGTAAAGCGGAACCATACTGCTTTCCCATTGTTTCAGGTCGCTTACATGGGTCCAGGTCAGCTTATCATCTTTGATCGCTTTTTCCCAATCGGCTTTTTCTTTGTCCAGCGAAACACCCAGGATGGTGAAATTTTTATCCTTGAATTTGTTGTAAGCCACTACCACATTCGGGTTTTCTTTGCGACAGGGGCCACACCAGCTGGCCCAGAAGTCAACCAGCACATATTTACCCTTCAGGCTGCTGAGCTGGAACAGTTTACCATTTACATCCGGCAGACTGATCTCTGGCGCCTGCTGGTTGAGCAATGCATATTTGGGAGCCGCGGGCTGCTGCTGAACGGTGAGCAGGCTTTTGATCTTGGCCAATCCGCTATGGTCCTTAAATTTATCAAAAGAGGCATTGGCCAATGCCAGTACCTCTTCCTGGCCCATGGTCCGGGAAGCCATGCCCAGCGCATAATAACGCGCAGCGGCACTATTGGATTGGTTGATATAACCCGATACCATTGTATTCATTTCTTTGATCTGCATTTCGCGTTTCGCATGTAACAGGTTCATGACACTGTCGCCGGCATTTTGTTTCTGCAAAGAATCCAGTTGCATGAAAGTTTGGTAGAGTGCAGAATCCTTACCGCGGTATTCTTCAAACAGGGTATGCAGGCTTTCGCTGGCGGGGGACCCTTCCAGTTTATAGGCCCGGTAATTGTTTATATCCATTTCCAGTTTGATGCTTTTGCCATCGTTGACCAGTAAAACATCCGGCCCGTTTTCAATGACCACACGGTAAAGACCTTCTTCTTTGCCCATTCCGCGCAGTGTAAAAGTTCCACTTGATTTCAGCGTACCGGAATCCAGGATAACAGGCTGCTGGCCGCCATAGGGAAGCTCCTGCAGGAATATTTTTTTGCCGGGGGCATTGTCGATTTTGCCGCTGACTGTGAAGGCGCCATATTTTTTTTCCTGACAGGCACTCAGGGTGACCAATGCTACAACAATAAATAGTAATTTTTTCATGAGGTGTTTATTTGATCCCGCCTTACCCTTTCAGGGGTTTGTAACCCGGCGGATTATTGGTTCAGTTTTTGTTCCAGCAGTTGTGTTACCAGTTTGGGATCGGCTTTGCCTTTGCTGCGTTTTTTTACTTCGCCCACAAACAGGCCAATCAGCCCTTTTTTGCCTTTCCGGTATTCGGCCACTTTATCCGGCATATTTTCCAGTGCACCGTTTACCCAGGTTTCCAGTTCGTTCGTATCACTTACCTGCAGCAAGTTCAGCTTTTCTGCAATAACCAGTGGGGAAGCTTCGCCGGCAATGACAGCCGGTAATATTTTAGAAGACGCTACAGAAAAGCTAACCTTACCGTCGTCAACCAGTTGTATGAGCTCTGCCAGCAGGGCTGGGAGCAGTGGCATTTCTGCAAAACCGATGCCATGTTCGTTCAGGTATTGGCGAATGGGGCCCAGTATCCAATTGGCAATGGCTTTGTATTGGTGGGTATGTTCGGCGACCAGCGCGAAAAAATCTGTGGTCTCCTTTTCATCGCATAATTGCCCGGCATCATAAGCGCTCAAACCAAAATCTGACTGGTATTTTTTCTTCAGATCGGCGGGTAATGCCGGTAATGCGGCGGCGATGGTTTGAATGTATGTATCCGTCAGGTGAAAAGGGGCCAGGTCGGGATCGGGAAAATAACGATAATCATTGGCTTCTTCCTTATCGCGGATAGCGAATGTGGTATCGGTGGCGGCATCAAAACTGCGGGTCTGTTGCTGTACTTTACCACCATTTTCTACCAGTTCTACCATCCTGCTGATCTCGTATTCGATGGCTTTTTTTACGTTGCGGATCGAATTCAGGTTCTTCACCTCTACTTTGGTGCCCAATTTGGTTTCGCCCTTCAGGCGTATGGAAACATTGGCATCACAGCGCAGGCTACCTTCTTCCATATTACCATCGCAGATGCCGATCCAGCGTACCAGGCGGCGTATTTCGGTAACGTATGACCAAGCTTCTTCGGCCGAAAAAATATCGGGTTCCGTAACGATCTCAACCAGGGGTGTGCCGGCACGGTTCAGGTCGATACAGGTAAAATCTTCATCAAGGTCATGAATGCTTTTGCCGGCATCTTCTTCCATATGTATCCGGTTCAACTGCACCTGTCTTTCGCCGTTGGGCGTTTGTATGGTCACCTGTCCACCTTTACAGATGGGTGTTGTATGCTGCGATATCTGGTATCCCTTGGGAAGATCGGGATAGAAATAATTCTTCCGGGCAAAATAATTGTCCTTCTCTATCTCGCAGCCGCAGGCGAGCCCCAGTTTGATGGCATATTCCACGGCTTTTTTATTGGTCTTGGGCAAAGTGCCGGGGTGGCCCATGGTAATGGGACTGATATGCGTATTGGGTGCTGCACCAAAAGCGGTACTGTCGCCACAGAACAATTTACTGTTGGTGGCCAGCTGTGCGTGTACTTCCAGGCCAATAACGGCCTCGTATTTTTCGTTCCATGACATGTTGTGGCAAAAATAGCCCTAATCGCTGATTTCGCGGATTGTTTGTAGGATTCCGGAGCGGTCGCTCGGCTCTGCCGAGTGACGCTTATCCCCAGGCTTCCAGCCTACAAGGCTTACAACTATCATACCCTGATGATTACGGGGATTGAGGGTATGATTCTCTTTATTACCGTTATCTGTTATAAAGACAGGATCTTTTGCAGGTCTCCGGCTGTTACCGTCAGCAAACCAACGGGTGGCAGGCGGCGGGTGAGTTCTTTCCAGTTCCTGTCTTTCGAAAAAATGGTTTTCAGCATGGGCAGGGCTCTGGAAAGCTGTTGGTTATTGGCCAGGGTGATGGCTGTCCAGTACTGCATTTCCAGGTTGGCAGGAAAAAGTTTCATAGCAGCCTGGTACTCGTTCATGGCTTTGGCCATATCGTTCTTTTCTACGGCCAGGTCGCCGCGGTTCATATGTTCATAGGCAATATGTACCGTATAGAGGCGCCTGAGTTCCTGGAGGGGTTGGGGAGCATCGTCTACCCGTATATCCACCGATTTATTGTTCCAGCTATCTGTTTCGGTACCGGGAACCACCACTATGGCGGCAGCCTGCATACCCCGGATATCGCCACCTGCTTTCTGGGCGGCTTCCAGTGCCAGCAAAACCCTTTCTGCCAGCGGTTTACCGGCTGATTGTTCAAATGACCGTGACATGAATGCACAAACCTGGTCGCCGAGCATCATATTACTCTGTACACTGTAATCGGTCCCTTTGATGTGATTGGCCACCTGTATGCAGTTCTTACCGGTATGTGCCGCCACATTGCCCTTGTTATCAATGATGGCTACCTGGCGCACTTCCCTGCCCGGATCGGCTTGGGTAAGACTGTCAAGCGCCTGCTGTGCCGAATATCCTTTTTTTAATAAAGCCAGCGCTTTCGGGCCATATGATTTATCTACAAAGGATTGTGTGGCAACCACACCGACTCCCGCTTCTGCCCAGGGAACCGATGTGCCTACACTGAACCAGTGACTCTGTACACCTACGGCCATCTCACCTGTTTTTTCATCCCTGGCCACGATGGAATAGGTGTGTACCAGGGGCTGTTTGGAGGAGTACACCTGGGCATTGGACAGCATGGTCGATAAAAGAAAAGTGCTAAGTAGTACGTTTTTCATGCGTCGGGGTTGAGCACTAAAGTTAGTAAGGGTGCGGCAATCACCGAAATGAACGATCTGCAGTTTGAATATCTTTTTCAGACTGCCAAAAAGGAAAATAAAGACCGCGCTAAGAATAGCGCGGTCGGTAACATGAGAAAATAAACAAGCTGTAGACCGGCAATCCATACGGGGCCGGGGATACAGTAAATCGGTAACCTATAGTTCAGCTGTTTTCAATTTTCTGGGCAGCGTAACGGTTGCGGATTGAGTTTTACCCGAGCGCAGAAAAGTGAGGGTCAGCCTACTGCCTTCTTTTAAGTCTTTGGTTTTATTCTTCAGTTCATCTACTGAGTTTACTGCTGAGCCATCGATCTCGGTGATGATATCGTCTTTTTGCAGGCCGGCTTTGGCAGCTGGCGTGTCTTCATCCACGTTCAGCACTTTTACTCCTTTTCCTTCTGCCAGGTCCTGTATACCCAGTCCCAGCCTTGGTTTCCGGCTATCATTGAAATCAAAGCGGAAATTCCGGTCGTTCAGGCCTGGCATATCGGGCATATTGAAACGGAAATGATCACCGTCGATCTTGAAGGCCTGTACTTTGGACATTTTGCTCTTACCCAGCGTAGCCGTAGCCGTATGGCTTTTACCATCGCGCAGATAGGTGATGTTTACTTTGTCTTCTGGTTTGTATTTACCAATGGCTTCAAACAGCCCTTCGCTTCCTTCAATGGTAGAGTCACCTACTTTGGTGATGATATCGTCTTTTTGTAATCCCATTTTTTCAGCGGCCGTTTCTTTCTCCACGGAAGTGATCCTGGCCCCTTTCCCGTTCTTTTCGGTTGCTACGCCCAGGAAGGCACGGTTAGCGGTAAACGGGAAATCATCCCCCATCATCTTCAGGCTACCCAGTGGCGCCAGGTGTTTCCTGATCTGCGGCATCAGTTCACGCAAGTGATCGTTCTGGAATACTTCCACATCGGAGTCTTTCAACTCTTCCAGCGGTTTGCCGTTCACTGTAATCTTGTCGCCATCCACTACGATGGTCATTTTTTCTTTGCTGTCACCTTTTTTGCGGATCGTGATGGTTTTCTCTTTACTGGTTTTAGGCGATTCTTTGCTTTGCGCCTGGCCTGCCATTACAAAACCGGCGATCAGCAGGAAAAGGAATACTAATTTCTTGTTCATGGTACCTGTATTTTAGATGTACGAATTTATTAGTAGATCAAATGTAGGAGATTTGTCAAATACGAAACAATTCGGAAATGTTAAAAAAGGTTAATGATTTTCAGGTGCCGGTAATAAGTGCGGGTGCGGAAAACAAACAGCCACAGCTGTCAGGTCGGTTACGGAACAACTGTGGCTGTATATGTATTAGGTCTTAGGACAGTAAGGACCTGACCTTTTCGATCACGGCAGGCAGGTTAGAAGCATCCTGGCCACCGGCTGTGGCCAGCGTTTTTTGTCCGCCGCCGCCGCCTTTGATCAGGCCGGCCACCTGCTCTTTGATGATCTTTGGCGCATCCAGGTTTTTGGTTGCACTTACAGCCTCGTCCAGCAGAATAGCCACTTGTGCCTTACCATCCACATTTGCGGCCAGTACCACTACATAATCGGTAAGGGCTGTTTTTATTTCGAAACAGAGTTTCTTCAGGTTGTCTGCACTGCTTACTTCCACTACGGCACCCAGGAAATTAATGCCTTGTATGCTTTCTGTACGCTCCAACAGTTCTTTTTTGGTTACGAGCAACTGTTTGGCTTCCAGGCTCTCAATGCGTTTTCTCAGTTCGCTGTTGTCAGACTGCAAAACTTCTACGGCTCTGCTGATCTCTTTCGGGTTTTTAAGCGCTTCGCGGATAAAGCGCACCTGTTCAAACTGCTCATGTATCAGCGATTCTGCTGCTTTTCCACTCACGGCTTCTATCCTGCGCACACCAGCGGCTACTGCAGATTCATGTTTGATCTTGAAGAAACCCAATTCACCGGTATGTCCTACATGGGTACCTCCACAAAGTTCGATGGAATAGTTTTTGTCCATCACCACTACGCGTACCAGGTCTCCGTATTTTTCGCCAAACAAAGCCATGGCGCCCATGGCGATGGCATCTTCCTTGCTCATTTCGGTGATGTATACGGGAATATTCTCACGTATTTTTTCATTCACGATGGCTTCGATCTGTGTGATCTCTTCATCACTGACTTTGGCAAAATGTGAGAAGTCGAAACGAAGCTGCTCCTCGTTCACCAGGCTTCCTTTTTGTGCCACATGGTTGCCCAGCACTTTGCGTAAGGCGGCGTGCAGTAAATGGGTGGCGCTATGGTGTATGGTGGTAGCATGTCGTTTGCTGCCATCTACCCTGGCCATTACCGGCAGCTGTATGTTCACAGGCAGGGTAGCCGTGAAATGAATGATCAGGTTATTCTCTTTTTTGGTATCGGTCACTTCAACCTGTTCGCCATCAAAATCAAGTGTGCCGGTATCACCTACCTGTCCGCCGCTTTCTGCATAGAAAGGCGTGGCTTCCAGTACCAGTTGGTAAGCTTCTTTGCCTTTGGCCTTTACTTTGCGGTACCTGGTTACTTTGCTCCTGATCTCAAGAGAATCATAACCGACAAATTCATTCAGGGTTGTATCGGTGATCACCACCCAGTCTTCGGTGTCAACGGTTCCGGCTGCACGGCTGCGGTCTTTCTGTTGCTGCATTTCTGCTTCAAAACCTTTCTCATCAATAGTGAGCCGGTTCTCTGAAGCGATCAGTCGGGTAAGGTCAATGGGGAAACCGAAAGTGTCGAACAGTTCAAATGCCGCTTTGCCTTCGATCTGTTCTTTGGATTGGGCAATGATATCATCGATGCGTTTTAATCCTTTATCCAGTGTTTTCAGGAAAGCATCTTCTTCTTCCTTCACCACTTTACTTACGAAATCGAGTTGTTTGTGGAGTTCCGGGAATACCTGCTCAAACTGCCTGGCCAGCAAGGGCATCAGCTGGAACAACAGGGGTTGTTTGTAATCGAGGTATGAATAGTAATACCGTACTGCCCTTCTCAGGATCCGCCTGATCACATAACCTGCGCCGTTATTGGAGGGTAATTGCCCGTCTGCAATGGCAAAAGCTATGGCACGGATATGATCGGCCAGTACCCGGAAGGCGATGGCTTCTTTGCTGTTGCCGTAATCGTATTTTTTCCCCGTGATCTTTTCTGTGGCTTCGATGGTACCGGTGAACACATCGGTATCATAATTGCTTTGTTTGCCCTGGATCACGCGCACCAACCGTTCAAACCCCATACCGGTATCCACGTGTTGGGCGGGTAAGGGCTGCAGGCTGCCGTCTTTCAGGCGGTTGAACTGCATGAATACGTTGTTCCAGATCTCGATCACCTGCGGATGATCGTTGTTTACGAGTGTTTTGCCATCCACTTTTTTCCGTTCCTCATCACTACGGCAATCCACGTGTATCTCGGTACAGGGACCGCAGGGACCGGTATCGCCCATTTCCCAGAAATTATCTTTTTTGTTACCCGGTAAGATCCGGTCTTCCGCGATCACTTTTTTCCATTCGGCAAAAGCTTCTTCATCTTTGGGCAGGTTCTCTTTTTCATCGCCCTGGAAAATGCTCACATATAAACGGTCTTTATCCAGCTGGTATACTTCTGTCAGCAGTTCCCAGCTCCAGGCAATGGCTTCGGCTTTGAAATAATCACCAAAACTCCAGTTACCCAGCATTTCGAACATGGTATGGTGGTAGGTATCCACGCCCACTTCTTCCAGGTCGTTGTGTTTTCCGCTTACGCGCAAACATTTCTGCGTGTCGGCGATACGGGGACTGGAGGCTTTTTTATTACCCAGGAAATAGTCTTTGAACTGGTTCATACCTGCATTGGTAAAGAGCAGGGTAGGGTCGTTTTTCACCACGATGGGTGCAGAGGGCACGATCTGGTGGCCTTTGGAGGCAAAAAAATCCAGGAACTTCTGACGTATTTCGGCACTGGTCATCATCTATCTGAAAATTTTAAACAAATTGTTAGGGCGTTAGAAACTATATTTGGAAGCTTTTTAAGGGCATCAAAGGTAAGGAATCGGGGCGTGAAACGGTGAATCGTGAGGCTTGAATCGTAGGGTAGAGCGGCTTTTATCCGTGATCCACGACCCATCCATGCACCCCCAAGCAGGATCGCTAATGAAAAAGGTCAAATACTACTATAATACCCATACCCTCCGGTACGAGAAACTGGAAGTTCCCCTGCGGGTACGGTTATTACAGTTGATCGGGTTCATTGCCGCTTCCATTGTTACCGGCGCTATTATTTTTGCCATCGCTTTCCGTTATATCGACTCTCCAAAAGAAAAATACCTGCGCCAGCAGAATGAGGACCTGAGCAATAATTACAGCGTTTTCATGGAACGGCTGAAACAGCTGGAACTGAAAATGAATGAGATCGAGAATCGCGACAATGGGGTTTACCGTTCCATCTTCGGGGCCGAGCCCATACCTGATAGCGCCCGTATCAAGGACATTGAACTGAAAAAAGAGGTGAAACTGGTACAAAGCATGGGTGAGTCCGAACTGGTTGAAAGTATCGCAGCACAGCTGAATAACCTCTCCATGCGAACCGCCTACCAGGTAAAATCTTTCGATGAGATCGGCAACCTGGTGAAGAACAAAGAAAAACTACTGGCTGCCACACCTTCCATACAACCCATCAGTAACAAGAGCCTGAACCGGATTGCTTCGGGTTTCGGTTACCGTATCGATCCGGTATATAAAGACCGGAGGGCACACCTGGGATTGGATTTCAGTGCACCGATGGGTACGCCTATCTATGCCACGGCCGATGGTCGTGTAAAAGACGCGGGCTACAATACCGGCGGTTATGGTAACCGGGTAGTGATCTCACACGGCTTTGGATATGAGACCCTGTACGGACATATGGTTCGGATCAAAGCAAGGGTGGGTGAAACCGTTAAACGAGGCGAAGTGATCGGTTATGTAGGCAATTCCGGAAAAAGTACGGCACCGCACTGTCATTATGAAGTGCACAGGGGCGGTATACCGGTTGATCCGATCTATTATTTCTATAATGATCTTACTCCTGCACAATTCGACCGCATCCTGAAACTGGCAGCTGCCAGCAACCAGAGTTTTGACTGATCTTTCTGTGCCCTGGGGAGTACGGGTATTGCAGCTTTTTGACTTTTAGGCTGGAAGCCCCGGGATAGACGTCACTCGGCGGAGCCGAGCGACCGCTTCAAAAATTTAGATGCTTTTACCCTGCCGGCCAGCACTTGTTTGACAACAATAATCGGTCTAACTTGTAATTAGTAATCAACCTTATTTTTCATGGAGCCAGGTATCAGGGAATATATGTTACGGATCGTGAATACGATGTCATTGGGATTGCTGTGGATGGCCATCAATTCTACGGCGGGTATCATGTACGACCTGGCATTTGTACATGATCACCTGCGTTTGGGCAATATTCTTTTCTATCTCTGGTTTATAGCCAGCCTGGCCGTTTATCTCTGGTGGGTGATCCGTTTATGGCGTAAACCGCTTCATTTTGAAGATTAGTTCCTTCGGACCTGTAAAATAATCCGCAGCAGTAAATCAAGTGCGTAGGGTTTTGCTTACTTTCAGGTGAGAAACCATTTCGCATGTACCTGAAGCATATTTCCAGGCGGGTGGTGATCCTGGGTACTTTGCTTATCTGGATCATCAAATTCATCATCAGGCCACTGGTACCTATTCCTCCTTCGCTGAGACCATTGGTGGGATTTGCGCCTAACCTGATAGGATCCTTCCTGTTGCCTTTCGGGGCTTGTTGGTTTTTTCAGCGTTATTTTCGATTGCAGACGACCCGTGATCTGGGGTTTACCTGTTCATTTGGCCTTTTGCTGGTCATCATCAATGAATACCTGCAACTGATCCCGGTATTTGGAAGGACTTTTGATTATCTCGATATTGTTTCATCGGTGGTAGGCGTGTTCTGCGGGTATCTTGTATTTGCCCGATTAACGGCCACCCAGGTTAGCGAGATGAAAACATTGCCTGACAGGTAAGTACTGTTCCCGAACAAAGGTTTAGTTTTTACCATCTTTGGCATCGAGAATGACAGGTGTTTTGCCTCCACCCATAATGATTACTTTGGCATTGGGTGAAGTGATGAGTCCTTTCATCACCTGTATTTGTTCATACTGTAACTGTTTATCACCCAATCCGGAACTGATGATGCGTTGATAATCTGCAATGCCCTGCGCCTCCACTCTTTTTCTTTCTGCTTCCTGTTTTTCTTTCTGTAATACGAATTCCATTTTCTGGGCATCCTGTTCTGCTTTGATCTTCTCCTCAATGGATCCTTTGACAGTATTGGGCAGGGTAATATTCCGAACAAGTAACTGTTCCAGTACCAGCCCGCGCTTTTTGAAATCGGTCTCAATACTTTTGAATATTCTGTCCTGAAACAGGTCCCGTTTGGTTGAATATAAGTCTACAGCGGTAAAATATACAGCATTATCCCGGATCTTGGTCCTGGTTAAAGGACGAACAATCTTATCACGGTAGTCAAGCCCTGTCTCTCGCACAATATTGGGTGCTTCGATGCTGATGACACGATATAAAACCGTCAGGTCTATCACTACTTCCAGACCATCTGCCGTCAGCACCCGGATGGCATCATCACCACTTTTGTCGCCTTCGTCGTGTACGCCGCTCATCGTATAGTTCTGTGTTTTTATATCAACGGTACTTATTTCGAGTAAAGGGTTGATGAAGTTAAGTCCACTGGTAAGTATGGAATTGTCCACTTTCCCGAAGAGTGATTTTACACCGATCTGTCCTGCATCGATCTGTTTGATGCAGGAAGTGGCTATGCCAATGACTACTATGGCTAGACCGCTGATTCGCATTCCGGTCGCAACTTTTCGGAGTTCTTCTCTTTCTTTGTTCAGCCGCATGGCGACTACCAGTAGGATAATACCCAGTATAATCAGTATCATAAGATCGTATTTTGTATGATGAATAAATGAGTCGCTGAATCGTTCAGAATATTACACTAACTGCTGTGATCTGCCACAATCACCCATTCACCACGGATCCTGCGAAAGATCAATGTATAATGACCGCTAACATCACCAATGGTCCTGGTCAGCTGCCATTTGCCTAATACAAAATAACAGTCGGGCGAAAGGGCTTCCACTTTCAGGATGGTGAATTGCAGCTTGCCCATTACCGTAGTATCCGGATAACTTTTTCGGTAATTTTCAAGTGTGGTCCGGTAACCGTATTTTGGGCCGTTCTTTCCTACAAACAAAAGACTGTCACTGTTCCAGTACCCCTTCATAAAACCTTCGATATTGCCTTTGTTCCATTCGATCGTTTGCCTGTTGAGTATGGAACGGATGGTCTGTTCGTTCGTATGCTGTGCAGAAGCGGTGGTGAAGGTTAGAAGGGTTAAAATGGTTAGAAGGGTTAAAATAGTTAAAGGGGTTAAAATGGTTAAAGAGGTTAGATGGCGTTGCATGGTGTGGCGATTAGTGAGGTAAGCTACAAAATATAAAGATTGTCAGATAATGAATCAGCGAATTTTCGGATGGTTTCAACCCGTTAATCCATTATTCGCGAATTTGTTAATTGGTTCATTTCCTGCCTGCTCTTACCATTTCGCGTTTGCCCCAGGGGCCGGGGATCTTTTCAACGGTGAAACCTGCGGCCATCATGGCTTTGCGTACAACCGATTTACTGCAATAAGTGACCAGTGTACCCCCCGGCGATAGCATCCGGTACAGTTTTGCAAAAACCGCTTCTGTCCAGAGTTCCGGTTGGTGGGTGGGGGAGAAAGCGTCAAAATAAATACAGTCGAACGGGTCGGCTTTTTCCAGTGCCAGCAGGGAGTTTTTGTGTTTCTGCATGGTGAAGAAAGGCTCCAGCCTGACTTCTGTTTCCCATGCTGCCCTGTGTATGGCCAGGAAATCCTCCTGGCATTGCAGCAGTGTTCCGTAATTGATCTGCGAGATCTCATCTGTTGTCAATGGATACAATTCCACAGCCGTGTACCGGATCGGATGTTGCTGTATGCGGGCTTCCTGTAAGGTAAGTAAAGCGTTCAAGCCGGTTCCCAATCCCATTTCAAAAATATGTATAGGTTGGTTGTGTTTTGCTGCCAGCAATGGTTGCAGACCCGCTTCTATGTACACATGCCTGCTTTCACCAATAGCGCCGTGGTGACTATGATAGGTCACATCCATCCCCGGTATGGCAATGGTATGAGAGCCGTCTGCCGTTGGTCTAATTTCTCTTTGCATGGCTTTGCAAAATACTTAACTTACCCGCATGGAGTACCTGACACACCTGCAGAAAGATAAAAAACTGGCAAAGGTCCTTGGTGAAGAGCTGCATGAACTGAAGCTGCATCCCAATATTCCCGTCCGCATCATGGCCAGCATCATCAGCCAGCAGCTGAGTACCAAAGTGGCCAAAGTGATCTTTAAACGTTTCCTGGAACTGTATAAGGGCAAGGAACCCAAACCACAGCAGGTGCTGGATACTCCCGCCGAAACACTTCGTTCTATCGGGTTGAGCAATGCAAAAGTGAGTTATGTGCATAACGTGGCCGCTTTCTGCATCGAACATAAGATCACCGATAAAAAATTGCTGGCCATGAGCAACGAAGAGATTATTGATCTCTTAGTGCAGATCAAAGGTATCGGTCAATGGTCGGTTGAAATGCTGCTGATGTTTACCCTGGGACGTGAAGATGTATTTGCTGTGGACGACCTGGGCATACAACAGGCCATGTGCAAACTTTACCGCATCGATCCCTCCCATAAAAAAGAAATGAAAGCCAAAATGCTGAAACTGTCTGCCAGATGGAGCCCCTACAGAACCTATGCCTGCCTGCATTTATGGGGATGGAAGGATAACAAACCGGATGCCCAGTCATAAATCACCACAGCATTCCTTATGCCGAGTTCCGCGCAGCATTGATGATGCCGAACATACTGCGTGTGATCAGTTTCTCATATATTTCTTTTGTGGCCGTATCAGCTTCTGTGTTGTGCAGCTGGTGTAATGCATATTGCTGGATAGTCAACAGCGGTAATACGATCTTGTCGCGCATCTGTATGGAAGCCCGGCCGGTCTTATCGTCCTGCATCAGCTGCGTACTGTCTGATAACTCGAGTACCAGGCTTGCCGTAAGATCGAACTCTTGTTTGATCAGCTTCCAGATCTCTCCGTATTCCGGATCCTCCTGTATGTACTGGGTTAGCGCAAAAGATGATTTAAGCATGCTCATCATGCTGTTATCGATCAGTGTCCGGAAAAACAATACGTTCCGGAACATAGCTTTTACATCCTCCCACAAACCCTTATCCTTCATGTGTTGCAGGGCCGTGCCTACACCAAAATAGCCGGGCACATTCTGCTTCAACTGGCTCCAGCTACCTACAAAAGGAACCGCGCGCAGGTCCTCAAAGCGGAGCCCGCCACCACTGCCGCGTTTGGAGGGGCGACTGGCAATATTGCTTTTGCTGTAATAATTCAGCGGACTGAACTGCTGCAGGTATGCCAAAAAGAGTGGGTGCGTTTTGAAGTTCTGGTAAGCTTCGTAGCTCAGTTTGCCCAATTCATCCAGTAAGAACCGGTCGTGTTGCGACAGTAGCATACGGTTGTCGGAGAATAGTTCGTTACTGATCCCCGCACTGAGCAATTGTTCCAGGTTGTATTGTGATGACTGGATGGTTCCAAAATTGGATGTGATCGTTTGTCCCTGAACGGTCAGCTGTATCTCTTCGTTCTCGATATTGGTACCCAGTGAGGCATAGAATTTATTGGTCTTGCCCCCCCCGCGCGAAGGTGGTCCGCCACGGCCATCGAAGAACTTGGCTTTGATATCGTATTTACGTGAAATGGCGGTCAGATTCTCTTTGGCGGTATAAATACTCCAGTTGGCCTGCAGGTAGCCGCCGTCTTTGGTTCCGTCGCTGAAGCCCAGCATGATGGTCTGTTGCTGGTGGCGCTGTTTCAGGTGTTGTTTATAAACAGGATGCGTGTACAGGAACTCCATGATGCTTTCTGCTTCCTGCAGGTCATCGATGGTTTCGAACAGGGGGATGATGTCGATGCTGAGCTGCTCCGCTTTCCAGCCACAGAGACGGAACAGGGCAAACACTTCCATCACATTCACGGCACTCTGGCAGTTGCTGATAATGTATCGGTGACAACCGGCTTCCCCATTCATCTGCTGGATCGACTGTATGGCATACATGCTTTCCAGCGTATCCCTGGTGATGCCTTTCGGGAAGAGTTGAACATCCGGTTTCATATCCAGTGAAGACAGTACTTTGATCTTCTCTTCCTGCGAGAGGCCTGCATATTTGGCCGGCAGTATGCCGCGTTGCCCCTGGCTTTGCAGTGTGGTGTTGATATCCACCAGTACCTGGGTGTGTATGCGGCTGTCCTGCCTTACATCAAGCCCCGCAAAATGGGTCCCGAATATCTTTACTTTATGGATCAGGCTGTCTATCCGCTGCAGGAACAAAGCATGGTGTTTCTCCTGCACCAGTTTGCGCATGGCTGTAAGTTGCTGCAGCAATTCCTGTTTGCTGATATGATTGTTTTCGTTGGGGCGGAACACATTCTCGTACAGCTGCTGTTCCAGGCTGTGGATCAGGGTGTCAACCCCACTGAACGTAAGGCGTCGTGTCAGTTTCCGGACATCCCGGTAATAACATACAATAATGGCACTGCGCAAGGCGGAAGCTACCCGTAAAGTGGTGGCGGCATTGACATAGGGGTTGCCGTCGCGGTCGCCACCAGGCCAGAAGCCCAGTTCAATAAAAGGGTTATCACTGTCGTATTCACTCTCAAAGATCTCGCTGGCAATATGATTGTAAATATTCCCGATGGACTGATACAGCACATTTTCGAGGTACCACATCAGGTTTACCGCCTCATCATAAGGGGTAGGCTGTTTTTTATTAAAGAAGGGTGTGATACCCAGTTGCTGGATATACTGGTTAATGGTATGAAAATCGTTCTTGCCGATGGCTTCACTCATGTCGTGAATAATGCCCAATACGCTGCCCGGGTAAAACTGGGTAGGGTGTGCGGTCAGTACCACGCGTACCTTGAACTTGCGGAGTTTGTTTTTTAATGCCTGTGTTTTACCCGCAAAAGCGGCTTCATTGTACAGGGCTTTCAGACTTCCGGCGCCATCCATATCGTTCACGGTGGTGAAAGCGGCATCTTCAATGGCGTCAAATAATACCACCTGGCGCTCTATGTACTGTACGAATTTGAAGAGCCGGTCAATTTTTTCGTCATCTTTTTTAACATGGGTATGCTGTTCAAAGAAATGATCGATGATCTGCATCGGACTCTTTCCCTCTGCATAACCTTCCATACAGGCTTGCAGTAAAATAGGCAGTAAGGCACCAACATTGGCGATACCGGAAAAGGGCAGGGCGGAGAACAGACTGTTGTAAATGGTATACTTGTCTGTTACATTCCTTTTGAAATTGTTGATATATAAAGAAGAGGGCATAATTTACTTGCGAAGCCCAAGTTACTTCTTTTACAGAAAATGGTACTAACAAAAAAACGTCTTTAATCCAATAGCAGCAATGTTTTCGGCTAATGATCGTTAGTTAATACGCTGGTATTGATTAAACTTCCGTTGTTTCTGGAAGTCAAACAGTTGTTTGTTATATTTATAAAAATACCTGCATGCACGCTGACGATAAGGAGTTATTGTTCCAGTTTCACCAGACTGCTACCAAGGAAAAGGCATTTACGGCGATCATTAAAAAGTACCAGGAGAAATTGTACTGGCATGTGCGCAGGCTGGTGGTGGAACACGATGATGCCAATGATGTTTTGCAGAATGTCTTTATCAAAGTCTGGAAGGGACTGGAAAATTTCCGGGAAGACAGTCAACTGTACACCTGGTTATACCGTATTGCCACTAATGAAGGCTTGACATTCCTGGAGCAGCAGAAAAAGAGGGGCACCGTCAGCCTGGATACGGAAGAAGCGGGGTTGAGTAATAAAGTGCGGTCTGACAGTAATTTTGATGCCAATAAACTGGAGTGGCGTTTGCAGGTGGCGATACAGAAAAAAAAAGAAAAACAGAGAGTGGTATTCAATCTCCGGTATTATGATGAAATGCCTTACCAGGAGATGAGCCGTGTCCTGGATACCAGTGAGGGCGCTTTGAAGGCCAGTTACCATCATGCGGCCCGTAAAATAGAGGAGTTCATCAGGAATTATTAAACTTTACAGATAAGAGGCTGTCAAAACAGCAATACATGAACAACAGAGCACATATCACAGAGGAATTAAGCCCCATTGCACCGCTGGTAGCGGGGATCGGGGTTATGGAGTTGTATACCGTTCCCAAAGGGTATTTTGCTTCTTTTGCCGATGTGGTAGCGGAAAGGATCCGTATCGGGGCATTGCTGAGCGAAGCTTCCGTTCCAGTGTATGAAGTGCCCGATGGTTATTTTGAGCAGCTGCCTGGCACCATCCTTTCGACCATCCAAAGTTCTACCGTAATAAAGACCGAATTGGAGGAGATAGCTCCGTTGCTTAGTACCATTGGTAAGGAAAATGTATACGAGATCCCGGCCGATTATTTTGTTCAGGCCGACCTGGCACGCCATGCGCGTCGTGAGCAGGCTGTTGGCGCAAAACGGGTTAGTTTACGCATTGCCCGCAGGTGGATGCAATATGCAGCGGCAGCTGTGTTTGCCGGCGTACTGATCACCGGCGCCTTTCTGTTTACCGATAATCCCGCTAATATCGAAGAGGGTAAATACCCGTCTCTTGACCTGTCTTCCCAACTGGATAAAGTGAGTGAAGCCGACCTGCTGAAATACCTGGATAACCCCGAGCATGTTGCCGCTGCGCCCGCCACCGTACAACTGGCCACCGAAGCAGATATGGCCGAAGTAAAAAATCATCTTCAGAACGTAAGTGACGAGGAACTGAAACAATATGTTACCGAAAATGCCGAAGTTTACGAACCCGTAATTTCAGAGAAAGAGGAATGATGATGAAACAATTTTTTAACAGCCTGTTATTGATCTGCTGCCTGGTATTCACCACGCAGGCACAGCCGGCTGATGCCCCGTCTGCACCTGCTTCCCAGAATATCATCGGACTGAAAATGGCTTTTGTTACCAAACAACTGGCTTTGACCAATGATGAAGCACAGAAGTTCTGGCCGGTATATTACGGCTATACGGCAGAACTGCGAAAACTGCGGCAGAACAAAAAGGAAGACGTGCTGGCGATGGAAGAAGATATGCTGAACCTTCGTAAAAAATACCGTTCCGAATTTAAAAAGATACTGAATACGGATGAACGCGTAAATAAGGCGCTTACGGTTGACAGGGATTTTATGATCGCCGTACGAAAAGAATTACAGCAACGCAGAAGTAAAGTACAGCGCAAGCAATAACTGTACCTCTATCTCATTACCCTCTTTGTTCGGGCCAGACGGGACTTTTGATATCGTGGTAAAATAAGAAGGTCCAGTTCCCGGCCTGTCCTTCTTCCCACCATTGCCGGCGCAGTTCCATGCTTTTTTTTCCGTCGAAATCGTATTTGGCTACAAAACGGCTCTTCATCTGTTGCAGTTGTGGCGCAACATCACCTCCGAAAAAAACGGTTTGCCCGTTTTCCCCGATCCAGAATACCTGGTGGAACTTGCTGTGTGCACCTGTAACCTGGTAACGGATAAACCCGTCGATCATGCCTTCATCTTCTGTGAGCCAGACCACTTTACTGAACTCGCCCAGTAGCGAAAAGTCTTCGGTGAGGTAAGATGCGGAAGCTGTTTCCATGGCATACGCAAACTCTCTTTCCTGTACATACCAGGTGGCATAGGGGAAACTCAGGAAACGGTCGTGACCGTTCTCCTGTTTGATGGTTACACCGCCTGCATGGTCCTTGTGTAAATGACTCATCAGCACTTTGGTTATCTGGGAGGGTTGTATACCTGCTTTTGCCAGGTTCTGGTGTAATTGAAAAGCGCCGTTGCGGTCATTGTATCCCAATCCCGTATCCAGCAGTATCACATCTTTTTCAGTGATGACCACAAAGGGTTGTATTTCTACCAGTAAACTGCCCACAGGGCGGTTATTGAGCTCTTCGGAAGATGTATCGAAGGGAACAAACACTTTGGTTTTGTCGATGGTGAAACTGCCTTCTGAAAGCGGAATGATTTTCATGAATTGCCCGATAGGGTAATTAGTACGGTTTGAAAAGAGACACGAAGGTAATTACACAGCTACAATACAGTCGCGGAAGCTTATAAATTCTCTGCTTATCGTAATACCATCTGCCTGTCGGCATCCAGTCTTAATAAAACAAAAATGAGTATCGTAAAAGTGAGCAGCGAAGAACCTCCATAACTGACCAGCGGCAAAGGAATACCCACGATGGGGAACAGACCGATGGTCATACTCACATTTACAGCGATGTGAAAGAACAGGATACTCGCCACGCTATATGCATATACCCGGCTGAAAGTACTTCGCTGCCGTTCGGCAATCTTTACGATCCGGAACAGCAGTAACAGATAGATACAGAGGAATACAAAACAACCTATAAAACCGAAAGCCTCCCCCAGCGAGGTGAAAATGAAGTCGGTATGTTGCTCCGGTACATATTTACCGCGGGTCTGGGTGCCTTTTAAGAATCCTCTTCCGGTCAATCCGCCGGAGCCAATGGCTATTTTACTCTGGCGTACATTGTAATCATCCGGTTTGCGGGCTGCTTTTTCGCCGACTTTCCTTTCTGATTTTTTGTTCTGGCTGCAATCGTATTCCTTACCCACCATGCTGTAGATACGGGTACTCTGGTAACACTCCAGTACGTTGTTGAAAATATAGGGCACCACAAACCGTTGTGTGCCCACGCACAACAACCAGATGCCCACCACCAGCATCATCAGCCGTTTGCTTTTTTTGGCTTGCTTGCGTAGCACTAGCAGGATCAGGGCAGCGATCACCGTAAGCGAGATGGCCAGCACATCCGGGTCAAGTATCAGTGTGGCCACTACCAGGATGACAAAGGAAGAGCCTACGATCAGGATCTGCGCGGGCAGTCCTTCCCGGTACATCGCTATCAGAAAAGCGGAATATACAAGGGCCAGGCCCAGCTCGTGTTGTAAAATGGAAAGCAGGGCAGGTGCAGCTGCTATCAAACCTGCGATCAGCTGTGAACGCAATTTGCTGAAATCGGTTTCCTGGCGTGAAATGAATTTGGCCAATGCCAGTGCCGTAAATATTTTACAAAGCTCAGCGGGCTGCAGGTTAAAACCTCCGCCGATCGGGATCCAGCTTTTTGAGCCATTGATGTTTTTACCCAATACAAAAGTGGCCAGCATCAGTAATATGCCCAACGCATATAACAGGTTGGCAAAAGCCGTGAAGAGTTTGCTGTCGGTCAGCAGGATAAAAGTGGCCACGATGGCACAGAACCCCGCAAAGATGAGTTGTTTGCTGTAGTTGGTCTTGCCACCCAGGAAACTCTGTAACCAGTTCGAATCTATCCGGTACTCTACCATGAAAATGCAAAGGATGCCGATGCCTACCAGGATGGCATATAACCAGATAATGGTCCAGTCAACCCCCTGCGATATTGTATTGTTGCGGTTATTCATTACCTGGCACTTCTTTTATATTTTCTGTCATCGTTTGTTAGAGCCGCCGGGGTTGTGTCCGGTTTCTTTTTGGGAAGCGGTTTGGGTTGCGGGATTTTTTTCACGGGTGCTGCCGGGGTAACACCTGGCTCGGTGGGCTCTTCCCCGATACTTTCTTCATCCGTACCTTCATCGCTTTCCTTCTTATTCAGTTTCTGTTCCAGCAATTGTTGGTTCTCCCTGAGTTTGCGCAGTGAATCCTGTTTGGCGATTGCCATACGCATTACGGGCGGCAGGTATACCCTGTTGGTATAATCCTCTACCATGGCCTGGCGCTCTTTTCCTTTGATGGAGTCTCTCAGGTATTTTTCTACGATCAGACTGGCAATAGGGGCCGCTACGCGTGCACCCTGGTCCGAGTTCTCGCAAATCACCGCAATGGCGATCCGGGGGTTATCGCGTGGTGCAAAAGCGCCAAAGAAAGAGTGGTCAGGCTGCTTTTTCATAACGCCGTTCACTTTTGCGTAGTTCTCTACGGTACCGGTCTTTCCGCACATGATGATGTCCGGTATTTTGGATCGTACGGCGGTACCATATTCTACCACGGCCTGCATGCCATCCTGTACGGAATTGAATACGGATTCCGGGATACGGCTATCTGCATGGCGCTTTACTTTAAAACCATCCAGCAGGCCTTCCTCATCACCCCCCTCTATGGAATCTACCAGGTGCGGGGTGTAGTACCAGCCCTTATTGGCAATGATGGCCATTACATTGGCTAACTGTACCAGTGTGGTCTCTACCTTACCCTGTCCGATCGCATTCGAGATCAGGTTGCAGGGAAATAATTTACGTCCGAACTCTTTATAGTAGTTGGAAGCAGTGGGTATCAGGCCTGTTTTTTCGAATGGAAGATCTACCCCCAGCTTATGACCCAGGCCAAAAGAATTGGCGTACACATTAAAAGCCGCAATAGCGCTATCGGTTGAGGGAAATTTGTTCTGCTCCAGTAACCGCTTGTATACGGTTGAGAAATAGCTGTTATCGCTATGTGCCACTGCATTGGTGAACTGGAATACGCCTCTGTCCAGGCACTTGGGTTTGCCTGTTCCGCAGCCGGTAAAGTAACCGGGACAAACCACCGAAGTGTTCAGGTCAACCACACCTTCTGTCAGGCCGATAATGCCTACCACGGTCTTAAAGGTAGAACCCGGTGCATAACGGGTGGTCAGTCCCCGGTTGTTCAGTGGCAGGCGGGGATCCAGTAAAAGATCGGCCAGGTGCCGTTTGTTCTGGCTGCCGGTAAGGTAGTTGGGGTTGTAGGTAGGGGCGCTGACCATACAGAGGATACCTCCTGTTTGGGGATCGATGGCCACGATACTGCCTACCTTGTTGGTCATCAGTTTTTCGCCCAGTTTCTGCAGTTCTACATCAAGACTGGTATGAATGTTTTTTCCGGCAACGGCAGCGGTATCATAAATGCCGTTTTCATAAGGACCCTGTATCCGGCTTTTGTTGTCGCGGATAAAGTTCTTAACGCCTCTCTGTCCCATCAGTACTTTCTCGTAGTAACGTTCCAGTCCGGTCATACCGGCATAGTCGCCCATCTGGTAGCCTTCGTCCTTATGGATACGGAGATAAGCGGTATCTACCTCGCGTATATACCCGAGCACATTGCCTGCGGCGCTGTAGGGGTAGGTACGCACCGAGCGCTCGGTGAGTGAGAATCCCGGGAACTTGTAAATATTCTCATTCAGGCGGGCAAACATTTCGTTGGTGAGCAAAGGTTCAAATACACTGGGTTTCACGTAACCGTTCTTGAAGATCAGGTCCCTGATCCGTTTCTTGTATTCTGCCGTATCAATGTTGAGCAGGCCGCAGAGCGAAGCCGTGTCAAGACCTTTGGTTTCAGAAGGGATGACCACCAGGTCGTAACTGATGGTATTTTCCAGGATGGCCCTGCCTTTGTGGTCGAAAATGATACCGCGGTCGGGATACACCACTTTGCGCAGGATCGCATTGTTCTCGGCAGCCAGCTTGTATTTTACAGAGAACAGCTGCAGGTTGATGAGCTGGCCAATGATGACCAGGAATACAACCGCGAAAATGATCTGTACCATGCGCCCCCTGCTCTGATTGAATACCGGCATACCTGTTTACTAAGAAAGTGAAATGAGTGGTTGAATACTATCGGTTACAAAGTTGCTGAAATGGGGGTATGCTTGTATCAACCCCTGTAAAAAAAGTTATTCAAGAGATGTTAATGTTTACGGCAGATCCCCGTCTTTGTTAGTTCGTAGCCCGGTAACGGCTGTTCCGGTTGAATAACAGTTCCGCCAGGAAGATCATCAGTAAGCTGATGGCGGTGGTGCCGGCAACTTTTCCCAGGAAGTATACAAAATTGCCAAACTGCAGCCATTCGATCAGTACCAGGTAAAAATGGTGTACGAAACTGAGGATACCCGCGTACAGTGCATACGGTGCCCAGCCCATGCTTTTATGACCGGGTTCTATATAACTCTGTTCCATGGTCTCCTGCGGTAACAGCAGGTTCAGCAGGTAAGGACGTATATAGGCAATGAGCACACAGGGTGCAGCATGCAGTCCATAAGTGCCGGTGAAATAATCAAGACAAAGCCCGAAAACAAAACTGATCACCAGTAACCAGAAATGGTTGATATTGAACGGCAGCCAGAGAATGAACAGGAAATACAGGTAAGGCACCAGGTATTGATGCAGGGGCGGCACCTGGTTCAGGATATACACCTGGAACAGGATGAATACCACAAAACGGATGATATTTTTCAACAGGCTGCTCATGGTGTTTTCGGTGTGTTGTTTTCTAAATGAACCTGTTCTGCATAACGTACATTGGCTACCAGGTACACATATTGCAGGCTAAAGAAATTGGTGGCCGTCTTTACTTTCAGGTTATAGAAATTACTGGATGATTCTGAACTGATCTCAGCCACCGTACCGATCATCAGTTTGGGTGGAAAATTGGCGGAGTAATTGCTGGTAAGCACCGTATCTCCCTTAGCCACTTTGGCTCCTTTGGTCACATTGCGAAGAGTAAGATAGCCCGGATCTGTACCGTCCCATTCAATACTGCCGGCACTTTCATCTTTTTTCAGCATGGCGCTTACTTTGCTGTTGCGGTGTATCAGGCTCATGATCTTGCTGAAATTGGCGCTGGTCTCCACCACCACCCCCACAATACCTGAAGAGCCCACGGCGGCCATTCCTTTGGTCACACCCTGGTTGCTGCCCCGTTCTATCGTGATGAAATTGTTCTGCAGGGTATAGGAATTACCCACTACTTTGGCGGGTAACCAGGTGAATTTACGGGAACGTCCCAGGGTATCTTTCACCAGCGTATCAACAAATACCTGCCTGGATTGATCCGGAACAGAGAAATTCGATTGCAGCATATTACGCAGACGCACATTCTCCTCTGCCAGTAAACGGTTGGTCTCTTTCAGGGAAAAATAATCACGAAACCCGCTGTAGTGTTTGTTGATGTTGCCGGTCACTTCATTGGCGGCTGAAGCAAAAAATGACTGATGCGTCTTACTGGAATTGCTCAACATCACAATAGCAGCCACCTGTAACAGCAGAAAGCTGAGAAAGGTAAGGTAGCGGCGTATGAAGAGGAAGATATTTTTCACGAAGGCGGCTATGAGCCATGAGCTATGAGCTATGAGCCAAAACGATTACCCGCAGCTCACAGCCCGCAGCCCGCAGCTGGTTATCTCATAATAAATGGAAAGCGCTGGTAGTTCTTCAGTGCCAGTCCGGTACCGCGTACCACACTTTTCAACGGATCGTCTGCAACATGTACGGGAAGTTTGATCTTGGCACTGAGCCTTTTGTCCAGGCCGCGTAACAACGCGCCACCACCGGTGAGGTATAGACCTCGGCGGTAAATATCGGCAGCCAGTTCGGGCGGGGTGGTTTCCAGGGCTTTCAGGATGGCTTCTTCTATTTTGAAAATGCTCTTGTCCAGCGCCTCGGCTATTTCCTGGTAACTGACCATGATCTGTTTTGGGATACCTGTAACCAGGTCGCGGCCATTTACCGGCAGGTCATCCGGTGGGTTGTCCAGGTCTTTCATGGCGGCGCCCACATTGATCTTGATCTGTTCTGCGGTACGCTCACCGATCAGCAAACTGTGGTAGCGGCGCAGGGCTTCCATGATATCGGCCGTGAACTCGTCACCGGCGATACGGATACTCTGGTCGCACACGATACCTGCCAGGGCGATCACGGTAATACCGGTGGTACCCCCCCCAATATCAATGATCATGTTACCTACGGGTTCTTCCACGTCGATCCCGATACCCAGGGCAGCTGCCATCGGCTCGTGGATCATGTATACTTCCTTGGCACCTGCCTGCTCGGCGCTATCGCGAACGGCACGTTTCTCTACTTCTGTGATGGAGGATGGGATACAGATCACCATACGCCAGCTGGGTGGGAACAGGGGCTTTTTAGGGTAGATCATCTTGATCAACTCCCTGATCATCAGCTCGGCAGCGTTAAAGTCGGCAATTACACCGTCTTTCAGCGGACGCACGGTACGGATGCTCTCGTGGGTCTTTTCGTGCATCATCAATGCTTTCTTACCCACGGCCAGCACTTCCTTCATGTTATTGCGGTTCAGCGCAATGATCGAAGGCTCATTTACTACCACTTCATCGTTGTGAATGATCAGGGTGTTGGCAGTACCCAGATCCATGGCAATTTCCTGTGTGAAAAAGTTAAACAATCCCATTGTATATAAAAAGTTCGAATGTGTTGATCAATGTTTGCAAAGGTGACTGAAAATAGTGGATTCTCAAAGCCAAAATACTGAATTTTCGGGGGTTTTGAAGCAGATAGCTGGAAATAGTGAGTGGTCAGTGGTGAGTAGGTAGGGGCACATGATCTGTAAAGCCCTCTCACTACTCACCACTTACTATTCACCAAATTCATAGCCGATATCCTTCCGGTAATACATTCCTTCGAACGAAATTTTTTCCAGCAGTTGCTTTGATTTGGCCACTGCTTCCGGAATGTTGTTCCCGTAAGAAGTAACGGTCAAAACCCTTCCTCCATTGGTATATACCTCCCCATTCACCAGTTTGGTTCCCGCATGAAAAACAATAGAATCCTCTGCCTGTGCATGGTCCAGGCCCATGATCGGCAGATCCTTCTTGTAATCGCCCGGGTATCCGCCACTCACAGCCATCACGGTTGCGCAGTGTTGCGGATAGAATGCGATGTTAGCATCAACTAACGTGCCATTATCCATTGCGGCGAATAATCCTACGATATCTGTTTGCAATAATGGCATCACCACTTCAGTTTCGGGATCGCCCATACGGCAGTTGTATTCGATCACATAGGGTTCGCCGTTTACATTCATCAACCCGAAAAATACGAATCCGTGATATTGTAATTTTTCCTTATAAAGCCCGTCAATAGTGGGTTTGATGATGCGTTCCTCTACTTTTCGCATAAAGTCATTGTCCATGAATGGCACCGGGCTAACACAGCCCATGCCGCCTGTATTCAGACCGGTATCACCTTCGCCGATGCGTTTGTAATCTTTTGCGTGGCCAATGATCTGGTATACTTCCCCGTCCGTTAAAGCGAACACACTCACTTCAATGCCCTGCAAAAATTCTTCGATCACCACTTTACTGCTGGCTTCTCCGAACTGTTTGTGCAGGATCATTTCTTCAAATACCTGCAAAGCTTCTTCATGTGAGGAGGCAATGACCACTCCTTTTCCTGCGGCCAGTCCATCGGCTTTTAACACAACAGGTAAACTGTGTTGTGCAATATGTTTTTTTCCTTCTTCAAAATTAGCGGCCGTAAATTCTGCATATCCGGCAGTGGGGATCTGGTGGCGCTGCATGAATTTTTTACTGAAAGCCTTACTGCCTTCCAGCTGCGCCGCTTCAGCCGATGGACCCACCACGATGATGTGCTGCAGCTGCGGGTCGTTCTGGAAAAAATCGTAGATGCCCTTTACCAGCGGCTCTTCGGGCCCTACCACCAGCATATTGATCTTTTGCCCGATGCAGGTCTGTTTGATGGCGGGGAAATCCGTTACCGAAAGGTTCAGGTTGGTACCATATTCGGCGGTGCCGGCATTTCCGGGGGCAATAAAAAGGTTATCACAGTGGTGACTTTTCACCATTTTCCAGGCCAGCGCATTTTCACGACCGCCGGAGCCGAGTAGTAGTATGTTCATGAGGGTTCAATTGCCAAGCGAAAGTAGTACGCAGCGGGCAATTTTGGTGTTTTTTGTGAGAGGGGTGAGTCGTCAGTCGTGAGTAGTGAGTAGTGAGTCGTCAGTACAGAAATTTTGTCCCACTCCCTACTGACCACTCACGATTCACGACTCACGATTCACGATTCACGATTCACCACTCACGATGTTAATCTTCTATCTCCGCTACGCCTACATAACTCTTCTCCGGCAGGCGTTTGGCCACGAACAGGTAGAGCACAAAGAAGGCGGTGATGATACCGATAAAGAGCCAGTAGTAACGGGCGCCGGTGAACTGGGCAAAAAAACCATTGTTGGCAATACTGTTGTTCACCAGGCTGGTGAAGAGATTGCCCACTGAAATACCCAGCAGGTACAAAGCGCTCATGGTGCTCTTCATGGACTTGGGCGAATGTGTATAGGCATATTCCAAACAGGTAATCGACACCAGTATCTCGGCAATGGCCAGCAGCAGGTAGGCCAGGATCTGCCACCACACACTCGGACTTCCGCCTTGGTCAATGCTTTCCTGGATCAGGGCTATGATCACAAAAGTGAGGGCAGTAAGCAGGAGCCCGGCCCCGATCTTGCGAAGCGGGGTCACTTTCAATCCAATCTTTTCCAATAACGGAAATACGCCATAGGTCATTACGGGGATCATGCTCACCAGGAAAATGGGGTTGAAGGTCTGGATCTGTTCGGGGAACAGGGTATAACCAAACAGGTTCAGGTCCAGTTTCTTGGCCTGTAATACCCACTCGGCCAGGTTCTGGTCCCAAAGCGCCCAGAATATGGGCGTAAAGGCAAAGACCATCAGGATGCGGTAGACGGCCTGTACTCCGTCGATGGATTTGGCCGAAAAACCGCGGTCAGCACGTAACCGCTCCCAGAAAGCCTGTCCGTTCTTCTTTTTGAACAACTGGATGATGGCATAAAAGCTGATCACCATGAAATTCTCCTTTTTGATGCCCGACGGTTTTACACGCACATATCTTTTTCTTCCCATCCAGAAAATAAGGGTGGCCAGGCACATCAGTACACCCGGAATGCCAAATGCCAGCTCCGGACCGTATTTATTGTAAATGATGGGGATCACCAGCGTAGAAACGATGGAGCCTGTATTGATGGTGAAATAGAACCAGCCATACATTTTAGACAGCAGGTGTTCGTTGGATTTGTCGAACTGGTCGCCAACATTCGCCGACACACATGATTTGATACCACCTGCCGCTGCGGCAATGACCACCAGTCCGATGGTAAAGAAAGTCAGGTTATGCGTACTCAATGCCAGTAACAGGTTACCGATGGCATAGATGATGGATACATACAGGATCACCTTGTACTTGCCAAAGAACCAGTCGGCCATGATGCCACCTACCAAAGGCATAAAATAGGCAAGTGTTACAAACAGGTGCACCATTTCGTTGGACCTGGCTTCTGCCACACCCTGTAACATCGGGTTCATGGTGGGGTTAAAGAACTGCGCCACCAGGAAAGTGCTCATGATAGAGCGGATGCCATAAAAACTGAACCTCTCTGCTGCCTCATTGCCAATGATGTACGGAACGGATCTGGGCATCCCGGTTTTCTGCACGCCGCTTTGTAATTCACTCATAAGTTGTATTTTGGATTTTAAAGATATTGGAAACTGGTTAAACTTGGTTAAGGGGGTTAAACTGGTTAAACTTGGTTAAAGGGGGAGTTAAAAGGGTTAAAATAGTTAAAGAGGTTAAACTTGGTTAAAGGGGTTAAACTGGTTAAAATAGTTAAAGAGGTTAAACTGGTCTTTGGGGTGAAGGATCTATGATCGTTTCCCGATGGCCGCTTCTGTACTCTCCTTGTAACTCCTTCAACCCTTTTAACCAGTTTAACTCCTTTTAACCCCTTTAACCAAGTTTAACCTCTTACCCAATTTAACTACCTTGCCTCCCTTTCTAACACCTTACGCTAACTAAAACTGCTATTATGTCTGAAGAAAAAAAATCCTTCAAACCATTTGTTGCTCCCGAAACGAATATGAAGGAACTTACTGTGAAATCCATCCTGGTGGGTAGTTTGTTCGGGGTCATTTTTGGAGCAGCTACTGTATACCTGGCGCTCAAAGCCGGTTTAACGGTTTCAGCCTCCATCCCGATTGCGGTGATCGCGATCACGCTGGGACGAAAATTTCTGAAGACAACCATTCTTGAGAACAATATCATCCAGACCACCGGCTCTGCAGGTGAAAGTATTGCTGCAGGTGTGGCGTTCACTTTACCCGGTTTCCTGTTCCTTTCTTCTCCCACCAGTGCCGAATATTTTAACTACCTCACCATCCTGATCCTCGCGATCGTGGGTGGTTTGCTGGGTACCTTACTGATGGTACCCCTGCGCAAGGCACTGATCGTAAACGAACATGAGAATCTTCCTTATCCGGAAGGAACAGCCTGTGGTGATGTATTGAAAGCCGGGGAGAAAGGCGGCGATTTTGCCAAGACAGCTTTCTGGGGGCTCGGTGTGGCTTTTGCCTATGCCATCCTGCAGAAGATCCTGCACGTGATCGCTGAAACACCGTATTATGCCACTAAGCAGATCAATAAATTTTTTCCTTCGGCCAAAGTATCGGGTGAGATCACTCCGGAATATATGGGTGTGGGCTATATTATCGGTCCTAAGATCGCCGGTGTACTGGTGGCGGGTAGTGTGCTGAGCTGGATGGTCTTTATCCCATTGCTGTCAACACTGGTGACCGGTGAAGTGATCGCAATGCAGCTGGCTAAACTGGGTTACCTGGCCGATATCACCAAACCCGGTGGTAAAGGCGGATGGGATCCTGTAACGCATAGTTTTTCTGATTATTCAGCTGCCATCTATTATGCCTATATCCGCCAGGTAGGTGCTGGTGCAGTAACCGCAGGCGGCGTGATCACTTTGCTGAAGACCATCCCTACCATTATCAAATCCATCAAAGGAAGTGTGGCTTCCCTGAAAGCCAATAACCAGCCGGGTGCTGCCAGCATTCTGCGTACCGAAAAAGACCTGAGCCTGAAAGTGGTGGGTGTCGGAAGCCTGGCATTGATCGTGCTTATCGCGGTATTGCCGCAGGTTCCGGGAGATAGTTTTATCCAGAAATTACTGATCGGTGTACTGGTGATCCTGTTTGGTGCTTTGTTTGTGACCGTATCATCCCGTATTGTGGGCCTGATCGGTTCTTCCAATAACCCCATCAGTGGTATGACCATTGCCACCGTAATGGGCACCAGCCTGATCTTCTTAAGCGTGGGCTGGACAGGGAAAGCTTTTGAACCCCTGGTACTGGTGGTAGGCGGTATGATCTGTATTGCGGCTGCCAATGCGGGTGCCACTTCGCAGGACCTGAAAAGTGGTTTCATCGTAGGTGCCACACCACGTAACCAGCAGATCGCTTTGTTCGTGGGCGCTATTGTTTCTTCGATCGTGATCGGTCTTACCGTAAAATTCCTCGACAGGCCCACTACCGAAATGGTACAGCAGGGTGTGCAGCATGCCATCGGTTCTGATAAATATCCTGCACCACAGGCCACACTGATGGCTACGCTGATCAAAGGCATCCTGTCGCAGAACCTCGACTGGCAATATGTGGTGGTGGGCATTTTCCTGGCCATCACCATGGAGTTATGCGGTATCAAATCACTCAGTTTTGCCATCGGGGTATACCTGCCGCTGGCCACCACACTGCCTATCTTCATCGGTGGTGCTATCCGTGGTATTGTAGAAGCCAAACAAAAGAAAGAGAATATACAACTGAATGCAGAAGAGGAAGAACTGGGCAAGGGTAACCTGTTTGCTACCGGACTGGTAGCAGGGGGTGCCGTAGCCGGTGTGGTGATTGCATTCCTGGCGGGCTCCGACGGCGGTGAAAAATTCCTGAAAGCCATCAGTATGGAAGAAAGTATTGTTCATAATTTGTCGCAGGGTGGTTACTTCATATTGGGTGCCCTGTTCTTTGCTACCATGGGATTGATCCTCTACCGTGTGGCCAGTAAAAAAGCAGCCTGATAAACCGTGCCTTTGTGCCTTGGTGTGTGAGATATTGCACACAAAGGCACAAGAGCCGGAATCATATTCACAAACCCGCTGTGTTTTACAGCGGGTTTTTCATTACACATAATGCGAACGGTTAAACCTCTTTGTACCCATTGGGTCATACATAAAATTTACGCTATGCATTTCCGGCGCATGTATCAAACATTCCTGGTGGGGGCTGGTATCACGGTGCTGTCTGCCTTTGTTCAGGGCCATCAGGATACCGCAGACCCCAGGCTGAATATGCCGTATAAAAAAATGGGACTTACCCGGGAGCAGGCAGCGGCACACCTGTTGAACCGTTTCACTTTTGGTATTGAACCCGGGCAGGTGAAAGAAGTGGTGGACATGGGATTGGATAACTGGCTGCTGCAGCAACTGGATGGAAACCTGCCGGATGAGGAAGTGAGCCGCCGGCTTCCTTCCACCAATTATGAGGCGTTGACGATGAACAATGAAGACATCGTGAACCGTTACCTGAATGCAGGACAGATCATCCGTGTGGCGGCTAAAAATAATTTACTGAACAAAGATTCTGTCAGGAACCTCGATAAACCGGAATACCGTGAACAGTTAAAAAAGCTGATGGATGCGCAGTGGTATAAACTGCCGCAGGAACTGCATCGCCAGCTGGTGAACCAGAAACTGATACGGGCGGCATACGGGCAGAACCAGTTGCAGGAACTGCTCACTGATTTCTGGTTCAATCATTTCAATGTATCATTGACCAAGGGCCAGTGCCAGCAGTATGTACTCACTTATGAACGCGATGCCATCCGACCGAATGTGCTGGGAAACTTCAGCACCTTGCTCGAAGCAACGGCCAAACATCCTGCGATGCTCGAATACCTGGATAATGCTTCCAGCGTAAGCATGGATAATGAACTGGCTCGCAGGCAGGAAAAAAATGCGATGGCCAGGCTGGCCAAACAAAGGTTACAGCAGGTAGCAGAGGATACCACAAAACCCGGTGCCAAAATTCTGCAGCAAACCCTTGCTGCACGGAAAACGCAGGGACTGAATGAAAATTATGCCCGCGAGATCATGGAGCTGCATACGTTGGGTGTGGATGGGGGCTATACACAACAGGATGTGACCGCTGTAGCAAGGGCATTGACCGGCTGGGGTCTCAGGCCGATGTATAAGGAAGGACCAGGAATACGCCTGATGCAGGCAGCCAATCCAACCGTACTGGCACAAAGAGGTTTTGTAACGGAAGGTGATTTTATGTTCCGGGCGGATAAACATGATGAGCGTGCCAAAACCATTCTCGGACACAGTTTCCCGGCCAATGGCGGGTATGCGGAAGGCAAAGAAGTGTTACAGATGCTGGCCACACACCCATCCACAGCCAAATTCATCAGCACCAAACTGGCTACCCGTTTTGTGAGCGATACGCCTTCTGCTGCCCTGGTGAACAGAATGGCGGACGCATTCCTGAAAAGCAATGGCAATATCCGAACCGTACTGATCACCATGGTGAACAGCAAAGAATTCTGGGATAAAAATGCACTGCGTGAAAAGGTAAAGTCGCCATTTGAGTTTGCAATCAGTGCCATCCGAGCCACCAATGCGGATGTGCAACAACCCTTCCAGATCTTTAACTGGTGCACAAGGATGGGACAACGTTTTTATTATTACCAGGCGCCAACAGGATTTCCCGACAGGGCCGGTTACTGGATCAATACTGGTTCATTGCTGAACCGGATGAATTTTGGACTGGCATTCGCTACCGGAAAGATACCCGGTGTTCAACTGAACCTGGCCGCATTGAATAATAACCATGAACCGGAAAGTGCAGAAGCGGCGCTGATCACCTACAGTAAGATCTTATTGCCTGAACGCGACCAGGATGATAATATCCGCCGCCTTACAGCCATGGTGCGCGATACCAACCTGGAACAAAAGATCAGTGAAGCAGCCGATAAGAATACAGTCAATGCTGCCGACGGCGCCATGATGCCGAAAGAGCTGATGGATATGCAACCCGGCAAAAAGACTCGCGCAGAAAGAAACAATGAAAAGAAAGCACTGGGTAAAAAGAACCTGCCGGTAACCACTGTATATGTAGCAGGGAACACCAACACGGTATCGCAGGTAACCGGTATCATCATCGGTTCCCCTGAATTCCAAAGAAAGTAACCCGCGCCTTTGCGCCTTTGCGAGAGGATTTTCTGCAGAGGCGCCAGGACGTACAAATGAATCGTATGGTCAATCGCAGAGCATTTATGAAATCAGGCGCCCTGGCGCTGTTTGCGGCAGGTTTCGGTGGTGTACCCGCTTTTATAGCCAGGGCTGCCGATAGCGGTAAGATCCTGTTACCGTATAAAAAGAATAAAGTGCTGGTCTGCATTTTTCAACGTGGTGCCATGGACGGATTGATGGCGGTGAGTCCTTATGCAGATGCACACCTGAAAGCTTTACGTCCCACTTTGTATATGAGTCCGGCAGAAACCGAAGGCAGGATGTTAGACCTCGATGGCCGTTTTGCCCTGCACCCTTCGCTGGCAGCTTTCCAGCCTTTTTTTACGGAGGGCCGTATGGCCATCGTACATGGCGTAGGAAGTCCGAACAATACCCGCAGCCATTTTGATGCGCAGGACTACATGGAAAGTGGCACCCCATTCAGTAAAAGCACCAGCAGCGGCTGGTTAAACCGGGCCGTGGGTTTGTTGGGACATGAAGGAACACCTTTCCGTGCCGTAAGCCTTACCAGCTCGCTGCCAAGAAGCCTGTATGGCGATCAGGAATCGTTGGCCATCAATAACCTGCAGGAGTTTGCTATTCAGATGCGAGGCAACCCCCTGGCTACCAGCCTGGCATCCCGGTCGTTCGAGCAGTTGTACGATCAGACTTCCAGCCAGATCCTGAACAGAACGGGCAAAGAAAGTTTTGATGCGATCAGGATGCTGAATGTGAACAATATCAAAAACTATCAGCCTGCTAATGGCGCAGTATATCCTAATTCACCGCTTGGCAATGCACTGAAGCAGATCGCCATACTGATCAAGATGGATGTGGGGATGGAAGTGGCATTTGCGGAAAGTGGCGGATGGGATACCCATTTTGGCCAGGGTACGGTGAATGGCGCATTGGCACGTAACCTGAAAGATTTCAGCGACAGCATCGCCGCTTTCTGGAAAGATGTGGATGCTTACCAGGATGATGTTACCGTGATGACCATGACCGAGTTCGGTCGCACCGCACACCAGAACGGAACCGGTGGCACCGATCATGGAAGGGCCAGCTGCCTGTTTGTATTGGGCAATGATGTGCAGGGTGGAAAAGTTTACAACAACATGAAAACTTTGGCCAAAGAAGAACTGGAAGATGGCAGGGATCTGCCGGTGAGTACGGATTTCCGTTCCGTGTTCAGTTCGGTGGCCAATGGGCATCTGAAGATACATGATGACAGTAAACTATTTCCGGGCTGGGAGGGAAAAGGGTTTGGGTTGATGAAAGGGTAGATGAACAGAAGACTGCGAAAACAAGCCTGCTGTCTGATCCTTCACAGTCCTGTCTTTTTTGTATAATTCGGGTGAGGCGTTTTAGCTTTTTTAGAACGCATTTTCCCGAAAGACATTTTTATGAGTTGATCACCTGCACCACTCATAACAATCGTCATCAGGATCAGGTAAAAGAATTCAGATTTTTCCTGCTTGGGAAACAATCAATAGGTGCCAGCCGGTAGGATACCAAACCTGCTATTATGAATGTGGGGGCATGTTTTGAAATATTTCATCATCGCGCAGGATCAGCTGAAATACAGTAATAAATGACAACCCTTTCACGAAAGACATGCATACCGTGTTGCCAGTATCTTTTTGAACCGGTCCTGATACCCGGCTGATAGGAATGAGCGATCGATCCACCGGAATGCAACCGGACGGTTTTTTTCAAAGCGCAGCAGGGTAGATCTGATCTGCCGTTCATTCAGACCCAATCCTGCACCAAAACGTACAAAATGTTCCCTGCGCAGTTTTTTCTTTTTGCCTTCCATTGGCAAAGCCAGTTCTTCTGTGTCGGCAGGATTGACAAGTGTTACATTCAGCAGGTCGTAGGCGGGCGACAGGTGCCAGCCACCATCGTCGTGAATGAGCGAAAAATTTTTCAGGTGCATATCGTTGTTCCCGGTGAGGAAACTAAAGATGCTGATCTCGAAAAGATACAGTTTATCCAGCAGCGTATTGTCAGAGAAAGCATCGATGCCCTTGCCGATCTTTTCCATGGAGCTTTTGTATTTATCTGCTGCTTCCAGCAGCTGGAACATATCAAGCATATGGATCTTACCGCCTTTCTCCGTGCGATCGATCCGTTTGGTTATATAGCAGAGTTCCCCGCTTTGTAACCTGATCAGGCTGGAAGGAACAACCGGGATGCTGAATGCTTCTGCTATTCGCATGGTTATATGTTCATTCTGTGGCATTTCGAGGTAGTACCCGGATGGGGGCTTTATAATATAATTGCCGCCCAGTACGCCTACTACAGAAAGTCGTTTATGGCCGGTGTTGGCCATGGTATCTTCCAGCAGGCTAAGAGAAAGTTTGGGTTGAACGCCCGGAACCGCAATGCTTTTTTCCACTACCTGTTTGGCAAGTGCGGCCATTTCATCAAGCGAATAGTTCAATTCAGGCGCTTCGGGCGTACCAAAAAAGAGGGTGCTGCAGGAGTCATGAAAATCCGCTTCGCTGTTGGCAGGCAGTGGCTCATAACAATATAGACAAGGTTTAGTCATTCCCTGATTTCTTCGGTTGAACACTGACCGCACCTATGCAGTTCCGGCAACAGGCCAGTAGTAATCCCATGCGGTCGTTGGGGTTGAGTTTCCAGTTTTTGCTGGCTATATCCAGCAGCCAGCCCTCGGGTATCAGGCCCTCAAAAAAAGCGAATAACCGCTTATCTCTGTAAGGCTCCGTTCTTAGCGGCATGGTTAGGGTAATGGGTTCGGATCCTGTAGCTTCCAGGTAAGACGGGTGATAAAGGAAAATGTATTCTCCCTCATAGGTTTCTGTAATGGTTCCGGCTATATGGTTGTCATATAATACATTTCCCTGTCTCATTCTGTCGCCGGTTCTTTTGCATTCAGTTCACGGCTGCTGACCGGCGCCAGTTCATGTCCGAACATTTTTAATACCTGGTTCACTTTCTCAAGTTGCAGGGTGAGTTTTCCCTGTTCTATCTTACGAAGAACCGTAAGTGCAACTCCTGCCCGTTCAGCAAATTCCTGCTGGCTCAAGGCGGTTTTTTTTCGTCTTCGTTTAACAAATTCTGCAAGCCGTTCCATAGGTTATATGCTTTCGAATATAATTTATATAAAATTACTATTTTTATATTCAATTAAATATAAAAATATTCTGAATAATATAATTATATGTATTTGAGTATAATATTATTGCAATTTCTACATCGTATACCGCCATTGAAGAATCGTATACCGGCCATTGAAGATATGTTAGGCTGTAACGGGCAGGTCAAAGCCGTTTTGTGAATATACCGAAAAAGGGTGGGTAAGGGTTAGTGCCGGCTTACAGCAAGCTGTTCCGGGTTTTGGGGAAAGGCAAAATTTTCCAAACTATCTTCTGCATCATGTGTATGTTATTGAATACCGGCTGTTCCGGAGTAATTTCGTTCCGGTAGCACTTTAATCACCACCAAATTGAACAGACGCACCCGTTATATCATCCGCCGCGAATTACGCTCATTGCTCGAGTTGAAAAAAACAGAGCGGCTCTGGCATATCCCCTTGCTGGCAGGTCTTTGTGTGGGTTTACCCTTATTGGTGGGCCTGTTCTTTGGCCGGCTGAACGAGGCCCTGCTGGCCTGTACGGGCGGCCTGGTGATCCTGTATATCCCGACCACCCATATTGCTGCCCGGATGCGTACCATGATTTTATGCTCGCTGGGTTTTATGGTTGCGTTTTCGGTGGGACTGGCATTCAGTTTCAATCCCTGGTTATCCTCTTTCATGCTGGGGGTTCTTTCCTTTGCGGTGCACTGGATCACCCGTCGTTTTTACAGGAGGCCTCCGGGTAATTTCTTTTTCATCATGCTGCTGTCCATGGCCAGTTGTATGCCCTATCAACCCGAAACGATCGTTTTTAAAACAGCCATGGTAGGCCTGGGCGCTTTACTGGCCTGTGTGCTGGCATTTTTGTATACGTTACTGGTCATCCGGAAATATCCTCCGCAACAGGCCGTAGCTTCCCATGCAGTGAGACAGCAACCTTTTGCCGGCGTCGTCACTTCTTCCGTGATCGGCCTGGTAATGGGAACCTCCCTGCTGATAGCTTACCTGTTGCAACTGGACAATCCTTACTGGATCCCTATTTCCTGTATCGCCGTTATGCAGGGCGCTGATCAGCGCCACGTTTTTCAGAGAAGTCTGCAACGGATATTGGGAACATTTATCGGGCTGGGTTTTGCCTGGCTGATCCTCTCTTTTCATCCGGGTGCCTTGGCGGTTTGCCTGAGTATCCTGTTGCTGCAATTTATTGTGGAGATGCTGGTAGTACGGCATTATGGCCTTGCGGTGATCTTTATCACCCCGCTTACCTTACTGCTGGCCGAAGCAGGAAAAGCCATGACAGCCAACCCGGCCGTGTTGATCTCTGCACGTTTTATTGATATTGTACTGGGTAGCCTGATAGGTGCCTTGGGCGGATGGGTATTGTATCACCGTGAGCTGCATTTAAGGGCCACAAGGGAATTGCGTAAAGCAAGGATAGCGGTGAGGAATTTAATGAGTGAATGAGTGAATGAGTGAATGAGTGAATGAGTGAATGAGTGGATGAGTGAATGGGAAAGAAAAAAATCATCCATTCATTGCCCCTTAATCTCATCCACCACTGCCGGGGTCCAGCAGGGTAGAAACCGGACCACCATCGGATAGTACCCGGATAGCAATTGGGTAGTCTATGCTATAACTTAGCTATAACTTAGCTATAAGTCCTCCACTGAAGTAGGATACCCTTATTTGTACCAGTACGAAATCATCTTGCAACAAGCAGTACGGTGATTGACTGATTATTCACAGTTAATGCGTTATCCTATTAAACAACTACTTAGATGTTCCGTATCTCGTATCGCTATAAAGTTTAACGTGAATGAGTTTTCCTTTCCCATTCACTCATTCACTCATTCTCTCATTGCCCTTATAGCTTCCCATGTTTAATCTCATCCACCACTGCCGGATCCAGCAGGGTAGAGGTATCGCCCAGGTTCTGGGTTTCGCCTTCGGCCACTTTACGGAGGATACGGCGCATGATCTTACCGCTTCTTGTTTTGGGCAGACCGCTGACAAACTGGATCTTATCGGGTTTGGCAATGGCGCCGATGATACGGGTTACGGTCTGGGTAATGTCTTTCCGGATCATTTCTGCCGTACCGTGCGTATTCTGTCCGTGTGAACCCTGGTAGATCACGTAAGCGTAAATACCCTGTCCTTTTACATCGTGCGGGTAACCCACTACGGCGCTTTCCACCACGCCGGCGTGCATATTGATCGCGTTCTCCACTTCTGCGGTACCGATGCGGTGACCGCTCACATTCAATACATCATCTACGCGGCCCGTGATGCGGTAGAACCCGTTCTTATCGCGCATGGCACCGTCGCCGGTGAAATACATGTTCTCATAAGTGGCAAAATAATTGGTGCGGCATCGTTCATGATCGCCATACGTGGTGCGCAGGATGCCGGGCCAGGGCGCTTTGATGCAGAGGTTTCCTGAAACGATCTCATCGCCTTCGGCAACCACTTCTTTCCCGTTCTCATCCACCAGTACCATCTGTAATCCGGGCATGGGTAAGGTTGCCCAGCTGGGAACAGCGGGTGTGATACCGGCCAGGTTACTGATGAGACAGGCACCGGTTTCGGTTTGCCACCAGGTGTCAACGATCGGGCACTTGCCTTTACCCACATTCTCATCATACCAATGCCAGGCTTCCTCATTGATGGGTTCACCCACCGTGCCGAGAACTTTCAGTGAGGAAAGATCTTTGCCATATAAAGGACCGGTGCCAAAACCCATCAGGCTGCGGATGGCTGTGGGTGCGGTATATAAAATATTGACTTTGAATTTGTCTACAATGCACCAGAAACGACCGGCATCGGGGAAGGTAGGTACGCCCTCGAATATCAGGGTGGTGGCAGCGGCGCTTAATGGGCCGTAAATGATGTAAGTGTGGCCGGTGATCCACCCGATATCTGCCGTGCAGAAATGCAGTTGTTCATTTTTGTATTGGAATACGTTTACAAACGTGTAATTGGCCCAGATCATATAACCGCCGCAGGTATGTACCACACCTTTGGGTTTACCGGTAGAACCGGAAGTGTATAGGATGAACAGGGGATCTTCCGCATCCATTTCTTCGGCTTCAATAAAGGTGAGGCCCTGCTCTTCGACATATTTCATTTCTTCTTCCCACCATACGTCCCTGCCCTTGATCATGGATACGGGTGTGCGGGTACGGGTACAAACGATCACGCGTTTTACGGTACGGTTACCGATCAGCGCATCATCGATCACGCTTTTTAAGGGAATGTCTTTGGCACCACGGAAAGCGCCATCGCAGGTAACAATGAATTCTGCCTGCGCATCATATAACCTGTCGGCAATGCTTTGTGCAGAGAACCCGCCGAACACCACGCTGTGAATGGCGCCGATACGCGCACAGGCCAATACCGCGATGGCCAGTTCGGGGATCATGCCCATGTAAATGCAGACACGGTCGCCTTTCTTCACACCATTGTTCTTCAGCACATACGCAAACTGGCAAACTTTTTCCAGCAGTTTTTTATACGAAAGGGTCCGGTGCTGTTCATCGGGGGCATTGGGCTCCCAGATCAATGCAGGCTGGTTGCCTTTTGTGGCAATATGCCGGTCCAGGCAGTTCTCTGTGATATTGAGTTTGCCGCCTTTGAACCATTCTACTTTGGGTTCTTTGAAATTCCATTCCAGCACAGTGTCCCATTTTTTGCGCCAGGTAAAATGTTCGGCAATGGATGCCCAGAAAGCGGAGGGGTCTTCGATACTTTTTTGGTAGACTTCTTTGTACTCTTCAAAGGATTTGATCTGGTAGGGGTATGACATACGATCGGATGATTTTGGGGTATTAAAGATACGGGATGATGGGGAAACGGTAGACGTGAATCGTGAGGCGTGAGTAGTGAGGCGTGAGATGGCAGTCGTGAGTAGTATGACAGAATTTTTCCCACTCCCCACTGACAACTCACAACTCACGATTCACGAAATCCCCCTGTCCCTTGTTTAAATCAGCACTTTAACGTAAGTTGACGGTGATTTACTTGCTTATGAAAGAAAAGAACGGTATCTGGAAAGTGATCGGCGCTTCTTCGCTGGGCACTTTGATCGAATGGTATGATTTTTACATATTTGGAAGCCTGGCTACGGTGCTGGCCAACCAGTTCTTCCCCAAAACCAACCCTACAGCAGCCCTGTTATCTACGCTGGCCACTTTTGCGGCGGGTTTTATTGTGCGTCCCTTCGGAGCATTGGTATTTGGCCGCCTGGGCGATCTGATCGGGCGTAAACATACTTTCCTGCTTACACTGGTGATCATGGGTGGTTCAACCTTCGCCATCGGCCTGATACCCTCTTACGAGACCATTGGGTTTGCTGCTCCTATACTGGTACTGGTCTTGCGTTTGTTGCAGGGACTGGCACTGGGCGGCGAATATGGTGGTGCGGCCACTTATGTGGCAGAACATGCTCCCCATGATAGACGCGGTTATTTCACTTCGTGGATACAGACCACGGCCACATTGGGTCTATTCGTATCACTCGGCGTAATACTGTTGACCCGCCACAGCCTGGATATTGACCAGGCCAGGTCCATTGCCAAGTTCAACGACTGGGGCTGGCGTATTCCTTTTCTGGTTTCCATCATACTGGTTGGGGTTTCTATCTATATCCGGTTAAAAATGAAGGAGTCGCCGCTGTTCGAGCAGCTGAAAACTTCGGGTACCCGTTCTGTCAATCCACTGAAGGAAAGCTTCGGGCATAAGTCCAATCTGAAAATGGTGTTGCTGGCTTTGTTCGGTGCTGCCATGGGGCAGGGCGTGGTTTGGTATACCGGACAGTTTTATGCGCAGTCTTTTATTGAAAATGTCTGTAAGATCGATTTTGACCAGTCGCGCACCATCCTCATCTGGGCCATCCTCTTTGCCACGCCTTTTTTTGTGGTGTTCGGAAGCTGGAGCGATAAAGTGGGCCGTAAATGGATCATGCTGGGTGGTATGTTCCTGGCCATTGTTACCTATAAACCGCTGTTCAGGCAGTTGCTGGTGCTGTCCGATCCTGCCGGCAAGACAGAACTTACCGACCTGAAACAGATCAAGACCACTCGTTTACCACTTGCCGGAACTTCTGATACGTTACGTACCGTAACCCGACTGTCTTATTATGAGGATGGCATGGTACTTACACAAAACACCAAAGACACCGTATATGCCGCTGCCGGTAAACAGACACTGAAGCCCGAAGTGAAGATCTCCAAAACCCTGGGTACGGGCGGGTACTGGCAAATGGTATTATTGGTGTTCATCATGATCCTGTACGTAACAATGGTGTATGGGCCCATTGCGGCTTTCCTGGTGGAATTGTTCCCTACCAAGATCCGGTATACATCCATGTCATTGCCCTACCATATAGGTAACGGCGTATTTGGAGGGTTAACGCCTTTCATCGCCACACTGCTGACCACCATCTATACGAATGATGCATTGGTGGGATTGATGTATCCTATTAGCATAGCGGCGGTTTGTCTGGTGATAGGTACGCTGTACATCAACAACCGCATCGATCCGCCGATAGAAGTACCCAATGAGTAACCCGTTATCCTGAATGATGCTTTAAACTGTTTTGTATGAATCAACTGAAAAGATTGGCCGGTATCATCTGGCTGTTGCTGGGGCCAGTGGCCGTATATTATCTGGTTAAGACCGCTGCTTCCGAGATCGCCAAAAAACCGGTGATGGATACCAGGATACAATGGGGTGTGTTCGTGGTCATCTTCATCCCCATCGCCATCGGTATGGTGATCTTTGGCTGGTACGCGCTGAAGGGCGAGTACGATCATCTGCCGGAACGTTCGGATGAGTTGATTGATTAGATGGTCATATAAGAGATTGTTTGGCACTGGGGTTAATAGCAATAGAGAAATAAGCAATGTTGTTGTGTCGTATTTTACCCCCACTCAATTAGTGTAAATTGATTTATTATCAGTGACTTATAGAAAAAAAGGAACGTCTTATATTTCGAATTACTAAAAGGTTAAAAATCAGTCGACATAAAAAATTAGATTATGAAAATAATAAGTATCAATATTAAAAACTTTAGAAGCCTAAAGGACCTAACTCTTCCAATACAAAGTTATGGGAATGGAATAAATGAAAGCAAAGCGACATTCTTAGTTGGCATTAACGAATCTGGAAAAAGTGCGATACTCGATGCAATAAATTTGATTAGTAACGGAATGGATGGGTTGGGTTACCAAGAAAATTGTTTTATTGCTGCACAAGATGAAGACGAGTACATTGATATATACACTGATATCGATATTGAATGGCAATATCATAAAACATTTTGGAGGAAACAAATTGCAGAGAAGATCAAATTAGATGAAAAAATTGCTAATCAAATTGACATAATTAGATTAGTTAAAAATACATATAAATATAGCGACGGAGCTAATGATTCATATGATGTTTCAATTAATCATGATTTGCCTTTATATCAATATATAGTTAATACAACACAAAAGACTGTGGGCAGCACCACGCAAAAAACAGAAACAATAGAAAATTTAGTTGAGTTCAATAAAATTACAGAAATAATTAGTGCAGAAAATGCTGAAAAATTTCTATTAGAAAATCAAAAGATACTGACTAATGAAAAATTGGAATCAATTATTGCGAGTAATCTAAAAACTATTTTTAATCATAATCTGCCTAAGATCCAAATTTGGAAATCTAAACCTGAATACTTAATTAATGAAGTAGTTGATCTGGATAAATTTAAGGATGATACAAACCTGTCAATTCCATTAAAGAATATCTTTCATATTTATGGTAAAACTAAAGATGAGGAAATTAAAAGTACGATTGAAAAAGCATTAAGCAATCAGGCGAGATGTGATGAATTACAAGAAAAAATTTCTGACAAGGTAACTAAGTATATTAATAAAATTTGGAAAGAACATAAGATAAAAATTAAAGTTTCCATTAATTCGAATTTATGCAAGGTTCATGTTGAGGATAATGATAAAAAATATGCATACTATACAATGTCTCAAAGAAGTGACGGATTTAAACAGTTTTTATCCCTAATACTGTCTATATCTGTTCAAAATGAAACTAATAATCTGAAGAATAATATTATTTTAATTGATGAACCTGAAGTACATCTACATCCAAGTGGTATTAAATATCTTAGAGATGAAATTTTAAAAATTGGGAAAAATAATTTTGTAATTTTGTCAACCCATAGTCACTACATGATTGATACTGAAACTCCTGATAGACATTGGATAGTTCAAAAGCAAAAATCAGAAACGAAAATTACTCAAATAACTGAAGAAGTAAGCATTACAGATGACAAAGTGATAGCGGCAGCATTTGGGTTAAATTTATTCAAGGAGTTACTTCCAAAAAATATAATTATTGTTGAAGGCGCAGATGATAAGAATGTTATCTCACATTCATTGTATAATATAAACAATTCATTTAAATATTCGATAAAGGAAGCAGGTGGAGCAAGTAAAGCACCTGGTTTTGCTAGATTGTTAAATGATGAAAAAATAACAGCATTTATTTTATTTGACGCTGATAAGGAGGGTCGAGATAATAAAAAGAATATTTTAGATAATCAAGGCACTTGCTACTCAATTTCAAATGTCTTTACAATTAAAGATATATTAAATACGTTGCCTGATGATTCAACAATTGAGGATTTAATGCCTCTGGATATTGTCAAACCATTCTTTGATAATGAAATGGGACAAGATTTTGAATTGACTGAAGATAAGGCAGTTATTCAGCAAATAAAGAACCAGTCTGAATTATTAAAGAATAATAAGCAAAAACTTGATTCTTTAAAAATTAAACTATCTGTAGAATTTCTTTCTAAATACAATACCAAAAAGAAAATAGAGGATCACGTTAATAAAATGGTATTATTTAGTAACCAACTGATTGCGAGAATTGAAAATTTTGAAAGACCAGAATAGAGTCTAATTGGTAACAAAAGCCCTATTTAAATAGGAGAAATTAGTATTTTAAGTATCCTGCCCCACTCAAAATTCGGTGTAAACGGAGAGGCAAGCAGGCCTTAATCCCATACTGCTGATAGCCACTACTCATGTGCGTCACTTCAAAGTCCTTTTTCTTTAAAAACAAGCAGAGAATTATTTATTTTTTTGAAAACTACCAATTTTTGGTAACTTTAGCCAAATGTGAGACAATGGGACGCAATACCTCTATTTCATTAGGAAATCATTTTGAAGACTTCGTTGACGGCAAAGTGGCAACAGGAAGATTTAAGAATGCCAGTGAAGTGATAAGAGCAGGCCTGCGCCTTCTTGAAGAAGAAGAAGCTAAAATAATAGCCCTCAAAAAAGCCATAACGGAGGGTGTTGACAGCGGTGTGGCCAAAAACTTCGACTCAAAAAAGCATCTTGCGAAATTAAAAGCTGCCCAAAGAAAAAATGGCTAGTTTCCTGCTAACCAACAAAGCTGTTCAAGATCTATCAGCCATTTGGGTATATACAGTTGATACGTGGTCAGAGAAACAAGCTGACAAATACTACTTCCTACTCTTGGATACTTGTCAAGAGTTGGCGGATGGAAAGCTCACAGGAAAAAATTATCCGGAAATTAATGCTGGGATATTAGGTTTTAGGGCCAGCCGGCATATACTATTTTACAGAAAACTTAGTGAAGTAAAAATTGAAATCATAAGGATCCTGCATGCCCAAATGGACCTGAAAAACAGAATAGATGAATAAAGCCTTGTGCTCCGATTAACCGCTTACTATCATCGGAGACCCTCTGCGTAAACTCCCTGTTCTCCCGTTCTCCGCGGTGAATAACATTCCGAACAATAGCAACTAATCAAAAGCTAAAAAAGATTTTGCATAGCTTAACCTTGCTAAGGCGCATGCAGGTTTGGTCGTTTTTTATCTTACTTTTCACTTGCCAACCCATTCTTACCAATCCCTTAACCCTAGTTTCCCGCTATTCAATTAATTTTGACTGAAACCCGTCGGGCATGTCGATAGAAGTTACACAGTTACTGAAACAGTATGGCGAACAGAAAGCGGTGAATGGCGTTTCGTTCACTGTGAACAAAGGTGAGATCGTGGGTTTTCTCGGTCCCAATGGCGCCGGCAAAAGTACCACTCTGAAAATGATCACCGGTTACCTGCAGGCCGATGCCGGTACAGCCAGGGTTTGCGGATTGGATACAGCAACCCATCCCATTGAAGTGAAAAAGAAGATCGGGTACCTGCCGGAAGCCAATCCATTGTACCCTGATATGTATGTGCGCGAATACCTGGCATTTGTGGCGGGTATCCACCAGCTCAAAGACAGTAAAGCCGCTATAGAAAATGTGATCGGACTCACCGGTCTCACGGTGGAATCCCGGAAAAAGATCGGGCAGTTGTCCAAAGGATATAAACAACGCGTTGGCCTGGCAGCCGCACTCATACATACACCAGAGGTATTGATCCTGGATGAGCCTACCAGCGGATTGGATCCGAACCAGATCATCGAGATCAGGAATGTGATCAAACAGCAGGGGCAGGACAAGACCGTTCTTTTCTCCTCGCATATCCTCCAGGAAGTGGAAGCTATTTGTGACCGGGTGATCATTATCAACAAAGGAAATATTGTGGCAGACGACCGCCTGGCCAACCTGCAGAAGGGTGGGGGCGATAAACATATTGTATCGGTGCAGTTCAGTGAGCCGGTATCACAGCTGCTGTTGCAACAACTCCCAAAAGTGATCCGTGTGTCAGAGCCGGTTGCCGGAAGCTGGCAACTGGAGACCGCTGACCCCGATGCGGTACGAAAGCAATTGCTCACACTGGCGGTCGAGAATAACCTGAATATCGTTTCCCTGCAAACAGAAGGGCAAAGCCTGGAGCAGGTATTCCGAACCTTAACTACCCATGTCTGAATCCGATGGATCATCTGCCCGGCATAGAACCCTTTGTTACGGTACAGCGAACCAGCCAGCGGGCCGATCTGGAATGGTGCGCAAGGCTGATGGCTGCCAATGAGCCCTGGATCACGTTGCAGCGCAGCTACGAAGATTCTGTTGAACTGCTGGCCGATCCGCTGAGCGAGGTTTTTTTGTTCAGCAGGGATGGGGAGCGCCTGGGTTTTGTGATGCTAAAACTGAAAGGCAGTTTTACCGGATACATACAAACGATCGTTATCTCTGAAGCAGCCCGTGGTCAGGGCATTGGTGAAGCGGCGATCCGTTTTGCAGAAGAAGTGATCTTCGCGATCAGTCCCAACGCCTTTATCTGCGTGAGTTCCTTTAATCACCGGGCCCATGAGCTCTACCTGCGACTGGGTTATGAGCAGGTGGGTATCCTGAAAGACTATGTCAGCAAGGGTTACGATGAAATATTTCTGCGTAAAACCCGTGGTTCGTGGAATGATTTCAAAAAACAAAAGCAGGTAAATGCGTACATTGCGTCACCGAAACGCACAGACAAACCCAAATTATAAACCAACAAGCAATCCAACATGAGTTACATTATTGAAGTACACGCCCGCCAGATCTTAGACAGCCGTGGTAATCCTACCGTAGAAGTAGATGTAGTGACCGATGACGGTGTTATTGGCCGTGCGGCAGTACCCAGTGGTGCCAGTACCGGTATTCACGAAGCAGCAGAACTGCGTGATAACGACAAGAAGAAATATGCAGGAAAAGGTGTTCTGAAAGCAGTCAAGAATGTGAACGATATCATTTCTGAAGGCATTGTAGGTTTTGATGTGGCCCAGCAGGCTGCTATTGATGAAGCGATGATCACACTGGATGGCACACCCAACAAGACCAAACTGGGCGCCAACGCCATCCTGGCCGTAAGTATGGCCGTGGCCAAAGCCGCAGCGGAAGAAGCCGGTTTGCCCCTGTTCCGCTACATCGGCGGTACCAACGCAAAAACCCTGCCCATCCCGATGATGAACATCCTCAATGGAGGTGCGCATGCAGATAATAAGATCGATTTCCAGGAATTCATGATCATGCCGGTTGGTGCTCCTTCATTCAGTGAGGGACTGCGTTGGGGCGTAGAGATCTTCCACGTGCTGAAAAGCGTACTGAAGAAAAAAGGATACAGTACCAACGTAGGTGATGAGGGTGGATTTGCCCCGAATATCCAGAGCAACGAAGAAGCCATCGAAACCGTACTGGAAGCCATTACCCAGGCTGGTTACAAAACCGGCTCCCAGGTAGTGATCGCGATGGATGCGGCCAACAGTGAATTATGGGATGCCAAGAAGAAAAAATATGTGTTCCATAAGAGCAGCGGCAAAGCCCTGAGCAGCGATGAACTGGTGAAGTTCTGGGAGAAATGGGTGAAACAATACCCGATCGTTTCTATTGAGGATGGTATGGCCGAAGATGACTGGAATGGCTGGAAAGCCCTGACACAGGCCGTAGGCAGCAAGTGCCAGCTGGTGGGTGATGATCTGTTCGTGACCAATGTGAACCGTTTACAGACCGGTATCGATAAAGGTATTGCCAATGGACTGCTGGTGAAAGTGAACCAGATCGGAACCCTTACCGAAACCATCAACGCGGTAAGCCTGGCGCAACATAATGGTTACAATACCATCATGAGCCACCGCAGCGGTGAAACGGAAGATACCACTATCGCTGACCTGGCTGTGGCGTTGAATTGCGGGCAGATCAAGACCGGTTCTGCATCACGTACCGACCGTATTGCCAAATACAACCAATTGATCCGTATCGAGGAAATGCTGGGTAACACCGGTCTCTATCCCAAAGGAAAGATCAAGTTCGGTTCTAAATAAGCTAAGAGCTTTTGGCTGTGAGCTGTGAGCAAAATATTTTTGACTCGCAGCTCATAGCTGGCTGCTCACAGCCGGTTTCTCCACACCTGTTGATTAGTTGTTTGCTTGTTCGGAATACTAATTTTCTATTTTTACCACAGTAGTAAAAAATCTTTTCACCTATCATGAAAAAAACAGCTGCCATACTTACCAACAAATACCTGGTAGCATCCGTTTTTTTTGTGGTGTGGATGCTGTTCTTTGACCAGCGTGATTATTTTCAGCAGCGCGAAAGGCAGGCCGAGCTCGATAAACTGGAGGCCAAAAAGCGCTATTATGTACAGGAGATAGAAAAGACCAAAAAACAGCTGCAGGACCTGCAGAACAGCCCCACCGCCCTCGAAAAATTCGCCCGTGAACGTTACCTGATGAAGCGTGATGGCGAGGATATCTATATCATTGAAGATTCTGCTGACCTGAAAAAATAAATTTCCCGTAAAAACGTTGGCCGGCCGGTCAACAATATTCTTTTCCCTTCCCCGTTTTATATACACGCCGTATCCTCTTATTTTAAGATGTGTTATCCCGTGTTATGAAAAAAATCAAGGAAGAGGATCTGATCCTGTATTTGTACAAGGATTGTTCACCCAAAGTGAGTGCCACCATAGAAGCGGCGCTGGAAGAAGACCTGGAACTGTACAACCGGTTACAGGTACTGCGCCGCACCATACGCCAGTTGGACAAGCTCAAACTCAAATCACCCTCCAAACTGTCTGTCAAAACCATTCTGCAGCACGCCAACCGGAAATAGGAAGTTCCTGCCGGCGGTTTGTTTGCGTTCTGCTGTCCGCAGTTGAAAATTCATGCCAATTATTGCACTGCAGCGTTTGTATCACCCTGTTTTGAAGTACATTTAGCTTCACTAAAAAAGGAGATATGAAAACTGTTTTTTGCAAGATCCCTTTGCTGTTACTGGTTTTGTTCCTGAGCGTATCATCCATGGCACAAGTCCAGGGTAAAGTATACGAGACCAGAACGGTCAGGAGCGCCATCATGGGCAAAGAGGTTCATTATAGCCTGTACCTGCCTGCTGATTACGAAAGTTCCAGTCGTACTTATCCCGTAGTGTACCTGTTGCATGGGTATACAGACGATAACACGGGCTGGCTGCAGTTCGGAGAGATCAACCGGTATGCCGATAAAGCCATTGCAGAAGGCACGATCCCCCCCATGATCATCGTTATGCCTGATGCAGATTCTACCTGGTACATCAATGCTTATGATGGCAAAGAACGATACGAAGATTTTTTTGTGAAAGAATTCATGCCTTCGATCGAAAAGACTTACCGCATCAAGGCTGAAAAGAGATACCGCGGTGTTGCGGGATTGTCGATGGGTGGTTATGGAACACTGATCCTGTCGCTCAAACATCCTGAATTGTTTGCCGCTGCTGCACCGCTGAGCGCCGCTGTATTAGATGATGATGCGATAGTCGGTACGCCGGAAGCCAGTTGGGCCCGCACGTTCGGACAGTTATACGGCCGCGACCTGAAAGGCAAAGACCGGCTGACCAAAGCCTGGTATGATAATTCCATCCTCAAGATCGTTGAAACCCAATCGGTGGATGACCTGAAAAAGGTCCGCTACTGGATCGATTGCGGCGATGATGATTTTCTTACCAAGGGCAATTGCCTGTTGCATATTGCGCTCACTGAAAAACGCGTGCCGCATGAATACCGTGTTCGCGATGGCGCCCATACCTGGACCTACTGGCGTACCGGCATTACCGATGCCCTGAAATTCATCGGTGAAAGTTTTCATCAATAGTTGATCGAATCGTGCTTTTGTGTATCGATGAAACGGTTCACAAAAGCACGGTTTAGCAGTATTTGTTTCGATGACAAAAAAAGAACGTTACCGGTTAATCCTGGACTATTTCCAGAAGAACGTGCCTGATGCGGAAACGGAACTTATCTACGACAATCCGTTTCAGCTGCTGGTGGCTGTGATATTGTCGGCACAGTGCACGGATAAACGTGTGAACCTTACTACACCAGCCATTTTCGAACGCTATCCCGGTCCGGAACAGATGGCCAAAGCCACATTTGATGAATTGTTCCCGCTGATCCGGAGTATTTCCTATCCCAACAACAAGACCAAACACCTGATCGGTATGGCTAACATGCTGCTGGAACAATTCGGCGGCAATGTACCCATGACAGTAGATGAACTGGTAAAACTCCCCGGCGTAGGCAGAAAAACGGCTAACGTGATCACCAGCGTGATCGATGAACAGCCCAATATGGCCGTGGATACACATGTGTTCCGGGTAAGTAAAAGGTTGGGATTGGTATCACAGAAAGCCTCTACGCCGCTGGCAGTAGAAAAAGAGCTGATCAAACATATACCCAAAGAAATGGTGCACAAAGCGCATCACTGGCTGATCCTGCACGGACGTTATGTTTGCCTTGCCCGAAATCCCAAATGTGGCGAATGTATGTTTACGGAGGTCTGCACGTATTACCGGAAGAACCGTGAGGCGTGAGTGGTGAGTGGTGAGTAGGAAGTTGGCAATGGGCAATTGGGAGTAGCAAACCATTCACAATTCACAATTGACCTGAGTTGTGAATGGCCAATATGTATCGAATCTTCTCACTCCCTACTCACCACTCACAATTGACGATTCATGCCTCAGTTTTTCCCTCTTACGAGTTCATACGAGTGATCGATAAATGCTTTCAGTTCTTTTCCGGGAATGGCGCCATCCACCACAACGGTATTCCAGTGTTTTTTATTCATGTGGAAGCCGGGTAATACATGATCAGGGTATTCCTCCCGTAACTCAATGGCCCGGTCGGGTTGGCATTTTACATTGAACCGGAGCGGGTGGTTATCCAGACCGGCCAGCAGAAAAATTTTTCCGTTCACTTTGAACACGAGTGTGTTGGGCCCGAAGGGCAGGGCTTCTTCCACGCCTGGTTTCTGCAGGCAGTAGTCACGTAATTGTTCAATATCCATGTGGTTAAAATAAAAAAGCCCTGCGGGTAAAACAAATCCGCAGGGCTTTTTTATTTTGAAAAGATATTACAACATCTTTTTAATGGTGCTGATCAGCTCTCCTTTGGTGATAGGGATACCCATCACTTTATTGTAAGCTTTGGCATCCACCAGGAACTGGTCGCGGATGATCTTCACCAGCTGGCCGTTGTTGATCTCGGGGATCAGCACTTTTTCGAAGTTACCGATGATCTCTCCGAGATTTTTCGGGAAAGGACGCATGTAACGGATATGTGCATGGCTTACGGAATGACCTTCGGCCTGCAGTTCCAGTACGGCGCTCTTGATGGAACCATAGGTAGATCCCCATCCCAGTACCAGTACCTTTCCTTTTTCGGCGCCGCTGTCTATCTTCTGTAAAGGAATATAGTCTGCGATCTTGTCAACCTTGGCCTGGCGGGTATTCACCATGTGCTGGTGGTTCTCAGGTTCGTAGTTGATATTGCCGGTAATATCCTGTTTCTCCAGGCCACCGATCCTGTGTTCCAGTCCGGGTGTACCGGGAATAGCCCAGGGACGTGCCAGTTTCTCATCCCTTCTGTAGGGCTGGAACTTGGGTTCGTCATCAGCCAATCCTTTTTTGAAACTTACCTTGATCTCAGGTAAGTCTGCAGCGGTCGGGAATTTCCAGGGTTCTGCACCGTTGGCAATATAACCGTCGCTCAGGATGATCACGGGTGTCATATGTTGTACCGCAATACGTACGGCTTCATAAGCTACTTCAAAACAGTCGCTGGGTGTAGAGGAAGCCACGATCGGCATCGGGCACTCACCGTTACGACCGTAGTAGGCCTGTAACAGGTCGCTCTGCTCGGTCTTGGTGGGCAAACCGGTAGAAGGTCCGCCTCTCTGTATGTTCACGATCACCAGCGGAATTTCCAGCATTACGGCCAGTCCCATGGCTTCTGTTTTCAGCGCCATACCTGGTCCGGAAGTGGAGGTGATACCCAGTGATCCGCCATAACTGGCTCCGATGGCCGATGCGATACCGGCGATCTCATCTTCTGCCTGGAAAGTGCGGATACCGAAGTTCTTATACTTGCTCAGTTCATGCAGGATATCGGAAGCAGGGGTGATGGGATAGGTGCCGAGGAAAATGGGCAGACCGCTTTTTTCTCCTGCTGCGACCAGTCCCATTGCCAGGGATTCATTACCCATGATGCTGCGGTACAGGCCCGGCTCCATTTTGGCTTTCTCCACCTTGTAACGGGTAGTGAAAGTTTCAGTGGTATCACCATAGTTATAACCCGCCTGTAATACTTTGATATTACTGTTGAGGATAACCGGTTTCTTACCGAATTTCTCTTTCAGGAACGCGATGGTGGTCTCCAGGCTGCGGTTGTACATCCAGTAGATGAAACCGAGCACGAACATGTTCTTGGCGCGGTCCCTTTCCTTGTTACCCAGCTCCGGAAAATCTTTCAGCGCTTCGCGGGTAAGTTTGGTTACGTCGATTTTAATGACGTCAAAACTGCTGAGGCTATCGTCTTCCAGCGGATTTATTCCATCCGGATAATTGGCCAGGCGCAGGTTCTTTACGTCAAAACCTTCTGTGTTTACGATGATCTTACCTCCCGGTTTGATCGCTTTCAGGTTTACTTTCAGGGCGGCTGCATTCATGGCAACCAGTACATCGGCGATATCGCCCGGTGTAAATACCTTGTTGGAGGAAAAGTGCAGCTGAAAACCACTCACACCCGGTAAAGTGCCGATCGGGGCACGTATCTCCGCCGGAAAGTCCGGGAAAGTGGCCAGGTCTATCCCCAGCATCGCGGTATTGTTGGTAAATTGTTGTCCGGTAAGCTGCATACCGTCTCCACTGTCGCCTGCAAATTTGATCACAACATCTTGCAGTAGTTCTTCTTGATTAGCCATCGAGGAATAAATTGTGCCCGCAAAGTTACTGGATAACCGGGCATGAAAAACATGATTTTTAAAGGCTTGTAAGTTCGTTATTTTTTCGCACATAACAAGCCGGTTTCTTGCAGAATCGGTACAATAATTACCTTCGCCGCCAAATGAAAGATCCCGTTTTTACGCGTGTAACAAAAAATACCCTCATAGTAGGGGTTTCCCTGGTGGTGGTGGGAATTGCCGGGCTGCTGTATGTTACCAACAGCCAGGCCCGCTTCCATGCTGCACCACCGGCTTCCGCCCCATCCCCCGGAACTGCGGCCAGTGGGGTGTTTACCTACGACAGCACTAAAAAATACATCTATCTCACCTTCGATGATGGTCCGCAGCTGGGTACGGTCACCTGCTTCAACCTCTGTCGTGCAGAAGCGGTGAAAGCCAGTTTTTTCATGGTAGGACTGCATGCCAACCTGAAATCGGACGGGCGCGAGATCGTGAATATGATCCGTTCGGCCTATCCCCGGGTAACGCTGGCCAACCACAGTTTTTCGCATGCCAATAACCAATACCTGAAATTTTACCACCACTCCGAGCAGGCAGCGGCCGATATGTTCCAGGCACAGCAGTCTTTGCAGGTACCCTACCTGATCGCCCGTTTGCCCGGTAACCGTGCCTGGGTAAGGCAAGGTGAGGTAAAAGCAACCTCTCTTGCCCGCCCCCTGGCCAGGCTGCTGGACAGCGCCGGGTATAATGTGATCGGCTGGGACCTGGAATGGGATTTTAACCGCAAATCGGCCCGCCCGGTACAATCGTCGGTTACCCTTGCCCGTGAGGTTGACAGTGCATTTATTAAGAAAAATACCCATATTCCCAACCACCTGGTCATCCTTACCCACGACAGGATGTTCCGCCGTCCCGGCGATTCGGATTCACTGGCCAAGTTCATCCGCATCCTGAAGCAGCACCCCGATTACGTGTTCGAAACAGTGGATCATTACCCCGGGCTGAAGAAACTGAGGCCGTGAGACGTGAATCGTGAGTCGTCAATCGTGAATCGGCAGTTGTGAGTGGTGAGTAGGGAGTGATCAGTTTACCATCACCCAATCACTGACGATTCACCACTCACCACTCAGGATTGACGTGTCAATTGGCAATTGTGAATGGGCAATCCGCTGTGCCCAATGGGGGGTTGAAGAAACTGGGGCCGTAAGACGTGAATCGTGAGTAGTGAGTGGGTGGTGGACACCCATTCACCATTCACAATTCACCCTCCCTACTGACCACTCACCACTCACGATTGACGTGTCAATTGGCAATTGTGAATGGGCAATCTGCCCATTGCCCGATGGGAGAGCTGAAGAAACTGGGGCCGTGAGATGGTAGCGGTGAGTGGGTAGTGAGTGGGTGGTGGATGACACCCTTTCACCATTCACCATTGACAATTCACCCTCCCTACTCACCACTCACCACTCACAACTGCCGATTCACGCCCCCCGAATTTTAAAGTTTCCTTAAAGAATCCCCCCTTTAGAAGCCCCTGCTAATTCCGTATATTTGTACTTACTAAAATCTAAACTATGGCAATTTTTAAATCGGGTAATCCTACGCTGACAGAGAAAATGTTCGACAGGAGTCTGCATATTGAATCCAATATGCAGGGAACGATGAGTGTACGGGGTACCCTTAATAAATTCGGTTTCTTATTACTGATGATCATTGCGGGTGCGGCGTACAGCTGGCACCTGTTCGACCAGGCACAGACTGGCCTGATGAACACACTGATGATGGTAGGTATTTTTGGCGGATTGATCACGGCTGTGGCCATCTCTTTCAAACCCAACTGGGCGCCTTACCTGGCCCCGCTGTATGGGTTGCTGGAAGGTCTGTTCGTAGGTGGGATCTCTGCTATCCTGAATGCCGCTTTTGCTGAAAAATATCCCGGCCTGGTCATGCAGGCGGTTGGTCTTACCTTCGGTGTGGCCATGGCGGTATTCCTCCTGTATAACTTCCGCGTGATCCGCGCTACGGAAAAGTTCAAATCGGTGATCTTCGCCGCTACCCTGGGTATTGCTTTGTTTTACCTGCTCACCATGATCCTCCGTTTATTCGGGGTGAATGTGAGTTTCATGTACGACAGCAGCTCACTGAGCATCGGTATCAGCCTGTTTGTAGTAGCCATTGCTGCTCTGAACCTGATCCTGGACTTTGATATGATCGAAAAGGGCGCCGAAAGAGGTGCGCCTAAATTCATGGAATGGTTCGGCGCTTTCGGTTTGATGGTGACCCTGGTATGGTTATACATTGAAATGCTGAGACTGCTGAGCAAACTGGGCAGCCGCGACTAAACAATATTGATATGCTTACAAAAGCCATCCTTTCCGGGTGGCTTTTTTTATAGGCAGGCGAAATGCAGTAACTTGGGGGGATAATCGGCAAGCGTGAATCGTGAGTGGTGAGTGGTGAGTAGGGAGTGGGTTGGGAACAGCCCATTCACCATTCACCATTCACAACTCACGCCTGACGATTCACGCCTGCCGATCGGCCATTGCATAAAAATTCCTGACATGGATTTCAACAGACAAGCTTACACGAACGAAGAACTGATCAGCATCTACCGCAACCTGTTATTACCGCGTTTGATAGAGGAGAAAATGCTGGTGCTGTTGCGGCAGGGAAAGATCAGTAAGTGGTTCAGTGGTATCGGGCAGGAAGCGATCTCGGTAGGCGCTACCATGGCTTTGCAGCAGGATGAGTGGATCATGCCCCTGCACCGTAACCTGGGGGTCTTTACCTCGCGCAGCATGCCGTTGCATAAACTGTTCATGCAATGGCAGGGTAATAAGGAAGGCTACAGCAAGGGAAGGGAAAGAAGTTTTCATTTCGGGACCAGGGAGCATCATATCTGCGGTATGATCTCACACCTGGGACCACAACTGGCCATTGCAGATGGTGTGGCATTGGCACACCAGCTTCGCGAGGAGAAAAAAGTTTCACTTGCTTTCAGTGGCGATGGCGGCACCAGTGAGGGTGACTTTCATGAGGCACTGAATGTGGCAGCCGTTTGGAATTTGCCGGTGATCTTCATCATAGAGAACAATGGTTATGGTCTCAGTACACCTGTGAATGAACAATACCGCTGCGAAAGCCTGGTAGACAAGGCCCGTGGCTATGGTATGGAAGGGATAAGGATAGACGGCAACAATATCTTATCGGTGTACGACACCATCAAGGGTGTGCGTGAATATTGCATCCGTGAACAGAAACCTTACCTGGTGGAGTGTATGACTTTCCGCATGCGCGGACACGAAGAAGCCAGCGGCACCAAATATGTTCCGAAAGAATTGTTTGAAGAATGGGGCAGGAAAGATCCGATCAGTAACTATGAACAGTTCCTGGTAGAACAGCAGGTGTTTTCTGAAAGGCAGGTGGCCGATATCAGGAACGAATACAAACACCTGATAGAAACAGAATTACAGCTGGCAGCCCAGGTATCGCCGATAGTACCCGATACCAAAGAAGAACTGCAGGATGTGTATGCTGAGAGGTCAGCCGTGAATCGTGAGTCGTCAGTGATACCCGTCATCAACCATCACACCCCACTGACGACTCACGACTCACGATTCACAACTCACGACTCACGATTCGTTGACGCCATCCAGTCTGCCCTCCGTCAAAGCATGGAGAAACATGCCAACCTGGTCTTGATGGGACAGGATATTGCCGAATATGGCGGCGCATTCAAGATCACCGAAGGTTTTGTGGATGTGTTTGGAAAAGCCAGGGTGCGCAATACGCCTCTCTGCGAAAGTGCGATAGTCGGCAGTGCGCTGGGGTTGAGCCTGGAAGGGTTCAAGTCGGTGATGGAAATGCAGTTCGCGGATTTTGTGACGGTGGGCTTTAACCAGATCGTGAACAACCTCGCCAAGATCCATTACCGCTGGGGACAACATGCGGATGTGGTCATCCGTATGCCAACAGGCGCTGGTGTAGGTGCGGGCCCTTTTCATTCGCAGAGCAATGAAGCCTGGTTCACACATGTTCCGGGTTTAAAAGTGGTATATCCTTCCACGCCGCATGATGCCAAGGGTTTGCTGATCGCAGCCATCAATGATCCTAACCCGGTGATGTTCTTTGAACACAAGGCTTTGTACCGGAGTATCAGTGGTCCCGTACCTGAAACCTATTATGAAGTGGAGATCGGTAAAGCAAGACTGGTTCAGGAGGGAAAGGATATTACTGTGATCACGTATGGTTTTGGCGTGCACTGGGCTACCGAATACCAGGAGCAGCATCCGGATATTTCCCTGCACATACTGGACCTGCGAACTTTATTGCCATTGGATTATGCTGCTATTAAACAAGCTGTTGCACAAACGGGTAAAGTGTTGTTGTTGCATGAAGACACACTGACCGGCGGTATTGGCGGAGAGATCAGCGCCTGGATCAGTGAACATTGTTTTGAACTGCTGGATGCGCCGGTATTGCGTTGTGCATCACTCGATACGCCTGTTCCGTTTAATATGGAGCTGGAGAAGCATTTCCTGGCTAAAAGCAGGCTGGATACTTATGTACAGAAATTACTGAAGTATTAAGAATCGGGCTGGCTGTTGAAAGTCTTCAGATCCTTTATAGCACTCTTTGAATAACCGCGCCCTTGCGTCTTTGCGAGAAGAAATTTTCCCGCCAAAGCGCAAGGGCGCGGTTTGTATTTTGTTATTTTATTTTCCTGTGGGCCGATGGTAGCGGATCGGTGGTGCAGGTTCTTTTTTCAGTTGGATACCTTGTGTGGGTAATAACCTCAATGCTTCCTGTACTGCTTTTTCCAGTTGCGGATCATGGCCTTCGATAACCGCTTTCGGATCCTGGAACACTTCTATATCGGGTGAAACCCCAACGGCTTCTACGGCCCACTGTCCATCGGTGTCAATAAAACCACCTCTCGGCGCTACCATGGTTCCGCCATCAATGAAGGGTGGGGTATCCCAGGTGCCTACCAGTCCGCCCCAGGTGCGGGTTCCTACCAATGGTCCTATTTTCATTTTATGGAACATATAGGGTAACAGGTCTCCGCCTGATCCTGCATTCTCATTAATGATCATCACTTTGGGTCCCCAGATACCGGCCATGGGTGTGGTAGACAGCTGATGACCTGCTACGCGGTTGTTAAAGTAGCCCTGCAGTTTACGGCTCATGATATCGATCATATAATCAGCAGCAGAACCACCGCCATTGTTCCTTTCATCAATGATGGCGCCTTTTTTATCCTGCTGCGAAAAATAGTAGCGGTTAAAATACGTGTATCCCGGGTTTCCGGTGTTGGGTACATATACATAAGCCAGTTTACCGTCTGATAAGGCATCCACTTTTTTCCGGTTAGCTTCTACCCAGTTGCGTGAACGCAGGGCGCCTTCATTGGCAATGGGTACCACGGTTACCGTTCTGGCGCCTTCCATTCCGGGTTTGCTGTTCACGCGGATCTTCACCTGCCTGTTGGCAGTTGCTTCGAACAGACTATACAGGTTCATGGAGGCAGTCAGTGTTTTGCCATCCACTTCCACCAGGTAATCGCCTTCTTTCACATCTATGCCCGGACCGCTGAGCGGGGCACGCAGATCCGGATTCCAGTTCTCACCGGTATAGATCTTTTTGATCCTGAAGTATCCGTTGTCGATGCTGTGATCAGCGCCCAGCAAACCAACGGGTACATTGGGTACATCAGGAAAATCGCCGCCACGGGTGAAGGAATGCCCCACTGATACTTCGCCGCCCAGGATGTCGATGATATAGTTCAGGTCTGAACGGTGTTTTACATGTGCCACCCAGGGTTTGTACCAGTTGTACACCTGGTCCCAGGGTGCACCATGCACATTGTCTACATATAAAAAGTCGCGCTGAAAACGCCAGCCTTCCCGGTAGATCTGTTCGGCTTCTTTGCCGGGATCAACCAATACTTTCATACCCTCAACGGCCAGGCGTCCTTCACCAGGCCTGGGGGGCGCCATTGTTCCGGTGATGAACCAGCCGACATTGTTCCGGAATAACAGGCTTTTCCTGTCGAAGCTGGTAGAGCTGCTGAAAACCGTTCTCGCAAATTCAGTTCCTTTTTTGTCTTTCAGGCTGTAGCGCGATAATACCACACCCGGCTCATTCTGGATCGCTTCTGAATAGAAAACGGTTCCTTCAGGGCCGGCGATCAATTCAACGTAATTCCTGGCAGGGAGGTTGGTGGAAAGGATACGCTGTTCTATTCCATCAAAATCGATCTTCACTTTTACACCACCACCGGTTGGTCTGGCAGAAGCTTTGGAAGTATCGCCTGGCTTTTTCTCTTCTTTGGCAGGCTCTTCATCACTTTTGGGTTCAAATGGTGAGGGAGCGTCTTTACTCAATACCGCTACATACAAAGCGCGGTTAACAGGATAATTGTAGCTGCTCATATCCAGCCATCCGGTACTCAGACCATAATCGGTGCTGGCCAGGAAGTAGAGGTATTTGCCACTCTCATCCCATTGCGGATCAATGGCATCGGACAGGCCATCTGTTAAACGCGTGCTTTTAGCTGTTTCCAGGTTGTACAGTTTCACCGCTTTGAACTGGTTCTCCTGTATCTGCACATAAGCGATCCATTTACTGTCGGGTGACCAAACCGGGTTCATGGTACGGTTGGGATGCGCCAGGCGGTCTGTATCGACCAGTTTTACCGCACCGGTGGCCAGGTCTACATACCAGATATTATAATCGGTGTCGGTGAACGCGATGTATTTACCATCGGGCGACCAGGCCGGTAAGAAATAGAAAGTATGGTTGGGAATCGGATAGGCTTTGGGGGACTGCAGTCCCGACTGATCACCTACCATGAGCTGGTATTCGCCACTGGCATCAGAGAACCAGGCGATCTTTTGTCCGTCGGGCGACCAGGCCGGGTAACGGTCGGCAGCACCGGTGGAACGGGTGATGTTGCGCCAATCGCCATTCTCTTTGGGTACGGTAAAAATTTCACCCCTGCTTTCAAACAGAGCGCGTTTGCCGGTGGGTGACAGGCTTGCATTGATAAAGGAGGCAGCTCCCAGGTTATTCCACCGGGGCCTGCCCCAGTTCAGATCGCCCGCTGCCTGTATGGCGAGCTGTTTGCCTTTGTTGGTGCTCAGGTCGAAACTGTGCAGGTAACCACCCTGTTCGTATACCAGTGTCTGGTCATGGGCTGCCAGGTTCTTGATGTCAAAGTCCTTATGAAAAGTCAGTTGTTTCTGTTGTTTGCTTTTGGGGTCATACGACCATACGTTATTGATGTAATCCTGTTCCGACAAAAAATACAGCATGCTGTTTGCCCATACGGGACTGCTGTGTCGTTCCTTATCGCCCTGTTTGGTCTTTACCGTCTCCTTTGTTTTCATGTCAAAGATCCAGATAGGTTGGGCCTGCCCGCCACGATAGTTGCGCCATTCCACATCCCAGAGTGGGGAAGGTTGATAGGCCATCTGTTGTCCGTCTTCAGAGAGACTTCCTGCATAACCGAAAGGCAGTATCATAGGTTGCGCCATTCCGCCTGTTACACTGATGGTGTAAAACCGGGTAGTGGCCGTTGGAAAACCTTCCCTGCCTGAAGTGAAATAGATGGATCTGCCATCCGGTGTCCAGCCCTGTACCAGGTCGGCAGAAGGATGCCAGGTAAGGTGTTTGGGTTCGCCACCCTGCGAGGGTATCAGGTACACATCGGTATTGCCATCGTACTGGCCGGTGAAAGCGATCCACTTACCGTCGGGACTGAATTTAGGATTGCTTTCCGTGCCCAATGCACTGGTCAGTCTCCGTGCATCTCCACCCTCACGCCCCACGATCCACAGGTCATCGCCATGCACAAAAACGATCTGGTCTTTGCTCACATCCGGTTGGCGGAGCAGCATGGTACCCTGTGCCATGACCATATTGGCGATCAGCAGGAGGGCAAGACAGGAAAGAAATCCTTTGCCGAAGGGGAAACGGTATGTCATAACAGTAAGTTTTAGTCTGTCTAATGTACTCAAAGAATGGCAGAAAGTCTATCCCGGAAAGGATAACCGGTAAAGGATGGGCCAGCATGCTTTATTTATTTTTAACGCATTGCGCTCCTATTAACCGCTTACTATAATCGGAGACCCTCTGCGAAACCTCTGCTCCTCCTGTTCTCCGCGGTGAAAAAAGCCTTACAAAAAGGCCGGTTGCTATTGTTCGGAAGGTTATTCACCGTGGAGAACAGGAGAACAGGGAGTTTACGCAGAGGTTTTAGTAGAGCAAACATCTTTTTTTAGCTAACTTGAATGTTTGATAAAACAAAACTTATGTACCCATACCGTTTTCTCAGATCTGCATTTTCGCTGCTGCTGCTGTTGCTGTCTTTTGTTGTTCTGGCCCAGAACAAGATGGTCGCCAGCAATCCCAATGCCTCCTACCGTCCGCCGGTATTTACAGATGCAGACAGGCTGGAGAAAATCTCAGCTTATTTTCCGTTGGTTGAAAAGCTGTACAAGGATTATGCGGAGAAGAATCATTTCCCCGGTTATGCATTCGGTATCATGCTTGATGGTAAACTGGTTTTCTCGGGTGGCGGAGGGTACACTGATATTGACAAGAAGATACCGGCCACTACCCGGTCCATGTTCCGCATCGCTTCTATGAGCAAGAGCTTTACTTCCATGGCCATTCTGAAGCTTCGCGATGAGGGCAAACTGAAACTGGATGACCCTGTATATCTCTATATCCCTGAAATGAAAGGACAGAAGATAACAAAGGATGCGCCAGAGATCACCATCCGTCATTTGCTGACCCATTCGGCCGGTTTCCCGGAAGACAATCCCTGGGGCGACCGCCAGCTGGCAGATACGGATGCAGAACTGATAGCCATGATCAAAAAAGGGATCTCGTTCTCCAATGCGCCCGGTATTGCCTATGAATACAGCAATATGGGTTTCGCCATGCAGGGATACATCATCAAAAAAGTGACGGGCATGCCTTACAGCGAGTACATCGAGAAAAATATCTGGAAACCATTGGGCATGAACCAGGCGCAATGGGAATACACCAAAGTGCCTGCGAACGAACTGGCGCATGGGTATCGCTGGATCAACGACAACTGGAGAGAAGAAGCTTTATTGCATGACGGCATTTATGGAGCCATGGGAGGTATGATCACTTCCATAGAATCGTTCAGTAAATATGTGGCTTTGCACCAGCAGGCATGGCCTGTACGGAATGATGCAGAAGCCGGACCCGTAAAGAGAAGTTCGCTTCGCGAAATGCACCAGCCCTGGCGTTTTGCCTCGCTGAATGCAGGATATAAGTATCCCAGCGGACGCGCCTGTGCACAGGCTGGTGCTTATGCTTACGGATTACGATGGGCAGCGGACTGCGAGGGGCGTGAGACCGTAGGGCATACCGGTGGACTGCCCGGTTTTGGCAGTAACTGGTCCTTTGCACCACAATATGGTTTAGGGGTTATCTTCTTTGCCAATGTGACCTATGCGCCTACAGCTTTTGCCAATGTGATGGTGATGGATACCTTGCTGCGTCTGTCTAAGATACAGGCCCGCCAATTGCCGCCTTCAGATATATTGACCAAACGGAGGGATCAATTGGTGAAGCTATTGCCTGATTTTACCGGTGCAGAGAACTCAGGCATTTTTGCAGAGAATTTCTTTGCGGATTATTTTACAGATGCTTTACAGAAAGAGGCCAAAGCGGTATTTGCCAAAACCGGTAAAATACTTGCGGTACAGGAACTGGTTCCGGAAAACCAGTTGCGCGGTTATTTTATCATGGAAGGAGAAAAGGCGAATGTTTGGGTGAGTTTTACGCTTACGCCCGAGAACCCCGGGTTGATACAGGAATACCATATCAGGTCGATCGATAAATGATCAGATCAATACGATGGCCGCCACCGATACAGGAACCAGCTGATGTGTTCCCGCATCGGTGGCGATCTTGTTTGCAGGTGTGAGGACCAGGAAAAGAATATACATTTTACCCGCTATTGTATAAATCTGCCAGCGTTATGTGGGTCTAATTTTGTGTGAAACAAATCATGGACCAAATGACGCACAGTTATCATGTGACCGGCATCACCTGCGCCGGTTGCGAAAAAAAAGTAAAAAAGGTATTGACAGAAATCCCTGCCGTTAAAGAAGTGAACATTGACCGTACCAGCGATACCGTAACGGTTACTATGGACACACATCTATCTGTGGAAACACTTAGAGCTGCCTTACAGGGTTATCCCAAATACCAGGTACTGGAACAGAAAGGCTGATGTTGTTTGAACGGGGGGATCATTGTTTCAGCGGCTTGCCAACTTCTACGCTGCAATCATGTCCCGGCTGGCCATGCGGCGGATTCAATTTTACGCCGGCAGTATTGGGAGCCGCGGGCTGCGGTGCAGCAGGTGAAGCTGGCGCTGAATTCAAAGGAGCACCCACGGCAATATCACAGCGGTGACCGGGTTGTCCATGTGCTGGATTCAACTTTGCCGTGCTTTTCACAGCCGGTGCTGCCGGTTGTATGGGTTTGGCAGGGGCAGCTTTAGGTGCCGGGGTTGCCGGTGCCTGCGTATTCACAACGGCCGTGCCGGCAGGATTGTTTTTGGGAGAATTGATCATCATTCCCGGATAAGGCTGCCCGGGTTTCATGGGAGCGACAGCGGGTTTGGGTGCTGCCGGTGCAGAATTAAGCGGTGCGCCAACCGCGATATCGCAACGGTGGCCCGGTAAACCATGCGCCGGATTGACAGCGTTTGTTTGTGCCGATGCATGGGTAACGGAGACCAATAAAACAACGATGGACAGCAGCTTATTCTTTCTCATACTTAAAGATAGGGACAATTCTTAAAACGCAGCGCTGGCCGGTCGGTATGTAAAATCAATAAAGTCATTCCTGTAATCTTTAATGACCAGTTGTAGACTTCCGTGTTTTTGTTGCCTTAACATGGATAGGTTAATTTTTAGTGCTTTGGCTTGCCCAGAATTGAAGAATCATTTTTTAGACATACAGTAATTTGCAGATTTATTATAATCTTTTGATATGCAATGGGTTTGATGATACCGTATAGATGAGCCATACATAAACAAAAGGTGTGAAGAATGAAATTTTTCTTTTGTTTCGTTTATTTCGAATATTTCATTTAGATTTGGTGTGAGATAACTGTCATTATATGGAAGCAATCATTGAAAGACCTTCAGTTAAAGACCAAAGAATAGCTAGAGCGGTTTACGAAAATTTTAGACTTAAACGGAAGTCTGTAAAGTCAAGACAAAGAGAGAAAATAAATATTGTTTTTACAGATGCCAATAAAAGTGCAGAGTTGCCCGAAGGAGCAATACACCTACTGAAAGAGATCTTGCAATTCATGGCAAACGGGAAGACTATCACTTTAATTTCATCGGATTCTGAATTAAGCACGCAGCAGGCAGCAGATATTTTGGGCGTTTCACGCCCTCATTTAGTAAAGCTATTGGAAGAAGGGAAAATCCCGTACAGGAAAATTGGTAGTCACAGGAGAATCTTATTTGAAGACCTAACCAACTATGATAAGGAATTAAAACAGACGAGGTCGGAGAGACTTACTTTTCTAAGTAAACAAGCTCAGGAACTAAATCTTGGATATTAATGATTTATTCTGGCAAGTTTAAAGCTACATTGGATGCTTGCGTCTTATATCCAGCGCCTTTACGAGACCTTTTATTATGGTTAGCAGATGCTCAATTGTACAAACCTTTTTGGTCAGAAGAAATCAATCATAAATGGATCGGAAATTTATTAATAAACAGGCCTGATATACAGGAAGAAAGCTTGAAGAGAACAATAGCTGCAATGAATGAGGCATTCCCCGATGCAAATACGACAAGCTATTCCACTTTAATTGAAATTTTAGAACTGCCAGACAAGGATGACCGGCACGTACTTGCTGCTGCTATTAGGAATAACTCCGATGTAATAGTCACTGTTAATGTAAAGGATTTCCCTCGGAATATTGTAAGCGTATATGACATAGAAGTACAAACTCCTGATTACTTTATCTCAAACCTGATCGACTTAAATGAAAAAGCAGCTTTACAGGCATTTCAAAATCAGGTTAAGAATTTAAGAAATCCGCCACAAAGTGGTGAACAGGTCTTAACAACACTTGAAAAAAATGGCCTAACAGAAACCTGCAAAAAGTTAAGTTTATTTCTCAAATAGAAGTGAGCCTCTTGCCTCTTCTATTTGAGAAGTAAACATCGTCTATTCGCCGGGGTGATAGGTCCTTTCTGCATGCTTTACCACATCTTCCTTGTAAAACAATACGTCTTTGAATTGTCCCTTGGTATACATGACCGCCTGGTCGCCAAAATGTTTTGACTGGATGTCGCCGCTGTTACCGCCCGCCAGTAAAGATTTGGCCGTTACCTTTTTGCCAAACTCTACGGCACAGATAAAACTGTTGCCATTGTACCCATATCGGAGCTTGGTTCCGGGATAGGTTCTGCTGACAAAGGAAGGCAGTGCGCCCCAGGTGGACGCTGCAAAACCGCAGGGGATACTGGGTTGCGCGTCATCGTGTTTGTCTGCAATATCGGCTGTGATGCGTTGGTAGCGGTTGATCTCTCCCCAGGGTTTTTGCCAGGTGCCGAATTTCTGGGTAAGCTCGTTCAGGGTGGTTGCCAGCGGTGCCAGTAAAACTTCGGCAGTCGCAGTTGCTGCAAATCGATGTGTTTTCTCTACCTGGTCTGCTTTATCGTCGGGCCCGTTGGGTTTCTGTATGATTGGCCAGATCTTCTGGGCCCATTCAATGGCAACGGTGGTGGCAATGGATTGCTCGGATGAGTTCCTGTCCCAGGCTTTTAACAAAGCGATCGGTTCCGCCAAAGAGGCATTAACGGATGAATGAGCTTCATATGCTTTTACAAGTGCCGGGATCAATACATCAAAAGCGGCCAGGTGGGTATCATAACCCGATGCGATGGTCTTGTCGAGGGTGTAAGCAGTATTGGCATCCAGTATTTTGGTAGCATTTACGCCACGGAAATTCTCACCCATGGGTGCCATATAGGCCGGGAAATTTTCTTTTTTAGGAGAGCTGCTTCCGGATACGGTGAAGGGGGTGGAATTACAGTTCTGGATCCATCCCGTGGCCGGATTTTTTACCTGTATGAGCTCATCCAGCGTGTGTAATCCTTTCCACTCGGTAAGCGGTGTGCTGCCATCCACGGGTTTTGACCAGTTGTATCTGGGATCACGCTTTGGCATGAAATTACCATGCCAGTAAGCAATATTACCCTTGTCATCTGCATACACGGTGTTGTTGGAGGTATTGGCCAGCAGCTCCATGGTTTTTTTGAATTCCATATAATCCCTGGCTTTGGTCCGTTCCCAGGATTGGATAATGCCTTTTACGGAACGGTTATTGGCTTTCACGCTGATCCAGTTACCGTTTCGCTGAGCCATCACCGGACCATGATGCGTATAGTAGGTGGTGATGGTTTTGCTGAGCAACTGCCCGTTACTGAGGTACCTGAGTGTGATATTCTTTGTGCCTACAGGTTTTGTGACGCCATCATATTCATACATCCATTGGTTGTCTTTTTTGCTCACTTTCTCTATATAAGCGTCGGCCACATCGCTGTAACTGCTGGTGTGCATCCATCCCAGGTGCTGATTAAATCCCTGGTAGATGAAGAACTGTCCCCAGGTAACGGCCCCGTATGCATGTAATCCCTCCTCACTCTGAACGGCCACTTCGGGGCGGAAATAAAAAGTGACATGCGGATTGATATACAGTATTGCATTACCCGATGCGGTTTTAGAGGGTGCAATGGCAAAACCATTGGAACCACTGGGCAAGGGATCCACTTCAGGTGTGATCAGGGCTGCGGTTACTGCCGGTTCACCGGAATAAAAACTTTTGAGTTCATTCAGACTGATGTCTGCCACGTCAATAGCGCCAATACTGCCATCGGTCCATAACATGGGGTACCAGGGTTGGAACCGGGTTAGCAGGGCAGGTTTTACCGAAGGATGTTTGTAGAGATAATAGTTGATGCCATCTGCATAGGCATTGAGTAGTTGCTGTAACCAGGCGGGACTGTTCCGGTAATCCTTTACCGCATCGGCCGAATCGATGATCATCCGGATCTGCAGATCGTTGTACAGGTCTTTTTCCCCGTTCACTTCTGACAGTCGGCCCAGTTTTTCAATATAGTTCATCTCCACTCTTTTGAAATCATCTTCGCATTGTGCGTAGAGCAATCCAAACACGGCATCGGCATCGGTCTTGCCATAAATATGCGGGATGCCCCAGTTGTCGCGGATGATGGTTATTTTTTTTGCCTGCTGCTCCCATTTGCTGATCTCCGTTTTTGAAAAAGGCTGGGCCAGCAAATGAATGGGTGCAAAGAGTAGTAAGAATAGCTTTCGCATGGTTGGCTTCTTTTCTGGTAAATCTTATTTGAGTTTCCGCTTAAAATATTCTGCTACGGCATTGTATACGGTAACCGCGTTGTTCCAGTTCATCCAATGGTGGGTATCGTCCACGACCATCATGGTCTCAAAAGGTACACCGTGTTTTTCGAGCCGGTTGATGAGGTCTACACTCTGGTTGAATCGTACGTTCCTGTCATCGTCTGCGTGGATGATCAGTACCGGTGATCTCCATGTTTTAACAGACGACACGGGCGAGGAGACCCAGGCGGTCTGTAAGGCTTTTTCGTAATCGGGTGCTTTCTCATATTTCTCTCCCGCAGTCATCAGGGCAGCCTGTGTGCCCCAATCGTGCACCCCATGAATATCTACCCCGGCGGCAAATATTTTTGAATCTCTGGCCAATGCCATAGCGGTAAGATATCCTCCGTAGGAACCACCGTAAATGCCAATACGTTTGGCATCTACAAAGGATTGTGCCTGTAACCATTTCCCGGCAGCCTGTATGTCCTGGTATTCGGCAGCACCAAAAGCCCCGCCGTTTTTGGCCTGGTGAAATTCATACCCATAACCGATGCCCAGGCGATAATTTACTACCAGTACCACAAAACCCTGACTGGCCAGGTATTGGTTGGCTGCATAGGCATTGGAATAATAGTCTGAATAATTCCAGCCCAGCAGCATTTGGCGCGGTGGTCCTCCATGTACATATACAATGGCTGGTTTTTTTGATGGGCTTGTTCCTTCAGGCATGAACAGGTCTGCATGTACCGTTACTCCATCAGCCGCTTTGAATAACACCTGTTTGGGTGTCACCAGTTTGTGGCGTGGGAAACCTGCAGGAACCCTGTCTTCGCAGAGTAGGCGGATCTTTTTATCGCCGTTCAATGGCATTACGGCTGGTAATGGACTCTGTTGTGCAGTGGCACTGATAAAAGCGAGACTATTACCGGCATCGGTTAAAACAGGGGTCCACTCAAGTCCGCTGCCGGGTGTCAGTACCTGCATATCTGCTTTGTCTACACTTACGATGGCTGCATGCCTTCTTTCTATATCCAGCGGATCGTTACCGGTATTGGCGCTGAAGGTCAGTTTTTTCCTGTCGGCGCTTAAGGTGATGTGTTCGCACATGAAATTACCGGGTGTCAGCAACGACTCTTTTCCACCGGTGGCGGCGATAGAGTACAAATGTGGCCAGCCATCCTGGTAAGATAAAAAAACGATCCGGTCATTGGCCGCCCAGTGCAGGTTGGTACCGCCATGGGTGGTAGGTACGGAGCCGCGCAGGGTGGTGGGCGCTTTCCACAAAAGCGTTTCTTTGCCGGTAGATATTTCGGCCGTATAGATGCTCCATGGCTGGTGTTTTTTAGCCATCAAAGAATCAGGTTCTCCACCAGCTCCCGGTCTTCTTACAAAAACGATCTGTTTGCCATCGGGTGACCAGCGTGGACTCAGGTCGCGGTAAAAAGATGCTGCGATCCATTTGATGGGACTTGCCGCATCCGTATATATGCCGATAATGGAATGATCGCCCCGGTTGGATACGAACAGGAGTGCAGTTCCGTCCGGATTCCATTCCAGTGAGCTTACCGATCCCCTTGTGGTAAATAGATTTTTGGCTGCTGCAGCGCCATCTGTCGGGGCCATCCATACCTGCCCGTTTTTGATAAAGGCAACTGTTTTTCCGTCGGGCGAGATCTCGGGTGCATCGCCTTCCGACAGATATTTGGTCTCTCCACCGGCAAAGGGCACACTGGCGATCTGCACCTTAAAAGGATTCACATCGTGTGAGGCGTTGATGGGCAGAACTGCATCGTAATTGGAGCCATGATCGCCGCCACGGACAAATACCACCCATTTGCCATCATCCGAAAGAGAAAGGCTGGTGATCTCCTGCCCGTCGTTACGGGTGAAAGCGGTCAGTTTCCTGGGTATAAAGGCAGGGCCTTCTGCAACGTATACATTTCGAACACCCTGTTCGTCCAATGCCCAGGCTATCCGCGAACCTTGGGCCGCAGCGCGTAATTCGGTAGGGAAGGGGTAGTTCTTGTAAGACTGAAAAGGAATGTCCTGTGCCCATATATGCAGGGGCAGCAATAACAGCAGCAGTGCTTTTCTCATGTGTGTTTATTTTGGAAGAATAAAATACGTCCCTTGTGAACAGGCGATAACAGGGTTCTCCTAATTTTCGTTTGCCTGTAAAACCCGGAGGATATTGCCCCCCATGATTTTAGTGATATCCTTTTTGCTGTATCCTCTTTCCAGCAATGCCTTTGTAATGACGGGGTAAGTAGTTACATCATCCAGCTGTTGCGGGGCGGAATTGATGCCGTCGAAATCAGAACCCAGCCCTATATGGTCAACCCCTGCCAGTTTTACAATATAATCCAGGTGGTCGAGCAACATGGATAAGGGCGCCCTGGCAGCCTGCGCTTCTTCCACATATTTATCAGCGATCAGGGTAATGGCATATTCGCGCTGCATGCCTGTTTTTACCAGTGAATCGAGTTCTGCCATGTGCGACCGGATAAACAGCGCTTCTTTTCTTTTGGAACTGCTGTCCACAAAACCGGAATAGAAATTCAGATCGATCACACCTCCGTTCTTACCTACGGCAATGATCTGTTCGTCCTTCAGGTTCCGGAACGAGGGACAAAGAGCATAGGCATTGCTATGCGAAACGATGACAGGCTTGGTGGTGGTTTGTATGGCATCCCAGAAAGTCTGTTCGCCCACATGTGAAAGATCCACCATCATGCCTAACTCATTCATCCGTTTGATCACCTGTTTGCCGAAATCGGTAAGTCCTTTTGCGGTGCCGGCCAGGCTGTCTTTTTTCCCTGTTTCCAGCATGGCCGATGTGGCCCAGGAGGGAGAATTGTTCCAGGTCAGGGTCATATATCGCGTTCCACGGGCATAGAGTTTATCCAGGTTCTCCAGTTTGTCTTCGATCATGTGCCCGCCTTCCACACCGAACATGGCGGCCAGTTTGCCCTGCCTGATGGCGCGTTTCAGCTCTTTTGTATTCTTAACGATGGTGATCTTACCAGGGTTGCGAGCCACTACTGCGTCCAGTGTGTCCATTTCACGGTTGGCCCAGGCAAATGGGTTCTCTTTGCTGCCATCGCACCACACGGAAAAGATCTGTACATCCACCCCTCCCTCTTTAAAACGGTTCAGGTCCGAGTGGGTCCTGCCTTTCAGGTTATCATCCATACTTACTTTTTTCTCCATACAGGCAGTCAGGATATCGTTGTGCGAATCGATCACGATCGCATTCTTGTGGATCTTCTGGTACTGTTGTGCCTGAACGGTGAACGGGATGAGGAGGAGTGCTAATTTTTTAAACATGGTAAGCAATTAACGGGTGAGTAGGTTACGGATCTGTTGGATGGTATTCTCGAATTGGTCAGATGCATTGTTGCATAGGATGATCAGTGTTTTCTGTTTGCCGATGAAACGCATGATCTCTGTCTTGTAACCGGGATTGTCTCCATTGTGCCATACGATCAGACCGGATGGGTCGTCGGTAACGGGGATCCATCCAAAACCATAGTGGGAGATGCTGCCGTTGTTCAACACCATCGGTTGGAAAGCTTCTGCCAGCGTGGATTGTTTGACGAGTTTTTCTGTGTACAAAGCCTGGTCCCATTTCAGCAGGTCCTGCGCAGTGGAACTGATGCGTCCGGGCCCTTTGCGGTTACCCAACCAGATGGTATAATCGGAGGATGGGAAAGAATCGGCACGGATAAAATCATTTTTTTCTTTTACATAGATATGCCCGATGGCGAAATTCTTCACCGCTGCTTTTTCCGCCAGTGTGCGGATGGCGGTATGTTTCATGCCCAGTTTCCGGAAGATCTCTGCCTGGCAGAATTCTATGAAATCGCGACCGCTCAGTTTCTCAGCAATGCTGGCAAGTAATACATACCCGGTGTTGCTATACCTGTATTTCTCTCCCGGTTCAAATAGTTTGGGTGGGGCATACTGGTTCAGGTAAGCCAGTATATCAGGGTTTCCGGCTACCTTGCTCTTATCCCAATGGGTATCCATGATCTCCTGGTAATCGGGCAATCCGCTGGTATGGGTAAGCAGGTGGCGTATGGTAATGCCTTTGTAAGGGATATCAAGGTATTTCTCCACCAGGTCGTCGTATTGCAGCAGCCCTTTCTCGTGCAGCATCATGATCACCATGGCGGTGAACTGTTTACTTACCGAAGCCAGTTCAAATACATCGGTTTTTTGCAGCGGTTCCTTATCTGCGAATCTCCGGTACCCCATTGCTTTTTCGTACACGACCTTTCCTTTATCTGCTATCAATACCACGGCATTGATAGGTTGCTTACCGGCTACGGGAAGTAAAATAGAGTCAATGCCCCTGTATTCCTGTTTCTGGGCATATCCCATTGTACAGGCAAATAGCAGTGTTGCCAAAAAGTATTTTCTCATGGTCAGTTTTTCAGACGTAAAGTAGTGCCGGCCCGGGTGCCATTGTGTTTGCCCTGGTCCACCGTTACCTGCCCGTTCACCAGCACGTATTGAAAACCGGTGCTGTACTGGTGTGGTTTGTCGTAGGTGGAGAGGTCTTGTACTTTCTGCTCATCAAACAACACGATATCTGCTGCAAATCCTTCGCGAAGCAATCCTCGGTCGTACAACTGGAACTTCTGTGCGGGCAGGGAGGTCATCCTGCGGATGGCTTCTTCTAGTGAGATCACTTTTTCTTCGCGCACATATTTGCCCAATACCCTTGCATTGGTGCCATAACCCCTGGGATGCGGGTTACCCGAAGCGTATACACGGATGCTGGCATCGCTGGCAAACATGTTGAAAGGATATTGCATGATGGCTTTCACATCTTCGTTACCCATGCCATGGAACACCATACCTGCGCCGCCCTGCTCCATCATTTCCATAATGGTTTCGGCCTCTTCTCTGGCTTTGTGTTTTCTGCCTTTCACCAGGTTCACTTCTTCAATACTCTTTCCGTTAAAAGTGCTGTCTGCCCGGAAAGAAGCCACTACCGGGTAACTGAAATGTTTGAGTTTGCGTTTCTTCAACCGTTTCAGCATGTGTTCTGCAACCTGTTTCCTGATATCGGGGCGGGCCAGTCTGGCTTTGATGGAGTCCTGCCCGTCGGCCAGCACCCAGTCCGGTAATAAGGTACTCAGCGAAGTGCTGCTGGCAGTATAGGGATACTGGTCGATGGTCACATCCAATCCTTCTTCCCTGGCTTTGATGATCATGGGTAGGGTTTCCCTGCTGCGTCCCCAGTTCTGCTGGCCGCTCAATTTAAAATGAGAGATCTCTACCGGGATCCTGGCTTCACGGCCAATATGCAGGGCTTCTTCAATGGCTTGTGTAACACTGTCGCCCTCATCGCGCATATGGCTGGCATATACGCCATGGTATTTGGCGGCCGCCTTGGCCAGGCGAACCACTTCTTCGGTCTTGGAATAGGTTCCGGGAATATAAATGAGGCCGGTAGACAAACCCACGGCGCCCTCTTTCATGGCCTGTTCCACGATCGATTCCATCTGCTGCATCTCCGCCTCGTTAGGGTCCCGGTTGGCCGAGCCCATGGCGGCTTTGCGCACATCGTTATGGCCGATCAGGGTGGCTACATTGATGGAGAGTTGTAAACTGTCCAGCATGGAGAAATACCGGCCTATGTTCACGTTGGAGCCGCCACAGTTGCCGGTGACCACGGAGGTCACGCCATCATAAATGAAATTATCGGCGGTGGGTTGCCTTTTTTCTTCGCCTTCAATATGGGTGTGTACGTCAATGAATCCCGGGGCAACCACCAGTCCGCTGGCATCGATGGTCCTGGGTGCCGACCAGCGGCTAAGCTTGCCTACAGCTGCGATCCGGCCTTTCTGTATGGCAATATCGCCATAGAACCAGCTGTTGCCGGTACCGTCCATGATCTTGCCGTTTTTGATGAGGATATCGGCCTGCTGGCCATATCCCAGGGCAGTCAGCAGCAAACAGGTGCAAAACAGAAGCAATCGCATAATCAATCGTTGAGGATCATGAAATTAAGTAATCTCTGAATAGTCTGCGCGCTTCCCCGGTAAAACTGTAATTTTGCCAACTTTAACAGAAAGATATGCTGAATAAGCTTGATGCGATAAAAGCGAGATTTGAACAGGTAGGTATTGCCCTCACCAACCCGGAAGTGATTAATAACCAGAAGGAATTTGGCGCTTACAGTAAAGAGTACCGTTCCCTGGAGAAGATCGTAAAACCTTACGAGGAATACAGAAAAGTGCTGGCCGACTACGAATTTGCCAAAGATGCCCAGAATGGTACCGATGAGGAAATGCGCGAACTGGCCAAAATGGAGCTGCCCGAACTGGAGCAGAGAAAGGAAACACTGGAAAAAGAACTGACCAAACTGCTGATACCCAAAGATCCCCAGGACGATAAAAATGCCATTCTCGAGATCCGTGCCGGTACCGGTGGCGATGAAGCCAGCCTGTTTGCCGGTGACCTGCTGGGCATGTATCTCCGTTACTGTTCACGTAAGGGCTGGGAAACGGCGATCGTAAGCGAAAGTGAAGGAACGGTAGGCGGTTATAAGGAAGTGGTGGTGGAAGTGACCGGCGAAGACGTATACGGAACCCTGAAATTCGAATCGGGTGTACACCGGGTACAGCGCGTACCGGATACCGAAACACAGGGCCGCGTGCATACCTCCGCCGCAACCGTTGCGGTGATGCCCGAAGCGGAAGAAGTAGATTTTGAACTGAAAGAGAGCGACGTAAAAATGGAGACCGCCCGAAGTGGTGGTGCGGGCGGACAGAACGTAAACAAAGTAGAGACCAAAGTATTTCTTACCCATATTCCCACAGGTGTGGTAGTGGTTTGCCAGACCGAACGTTCACAGCTGGGCAACCGCGAAAAAGCCATGGCCATGCTGCGTACCAGGCTCTATGAGGAGCAGGTGCGTAAACAGGAAGATGAAATTGCGCGGCAACGTAAAACCCTGGTCAGCACAGGCGATCGAAGCGCCAAGATCCGAACTTATAACTGGCCGCAGGGACGGGTTACTGACCACCGGATCGGGCTTACTTCCTATAACCTGGATGCCGTGATCAATGGTGATATCGATGAGTTCATCGAAGCGCTGCAGATGGCTGAGAATGCCGCCAAGATGGTGAATCAATAAAAGGTTCCTGTAACTTTAGCAGTATATCCAAAAACCTGCTGAATGAGACCTCTTGTCTGCTTCTTGTTATTACTGCTGCCTTTGCTGGGGATTGGCCAGGGACAGAAACTTCAGTTCATGAAGGAGTCCAATGCCTTTTTACAGGATGTGAACGGACATCCGCTGATGCTGCGCTCTGAGTATGCCATTGAGGGTAGTCCCTTTTTCCATAGCGAATATTGTACGGCAGACCTGAAAGTACGCAACGGGAAATCCTATAGCGGTATCAAGGTAAAACTGAACCTGCAGGAAAATCTTGTGATCTATGATGCGGGCGACGGGAAGGAAATGGTGGCGGTGACCCCTATTGAAAGGATCCTTTTTACAGACTGCAGTGATGTATTTAAGAATACGGTACTGCAAAGCGGCTTCCCGGCAGTGGATGCACAGACCGTGAACAGTTTTTACCAGCTGCTGGACTCAGGAAGACTGCAGCTGTTGAAACATATCGGTATCAACTATAAGGATACCAGGTATTATGGCAGTAACCAGACCACCCGCGTATTCACGCAAAAGGAAACCTATTATGTTTACAGCCCTGAGAAAGGTATGCGGAAAATGACCTCGAAAGACAATGGTACCGTGATTGCTTTGCTGGGCGATCATGGGCAGGAACTGGCCGCCTATGTTTCATCCAATGACCTGCGATGTAAAAAAGAGGAGGATTTGCTGAAACTGTTTCGCTATTACAACGGGTTGGCGCGTTGAATTCAGTGATCAGTTGTTCTTTACCTGTTCTTCTGTTTCCCTGATCTTACGTTCCCATGCCCAGGCTGTCTGCATCATGTCCCGCAGGTTGTAACGGATCTCCCAGCCCAGTTCTGTAACGGCCAGGTTATTATTGGCATAGATGGCGATCACATCGCCCGGGCGGCGCGGACCGATCTCATAATTCAGTTTCACACCGCTCACTTCTTCAAACATATGAATGGCTTCCAGTACGGTCACGCCGTCGCCGGTGCCCAGGTTAAAGACATCGCAGCGGGTCTTGTTCTTTTTGGACGCCAGGTACTGAATAGCAAGCGTGTGTGCATGGGCAATATCGCAAACATGGATATAGTCGCGAACACAGCTGCCGTCGCGGGTATCGTAATCATTCCCGTGCACCCACATTTTCGGAAGTTTGCCGATAGCGGTCTGAGTGATCACAGGTACCAGGTTCTGGGGTTTGCCCACCGGGATCTCACCGATCAGCGTGGAAGGATGTGCACCCACAGGATTGAAATAACGCAGCAGGATGGTAGATAGACCAGGTAAGGCTTTAGTAAAATCCTGTAATATCTGTTCTCCCATCTGTTTGGTGGCGCCATAGGGCGATTCTGCTTTTTTGATGGGGGATGTTTCGGTTACAGGGATCTTATCAGGATTGCCGTAGACCGTACAGGAAGAGGAGAAAACGAAATTCGGGATATTGAACTCCTGCACACATTTGAGCAGGTTGATCAATCCGAAAATATTGTTCTCGTAATACCGTATGGGCTCTTCTACCGATTCGCCAACGGCTTTATAAGCGGCAAAATGGATGATGCCGCTGATGTCGGGATTCTCCTGGAATACGGCACGTGTTTCGTCGAAATTCTTGAGGTCAACCGTATAATTCTTGACCTTTTTACCGGTGATCTGTTCAACGCCGTTCAGTGCATAACTGGTAGACCTGGAATTATCGTCCACAGAAACAACGGAGAACCCGTTTTCTAACAGATCTACAATGGTGTGTGAACCAATAAAACCACATCCGCCGGTAACGAGGATCTTAGACATACTGATAAGTTATCCTGCAAGATAATTTGATATGCAGAATAAAATTCATTTTACCGGCAGGCTTAGATAAATAGTTTCAGCAGGTAGTATACCAATGCCGCAATAGCTGCGGAAATGGGGATGGTCATGATCCAGGCCCATAACAGGTTTACGGTTACTCCCCAACGTACGGCACTCAAACGTTTGGTGGCGCCTACGCCGATGATGGAACCGGTAATGGTATGGGTGGTAGATACGGGTATCTTGAAATGTTCCGTCATGAACAGGGTAATGGCACCTGCGGTTTCGGCGGCCACACCTTCCAGCGGGGTCACTTTGGTGATGCGGGTACCCATGGTTTTTACGATCTTCCAGCCGCCGCTCATGGTTCCCAGGCCAATGGCCAGGAAACTGCAGAAGGGCACCCAGCTGTATTCGTTCACGAACTGGTTAAAGTCCAGCACATTGCCATTGACGGTCTTTTCATAATAGATCATAGCTGCGCCAATGATACCCATTACTTTCTGCGCGTCATTACCGCCGTGGCCGAGACTGAACGCTGCCGAAGACAGCAGCTGTAATTTTTTGAACCAGCTCTCTGCTTTATAAGGGTTCGATCGTTTGCATAAGTGTACGATCAGGATCGTGATCATGAAGGCAATGATCATACCGATCAGCGGGGCAAGGAAAATAAAGAGGAAAGTGGGCACTACTTTTACGTAGTTGATCACATCCACCCCGTTTTCACTGAAACCGCCGGCATGTGCCAGCGCTGCGCCTACGAATCCGCCCATTAATGTATGTGAAGAGCTGGAAGGGATACCGAACCACCAGGTAACCAGGTTCCAGATAATGGCGGCAATGATACCCGCCAGGATCACTTCCAGGGTAATGAATTCTCCATGAACCCATTTGGCCACGGTATTACCGATACCAAATTCCTTGAAGATATATTTTGAAATAAAAAAAGCGGCGAAGTTGAAGAAAGCTGCCCAAAGCACCGCCTGGAAAGGAGTCAGGACCTTTGTAGAAACTACCGTGGCGATTGAATTGGCCGCATCATGAAACCCGTTGATATAATCGAAGATAAAAGCGAGCGCAATGATGATGATAAGGATCGTAAACATATTGTTTAATTAGTAATTGGTAGTTAGTAATGAATAATTATGGTGCTGTTGCGGGGTAATAAGGGGTGAAACAGGCCTTATTCCTAATTATGGATTACCAATTACCCATTAAATTATGCGTATTTGATGATGATGGATTCGATCACGTTGGCAGCGTCTTCGCATTTATCGGTAACGATCTCCATTACCTGGTAGATCTCTCTTTTCTTGATCACTTCCTTGAAATCGTTCTCCTGCTGGAAAAGCATTTCAATACTCATGTCGAACACATCATCCGCCTGGTTCTCGATACTGTTCACTTTTACCATGGCTTCTGTCATCTCGCGCAGGTTCTTCATATCGCGGAGGCCCAAAACAGCTTTTTTGATCTCGATGGAACCCTGCAGGATCAGGTCGGCCATTTTCTGGATACCGGTATCGTTGGGGTTTACATTATAGAAATTGATCTTTTTGGCACAGGCATAAATATAATCTGCGATATCGTCAAGTGCACTGGCCAGGTAGTGAATGTCTTCGCGGTCAAAAGGTGTGATGAAATTGCGGCCCAGTTCTGTGAAGATACGGTGGGTATTATCGTCGTTCTTATGCTCCAGGTCCTCTATCTGCGATAATACCGCCACACGTTTGTTGGCATCGGGTTCACTCACCATTTCCTTGAGTTTGATACCCATCTCATGTACTTTCTCGGCAACGTCTTCAAACAGTTCATAGAAGACCTTGTTCTTTGGCATGAAAAAACGGCCGAAGTTGTTGATACCCATATAATCAAAGTTTAGGCAAAAGTAACATTATGGACTACAAAGTTGACTCCAATCAATCAATTAATGATTTGGTAACATTGAAGTTTCCCGTTTTTTCGTATCAAAAAATACCCTTTTGAACCTGATTGGTAATGATTTGGTCTCTTTTTGTTCATCTTCCGGTAATGTATCTACCTCATTTTTGCAGCACAGTAAGCAATGGTAATAGCATTTTCTCATGTTCGGCCCCGATGTCTATCGGGGCCCTTTGAATGTTGAATATTGAGCAAGGAATGATGAATGTTGAACCGTCTTTCCATTCATCATTCCTTGCTCAATATTCATCATTCCCTAGTCTTTTCTCGCTTCCAGGGTGAATCCAATGGTGGTGCCCAGATCCAGTTTGCTGCGTACATGCATGGTCTGGCCATGGGCTTCAATGATATGTTTGCAGATGGCCAGTCCCAGGCCGGTACCACCCACATCACGGCTTCTGCCCCGGTCAGTACGGTAAAAACGTTCAAAAATGCGGGGTAAATGCTCTTCCGAGATACCGATACCGTCGTCGCTGAACTCGATGAGTACATGCCGGCCATCGGTCTTGTAGATGCTGGCCACGATACTGCCATCCAGTTTTCCGTATTTGGTGGCATTCTCAACCAGGTTATTCAGCACCTGCCGGATCTTTTCCTTATCTGCAAAAACCGTGATGGGCGATTCGCAGCCTTTTTTAATACTGCAGCGGATATTCTTTGCGTGGGTCTTGATAGAGAGGGTCTCGAAGGTTTCACGTATCAGGTCCTGGATCACAAAATTCACCTTATACAGTGGTTGCTGCCCGCTTTCCAGTTTCGATATCTCGTCCAGATCCTCCACCAGGTTCACCATACGGTCTACATTACGTGCCGTATTTTCCAGGAAACGTTTGCTCAGTTCGGGGTTTTCCATGGCCCCGCCCAACAAGGTATCCACGTATCCCTGTATGGCGAAAATGGGTGTTTTGAATTCGTGCGCCAGGTTTTGCAGGAATTCCTTGCGGTAGGCTTCATTGGTCTTCAACAGTTCTATCTCAGCACTCCGCTGCTCGGCCCATTGTTCCACATCCTGCCTCACTTCATCAATGCCTTTCTGGGGAAGGATATATTTATAGTAGGTCTCTTCGCGTTTGCTGGCCTTGGTCTGGTAAATGAACTTGTAAATGAGTTTGATCTTGCGGTAGATAAAAGATTCCAGCACAAAACGGATCAGCAGGTAACTGCCTACAAAAGTGATGCCCAGCGAAACCAGTGCAATGACCCAATCGGGCCGTAATATCCAGATACCCACCGAAATAGGAATTGATAGGATCAGTGCTGTAAAAGCCGATAACTGTTGCGGTGATAGGTTCTTGGTCTTGAACATCTATTCGAAGTTACTGGATTCTGGATACTGGATGTCAGATGCTGGTATCTAGTATCCAGCATCACCCACTATAATTCGAATTTATACCCCACACCTTTTACGGTGGTGATACAGTCTACCCCCAGTTTCTGGCGTACTTTACGGATATGCACGTCGATGGTACGGTCGCCCACGATCACATCGTTGCCCCATACCTGGGAAAGGATCTCGTTACGCAGGAATACCCTGCCCGGGCGCGAAGCCAGCAGGTAGAGCAGCTCGAACTCTTTTTTGGCCAGGATCACTTCCTGGTTGTTGATGGTGACCAGGAATTTGACCGGGTCGATGGTGATATTGCCCAGGACAATGCTCTTTCCCGTGCTGTTATCGTCCTTATTCAACCTTCTGAATAAGGCGTTTACACGGCTGATCAGTACTTTGGGGCTGATGGGTTTGTTCACATAATCGTCCGCCCCGGTCTCCAGTCCTTTGATCTGGGAAGCTTCATCGCTCATGGCGGTCAGGAAAATGATGAGTGTATCCTGGAACATAGGTTGTGAGCGGAGGATCTGGCACACTTCCACCCCTGTTTTCCTGGGCATCATCACATCCAGGATGATCAGGTCGGGGTGAAGCTGTTTGGCCCGTTCAATGGCTTCGTTGCCATCTTTGGCGGTGTATACCTCATAGCCTTCTTTACCAAGGTTGTAACTGACTATCTCCAGGATATCGGGCTCATCATCGGCGATCAGTATCTGTTTGGGCTTTGCTTCCATGAGTTAACCTAATGTTTACACAAAATTAATTTTAAAGAACCGCAATTGCAGGTTTTAGCTTTATTATGTTATTGTTAACTGCATTTGGCCCGAAATATGGGTCTTCTTATAAATGAACCTATTTTTGACCCCGTATATGGACAGAAAAAAGATTTTTGGTACAATATCCGCTGTTCTCTTTGCAGTTTGCGTAGTGGCGCAGGAAGAACTGCCCATGCCTGAAATACCGGCTGCGAGAGAGTTTCATCATGAGACCATCCTGATCACCCTGAACCGGATCACGCATCTGAAGAGCCAATCGGACAGCCTGATCCCGTTTACGGGAAATGTTCTGCTCGACAGGCCCATGGACCGCAATCTCCGTCTGCGCATCCATAACCTGCGGGCCCGGATTGAAAGGAACACCGACCTCAACGATAATGCCAAATTCAAATGGCTGCGGGGGGTGAATGAAATGCTGACCGGTTTTTTATCCGCCTACCGTTCCAGATCCATGACCCCAGCCATGCTGCCGGTACTGGTAAAAGCCTATGATGATGCGATGCGGGCAGACCTGTCGGGCAATTCCATCCTGCCGGTGATCATCGAGAACAGTATCGAGGTCGGCGATATCCTCCTCAGTAATTTTGCCTTGAAGAACAACGAAGGTGTGGCCGCTGCCGGCGATTACCTGGTTCTGAAAAGCTGCCAGCGCAATCCCAACGATATCCTGAAGATACTGACCCGCTATCCTGATAACCGTTTTGCCGATAGCCTGATCGTACAGGCGGCTTTGCGTAACCAGGAAGAGCTGTACACCTATGCAGCGGCGCCCAATGCATTGGGTAAAAGGATCCAGTCATCCAGCCACCCGCTGGTAAAGATCATCGGTCGCCTGGCCCTTACCAAAACGGGCCGTATGTATTTTCCCTTCCTCGATAACCTTTACCGGAATAAGATCACGATGGATTCCATCACACCGTATGTGGTCAATGACTCCTCGATGGGTTATTACCAGTTACTGGTAAAAACAAGGATCGATTATGCCATGCGCATGCAGCGGGGCGATACGCCCATGGCCGCGGAGGTACTGACCAATAAACTGCGCAGCAAAGCGGTAGAACTGTTCATCAACGAGATCAATGCCCTGCATGATGTTTCGAATGAGCAGGTCCGTTTCCGTAAACTGGAGCGCCTGGGTCCGGAAGAACTATACTACCTGGCCGTGATGGGCGAGGAAGAGATCTATACTTCCAGTTTTGTGATAGGGGTTTATCCAAGGATATTCCAGCGCATGCAGGTGCCGCGGGCCGATAGCCTGCTGCGGCTGGTGCATGGCGATTATTATAAGAAGTTCATCAAGATCTGTGCGGCCTATAATACGCTGGATAATTTCCTGGGACGTATGGACCGGTATACCGCCGAGAACCTGATGCGCAGATTTGTGAACGGACTGGATGTGTCGCCAACACTGGAAGATGCGGTGGATGTGGCCGATTCGTATGCCAGTATTTACCAGAAAGACCTGCGTAAACTGATCCTGGGCCAGGTTCAGGTAAACCTGGCGGCCAGTACCCAAAACAGGAATAAAAGAGGCGCACTGATATATGAATTGCTGAACACCATTTTCCTGTCGATGGACTCGACCAATAAAGTGAATATCGCCGAGCGCCTGGGCATTGACCCGGTATACATTATGCCGAGAAGGTCTTTGCAGGATGCTACGGGCCGGGTTATTGTGCAGCAGTTCTCGTATGGCGATAAGGATGCACGTAATTATTTCGGCGCTTTCATGAGCCGCTTCAGCAATGCCAACTGGCGTATTATCCGTAAACCGCAGTGGGTAGAGATCAGTTCTGTGAAAGGAGCGCCCATCACCATTTACGCCAACCTGCCGCTAGATGAAACCAAGGAACTGGACCTGCAGGCGCAGGACAGTCTGATCAGTTATTTTGAACAGAAGAACCTGGCGCCCAGTATTGTGATACACCGCGGCCATAGTTATTATGTGGGCGAAACCATTAAACGTTTACCCGCCAGCGCCAAAATTGTGTTACTGGGCAGTTGCGGCGGTTACCAGAAATTGAACGATATCCTGAAGATCTGTCCGCAGGCCCATATCATCTCCTCCAAACAGGTGGCGGCGGGTGTGCTGAACCAGAGCCTGATAGATGCCATCGCCGACAGGTTACGGCTGGGTAAGGACCTGAATTGGGAAGAACTCTGGAAAACGGTAAAAGGCAGGGTGGGGGCAGGCTATCGTGATAAGTTCGATGACTATATACCCCCGTACCGGAACCTGGGCGCTATTTTCATCATGGCGTATGATAAGGCGGCAAAAATGTAGCGATTAGAAGAACGGGTTATGCGTTTTCTCGTAGCCGATGGTGGTGGATGGTCCATGACCGGGATACACCACTACCTCATCGGGTAAGACAAAGAGTTTTTCGCGGATATTCCTGAGCAGGGTCTCATGATCGCCACCCGGCAGGTCGGTCCGGCCAATACTTTCGCGAAACAGCACATCGCCACCGACCAGGAATCCCTGCTCCTCGCAATAGAAACAGATGCTGGCGGGCGAATGTCCCGGGGCCAGTATCACTTTCAAGGCATCATTACCCAGCCGGATCGTATCTCCTTCTTCCAGAAAATGCAGCGGGCCGCTATAGTTCCGGAAGGGTAACCCCCATTTTTCGCCGGATAGGGGAGCGAGCTTTAACATTTGTTCCTCGCCGGCATGCAGGTACAGTTCCAGGTTCCAGGTTTCGGAAACCCATCTGTTCCCGAAAACATGGTCCAGGTGACAATGGGTGTTCAGCAACCTTACCGGTTCCAGCTGCGTATCCTCTATAAACTTTTTTAACGTTTCCTGTTCAGCAGTGAAGTAACATCCGGGATCAATTATAATAGCTTTGTTCTGCTCATTATACAGCACATAGGTATTTTCCTGAACAGGACTGAACGTAAAAAACCTGGTCTCGATCATCGTGTATTTTACCTGCTTTTAATGGTAAATGACTAATTTTAAAATACTAAAGTTCGGATATGCAAGTGAATCGAATCGCTCTATTTGTTTTTTTTACCGGTTTTCTTTTTCCCGCCCTGCTAAACGCACAGGTGAACTCTGTAGAGTTTGGCAAGAACCGGGTTCAGCATAAAAAATTCATCTGGAAATTTTACCAGTCGCCCAACTTCAATACCTATGTGGCGCAGGGCGGCGTAGAGCTGGGCAAATTTGTGGCGCAGGTGGCTGAAGATGAACTGAGACCGATCGAGAATTTCATAGAATATTCTTTACAGCGCCGCGCCAATATCGTGGTGTACAACAGCTATAACGATTTTAAAAGCAGCAATATCGGATTGGGAAGCGATTGGCAGAACTCGGGCGGACTGACCAAACTGGTCAACAATAAACTGGTGGTGTATTTCGATGGCAATCATGATCACCTGAAACGCCAGATACGAGAGGGTATTGCAAGGGTGCTGACGGATAACCTGCTTTTTGGAGATGATATCGGCGAGTTCGCCAGCAACCAGGCTTTGCTGGACCTGCCCAAATGGCTGGTTGACGGGTATGTGTCTTATGCAGCTGAACCCTGGAGCACTGCTAAAGATGACGAACTGAAAAGTGCGATACTGGGCGGCCGTTACAATTCCTTTTACCAGTTTGCTTTTGAGAAACCGGTACTGGCAGGTCATGCTTTCTGGTATTATATCGGCGAAAAATACCGCAAGGAAAATATTACTTATCTCTTATACCTGGCACGTATTTACAAGAACCTCAACAATGCCTGCCTGCGTGTCTGTAAAAGAAAATTCAAAGAAGTATTATCCGATTTTATGCAGTACCAGCAGGAACTGTATGCCAAAGATATCCGCCAGCGTCGTAACCAGCCCAAGGGGCAGTTGAATGTATCGGAAGATGTTTCCAAGAACGATTATTTCCGGTTCCAGGCCAACCCCAATCCCAAAAGCAGCACGTATGGCGTGGTGGAATTCAGGAAAGGCCAGTACCGTGTAAAGCTGATGGAGAATTTTTATGATGCACGTACCTTATTGAAGCTCGGCGTGCGCACCAACCAGGGAGACATCAATCCCAATTACCCCATTCTTGCCTGGGATGGAAAAGGAACCCGCTTACTGGTGGTATACTGGGAGGATGGAAAAGTAAAAATGTTCGTGTACGATGTCATTGCCAAAATCAAACGGTACAAACAGGAGATCACCGGGTTCGACCAGGTGCTGGATGCTTCTTTCATGCTGGATGCCAATACCCTGGTGATGAGCGCCGTGAAAAACGGTCATTCAGATATCTTTACCTATAAAATAGATACGGACAAATCTACCCAGATCACCAATGATGTGTACGATGACCTGGACCCCAGTTTTGTTTCTTTCCCCAACCGTTCGGGAATCATTTATGCATCCAACCGCCCCGGTCCGGATGCGCCGAACCAGGATACGGTGCTGCCCAGTAAATATCCTTTCAATATTTACATGGTGGATATCCTGAACGACAGCAAACAGAAACAGCTGGCCAAACTTACCGATGTGAAAATGGGCAATGCCCGTTATCCCATGCAATACAATACCAACCATTTCACTTTTGTATCCGATGAAAATGGTATCGGCAACCGTTGGGCCGGTTTCTTTACCACGCAGCGGAACGGACTGGATACCCTGTATTATATCGGTGATGAATTGCTGCGCAACCCATCGCCCAAAGAATTCGATTCAACACTGGTGGCATGGCAAAAACAGGAGCCTGACAGCGTAAGTTATTTCCAGGTGTACAAAGACTCTACCTATACCTTCCCCATTACCAATTACCAGAGCACCCTGCTCGAAACCAGGATCGCCGGTAATAACGGTCTGGTAAGCGAAGTAAGAAGAGAAGGCGACTTCAAATTCCTGTACAAGCTGAAAGTGGATGAGCAGGCGCTTGCCAAACGTAATGTGAATGCAAGACCAACGGAATATGTGCGCAAACTGGCTGCAGAGAAAAAAGCCAGCGAAGGCAAAGCCATCATCTATACCCAAAAAGCTGCAGCAGATACCACGAAGAAGGTCAAGGATTTTTTCCAGAATGAGTTCGCGGATGAAAAACCGGACAGCACCAGTTATGCCATCCAGAACCAGTTACTGGCCGCACAACCCAGGACCTCTGTACTGAACCGCTCCCGTTTGTTTGATTACCGGCTTAAGTTCAGTTCCGATTATGCGTTGGTTGGATTTACCAATAATATACTCATTAACCGTTACCAGCCTTATGGCGGAGGCTCCGGCCCGATACGGCTGAACAATGGCAATGATTTCAATTTCACCTTCCGGGTGGGCGCCAGCGACCTGCTGGAAGACCAGAAATTTGTAGGTGGTATCCGCTTTGGTACCAACCTGAGCGATAAAGATGTGTTCTTCTCCTACCAGAACCTGCGTAAACGGTTCGATTGGGGACTGACCTATTACCGCAGTAACGTGAGCAATTTTTACAGCACCAGTTTCAATACCATGCTGTATACCAATCTGTACCAGTTCAACATTTCTTATCCCTTCAATGAGGTCAAGAGTTTCCGGGCAACAGTTGGGTTACGCAGCGACAGGGGGGTACTCCGTTCGTACAACAACAACTCAGGTTACCCCGATCCGAATGCATTGAAATTTAATGACACGGTTACCAGGTATATTGTATCGCGGTTCGAGTATGTGCATGACAATACCACTAACCCAACACAGAATATCTGGAACGGACTTCGTTACAAGATCTATTTTGATGTGAACATGCCTACTTTCAAAACGGCGCTCAATAATGGCAAATCCACACTGAACCTGGGTTTTGATGCCAGGTATTACCATAAGATCTACCGCAACTTTATCTGGGCAGGTCGTGCAGCCGGTGATTTCTCCTGGGGCGGACAAAAGATCCTGTATTACCTGGGTGGGGTAGATGGCTGGATCAGTCCTAAGTTCAATAGTAACCAGCCTGCGGCGGATCAGACCTATGCGTTCCAGTCGCTTACCCTGAATATGCGCGGTTATAACCAGAATATTGCCAACGGAAACAATGCGGTGGTCATCAACAGTGAATTCCGGTTTCCCGTGTTCTCAACATTACTCAACCGGCCCATCAACAATGCGTTCCTGCGCAATTTCCAGCTGGTGCAGTTCCTCGACCTGGGAACGGCCTGGAATGGCAAATACAATGGTATCAAACGCCCGGGTGAAGTGATCACTGCACCCAATACACCCATCCTGGTAAGGATCGATGCGGGTGGTTTAGGGCCTTTTGCCGGTGGGTATGGATTTGGGGTACGCAGTACGGCACTGGGCTATTTTGTTAAACTGGATGCGGGCTGGCCCATGAAAGGATTGTTCCTGGGTAAACCTGTCTGGTATTTCTCTTTAGGGTTCGATTTCTAACAGGTGATCAGACGATATAAAAAAGAGTGCGTGATTTCATGTACTCTTTTTTTATGCAGTAACTATGTTCAGAAAACCCTGGGTATAAAAATGATCAGGCCGATGATGACAGAAATGATAGCCGCCCATATAACCGCAGCTGCTGCCACATCCTTTACGATCCGGATGCGGGGGTCGATACCGGGCTGAACCTTGTTGCAGAGTTCTTCCAGTGCGTGGTTGCACATTTCGAGCGAGGGTACGATGGAACAGCATAAAAGTAACGCCACCCACTCGGTAGCGGATACCCGGTAATACCATGCTGCAGCGATCACCAGCAGGATGATGCTGAAATGTATCCTGCCGTTCCGGTCGTTCCGGATAAAATGGAGCAAACCGCTGAACGCGTATTGAAAAGAGCGGAACAGTCGATTGTTTTTCATACGGTCCGTTTTAATGAGCCATGTCTGAGCCGTTATGCTGGTCATCGTTGCTTAAATGGGGCTCGCGTAACTGAACGGGCGCCACGTATTTCTTACGCATCCGCATGTTCAGCAGTTCAACGATGAAGGAGAAGGCCATGGCAAAATATACATAGTTCTTCAGGTGCAGGTCGTGCGTGCCCTGGCTGTCCCAGCCCTCTACCAGCAGTACAAAACCGATCATCACCAGGAAAGACAGCGCCAGCATTTTCAGCGTAGGATGTTTGTGGATGAATGCAGAGATCCTGGGACTGAACAGGAACATCACGATCATGGCGATGACAACTGCCGCGATCATCACTTCCACACGTTTGGCCGTACCGCCGGCGGTGATGATGCTGTCGAAACTGAATACCATATCGATCAGCATGATCTGTGCTACCGCATTGCCAAAACCCAGGGGTTTGGTGGAAATGCCTGCAGCCATATCCGCCTCGCCTTCCAGTTTGTGGTGGATCTCTTTTACGGTTTTATAGATCAGGAACAACCCTCCCGCCAGCATTACCAGGCTGGCCAGGTCAAATTCTTTTCCGAATGCATTGAATAAGGGTTTGCCTTTTTGTGCCAGTAACCAGCTTAAACCAAATAATAAAATAGTGCGGGTGATCATACCGGTGACCATCCAGATGAACCTGGATCTTGCCTGAAGCGCTTTGGGCAAACGGTTCATGATGATGCTCACGAAGATCACATTATCGATACCCAGAACAATTTCCAGGATCACCAGCACCAGGAAACTGATCAGGTTCTCAGAACTAAACAATGCTTCCATGAAGATTTTGGGATTTAAGGATTAGCAGCAAGATATTGGCAAATATTTTTTACGATGCAGGGGCCTTCATATACAAAACCTGTCCATACCTGTACCAGTGAAGCGCCCGCATCTAATTTCTCTTTGGCATCGGCGCCGGTAAAAATACCACCGCTGGCAATGATGGGTATTTTGTTTTGTGTCTGCTTCGACAGGTATTGCACCACTTCTGTGGCACGTTCCCGAACAGGTTTACCACTCAGGCCGCCTGCGCCGATATTTTGCAGTTTTGTTTCAGGAGTCTGCAGGTGGCTGCGGCTGATCGTGGTATTGGTAGCCACCAGTCCACTCAGCTGTACTTCAAAAGAGAGTGATACGATATCATCCAGCTGTTCCCTGGTCAGGTCCGGGGCAATTTTCAGTAACAGGGGTTTGGGTTTGTTCTTACCCTGGTTCTGATCCTGCAGTTGCGAGAGGATCTTTTTCAGGGAATCCTTTTCCTGCAGTTCGCGTAAGCCGGGTGTGTTGGGTGAACTTACGTTCACCACGAAATAATCCACCTCGTTAAACAGACCGTCAAAACAGGCACTATAATCTTTCCAGGCATCTTCGTTAGGGGTTATCTTGTTTTTACCAATATTACCGCCGATAAGGAGTGACTGTTGTTGCGATTTTTTGTTATTCCATTGCACCAGTCTTTCCCGGATGCTGTCGAGACCGTCATTATTAAAACCCATACGGTTGATCAGGGCCTTGTCGGCCGGCAGACGGAACAAACGGGGTTTGTCGTTGCCGGGCTGTGCTTTGGGCGTTACCGTACCGATTTCTATGAATCCGAAACCCAGTGCTTCCAGCTCGCGCAGGTAGAGGGCATTTTTATCAAAACCGGCGCCAAGACCCACCGGGTTGGCAAAGGGAAGCCCGAAGACCTCTTTCTGCAAAACTTCTCCCCTGAAAGAGAAACCCTTGTGTATCAAAGAACGGGCCGGGCCAATACTGCATCCCGCTTTTAGCAGGCTCATCGAAAAATAATGGACTTCCTCCGGTGGAAAACAGAATAGGATTTGCCGGATAAGAGGGTAGATCATACTGCGAAGATACGGAAGCCGTTTTGGGATTTAGACCTGAGAATCAGACCTGCATACCGGATAAGCCTGTTTTACGGTCTGCTGATACCCATTCAGAACTGGCTGGTAAAATTCCTCCAATTTGGTTGCATAAACAACCTTTTAATGGTTTTTTCCCTACATTTGGTTCAGTAAAATCCTTTCTTATGCAGGAAGCATATATTGTAGCCGGTTACCGTACTGCGGTAGCAAAGAGTAAAAAAGGCGGTTTCCGCTTTTTCCGTCCGGATGACCTGGCGGTGGAAGTGATCAAAGGCCTGATGGCTTCGGTACCACAGCTGGATGCCAAACGTGTGGATGATGTGATCGTAGGGAATGCCGTGCCGGAAGCGGAGCAGGGCCTGCAGTTTGGACGTATCATTGCTGCGAGGGCACTGGGTATTGATACAGCCGGCATCACCATCAACCGGTATTGCGCCAGCGGACTGGAAAGTATTGCCATGGCTACGGCTAAGATCCGTACAGGTATGGCAGACTGTATCATTGCCGGCGGTACGGAAAGCATGAGCATGGTACCCACCGCAGGCTGGAAAACCGTTCCTTCCTATTCCATTGCCAAAGATGAGCCCGATTATTACCTGGGTATGGGCCTGACTGCCGAAGCGGTGGCCAAGGAATACCAGGTGAGCCGCGAAGACCAGGATCAGTTTGCCTACCACTCGCACCAGAAAGCGATGAAGGCAATTGAGAACGGGTATTTCAAGAGTGGCATTTTACCCATCAGTGTAGAAGAGATCTATGTGAACGAAAAAGGAAAAAAAGCCACCCGCTCCTATGTGGTGGATACCGATGAAGGTGTACGGGCCGATACTACCGTAGAAGTGCTGGCAAAACTGAAACCTGCTTTTGCCATGGGCGGATCGGTTACTGCGGGTAACTCGTCGCAAACCAGTGATGGTTCAGCTTTTGCGCTGGTGATGAGTGAACGCATGGTGGTGGAACTGGGACTGAAACCGATCGGTCGCCTGGTGAACTGTGCTTCTGCCGGTGTACATCCGCGCATCATGGGCATTGGCCCGGTGGCCGCAATTCCAAAAGTATTGAAGCAGGCCAATATGAGCCTGGCCGATATTGACCTGATAGAACTGAATGAGGCTTTCGCTTCCCAATCGCTGGCAGTGATCCGTGAGCTGGGTCTCAATCCCGATATTGTTAACATCAATGGTGGTGCCATTGCATTGGGGCATCCGCTGGGTTGCACCGGCTGTAAACTCACCGTACAGTTGCTGAACGATATGAAAAGACTGAATAAAAAATATGGAATGGTAACGGCCTGCGTAGGTGGCGGGCAAGGTATTGCAGGAATCATCGAAAACTTATAACCTGAAGTAATTCAATCGTATACGAAAACAGACCCTGCTGCAAAGCGGGGTTTTGTTTTACCAGGACAGCCCATTGCCGTAAAATCGTCAGGATAAAGTATGATGAATATCATTTATTTGAAGTGGTATTTGATGTAACTTTATGGTCATAAATAACAGCCATGAAAAACATTTTGGTTCCCACCGATTTTTCTGCCACCGCGCAAAATGCTGCAAAGTATGCATTGCAACTGGCAGGACAGCTGGGCACTCCCAAAGTGATCCTCTACAATGCCTACCAGGCACCGCTGATGATTGATCCCATGGTGCCCGCTGTTCAGTTGCTGGACGAGGAGCAGTTGCGTAAAAGCAGCCAGGAAGCCCTGGATAAATTCAAACTGCTGTTAACACCTTTCTGTCCGCCTAACTGCACACTGGATACTTTTTGCGAATATGCGTTGCTGAATAACGGACTGGATACGGCTTGTGTAACCAATGATGCAGGATTGATCGTGATGGGCATCACCGGTGGAGGTGTTCTCGAAGAAAAACTGATCGGCAGCAATACGGTTTCGGTTGCGCAGCATTCCAATACACCCGTGATCATTGTTCCCAGGAACACTACTTTTTCCCCGATCAAATCTGTAATGCTGCTGAGTGATTTTGATAAAGCCGATAAGACCATCCCGGTAAAAGCCGTGAAAAGGGTTATAGAAGAAACCAAGGCAAAACTATTGGTGTTCAATATGGAAGAACCACCACACGAAGATGCGTTTATGTATCCCTCTAAAATGATGGGTGAAAGCTATGCAGTGCACACACTGCTGCAGGACCTGAACCCTGAATATCATTTCTCGCCGAACAAAAACTATGTAGAAGCTGTGAACAGTTTCGCACTGGAATTCCAGGTCGACCTGATCATTACGATCCCGAAAAAGCACAGTTTCTTTGAGAGCCTGTTCAGTACGAGTCATACCACACAATTGGCTTTTCATACCCATGTGCCGCTGATGGTGGTGCATGGATAATAGTGTACTTATTAAGCAATCTGGTCCTACGGAAAGCCTGAATTAACTATTCAGGCTTTCTTATTTTCCCCTCTGCAGCAATCAGCTGTTTATCGTGGCTGTTAGTAAGACCCCGTTTCCTGATCTGTGTTTTATGCAATAATCGATCAACATTAAAAGAAGGGAGAGCGGCATTACAGGTACAAAAAGAATACTTGCCATTAATCTGATTGGTAGGGGAGCAGAAGTGATCGATAAAATAAAAATACCCTGGATCTCGTGACTGATCCTTCCGCAATAACCGTAAGTGAAGCGAATGTTCTCGATACGGAAGCCAGCCCGGATCAGTTTGTTCATAAGCGCATCTTCCTGGTAGATCCTTTTTCGGTCATTGATCGTTTCGTAATGTTCGTAACGGTTAAGAAGATATTTGTAAAGCGAAAGGTGCAGTCTGCCATTAACGGGTGAATACAATAGAAATTTTCCGTTCGGTTGTAACATGCTGGCAATGTTCTGTAATGCTGCATCATCATTGGCTATGTATTGCAAAACACCGACACAAGTGATAATGTCTGCTTTGTTTTGATCGGCCGAGGTCCCGATATCTGAAAGAATCAGGGATGTGTTGGCAGGAGCCACCTTTCTTAAGAATTGGATATTGGATGTATTGTTATCTATGCCGATCGTTTTCCAGGCCGGGAACGCTTTGCTTATAGGGATCAGGTACTGTCCTTCGCCGCATCCAATATCGATCCAGGTGCCGGGGTTGGTGGCAGACCGCAGCATATGCTTGATCGCATGAAGAACATGCCATTTGCGGAGCTGTAAAAGAAAATTGAATTGGTAAATGGCATGGATCAATGCCGGGAATCGAAACAATACCGGCGGGTATTCAAACTTGGAAATTTTGGCAAGGGCAGGGCCTGTAGGATTTTTATATTTCATGTATGGTTATGACTTGGTACCCTGCAACGTATCTGCTCAAATAGCGTATTCATCATGAATACGCTGTTAAGAGAGGTATTTTCCCACGATCGGTACCCTTCTGCCCACACCAAATGCTTTGGGCGATACGCGGATGATGGGACAGAACTGGTTGCGCTTGTATTCGTTGGTGTTCACCATTTTCAGTGTCCGGTCTACCAGCGCGGCATCAAACCCCTGGGCTTTGATCTCTGCCGGTCCGAGGCGTTTTTCGATGTATTGGTACAGGATCTGGTCCAGCACCTGATAGTCTGGTAAACTATCACTGTCTTTCTGGTTGGGTCTCAGTTCTGCACTGGGCGCTTTGGTGATGATGTTCTCCGGTATGATCTCCTGGTTGCGGTTGATGTAACGTGCCAACGCATACACCTGCAGTTTGTAACAATCGCCCAGTACACCCAGTCCGCCGGCCATATCGCCGTACAAGGTTCCGTAACCCGTAGCCAGTTCACTTTTGTTGGAAGTGTTGAGCAATATATAACCGAACTTATTGGAAATGCCCATCAGCAGGTTACCCCTGCTGCGGCTTTGGATATTTTCTTCCGCCAGTGAAAAAGGCAGATCGCCAAAAACGGGTTTCAATGTTTTCAGGAAAGCATCGTACACATCATTGATGCGGATGATATCGTACGGGTTGCCAAGGTTCTTACTCAGTTGCACGGCATCATCCACCGAATGTTCGGTAGAGTAGGGCGAAGGCATCAGGATGGCGCGCACATTCTCCTTTCCCAAAGCATCGCAGGCAATGGCCAGGGTTACGGCCGAATCGATCCCGCCGGAAGAACCGAGGATGGCTTTGGTGAAACCCATTTTGCCAAAATAATCACGGATGCCCATGACCAGGGCATCGTATACCTGTTGGATATTGAGTTCGGGCTCCAGAGTGGCAGGGTTCAGTTCCTTGTCGGGCACACGGCTGGCGGGTTCAATAATGGGGGTATCGATACTGCCATCGTCCAGCAATACCACACTGTCCATGGCTTCTTCGAACATGGGGAAGGCTTTGCAGAGATTGGCATCTTTATCAAATATCGGCGAAGCCCCATCGAATACCACTTCTGTCTGGCTGCCGATGGCATTGCAGTAGAACATCGGTAACCTGTATTTAAGCACATTGGCCTTGATCACCGATTTGCGGTCCTCGTCGTGGGTGTAATCGAATGGCGAAGCGCTCAGGTTCAGCATGATATCGGGTTGCTGCTCCATCAGTTTGTCCATGGGACAGATACGGTACAACGGATTGTCGCCCAGGTTCCAGATATCCTCACAGATCGTGATCGCTAATTTTTTTCCTTTGAAAGGAACTACCTGCCAGTCGAATGCAGGCTCAAAATAACGGTACTCATCAAACACATCATAGGTAGGTAACAGGGTTTTATGTATCTCGGCCCTGATCTCTTTTTCGTACAGGAAAAAAGCGGCGTTGAACAGGCTTTTTCCTCTGTGCTGCGTATTCCTGGCCGGACTGCCGATCAGCACACCGATGGTATCCGCTTCCTGCCTGATCTGGTCAACGGCTGCATAACATTTATCGATGAAATCGTCGAACTCTACAAAATCCCTTGCCGGATAACCACTCACGCACATTTCGCTGAAAAGGATCAGGTCACCACCCTGTGCTTTCGCTTCCCTAATGGCACGGATGATCTTTTGGATGTTACTTTCAAAGTTGCCGATATGATAATTCTGCTGCGCTAAAAATACCTTCATGCCGTAAAGTTCCGTAACTTTTTGAGAGTTTTTCATTTTTCAGGTGATAACCTGATACGAATGGTCATCTGCTGTACCAAAAGAAAATCTTTTGTTGACAGCGGGCCACTATTTTTGTTGTTACAATACAGGCTATGAAGTACAGGATCGGATGCATGATGGTGATGGCATTGCTGCTGGCATGCCAGTCAAAAAAAATGACCCCCGATGTTTCGGGTATCGTGGTGAAACTGCAGACAGAACGGTTTGAGAAAGATTTTTTTTCGATCGATACCCTGCAGCCGGATATGTCGTTGCAGCAACTGAGGAAGCTGCACCCTGGTTTCACAGAGGATTTCCTGTTCAATATATTGGCAACTTCGCCCGATAGCGCCGCAAAAGATAGCCGGTTGTTTATCCGCAGTTATCGTGATATGTACCTGGCTTCACAACAAAAACTGAAAGATTTTGCCGTGGTGGAAGCCGCCGTTAAAAGGGGCTTACAGTTTGTGAAGTATTATTTCCCGGGTTATAAGCTGCCGGAGAGATTGATTACGTTCATCGGTCCCATCAACAGTTATGGCAATATCATCACACCCAATGCGCTGGCCGTGGGACTGCAGGTGTACCTGGGGAAAGACTACCCCCTGTACCTGAGCAGCCAGGGGCAGCAGCTGTATCCAACTTTCATTTCGCACAGGTTTGAACCGGAATATATTCCCGTAAACTGTATGAAAAACATCCTTGATGATATTTACCCTGATCAGGCCATGGGCAAACCGCTGGTGGAACAGATGGTGGAAGCAGGTAAACGGCAGTACGTGCTGGACAGGCTCCTGCCCGAAACCGCCGATACGCTGAAAACAGGATATACAAAACAGCAACTGGACGGTTGTTATGCCAGTGAAAAGAATATCTGGAGTTTTTTTCTGCAGAACGATATGTTGTACAGCACAGATCCCAACCTTACCAGGGATTATATGACCGATGCGCCGAACACGCAGGCGTTGGGTGAGGCTTCTCCGGGAAATATCGGTCAGTTCGTGGGAACTCAGATCGTGAATAAGTGGATGGAAAAACAAAAAGACCTCAGCCTGGAGGCATTACTGCATACCCCGGCGAAAAAGATCTTTGACGAAGCCAAATACAAACCCCGGTAAATGACGGTTGATAATTCTGTCTGCCATCCGGTTGCATATAATTTTTTTCCTGATATTCTCTTTTTTAAAATATCCGGAAACTGTTGTCAGTGCTGGATTTCGGCAAAATAAGAACGTTGATTTTACGTCTTCCCTTATTTTGTCTACGAAATTGTAGGTGAAAGATTACAGGGAAAAATTCTACTTTTAGTTCCGTAACCCTTGCTATGCCCTATAAACGTATGCATCTTCCTGAGCTTCAGCATGCGATCGCCACAGATGACGACCAGGTGGCCTATGCGGAGTTATTTGCACGTTTTAGTCCGCCGTTACTACGTTTCACCTTATCTATCGTTCACCGCAAAGAAGAAGCGGAAGAGATCGTTTCAGATGTCTTCATCCGTATCTGGGAGAAAAGAAAAACATTGGACCAGGTGCAGAACCTGCGCATGTATCTCTATGTTTCTGCCAGGAATTATGCGGTAAACAAACTGCGGAGCAAAAACCACCGGCTTTCCCTGCAGGTGGAAGAACTGTCGGTAGACCTTCCCTGTTTTTCCGTGGATCCCCATGAGCTGGCCGTGATGGCCGAGATCCAGGAAAAACTGCATGGGGCCGTCAACGACCTGCCCGGTCGTTGTAAAATGATCTTTAAGCTGGTAAAAGAAGATGGCCTGCAACAGAAAGAAGTGGCAGAACTGCTCCATCTTAGCCCAAAAACCGTTGAAAATCAACTCGCTATAGCTTTACGAAAGCTTGCAGAGACCATCCGCTCGGTTACGGGGAGAAAATTCCTGAAAAATAATTGATCCCTGTTTGGGGGATTGGGCGTGAAATCTTGTCCTTATCCCTGAACAGATTGTTATGCCAGATAGGATATGGTATTTATTAAGCATTAAATTGTCCGGTGAAGCCACCCAGGCGGAGCTGGATGAATTTCATACTTTGCTGGACGAACAGCCCGAATGGGAAGAATCGGTTCAGCATATTACCCGTTATTGGCTCCAACCCAAAGTCACCCCAACTTTTTCTCCCACTTCCGGCTGGTTACAGCATTTAGAGAGGCTCAAAGCTTCCGGCGTTGAATGGAATGAACCGGGTTTTTCTGAAGTGGAGATCATTCCGGAAGCAACTCCTGTGATCGGCACCCCCCGTACGCGCACCAGGTGGTGGATGGCAGCGGCCGCTGTAATGCTGATCAGTTTGGGTGTGGGATGGTTGGCTTTGTACCTGTCGGTTCCTGTGTCAGCAGATTCAGTTTTGCTGGCCCGCAACAAACGCAATGAAGTGGTGACCCGTCCGGCTTCCCGTTCACAACTTACCCTGCCCGATGGAAGTAAAGTATGGCTGAATGCCAGCAGTAAACTTTCTTACAGTAACGGTTTCGGAGAAGATAACCGCAATGTGTGGCTGGAAGGCGAAGGTTTTTTCGAGGTTTATAAAAACAAATCACTCCCCTTTATCATTCACACATCCCGCATGAATATACGGGTAACCGGTACCATATTCAATGTGCGTGCCTATCCGCAGGAAACCACTTCAGAAACAGCGCTGATAGAAGGGGCGGTAGAAGTGGCGCTTTCTGGAGAAAAGGAATGGAAATACCACCTGCGCCCGCACCAGAAACTGGTGGTGGATGATAACGGCATCGCTGCAGACAACAGCATGGTTGCCAAAGGAAGATCCTTTGTACCTGCCAAAACCGTTCCGGCGTATACGGCCAGCCTGCAAAGCCTTGCCAAACCCCTGCCCGATAACCAGGTAGTAGAAACAGCGTGGGTGTACAGCCTGCTTTCTTTTTCGGATGAATCGTTCCGGCAGGTGGCCAATAAAATGGAAAAATGGTATGGGGTCAGCATCCGGTTCATGGAATCTGATATGGAGGGCTGGCATTTTACCGGAAGTTTTAAAAATGAAACATTGACCGAAGCGTTGACGGCTTTAAAGCTGTCGAAGTCTTTCCGTTTTGTAATACAGGACAATATCGTATTTATTTCCAAACCAGATACCAAATAAGCAGCTGCATATGAGAAAGAATCTGCGTGAAGATTCCGGATAAAACAAAGGGGGCGGCTCTCACACCTTACCCCCCTGTTAGATGGAAAAATCACAGATAGTAAAGCCGTAATCAGCGATCCCCGCTAAGGAATCCGCCATTACACCAAACCTTTAATTTTTCAAGATGAAAGTACAAAAAAGACTTTTGAAACCACGAAGAAATCCCGTTACACCAATAATTTTCAAAATTATGAAACTAACGATTGCTCTTCTTTTGTTTGTTAGCATGCACGTGTATGGTAACGGGTTTTCACAAACCAAGATCACCCTTACCCTGCAGTCGTCTAATCTGAAAGATGCGCTGAAGCAGATTGAGAAGAAGAGCCAGTTCAGGTTCCTGTACAACCAGGAAACCCTGAAAAAAGCAGGAAAAGTATCGCTTCAATTAACCAATGCCAGCCTGTCAGAAACCATGATCAAACTGCTGGATGGTACGGGGATTAGCTACCAACTGCTTGGTAATGACCTGGTTGTATTAAACACACAAACTGCTTCGGGTAAACCTACCCCTCCACCAGTGAAAGTTACCGGTAGGGTTTTGGGCGCCGATGGTGCTCCGGTAGCCGGAGCAAGCGTTGTGGTAAAAGGCAGTAAAAACGGAACTGCAGCTGATGCCGACGGCCGTTTTACGCTGACCGTAGCCGATGATGCGGTACTGATATTTTCTGCCATCGGTTATGTTACACAGGAAGTAGCGGTGGGTGGAAGGTCTGAGATCAACCTGACCTTACAGGTCGTTGCCAATAACCTGAACGAAGTAGTGGTGATCGGTTATGGTACCGCCAGCAAAAGAGACCTTACCGGTTCTATTGTAAAAGTAGAAGGTAAGGAAATCGCCGATAAACCCAACGTTAACCCCGTTTCTTCCCTGCAGGGTAAAGTGGCCGGTCTGTCGGTGGTGGCTTCCGGTACCCCCGGTGCAGAACCGGATATCCGTATCCGCGGTACGGTCAGTATCGGTGCGGTAAAACCCCTGTATGTGGTGGATGGTATCTTCAATGATAATATCGATTACATCAACCCCAACGATATAGAGTCGATCGAGGTATTGAAAGATCCTTCTTCACTTGCCATCTTCGGGGTGCGTGGCGCTTCGGGTGTGATTGCCCTGACCACCAAAAAAGCCAAAGCAGGACAACTGGTGGTGAACTTCAACAGCAGCTTTGGTACCAAACAGCTGGTAGACAAGATCAAGATGGTGGATGCAGCAGGTTTTAAACTGCTGTTCGATGAGGAGCAGACCAATATCGGCGTTCCGGTAGCACAGCGTTTTGATTACAGCAAATGGACAGGTAATACAGACTGGGTAAAAACCATGACACGTACTGCCCTCTTCAACAGCAACAATATCAGCCTTACTTCCAGCACCGAAAAGAATAAATTCTACATGGGTGTGGGTTATATCACCGATGAAGGGGTGGTAAAACACGAGAAACTGGATAAGCTCATCTTCAATGTGAACGATGAACTGCGCGTGAGCAAGAGCATCAAGTTCGGGTTTAACCTGAATGCTTTCCGCCAGAAACTTCCGTTCAGCCAGGCAGACGGTCTGCTGTACGATGCCCGCCGTGTGCTGCCTATCACAGAACCCTTTAACACAGCCAATGGCGCATATACCCAGTTGGCTATCCAGGCCGCTCAGATCGGTAACCCACTGATGAACCTGGAGAACAAATGGGACAAAGAGATACGTACAGAATTCCGCACCGTGGGTAGTGTGTATGCAGAAGTTAATTTCCTGCGCAACTTTACCCTGCGTTCCACTTTCTTTGCCGATATCTCTAACCTGGAAGAAAGAAGATACAACCCTATAATCAATGTATATAACCCTACCGTAGGTGCTTCAGGTTCTGTATTTGTTGAACCCAATAACAGAACCACATCTGTGAACCAGGGACAGGGTAACTGGAAGAAATTCCAGCAGGACCATATCCTTACTTTCAAGAAAAGCTTCGGAGACCATGGTCTTACCGCTATTGCCGGTTTCACTACTTACTTCAGCAGCTACAATGGCCTCTTCGGAAATGTTAGCCAGCGGGTGAATGGTGATGCGATCCCGAACGACAAACGTTTCTGGTATGTCGATAACGGATTTGGTGATCCAACCACCAAACGTTCTTCCTCTGCGCAGTGGGAGCGGGCAACCGTATCGAGCCTGTTCCGCGTATTGTATAATTACAAGGGCAAATACCTGCTGAACGGTTCATTCCGTCGCGACGGTTCTTCACAGATCTCTCCGTTCAACCGTTTCAAGAATTTCTACTCAGTAGGTGCCGCATGGGAACTGACCAAAGAGAAGTTCATGGAAAAACAGAACGTATTTAATTTCTTCAAGCTGAAAGCATCATGGGGTATCCTGGGTGTACAGAATACCTATGGATATGATTATCCGTTCTATCCTGCCTTACAGTCCGGTAATACAGCAGTATTCGGAAGCAATATCGTACCCGCTTATTCACTGTCATATGAGCCACAGCGTGACCTGACATGGGAAACCGTGAATGCAAAAGAGATCGGGTTCGAATTCTATGCACTGAATAACCGCCTGCATGCAGAAGCGGCTTACTATGATAAGACCACCAAGGATATCATGACCATCGTTCCCACCGGATCAGGCCGTTACAGGCTGGATAATGTGGGCGACCTGCGCAACAAAGGTTTCGAATTCTCAGCCGGATGGAACCAGAAACTCACCAAAGACTGGTCATTCGCTGTGAACGCCAATATCACCACTTTCAACAACAAAGTGATTGACCTGGGAGGTAACCGTTTGCCAGCCAGTGAAGAACGCCCTAACCAGACAGAAGCCGGTTACCCTATCGGTTATTTCTATGGGTATGTGGTAGAAGGCCTGTACCAGTCATATGCCGACAAACTGGCTTCGCCCAGAGTGGTTGGTTATGATTATGGCCCGGGAGATTTCAAATACAAAGACATCAATGGCGATGGCGTGATCGATACCAAGGACAGGACTATGATCGGTAATCCAACACCCGACTTCATGTATGGTATCTCTTTACAGGCCAATTACAAAGGATTTGATTTCGGTATTGATTTCAACGGTGTATATGGTAACGAGATCTATCGTTTCTGGGGTAGCTCAGAACTGCCATTCACCACTTTCAACTATCCTGCCTTCAAAATGAACCGCTGGACAGGAGAAGGTACTTCCAACTGGGATCCGATATTAGGAGCGAACCATACCATCAACCGTCTTCCTTCTACCTATGGTATCGAAGATGGAAGTTATTTCAGGATCCGGAACATTCAGCTGGGTTACAATTTCAAACCCGAGCTGCTGAAGAAAGTGAGCATCAAGAGCATCCGCGTATTCGCCAATGTGCAGAACCTGAAAACGTTCAAACGCAATTCCGGTTATACACCCGAATTTGGCGGAACGGCCACTTCATTCGGTATCGATAATGGTAATGGACCGGTTCCACTTGTATTCACCGGTGGTATCAATGTAACCTTCTAAACATTTAAAAGAGCATATTATGAATAAGATGAAAAAAATAATAACCGGTGCTTTCTTCGCAGTTGTATTGGCGATGATCATCCCCGGTTGTACAAAATATCTCGACAGGAAACCGCTTTCCGCAACACTGGACGACCTGAACCAGGGTGGCCTGGAAGGACAGATCTATGGTCTCTATGGCGCTATCCGTAACGGCGACGTAGCAGGTCAGGGTTTTGGAGGAATTCCCTGGCTGGCCATGAACAATTTCCGTTCGGATGATTCTGAGAAAGGAAGCAGTCCTTCAGACGGTGCCGACTGGGGTGTGATCTACGACCAGTTCCAGTATGTAAAAGACCACTGGTCATCCAACACCTACTGGGACCAGCACTATGTACTGATTGGCCAGGCGAACACAGCCCTGCAGCTGGCGGATTCACTGAAACTGACCGATGCAGCTTCACTGGTGAATATTGCAGAAGCCAGGTTCTTCCGTGCTTTTGCCTATTTTGACCTGGTGCGTGCTTTTGGTGAGGTTCCCAAGATCGATTTCCGTGTATACAATCCATCAGACAGTAAAAAACCCAAAGCAAAAGTGAGCGAGATCTATGCATTGATCGATGCTGACCTTGCTTATGCAGAAGCCAACCTGCCTGCTACCTGGGTTGCCAAATACATTGGCCGTTTGACCAATGGCGCTGCCAAGAGCCTGCATGCGAAAACCATGCTGTACAGGCAGAACTGGTCAGGCGCCCTGACTTTGTGCCAGCAGGTGATTAATTCAGGTCTGTATTCTTTGCAGTCTGATTATGCCAAGATATTTACCGATGCCGGAGAGAACAGTTCCGAATCCATCTGGGAGATACAGGCATATGTAGGTCCAAACGGATCTGATGACTATTTCTCCTGGTATGCCATTGCACAGGGTGTGCGTGGTGCAGGCGAATGGGACCTGGGCTGGGGATGGAACACACCTACCGAAGAACTGGTAAGTGCCTTTGATGCCAATGACCCAAGAAAGAATGCCACCATCCTGTATTCAGGACAGGCCGATGGCGTGTATGGTAAAGTGTTGCCGAGCTTCCCTGGTATACCACGCAAATATTGGAACAAGAAAGTATATCCGGATCCTGCCATGCAGGCTGCTACCGGTAACCGCCAGGGAGGATGGATCAACCAGCGCGAGATACGTTATGCAGATGTATTGCTGATGGCAGCAGAAGCGGCCAATGAAGTGGGTGGTGCCGCCAATGCAGCGCTTGCCGCCAACTACCTGGAGCAGATCAGGGCCAGGGCCAGGAAAGGCGCAGCCGGTGTTTTACCCCTGGTTGCTTTTGTTAACCAGGCACAGATGCGCACCGCTATCCAGAACGAAAGAAGATTTGAACTGGCAATGGAAGGTGAAAGGTTTTATGACCTGGTAAGATGGGGACTGGCACAGGCCGTATTGGGTGGCCAGGGCTACCAGAACAAACACAGGTATTATCCGATACCGCAACCTGCTATTGATTTTGCAGGAGGCGTACTGGTACAGAATCCTGAATGGCCATAATCATCAGTTCCAACTACTTTACATTCAAATCAGATAAAATGAAAAATAAATCATATTTACTGTTTGCCGTTCTGGCAATGCTGGCTGTGACCGCCTGCCAGAAAATGGACAAACCCGCACTGAGTAATTATCTCAAAGATGCCAACCCACCGGGCGGTCCACTGAAATTCTATGCAGCATACGATGGTAGTGATGTAGACAGTATCCGTGCGAATTTTGCAACGGACAATCCCTATACATTTGTTACAGGCGTATCCGGTAAAGCGGTGAAAGCGGTAGATGGCAAAGCGATCGTATATCCTTCGGCCAACGATTTCAAGACAGTTACCAGTTTCTCTGTTTCCTTCTGGCTCAAGAATACGGCACAGGTAGGCAGAACAGAGTTCCTGTTCTCACTGGTGGATCCAAGTTACGGATGGCATAACAGCGCCCTCTTCCTGCTGATGGAGAACCAGACCGCCACCAAAGCTACCATGAAACTGGGCCTGATGGACCAGTGGCTGGAAGGCGATTTCCAGAAACCGGTTTTTGATGGTAACTGGCACCATATCGTATATGCCTACGACCAGGCCACGTCTAAAATGACCTATTATTTTGACGGCACAGTTGTAACTGGAATGACCGCCACACAGACTGATGTGAAGAACAACGGCGCTGCCCGTGGTGCGGTCGATTTCTCTAAAGCTGCCCAATGGATCGTTGGCGGCTGGAACAAACATGCCAATGCAACAGGTCCTACAGACGACTGGATCAAATCCTATTCCGGTACGCTGGATCAGTTCAGATTATATGGAAAAGCGCTTAGCGCAGCAGAAGTTTCAGCCCTGTATAACAGCAAATTATAGCAGGCAGTTGGTTGTTTTGACTAAGGGGGTGTATCATCAGCAGATGTACACCCCTTTTTAACTCTATTGAATTTTTATTTATGCGTACCTACCCCTTGCTGTTCCTGATTGCCTGCGTAACCACGTTGTTGTTCTCCTGCAAGAGAACAGAACAGCTGTTTGAAAGCGTGCCTGCTTCCAAAAGCAATATTGATTTTGTGAACACGCCTTTCCAGAAAGACACTTTCAACATCCTCTATTATCTCTATTATTATAATGGAGGTGGTGTGGCCACGGGCGATATCAACAATGATGGGTATATCGATATCTATTTCACCGGCAACAATAAGGGCATTAATAAATTGTACCTCAACAAAGGGAAAAGCGCCACCGGGGGCGCCGGTTTTGAATTTGAAGACATTACCGAAAAAGCAGGTGTGGCAGGTACCTCCGACTGGTGCACAGGCGCCACCATGGTAGATATTAATGCAGATGGTTTTCTTGACATTTATGTTTCTGCCGTGAACGGCATCAGGGGTTTGCAGGGGAGGAATGAGCTGTTCATCAACAATGGCGATGGCACATTTAAGGAAGCTGCCGCGGAATATGGGCTGGATAATGCCAGTTTTGCCACACAGGCCGCTTTCTTCGATTACGATCATGACGGCGACCTCGATTGTTATATTTTAAACCATTCGCAAAAACCGCATCAGAACATAGCAGATACCAGCGCCCGGCGCATTTACAGTAAAGATGCAGGTGACCGTTTATTACGGAACGATATTGCCACCACCGGGAAATTTACCGATGTGTCAGCCGCTGCCGGAATTTTCCAGAGCAGCCAGGGTTACGGACTGGGCATCAATACCAGCGATATCAACAACGATGGCTGGGAAGATATTTATATCGGCAACGATTTTCATGAGAACGATTATTACTATATCAACAACGGCAACGGCACTTTCACGGAAAGCGGCGCGGCCCATTTCAGGCATTACAGCCGCTTCAGCATGGGCAACGACGTGGCCGATTACGATAACGATGGTCAGCCCGATGTGATCACCGTTGATATGCTGCCTTACGATGAAAAAGTGCTCAAGACCTATGGCAGCGATGAGAACCTGGATATTTATAAGGTAAAGATCGAGAGCAACGGATACCAGCACCAGTTCTCGCACAACAGCCTGCAACATAACAATGGCAATGGGGTCAGCTTCAGTGAAGTGGGTATCATGAACCAGGTATCAGCCACCGACTGGAGCTGGGCGCCACTGTTCGCTGATTTTGATAACGACGGGGTGAAAGACCTGTTTGTATCAAGCGGTATCGTAAAAAGACCGGTTGACCTGGATTATGTTCGCTTTGTATCGTCACTGTATGCAAAACATTCTGTAGACAATACCGATATCTACGACCAGGAAGCCATCGATAAAATGCCCGATGGGGCTTCACATCCTTTTTTCTTTAAAGGCAACCTGGCAAACGGGTTTTCCGATGTGAGCAGAACATGGGGAACGGCTGGCATGAAAGGGTATTATACCGGCGCCTCTTACGCAGACCTGGATAACGACGGCGACCTGGACGTTGTGATGAACTGCATAGGCAGTAAAGCCGTATTGCTGAAAAACAACAGTCCCAAACAGAACCAGCTTTCCATCTCATTCAAAGGAGAAGGACAGAATACATTCGGGATCGGTTGTAAAGTCTACCTGTTCCAGAAAACAGGTATGCAGTACCAGCAGCTGATGCTGACACGCGGGTTTCAATCTGCTGTTTCCCCGGTATTGTCATTTGGCCTGGGTACTACCAATATCATTGACAGTATGCTGGTGATCTGGCCCGACCAGCGTTATGAGATCATGCGTAACGTGGTGCCCGGCAACCATGTCCTGATGAAGCAGTCAACAGCATCCGGCCAGTTTGATTATACAACATTCTTTCCGCCAAAACGGGTAGCATTAATGGATGTGACACAGGAAACCGGGCTGGGCTGGAAACACCAGGAGAATGATTTTATCGACTTCAACAAACAATACCTCATCCCACATGAAATATCAACACGCGGTCCAGCGCTGGCCGTGGCCGATGTGAACAAAGACGGGCTTGATGATATATATGTCAGTGGAGGCAAAGGCCAACCCGGTACTTTGCTGCTGCAAACAGCCGCCGGTAAATTCCTGGCATCAGACACGGCATTGTTTGCCAGGTACCGGAATGCAGAAGGCGTAGCCGCCGTTTTCTTTGATGCCAATGGCGATAAAAATCCCGACCTCTATGTGGTCAGTGGCGGTAATGAAACAGAAGATGGCAATCCCAGCCTCGCCGACCATCTTTTCCTGAATGATGGTAAGGGGCATTTTACGGAAGCAGAAAAAGCATTGCCAACACTACTGGTCAATAAAACCTGTGTGGCGGCAGCAGATATTGACCAGGATGGTGATATTGACCTGTTTGTAGGCGGTATGGCAGATGCCACGCATTATGGCATCGCACAACCTTCCTACCTGCTGCTGAACGATGGGAAAGGGGTATTTACCCAGGCGCAGGCCTCACAGATCGGTCTCGAAAAAGCAGGTATGATCCTCTCCGCTTCGTTTGCCGATATCAACAGGGACGGCTGGCCCGACCTGGTGATAGCAGGGGAGTGGACGCCGGTACAGGTGTTCATCAACCGGAAAGGCAGTTTTACAGAGACAGTTATCCCGGCATCTACAGGACTTTGGCAAACCCTGCAAACAGCCGATGTGAATGGGGATAGTAATATTGATATACTGGCAGGAAACTGGGGCTATAATTCCAAATTATATGCGGGCAAAACCGGTCCCTTGAAATTGTTTGTAAAAGATTTCGACCGTAACGGTACCCTGGAGCAGATCATGACCTATTCCGTAAATGGGAAAGACTATACCTTCCTCGCCAAAGACGAATTGGAGAGACCCCTGCCCATGTTGAAAAAAGCCTATCTCACTTACGGGGAAGTGGCAGGCAAAACGGTCAACTTTATGTTTGACGACCTGTTCAAGGACTATATAGAGCTGAAAGCGGAAACACTGGCGTCTACCTGTTTCCTGGGCGATGGCAAAGGAGATTTTACCGCCATGACCCTGCCCAGGGATCTGCAAACGGCCCCTTTATTCAGCTTTACACCGCTGGATGAACAACGACCCTCGCATGGCTTCCTGGCGGGGGGAAACCTGTATGGTGTGGTGCCTTATGAAGGAAGATACGATGCCATGAACCCCACTGCCGTCTCTTTCGATATAGCGGCCAAAGAATTCAGGACCCGGTTCTCATTGCCGGCCGTGAATGGGGAAATGCGAAACGCGCGCTGGATCAGAACCGCTGGCGGGGCTAAAATACTGGTTATGGCCAGAAACAACCAACCGCTGCTGTTCTTCCGGAACAACCAACCCTGAGATATATCGCAGATGATAGAATGCAGTACAACGAACCTGGCCGGGATACCACCCGGTCAGTTCATTTTATTGGGTACGATCATCTCAAAAGAAGGGATATTGACGGAGAATAACTGTTTACTGTTCTCGTTCAGCATCTGGTAAGTGCCATGCATCTTACCCATTTCGGTGCGGAGGTTGCAACCACTTACATACTGGTAGTTCTCACCGGGTTTCAATACCGGCTGTACGCCTACCACCCCCTCGCCCTCCACTTCGCGGCGTTCCCCGTTACTGTCGAAAATGAACCATTGACGGCGCAGCAGTTTGATGGTAAAAGGATTGTGGTTCTCGATGGTGATCCGGTAGGCAAACATGTATTCACTATTCAGCGGGTTGCTGTAATCGGCCTGGTAAAAGGTCTCTACGGTTATTTCAACCCCTTCTGAAATTTTGGATACCATGGCGTACGATTGGATTGCTTTCAGTAAAAATAAGGAATTGGGGTAAAGTTTTCTGGTTAAAATTACAGCAGCGGTAAGGCTTGCAGTGCCCGGTTCCTGAAGCCTGTGTCTGGCAGGAAATTCTCCTTTGATTTAACACTCCCGTGTGCGGTTTTGGCCGTAATTTTGCACCACGAAAAAATCAATTATGACCAAGATTGCCGTAGCAAATGGGGATGGGATCGGTCCGGAGATCATGGACGCCGTCCTTTCTATCTTTAAAGCAGCCAAAGTACCCCTGGAATATGTGTTCGTGGATATGGGAAAATGGGTGTTCGACAAAGGGTACAGTAATGGAATGACGCCCGAGGCGCAACAGACCATCGAATCATTGGGTATCCTGTTCAAGGGCCCGATGGAAACCCCGAAAGGCAAAGGCGTAAAAAGTGTGAATGTTACGGCAAGAAAGACCTGGAACACCTACGCCAATAAAAGGACTTTCCAGACCCTGCACGGGGTGGATACAGTTTTCAGTAAAGCCGGTATCCCCATTGATATTACCATCGTTCGTGAGAACATTGAAGATACGTATGGCGGTGTGGAACACCTGCTTACGCATGATGTGGCCCTGAGCCGCCGTTTCATTACCCGCCCGGGCAGTATGCAGGTGATCAGGTACGCTTTCGAAATGGCCAAGAAAAAAGGCGCCCGCCGTATTACCTGCGGTCATAAGGCCAATATCATGAAACTGACCGATGGACTGTTCCTGGAAGTATTCTATGAAGTGGCGAAAGACTACCCCGAACTGAAAGCCGATGATGTGATCGTGGATGACCTCTGTATGAAACTGGTAAGCCGCCCCGATCTGTTCGATGTGGTGGTGCTGACCAACCTGCAGGGTGATATTGTAAGTGATCTTTGTGCCGGACTGGTGGGTGGACTGGGTTTTGCCCCTTCTGCCAATATCGGCGACCATATCTCTATTTTTGAAGCCGTACACGGCACCGCACCGGATATTGCCGGTAAGAATATTGCCAACCCTACAGCACTCCTGCTCAGCAGTTTTGGCATGCTGCACCACCTGGGACTGATGGAAGCGGCCATCATGATGGAAAATGCGCTGTTGTATACACTGGAAAGCGGCGTACATACGGGTGATTTTGGGGATCGTTCTACCAAATCGCTGAGTACCACAGAGTTCGCAGCGGCTATTATTGCTAATTTTGGAAAACTGCCGGCGCATAACCCCAAAGCCTCCATTGCTAACCAGCCCCCTACACCTACCCATTTCAAACTGGAAAGGAACCCCATGCTGGAAAGTGAGGAACTGCGTGAGGAAGTGATCGTTGGGGTGGATATGTTCATTGAGAGTAATCTCCAGCCTGCCGCTATTGCCGAAAAATGCCTGGCACATACTTCCGACCTGTTCAAACTGGTGACCATCAGTAACCGGGGTACGCAGGTATGGCCCAAGGGCTCCTCGTACACCAACCTGGTGAACCAGTATACCTGCCGTTTCGAGAGCCTGGGCGAAGTGCCGTTGACACAGGTGGATATATTGGAGCTGTACAAACGACTGATGCAGGATTTCAAGGTCTGCTCAACCGAATTACTGAATATGTGGGGCGACAAAAAGGCTTACAGCCTGGCACAGGGCCAATAACCCATTATTTACAGGTTTTTTACGGGTAACCGGGGTAGAACGCGCTTCTGTCCCGGTTATCCTTTTTTTAGCCGGTTTAGCGTAGTTCTCTTTTTTACCGTAATTTCACGGCTCATTTTAAAAGAGCAATCGAACTATGGCTGAAGCGATCTTAATGCCCCGCCTGAGCGACACCATGACCGAAGGTGTTATTGCCGCCTGGCATAAAAATATCGGGGATACCGTGAAGAAAGGTGATCTGTTGGCAGAAGTAGAAACAGACAAAGCCACTATGGAGCTGGAAAGCTACCAGGACGGCGTTTTATTACATATAGGGACCCCTACCGGCGGTAAATTACAGGTGAACGACCTGTTGGCTATTTTTGGTAAACCCGGAGAAGATATTTCAGCCTTGCTGGCAAAACATGCCGGTGGTGCCAAAGCTGCTGAAGCAGCTCCACAAGCCGCCCCTGCCGCACCAGCCGCTGCTCCTGCAGCCGCATCAGCAGCATTGGATGTATCTGCTATGGAAGAAGTGGTACTGATGCCCCGCTTGAGTGATACCATGACCGAAGGGGTCATTGCAGGCTGGCACAAGAATGTAGGCGACACCGTAAAAAAAGGAGAAGTACTGGCCGATATCGAAACCGATAAAGCCACTATGGAACTGGAAAGTTATAAAGATGGCGTGCTGTTGTACCAGGGTGCCCAACCCGGTGAAAAGATACAGGTGAACGACCTGCTCTGCATCATCGGTAAACCAGGCCTGGATGTAAATGCCATTGTGGCCGCGGTGAAAGCCGGCGGTAGCAAAACAACAGAAGCGACGCCAGCACCGGCTGCCACTGCTTCTGTACCAGCTGCTTCTCCGGCCCCTGCACCGGCAGCAGCACCTGCCGCTGTAGTGAACGAAGGAAGGATATTTGCTTCGCCACTGGCTAAGAAGATCGCCAGCGAAAAAGGGATCGACCTGCGTTACGTAAAAGGCAGCGGCGATAATGGAAGGATCACCAAAACAGACGTAAACACCTACAGCCCTGCAGCCAGCGCAGCGCCTGCGGCCAAAAGCAGTGCACCCGTAGCGGCAGCACCAGCGGGTGTGGTAAGTTTTGATGAAGTGCCCGTATCGCAGATGCGCAAGACCATTGCCCGCCGTTTGGGCGAGAGCCTGTTCACCGCCCCGCATTTCTACCTCACCATGACCATTGATATGGACGCAGCCGTAGCCGCCCGCGTCAGGATCAATGAAGTGGCCCCGGTTAAGATCAGCTTTAACGATATGGTGCTGAAAGCAACGGCACTTGCCCTGAAACAGCACCCGAAAGTGAACAGCAGCTGGCTGGGCGATAAGATCCGTTACAACCATCATATCAATATCGGGGTGGCGGTAGCGGTGGAAGATGGCCTGCTGGTTCCGGTGGTTCGTTTTGCCGATACCAAATCACTGAGCCAGATCGGAGCAGAAGTAAAAGAATACGCACAGAAAGCAAAAGATAAAAAATTACAACCCGCCGATTGGGAAGGAAGCACGTTCACGATCTCTAACCTGGGTATGTTCGGCATCGACCAGTTCACTGCCATCATTAACCCGCCGGATTCCTGCATACTGGCAGTAGGGGGTATTTCACAGGTGCCGGTGGTGAAGAACGGACAGGTGGTTCCGGGTAATATCATGAAAGTGACCATGAGCTGCGATCACCGCTCAGTGGATGGCGCTACCGGCGCCGCTTTCCTGCAAACGCTGAAAAGCCTGCTGGAAGAGCCGTTGAGGATGTTGGTGTAATCACAATGAGTGAATGATAGAATGAGTGGATGAGTGAATGAGAATAATAGGTTGTATATAAGAGAAAGGCCTTCCTGATCGGGAAGGCCTTTCTCTTATATACAACATTCGCTATTGCCTATTGACCCGTCAATCGTGAGTAGTGAGTGGTGAGTAGGGAGTGATTCACAATTCACCATTGCCCATTCACTTCCTACTCACCACTCACTACTCACCATTGCCATCAATCAAGATCACAGCCGATGGGTGCTCCGGGGGCGATCTCTTTGGGTTGTGGTAATATGATCTCTTTTGGATTAGTGATCCGTTCTATGGCATAACTGTAATGGGCTTTCAGTCCGGGGATGTTTTTCAGCTGGACCGCATATTGCTTCAAAGACTGCAACCTGTCGAAACAGATGGCTTTCACGTTGTAGTTGGCAAGGGTACTCTGGCTCAAGCCCAGCAACCAGGTAAGTACCATCTGCTGTGTTTGTAATTGTATCTCACCTTTCAAACCTTTCTGTAAAGGCGTTTTCCAGGTTTTGGCAATGATGGCATCCAGTACATCATCCCAGCCAATGGTACCTGCCTGTGCTTTGAACTGGGTAAGGCGGTTGGCCCTTTCGGGATGGAATAGAAAAGATAACTCGAAATCTGCCAGTGCTTCTGCAGCAGCAACAGGGTCAAAACTCATACCGGTTCTTTTGGCAAACAATTCACCTACCCCATAATACAATGGCGGACGGGGTGGTATCATTTGCATGATCTTATCAGGCATGGTCAACTGATCGGGTGATAAGCAATCCAATGCGGCCTGCAATGCTTTCTGCTGCTGGGCATTGGGTAATACCTGCGGAGTGGGCTGTTTGTCGCCACGTACACTGTAACTGTAATTCATGCCACCAATGAGTTTGATGGTTGCCTCTAACTGGTAGCGATGGTAATTATAGACAGGCACCAGTACATCTTCCAGCTTCGACAGGGGTGTGTTCATCCGGATGGCCTGTTCTGAAAACTGGTCCAGCGCTTTCTGCCGGACCTGTAATATATTTTTCAACGCATCTGTTGCATCGTTTCCATTGTCCCATAAATGTGCTTTCGGGTGAAAACCGCCTGCGGCGCGGGCATCCGCATCGGCAATGAAGAGCAAACCATTTTGGGTGTTCTCTTCCAGCAATTTGTTCAGGGCTTTGTTCTCATCGGTGCCGGGTGCAAAATGGGCATAGCCGTAGGTAATGGCGCGTTTGTCCCATTCGCCGATCTCGTTGGTATATACCTGGCTAAAGTCGATCTGTCCTTTGCTGTTCAGCACCACATTCGGATGCGGGTAATCCATCACCGATGCACGGTTGTTGAAGCTGGATGCATAGTTGTGCTGCAGGCCCAGTGTATGACCCACTTCGTGGGCGGCCAGCTGGCGCAAACGTTGTAAAGCCGCATTTTTCATGGTCTCGGGTACGGGTTTGCCATTTTCGTATGGTGATAGCAGGCCGGTGAAAATGAGGTAATCCTGCCGTACGCGCAATGAACCCAGCGTTACCTGTCCTTTAATGATCTCGCCGGTGCGTGGATCTGTTACGGTGGCTCCATAACTCCAGCCACGTGTGGAGCGGTGTACCCAATTGATCATGTTGTACCGGATATCCATAGGGTCGGCCGTATCGGGCAATATTTTTACGATAAATGCATTTTTAAAACCGGCTGCTTCGTAAGCCTGGTTCCACCAGCGTGCGCCATCCAGCAGGGCGGAGCGGATGGGTTCGGGAGTGCCGTTATCCAGGTAATACACGATCGGTTTTACGGGTTCGCTCATTGCGGCTGAAGGATCTTTTTTCTCCAGCCTGTGCCTGGCAATGAACATTTGTTCAATGGGCTCTGTGAATGAACTGCTGTAATCGAAATAAGAGATCCCGAAATAACCGCTGCGGATATCATATCGGCGCGGCTGGTAATGGTTATCGGGTAGCTGTACAAAAGAATGGTGCATCCGTACCGTAATGGCTTCAGCTGAAGGGGTAACACTGGTCACATTACGCCCTGCATCGCTGCCGCCAGTAAATGTGATGCTTGCCTCAAACTCACTGTTTAATGGAAAATTTTTTGTATTGGCCAGGTAGATGGCAGAACGGGGTTCACTGAATGTATAGGTTCCCTGGCGCATGGTGCGGATCCGGTCAGCAACATTCTGCGCATCGCGTACAAAAAAAGAAGTGGCATCTACGAGCAGTTTGTCGGCTTCCTCTTCATCCACAGTGAAGGCGGCGATGGTGGACTGGGCAAAGGATTCTTTCACCGCTTTCTGTTCGTTGATATCCTGCGAACTGGCCCGGTAGCTGTAGTTGGGCTGCACCAGGAAAAGTTTTTTACCCACTTTGTGAAAAGCCACCACACGAGAGCCTCCGATCAGCCCGCGGTCGAGACCGATATCGTTGGAACCCAGCCCGGCAGGAAGTGAATTCACGTACAGGAATTCCTGATCCAGTTTATCAACCAGTAACCACAGCTTACCGCTGGAAGCATCCCACCAGAAAGGGAAATACCCATCGTAGCGTTTCATGTTCTTGGTCTTCTCGGAAATCTTGGAAGAGCTTTGTGCCATACCTGTCAGGCAGCACATACATACCAGGGCAAGGAGGAAACTGCGCATCGTAAATAGTTTTGGTAAAAAAGTTATCCTGTAATCAGCTTTGAAGATAAGAAGCGGAAGGGAACCGGCATAAAAAACTCCCGTCAGTTACGGACGGGAGTGAATGCTTTAGTGGGATCAGGTTGTTTATCCAAACAGCGTGCCCTCTGAAGAAGGAGTTTCAGAAGCCGGTGTTTCCAACACAGGTGCAGGAGCCACAGGTGCTGCAACAGGTGCGGGCGCTGGTTTCCTGGCTGCTGTTTTTTTCTTAGGAGCTGCTTTTTTGGCAACGGGTTTAGCGGCTTTTTTAGCAGGCGCTTTTTTCACTGCTTTTTTGGGAGCAGCTTTTTTAGCAGGTTTCTTGGCCGCAGCTTTCTTCACTGCTTTTTTTACGGCTGCTTTCTTTTTAGCAGGCGCTTTTTTTGCCACTTTCTTAGCAGCTTTTTTTACCGTTTTTTTAGCAGCAGCTTTTTTCTTAGCGGGTGCTTTCTTTTTAGCAGGTGCTTTTTTAGCGGCCTTCTTGGCGACTTTTTTTACTGCCTTTTTGGGAGCAGCTTTTTTAGCAGCCTTTTTTTTACTTGCTTTTGCCATGATGGTATGGATTTGTGTTTTGGTAATGATGATAGAGGGAAGTTAAAAAAATATTTCTGTAAATCACATCATTTCTCACAAGTTAAATTTTGGTCTGTTTAGCGGAAGCCCTGTCTTTGCAACCATTGCACCGCCTGCATGGGCCATTGACTCAGCAGCGGATCGGTGGGCGCCATACCAAAACCATGACCCCCATGATCGTAGATGAGCATACTGGCTTTTACATTGTTTTTTTTCAGGGCTTCGTAAAACACGATACTGTTCATCGGGGGGACGCCTTTGTCGTCATCGGCATGCACCAGAAACACGGGTGGGGTAGCGGTGCTCACCCTGTTTTCGGTGGAGAGCGCCCGTGCCAGTGCCTCATCAGGCTTGGGTCCCAGCAGGTTATTGCGGCTGCCGCGATGTCCAAAGCTGGTATCCATGGTGATCACCGGGTAGATGAGTATGGCAAATAAGGGCCTGGTATCTATGCGTAATAAGGGGTCTTTGGCCGATGGATCTCCTTTCTGGTGAATGGTGGCTGCGGTGGAAGCCAGGTGTCCGCCGGCAGAAAAGCCCATCACCCCCGTTTTATCCGGATCGATGCCCCATTCTGCGGCCCTTGACCGGATGATGCGGATGGCCGTTGTAACATCGTTGTACTGGGCCGGGTAACGATGTCCTTCCTGTTTTGGATTGTTCAGTCGGTACCTTAACACAAAAGCGTCCATACCGTTCTCGTTGAATAAACGGGCAGGCAGTACCCCTTCCTTTTCCCAGGCCAGGTGCTGGTAACCACCGCCCGGACAGATGAGTACAGCGGTCTTGCCGGCAGACGGATTTTTGGAAGGGTAGTAGTCGATATAAGGAGCCGTTGTATCAAACCCTTTGATCACAATACCTTCTTCTGAAGGGTAGAGATAGATGCGTTGCTGCGAATTGGCAGATAGTTGGGCACACATAAGCAATAATGCAATAATGGATCGGTACATGGATTTCTTATTTGGTTTCCAGTAAAGCTACTTTACCATCCATGGTGGAAACGATAAGCTGTTTACCACTGATGGCGTTCACGGTATTTACCATGGAATTGTCGATACGGTTTGTCCAGAGATGTTGGCGGTTCTTCGGATCAATGGCATAGACTTTCCCGTTTTTGGTGCCGAAGAACACCACGCCCTCTTTCTCTACCAGCATAGAAGGTACGTGTTCATAGCCAAAACCACAATCTATTTTCCAGTCCACTTGCTGCTTTTCACGCCCGGTGCGGAAGGCCACTACCAGGTTGTTCATGGTTTTGCCATAGATGTATTGTCCGTCGGCAGAGATACCGATCGATTCACGCACGGTTGCTTCGTTATTGCGCCAGAGGGTAGCGCCGGTAAAAAAGTCGATGGCGGTCAGGTAACGGTCGGGGGCTGCTATGTATACCACGTCATCATGGATCACTGGTATACAGGCTGCAGGAGAGAAATTACGGACGGCGGAGCCATTGTTCCACTGCCAGGCCAGGTTGCCGGTAGCGGCATCCAGCGCATAGAGATTGCGGTCCCAGGCGCCAAAGATCAGTTTACCCCTGTGCAATACGGGGGTGCTTACCACGGGACCGTCCAATCCCGCAAACTGCCATACCTGTTCGCCCGTAGCCAGGTTCAGTGCCCTGAAATGATGATCGCTGCCACCGATATAAACGGTGTTTCCGCTGATCAGCGGGCTGCCCAGTACTGCTGCGCCGGTTGTGTATTTCCAGAGCAGTTGTCCTTTATCGGCGGAGAAACAATACACCGATCCATCGCCCGATCCCAATACCACGCGGTTACCGCTGACTGCAGGTGAAGAATAGATGGCGCCACCGGTCTGGTACGACCATTGTTTCTTTCCTGTTTTACGATCCAGCGCATCCACCCTTCCAAGACTGTTGCCGAAGACCACCCGTTTACCCGCAAGGGCCGGGGTAGAGATCACATTGGCATCGGAAGCATAGGTCCAGCGGGCTTTTACCTGGGGAAAACTGTCGTTGACAGCATATGAGGGCCGGTAGTAGGATTTAGAAGTATCCCAAACACGTTCACCCAGGGGTAAAGCGGTCCAGGAGGCTTTGGTAAGCACGCCCGGTGTTCTTTCGGTAAAGATCATGGAGTCGGTCCTTACATCCACCAGGTTATAACCGCCATAAGCCGCTTTAGCCCTGAGGTTGGAGCGGCCCATGACGGCAGGGATACCCTCGAAATTGAGTTTGTGGTTGTTGTGGCCATGTCCGCAGAGCGCTGCCAAAGTGTTGTGTTGTTTTAAACGGTCAATGGCTTCGTACCAGTTGTCAAGGTCTTTATCCAATGGGTAATGGTTCAGGAAGATGACTGGTTTTTTGGGATCTATCTTTTTCAGTTCCTGGTCCATCCAGTTCACGGCATCGCGTGGGATATGGCCATCGCTCATACGCACATAGGGACCCGAAGCGCAGCCCAGGAAAGTGATGCCGTTGTAATCGAAGATGAATTTATCGTACCCGAATACCTGCCCGAAACTGACGCCGCCGCTTTCGCTCCAGCCGCTGTCGTGGTTGCCGGGGATGATATAGTAAGAAACTTTTAATCCGTCGAGTATCTCTTTGGCCAGCCTGATCTCGGCATTGGTGCCCAGTTCGGTGATATCACCCGTGATCACTACAAAAGCGATATCGGTCATCTGGTTGATATCGGCTACGGTACGGCGCAGGTCTTCTTCTGCCCCGCCATTGGGCGAACCGATATGGGTATCGGAAATGAAAGCAAAACGGAAGGGTTTCCATTGTGAAAAAGAAAGGGAGACCACGAACAAAAAACAGCATAATAGGAGGGATCTTTTCATGCAAGAAAGATAAGCAGGAATGGTGAATGAACTATTCCGGAATGCGTTATATCTCCGTGATTTTGTTTCGTAACTTCATCATATGAAAAAAACAGTGGTGCTCGGGGCATCTGAGAACCCCGAAAGATATAGTTATCTCGCCGTTGAAAAACTGAAACGTTACGGACATCCGGTGGTGGCCATCGGCCGGCAGGAAGGAAAGATCGGCGATACACCGATCATTGCAGCACATCCGGCAGAGAAGGAGGTGGATACGGTAACCTTGTACCTGAACCCGCAGCTGCAGAAGCAGTATTACGATTATATCCTGTCGCTGCATCCCAAACGGATCGTCTTTAATCCCGGTACAGAAAACACGGAACTTTCCAGCCTCGCCAGGGCCAATGGTATTGAACCGCTGGAAGCCTGTACCCTGGTATTACTGGGTACTGGACAGTATTGATGACCGGCTACTGTTACAGTTCATTCAATCTAATGGAACTGCGGGTGGGTGGCGTTTTGCACCTGACCATAGAAATTGTCGGGTAACTGTTGCGGCATGGTTTTGTTTCTCATTAATCTGTAACTTCCGCTACACTGCTTATAAACAGTGGCCGCATATGAGAAAATATTTCCTGCTTTTGAACAGCCTGTTGTTACTGGCTGCTACACCTGTTTCTTTTGCGCAGAACAAAAAGCCTTTAGTTCCGCAGCTTCCCATGAAGCTCTGGTACAACAAAGCGTCTACTGCTTTTGAAGAGGCATTGGTATTAGGCAATGGACAAATGGGCGCCACGGTGTATGGCGGTGCGGCAACGGACCTGATACATTTGAATGATATCACCCTTTGGTCCGGTGAACCGGTAGATCCCTACCTGAACAAAGATGCCTATCAACATTTGCCTGCGGTGCGGGAGGCATTGCAGCGGAATGATTATGCTGCGGCCGATACACTGGTAAAAAAATTACAGGGAAAGTTTTCGGAATCCTATGCACCGCTGGGTAACCTCTATCTTGATTTTCCTGTATCCGATGTAACGCAGTATTACCGCGATCTTGACCTCGATAAAGCAGTGGCTTCCGTGCAGTATGAAGTGGCGGGCAACCGCATCAAACGTGAATACTTTGTATCGCATCCGGATAAGGTAATGGTGATCCGGCTAAGCGGCACAAAGGCAAAAGCACTGTCATTCAGGGTCCGTTTTGATTCTCAACTGAAGTACAAAGCGGTAGCGGGAAAACCGTACCTGTTTTTCCGTGGAAGCGCCCCTGTGCGGGCAGAACCCAATTATGTACGTAAGAAAGGGAATCCGATCCTGTACCTGGAGAACAGGGGTACCCGTTTTTCTGCTACCGTACTGGTGAACACCACCGATGGAAAAATAACCCGCACCGATTCCACCATAGCAGTTGAGGCCGCTACAGAAGCAACCATCTATGTTTCCCTGGCTACCAGTTTCAATGGTTTTGATAAGAACCCTGTCACACAGGGATTGCCCGATACAGAAATAGCATCCCGGCAGTTACTGGCGGCCAGCCGTAATACGTACCAGCAGTTACTGCAGCGACACATGGCAGATTACCAGCGTTTTTTTAAAAGGGTATCACTGAAATTGACGGATACGGACCTGGTAAACCTTCCTACGGATGAACGCCTGCGACGGTACAGCAAAGGCGCTGCGGACCCTTACCTGGAAACCCTGTATTTCCAGTTTGGCCGTTACCTGCTCATCAGCAGCTCGCGTACCAAGGGAGTGCCCGCCAACCTGCAGGGATTGTGGAACCCGCATATACAGCCGCCCTGGAGCAGTAACTATACCATGAACATCAATGCGGAAGAAAATTACTGGCTGGCCGAGAATACCAACCTGTCGGAAATGCACCAGCCCTTTCTCAGTTTCATAGAGAACCTGGAGAAAACAGGCCGTATTACTGCCCGGACTTTTTACAATGCGCCGGGCTGGACCTGTCACCACAACTCGGATATCTGGGCCATGACCAATCCTGTGGGTGATTTTGGTAATGGTGATCCCGTATGGGCCAACTGGAATATGGGGGGTGTATGGGCAGCCACGCATTTGTGGGAACATTATGCGTTTACGCAGGACAAAAAATTTCTCAAAGAAAAAGCCTATCCCCTGATGAAAGGTGCTGCTGAATTTGCTCTTGCCATGCTGGTAGACGATGGCAATGGAAATTACATCACATCGCCTTCCACTTCGCCGGAGAACCGGTACAGAACATCCGATGGTTACCGGGGAGCCACTTTGTACGGAGGTACGGCAGACCTGGGTATGATCCGGGAATTGTTTATTGACCTGATCGATGCACAAAAAATACTGAAAACGGATCCTGCTTTTCAGCAACAGCTGAAGCAGGCGCTGGCAAAACTGTATCCGTACCAGGTGGGCAAAAAAGGGAACCTGCAGGAGTGGTACCACGATTGGGAAGATGCGGACCCCAAACACCGCCACCAGAGTCATTTGTTTGGATTATACCCCGGCACGCATATTACCACAGATCAGACACCCGCTTTTGCCAACGCAGCCGAACGCACCCTGGAGATCAAGGGTGATGAGACCACCGGCTGGTCAAAGGGCTGGCGCATTAATTTATGGGCAAGGCTGAAAGATGGCAACCATGCCTATAAGATGTACCGCGAACTGCTGAAATATGTAGAACCAGACAATGTAAAACTGACCTACCAGCGGGGAGGCGGCACTTATCCGAACCTCTTTGATGCACATCCTCCCTTCCAGATCGATGGTAATTTTGGTGGGGCCGCGGCTGTGGCAGAAATGCTGTTGCAATCCACACCCGACAAAGTGGAGGTACTGCCTGCATTGCCTGCTGCCTGGCCGGCCGGCGCGATAAAAGGATTAAAAGCAAGGGGTGGACTGGAACTGGCCCTGCAGTGGAAAGATGGGAAACTGGAACACTTAGAGGTAAAAGGACAACCGGGTAAAACTTTTATCTGGCAATACCGGGGCAGGGAGGTCAGAGCCAGACTGGATGCATCAGGCCAGTACAGCTTTTAACAATGCCAAGCCAATAAGGATAAGGAGGCCTCTCTTTACAGGAATAAAGAGAATAATTCAGCCGGAAAGCGGTTAATGCTGGTGTTGAGCGTAAATAAACAGTAAAGAAAAATCAAAAAGCAACGCAGAAAAATGACGAATCTCATTTTTGAAGGGCTTGATTTTCAGTAAACTTTGTATAGAAAATATAGATACCCTTAGCAAAAGTCTCTTTGCCATCGCGTACACATATTATCGCTTTCACTTTTAAATCTCCTTTGTATGAAAAGCGTTAATCTGGTTGTTACATTTTTCCTGCTGGTATTTTACCAAACGGCCTGTGTGCCTGTTAAGTATACCAATTATTTTAACAATGCCTACTACGCTTCCCTTGCCGAAAACCAGGGCAAACTGGATAGTGCCGTTTATTATTATACCCAGGCTTTGCAGAAAGAGCCAAAGAATGGCAACCTTTACCAGAAAAGGGCCATCGTATACAATAAGATGGGCCGCTATACAGAAGCGGGCGCCGATATTGAAACAGCCATCGGAATATCCAAACGGACCTGGGAATATTATTATACCCGTGCCAGCATCCTGGAAAAACAGGGACAGTATAACCAGGCCATCAATGATTACACGCAATACATCGATAAAGCTGATAAAAAAATAGCCGATTATTACCTGGGTTACTGGGGTCGGGGTAAATGCAACCAGTATGCAGGTAACCAGCTGCAGGCTGCAGGAGATTTTTCACAGGCCATCCAATTCAATCCTACCGACCTGAACCTGTTTACCTGGCGGGCCGGTTGTTATTATGCGCTGGGCCGGTATGCAGATGCGGCCAAAGATTATGAGACTTACCTGGAGAAGAATCCCAAAAGTTATCGCGAATCTTTTTACCTGGGGGCTTCCTATACCAAAATGGGTGAGAAAGCCAAAGCAGCCAATGTGCTGAACAGACTGGCCGAAACGGACCTGACCATCCCCATTTATTTTAACGGGGCACAGCAGCTGGACTTTTTTGACCTGGCATTACGCAATAAAAAAGTAAGGAGTGAACTGGATGAAGTAGCGATCAGTCTTGAAGGCATTACCGCAGCATCCAGATCACTGGCAGAGATTAACCTGAATACCGCATTTGACAGGTTGCAGGTGGCATGGGGTTATGCAACCAGCATTGAAAAGGAGAGCAAACAGTTATTGGATTCTGTGATAAACCAACTCTTTTTTGTGTACCCGAAACTGAAAGTAAAACCTCCTGTTCCGGAATACGTTCGTAAGCTGACCGTTCAGGCCACCAGTTTTGTGGAAGACAAAAACTATGGCCAGGCTGTTGAGTACTATCAACGGGCATTAACGGCCTGTCCATATTATCCGTTGGCGAGGTTCAATATGGCCATGTTACATGCTACCATGCGTGATTTCAGGAGCGCCATCCTGCAAATGAATGCTTATATGCGTTTGGTACCGGATGCACCGGATTTGCGTGCGGCACAGGATAAGATCTATGAATGGGAATTGCGGGTAAAAAATTAAGTCATGTACCCGCATCAGCGGGTAGAAACAGTTCTTGTATGCGTTCGGTTATCGTTTATATCGTATGGTTCTCTTTGTTACTGCCCGTGACAGCCATGGCACAGCAGATCAAACCGGTTTGTGCGTATTGTAACCGGTCTCAGTCGCAGATAGCTTCTTCGGGACATGCTTCCAGCTGCCCGTATTATGTGGCGCCTAAGAAAACAGGCGCCGGTATCACACCCAGCTATTCCTCCAGTATGCAGATGATGGTCACGAGTACTTTGCTGCAGGGGATATTTTCCGGTCTGTTCAGTTCTAATCAACAACAGCAACAGAAAGAGCAGCAGCAGAAATTACTGGCAGAGCAGCAGAAGATAAAAGCAGCGGCGGAAGCGGCATTGCAGAAAAAGATCAAAGATTCGCTCGATCAGTTGAACTACCTGAAGCTGATGTCATCGTACAAGCTGCTGCAAGGCGGTTCAGTGGGTTTGCAGATGAAAAAACTGGATGGTGATATGGAAGCTTTACGTGCCGGTGCCGCCAGCCAGTTTGACGGAGGCATACGGGCGAAAGATACCGTTGGTGTATCAGGCGGCACCAATTTTTTCGGCACCCGCATGGACTCTGCACAGATCAACACCCTGATAGATCCTGATAAGGATACGGTGATCGCGGATATTAACAATGCAGATCTTTTTCTGCGGGAGCGTAAAAAAGAAGATAGTGCACAATTGGCCCGTTCGGCCGATTCGGCTGCAAAGAATTCAGCCAAAGCAGGTTTTAAAAGGAGCCCTGAATGCGACAAACTGCAGACCAGATTGAACAACTACCTGAACCAGCGCGATAAGTTCCACAAGACCATACTCACCACGCAGAAAGACCTGGCTGAATGGAAGCAGAAGAACAACGATGCCCTTTGGAATGCAGCCACATCGGGTTTTGAATTACTGTTCAGTAAATTCATGGCCAATGTATCTCTCAAGGGGATACAGGCAGAAAATATCCGGCTCAGGCTGCTGAAACACGAAGAAGCACTGCGGGCCAAAGGGGTGGATTTTGATAAGTACCTGGGTGTGTTGAACCAGCGGATCTTTACGGCCAATAACCTGGCAAAAGATGTGTCTGAGTTCAAGGATGCCGTGGAGTACGACGCTTTTTTCCGGGATGCGGTCCAGATCGGCGCTTCCCGGATTGCTGAAACAGATACGGTGTATCAGCAGATCTTACAGGATACAACTGTAAAACAAATGCTGAATGATGGTGGTTTTGTAGAAGTGGATGCCGGACAGTTTGCTGCGGGGAAAACAGTGGAGAAGATCCTGTCTTCCAATTTCCTGAAGAACCTGAAAGGGTTCAGCAATAAGATACCCTATGTTACCTATGCCCAGTTTGCCACCGATATGATCTATAACGCCACCGACTGGTGGCAAAGTTACCAGCGCATCAAACAACTGCGGGAAGTGAGTGGACAGGAAACCCGCGCCGCTATGAGCTTGGAGATTAATATTGATAAAACAATGGAGCAGTTAAAGGGCTGCCGGGAATAATTGAGGTGTCTGCTTATTTATACCCGTCAGTGAGTGTTTTTAAGAAAACCACAATGGCTTTTTCTTCCTGTGGAGTAAGTTTGAGGTTGCCCATCTCTCTATGATTAACTGTGGCTTCTATTTCAGGTTTTGGAAAATTTTCAACATCTCTTTTGTTGTAAAAATGAACTACGTCCTCTAATGTTTGAAAATATCCATTATGAAAATAGGGTGCTGAAACAGCTACGTTGCGGAGTGAAGGCACTTTAAACTGTCCTTTATACATCTCTTTTTTTACAGTTGTGCTGAGACCAAAGTCGATAAATGCATCCCTGTCTGGATTAAAAATAGACGGAATAGTATAAAAAGGGTTTGCCGGATTTTTAGGTACACCAATATTGTCATACGTGAAATCGGTGAACAGTACCTTACCACTAATCGCATCAGGCTCGATGCTATGGCAAGCGGCACAGTTTCCTTTTGAAGAATCAATGAATAGGCGCATGCCCAGCTTTTCTTCATCTGTTAATGTGACATTTCCTTTTAGGTGAGCATCAAACTTTGAACTGAATTGATTCAATGTGGCAGACCTTTCAAAAACAGAAATGGCATCGGCGATTGTAGTAATGATTTTTTCAGGCTCCTGAAATTCACCATACGCTTTAGTGAGCAGAGGAAACCAGGAAGCTTTTTTTGCTTTTTCAATAAAGGATGCTGCATCGGTGTTGTTCATTTCCAGCTTATTGAAAAAAGGAAGTTTAGCCTGGTCTTGGAGGGAATTTGCACGTCCGTCGAAGAAAAAACCTCCACTATAGGAAGAATCGGCCGGGTCCATCTGCAATGGGAAAGAAAACATGCTATACCCGATTGATGGTGCATTACGGTTGGAAAACAGTCCTTTTACAGCTCCTTCAGAAACGATCCTGTGAAGGGGATCACTGAATCCTGTCTCAGGGCTATGGCAGCTTGAACAGGACTGGCCAACAGGATTCGACAGATTTGTATCGAAAAAGATCTCCCGGCCAAGTGCGGCTTTATCTGAGGGTACTATCCTGATCTCGTTTAATTCCTTACCACAGGAAATAAGAGTGCCTATAGTAGTTGCGATTGCTACAATGACCATTCCTTTTTTACTATGCCTCATGCGGTTCACATTTTTATACTGATCCCGATATAATAACTTCTTCCGACAGCAGGTATAATACCCGGGCCAGGGTATTCATCTGTTCTGCGTGTGAAATATGAACGGTCTGTAAGGTTATTGATTCCGGTTTTGATCCATAACTGGTTCACTTTAAACGTACAGCTTACATCAAATACATCATACGAAGGGATATGACCTGCTACGGGATCAGAGCTGGTATATACATTGCTGGCATCGCCAAATGCATCGCCGGTATGGCTCCATTGAAACGTTGCGGATATTGTAGGAGCACTTGTGATCACACCAGCTCTATTAATCACTTTTGCTGCAGCTTCCACTCTTTTCCCCACGAATTCACCGCTGGTATACTTAGCATCTATGTATGCAAAGGAATTAAAGACACTCAGCCCGTATTTGGAGGACGGTTTTAGGTATTTCAACAGGTTGAATTCAGCATAAGTTTCCACGCCTTTGTGTACACTGTTGGCAATATTGGTGCGCAGTGTGTAAACGGCATTGGTAACCGGGTCAATTTTTTCTACCACGCCGATTCTGTTATTATATGCCATATAGAAAAGCCCGATATCGAAATTGAAATAGTTGCGAATAGTGCCCCGATATCCAAAGTCCGCATTATAACCCGATGCGTCTTTCATTGACGGGTCTATCCTGGAGGTTACACCAAATGGTTCAAGTTGACTATAATCGATCGGACGGTAAGCCTGACTGATATTGGCATACAAATTTGTATTTCCTTTACCGGTACGCCATTCGATACCGAGACCAAATAAAGGAATATACCGGTTACGACTTTGGTTTGCCATTATTTTATCGGGGCCATCAGTTTTATAACCACTGGCTTTACTGTTCAGGTATTCAAAACGAAAACCTGGTGTAATACTGAAACGGTCTGAAAGTTTAAAAAGGTTCTCTGCAAATGGGGCAAGGTTTGTTGTCTGGAAATCCAGATTATATCCCCAGTCGCCGGTAATAGAAAGGTCAAAATCGCTATTTACTGTTCCTTCGCCGCCACCCAGTCTTTTGAACCATGCATAACTGTAACGGAGTCCTGCGGACAATACAGATTTATTATGATTCAGCTGGTAAGTATGCGCAATACGCAGCTCGGTAGTAGTATTATGCATCCGCTCTATTCCCACTTCACGGGGTACATACGAATTAGTTGCAGGGTCGATTTCGTCTTTGGCTTCGGGGCCGCCATCTTCATTGCGCCATACTAGAGACCGGTTACCGGTAAGATAAGTGGTTGTAAGATTGATACTTGTTGTGGCAGATGGATTCCATTGAAGATGCGCAGAAATAATATTCCATGGACTTTTCAGCCAGTTACGATTACGTGTGGAAATGCGTGGACTTGCTGTAAAAAGACTATCAGTTAAACCGCCCGGCATTTGTATTTTGTTACGCAATGCAGAATATTCTATGCTTAATTTTATGTTATCGGAAAACCGATATTGCAGTTTACCAAAACCAGATAGCTGCCATTGCTGACTGCTGGGGCGATACCCGTCCATATTACGATACTGTACAAAACCGTAATATGAAAAGCGACCTTTAGTACCTCCAACAGATTGAAAGGTATTAAAGAGGCCAAAGCTTCCCCGTGTAATTGAAGTTTGCGATTCAAAATCTTTATCGGCAGGTGCATCTTTTGTTACATAATTCACCAGGCCACCAAACTGTGATCCGAACTGGAGTGAGGAAGCTCCTCTTACCATTTCTATCCTGTTTATCCCTTCCATTGGAGGTAAATAATAAGCTTCATTATATCCATGTACATCTGCGCTGATAGTATACCCGTTTTGGCGGGTGTTCATTTCAATACTCTGAATTGGGTTAAGGCCGCGGGTGGCAATGCCATTAGCTGTAAACCCGCTGCTTTCTGTTTCTACGATATTCAGACCTGGGATACGTCCAAGGATCTGCCTGGTATTATTGATTGCCTTATTCGCATCCAGACTGTCAGTAATGATTACTTCGTTTTTCTTTCCGGCATAAATTACACCCTCTTTTACTTCTGTAAAATGCCCAACGCCATTTACGGTGCGGTAACCGGTTACTGTCACTTTTTCTAATATATGGGTTGAATCAGTTATCCCTTTCACTGCCGTTTGAGCCAGTAGCTTCGCTGAAGAGATCAGGAATAAACAAAGGATTATTACGCAACGTCTCATAGAGCACATATCAATAATTTATGTGCAAATTTGAATTCGGAGCAGAAATAGCTGTATTGAAATCGGGAAAACAAATCATCGAGATACGGAAAAAGAGGGTGCCATAAATCAATTGTTTGCACTTGCTTTCAGGCGACCAACAGCGGCGGAGCTATAACCTGCCTATATTGCTTTAACCCCCTACTCCGTTTATCTCCCCCCACTTCATCATTCCTTGCTCACCATTCATTATTCAATATTCCCTCATCCCGCCCATCCTTCTCTGTCCAAACTCCTGAACTGTATGGCTTCCGCCAGGTGTTCCGGCTTAATATCTGCACTGCCAGCAAGATCAGCAATGGTGCGGCTCACTTTCAGGATACGGTCATAGGCACGGGCACTGAGGTGTAAACGTTCCATCGCTTTTTTTAACAGGTTCTCTCCCACGGTACCGATCACACAGATCTCGCGCAGCAGTTTGCTGCTCATCTGGGCATTATTGTAGATGCCGGTATGTGCCGGGTATCTTTCCGCCTGTAGCTCTCTTGCCCTGATCACACGGTCCCGGATAGTGGCTGAATTTTCTGCTGTTTGCTGGCTGCTGAGTTCACTGAAAGCCACCGGCGTCACTTCTACATGCAGGTCAATGCGGTCGAGCAGGGGGCCGGATACTTTGTTGAGGTACTTCTGTACTGCTCCCGGCGGACAGGTACATTCTTTTTCGGGGTGATTATAATATCCGCAGGCGCAGGGGTTCATGGAAGCGATGAGCATAAAATTGGCCGGGAAGTCGAGCGCCATTTTGGCGCGTGAAATGGTGACCCTTCTTTCTTCAATGGGTTGCCGCATTACTTCCAGCACGGTGCGTTTGAATTCGGGCAGTTCATCCAGGAATAGGACGCCGTTATGTGCCAGCGATATTTCGCCGGGTTGTGGTGTGCCCCCGCCACCTACCAGGGCAACATCAGATATGGTATGGTGTGGTGAACGGAAGGGTCGTTTGCTGATGAGCGCACTGTTTTCGGGCAGTTTGCCGGCTACACTGTGTATTTTGGTGGTCTCCAGCGCTTCCTGCAGACTCAGCGGCGGTAAGATAGTGGGTAAGCGTTTGGCCAGCATCGTTTTTCCGGCGCCCGGGGGACCTATCAGGATGGCATTATGTCCACCAGCCGCCGCTATCTCCATGGCCCGTTTGATGTTCTCCTGGCCTTTCACTTCACTGAAATCAATATCGAACTCGTATTGATTACTGAAAAATTCTTCGCGGGTATTGACAACCACGGGTTGCAGGTAATTTTCATCCTCAAAGAATCGTACCACATCCGTGAGGTGTTCCACACCGTAAACCTGCAGGTTGTTCACCATGCCCGCTTCCCGTGCATTGGCTTTGGGTACGATCAGGCCGGTGAATCCTTCTTTACGGGCCTGGATGGCAATGGGCAAAGCGCCTTTAATGGGTTGTATGCTGCCATCGAGACCAAGTTCGCCCATGATCACGTATTGTTGTAAACGTTCAGTTGCGTTTATCTGTTCGCTGGCACCAAGAATGCCTATGGCAATGGGCAGGTCAAAAGCGGAACCGCTTTTCCGGATATCTGCCGGAGCCAGGTTCACCACGATCTTGGTGCGTGGCATAAAGAAGTTATTGGTCTTGATAGCGCTTTCGGTTCGTTGCAGGCTCTCCCGTACGGCATTATCGGGTAACCCGACAATAGTGTAATGCTGCCCCATGCTCACGTTCACTTCAATCGTGATATTAATGGCTTCTACACCATATACGGCACTGCCAAATGTTTTTACCAGCATGGGAAGTTTTCTTTTCAGCTGGCAAGATAAGCTGGTTGTCTGAGCTGAAATAGCGTATTTATACCTGATTTAATGCCTGTTTCAGGAGATTACCGGATGGATTCTCTTCAAACAATCATTGATCAGTTCCATTGGATAGCAAAGTACAGGCAGGGGGTGGTACCCACATTACTCAGGTTGTGCAGTACATTGGACCCCAGCCATACCACATCGCCCGGATTGGCTTTCTGGTGTTCGGAGCCTATCTGCATTTCGGCATTGCCATCCAGCATGAGTATGATCTCTTCGTTTTTGTGGGTATGCGGGTCGTGACTCTTCCATCCCTGGTTCAATTGCGTTACGTGTATATCAAAACGGTTGAACATAGTGGTTTGCCTGTCGAACAATTGACGAACGCCGCCTTTGTTGTGGGGTTTGAATACCATATCGTTCCAGTTCATCATGAACGAAGTACCGGCTTTGCTGCCCCTGTCCGCATCCGGTTGGGCAATGGATCTGTAGTGCATTTCGTATACCTGGGCGTCGGTATTTCCGGTGTTTTCCATGCTTACCGTATCGCCGGGTAATACCAATACCACGGAACCCCGATCCAGCTGGGTATGCTGTTGGTTCAGTTGAACTGTTACCGGGCCGTTTTTGATGATGAAGAAAAGTTCATCACCGTTGGGGGCTGGCTTGTAATGGATGGTTTTGCCTTTCTCTATCTTGAGCAGGGTAATGGTCTGTTTGGTAAGAATGGCACCTGAGCCGGACAAGATCTCTTTACGGGTGCCGGTCTTTGTTTTGGTTTCCGGGCTTTTATTCAGCACATATACCTCTGAGGCAAGGGGTGCCTGTGCAAACAATTGGGCGCTGAATAGAAGGGCAGCGAAAAGGACTGGGAGCTTCATATGGCAAGTATTTGTGCCACAAAAGATACTTATAATTTATCCAGCAAATCCACCACACCCTCTTTTTTCAGGATAAGGTAACCCAGTCTGTCGTTGCTGATCCCTTGTTTTAGTTGGTAGCTGAATACAAGCTGGTCTTCTTTTACTGAGGTCTCAAAATAATGGAATTGGATATTCTCATATTTTTTGAGGTCGTCTCCGATCTCGTAGAGATGGGTTGATAATACAAAAAGGGCGTTCTGCATTTTCCGTAGGCCTTCGATCACCGTGGTACTGCATTTGACGGCGTCCTGCTGGTTGGTGCCTTTGAACAGCTCATCGATCAGGATGAGCCAGTTCCTGCCGTCACTGATCTTTTCAATGGTGTTCTTGATGCGTTGTACCTCGTTAAAGAAGAAACTTTCCCCTTTGATGATATTATCGACCACCTGGATATTGCTCAGTAACCCATCGAACAGGCTCAGCTGCATTTGTTTCGCAGGTACACCCATCCCCAGGTGTGCCAGGTATACGGCCACACCTACGGCTTTGATGAAAGTGCTTTTGCCGGCCATGTTGGCGCCGGTAAGAAAGAGGAAATTCCTGTCTTTGGTGAGTTCGATATCATACGAAACAGGCATCTGCAATAACATATGATACAGGCCGTTGGTTTTGATAAAGGGTTCTTTACTTTCTGCGATCTCAGGAAAACAGAACCCGTATTTGCTACAGGCTTTTGCTACGCTGAGGTAGGCATCAAAGCGGCTGTACAGTTCAACCAGTTCAACACTCTGGTTCTTGAAATGGTTTCGTAAAAAACCGCCATAATATAATATCTTTTCTGGCTGTAATTGTTTTTTATCCTCCCGGATCAATTCCTGGACAGCATTTTTACCGAGCAGCATCGACATGCGCGTGATCCAGGAAGTGAGCTGTTTGCTCAGGTTGGGCTGTTCCTGCAGCAGGTCCACGATCTTTTGCAAACCTGCCGTAAAGTCGATGGCATGTTCTACCGTATAGCGGATCAACGAATAATCCGGGCTATTCAGGATCTTGTAAAAAAGGCTGTTCACCCGGTTAGGATGACTGGGAAATGTATTGATCTGCGAGTCGTAGAATCTTTCCATCACCATGATGTTTCCATTGGTGATTGTGATGGGCCAGTCCTGGGCCACCTGCATCAGTTGCCGGATGGTAAGTTGCGTATCGCTGATCTCTTGAAGGGTTTGCAGCGGATGCGCCAGCAGGTAACGGAGGTATTCCCTGCCCACATTGGTCTGGGTATGGTTCAGGTGAAAAAAAACGGATTGCTCCTCTTCGCTATGAAAGATGGAGAGATCGGCAAGAGTGGTTTTGTCTACCTGCATAAGGTTAGTTGGAAGTGAGAAGTCTTACCTGAAGTTAGGTGTTGTTTGGCAATCACCCATCCCGGCTTCCGGCTTCTTTATCGTTCAAACTGTATTCTTTGTCCCTTCTGTGATTCATCAAACACCCCATTTCCATAAACCAGGTGGCCATTTACAAACGTATGTGTAACGGATGCCGGGAAATGAAAGCCCTCCAGCGGACTCCAGCCGCATTTGTACAGGATATTTTCTTTAGTCACAGTATTACCCTGGTTCATATTGACCAGTACCAGGTCGGCATGGTGACCTTCGCGGATATAACCGCGTTCTTTGATCTGGAAACAGGTTGCCACGGCATGGCTCATTTTCTCCACTACTTTTTCTATACTGATCTTTCCTTCCTTCACATAATGAAGCATGAGTTGCAATGAATGCTGCACCAGTGGCAGGCCGGCGTGTGCATGTTCATAGTCCTCCTGTTTTTCTTCCCAGGTATGCGGGGCATGGTCGGTAGCGATGATGTCCAGCCTGTCGTCAAGCAGCGCTTCCCACAGTGCTTTCCGGTTATGGGGCGCTTTGATGGCGGGATTACATTTGATCTGGTTGCCCAGTCTTGCATAATCCTCACTGGTAAAATGCAGGTGGTGCACACATACTTCGGCCGTGATCCTTTTTTCAGCCAGGGGCAGCATATTGCCGAAGAGCTGTAATTCTTTTTCCGTACTGATATGGAGTATGTGCAAACGGCTATCGAATTTTTTGGCATACTGTATAGCGCGGAAAGAGGATTCAAAACAGCCTTCCTCATTACGGATGATGGGGTGGTCGGAAGGCTCCAGTTTTGCTTTCCGGCTCTTCAGTGCCTGCAGGTTGGCCCTGATGATGGCTTCATCCTCGCAATGTGTGGCGATGAGCAGCTCAGAGCCAGCAAATATTTTTTCGAGCGTCAGTGGGTTGTCTACCAGCAGGTTACCGGTAGAAGAGCCCATGAATATTTTTATACCGCAGATCTCGTGTTTTCTTTCATTGGTTCTTAATACTTCTTCCAGGTTGTCGTTGGATGTGCCCATGAAAAATGAATAGTTGGCAAGGGAGGTGTTTCGGCCTATTTCGTATTTGTCTTCCAGTAAAGCATGTGTGAAAGCGGGGGGATTGGTATTGGGCATTTCCATAAAACTGGTAACACCACCTGCCACAGCCGCCCTGGCTTCTGTATAGATGGTGGCTTTGTGTGTCAGTCCCGGTTCGCGAAAATGCACCTGGTCATCGATCACGCCCGGCAAAAGATACCGGTCGCTGGCAACCAGTTCCACACTGTTTTCCCTGGTAGTGATATTCGCGGCGATCTTTTCGATCCTTCCGTTCTTCATCAATACATCCGCATGTACCTGTTTTCCCTCGTTCACGATGCAGGCGTCTTTCAGGAGATATGTTTTCATAACTGCAAGGTATTAAATAGTGGTGAGTAGTCAATCGTGAGTGGTGAATGGTGAGTAGGAAGTTGGCAATGGACAATTTGGGGCTATATTGAAGTACCCTTCCTACTCCCTACTCACCACTCACGACTGCTCATTGCCAGTGTCAGTCCTCAAAATGAATGGAAAAAACAATCATCCGCGAGAGGATCTGGTCTAGGGCGCGTGAATATTTAAGGTTGGGGTCTACTTTGTGCAGGTTGCTCAGGCCATTGCTGATCTTGATCTCCGGGGAGATGGTCACGAACGGAAGGTAAAAATTAAAGCCGATACCCAGCTCAAACCCAAAATCGTTTCGTTTGATCTTGATGATATCGTCTGCATTACGGGCGGTAGAATTGCTCGACAGGTCCGTATCGAATTTGATGCCTCCCAACAGGTAGGTCCGGAAATTGCCGATACGGTCTGAGTTGAATTTTAGCTGGAAAGGGAAACTCACCAATGTGGTAGGAAGGGTCTGGTTTTGGAAACTGGCTTCTCCGGGCTGGGGCTTACTGAGTGTGTAGGCTATATATTTGGAGCCGCCGATGATCAGTTGGGGGTTGGCACGTACCTGCCAGTGATCGCTAAGCCTGCCGGTAGCCAGCAAGCCCATGGCAATACCGCCGCTGGATCCTGGTTCGGCAGACATGATGGAGTCGTTCTGCAGGAAATAAGGCGATTTGCTGATATGCAGCGAGGAGAAATTATACCCCAGGGTAAGGCCGAAATAATAAGGCATATCGTCGTGGTTACGGCGATAGACTTCCTGCTGCGCAGATACGCTGGATGCACAACAAATAAGCACAAAGAAAAACAGGACTACTTGCTTCCGCAATAGATAGTGCATATTCCTAAACTAAGTTTTTTCAGATAAGTTTGGGTAAATCCTGCTTCATTCATGATGTTTAAAAAGGTTTGTCCTTCGGGGAAGGCCTGAACACTATCGTTCAGGTATTGGTATGCGTCTTTGTTTCTTGCAAAAAACTTTCCGATGGCCGGGGTTACCTTGTTCATATAGAAATTGAACAATACGGATAATACACCCGCATCGGCTTTTGAGAATTCGAGTACCACCAGTTTGCCACCGGGTCGTAATACCCGGCGCATTTCCTGCAGCCCTTTTTCCAGGTTCTGGAAATTTCGTACGCCAAAAGCTACGGTAATGGCATCAAAACTGTTATCGGCAAAAGGGAGTGCTTCGCTATCGCCTTCCTGTAATTCGATCTTTCCGGTAAGTCCCAGTTTTTCTATCTTTTTCCTGCCCAGTTCCAGCATGCCTGCCGATATATCTATCCCGGTGATCTTTTCCGGTTGCAGCATCCGCCAGGTCATAATGGCCACATCGCCTGTTCCGGTGGCTACGTCCAGGATCTGTTTGGGGCCTAGTTTTTTTAGCTGGCTGATCGCTTTTTTACGCCACCACACATCAATACCCACACTCAGAAAACGGTTCATGAAATCATACCGGTAAGCGATACTGTTGAACATATCGGCCACCTGCTCTTTCTTTTCCTGCTGGCTGTTTTGGTAAGGAACAACCTCATCATGCGCAAATTTCGCCATAGGGGGCGAAGATATTGATTTTCTGCTGCCTGCACCTTTGTCTCCCTGTGTTTCAGGGGGTAAGGGGGTTAATATTTCGCAAAATTTGCCCACAAACGGACTTTCTTTTCTGTAACGGATGATTTTCAGGGCAGTATCTTCGCTGTTCATGAGAGCCCGCATTTATAAATCAACCGGTTCCTGGTATGTGGCCAAAGGGGCAGACGGGAAACTGTACAATGCCCGTATCAAAGGTATCTTCAAGATAGATGAGATCACATCCACCAATCCCATTGCCGTGGGCGATGAAGTGGAGATGGTGGTGGAGGATGTACAGGAAGAATCGGCCATGATCGACCATATCTACAACCGGAAGAATTATGTGGCACGGGTATCGCCGCACAACAAAAGGCAACACCATATCATCGCCTCCAACCTGGATCAAAGTATCCTCTTTGCCACGCTGAAAGAGCCGAAGACCTCACAGGGCTTCATCGACAGGTTCCTGATCTCCTGCGAATCGTATCATATCCCGGCCATCATCGTTTTCAATAAAGCCGATCTCTACAAGAAAAAGGAGCTGGAGAAATTCGAAACGCTCAAAGAGATCTATGAATCCATCGGGTATCAGGTTGTATTGGCCAGCGTTCACACCGGGCAGGGGGTTGAAGAAGTGAAGCAATTGCTGCACAACAAGACCACTTTGCTCAGCGGGCATAGTGGTGTGGGTAAGTCTACTTTCATCAATGCTGTGTTCCCGCAGTTCAACCTGCGTACACAGGAAGTGAGCGGCTGGAGCGGCAAGGGAATGCATACCACCACTTTTGCGGAGATGTTCGACCTGGATGGCGGACAGATCATTGACACACCGGGCGTGCGCGAGTTCGGTATCGTGGATATCAGCAAACAGGAATTATCACATTTCTTTCCCGAGATGCGGTTACTGATCAATGATTGCCAGTTTAATAACTGCATGCACATTAATGAACCGGGCTGTGCGGTAAAAGCGGCTGTGAATGCGGGAACGGTTTCGGTAGACAGGTACGCCAGTTATCTTTCCATACTGGATACCATGGAAGAGCACCTGTATTAATCGCTGGTACTGGTTTATTTTGTTCCGCCTACTTCATTGTACTCGCTGAACCAGGAAGCATATTTTACGTAGTTATGGGCGATCCGGTCGATCTCGCCATGTACCATGTCCTGGGAGATGTCTTTCACTTTTTTAGCCGGAACTCCTGCATAAATGCTGCCAGCCTCCACCACAGTACCTTCCAGTACTACGGCCCCCGCAGCAATGATGGCATTGCTGTGAATTACGCAACGGTCCATCACAATGGCACCCATACCGATCAGCACATCATCCTGGATGGTGCAGCCATGCACCAGCGCATTGTGGCCGATGGATACGTTATTGCCAATCACAGTGGGGTTTTTCTGGTAAGTGCAATGGATCACAGCACCATCCTGTATATTCACTTGGTTGCCCATTTTGATAAAATGAACATCACCCCTGATCACGGCATTGAACCATACGCTGCAATCATCGCCCATTTCTACATCTCCTACAATGGTGGCATTGGGTGCCACAAAGCAATTTTGACCGAATTGAGGGTGTTTTCCGAGAACAGGTAGTATGGTTGCCATATTTATGCGAATTTTACGGAATAAATTTCGCGTATAAAGTTGAGGAATACCAAAAAAGATGAGTGGAATTTCAAATAGACAATTATTTCTGGCACATGTGGCGCAGACCTCATCTGCCCCTATTGGTATTGAAATGGTGAAAGCCGCCGGTATTCACCTGTGGGATACGGAAGGGAATAAATACGTGGACCTGATTTCAGGTTTCAGTGTTTGTAATATCGGTCACTCACACCCCAAAGTGGTGAAAGCGGTGCAGGACCAGGCTGCAGAATATATGCACCTGATCGTGTATGGTGAGTTTATAGAATCACCGCAGACCGCTTATGCCAAATTGCTCGCAGACCTGTTGCCTTCTTCGCTCGATTGTGTATACTTTACCAACAGTGGTGCCGAAGCCACCGAAGGCGCCATGAAACTGGCCAAACGGGTTACGGGCCGGACAAAGATCCTGGCCTGCAACAACGCCTACCATGGCAGTACACAGGGCGCTTTGAGTGTGATGGGCGATGAATACTGGCGTAATGCATTCCGGCCATTGCTGCCGGATGTGTATCATTACGATTACAACGAACCCGAATTACCCGCTGCCATTGATGCACAAACAGCCTGTGTGATCCTGGAAACCGTGCAGGCTGAAAGCGGTATCACCCAACCTTCTGCAACATGGCTACAGGCCATCCGGAAAAAATGCGATGAACAGGGAGTATTACTGATCCTGGACGAAATACAGGCCGGTTTTGGCCGCACGGGTTCTCTCTGGGCTTTTGAACAGATGCAGGTGCAGCCCGATGTGTTGTTACTGGGGAAAGCCCTGGGTGGCGGTATGCCACTGGGCGCATTCATCGCCAGTCACAGCAGGATGCAAATGCTGACAAAAGATCCGGTATTGGGCCATATCACCACCTTTGGCGGCCATCCCGTTTCCTGTGCCGCAGGCAAAGCAGCGCTGGAAGTATTGCTGGATGGCAATTATATCGAAACGGTAAAGGCGAAGGAGCAGTTGTTGTTGGAAAAACTGGTGCATCCCGCAATCGTTTCAAAACGCAGTGCCGGTTTGTGGATGTCGTTGCAGTTTGCATCAGATAAGATAGCCCAGACGGTCGTGCATCAATGTGTACGGAATGGGCTGATCACCGACTGGTTCCTGTTCGCTCCCGACCGCATGCGGATCGCACCGCCACTGATCATAACAGAAGCAGAACTGGCCGAAGTATGCCAACGCATCCTCAGAAGTATCGATGAGGTTACGGGCAAGATCTGACAGATTTACCTGCTGAGGGTATCCATCCGGCAAAAACGGCTGTATAATTTTTCGTAAACGGGGATGATGTTCTTGATATCAAAACGGCAGGCCTGCTCATAAGCGGCTTCTTTCATAGCTGCCAGCTTCTTGTCGTCTTTCAGCAGTTCAATGGTATAACGACTCATGCCGGCCACATCGCCCACATCGGACATATAACCGGTTTTTCCCTGGATATTGATCTCCGATAAACCACCTGCATTGGTACTGACGACTACGGCCCTTGCTGCCATAGCTTCGAGTGCGGCCAGGCCGAAACTTTCGTATTCGGAAGGAAGCAGGAACACATCACTGACTGCCAGTATATCTTCCATCTGTTCCTGTTTGCCCAGGAAACGGATATCTTCTTCGCGCCCCAGTGCACGTGCCATTTCTTCGGCGGTATGCCTTTCGGGACCGTCTCCCACCATCAGTAATTTGGCAGGCATTTCTTTGCGTACTGCATCAAAAACGTTGATCACATCATCCACCCTTTTCACCTTACGGAAATTGGAAGCGTGTACCAGGATTTTTTCGCCGGCGGGGGCAACCACTTTCCGAAAAGCATCGATTGGTTTTTTGTTGAAACGTGCCACATCCACAAAATTATGGATCACGTCGATCTCTTTGGTGATGGCGAAAGATTTGTAGGTCTCATCCTTCAGGTTCTGCGAGACCGCCGTAATGGCATCACTTTCGTTGATGGAAAAAGTGACCACAGGTTCGTAGGTCTTGTCCCTGCCCACCAGCGTGATATCGGTACCATGCAGGGTGGTGATCACCGGAACATCCCTTCCGTTTTTCTTTTTTACGATCTGTTTGGCCATATAGGCGGCCGAAGCGTGCGGAATGGCGTAGTGTACATGCAGCAGGTCAAGGTCGTGGTTGATGATCACATCAACCATGGTACTGGCCAGCGCTACTTCATAAGGCGGATAGTCGAACAGGGGATAGGTGGGAACCCGTACCTCGTGGTAAAATATATTGGCATTAAATACATTGAGTCTTACCGGTTGCTGGTAAGTAATAAAATGTACTTCATGACCCTCATCGGCCAGTGCTTTACCCAGTTCCGTGGCCAGCACACCACTTCCACCAAAAGTGGGATAACAAACAATCCCTATACGCATGACTTTCAGAAATTTTGGGCGCAGAACCGGAAGCTGCGGTCATTTGATCAACCAAATGCCTCGGATAGGGCGCCAATTGTATTGCAAGTAACAATTATTTCTTCATTTCGCGTTTCCGTTTATCCAGGTTTCTGAAATACCACAAATGGTTAACTTTAGCCTTATGAAAAAAACACTCACGGCATTATTGTTCTTGCCACTGCTAGGTATGGCACAGACCGGCGATGAAGCCAGGATCAAACAACTTTCAGATGAGATCATGCGTAACGGCAGGGCGTACGAACTGCTTCGTCAGCTGACCAAGGATATTGGTGGCAGGTTGTCGGGTTCACCCCAGTTTGCCAAAGCAGTGCAGTGGGGTAAACTTTCCATGGAGCAGAATGGTGCCGATAAAGTGTACCTGCAGGAATGTATGGTGCCGCATTGGGTAAGGGGCGGACAGGATAAGGCCTACCTGGTAGAGATCAATAAAAAGAAGACCAACCAGCAACTGGATGTCCTGGCATTGGGTAACTCGCTCGGCAGCGGGACTGTGACCGGTGAGCTTTTGGCCGTAGCAGATTTTGAGGAACTGGAAAAAAGAAAGGACGAGGTAAAAGGAAAGATCGTGTATTACAACAGCGGGTTCAATCCTACCAATATCAAACCTTTTGTTTCTTATGGTGAATCGGGTATTTATCGCCGCTGGGGTGCCAGCCGTGCCGCCAAATACGGGGCTATTGGTGTGATGATCCGCTCACTCACCGAATCAACGGCCAACGATCCGCATACAGGTGGCATGGCCTATATCGATTCGTTCCCCAAGATCCCGGCCATCGCCGTAGGACCCAGAGATGCGGATAAAGTGTGGGCCATGAGTAAGTCTTCAGCCATGAAGTTGGCCATGACCACCAACGGTCATTTCCTGCCGGATACTATCGGCCATAATGTGATTGCTGAACTGACGGGTACCGAATTCCCCGATCAGATCATTACAGTAGGGGGGCACCTGGACAGCTGGGATGTGAACGAAGGAGCACATGATGATGGTACCGGCGTAGTGCAGACCATCGAGATCATGCGTGCCCTGAAAGCGATCGGGTACCAGCCCAAACACACCATCCGTTTTGTACTGTTCGCCAATGAGGAGAACGGTTTACGCGGTGGTACCAAATATGCGGCGGAAGCCAAGGCTAAGGGTGAGAAACATGTGTTCGCACTGGAAAGCGATGCAGGCGGTTTTACACCCAGAGGTTTTTCTATCCAGGCCAGTAAAGCACAGCTGGAAAAATTAAGAAGCTGGATCCCGCTACTTTCCCCGTATGGCTCTTTCGAAATCACGGGTGATGGTGGTGGTGCGGATATCGGTCCGCTGAACAGGACTTTAGGCATACCCGTAGGAGAGTTGCTGCCCGACCCACAGCGATACTTTGACCTGCACCATGCCCGCAGTGATGTTTTTGAAAATGTAAATAAGAGGGAACTGCTGCTGGGCGCGGTAAATATGGCCGGTTTGATCTACTTGGTTGATAAATACGGTTTATAATGAAGAAGCTATTCTGGACGGTTGGCGCCATCACGTTGTTGATCTTACTGATCTTCTGTTACTGGCGTTTCTATTTCGTACTGGCCGAAGGTACCCAGGCAGGTACGCTCAATATCTTCCAGAGAAAAGGCATTGTTTTCAAGACCTATGAAGGCAAGATCATTCTTAGCGGTTTTAAAGCCAATGTGCAGAGCAATGAGTTCTCTTTTAGCGTAACCAAAGAAGAAGTAGCACAACAGCTGCTGAAGGTATCGGGCAGGGAAGTAAACGTACATTACAAACAATATTTTGGTTCACTTCCCTGGCGTGGCATGCAGAAATATATCGTAGACAGTATTTACGAAGTAAGAGGCGTGCCGGGGGAGTCGGTGTTGAGACCGAAGTAGGGAGTGGTGAGTGGCAAGTAGTCAGTGGTGAGTGGGTAGGAGTAAAGAATGCTATTTCATATCTCTTCACCACTGACTACTCACTACTCACCAACCACTCATAATCATGCATGAAGCAGGAAGATGGCCAGTCTTTTATGGATATCCGGAATTTCCTGCTTCCATTTTTTGACAGGTTTGGTCAGGATGGATTCTGCGGGTGCGGTAATGTCTACGGCAATACACAAACGGGTCTCTTCGCGACAGCTGTCTAAAATATCTTTGATTAGTGGGTTATTTCGGTAAGGGGTTTCAATGAATATCTGGGTACAGTTCCTTTTGTGTGAATCGGTTTCCAGTTCGCGTAATTTCTTTTTTCTTTCCACGGAATCGATGGGCAGGTACCCATGAAACTGGAAACATTGCCCGTTCATGCCGCTGGCCATCAATGCCAGCAGGATAGAACTCGGACCAACCAGCGGTTTGATGGTGATGCCGGCCTGTTGGGCGGCTTCGGTCAATACCTGGCCGGGATCTGCTACACCCGGACAACCTGCTTCACTGATGATGCCGATATTTTTCCCGGCTTTCAGCAGTTGCAGGAACTGCGTGCGCACTTCTTCTTCAGCCTTATGTATGGTAAACCACTGGTAATCGTCGATCACCATTTCACGCCAGATTTTTTTTAAGAACCGGCGGGCGGTCTTTTCATTCTCTGTAAAAAATACGGAACAGTCTTTCACGGCATCCAGCAGGTAGGCTGGAATGGTTTCCAGCGCTTCCTCATGCAATACGGTAGGTATCAGGTAAACTTTGCCTTGGCTCATAACTTGACTGCCATTTATTTATCGGCTTTTTTCAGCGGGTACATACTTAGTGTGGCGGCGATCACTGAATAAGCGGGGGCCAGCACCCAGCCTACAATGGGTAACAGGTGCATCATGTAAAAAATGAGTCCGTTACCCACGGCCAGTCCCTTATGATTGCCAATGAAGAAGATACTTTGTGCCGGTGTGCGTTTGTGCCGTTCCATACTGTAATCCAGCATGGAGAATCCGTAATAATAACATTCTACCAATACGGCAAGAATAGGAGTTAACCAACCGATCAGGGGTATCAGGCTGAGTAACAGGATGGATAATGTGTATACGGTTTGCCAGAGACTGTTTCTTGCGGCAATGATGATACCCCTTTTCATGTCTTTCAGCAGTTGCTGAAAACTGAAAGGATATTCTTTGCCCTCAATGATCGATTCTGTTTTTTCGCTCAGGTAGGCGAACAGGGGTGAGCCCAGGATCAGGAAAACATATTTGAAAAGCGAAAAATAAAACAGCATCAGGATAAGCCAGAGCAGCAGGTTGCCGATGATGAAGATAAACCCCAGAAAACCGTTGTCCAGTTTGTTCAGCCACCTGGCCAGACCGGTGCGGTTACTCATCCATTCAAAGAATTCGCTGGATGTCTGGCTGAAGAAATACATGCCGAATACGAATAAAACAGCGTAAATGATACCAGGTATGATGATCCACTTCCACAGCTTATGCTCCCGGATGAACCGGTGAGCCTGGAAAAAGGCTTGGATACCAATGATCATTTCTTTCAGCACAGCTGGGGGGATTTAGATTCGTAAAGTTAACACAATCCTTAGTTTTATGCCTATGAAAGCTATAACGCTCGGGCAGTATGATAAATTGCCTGTAGATTTTTACCAGCAAAAAGATGTTTGTACGGTTGCCAGGGCTTTACTGGGTAAAATCGTAGTCACTGTTATAAATGGTGAACTCACTGCCGCCCGTATTGTAGAAACTGAAGCGTATAATGGTATGGTAGACAAAGCTTCCCATTCCTGGAATGGCCGCAGAACAGAACGTACTGAAGTTATGTATGCTGCCGGAAGTGTGTCTTATGTGTACCTGTGTTATGGTATACATCATTTATTCAATGTAGTTACGGGTAAAGAGGGTGTGCCACAGGCGGTGCTCATCAGGGCTGCGGAACCCCTATCGGGACTTGAACACATGTTGTTCCGTACGCAGAAAAAAATGCCGGATCATTCTATCACCCGTGGACCGGGTAATTTTTCAAGGGCAATGGGTATTTGTGCTGTTCATACCGGTACCAGTTTGCTGGGAGGTGAATTATTTATAGTGGATGATAGGTTACGGATCCCGCCTTCGCGCATATTGGCTACGCCGAGAATCGGTGTGGATTATGCAGGCGAAGATGCAAGGCTGCCGTATCGTTTTATACTGAAGGACAACCTGTATATAAGCGGAAAACGATCTCAAAATACACAATAGCCATTGCTGGGTATTCCGTTTTAATGTTATGTGCTGCATTATATACGGGAAATACAGGTCAAAGCTTCCGAATAGCACTTCAGGTGGGTGATTTTACTCTCACAAAATAGTATAAATACGCTTGCATAGGTAGGGCATTTCCCATAGATTAACGCTTATAAAATAAGGTTATGGGTAAAGTATTACAAACCTATCCAGCCCGGATAGTTCAACGAATCTTTTTTATCAGGATGCATAAAGTCATATTTGATTTTGATCTTGCAGAAATGTATGGTGTTGAAACCCGTGTATTAAAGCAGGCTGTACGGAGAAATATTGATCGGTTCCCTAAGGATTTTATGTTTCAGCTAACTAAAAAAGAATTCAATGAGGTTATCACAAATTGTGATAACCTCATACAGCTGAAATATGCTCCTGCACTGCCAATGGTGTTTACAGAACAAGGAGTTTCTATGCTTTCCTCAGTATTAAAAAGTAAGCAGGCGATCAAGGTCAATATTGCCATCATGAGGGCATTTGTTCAGATGCGGCAATTATTGGAAGGAAATAAAGACATAGCAAAAAAGATCATAGAGCTCGAAAAGAAATATGATGGGCAGTTCAAAACAATATTTACCGCTATTAGATCTTTACTGCACGAAAAACAACGGCCAAGAGAACGGATCGGCTTTATAAAAGACAGAATAAATTAATTGAAAAAGGTTATCACAATTTGTGATAACCTTTTTCAATGCGCATCAAACAATTCATACAGGCAATCAGAACTTAGGGCAATTCACCGGCTTGTCAGTGGAGGGTTTGCGTATATAGATCAATGATAACTCTATACCGCCGCGGTTTTGTGAAGCGGTCTTTAAGGAGGAAGCGTTGTAATCATATGTGACCCCCAGTCGGAAATCATCAAACTCGAGACCGAAATAGGGGATGATGGCATCTTTGAACCTGATCCAGCTGCCGAAATAAAAACTGGTGGGTTTGGGCTCATCCGGTGTCGCGGTCAGCTGTATGGCGCCACCCAGGATGGTGGCGGACGCACCTCCCTGGAACATCTGTTGGGCACTTACGTGCAGCGTAGTATTTGGCCCGATGGAAAAATAACCACCGCCATGGAAAGTGGTCCTGGGGTTCAGTACATACTGCGCCCCGGTAAAACTTTGCTGCGGGCGGTTGATATGGTACATGCTCACACCAAAATAAAAATTATTCTGGTCGGAAGTGCTGCCGTTATACAGGATACCTGCGTTCACATCAATGTAATTAGACTTCAGCGTAGCCCCATTAAAGACCTCCGATGTAACGCCCGTAAAACCTGAACTGGTAAGCTGATCCTCAAATTTCAGCTGAGCGGTGTTGATGAGCATGTTGGCATAAGTTACCTGAAAACCACCTCCCAGCGTATGCATGCCATCTTCATCCAGTCCTTTGTGATAGGCTGTAGACAGCGAAGCATAGTTGAACTTAACGGCTCCGTTGGCGCTGTTGTCGTTGTAGCCTACGGCGCCAATTCCCCAGGTGTCGTTGCTGGCAATCCGGTTCTGCAGCATATGAAAATCGGCAGAGACGGTGGCAGTGGTAAATGCATTGTTGATTGAAGGCCACTGGTTACGGTAATTTCCGGCAACACGGTAAGAACCAAAAAATTTACCCGTTAAAGCAGGATTCAATGTGAGCGGAGAACTGAAAAATTGTGAAAAATGCGGATCCTGTGCATTGGCAGAAACCAATACCAGGCACACACAGCAGCTAATGAACAGGGTTCGTATAAACATCCGTAACATCGAATTTAGGTGAATCCGCTGAAGTTGTGGTTCACATAATAAATATTAAAGCTGTCTTAACTATTTGCCCGTTATGGGTGCGGAAAACAAACAGAAGTCGGTCAGGACTGCATTTTGGTACCAAAAGCCAGGTCGCCGGCATCGCCCAGACCGGGAACAATATAACCTTTAGCCGTCAGCTCTTCATCGATATCTCCACACCAGATATAGATATCATCCCCACATTCGCGTTGGATATATTCAATGCCCATGGTGCAGGCAATGGCCACTACCACGTGAAATTCTTTAGGGGTGCCCTCATCCTTCATGTACTGGATGGTTTTTACGATGGAAGCACCGGTAGCCAGCATAGGATCACTGATGATCACGATGCGGTTCTCCAGTGAAGGGCAGCTCATGTATTCCAGGCTGATCTCAAAACTGCCATCACGGTGATGTTTCCGGTAGGCGGAAATAAAAGCGTTATCAGCCTTATCGAAATAATTAAGCATGCCATTGTGCATGGGTAAACCCGCCCGCAAAATGGTGGCCAGCACCGGTTGTAACTCCAGCACTTTACTGTCATGTGTACCCAGAGGAGTAGGTATTTCAACTGTTTTGTACGGTAAACGTTTACTGATCTCATAAGCAGCCACTTCTCCAATGCGCTCCAGGTTGCGGCGGAAACGCATACGGTCGTCCTGCATATTCACATCTCTGAGTTCAGAAACCCAGTTGCTGACCAGGCTGTGTTGTTCGCTTAAATTAACTATCATGGCACCAGGGAATTACGGGGTAATTTGATCCCCCAAAACTAAATTCTATCGGCTGGAATGTGAAATTTATGTTTTACGAAACAAACGTGAACCGGTCACCATCAAAAAGCCCTTTGTCGCTTAGTTTCAGGTGAGGTATCACCAGCAATGCCATAAAACTGAGGGTCATGAACGGTGCACCCAGTGATGACCCCAGGGCTTTGGCCATGGCATCTATTTCTGTATATGCCGCCGCTACCTGGTACCCATCGTTGGTGCTCATCAATCCCGCTACGGGCAGTCCGAGCACCTTTTCTGTGCTGCTGTTCACGCAACTGATGCCCCCTCTTTCCCTGATCACCAGGTTGATGGCTTGGGCAATGTTTGCATCATCTGTGCCTACGGCTACAATATTGTGGCTGTCGTGCGCTACGGAAGATGCGATAGCACCCTCCCTGAATCCGAAATTCCGGATAAAACATTTGGCCACAGGTGCGGCATGGTAGCGGTTAATGACCACCATTTTCAGCACACCATTGGCTATATCGCTTACCCAGGCACCGTTGATCTCTTTGCCTGGAAGGTCCAGCCGGTTGGTGATGAGCTGGCCATCTAAAGCTTCCATCACCGGGATATTGCCATTGGATGAAGGATATTCATTTGTTCTGACCAACAGCTGTTCGGCTGTGACAGGATCGCAATTGAACTGGTTAATGGGCGTGGTTGCCACTGAGGCGATAAAGGATTTTCCGTTTTCTGCCACCAGTCTACCATCGATAAAGGTCTTCAGTACCCTGAAGTTTACCAGGTCTTCCGCAACAATAAAATCGGCCGGATCACCTACGCGAAGCAATCCGATAGGCAGCTGGTAATGCAATACGGGATTGACGCAGGCTGCACGGACCACATTAAAAATATCGTGCCCTTTGGCAATGGCACGGGCGCAGAGCAGGTTCAGGTGGCCTTCCACCAGGCTGTCGGGGTGTTTGTCATCGCTGCAGAACATGATCATTTTGGGATGGTCTTCCAGCAGGTCTATCAGGGCATCAAAATTTTTAGCGGCACTTCCCTCGCGGATGAGTATCTGCATGCCATGCGAAAGTTTGTCTACCGCTTCTTCCGCCGTAAAACATTCATGATCGGTAGAAATACCTGCTTCAATATATTGTTTGGCCTGCTCACCCCTTAGTCCGGGTGCATGCCCGTCCACCGGTTTGCCTGCAGCATGTGCTGCCGCGATCTTTTTCATTACTTCAGGATCCTTGAATAGAACCCCGGGGAAATTCATCATTTCGCTCAGGTACCGGATCTCTTCTTTTGCCAGCAGTTTTGTAACATCATCACTGGTGATGGCGGCGCCGGCTGTTTCAAATACCGTAGCCGGAACACAGCTGGGCGCACCAAAATTGAATTTGAAAGGGGTTTGCTTCCCGTTCTCGATCATGAATTCAACACCGGCCATCCCGCATACATTGGCTATCTCGTGCGGGTCACTGACCGTACCCACAGAACCATGTACTACGGACAGCCTGGCAAATTCGCTGGGTATGAGCATGCTGCTTTCAATATGTACATGGCTGTCTACAAAACCCGGCAGTAAAAATGTACCGACTGCAGAAGCATCTTCGCCGATTTGGGTAATGGCACTGATGATACCGTTCTCTACTTTTATTTCTGCAGGGTAAATGGCTTTTTTCCAAACATCTACCAGGTTGCCGGTGATCGTGAATGAAGAGGGTCGCATAATAAGAAAATCTTAAATGAACGATAAAACTCTGCTCCGTTTGTTCTTGCCTGTTTTTCGCAAGTACATTTGAAATCTAAACGAAATTAGACCATATGAAAAAAATATTTGCAGGTTTGTTTTTGCTGCTGGGCGTTCTGCAGGTGCGATCGCAAACCGTGGAAGAGATCCTGACCAAATATGAAGCCGCAGCCGGTGGCCGCGAAAAACTGGAAGCCATCCGTTACCTGGAAGTACTGAGTAATGTAAAACTGGGCGTTATGGGGCAGAATATAGAACTGCCGTTGACACTGGTGAGAGAAAAAGGGAAACTGTTCCGCAGGCAGGTAGGAGGAATTATGGGGATGGGAGATAGTTTCACCATGCTGACAGATACTTCGGGCGTGATTTATGTACCTCCGGTAAGAGGTTTTGGCGGCCGTGGTGGGTTCGATGGTATGCAGCAAAATAATGAACCCACCATCACCCGGATGAAACCGGAAGAAGTAAGCGCACAGCAATACGAACTCGATTGCGCCGGAGCTTTTGGTGAATTGGTGAACTATGCTGCCAAAGGTCATACGGCTGAACTCAGTGGTACGGCCAAAGTGAATAAAGTGGCCTGTTATAAAGTAAAACTGATTTTGAAGACCGGACAAACGGTGATGTATTATATAGATTCCCAGACCTTCCTGGTAAAACAGGTGGAAGCTACGGGCGATATGGCCCTTAACCTGACCGGTTTTGGCCCTATGATGAAAGCTTTTGGCAGCAGGGTAGGAAAAGACACCAGAGCCAGTTTGCAGGTAAAAGAATACAAAGAATTCAAAGGCATCCAGTATCCTGTAAAAGCGATCCTCAGTTTTGGTCCGGTAGAATCGGAACTGGAGAATGTGACGGTGAACATTAACGAAGGACTGGAAGAAAAGTGGTACCATGTGAAATAAATACCAACTCCATACTAACCGCGCCTTAGCGCCTTCGTGAGAAAATTTGCCCGCTAAGGCGCGGTTGGTTTATGAGGATGAATCCGATTTTTTTCTGATGGAATACTAAAGTAACTTACTCTCCCAATTCTAACGATTATGAGAAAATCAATCCTTCTGTTACAGGCACTGCTTTTGCTGTCTGTGGGCCTGTTTTCGCAGAAAGCGAACAAAGCCAAAAACGCTTCACCTGTTACCGTTAAACAGGACAACAGTGATTCTGTTTTTCACTCCCGGCAACGATACCGTTTGATAGGGCCGTTCCGTGGAGGCCGCAGTGGTGCTGTAGCCGGTAGTTACAAGAACCGGAACACGTTTTATTTTGGCGGTGCCGGTGGCGGTGTATGGAAAACACAGGATGGTGGAAGTAACTGGAAGAACATCACTGATAAATATTTTGGCGGAACCATCGGTGCCGTAGCAGTGGCCCCGAGCGATGAAACGGTGGTGTATGTAGGCGAAGGTGAAAACACCATGCGCGGAAACGTGGCCGAAGGTTTGGGCGGCATCTGGCGCAGCGATGATGGCGGTAAGAACTGGCGTAACCTGGGACTGAAAGACGGCCGTCATATCATTCGCATTGTTGTTCACCCGAAAGATCCGAATACAGTTTGGGTGGCTGTGATGGGACACCTGTTCGGACCCAATGAAGAACGTGGTGTATACAAAACCACCGATGGCGGTAAAACCTGGAAGAAAACCTTATTTGTCAATAACCAGACAGGTTGTTCAGACCTAGTAATGGAACCCGGTAACCCTTCGGTATGGTATGCTGGTATGTGGCGTGTGATCCGTACACCACATAGCATGGAAAGCGGCGGCGAGGGAAGCGGTCTGTACAAGTCTGTGGATGGTGGTGAAACCTGGACCAGCCTCTCTTCCAAAAAAGGATTACCCAAAGGAACCTGGGGTATCGTGGGCGTGGCCGTAGCACCCTCTAATACCGATAAGATATATACCATTATCGAAAATGCCAATGGCGGACTGTTCATGAGCGCCGATGGCGGCGATAGCTGGACACTGACCAGCAACGATAACAATATCCGCCAGCGTGCCTGGTATTACAGCAAAGTGTTTGTGGATCCCAAAAATGAGAACCTGGTATACTGTCCCAATGTAGAGTTCATGCGCAGCCGCGATGGTGGCAAAACCTTCCAGGCGGTGAACACGCCACATGGTGATCACCATGATCTCTGGATCGATCCCGAAGATGGTAACCGCATGATCGTGGCAGATGATGGCGGTGCACAGGCGAGCTTTGATGGCGCCAATAACTGGAGCACCATGAACAACCAGCCTACCGGCCAGTACTACCGGGTATCTACCGATAATGCATTCCCATACCGCATACTGGGTGCGCAGCAGGATAATTCAACGGTCCGTATCAAGAGCCGTACATCGGGTGCAGGCATCACGGAAAGGGACTGGGATATCACCGCAGGTTCTGAAAGCGGTTATGTACAGGCCGATCCGCTGAATCCGGATATTGTGTATGGTGGTAATTATGGCGGGTACCTGTCAAGACTGGACCACAGGACCGGAGAGAACCGCGCTATCAACGTATGGCCCGATAATCCCATGGGCGCTGGTGCCGATGTGCTGAAATACCGTTTCCAGTGGAACTTCCCGTTCTTCTTTTCTCCGTATAATCCCAAACGTTTGTATGCAGGCGGTAACCACCTGTTTGTGACCGAAAATGAAGGGCAAAGCTGGGAGACCATCAGTCCAGACCTGACCACCAATGATAAATCAAGACAAGTATCCAGTGGTGGTCCTATCACCAAGGACAATACTTCGGTTGAATATTATTGTACCATTTTTACCGCAGCAGAATCGGTGCTGGAGAAGGACCTGTTGTGGACGGGCAGTGATGATGGACTGGTACATGTGAGTAAGGATGGTGGAAAGAACTGGGAAAATGTAACCCCTGCCGAAGCAGGAAAATGGATGATGTGGAACTGTATTGAAACGGACCCCTTCAAAAAAGGTACCGCTTATTTTGTGGGAACCAAATATAAACTGGACGATTTTGCACCGTACATCTTCAAAACAGAAGACTATGGTAAGACCTGGAAACGCATCACCAATGGCATCGATAACATGCATTTCACCAGGGCGCTGCGTGCCGATAAAAAACGTCCCGGCCTGTTGTATGCAGGTACGGAATATGGTATGTACATCAGTTACGATGATGGTGCCAACTGGAAAAAGTTCCAGCTGAATCTGCCCATCGTTCCGATCACCGATCTCACTATTAAAGAGAATGACCTGATCGTTGCTACACAGGGCCGTTCTTTCTGGGTGCTGGATGACCTGAGTGTGATACAGCAGAAAGATGCCGGACTGCTCAATAAGAATCTGCATGTATTTGCTGTGAATGACGCTTACCGAACAGAGGGAGGTGGAGGTCGAAGAATGCGCGGACAGACCGGCACACAGGCCAATATGGGAGAGAACCCAGCTTCCGGTGTGGTATTCAACTACTATCTGAAAGGGGCCGATGATTCTTCTAAAGTATCTATTACCGTGTTCGACAAACAGGGTAAACCCATCAAGACCTTCAGCAAAAACGCGAAAGCAGTTACTGATAAGATAGATTTCAACAACGGGATGAACCAGTTCGTGTGGGATATGAATTATCCTCCGGCAGAAACCGTTGAAGGACTGATCTTATGGAATGGCAGGATCAGTACCGCCAAAGCGGCACCTGGCAAGTACAATGCACGTTTCCGGTACGGTAAAGATTCGGTGGATATTCCTTTTGTAATCAAGGCCGATCCTAACTATAAAATGACGGAAGCTGATTATGATGCGCAGGTAGACTTTTTGCTGCAGGTGAGGGATAAATTCAGTGAAGTGCAGGTAGCTATTAAAAATATCCGCTCATTGAGAAGCCAGATCAACGAATTTACAACCAAACTGGAATCAGGGGAAGGCAGTAAAGAGATCAAAAAAATGGCCGACAGTATCAACAAACAGATGACATTGGTGGAAGAAGCCTTGTACCAGACCAAATCCAAAAGCGGGCAGGATGTGTTGAACTTCCCGATACGCCTGAATGATAAGCTGGCCGGATTGTATGGTGTGGCTTCCAGTGGTCAGAATCCGCCCAGCAAACAGGCCCGTGAAGTATTGGCCGACCTGGGTGCTCAAGCTGATGTACAACTGGCTAAACTGAAAAACATCATGGATACAGACCTGAAAGCATTCAACAAAATGATCAATGATAAACAGCTGCCGGTGATTGGGGTGAAGAAATAAACCAGTAACGGATTTGCTGCTTGGCGGGTTAGCGGATTGATACAACGATCTGTTAACCCGCTTTTTTTATTCCGCTCATCCGCTGATCCTTTACTCTTCCAGCATATCTGGCCTTCGCTCTCTGGTGCGAAGCAGTGATTGTTCATGCCGCCATTCTTCCACTTTTTTGGGATCGCCCTGTGTGAGGATCTCGGGCACTTTATCGCCGCGGAAATCGGCTGGACGGGTATACACAGGCGGGGCGAGCAGATTGTCCTGGAAAGAATCGAACAAGGCCGAGGTTTCGTCATTCAATACGCCGGGTATCAGGCGCCCGATGGCATCCACCACTACGGCAGCGGCCAGTTCACCGCCACTCAGTACATAATCGCCAATGGAGATCTCCATGGTTACATAACGTTGGCGAATACGCTCGTCAATGCCTTTGTAATGACCGCAGATGATCAGGATATTCTCTTTCAGTGATAGGTTGTTCGCGGTTTTTTGGGTAAAGGGTTTTCCGTCAGGTGTCATGAAAATGATCTCATCGTATTTTCCATCCTGCTGCAGTTCATCAATGGCATTGGCCAATGGCTCGGGCATGATCACCATACCGGCACCACCGCCAAACTGGTAATCATCTACCTGCATGTGTTTGTTGATAGCCCATTTGCGTAGGTTATGCACATTCACCTGAAGCAGGCCTTTTTCACGGGCGCGTTTCAGAATGCTGTGGCTGAAAGGGCTTTCCAGCAGGTCGGGAACCACGGTGAGTATATCGATCTTCATGCTGCAAACATACTGAATACCTGCAGAGGCTGCAACCGACTGTGTGGGCAAGGGATTCAGATGTCCATGAATCCTTCCAGGTCGCGGCGTTCGCGTTTGGTAGGACGACCGATCTTACTCAGGCGCTTGCCGGTATGAAAGCTGGCGGCCTCAAAGCGAATGCGGTCCAGCTCTTCGGCGGGGGTCAGGTCGATATAATAGTTGAGGGCTTCTGAATACTGCACGCGGCTGTGCAGCAGTCCGGAAACTTTTACCACCCATTTGCGGGCTTCCGTTTTTACCTCATACTCATCACCGACAGCCACGATGCGCGAAGCTTTTACGGAGATGCCGTTCATCTTCACCTTGCCTTTGTCACAGGCATCACCGGCCTGGCTCCTGGTTTTGAATAACCGGATGGCCCAGAGGTATTTGTCGATGCGGAGTTTTTCTTTTTGCTCGCTCATGGTAGAAAAAACTTTGGGAAAGCCTTTACACTTTCCCAAAGCAGGTTGTTTGCTATTATTTCATCTCAGCATAGAACTGGTGGAAATAAGGGATGGTTTCAATACCCTTATAGAAATTCACCAGGTCGTATTTTTCATTTGGACTGTGCAGGTTATCGCTGTCAAGACCAAAACCCATGAACACGATCTTCAGTCCCAATTCTTTTTCAAACAGGGAGCAGATGGGAATGCTGCCACCGCCCCGAACCGGGATGGGTTCTTTGCCGAATGTGGCATGGATGGCTTTGGCTGCTGCTTTGTAGGCATCCGAATCGATCGGCGTCATATAGGGTTCGCCACCATGATGTTCCTCTGCTTTCACCGTTACACCGGCGGGAGCAATGCTTTTGAAATAGTTCAGTATCTTCTCAGTCATTTTTACCGAAGACTGGTTGGGCACCAGGCGACAGGAGATCTTGGCGAAAGCCTTCGATGGCAATACGGTCTTGGCGCCCTCACCTGTATATCCGCCCCAGATACCGTTCACTTCCAGGGTAGGACGGATACCGGTCCTTTCATTGGTGGTATAGCCTTTCTCACCCCAGAGTTGTTGCACGCCCAGGTCGGTCTTGTATTCTTCTTCGTTGAATGGGGCCTGTGCCATTTTCTCTCTTTCGGCAGGGGTAGATTCCACCACATCGTCGTAAAAACCGGGAATGGTGATATGGTTATTCTCATCGTGGCAGGAAGCGATCATCCTGGCCAGCATGGTAATGGGGTTGGCAACAGCGCCACCATATACGCCACTGTGCAGGTCACGGTTCGGACCGGTCACTTCCAGTTCAATATAACTCAGTCCGCGAACGCCGATATCAATGGAAGGTGTGTCCATGCTCAGCATAGAAGTATCGCTGATCAGGATCACATCTGCCTGCAATAAACTTTTATTGGCCTTCACAAATGTGGCCAGGTTGGGACTTCCCACTTCTTCTTCGCCTTCAATCAGGAACTTCACGTTGCCGGGTAAAGTATTTGTCTTTACCATGGTTTCGAGGGCTTTTACATGCATATAGAACTGTCCCTTGTCATCAGCAGAACCGCGGGCGAATATTTTTCCGTCTTTGATCACCGGCTCAAACGGGCCGCTGTTCCAGAGTTCCAGCGGATCTGCGGGTTGTACGTCGTAGTGTCCATATACCAATACGGTGGGTTTGGATGGGTCGATGATCTTTTCCCCGTAAACGATGGGATGACCTTCGGTTGGATAGATGGTTACTGTATCGGCACCGGCTTCCAGCAAACGCTGTTTTACGGCTTCGGCGCAATGGTTCATATCTGTTTTGTGCTCGCTGCGGGCGCTAATACTGGGGATGCGCAATAATTCCAGCAATTCGTTCAGAAAACGCTCTTTGTGCTGTTCCTGGTACTCTTTCCAAACCTTCATAATCGTTGATTTTATATGGTGGATATTTTAATTTTCAGCTGCCAGCAAAGGTAAGCAGGTTTTGTGATTCATAGCCTTGACCAAGTCCGTCCTACTATTTACCAGCGCCTGTTTATAGCTGGTGTTTCCTGTTCGATACAATATTCTCCAGGCTCCAGGTCAGTCTTTCTTTCATGGGCTGCTGGCGCACACTGCAATCGGTTCTGGTACAGATGGTACAACTGAAAGGCAGGCAGCCATCGGTATGTACAAACAGTTCAATGGCATCACCAAATTCTCGTTTGATGAGGTCTGCCAGGGCGTCGATCTCTTTATGCGCTTCGTGTACGTTCAGGTACCAGGGTACGGTCAAATGACAATCAATATGGAGTAAAGCGCCATACTTGATCACCCGGAGGTTATGCATGTCTATCCAGTTGGCGCGCCGGTTCCGGTTCAGGACAGCGATAAAATTATTGAGCAGTTGCAGGTCAGCTTCATCCATAATACCTGCCAGTGAAGTGCGGATGATGCGGTAGCCATTATAGATGACGAGCACACTCATGCCCAGCGCGATCACTTTATCCAGCCAGAGCAGCCGGGTAACTAGTATGATGATAAGTCCGGCAATGATGCCGATGGTGGAGTAAGTATCTATCTGTAAATGTTTACCACTGGCCTGTAAGGCAAGGGACGAGTTCTTTTTACCGATCTGGATGCATACGGTACCCGCGATGTAATTGATGACGGCTGTGGCGCCCACGAGTATCAGGCCGGTGTCCAGTTTCTGCAAAGGGCTTTCCTGCAGGAAATTCATCACGGTCTCATAAATGATCATGATACCCGCCGCAACGATCAGGCCTCCTTCAATGGCCGCAGAAACAAATTCAGCTTTACCATGACCGTAAGGATGTTCCCTGTCGCGGGGTTTGGCCGCTACATAGAGACTATAGAGTCCTATAAAACCGGCAATTACATTCACTATACTTTCCAGTGCATCGGAAAGTATGGCCAGTGAGTGCGTGAAATAATAGGCACTGATCTTGGTGAGGAACAATACCACGCTCAGGACAGTGATCCAGAGCTGTACGCGGAAATTCTGTTTGGCTGACTGCAGAAAAAAGGTTTCTGCAAAGGTATCTGTAAATCGGGAAGAAAGGGGCGTTTATCTCAGCTTGTTCGCAGCCACACCTTCCCGGGTAATGATAACTGGTTTGATAAAACCATTTTCGTCGAAATACAGTTGCTCAATACAGGTAACTCTTGCGTTGGCATCTTTTTCTCCCTGCGGACGACGGTGGTATACTATGTACCATTGATCTGTATCCGGTACCCGTATCACTGAATGGTGTCCGGCACCGGTTGCAATGGCAGGATCCTGCTGCAAAATTTTTCCAATACGTTTAAAAGGGCCAAGAGGAGAGTCTGCGATAGCGTATGCTACTGTGTAATTGGGTCCCGTCCAGCCGCCTTCTGACCACATGAAATAATATTTGCCATTCCGGATGAACATGAATGGGCCTTCCACATACCCTTCCGGTGTGATCTCCTGGAAAGTATTGCCGTCCTTGAATGGAACAAAACCGGTAAAGTCAGCATTGAGCTTGCCAATATTGCAGTGCCTCCATCCGCCATAGATAAGGTAATGCTGCCCGTCCTTGTCCGCAAATACAAACTGGTCAATGGGTTGAGCGCCGTTGTAAAACTGGTCAACCAATGGTTTGCCCAGGTGATCTTTGAAGGGGCCAGCCGGATTATCAGCCACGGCTACACCGATGCCGCCTTTTTCCTGGTTGCTCTGGATATCGTTGGCGCCAAAGAACAGGAAATACTTTTTCCTGTTCTGTATGATGGACGGCGCCCACATGGCACGCCTGGCCCATTTGATGCTGGCTGTGTCCAGTATACGACTGTGTTTTGTCCAGTTCACCAGGTCAGGAGAGGAAAACGCGTCGAAGAACACCTGTTTGTCGTAGGGAGCAGAAAATGTGGGATAGATCCAGTAGCGGTTACCGAATATCGTTCCCTCGGGGTCTGCATACCAGCCCGGAAATACCGGGTTATTTTGTTTTGTGGCCGGTGATATTTCCTGTGCATACAGAAATGACTGTCTTGCCAGCAGCAGTACAGCAAGTAACAGCGTTTTTTTGCGCATGATCAACAGATGAGGGAAGAACCTAGGTTATAATAATTCAATGGTATAACTGATATCACAATGTTTGGCCAGCATGGCAGAAATACCGCAATATTTTTCCTGCGAAAGGTCCACGGCTTTTTTTACCTTATCCAGGTCTTCCGGTTTGGTATCAATGCGGTAGGTCATTTTAATGAAGGTGAATGTCTTTGGGTGCTCTTCAGTTTGCTCGGCTTCTGCTACAATTTCAAACTTGCTGAAAGCCACTTTCATTTTCCGGAGAATCTCCACCACATCCATGCCGCTGCAGCCGTTCAAAGCCCCCAGCACCATTTTTTTGGGGTTCATGCCACTGGCATTTCCCCCGCCTTCCACGGTAGTATCGATTCTTACGGTCTGCCCGGTATCGGCCGTGGCATCAAACGCCATTCCTCCTGCCCATTTGGTTACGGTTTTCATCTGCTTTTTTTTTAAGTCAAAAGTCAAAAGTCAAAAGTAACAGGTCAATTTTGACTTTTTACTTTTGTATTCGTTTCATCCCAGTTCATATCTTTTCTGAACAAATTCCCAGTTCACCACATTCCACCAGTTATTGATGTAGTCGGGGCGTTTGTTCTGGTATTTGAGGTAATAGGCGTGCTCCCAAACATCCAGTCCCAGCAGGGGTGTTCCTTTCAGGGTACTGATATCCATTAACGGGTTGTCCTGGTTGGGGGTTGATCCGATGACCAGTTTTTTATCTGCGGTCAGCACCAGCCAGGCCCATCCGCTTCCGAAACGGTTTTTGCCGGCATCGGTGAACTGTGTTTTAAACGCTTCAAAAGATCCGAAACTCTGGTCAATAGCGGTCGCCAGTTTGCCTTCAGGTTTGGTGGCTGCTCCGGGTTTCATACACTGCCAGAACAGTTCATGGTTATAATGCCCACCACCATTGTTGCGCATTTTGGCTGAGTATTTGGATGTATTGCGTAGTACATCTTCCAGTTTTGCGCTGTGCGTATCTACTTTTTCAGCGGCACAGGCTTCTGCCAGGTTTTTGGCATAAGCTGCTGCATGTTTGGAGTAGTGGATCTCCATGGTCATGGCGTCGATCACGGGTTCCAGCGCTTTATAATCATAGGGCAGGGGTTGTTGCGAAAAAGGATTGCCTGCCGCAACAGGTGTTGCCTGTAAGAAACCGGGCAGAACGGTAAGCCCAATGCCGGTTACGCCCGTGGTTTTGATGAACGCACGGCGGCTTTTGTTATGTGTAGTCATAAAATAGGGTTTAGGATTTTTTAAAGAAACTAAAATTAGCCAAAAATTTCCGCAACTGTTTGAAAGAACGGTAATAGAATTCCTGGTTAAAGAGTTGTGAATCGTGCATGGCCTTGTAAGTAAGGAAAGCGCCGATAGGAATGAGGATGAAAGTGGAGAGCCACATGCCCGTCAGCGGACTGGTTTGCTCCGATTTGACGAATTTCTCACCGAATGTGTTGAATAAGTGGAAGATGACAAAGAAAATGATCGCAAATACCAGGGGTGTTCCCAGTCCGCCTTTCCGGATAATGGAACCCAGCGGTGCGCCGATCAGGAACAGCACGATACAGGCAGCCGACAGGGTCAGCTTACGGTGCCACTCGATCTCATGCAGGCGGAGTGATTTCTGTCGTTCTTTGTAATCGGCTTCCAATGCGGCAATATTTCCTTTGACACTTTGTAACTGGCTGATGGCTGCGTCAGTAACACTTTGTTTGATCGAATCGGCGATCAGCTCATCAAAATGTTTGATCTTTTTTAATGAGTCGGGTTTAATCAGGGCCCAGCCGGTATCGCGGAAACGTGTAAAACGCAGATAGGGGGATACTTCCCGTTCAGTGCGTTTCAGATAAAAGCTGTCGAGGCTTTGCAATGAGTCGATGGCGCCATTCAACTGGCGGAGACTCAGCATTTTAGGATCATAAAAAGCGCTGTCGCCCGATTTGTTCATCTGGAAACTTTTCAGGTCGAACACTTTCTTGTATTCCTGGAAACCCATTCGGGTAAATTCGGTATTGGTGGTAGACCGCTGCCCTTTCTCCTCGTACCGCCAGCCTTTCTTGAGGATGAATTCCAGAAAACGTTTGTCCTGGGTGATCCGCATCACACCGCTTTCGGCGATCAGCATATTATCCTGCAGGCCGTTCTTCTTTTCAAAGATCACCACGTTGTGGATCACGCTGTCGTTCTTTTCTTTCTTGCCAAGTTTGATCACATACCCTTCTATCTTATCATAAAAGATCCCTTCTTTGATGTCGAAAGCAGGCTTGGAAACGATGATGTCATATTTCAGGGCCGACAGTTTCAACTGGGTCACCGGAATAATGTTGTTGGCGAACAGGAATGCCAGTCCGCTGATGAATATGGTAATGATCAGCAGCGGACGCATGAAACGGAGCAACGGAATACCGGCTGCTTTGATGGCCACCAGCTCAAAAGTTTCTCCCAGGTTACCAAAGGTCATGATGGAAGAGAACAGTAGCGCCAGGGGCAAAGCGGTGGGTACCCAGAACAGGGTTACCAGGCCAACGAGTTTTAAAATGGTGAACAGGTCAAGCCCTTTTCCTACCAGGTCATCAATATACAGCCAGAAGAACTGCATGGTGAGAACGAAGACGGAAATGGCGAATGCAGCGATAAAAGGACCGATAAAGGAGCGGATAACGAGTATATCGAGTTTTTTAATCACGGGTCCTTGCTTAATATTGTTTTATGAGCCCTGCAAAAGTAATGCTTTCACCAAAGGAACGGGAACTGGTAACAGATGCCGGTTGGATTTTAACAAAGAACCGGATTATCACTAAAGTGTACACGCTATTGGGCAACCTGAGTGAGCAGTACCGGGTAGTATGGCAACAGTACCCCATGCTGGCAGGCACGGAACCTGGTTTTCATTCTCCCAAAATATTGAAGGGAGAGCAATACCGGGGTTTGCCCTGGGTGATGCTGGACCAGCCCCGGCATTTTACTGCAGCCGATAGCTTTGCGATCCGGAGTTTTTTCTGGTGGGGTAATTTTTGCAGCATTACTTTACAGTTGTCGGGCAAATACCAGGCGCAATATGCCGCAGGACTGCAGGAATATTTCCGCTTACACCCTGAAAAGCAGGCAGGCTGGTATCTGGCAGTGGGCGATGATGCCTGGGAACACCATTTTGAAAAGGATAACTATACGCCTCTTTCTGAACAGATGAATGCTGTTTGGACCGCATTTCCGTTCCTCAAACTGGCAAAAAAAATCCCATTACAGGAATGGGAGGGTTTAACTGATTTTTTTGAAGGGACCTACCGGGAAATACTGCAGCTGCTGGCCGGTATTGATCACTAAGCGCTACCCAAACGGTGAAACAGGTCTTTGATCTGGTAACCCCATAACTGGCTCTGGTCCTTGATCTCATTCTTTTCCGCAAAGTCTTTGATCACCAGGATCGTCTGGTTGGAGATCTCTGTTTTTTCGATACGGAATTCAAAATATTCGGTCTTGTCGCTATGCAGCCAGTGGAAACGGATGAATTTATCCTCTTCCTTGTCAACCACATCTGCTTTATCGGGTGTACCGCCATTCCATGAAAAGCTGTACACATTCTCCCATTCGTCTACTCTATCGGCAAACCATTCCTGCAAACCGGCAGGCGTAGCTAAAAATTCAAATAAAATCGTTGGTGAACATCTAACCGGGAATTCCAACGTAAATAGTTGCTTCTTACTCATTACAATCTCTTTAACCTACAGTCCGTCGTAGGCCTGCAATAATATTAAATAATCCTTCGCTTCCAAATGTTTTTTTGGTTACACGGATGAATTCAGCTATTCGGAATAGCTGTTGTCAAAAAAAAATTATTTAAACTATTGATAATCAATTTTTTGTAAAAAAAATATTTTTTGATAAGTTTTCAGAATTTGTTAAATTGCTTAATAACAGTCTATGTGGCGTAGTGTTTTGTTCGAATGGCCTTACAACCCGGGTTCCTATCACCAATATAACCACTATCTAAAATCCGATTATTATGAGTATGCGCCAGCTCAAGATAACAAAGTCTATCACTAATCGTGAGTCGCAAAGTCTGGAGAAATATTTACAGGAAATCGGTAAAGTGGACCTGATCAGTCCCGAAGAAGAAGTGCAGCTGGCCCTGCGTATCCGGGAGGGAAACCAGGCTGCGCTCGACAGGCTGGTGAAAGCCAATCTTCGTTTTGTGGTGTCTGTGGCCAAACAATACCAGAACCAGGGGCTTACCCTGCCAGACCTCATCAACGAGGGTAACCTGGGCCTGATCAAAGCCGCATTGCGTTTTGATGAGACCCGTGGTTTCAAATTCATTTCTTATGCCGTATGGTGGATACGGCAGAGCATATTACAATCCCTGGCTGAACAGAGCCGTATCGTTCGTTTACCCCTGAACAAAGTAGGGCTTACCAATCGCATCAGCAAAGCGTACCAGCAGCTGGAGCAGGAATTTGAACGTGAGCCCACACCTGAAGAGCTGGCCGACCTGCTGGAGATCGGCATCGAAGAAGTTACCGCAACCATGAGCGTGGGTTTCCGCCACATAAGCATGGATACGCCTTTGTCTGACGGAGAGGACGGCACCCTGCTTGACCTGATGGAAAACCCCAATGCCGATAAAACCGATGAGAACCTGGTACATCATGAGTCGCTCCGCATGGAAATAGAACGTAGTCTCTGCACACTTACCGAGCGGCAGAAAGATGTGGTCTGCTATTTCTTCGGCATCGGTGTGGACCATCCGCTGAGCCTGGAAGACATCGGGGAAAGGTTTCACCTCACCAGGGAAAGGGTGCGGCAGATCAAGGACAAGGCGATCACGAAGCTCAGAAGCACCAATAGGTCCAAACACCTGCGTTTTTACCTGGGTTAACGCTATCATTACTCATATCTATCAACTCATATCGGAACCCCAGCTTTCAGGCTGGGGTTTCTTGTACACGTTACTTACTAGGATTCAGCCATGGCCCTCAGGCAGGGTGTTTAAATAGAAAATACTGCATTTCGTAGCTACATTTTATATTTGCACTCCTTACTGAATATGGCTTCGGTTATTATTCATGTTTATTTGTGATCATCAGAAACCCGTGAATTATGTTTAACTCTCTCAGTGAGAAGCTCGAATCGGCCTTTAAGAACCTCAAAGGGGAAGCAAGGATCAATGACCTCAATATTGCCAATACGGTAAAAGATATCCGCCGTGCCCTGATCGACGCGGACGTAAATTTTAAGATAGCCAAGGAGTTCACCGATAAGGTCAAAGACAAGGCCACCGGCGAAAAAGTGATCAATGCCATCAGTCCCGGACAACTGATGGTGAAGATCGTTCAGGATGAACTGACCGAACTGATGGGTGGATCCGAGGCGCAGTTCAATGTGTCGGGTAACCCGGCCATTATCCTGGTTGCGGGTTTGCAGGGTAGCGGTAAGACCACGTTCACCGGCAAGCTGGCCAATTACCTGAAGACCAAAAAAGGCAAATCGGTCTTGCTGGTGGCAGCAGATATCTACCGTCCTGCGGCGATAGACCAGCTGACGGTACTGGCGGAGCAGGTTGGTGTGGATGTGTACAGCGAGAGGGAAAACAAAGACGCGGTTGCCATTGCACAGAACGCGATCAAGGAAGCAAAAGCAAAGAATAAGAATGTGATCATCATCGATACCGCCGGCCGCCTGGCCATTGATGAGGCGATGATGACCGAAGTGGCCAATATCAAATCTGCCGTGAATCCGGCAGAGATCCTGTTCGTAGTGGATTCCATGACGGGGCAGGATGCGGTGAACACTGCCAAATCCTTTAACGACCGGCTCGATTTTACCGGTGTGGTACTGACCAAACTGGACGGTGATACCCGGGGTGGTGCAGCGCTTTCGATCAAGTATACCGTTAACAAACCGATCAAGTTTGTGAGCAGCGGAGAGAAGATGGATACACTGGATGTGTTCTATCCCGATCGTATGGCGCAGCGTATCCTGGGTATGGGAGATATTACCAGCCTGGTTGAAAAAGCACAGGCCCAGTATGATGAGGCAGAAGCCAAAAAACTGGAGAAGAAGATCCGGAAGAACCAGTTCGATTTCCAGGATTTCATGGACCAGTTGCAGCAGATCAAAAAAATGGGTAACCTGAAAGACCTGATGGGCATGATACCCGGTGTGGGCAAAGCCATGAAGGATATCGATATCAAGGATGATGCTTTCAAAGGGATTGAAGCGATGATCAGCTCCATGACACCTTTTGAAAGGGCCAACCCCGATTCACTCACCCCTTCACGCAGGCAACGGATCGCGAAAGGCAGTGGTAAGGATATGGCCGAAGTGAATGCATTCATGAAACAGTTTGACCAGATGAAGCAGATGATGAAGATGATGAACAATATGCCGATGGGAGGCAGGATCCCAGGGATGAAACGGTAGGGAATGGTGAACAGATGAACAAGGAACAGATGAATGTTGAATGGAGGGTGGCGATTGTGAGGGAATGTTGAACAGATGAACAAGGAACAGATGAATGTTGAATGGAGGGTGACAATTGTGAGGGAATGGTGAACAGATGAACAAGGAACAGATGAATGTTGATCGGAGGGTGGCGATTGTGAGGGAATGTTGAACAGATGAACAAGGAGCAGAGGAATGTTGAATGGAGGGTGGCGATTGTGAGAGGATGTTGAACAGATGAACAAGGAGCAGAGGAATGTTGAATGGAGTAAGGATCGACGAGAGCAGGGGGCTCTGCGTCATCTCCCCGGCTCTGCGGTGAAAAAAATGCTGCTAATTCCCTTGCCGAAAGATGCCTTTCAGTTGAAGTGTGCGACGCAAGGGACGCCGAAATGCCGTACAAGAGCCTGTAAAACAATAATTTAATAATTCCTTGACAGACGGTCTTGGAAAAATTCACATTTCCCTTTACATTTGCCGTCCGGTTATTTTTAGCCGGATTAACCAATTTCTTAACGCCTTTAAATTTCTATTTAACATGGCAGTCAAAATCAGACTACAGCGTCACGGCAGCAAAAAGCGTCCGTTCTACTTTATTGTAGTGGCCGATGCCCGTGCACCAAGAGATGGTAAGTTCATCCAGAAGGTTGGAACTTACAACCCGCTTACAGTACCAGCAACTATCCAGTTGGACCGTCAGAAGGCCCTGGAGTGGTTGAACAAAGGTGCTCAACCCACCGATACTGTACGCCGAATTCTCTCTTTCAAGGGAGTATTGTACCTGAAACACCTGCTGAGAGGTGTGAGCCTGGGATTGTTCGACCAGGCCGCGGCTATGACCAAGTTCCAGACATGGCACGAAACGCATGAAGCTAATGTTACACGTCGTTCTAGCGAGCACAAGAACACTCAGAGAGCTAAGAAAGCTTATGTTCCCGTTGTAAAAAAAGTGGAAGTTAAGCAGGAAGAAGCTCCCTCTGAGGGCGCTGCTGAAGCACCAGCTGAAGCTTAGTAAGTACGACTTACGATATTCCAGTAAAAGCCCGATTCGAAAGTTTCGGGCTTTTGTGTGTAGAATCACGGCCTGGCGCCCTGGCGGGGAAATTTGCTCGCAGAGGCGCGGTTTATTTTGGGTTAAATTGCATATCAATGAAAGATTACATCAACATAGGACGTATCGTGGCTGCCTTTGGTTTGCAGGGAGAAGTGATCCTGAAACATGCATTGGGTAAAAAAACGGTGCTGAAAGATATGGAAGCCATATTCATTGAGGAACATAAAGGGTCTTACCTGCCCTATTTTGTTGAGTCGTCGAAGGCAAAGGATACCGAAGAGACTTATATAAAACTGGAAGGTGTGAATACGCGTGAGACAGCGGCGAGGCTGGCCTCAAAAAATGTATGGTTACTGGATGTGGACTTCCGGAAACTGGCCGGCAAAACAGCACCGATCTCCTTACTGGGTTTTGAAGTGATCACGGATGAGGACGAGAACCTGGGGCCGATAGAGGAAGTGATAGAACAACCCCACCAGGTATTGCTGCGCATCAGCCTCGATGGCAAAGAAGCCCTGATACCCCTGCATGCAGCATCACTCGACAGGATCGACCACAAGCAAAAGCAGGTGCATGTGATTTTACCCGATGGCTTGCTGGATATTTACCGATAATCTTTTTTATATGACATTCCATGGAACCAGCCCCCGCATTTGAGTATCGCATCAAAGTGATGCAGGAGCATATCGATGAACTTGCGCACGTCAACAATGTGGTCTACGTACAGTTCATGCAGGATGTGGCTGATAAACATTGGCATAGTATAGCTTTAAGTGACCTGGAAAAAGAACTGGTCTGGGTGGTACGCCGCCATGAGATCGATTACCTGCACCCGGCCGTGTTGGGTGATGAACTGTTGATCCGTACCTGGACAGGTGAACATGGTACCGTTACCTGGGACAGGCACTATGAGATCATCCGCCCTGCCGATCAGAAAAAGATTATCACAGCCAAAAGTGTATGGGTACTGCTGGATAAGGCTACTGGCCGTCCCAGGCGTATTGAGGAGCCAATGCTTAGACGGTTTTTATGATTTGATTAGTGGATTAGCCATTCTTTTTCAGTATCAATGTGTTTATCCCAGCTGTTGTTCGATGCTGCGGTCTACAATCCAATAATCATCTTTCACTTTTTGGAGCAACAAGTAAAACGGTATTAGTTTGTGAAATGCCGTCTGAATGTCGGTACAGTAGTTCTGTTTCCATTTCTCCGGGTGATTCTTTGCTGATGGAATGGTAGAGGTTCACGTGCGACTCCTCCATCACTTTGTGCCAGAAACGGATATCTTCTGCCAATTGCTCTTTGGCTATTTTCGGAAAGAGATGCCGGGCACCGGTTCATTTGCGTATATGATGTCTCTCTGTGTTTTTAGACTACGAGCGACAGGATCATCAAGAGCAGGAAACCTGTTTTCATGGACAATGCTTGAAGTCACTAAAATAGCGGGTTTCCCGGCATTTCCCTTTCACATAAAAGGGTGATTTACTAGAGGTGAAAACGACGATCTTTGCTAACTTTCCCGCAGGATGAACGGTCCCCAACGTTATATTGCCCATTTTGACCTGGACTCATTTTTTGTGAGTGTAGAGGTATTGAACGACCCTTCTCTCAAAGGAAAAGCAGTGATCGTGGGCGGCTCACGTGAGCGGGGCGTGGTCACCAGCTGCAGTTATGAGGCCCGGAAATTTGGGGTACACAGCGCCATGCCCATGAACCGGGCCATGAAGTTATGCCCGCATGCCATTGTGGTCCGTGGTACCCGGGGGGAGTACAGCCGTTATTCACGCTGGGTCACCGATATCATTGCTGCAAAAGCGCCCTTGTTCGAGAAAGCTTCCATCGATGAATTCTACCTGGACCTTACGGGGATGGACAAGTTCTTCGATCCCTATCAATGGACGATAGACCTGCGCGCCGAGATCATTGAGAAAACGCAGTTGCCAATCTCTTTTGGCCTCGCCACCAACAAAATGATCGCCAAGATCGCTACCGATGAGGCCAAACCCAATGGTTACCTGTTTGTACAGCCGGGCATGGAAAAACAGTTTCTGGCGCCTTTGCCCGTAAATAAATTCCCGGGTGTGGGAGAACATACTTTTCTTACGCTTAAGTCGATGGGGATCCATACCATCCGCGACCTGTCCGATACACCGGTGGCGTTACTGGAGAAAAAGCTGGGCAAATACGGCGCCGATCTCTGGCAGAAATCACAGGGCCTGCATTTTGGCGAAGTACATGCGTACCATGAGGCCAAGTCCATCTCAACCGAAAATACATTTGAAGAAAATATTGTAGATAAGGAACGTTTACTGAGTGAGTTGGTTCGCATGACAGAGAAAGTGGCATTTGAACTCCGGCAGGATGAAAAACTGGCGGGCTGTATTGCGGTGAAGATCCGGTACCCGGATTTTGAAACCACTTCCCGGCAAACAACCATCGATTATACGCTCCGCGATGATGAGCTGATCCCGGTTGCCATCGACCTTTTTCATAAACTATACCGCAAGGGACAGTCCGTCCGGTTGCTGGGTGTGTGTTTGAGCGAACTTACCAATCATGCGGTACAGGCCAGTTTATTCGATGATGCGGAAAAGAAGAACAAACTCTATAAAGCCATCGATGACGTGAAGAATACATTCGGTAAAACATCCCTCAAAAAAGCAAGGACCCTTGGTTCCGGTAAACGCAGGGATACATAAGACGCAACAGGTATATACTAACGGATGTTATCCTTTGATCAAAAAAATAGTCTATCTTTTTGATAGGAAGTTATTATTTTTGTTTCTCAAAATCTAAAACACATGAGTTTACGTTTAGGGGATATTGCCCCCAACTTCAAGGCAAAGACAACTATCGGAGAGATTGACTTTCATGAATACCTGGGTAACGGATGGGGTATCCTCTTCTCTCACCCTGCCGATTACACGCCGGTGTGTACCACAGAGCTGGGCAGAACCGCATCGTTACAGGCTGAGTTTGAGAAGCGGAACGTGAAAGTACTCGCGCTGAGTGTTGACTCAGTAGAGAGCCATAAGAACTGGATCAGCGACATCAATGAGACCCAGCATGTGTCTGTGGGTTTCCCCATCATTGCTGATGAAGACAAAACTATCGCCCATACTTATGATATGATTCATCCCAACGCATCCGAAACTTTTACGGTGCGTTCCCTGTTCATCATCGGACCCGATAAAAAGATAAAACTGATGATCACTTACCCTGCTTCTACCGGAAGGAATTTTGTAGAGGTGTTACGTGTGATCGATTCACTGCAGTTAACATCCGGTTACAGTGTGGCCACACCTGCCGACTGGAAAGAAGGTGAAGATGTGATCGTTGGTCTGAATGTGAGTACCGACGATGCGGTGAAGAAATTCCCAAAAGGAGTAAAAGTGGTGAAACCTTACCTGCGGTATACGCCGCAGCCTAATAAATAAGCAGGCAATCGTTTATTTATTTTTTTGTACTTGTTCCGGCCCCGATGTCTATCGGGGCTTTTTTATGGGGTTTCAGGCAGATATCTTTATCTTTCTGTAAAATAACTCCTCATGAGAAAATTATCCCTGTTGCTGGCATCGGTTCTGTTGATGAACTGTTTAATTGCCCAACGAACCATTCTGCATTGCGGACAACTGGTCGATGTTAAGAACCTGCAGGTGCAGAAAGAAATGTCTGTGGTTATTCAGGGCAACAGGATCGCCGAAGTGCAGAAAGGATATATGACAGCGGCTGCAGGTGATAAACTGGTTGATCTGAAAAACGCAACCGTCATGCCTGGCCTGATCGATATGCACGTACACATGGAAAGCGAAACCAATCCGGCCAACTACCTCAATGGTTTTACCTGGAACGGTTCAGATTATGCGTTCCAGTCGGTTGTGTTCGCAGAGAGAACCCTGATGGCCGGTTTTACCACCGTACGCGACCTGGGTGGAAGTGGCGCCAATATCTCACTGCGTAATGCGATCAACAAGGAATGGATCAAAGGTCCCCGCGTATATACAGCAGGAAAGTCTATTGCCACTACCGGCGGACATGCAGATCCTACCAATAATTACCGTAAAGACCTGATGGGTGATCCTGGTCCAAAAGAGGGGGTGGTGAACGGAGTGGATGATTGTGCCAAAGCAGTGCGCCAGCGTTATAAGGAAGGTTCGGATCTGATCAAGATCACGGCCACAGGTGGTGTGCTGAGTATGGCCAAAGATGGCAGTGGCGCCCAGTTCACAGTAGAAGAGGTAAAAGCGATCGTAGCCACCGCTAAAGATTATGGTTTTAAAGTGGCGGCGCATGCACACGGTGCAGAAGGCATGAAACGTGCCGTATTAGGTGGCGTCAATTCCATTGAACACGGAACCTATATGAGCGAGGAAGTGATGGAACTGATGAAAGAACGCGGCACCTACCTGGTACCTACCATCATTGCCGGAAAATCATCGGCTGATTCCGCCAAGAAACCTGGCTACTACCCCGAGATCGTTCGGGCCAAAGCAAGCGTAGTGGGCAACTATATACAGGCCACATTTGCCAAAGCCTATAAAGCAGGCGTGAAGATCGCTTTCGGTACTGATGCTGGAGTATATGCGCATGGAAAGAACTGGATGGAATTCGTATACATGACAGAAGCCGGTATGCCCATCCTCGAAGCTATCCGTTCTGCTACCTTATCTGCATCCGATCTGCTGGGCGATGACAGGCTGGGGGTGATCGAAAAAGACAAACTCGCCGATATCATTGCTGTTGACGGCGACCCGGCAAAAGATGTAAAAGCCATGGGCCGGGTGAAATTCGTTATGAAGAACGGGACGGTGTATAAAAATGAGTGAATGAGTGAATGATAGAATGAGTGAATGATGGGACACGAATCATTCTATCATTAATCAACCTTTCCATTTGCGCAGTTGCTGCAGCACTGCTTTCAGGTCTTTGGGCAGAGGGGCTTCGAGTTCGAATTTTTCTCCGTTGAGGGTGAAGCTCAGGCGATGAGAATGCAGGGCCAGGCGGGAGAGAATAGGTTTTTCTTCTTCAGCCGTTTTGGATAGTTTGAAATTCTTTTTGAGCGATGACAGGAGGATGGGTTTTGCATCGCCATAGACTTCATCACATACAATGGAATGGCCGATATGCTGCATGTGTACCCGGATCTGGTGTGTACGGCCGGTATGGATCCGGAACTGCACCCAGGAGTAGAGGCGGAAAGATTCCAGCACTTCATAATCGGTAAGAGAGGGCTTCCCTTTGGCATGTGTCATCATTTTGGATGTCTTGCCAGGATGCTCCATGATCGGTGCGTCAATGCTGCCGGTAGGATTCACCATCTGCCCATACACCAATCCCACGTAATATTTCTCCATATCCCGGCCTTCAAACAATTGGGATAATTCTTTGTGGGCTTCTTCAGTTTTGGCAAACACAATGATGCCGCTGGTATCACGGTCAAGCCGATGGACCGTATAAATATTTCCGAATTTCTCTTTCAGGATATCTTTTAACGAGGGCTCCTGTCCAAGCCTGTCGGGTATGCTGAGCAGGCCGGAAGGTTTATTGACCGTGATGAACTGGTCGTTTTCAAAAATAATATCGGGATGCATGATGGTAAAGTTGTGTGTCGGTTCGAACAAAGTGGAAGGAGTGCACTGTTATATGGATACAGTGATTACTCTTCTTGTTCTGAATGGCGTTGTTTGGCGTCCTTGTTTTTTCTCAGGAATGACTGGTTCATGAATTTCAGCAGCCTTACTTCCTTCTCCTGCAGTAAGCGCCATTTGCCGCGCTCCACATTTTTCTTGGTAAGGTTGGCAAACATGACCCTGTCTAATCCTTTCACATCATGTCCCAGGTGCTCAAATATGCGACGCACAATACGGTTACGCCCGCTGTGGATCTCGATGCCGATGACGTGTTTGTCTTTCGGATCGGCATACCCTGCCGCGTCTGCTTTCACAAAACCATCTTCCAGGGTCACACCTTCGAGGATCGATTCCAGGTCTTTTTTGGTTACGGGTTTGTCAAGCGTTACTTCATAGATCTTTTTGATCTCGAAAGAAGGATGGGTTAGTTTCTGCGCCAGTTCTCCATCGTTGGTCAATAATAATACGCCGGTGGTATTGCGGTCTAAACGGCCTACCGGGTAAACCCTTTCCGGTGTGGCCTGTTTTACCAGGTCCATCACCGTTTTCCTGCCTTGCGGATCGTTGGCGGTGGTGATGAAATCCTTGGGTTTATTAAGCAGGATGTATACGGAATTGCGCTGCAGGAAAACGGCTTTGCCTTTTACCACTACTTTGTCTTTACCGCTTACTTTATAACCTGGTTCAAAAACCTTATCGCCATTCACGGTCACTTTACCTTCTTTTACTAGCTCCGCTGCCTCACGTCTTCCACAAACACCGGAATGTGCAATAAATTTATTCAGCGGCATTAACTCAGAAGCAACTTTCTGATTCTCTGTTTTTCCTTCATTTGTCTTTTGGGATCTTTCTGTATAATGTTTTCCGCCGCTTTTCTCTTTTCCAGGTACGGGCTTGCGGTCCGTCTTACTATGGGCAGGTCGCCCATCGTTACGTGTTTCCCACTTCTTGGCTGGTTTGTCCTGTTTCCGGGATCCGGGTTTTTGTGATCTGGGTTCTTCGTCCCTCACAATGCCACGCATTTTATCGATCTTCTTTTTCCGCATCTCTTCACCTGCGGCGCGGGCTTCCTGTTTGATCTTTTTCTTTTCCTGGCGGAAAGCTTCTTTAATGGCGCTGCCTCTTGTTTTATTGGCAAACTTGTCGAAGTTGTCGGTTCTTTTTTTCATGAAGTGTTATTTATGCTGTTTTTCAACAGGAAATGCAAAGGTAGCATATTAGAAATTAATGCTAATTAAACACGAAGCGGAGGAATCATGAATATTGAACAAGGAATGATGAATGGCGAAGTATAACTCCGATCAACATTCATCATTCCTTGTTCAGCTGTTCAATATTCTATCTGTCTTTATTCGCCAGCTGTCCGCAGGCAGCATCAATATCCTTGCCCCGGCTGCGGCGTAAACGTGCGTTTACTTTGTTGGATTCCAGAATGCCCATGAACTGCTGGATGCCTTCCTCATCCGGTTTGGTGAATTTGAAAGCATCGATGGGATTGTATTCGATGATGTTCACCAGGTCGGCGGGCACCTGGCGGAAAATGCGGGTCAGCTCTTCCGCATCTTTTGCAGAATCGTTCAGGTTTTTGAAGAGGATATATTCCAGGGTGATCTCGTTGCCGGTCTGTTTATAAAAATAGTTCAGCGCCTCTATCAAAACCTTAATGCTATTGCTTTCGTTGATGGGCATGATCTCGTTGCGCTTGGCATCATTGGCCGCATGCAGCGAGAGCGCCAGTTTAAAACGTACCTGGTCATCGCCCAGTTTTTTGATCTGTTTGGCAACACCTGCAGTAGATACGGTGATGCGTTTGGGACTCATGAACAGACCATCTTCTGCGGTGATCCTTTCAATGGCTTTGAGAACATTGCTGTAATTCATCAACGGTTCGCCCATGCCCATGAATACGATATTGGACAGTTTTTTTTCGTAAGTGGCTTCACTTTGCTGGTTGATGAGTACCACCTGGTCGTAGATCTCATCGTAGGTGAGGTTTCTTTTACGCTCAAGATAACCGGTTGCACAGAATTTGCAGCTCAGGCTGCAACCGATCTGGGAGGATACACAGGCGGTCTTGCGTTCATCGGTGGGGATCAGTACCCCTTCTACCAGGTGGTTATCGAAGGTCTTAAAACGGCTTTTGATGGTGCCATCACCGCTGAACTGGGTAGCATCCACCCGCAGGGCGGGCAGGCTGAAGTCTGTGGCCAGTTTGGCACGCAGGTCCTTGCTCAGGTTCGTCATATCGTTGAAACTGTGTGCATGTTTCTGCCAGATCCATTCCCATACCTGTTTTACACGGAACTTCTTATCGCCGATGGAGGTAAAATAAGTCTCCAGGTCGGCAATATCCTGGTGGCGTATATTGGGTAATTCAGCGCTCATCGGGCAAAGATACCGCCAAAGCCCCTGAAGGGGGAATTTTTGTGTCACAAACTCTATCTTGCGCAGGTATTTTAACGATTATACGCAACCGGAATTCCTACGAACTATGAAAACATGTTATGTGATTGATGCGGTGAGAACACCGATTGGCAGGTATGGTGGTAAACTGAGTTCTATCCGTCCAGACGACCTGCTGGCGCATACCCTTATCTCACTGCTGCAACGCAATGAAGGCATTGATGTATCCCTTATTGAAGATGTGATCGCAGGTGCGGCCAACCAGGCCGGTGAAGATAACCGCAATGTGGCCCGCATGGCAGCTTTACTGGCCGGTCTGCCGGTAACTGTGGCCGGTAATACTGTTAACCGTTTGTGCGCCAGTGGTTTGCAGGCTGTTATGGATGCCGCCCGTGCCATTATGTGCGGGGAAGGTATGTTGTACATAGCCTGTGGTGTGGAAAGCATGACGCGTGCACCTTTTGTAACGGCTAAAAGCGAAGGGGCCTGGAACCGGAAAATAGAGACCTATGATACCACTATCGGCTGGCGTTTTACCAATAAGAAACTGGCTGAAATGTACCACCCGTACAATATGGGCGAAACCGCCGAGAACGTGGCACGTGAATGGAATATCAGCCGGGAGGAGCAGGACCGTTTTGCCCTGGCTTCCCAGCAGAAATATTTTGCGGCCAGGGAAGCGGGTAAGTGGGATGCGGAGATCACGGCCATTGAAATGATCAATGACCGCCTGATCACCTGGTTCAATGAAGATGAACATCCACGGCAGACCTCACTCGAGAAACTTGCCGGTTTAAAGCCAGCATTTGCCAAAGATGGCAGTGTTACGGCAGGTAATTCTTCGGGTATCAATGACGGCGCTGGGGCTATGTTACTGGCCAGTGAAGAAGCTGTGAAATTATTTAACCTGCAGCCCATGGCCCGCGTGGTGAGTATGGGCGTGGCGGGTGTAGACCCTGCCATCATGGGTATGGGACCGGTTCCTGCATCGCAGAAAGCATTGCAGCGCGGGGGACTATCCGCTGCAGACCTGGACCTGGTAGAACTGAATGAGGCATTTGCTTCGCAGAGCCTGGCCTGCATCAAAGAGCTGGATCTGGATCCGGGCAGAGTGAATGTGAACGGGGGCTCCATTGCCATCGGTCATCCGTTGGGATGCAGCGGCGTCCGTATCTCTGCCACTTTGCTGCATGAGATGTTCCGCAGGAAATCCAGGTACGGATTGGCTACAATGTGTGTGGGGGTGGGACAGGGCGCTGCCATGGTATATGAGGGCCTGTAAACAGGGCGACTAAGGAAAATTTAAGGCTGCTAAAATTTTGGGATATCATAAATAACATTATATTGGAACCACTAAAAATATATTATGAAGAGATGGTTGCTGTTTTTCGTTCTTTCCGTGGGTTTGGTAACAATGGCCCAGGCGCAGCAGAATCCGGCTCCCGCGAAGGATACCGCTGCTTTACTACAGTATGTAGGTAAGTATGTCTTTCCTGAGGGAAGTGTTGTACCGGATGTGACCGTGTCAATTGAAGACGGTGCACTGGTGATGGCATCTTCACAGGGAAACTCGTCATTGGAAAAACAGGGAGAAGACCTGTATACCATCGTCCAGTTCCAGGGTACGGCCAAATTCAACAGGGATGCCAATAAAAAGATCATTGGCGTCAGCATCAATGCTATGGGTTACCAGTTGGAGGGTATCAAGGGTGAGACTAAAACGATCGCATTGGCGAATCTGAAAAAATACCAGGGTCAGCAGTTGTTTACTGCGATGGCCCGTTAAGAGACCGATTGCTTGCGGTACATACAAAAGGCTGGGATTTCCTTATCCCGGCTTTTTTATTGGTAATAGGTCTCATCCAGGTAAAACAGCCCGTCCTCTTTTTGCCAGTACCAGAACTTCTTTTTAAAGATCACATATACGCCGCGGGCAGATCGTTGCGAGAGCTTCTCGGGAACATACAATACCCTCGGCGGTACCATCTGGAAACGATAGATCAGGTTTTTTCGCTGGGCAGGTGTAAAGGACCTTGCGATACTCCGGTAATTGGCTTTTTCTGCAATGGCGGGTGGCAGCTGGTTGCGTGAGGTTACAATGTTGCCGTTGGCATCGATCACGATCATCGGATCTGGAAAAGGGTCAGGTGTTACTATTGGATTGGTGGCAGGAGGCGCCACTTCGGTCCTGGTTTCCGGAACGGTTTTCCAGGGGGCGATCACGGCACTGTTTTTGGCAGGTGCATGAGATGCTGCCGGTTGCGTTTTTCTGCTGCAGCCAGCCAATACCAATACAGCCAGGAAGATCCATGGGTTTTTCATGATACCGGTTTGGTATCTGGTATGAAAAAACTATGCCAAAAAGGATCCCGGCCTGAAAATGGCTCAGGCAATAAAAGGGAAGCTCTCCAGTTTGTCCTGCGCCAGGCTTTGCTGCTCACCTTTCCGCAGGTCTTTCACCAGGCAGGTTCCGTTGGTCAGTTCTTCGCTGCCAAGGATGACCACATAGGGAATGTTCTTCTTTTCTGCGTATTTGAATTGCTTGTCAAATTTGGTGTTCTCATGAAACAGTTCACAGGCAATGCCCTTGTTCCGCAGTTGCTGCATCAGGCCAAACGCCTGTTTGCTCTCTGCTTCGCCCAGGTTAAAGAACAGGACCCTGGTGCCGGCCTGTACTTCCTCGGGAAAACAGTTGAGTTCTTCCATCACATCATAGATCCTGTCTACGCCAAAGCTGATCCCCACACCGGGCACATTGGGCACTCCGAATAGGCCGGTCAGGTCATCATACCGTCCCCCGCCACCGATGCTTCCCATCTGCACCTGTTTTGCCTTCACTTCAAAGATGATGCCTGTGTAGTAGTTCAGTCCGCGGGCAAGGGTGAAGTCGGTAGTGAGTGGTGAGTGGTGAGTGGTGAGCGGGTAGTTGAGTACGTATTCGATCTCTTCAATGCCTTTCAAACCTGTTTCATTGTTTCCGATCAGTTGTTTGAGTGCAGCTATTTTTTCTTCGTTGTTGCCGGATATAGAAAGGTACTGCTCAATGGTGGTGATCTGTGCATCAGACAATCCCCTGCCAGCAAGTTCTGCTTTTACTTTGTCCAATCCTATTTTATCCAGTTTGTCAATGGCAACGGTGATATCCACCATTTTATCGGCGCCGCCGCATAGTTCTGCCAGTGCGGCCAATATTTTCCGGCTGTTGATCTTGATCTCTACTGCGACGCCCAATTTTTCAAACACTGCGGCATAAATGCCGGCAAGCTCCACTTCATTTAACAGCGATTTACTGCCTACCACATCCGCATCGCATTGGTAGAACTCGCGATAGCGGCCTTTCTGGGGCCTGTCGGCGCGCCATACAGGCTGCACCTGGTAACGTTTGAACGGCAGGGTGAGCTGCCCGTAATTCATGGCCACATATCTTGCAAAAGGAATGGTGAGGTCGTAACGTAAGGCCCTCTCCGTAATGCCCTTGGTATTTTTTCCCGAGAGTATTTTTTCAAAATCTGCTTTGGCCTGCTGGTGTTTTTCAGGATTGTCGAGGCCATTGTTCAGGATCTTGAAGATAAGTTTGTCACCTTCTTCCCCATACTTACCCATCAGGGTGTCAAGGTTCTCGATGGCGGGCGTTTCCAGTGGCTGAAAACCATAACGCTCGAATATAGAACGGATGGTCTGAAAAATATAATTGCGTTTGTGCACAACAGCTGCGCTGAAATCTCTGGTTCCTTGTGGTAAGCCGGGTTTGCTCATGGGTGGGCGTTCATTAAGTAGTTAGTTCCTGTAGGGAGGCGGTTGTCCTCCTTTCCTGTTCGGGTTTATGCTTCCTGCCGGTACTGTGCTATCAGCCTGTCGCAGGCTTTCTCCAACATATCAAATACCATATGATAATCTTTTTCGGTGCCATACCAGGGATCGGGTACTTCGCGTTGTTCTCCGGGGTGCAGCAGGTCGAGGATAAATGTCACTTTCCTGTCATTTTTTTCCGCCTGCCAGCTTTCGCCACAGATCCTTTTTACTGCCGTATAATTGTCCCGGTCCATCACAAAGATCCGGTCGAACCTATGGATATCCTCTTTCACCAGTCTCCTGCATCGCTGTTCGCTGATATCGATCCCGTGAAGCCGGGCTACTTGCTGCGATAATAGATGCGGCTGTTCCCCAATATGATACCCGTTGGTGCCCGCACTGTCTACTTCCCAGTCAAGTCCTGCCTCGCTTGCTTTTTGCGCCAGTATGCCTTCCGCCAATGGACTCCTACAGATATTCCCCAGGCAAACCATCAAAATTCTCATGTGCGCAAAGATAGTGTTGTGGCTGCAATTATTGTTTGCATAAGACCTCGCTATGCTTGCTAATGGCTGTTAGTCAGCAACGGCTTCCTATTATGGAATTGTTGCTGCGTATGCATCCTATAAAGAGATAACCGGCGAATTGTTTCAAATTGTCGGCCACAATTGTTGCAGACAAATAAAATTATTGCCTAAATTGCCCATCCCTGTTTTAATTGAATGTTAAATGGAAAACGATTTCAGAGCTAAACAGAAGAAAAGCTATAATTTGATGCGCATGTCATACGACTTCACCATTGCAGTGTTACTGCTGGGAATGGCGGTCGTGATGTTATTCGCAGACAAGCTGAACATTGAACAGCTGATGGATGAGGACAACAAATTCTTTAGGTATTTTTTTGGTATTCTTTGCCTTTTATATGGAAGTTTTCGATTATACAGAGCATTCAAGCATGATGAAGTAAGATGAAAAAGAGTGTGTTATACGGTTTTTTGGGGGGTATGTTATTGTTCTTTGTTTCTTGTAACCGATCGGGGAAAAAAGAAGATCCCCGCGATACACCCACCACGGGATTCATCAGGATCAGTGTGGACGAGAGTTTCAAGCCGGTGATCGAAGAGCAGCTGAAAGTGCATCATTCCTCTTTTCCGGATACCCGGATCGAGGTTAGCTATAAATCGGAAGCGGCCTGTTTCAGGGACCTGCAGTCGGATAGCACCCGGATGATCATCGTGGCTAAGGGTTTAACGGATAAGGAGGCGGAGATTTTTGAGAACAGCCTGTCTTTCAAACCCCAATACGGGATCCTGGCCTATGATGCCGTGACCGCCATTGTGAACAGGGCCGCGAAAGACAGCGTGTTCACGATCGCCCAGTTAAAAGATATTCTCAGCGGAAGGAACAATATTACCGCTGTGATGGATGGGAAGAATGCCACCAGCACCATCCGGTACCTGCAGGACAGCGTACTGCGGGGCGAACCGCTGGGAAAAAATGTGGTGGCTGCCCGGAACAGCGATGAAGTGATCGAAGTGGTATCGAATAACCCCAATGTGATCGGTTTTGTGGGATTGAGTTGGGTGGGAGACAGTTACGACCCCAAACAGGTGGCACAACTGAAAAAGATAAGGACGGCGCTGGTAGAATGCGTTACATGTGAGGAAAAAGACCTGTTTGCCAAGCCTTCGCAGGCATCACTGGCATATGGTCAATACCCGCTGGCACGCCCCTTGTATTATATATTGAAAGAGAATTCGGCCGGACTGGGCACAGGGTTCATGAATTTTATGAGCCTGGAGCGCGGACAGCTAATATTCAGAAGATCTTTCCTGGTACCGGCCAAGATGGGGTTCAATAACCGGGTGGGGAAAATAAAAGAGTCGGCAGATTGACACTATAATAATAAAAAAACCAAAATGAAGAAGACCGTTTCTTTAATGTTGACAGCGATGCTTGCTGCACAGTGTTTGATGGCCCAGATACCGGCTGGGATCAAATTTCTGAATTACGAAAAGAACAAGAGTGCAAAAGAAGCATTTCAGAAAGCTTATGAAGCCAATCCGAAAGATCCCCAGGCCATTTACTGGCTGGGTCAGGCCATGCTGGCAACAGACGGTGCAGGTGAACCTTCAAAAGAACAGATAGCGGAAGTGAAAGCGCTGTACCAGAAAGGGTTACAGGAAGTAGGTAGTGATGCCTGGTTACTGGTGGGAATGGGCCATGTGGGTATCCTGGAAAAAGAGGACATCAACGCTGTAAAGCAGAAATTTGAGCAGGCGATCACATCTACCATTGAAACAAAAGGTAAGAACAAAGGCAAACCCAATCCTGCCATCCTGAATGCCATTGGCCGTGCCAATGCAGAAGTGGGCAGCGACCAGGGCGATCATAATTATGCGATCGAAAAACTGAAACAGGCGGCAGCTCTCGACCTGACTGATCCGGATATCCTGATCAATATGGGTATCAATTACCTGAAGTTGGGTGGTGAAAATGGGGGTGATGCCGTAAAAGCTTACCAGGAAGCCCTGACCAGGGATCCGAAGAATGCCCGTGCCTTCTACCGTATCGGTAAGATCTACCAGAGCCAGAACAACAAAGAACTGTTCGAGCAGAACTTTGCCAGCGCTATGGAAGCAGATCCTGCTTATCCGCCGGTATATTTCAATTACTACGACTATTATTCTACCCGCGATGTGAACCGCGCGAAAGAATACCTGGATAAATATATTGCCACAGCCGATAAGGACCCGATGCTGGAACTGGTGATGGCCGATTACCTGTTCCGTTCAGGTAAGAATGCGGAGTCGCTGGCCAAAGTAAAGGAACTGGAAGCGGCCGTAGGTATCAAAACGTTACCCAAACTGGATGTGCTGTATGCATTCAACTACGATAGGATCGATGATTCGGTTCAGGCCAAGAATGCACTGACCCGTTATTTCGCCAATGCACCTGTCAGTAAGATAGCTCCCGGCGATTATGAGCTGGCGGTAAAAGTATTCTCTAAATTCCCCGGCAGCGAAATGCAGGCCGTAGGTTACCTGGAGAAAGCGTTGAGCAGCGATACTTCCAAAGTGAATAAGCTGGCGTATATGGGCCAGGCAGCAGAACTGTTCGGGAAAGCCAAGATGTACGATAAGCAGATCGAATGGTTACAGAAGCAGGCAGCCCTGAAAGGCGGTACTTTGAGTGAGTTCGACTACTATAGATTGACCAATACTGCTTTCAATGCAAAGAATTATCCGCTTACTATTGAACTGTCCAAAAAATACATGACGGATTACCCGGGTAAACCTCAGCCATACCGGTTCTTTAAGTTAGCAGCGATTGCTTCTGATCCTGATACCACCGGAGTAGCAGCAAAACATTTGATGTATCTCGATTCGATCTATACCGTGATTGATAAGGAGAAGTATAAAGTTGACATCTTCCGTAACCTGTATTATATACTTTTTTCGACCACGAAAGAGATGGTATCAATGAAGAACGATCCGGATTTTAAAATAACCAGTGATGGCAAAAAAACAGCTAAAGTAGATGAATACCTGGGTGTTGCACAAAAAGTGGTGGGTATATTAGACCAGATGATGGCTTTATACCCAGATCCCAACGACGATAATTATAAATATGCTGCCCCCATAAAGGCGGATATTATGAAGAGAATAGAATACTACTCAAATCCTCCTGTTCAGGGCAAAAAAGGATCAGGCGGGGCCGCAACCGCCGGTAAGGGTTAACAAAACTGAAGAAAGAACTCTCCTTAACCGGGGAGTTTTTTCTTTTATTTATATGCCACACAAGCGTATTTTTGCATCACTTTAATTTTTTCACATGAGTTGGCTTTCCTTGTTATCTGATGCCAGTGCATCCCAGTCTGCAGCGAATTATTTTCCGATAGGGATTCAATTGATCTTTGCGGCTGGTTTTGTGGCCCTGATGCTCGGAGTTTCTGCCTGGGTGGGACCTAAACGCCAGACCAGCGATAAACTGGAGAATTTTGCCAGCGGTATCGAAACCCATGGAAATGCCCGCCAGCCGGTGGCCATCAAATACTTCCTGGTGGCGATCCTGTTCGTGTTGTTTGATGTGGAAGTGATCTTTTTCTATCCTTATGCAGTTAATTTCCGGGAGCTGGGTTGGGGTGGATTTGGTGCCGTACTCATGTTTGTCGCTTTTTTTATGGTAGGCTTTATCTATATCATCAAAAAAGGAGCTTTAACCTGGGAAGACTAGTAGAAAAAAGGGTAATTAACAGCCCGTTAATTTTCAGGCATGAACTTACACAAAGCCTGAGGGTTATAATAACAGGAGCTGCACAATTATCCATGATTAATTACTAATTATCAATTTATTATATGCGTCCTGTACGTTTCAATATTCACCCGAAAGAACCCATGATCAGAGAGGCGGTTTCCATGGTAGAGGCGCCCGAGGGTTATCCGGGAGAAGGTTTCTTTACCACCAAACTGAGCAATGTGGTGGGCCTGGCCCGCAAGAATTCCATGTGGCCCCTGCCTTTTGCCACTTCCTGCTGTGGTATTGAATTCATGGCAACCATGGCTTCTCATTATGACCTGGCCCGTTTTGGCTCTGAAAGGGTGGGTTTTTCTCCCCGCCAGTGCGACTTGCTCATGGTCATGGGAACCATTGCCAAAAAAATGGGTCCGGTATTGCGCCAGGTATACCTGCAGATGGCGGAACCCCGCTGGGTGATCGCCGTGGGTGCCTGCGCTTCCAGTGGCGGTATTTTTGATAGTTATAGCGTATTACAGGGAATCGACCAGATCATCCCCGTGGATGTATATGTACCCGGCTGCCCACCACGTCCCGAAGCCATCCTGGATGGTTTTATGAAAGTGCAGGAGCTGGTAGGACAGGAAAGTATCCGCCGCAGGAACAGCGAGCAGTATAAAGCGCTGATGAACGGATACGGAATAGAATAAAGGTATGCCGGCGAGCGGGTGAATGCAATGCCCCATCGTTTCATAATAAGTATAAATCCTTGTTGCCCGGTACGCCAGGTAACTTGAATCTGATAGAAATGGCCTTAACCAACGAAAGAATTCAACAACAACTCACCGAAAAATTCGGAGACATTGTCTTCGGTTTTGAAGAGTCGTATGGCCTGCTCAGTTTTGAGGCAGCCAAAGAGAATAACCTGAAAGTACTCCAGTTCCTGAACGATGATGCGGAACTGGGTTTCCGTTTCCTGACCGATCTCTGTGCAGTCAACTATCCCGACCAGGCCGGTCGTGAACTGGCCGTGGTATACCACCTGCACAACCTGGCTGAGAATGTGCGCCTGCGTTTCAAAGTGTTCACCGATATCCAGGCACCGGATGTGTTCACCGCATCAAAACTGTTCAGCAGCGCCAACTGGATGGAGCGTGAGACCTATGATTTCTTTGGGGTGAATTTTGTGGGGCACCCGAACCTGAAGCGGATCCTGAATGTGGACGAGATGGACTATTTTCCGATGCGCAAGGAGTTTCCGCTGGAAGACCAGACGCGGGTCGACAAGGACGATGAGATGTTTGGCCGTGGATAGGGATCGTGAACAGTGAGACAGGAAGCAATTGTGCGTATCCCTTCTCACTCACGACTGACGATTCACGACTCACGAAAAGCTGCGAAGCGGACTGAACGCACCAGTGAGTGACTCCGACAAAGTCGGGACAGGCACAACGAAGTTGATTAAAGATATATAGCTGATTATATAATGACAGAGCATCACCAACATATCAAACTGCCGGAAGGCTCAATAGAGAAACAGACCACCACGCTGAACGTGGGTCCTACGCACCCTGCCACACACGGTGTGTTCCAGAATATCATGGAACTGGATGGGGAGCGTATTGTATCTACAGAGTCAACGGTAGGGTATATTCACCGTGCTTTTGAAAAGATCGCCGAGCGCAGACCTTTGTACCAGATCACACCGCTGACAGATCGTTTGAATTATTGCAGCAGTCCCATTAATAACATGGGATGGCATCTTACCTGCGAGAAACTGCTGAACGTGAAAACACCCAAGCGGGTGGATTACCTGCGCGTGATCATCATGGAGCTGGCCAGGATCGCAGACCACCTGATCTGTAATTCCATTGTTGGGGTGGATGCCGGCGCTTATACCGGCTTCCTGTATGTGATGCAGTACCGCGAATTAATCTATGAGATATATGAAGAAGTATGTGGGTCCCGTCTTACTACTAATATTGGGCGTATTGGCGGCTTTGAAAGGAATTTCTCAAATACAGCGTTTACGAAACTCGAGAAATTCTTAAAAGAATATCCTTCCGTGCTGAAGGAGTTCGAGAACCTGTTCACCCGCAACCGTATTTTCATGGACCGTACCATGGGTACCGGAGCCATCAGTGCCGAGCGTGCCATGAACTACGGATTTACCGGACCGAACCTGCGTGCGGCCGGTGTTGACTATGATGTACGTGTGCATGCACCTTACAGCAGTTACGAAGATTTTGATTTCAGCATACCTGTTGGTAAAACAGGCGATAACTACGACCGTTTCCTGGTACGCAACGAGGAAATGTGGCAGAGCCTGGGCATCATCCAGCAGGCTTACCAGAAAATTCAGGCGTTCAAGGGAGAGGAGGCAGAAGTGTACCATGCCAATGTTCCCGAATACTACCTGCCCGAAAAAGAGGATGTATACACCAAAATGGAAGCCCTGATCTGGCATTTCAAGATCATCATGGGCGAAGTGGATATGCCCAAGGGTGAAGTGTATCATTCAGTGGAAGGTGCCAACGGCGAACTGGGTTTTTACCTGATCAGTGATGGCGGACGCGCCCCGTTCCGCCTGCATTTCCGCAGGCCCTGCTTTATTTATTACCAGGCCTATCCGGAACTGGTAACCGGCGGTATGCTGAGTGATGCGATCGTGACAATGAGTAGTCTGAACCTGATTGCAGGGGAGATGGATGCATAAAACATGATTTGAAAATGTGGCAATTTGAAAATTACAGTTGTAGTTCTGCTGATTTTCAAATTTTCAAATTTTCAAATTTTCAAATTTGAAAAATAGTATGTCGAAATTTTCAGAAACACAGTTGGCCGAAGTAAAACGTCTAGTGGCGCGTTATCCGGAAGGCAAGCAGAAAAGCGCTTTGTTGCCGGTACTGCACCTGGCGCAGGATTCTTTTGGCGGATGGCTGAGTACCGAGACGATGGATTATGTGGCAGAGCTGCTGAACATCACACCCATTGAAGTGTATGAAGTGGCCACTTTCTACAGCATGTACAACCTGAAACCGGTGGGTAAATACCTGTTCGAGGTTTGCCAGACAGGTCCCTGCATGTTGCTTGGCAGTGATGATATCGTAGCGTATATCGGTGAGAAACTGGGTATTAAGCCCGGCGAGACCACCGCGGATGGCCTGTTTACCCTGAAGACTGTTGAGTGCCTGGGCGCCTGCGGTTATGCGCCGATGATGCAGCTGGGTAAACATTACCGCGAACACCTGACAAAAGAAAAAGTGGATGCGATCATTGCAGAGTGTACCAAGAACGCTGCAGCCAATAATTAATTAAAAAGTAAAAATTAAAAAGTAAAAATTAAAAAGTAAAAATTAAAAAGTAAAAATTAAGGGCGAAAACATTGTTTCGACTGTTGATTTTTGACTTTTGACTTTTCAATATGGGCGTAAAATTATTATTAGAAAAAGCACATGTGCAGGGCATCCGCTCTTACGAAGTATACCGCCGTGAAGGTGGTTACCGCAGTGTGGAGAAAGCCCTGAAGACCATGGGTCCAGAAGCCATTGTGGAAGAAGTGAAGAAGAGTGGATTACGTGGAAGGGGTGGTGCCGGGTTCCCTGCCGGTATGAAGTGGAGTTTTATTGCCAAACCGGAAGGAGTGCCCCGTCACCTGGTATGTAATGCCGATGAGAGTGAGCCCGGAACCTTTAAAGACAGGTACCTGATGGAAAACATCCCGCACCTGCTGATCGAAGGACTGATCGTGGCTTCTTTTGCATTGGGTAGTAATGATACGTACATCTATATCCGTGGTGAATATGCCTGGATCGTAGATATCTTGGAACAGGCCATCGGCGAAGCCAAAGCCAACGGATTTTTAGGAAAAAATATTTTGGGAACGGGTTTCGATTGTGAAATACATGTTCAACGCGGTGCCGGAGCCTATATCTGTGGAGAAGAGACCGCGCTGATCGAATCACTGGAAGGTAAACGGGGTAACCCGCGCATCAAACCCCCGTTCCCGGCGGTACAAGGCGTATGGATGCGTCCAACGGTGGTGAACAACGTAGAAACACTTTCCGCCGTAGTGCCCATCATCAATCTGGGTGGAGAAGAATATGCCAAGATCGGTGTGGGTAAATCAACCGGCACCAAGCTGATCTCCGCCTGCGGCAACATCAACAAACCCGGAGTATACGAAATAGATATGACCATCTCTGTAGAAGAGTTCATTTACAGCGATGAATACTGTGGCGGCATTGCCAAGGGTAAACGGCTGAAAGCCTGTGTTCCCGGTGGTTCTTCCGTACCTATCCTGCCCGCCAACCTGTTATTGAAAACAGCCAAGGGTGAAACCCGTTATATGAACTACGAGAGCCTGAGCGATGGTGGTTTTGCCACCGGAAGCATGATGGGCTCGGGCGGTTTCATTGTACTGGATGAAGACCAGTGTGTGGTGAAACACACTTACACATTTGCGCGTTTCTATCGCCACGAAAGCTGCGGACAGTGTTCACCCTGCAGGGAAGGGACCGGCTGGATGGAAAAATTATTACTGCGCCTGGAAAAGGGGCAGGGTAAATCAAGCGATATTGATCTGTTGTGGGATATACAGCGTAAGATAGAAGGAAACACCATCTGCCCGTTGGGTGATGCAGCGGCCTGGCCGGTAGCAGCAGCCATCAGGCATTTCCGTGATGAGTTCGAATGGCATGTGAGCCATCCGGAAGAAGCGCAGAAAAGGAATTTTGGATTGGCGCATTATGCGGATCCGATCCATATTCCGGTTGGTTGATTCATTCAAAAGTCAAAGGTCAAAATTCAAAAATATGGAGGATGAATTTGACAATTTTGAATTGAATGAAGAGCAGAAACCGTTTGATATCAGGCATAGGTGTTTTTCTTTTCGAAGGAAATGATTGTGTTTGTCAGGCATTGTGATTATGACAGGATCTATAGTTCTTTATTTGATCAGTTATTGAGAAGTGGTACTTCAATCGGTGCAAATGTTGTAGAGGCCAGAGCCGGCAGCTCTGCAAAAAGATTGGAAGAACTATCTCGTAATTGCATTGAAGTCGGCTAACGAAACCAAATACTGGTTGTGTCTTATCAGGGATACAATGGGTGTGGATAAAGAGAAGATTAATGAACTGATAAAAGAAGCAGATGAGATATCGAAGATCATCGCTTCCATTATTCTAAAAGCTAAGTAGTGATTTTGGCTTTTGACTTTTGACTTTTGAATTTTGAATTATGTCGGAGCAACCCTTATTGAAAGTAACCATCGACAACATCACCATCGAAGTGCCAGCCGGGACCACCATCCTGAATGCCGCCCGCAAAATTGGTGGAGATGTGGCACCGCCTGCCATGTGCTATTACAGCAAATTGCAGGGCAGTGGTGGTAAATGCCGTACCTGCCTGGTAGAAGTGAGCAAAGGTTCTGAAAAAGATCCGCGCCCCATGCCCAAGCTGGTGGCATCCTGCCGTACCACGGTGATGGATGGCATGGAGGTGAAAAATATTACCAGCCCGAAAGTAAAGGACGCACGCGCCGGGGTGGTGGAATTCCTGCTGATCAATCATCCGCTGGACTGCCCTGTCTGCGACCAGGCCGGTGAATGTCACCTGCAGGACCTGAGTTATGAGCACGGCTCGGAAGGAACACGTTTCGAGTTCCAGAAAAGGATATTCGAGAAACATGACCTGGGTCCGTATATCCAGCTGCACATGACCCGTTGTATACTCTGTTACCGTTGTGTATTTGTGGCGGACCAGCTTACGCAGAAAAGGGAACATGGTGTACTGGACAGGGGTGACCATGCAGAGATCGCCACTTTCATTGAAAAGAACCTGGATAATGACTTTATTGGAAATGTGATCGATGTTTGCCCGGTAGGCGCTTTGACCGATAAGACCTTCCGCTTCAAGAACCGCGTATGGTTCCTGAAACCGATGAATGCACACCGCGATTGCCCCAACTGTTCCGGTAAGGTTACCTTATGGAACCGGGGTGATGAAGTGTTCCGCGTGACCGCACGTAAGGATGAATGGGGTGAGGTAGAAAATACAGAAGACGGCAAAACCGCCTGGATCTGTAATACCTGTCGCTTTGATAAAAAGAAGACCAGTGATTGGGTGATAGAAGGACCGCGCGAGATCAACCGCCATTCTGTGATCTCACAGGGACATTATGCCGGTAAGATCGGTACTACCCAACCCAAAGAAACGTTTACCGCAGTACATGATGGCCGCCAGCCGAAACTGCTGATGGACATACACACAGTGAGTGAAGTGAACCGACCGAATATCGAACTGAGTTTGATCAACGGACCGGCGCATTCAGCTGATTTTAATAAGAAGAACGACTAATAGCTATATAACACATGACACTACTTGCTATTGACTGGATATTACTGATCGAAAAACTGATCCTGATCGCGATCATTGTGTTTGCGAGCCTGGGTATTGCCCTGTATACCACATTCGCAGAACGTAAAGTGGCAGCGATCCTGCAGGACAGGCCGGGTCCGAACCGTGCAGGTCCGTTTGGATTGTTGCAACCCTTTGCGGATGGACTGAAACTGATCATGAAAGAAGAGGTCATCCCGAATACCGCGAATAAATTTTTATTTGTACTGGGTCCGGGACTGGCCATGACGGCTGCCCTGATGACCTGTGCCGTGATACCCTGGAGCAGCCAGGTGCACCTGTTCAACAGGACCATCGACCTGCAGGTGGCCGATATCAATATCGGTATCCTGTATGTGTTTGGTGTGGTGAGCATGGGCGTGTACGGTATCATGATCGGGGGCTGGGCCTCAAACAACAAGTTCTCATTGATGGCGGCTTTGCGGGGCGCATCACAGGCCATCAGTTATGAGCTGGCCATGGGGTTATCGCTTATTGCTGTCCTGATGATCTCCGGCTCTTTGAGCCTGAAGACCATTGTAGACCAGCAGATGGCTCCCGGACATTTATGGAATGTAGCTTACCAGCCACTGGGTTTCCTGATCTTTTTCATCTGCGCACTGGCAGAGTGTAACCGTACACCCTTTGATTTGCCCGAGGCGGAGAATGAACTGAACTTTGGTTACCACCAGGAATACTCATCCATGAAACTGGGCTTTTACCTGTTCTCAGAATATGTGAATATGATCATGAGCAGCGCCATCATGGCATCCCTGTTCTTCGGCGGTTTTGATATTCCGTTCCTGGATGAGTCCACACTGGCGCCTAACCTGGCGGCAGGACTGGGTGTACTGGCATTACTGGTCAAGATCGCGATCTTCATATTTGTGTTCATGTGGATCCGCTGGACCGTTCCGAGGTTCCGCTACGACCAGCTGATGAACCTCGGATGGAAGAAGATGATCCCGCTGGCATTGGTGAATATGCTGATCACAGGTGCGGTGATCCTGTGGCTGCAGGGGAAATAGGTATTTTTGGATGAACAGATGCCGGAGTGACGAATGCACCATCCGAAATCTGCCGATCCGGATATTGACGATAAACAATAAACTATTTTGCAGGCCCGGCCTGCTGAAAGAAAGATAAACATGCAAGCATTAACAAACAGATCAAAAGAGGTAAGCCGCAAACCCATCAGTTTCCTGGAGAGTTTGTACCTGCCGGCTATTTTTAAAGGTATGGCCATCACGTTCAGCCATATGTTCAAAAAACAGCCCACGATTCAGTATCCTGAACAGAAACGCCCGTTCAGCCCGGTATTCCGCGGCCTGCACGTACTGAACCGTGATGAGGAAGGCCGTGAAAGATGCACCGCCTGTGGTTTGTGCGCTGTGGCCTGTCCCGCAGAAGCCATTACCATGGAAGCTGCAGAACGTTTGCCCGGCGAAGAGAACAAATACCGCGAAGAGAAATATGCAGCCAGGTACGAGATCAATATGCTGCGCTGCATATTCTGTGGTCTGTGTGAAGAAGCCTGCCCGAAAGACGCGATCTATTTAAGCGAGACTTTTGCGCCGGCGAACTTTACACGCAAAGGATTTATCTATGGCAAGAACGACCTGCTGATCCCGGATCCGAAAACAGAACCGGAAGCATACGCGAAGGCATTGGGAAAAGGAGAGAAGACAACTGCATCAACAACGAATTAATAATTGGTAATGAGTAATTGGACGACCGATCCTGATTACTGATGATTAATGACTAACTACTGGTAATTATGAGTATGATAGAAATATTATTCTTTTTCCTCAGTGCGCTTGCCGTTTTCAGTGCCATTATGGTGCTGGTGAGCAAGAACCCGGTGCATAGTGTGCTGTGGCTGATCGCTGTATTCTTTGCCATATCCGGCCACTATGTGCTGCTCAACGCGCAGTTCCTGGCCATTGTGAACCTTATCGTGTATGCGGGCGCCATCATGGTATTGTTCCTCTTTGTGATCATGCTGATGAACCTGAACACGGAAACCGAGCCTCAGAAACATATCTGGATGAAACTGGCAGGTGTGATCTCGGGAGGTTGTTTTTTGATGATGCTGATCTCGCTGGTACGCCAGGCCGTTGAAATGGGTGGACGCAAAGCCATGATGGCCGAAGGAGATATCGGCCTCATCAAAAACCTGGGTAAAATGCTGTTCAGCGAATATGTGGTGCCGTTTGAAATTACCAGTATCCTGTTCCTGAGCGCAATGGTAGGTGCAGTCGTTATTGGAAAGAAGCATTAAGGAGATACCTGCCGCGTAAGGCCCGGCCTGAACGCGGTAATAACATATAAAGATTATAAAACTGCGGTACGCCCACAGGGTTCCGCACCAAGCAAAGAAAATGCCGATACAATATTATATCTACCTCTGTTTGACCCTGTTCAGCATCGGGATCATTGGTGTGCTGACAAGGCGTAATGCGATCATCGTATTCATGTGTGTGGAGCTGATGCTGAATGCAGTGAACCTGTTGCTGGTGGCTTTCTCAAAAATGCACCATGCCACAGCCGTTGTGGGAGACGCTGCTACCAACGCGGGGATCGAGGGACAGCTATTCGTATTCTTTATTATGGTGGTGGCTGCGGCCGAAGTGAGTGTGGGACTGGCCATTATCGTTATGATGTACCGGAATACACATTCGGTGGATATTAACTTTTTGAACAGATTAAAAAACTAAACAACGCCCAATGCCGAAAGCCATGCACCGGAGATAGTTACTGTTCCGTGTTTTGCTGCCAGCTTTGAACGTTCAGACTGATTGATATGAGCAAACTTGTTTATTTAGTTCCCTTGTTTCCCCTGCTGGGTTTCCTGGTTAACGGGCTTGGCAGGAAGTCGATGTCAAAATCATTGATCGGTATCGTGGGCAGTGGCTCCATACTGGCGTCCTTCGTGGTCAGCCTGCTCATTTTTTTTGATGTGAAGGCCAGTGGCGGCAGCGTGGTTACCCTGTTCAACTTTATCAAGGTGGATAGCTTTACCATACCGTTCGCTTTCCAGGTAGACCAGTTATCGTCCCTGTTCCTGCTGATCATTACCGGTATCGGTTTCCTGATACACCTGTATTCTTCGGCTTATATGCACGAAGAGGAGCCACAGCATTTTGGCCGCTATTTTGCTTACCTGAACCTGTTCATATTCTCCATGTTACTGCTGGTGCTGGGCGCCAACTACGTAATCATGTTCATCGGCTGGGAAGGTGTGGGTCTCTGCTCTTATCTGTTGATCGGGTTCTGGTTCAAGAACGACAATTATAACTACGCAGCCAAAAAAGCGTTCGTCATGAACCGGATCGGCGACCTGGGTTTCCTGCTGGCATTGTTCTGGCTGTTGCTGAAACTGGGTACCGCCAGTTATGGTGATGTATTTGCCAATGTTTCCCAGCTCAGCAGTTTTGATATCACCGCTATCACTATGTTATTGTTCGTAGGTGCTATAGGTAAGAGTGCACAGATACCACTGTACACCTGGTTACCCGATGCGATGGCCGGTCCCACACCGGTATCGGCACTGATCCACGCCGCAACAATGGTGACTGCCGGTATTTACATGATCGCCCGCAGCAATATCTTATATACTATGGCGCCGGCCACCCAAACGCTGGTGGCTGTGATCGGACTGGCTACGGCTATTTTTGCCGCAACCATTGCACTGAAACAGAACGATATTAAAAAAGTGCTGGCTTACTCTACAGTTAGCCAGCTGGGATATATGTTCTTAGGACTCGGCGTAGGTGCCTATACCGGCGCCGTGTTCCATGTAATGACGCATGCCTTCTTCAAGGCCCTGTTGTTCCTGGCAGCCGGTTCTGTGATACATGCCATGCACCATGAACAGGATATCCGCAAAATGGGCGGACTGAAAAAACACCTGCCCATCACACATATCACTTTCCTGCTGGGTTGCCTGGCCATTGCCGGTATCCCCCCGTTCTCGGGGTTCTTTTCAAAAGATGAGATCCTGACCGCGGCTTTTGCACAGAACCCGCTGTATTATTTTATCGGGGTGGCAGGCGCTTTGATGACCGCATTTTACATGTTCCGTTTGTATACCCTCACTTTCCTCGGACAGTTCAGGGGTACACAGGAACAGGAACACCACCTGCAGGAGAGTCCCTGGCAGATGACATTACCGCTGATCGTACTGGCAATTTTATCTGTAGCCGGCGGATGGGTGGGTATACCTGAAGTGTTTGCCGAGCATGCGCATAGCCTGGAACATTTCCTGGCGCCGATTTTTGCCGAATCAGCCAAACTGGCTGAGCAGCACCATCTCACAGCCTCACAGGAATACCTGATGATGGGAGCTTCCACCGCAGCGATCGTTGTGGTGATCCTGCTCGCCATTAACAGCTATAAAAAATACCAGGCCAGTGATGATACAGCAGCAACCGGCCTGGGTAAGGTGTTGGAGAACAAATGGTATGTAGATGAATTGTATGATGCCGTGGTGGTGAATCCATTGCACAGCATTGCCGGATTCTTCAAAAACATCATTGAGAAGAGCGGTATCGACGGACTGGTGAACGGAGTGGGCAAACTGGTGGGCTATGGTTCACGTCAGTTACGCCTGGTGCAGAGCGGACAGGTTGGCAATTATATCCTTATCATGGTGTTGTGTATGGTGGTGTTCTTCCTGATATGGTTCAACGATGCCACCATCGTTCGTTTTATCAGTAAATTATTTTAAAACAGCTTGTTGCGTTAAAGAAAGCATATGATCCCTGTTTCACTCATATTGATCCCATTGATTACCGGACTGGCCGCTTTTTTCCTGAAGGGAGAAAATGCTGCCAAAAACTGGGCGCTGCTGTCTTCGGCGATCACGCTGGCCGTTGCCATTGCCGGTATTTTTTTCCTGGCCCCGCAAAACCTTTCTTACGATGCGGCCTGGTTACCTGCACTGGGCAGCCGCTTCAGCCTGGTAACCGATGGTATGGGCAAGATGCTGGTGTTACTCACCGCCATCTCGTTCCCTGTGATCATTATCGCAACGGCTAAAAACAAGTACCAGAACCCGGGTAGTTTCTACGGCTTACTGCTGTTGTCACAAACAGGGCTGCTGGGTGTATTCCTTGCTGCGGATGCGTTGGTATTCTATTTCTTCTGGGAGCTGGCACTGATACCCGTTTATTTCCTCTGTTCGATCTGGGGTGGCGAAAAAAGGATCGCTGTCACGTTCAAATTCTTCGTGTACACTTTCGTGGGTTCATTGCTGATGCTGGCGGGTATCCTGTACCTGTATTTCCAGTCGGCCGATCATTCGTTCGCTTTACAATCATTTTACCATATCAAACTGAGCACCGGCCAGGAATCTTTGATCTTCTGGCTGTTCTTCATCGCTTTTGCGATCAAGATGCCGGTGTTCCCTTTCCATACCTGGCAGCCGGATACATATGAACAATCACCCACTGCCGTTACCATGATCCTGAGCGGTATCATGGTGAAGATGGGCATTTTTGCGCTGCTGCGCTGGTTGCTGCCGGTGTTCCCGCATGCTTCGGAACAGTATGCCAATCTCATCATCATTCTTTCCGTGATCGGTATGCTGTATGCCTCACTGATCGCTATCCGGCAGGATGATTTCAAGCGGTTGATCGCCTACTCCTCCATTGCGCATATCGGGCTGATGAGCGCTGCCGTATTTGCACATAACCAGACCGGGCTGGAGGGGGTGATGATACAGATGTTCAATCACGGCATCAATGTGATCGGTCTCTGGATCGTGGCAGACGTTATAGAACAGCAGCTGGGAACACGTAAGTTCAGTGACCTGGGCGGACTGGCGCAGAAAGCCCCGGTGATGGCCATTTTGCTGGTGGTACTGGCATTGGCGAATATTGCCCTGCCGCTGACCAATGCTTTTGTGGGCGAATTCCTGATGTTCAACGGACTGTTCCGTTATAATATCTGGATAGCGGCTGTTGCCTGTATCTGTATCATCCTGGTAGCAGTGTATACCCTGAATATGGTGCAGAAAATATTGTATGGAAGTACTACGGCAGTTACAGAGAATGCCAGGGAGATCGGAGGTAATGTGCAGTGGATGCTGGCGATACTGGTGATCATCATCATCGTGCTGGGTGTATATCCGCAGCCGATGATCGATCTGACAAAAGATACCGTTCACGCAATACTGGCTAATCGTTAATAATGAAATTGATCCGCAGTTGACCCTGCGGGTTTAAGATAAGTTTGTTTTATGAATGCAATCATAGTTTCTGCTTTATCGGGTGTGCTCATGATGTTCAGTGGCATCATTGTTAAGAACCGCTCTTATCATACGGTAATAGCTGCCTGTGCACTGTTGCTGTTGCTGCTGGCCAACCTGCTGAACAGTTATGGCATCTGGGTGATCAGGATTGATACCCATAATATGTTCAATTTTGAGCAATTCGGCATGTATTTCAACACCATCGCCATTGCTACCACTTTGATCTATGTGTTGCTGAGCGGCAAGGCGGTTGAGAAGATCAGCTCGTACAGCGCGGATTATTATGCCCTCATCTTTTTTGTATTGTGTGGTGTTTCCATCCTTTCGGCCTTTAACAGCCTGCTGATCCTGTTCCTGGGTATAGAAATTCTGACCATTCCTTTATACATACTTACGGGGGCCGATAAGCGCAACCTGAAAAGTAACGAAGCTTCCCTCAAATATTTCCTGATGGGATGTTTCTCAACGGGTATCATGCTGATGGGGGTTACCCTGATCTATGGCGGTACCGGAAGTTTTATACTGGGTGAGAGCAGGGTGCCCGAGAGTGCACTGGTGCCGAAGACCTCTTTTCTGGAGATCGCGGGTATGATCCTGTTGTTTGTCTCCATGTGTTTTAAAGTATCCGCAGCGCCCTTTCATTTCTGGACACCCGATGTATATGATGGCGCCCCGGGCGTATTCACTTCATTCATGGCCACCATTGTAAAAGCGGCCGGTTTCATCGCATTTGTACGCCTGTTCGACCAGCATACAGAATTGCTGGGCCCCAGCTGGAAGATCCTGCTTTCGTTCGTGATCATTGCCACACTGCTTGTTGGAAATATCACGGCGGTATTCCAGCAGAGTGTGAAACGGATGCTGGCTTACTCGTCCATTGCACAGGCGGGTTTTATGCTGTTCTCATTATATGGCGCCAATGACTTTGCCAGGGAAGGTATTCTCCTGTATTCCGTTGCCTATAGCCTGGCTACGATCGGCATTTTTGCCGTGCTCATCAAAATGAAGGATTATACTTTTGAGGGCTTCAACGGGCTTGCCAAAACACAGCCGGAACTGGCTTTGTCTACGGCCATCTGTTTATTCTCATTGGCCGGTATCCCCTTAACCGCCGGTTTCTTTGCCAAATACTATATGCTGGCTTCTGCCGTAAAAGCGGGAGGTTCTTTATGGCTGGTAGTGATTGCGGTACTGTTTGCAGCCGTAAGCGCCTACTACTATTTCCGGGTGATCCAGGCCATGTACTTCAAAGAGGGTGAACCCGAAACGGAAGAGATCACCGGGCCATTCAAACTGGGCATGCTGGTGGTGGCCGCACTGGTGATCCTGATCGGTATATTCCCGTCACTGGTCCTGAACGGGTTCTATTTTTAACCGCTCTTCACATTTCTTGCTTATAGAGAGCCGGGTTTGGCAATCTCAATTATCTTTATAAGGTTGATCATTGGAGGAAACCTTATGAATGGCATGACTACCCTGGATTCCCTTTCCCTGGCATGGCGCACGGTTCGCAGTAATAAATTGCGTACCGGTATCACTGTGGCCATTATCGCCTTTGGTATCATGGCCCTGATCGGCATCATTACGGCCATAGAAGCCATGAACCAGAGCCTGCGGGAGAGTTTCACCTCCATGGGCGCCAATGCCTTCAGTATCCGCTACAAAGACTCAAGGGTTAGAGTAGGTGGTGGCAATAACCAGTCACTCACCAAAACAAAACGGGGCAGGCGCGAAAAGAAATCCAACCTCGATAAACCCATCCGTAAAGAAGAAGCTGAATTCTTCAAAAAGAATTTTAATTATCCCGGTGCACAGGTCAGCATTTACCGCCGCGGCCCCAGTTCGCAGGAAGTGCATTATGGAGATAAAAAGACCAATCCGCAGATCACTTTATGGGGGGGTGATGAGTATTATCTTTCTGTGAACGGTTATTCTGTCCAGTTAGGACGTAACCTGAATAACCTGGATATTGAAAGTGGTCGCAGTGTCTGTTTACTGGGCAGCAATGTGGCCACAAAACTGTTTGGCGACAAACCCGAAAAATGTATTGATAAAGTGATCCGTGTGGGTAGCCTGCCTTATCGTGTCATCGGTCTTCTGAAAAGCAAGGGCTCCAGCGCCATGATGCGCCAGGATGATATGATCCTTACTTCATACACGAATGTGCGTCGTTTCGAAAATGCCAACCCATCCTACCTTATGGGTGTGATGGTGCGTAATGTGAAGGAACTCGATGTGGCATCGGACGAAGCCACTTCTGTTTTCCGCGCCGTTCGTAAACTGGAACCGGTGGAAGAGATCAATTTCGTCATAGAGCGGAGCGATAAGTTTGCAGAAATGTTCATCGGGTTCCTCAGCAGCATTACCGGGTCTGCCGGTGCTATCGGCCTGATCACCCTGATCGGCGCAGCCATCGGCCTGATGAACATCATGCTGGTTGCCGTAAATGAACGTACCAAGGAAGTAGGACTGATCAAAGCCATCGGCGGCAAGAGAAAAAATGTACGCCAGCAATTCCTTTTCGAAAGTATGATCATCAGCCTGCTGGGCGCCCTGTTCGGCATCATCCTTGGGGTACTGGTAGGTAACCTGTTCTCTATCGTATTAAAGACCGGTTTTGTTGTTCCCTGGATGTGGGTACTTATCGGGATCATCATCTGTTCTGTGGTAGGACTGGCCGCCGGTATCTATCCCGCCATGAAAGCCGCCCGCCTGAATCCGATCGTGGCATTGCGCTATGAGTAGTGAGTAGTGAGTGGTGAGTCGTCAGTCGTGAGTGGGCAATTGTCAATGGTGAATTGTCAATGGATGTTCGCTCATTATCTATTGCCAATTCACCATTGCCCATTCACAATGAGAGGCCGTATATTGTAACTACCCACTCACTACTCACTACTCACCACTCACGATTCACGATTCACAACAGCCCGTCATTTTTTAAAGAACAACTTCAGCTTCTCGTTGATATAATATTTCAGATCTTCTTCCGACCTGTTTTTGCGGAGCCACTCGCTGGTGGGGCGGTATTGTTGCATGAACTGTTGCAGTCCCTCGTCTTTCAAACCGCTGTACCGGGTAACCAGGGAAGCGGGGAAACGATAGTTGATATACGCTTCTTTTTCATTGGACTCAAAAAAGGCAAAGGCTTTGCGTTTGTTCTTTTCGTGCCTGGAAAAACGATCCAGGTTCAGTGCAATGCCGGCACCCGAATTGGCCTGTGATACGGTTGGGATGGTATAATTGACGATATCCTGTAAAAAATCCTTTCTTCTCTCGATACTGTCGAGCTGGTAACGACTCATACCTTTTGCCGTAACGGTCACATTGCCCAGGTTATGTGTCAGCGGCGATAATTGCAAGGAGAGCGTGTCTTGCAACAGCAGCTGGTTACGGTAATGTACCGTATCAAAATGATAACCCACTGCGGCAAAGGATAATACCTGGTTCTCCGACAGCTCAATTTTAAAAAGGCCGGTAGCGCTGGTCATCACCGTGGTTTGGGTGTTCAGGTTGGTCACACTGGCCAGTACAATGGGCTCACGGGTGGCGCTGTCTCTCAGGTAACCCCAGCGTTCATTCTTTTTCTGTGCGTTGGCCATCAGTCCGGTCAGCAGCAACAATATGCCTACATAATGTTTCATAAACAGTGTTTGTACAAAGGTACGTCATCGTTGTTGCCCTTGCGGGAACATAAAAAAATCCCGCCATTGGGCGGGACTTTTTTAACCATGTATCAGGTAAGGGCTGTTGCAAAACAGCTAACCCTGGTTTATTTAGGATCCAGTGCTTTTTTGATCTTTTCAGACAGGTCCTGCAGGTGGATCTTGCTCATACGGTCGGTGGCAGAAGCAGCTGCGGCTGATACCTGGGAACGTAACTGAACCAGCTGGGCACGGGCAATGCTGTACACATCGCTGCGGTTGGTTAAACCGGTAGCGTATGGGTTCGGGCGTCCGCTGGAGAAAATGATGGTCATGCTTGCGGTAGTTGCCGGTGGATTGATCAGGTTATTCAGTTTGTCCACATAACTCTTCTGTAACATCCTGCGGTACCCATCAATGGTTTTGTTGGATCTCAGTTCACTGAACAGGTCGGCCTGTAATTCGCCGAGCATATCCAGGGCGCTGTAAGCTTTATCGGCGCCAAAACGTTCTACGCAGTACTGCATACGGTTCAGCCTGTCGCCGGAAAGAATACCGGCCAGGGCAGACTCCTGTGCACTGGCGATCGGGTCAACAGTTCCGGGAGGATTGATCTTGTCCAGGATCTTTTTGTCGATCAGCCATTTGGGGGTCTGGAACAGCTGCCTGTTCAGGAAACCCAGTGCATCGCGCTGCATGGTTTTGGGAGTGATCTCGTAAACGGGTTCATCCTGTTCTGCGGTTTTGAAGGTTTCGTAAACACCACCGATATTACGGGAAACATGTCCCACATACCTGCGGAACTGGCCCAGTAACTGGCCGTACATCTCTTCAATATTGTCGTTCAGGTCGGCATCTTCCTTGGTCCACTCAGGCAGTTTTACCAGTATGCGCTGCAGGTTCTTCACGCCATAATCACTGGCTACGACAGCGTTATCACTCAGGTCTTCGCTCTGGCTCCTGGGATCCGACTGGTTACCTGATTCGTAAGTGCCGAACCAGGTGCGCGGATTGGCTTTCAGGGTTTCGGTGATCAGCTTGCTGCTGTTCTTTTTCACTTCTTCCTCAGAATTGCCGGGGATATGGCCATAACCCCATTTCATGGCCCACTGGTCGTAATCGCCGATGCGGGGGTACAGGCCTTCCTTGCTGATATTGTCTTCCGGCTGTGCCACATAGTTGAAACGGGCATAGTCCATGATAGACGCGGTATGCCCATTGGCTTCCACCCAGGTTTTATCGCGCAGTTTGGCTACCGGTGTTTTGCTGCTGCTTCCCATATTATGGCGCAGACCCAGCGTGTGGCCTACTTCGTGAGAGGAAACAAAACGGATCAGGTCGCCCATCAGGTCGTCGTCAAATTTCATTTTGCGGGCGCGTGGGTCTACGGCAGCGGTTTGCACCATGTACCAGTCGTGCACCAGTTTCATCACATTGTGGTACCAGCCAATATGGCTTTCCAGGATCTCGCCGCTTCTGGGGTCGTGTACGTTGGGACCGTAAGCGTTCTCGGTGCTGGAAGCAAAGTAACGGATCACGGAAAAACGGGCATCTTCCATGCTCATGGTGGTATCGTTCTCCGGCCATTCCTTACCCATGATGGCGTTTTTGAAACCGGCTTTCTCAAAAGCTTTCTGCCAGTCGTTCACGCCCAGGATCAGGTGTTTTCTCCACTGTTTGGGGGTGGCAGGATCGATATAATAAATAATAGGCTTCTTAGGCTCTACCAGTTCACCCCTTTTCCATTTCTCCAGGTCCTCGTCTTTGGGTTCCAGTCTCCAGCGAACGGCAAATTCCTTGTTCTCCACTTTCTGCTGGTCATCGCTGAACAGTACATAGTCTTCTGTAAAGAAACCTACGCGTTTGTCGGCAATACGCGGGGTCATGGCTTTCTCAGGTAATAACAGCAGGGAGGTATTCAGTTCCAGGGTAACCGCGCCCGCAGCATTGGCTGCAGGAACGCTGGTACCGCCACCGGGGATACTTACCGGTCCAAAGCTGGAAACAGCAGGGGAGGCGGTAAAGGTTTTCACGGTACGGATCTCCACATTGATGGGGTAAGGCGTCAGTTTCTGGATAAAAGACCTGTCGGAGGCGATCTGTGCCAGTCCCAGGCTCCTTTTCACACCGCTGTTGATGCTTACCACCTGGTTGTCTCCCTTGAAGAAATCGGTCACTTCGATCACCACGGCGGAGCTGTCTTTCGAGAAAGCCGCGATCGGGAAAGCGGCCGTGATGGCATTCAGGTTGGAATTGGAAACGGCTTTGTAGATATCGTCCTTAGGGTCAGCGGCATTCACCAGCGTGATCACGCGGAGAAAGACATTGTTGCTGGGTCCTTTTTCGAAAGCCAGTGTTTGCTGGTTAGCGATCTCGCCACCGTATGCACCGCGTCCGCCGCCATTGGCAGGCACTTTGATGTAACGGGTAACCGCCAGGATCTCGCGGCCCAGCATGGCATTGCCGATCTCGAAATAATACCTGTCTTCCACTTTGTGAACGGTGAACATACCCTTTTTGGATACAGCTTTATCGGTAATTACTTCGCGGTAGGGACGGGGTGTTTGCCTGGCGCCACCGGCAACCTGGCCAAAAGCCGCGCTCAGTGCCCCCCTGGCTGCGCCACCATTGGGAACAGAATCTCTCTGTTGGGCAGTAGCCAGGCTCCCGGCCAGCAATGCCACAACTAACAGTTGTTGTTTCATAAGCAGTAAGAAATAGTTTAAGATGAATCCTTAAAGATAAGCGTCCCGGGCAAAACCGGAACAAATTACATTGACTGATATATGAATGGTGGAAGGCGGTTTTTTGTCGGTGAAAATATAGGGGGTAAGGGGTTATGCAGTATCTTACGGTCCCTTGAAAAACCCCGGGAAAGCTATACTATTTACCGAAATCTTAATTTGGCGCTTTCGAAATAATACCTAATTTGTACTCCCTTTTTATACTGATTTCAAGAATGTTTTGCTAATTCAAAACATTTTTCAGTAGAATTGCGGAAACTTTTTTTAAATCAACTGTAATTTTTAAAAAATCAAAAATCAATTGAATCATGGCTGAGACTAAACCAACTGCAGGTGCTGCTGCAAAAAGCCCATCTTCTGCACAACCTAAGAAGAGCGGTAACTCGATTTCATGGCTGGCGCCACTGTTATGTGTGATCATCGGTTTCATTATCTGGCGCTTCGTGTTGGGTAGCCCAAGTAACTTTACCAATCCTGACCCAGCTGGTGGTTTTTGGCCTAATCACAAAGGACCTAAAGGAACATGGCCTAAGATGTATGAAGGTGGTATCATTGTACCGATCCTGATCGCCTGTTTCTTAACTGTACTGACTTTCGTGATCGAAAGGTTCCTGACCGTTTCTAAAGCTGCAGGTGCCGGAAGTATCGCTGAGTTCGTACGCACCGTACAATTCCACCTGGCTAACAAAGAAGTAGACAAAGCAATCGCTGCCTGCGACAAACAGAAAGGTTCTGTAGGTAATGTAATGAAGTCTGGTCTGCACAAATACAAGGAAATGATCACCAATACCGAACTCACTACCGAGCAGAAAGTATTGAATATCCAGAAAGAAGTAGAAGAAGCTACCGCCCTGGAACTGCCTATGCTGGAGAAGAACCTGGTGTTCCTGTCTACCATCGCATCAGTAGCTACCCTGTTGGGTCTGTTGGGTACGGTAATGGGTATGATCAAATCATTCTCTGCCCTCGGTGATGAAGGTGGTGGTGATGCTGCCCGTGAACTGTCAAAAGGTATCTCAGAGGCCCTGTTCAACACCGCCCTGGGTATCGGTACTTCAGCAGTAGCGATCATCATGTACAACGTGTTCACTACCCGTATCGATGGTATCACTTACGGTATCGATGAATCTGGTTTCACTTTAACACAGAGCTTTGCCGCTAACTACAAATAATCTTTTAGATTTTTTGTGGAATTGACAAAGTTTTGAATCATTAATGTGAAATATTAAATAGAAAACAATGGGTAGAGCCAAATTACCTCGTAAGAGTACCAGCATCGATATGACGGCGATGTGCGACGTGGCCTTTCTGTTGTTGTCATTCTTTATCTTAACAACGAAGTTCAAGCCCTCCGAGGCCATCGCTGTTACGATCCCGAAATCGGTAGCCGCCAAAGTGGCCCCGACCAAGGATATTGTTCAGGTAATCATTGACAAGGACGGAAAAGTGTTTCTGGAAATGGATGACGAAGAAGTGAAGGAAACCATGGCCAATACGCTGAATACCACCAAGAACCTGGGACTGGATGTGAAAGCATTCAAAAAGAGTCCTTTCTTCGGTGCTTCTTTCGGCGGCCTCAAATCTTTCCTGGCCCTTCCGGAAGACCAGCGCAAGGGAAACCTGCTGCCCGGTATTCCTGTAAAGGATAGCTCCAATAATGAGCTGACCGAATGGATGACACTGGTAAGGGATGCGTACCAGGGAAAAAAACCCAGCCTTCTCTTAAAAGGAGATAACCTGGCCAAGTTCCCTGCTTTTAAAAGCGTAATTACCGCTTTCAAAAAGAACGACTTCCTGAAATTCCAGATGGTGACCAATCCGGAAGCAGTTCCGGTAGGAACCGAACTGTGGAAGAAAGCCCAGTCAGGAGAGAAGCGGGAAGAGTAAATAAATTGCTAACGAAAACTAAATTCTACCGACATGGCAGAAATGGATACCTCGAGTGGTGGTGGTCATAAAAAAGGCCCCGGGGTCAAGAAAGGGAAGAAGCTGTCGACCCGAGTTGACCTGACGCCCATGGTGGACCTGGGCTTCCTACTCATCACTTTTTTTATCTTCACCACAACCATGAGCCAGGCTACAGCTATGAAGCTGATCCTGCCCAAGGACGCGGATAAACCGGAAGATCAGAATAAGGCCAAACAGTCGGGTGTGATTACCATCCTTTTAGGAAAAGACAATAACGTCTTCTACTATGAGGGAGAACTGGATAATTCTGCATCCAACTTTAAGTCATCTAATTTTCATGATATCCGTGAAGTGCTGATCAATAAAAAGAACAGCGTAAGGGACGTTAAAGATTTCGTAGTGATACTGAAACCTTCTGACGAGTGTACTTACAAGAACGTGGTAGATATTTTGGATGAAATGACGATCAACGTGTGTACGCGTTATGCCCTGGTTGACATCACCGATATTGAAGCACAGTTGGTGATGAGATCGGAGGCAATGGCTACGGCCGCACCGGCGAACTAATCGTGAAATTTCATCAAAGAAACTAATTACAAAAGAACCAGATCATGGAGATAAACAAAATTTTATCCGCTGATATTCTTGATATCCTTTTTGACGGACGGAATAAGGACTACGGTGCTTATGAACTCCGCAAAACGTATAACAGGCGTATCAAGATCTCTATAGGCGGAATGGTACTGATCTGCGCACTTTTACTGGTGAGCTCGCTGGTAGCGAACTCAACCAAGAAAAAGCAGGCGGAGATTATTGTGGCCGATATGTCGCTGGAGAACGTAAGCAAGGAGGAGAAAAAGCCGGAGCCACCACCTCCGCCACCTCCGCCAAAACAGGAGCCACCCAAAGTGGAGATCACCAAATTCACTCCTCCCAAAATTGTGAAGGATGAAGAAGTGAAACCTGATGAGGAAATCAAGGAAGTGGAAAAACTGGAAGATACCAAGATCGGTACCATTAACCAGGAAGGTGCGAAAGACGAAGGTGTAGTAGCCCCTCCCGTTGAAAAAGGAACCGGCGTGGTAGAAGCCCCTAAAGTAGAAGAAGACTACGATAAGGTATTCACCGTAGTACAGATCCCCGCGGAATTCCCCGGTGGTTTGCCACAGTGGACCAAATACCTGGAGCGTAACCTGAACAGGGACCTGCCTGTTGAAAACGGCGCCCCTCCGGGAAAATATACCGTAGTGGTATCTTTTATTGTGTCCAGGGACGGAAGCATCAGTGATGTAGCAGCGGAGAACGATCCCTGCTACGGAACCAAAGCAGAAGCGATGCGCGTAATCACCAAAGGCCCCAAATGGAAACCCGCGGTGCAGAACGGACGTAACGTTATCTACCGTCACAAACAAAGCATCACTTTCGTAGTATCAGAAGAATAATTCTGAACGACAGAAATTATAAAAGCCCTGCAATTTTTTGCGGGGCTTTTTTGTGAATCGTGAATCGTGAATCGTGAGTGGTCAGTGGTGAGTAGGGAGTGAATTGTCCATTGACAATTGCCCATTCACAAACACTCCCTACTCACCCCCATTCACTCATCCACTCATCCACTCATTCACTCATCCCCTCATTCACTCATTGCCCCTTATGGAATTTCTGCAAAATTTACTCGTCGTTTTGGGGTGTGGATTTTTTGTTGTGGGGGAATCATAGTAGAAACTTACTACTATGGAAAAGTCACAGATCCTCTCCGCAGATATCCTGGACATCCTGTTCGATGGAAGGAATAAAATGTACGGCGCGTATGCATTACGCAAGACCTACCAGCAACGAATGCTCTTTGCTTTGTCGGCAATGCTGTTGCTTTGTTTATTGGTCGTAGCCGGTTCCCTTCTGGCCAATGGTAAAAAGAACAGGGCACCCGCAGAACTGGTGACCGTGGTGGAACTCGAAAACTTCAAACCCGAAGAACCCAAACCCATCCCCAAACAGGAACCACTCAAAGTGGAAATGGCCAAAGTAACCCCACCCAGGATCGTGGCCGATGACCAGGTAAAAGCAGAAGACGAAGTAAAAGAGATCGATCAACTGGAGAATACCCGCATCGGCACCATCAACCAGGAAGGCCCCAAAGACGAAGGTGTAGTGGCCCCTCCCGTTGAAAAGACCACGGGCGTGGTGGAAAACTTCAGGGAAACGGATGAGATGGACAAAGTATTTGCTTCGGTACAGATAGAAGCCCAGTTCCTGGGCGGTATTGCCGCCTGGCGCAAATACCTGGAAAGAAACCTGAATCAGGATATAGCTGCCCAGAATGGGGCTCCCCCGGCCGATTATTCGGTACTGGTATCCTTCATCGTTGACCGGGAAGGCAATATCAGCGATGTGCGGGCCGAGAACGATCCCGGCTACGGCACCCGCGCCGAAGCCATCCGCGTCATCCAGAAAAGTCCCCGCTGGACGCCTGCAGTGCAGAATGGCCGCCATGTGATCTACCGGCAGAAGCAGAAGATCACGTTCAGGGTGGAAGAACAATGAGTGAATGAGTGGATGAGTGGATGAGTGGATGAGTGAATGTTTTGATTCTGTTTCACATTCACTCATCCACTCATCCACTCATTCTATCATTCTCAATTCCCCTTCATTGTTCTATTTTTGCCTGTAAAGCAGACACTATGAGTACGCACTTGCGGGGTTGGGATGATACGATCGTGGCGTTGGCCACGCCGCCGGGGGTGGGGGCCATTGGGGTGATACGGGTGAGCGGTAAAGAGACCTTCCGGGTGCTGGATGAGATGTTCCCCTCCAAAGACCTGTTCAAACAACAGTCGCATACCATACAGGTGGGTCTGTTGCAACACCAGGGACAATTGCTGGATGAAGTGGTGCTGTCTTTGTTCAAAGGGCCCAGGTCGTATACGGGCGAAGACGTGATCGAGATCAGCTGCCATGGTTCGCCTTTTATACAGGAGAACATCATTCGCGCCATTACCAGTAAGGGCGTGCGCCTGGCCAAACCGGGTGAGTTCACCCAGCGGGCCTTCCTCAACGGTAAACTGGACCTTACCCAGGCCGAAGCCGTGGCCGACCTGATCGCCAGTAATACGGAAGCCAGTCGCAGGGCCGCTTTGCACAGTATGCGCGGGGGCTTTTCCTCAGACCTGCAGCAACTGCGTGAGCAGCTGATCCGCTTTTCGGCCATGATAGAACTGGAACTCGATTTTTCGCAGGAAGATGTGGCGTTTGCCGACAGGGACGCATTGCAGACCCTGGTAAACCAGCTGGCCCTGTCCACACACCAGCTCATCGGTTCCTTTCAGCTGGGTAATGTGATCAAGAACGGGGTGCAGGTGGCCATTATCGGTAAACCCAATGCAGGTAAATCCACCTTACTCAATACCCTACTGAACGAGAACCGCGCCATCGTGAGCGATATTGCCGGCACCACGCGCGATACCATTGAAGAGATCCTCAACATCAAGGGCATCCTGTTTCGGCTCATCGATACGGCCGGCATACGCGAACATACCCACGATGTGATCGAAAGCATCGGCGTGGAGAAGAGCCTCGAAAAAATGCGCTCAGCCAATATCGTACTGTACCTGTTCGACGTGAATGAGATCACCGAAGCAGACCTGCAGCAGGTGGTGAACACATTTGAGAAAGAACAGATCCGCTACCTGCTGGTGGGCAATAAGGTGGACGGACAAAACGCAGCGGCGCAACAGCGTTTTGCCGCTTTTACGGACACGGTATTCATCTCTGCCAAAGAACATACGCATATCGAGCACCTGAAAGAGGCCCTGGTCAGCAAAGCCATTGATGGTGATATCTATGCCGAGTCCACCATCGTTACCAATGCCCGCCACTACGAGGCTTTACAGCATCTGGCCAAAGCACTGGCCGATGTACAGCGCGGACTGGAAGAGAAAGTGCCCGGCGACCTGCTGGCCATCGATATCCGCCAGTGCCTGCATTACCTGGGCACCATCACCGGCCAGATCACCAATGAGGACCAGCTGGACTATATCTTTTCGAAGTTCTGTATCGGGAAGTAAGCAGCGTACGATCTATACGCGTTCTATACAGTTTACATTGATTATCAGCAGGTTTCATTTGCCTTTCCTTGCCTTTTCCTGCCTTTAGTAGCCAGATCTTAGGGACTATTCTGTTACTACTTTTTTATTGTACCTGATTTGGGAAGTGAGGGATGAATTATGGGAAACAATGATACAGTATGATACACAATGATGCAGTAGTTAACAGGTGATTGGTTGCATTATTGCTGTTTTGCAATGATAGATATTGATATTTTGTATATTTATTAATATAGAAAATATATAAAAATTAATTCGTCAATGGCTTACGAAAAAAGAGTTGTTGCTTTTATTGACATTTTAGGATTTAAGAATTCAATTGAAAAAAGCAATTTAGATGAAGATGAATTTGAAAGAATTTTACAAACACTAACTGAGCTGAAGCAATTTTTCATTACTCCAAAAAGTGATTATAGAATTCAAACTGAAAGAGAAATGAATATTGATACTCAAATTATTCAGATTTCTGACAGCTTAGTTATTTCAAGACTTGTTGAAGAACAGGGTGGAATTTATCATATGCTTACAGATTGCGCGTTTGCGATTCATCTATTAATCGAAAAGGGATTTTTATGCCGGGGAGCAATCAAAGTAGGAAATATGTATCATAAAGACACAATCCTTTTTGGGGAAGCCTATATTAAAGCTTACTTAGCTGAATCAGAGGAACATTTGCCTATAATAAAATTTGAAAAAGATCTCTTTGAAATCGTTAAACAATTTCCTACCCCTGCAAATGAAGGATTTGCAGACTGGGAGATTTCGTTTATTGAAAAAAATTGTAAGCAACTAATGACAGGCATTTATTACTTAGATTATTTTACTGATTATGATGATAGAGTTGGTGGCGGAGCAGGAACAGCATCTGTACATTATTCAATGTTGCGAGACATAATAAGTAAAGGTCTTCAAATGAAAAGTAACTCCAGTGTTTATGAAAAATATAGATGGGCTGCTGATCAATTTAATAAAACAGCCAAACAGTATAATCTTCAATGTATATAAAAAAATTCAATCAGTATTAAGTATAGTAAGAGTTAGAATATAGAATTTGGTGACCAAAAATGTTTGAGTAAACCATTGAGTAACGTAAAAAAAATATCGCCACAGGCAATCTTAGCTTTAAAAGATGCTTTATCAGTGATCTTCTGGAAAAAAGAAGACTTACAGGATTTTGTTAAACTGACTATTTCGAATAATGCGATTGTTGGAACAATAAATTGGAATGGAACAAAGCGAGAAGCTGTTAAAGAACTTATTGAACGAATGACAAATAGGCTTGATATTTACCAAGATGATTTAATGAGTCTGTTTATAGGGGTTACAGATTTCGAAGATTTTCGTAATCTCGATTTTTGGGATGAAGATGGGACAAAGAAAAAGAATGCGAGAGAAGCTGTTGCAGGATTAAGGAGCTATACAAAAGGGTATATTCAACAAACTAAAGAGCAAGAAGATGCCCAAAAAAGAAAACGAGAAACAGAAAAAAAAATAATAGCGAGTAAGTCATTGAATAATGAATTAAATGAGTTGAAGCGTAGGTTTAATTTGCTAGCTACAACCACTGATTTACAAAAACGCGGATTTGAATTAGAAAAGTTTCTATATGATTTATTTTTGCTTTATGAATTAGAGCCAAAAGGTTCTTTCAAAAACTATGGCGAACAAATTGACGGGGCATTTACATTCCAAGGAAATGATTATCTCCTTGAAGCGAAGTGGAAAAGACAAGTTGATCGTGGGGATCTCGCAAGCTTTTGTTATAAGGTAGAAACAAAGTTTAAGACTGCTGTAGGATTATTAGTTACAATTGACGGTGTAACTAGTGAGGCTATTTCACCTGATTTTAAATCTATAATAATTATGGATGGATTTGATTTAACTACTGTCTTGGAAGGACGAGTTAGCTTAACTGATTTACTATTTAGGAAACGAAGAAAAGCTATTGAGACGGGCAATATATATTTAAACTTTCACCAACTTTAATTTAAAAGTTTGATGGATATTTTATGACAACAACTACTATACTATCCATTTGGGGTGCTTTATTATCTACAGTTTTATTTTTTTTCAAAATTTTAGAAGTAACAAAGAATTCTTTTCGTCGAATAAGAGTGCAATTTTACTCCGATGAATATAATAAGATAAATATATTTACAATTGTAAATTATTCATCTCGTCCGGTGAATATTTCTTATTACGAAGCTTTCTTTGCGCATACAAAAGGATCCAATGATAAACTTTATATCAATTTTGGTATTGATGGGGAATTGATGAATGTTCATATCAAACCACACGAAAAATGTGATTTAAGTTTGCAAGATTCTCATTATTTTAATCCTTATTCTGATAAGTTTTCGGGAATGCATCTCTTTATGAAAATATTTGAAACCGGTACACGAAAGGCAAAGTGGCCAAGTTCACAGAGTTGGGCACACTTTCGGGCATACGTGAACACAATAAAGTGCACTATTACTCAGATTACTTGAAAAAGTGCACAGAATTGTCCAACGCAAACGGATACAAACCAGATCAACTTGAACTTTTCCTGTTCATGTTTGGAAATAATCTGAAACAATCGTTGTGAACAACAAAATCGGCCTGATTTTCAGTAAATCAAAAAGTAAATATGGCAAATTGTTACTTATGCGGCGACAGAAATGCTAATTATCGGAGAACCGTGAGTACCGGCACTTCATATGGAATTTACACGGGAAGGCGCTCTACATCAAGTAGTACGCGAGTCTATTTTGGATTAAGAAGTGTGTGTGAGGAATGCGCATCAAAAATCGATCTTGGTAGGGCAAGAATGAGAATGACAGGTGCAATCATTTTGGCAATTATATTACTCACAATCTTAGCCTGGTAATGATATGACAACAGATGAGCGTTGGTTACGAGCTAAATCATTAAGAAAATCAGCTAATGTAATTTACATTATCAATCTTTTGATTTTGATATCTATTTTTCTCTTGAAATGTACTCATTCCGAAAAGGAGCTACATACAGTTAAGTTTGTTTCAAATGCTTCTGTAATTGGTGCAAGTGTAAACATTCGTGAACAACCTTCTTTGTCTGGAGGTATTCTAATGTCGGCTACAAATGGCAGCAGGATCTTTGTTATTGATTCTTCAAGTAATTCAGGTGTCGTAAAAGGCAAACTCGGATTTTGGTATAAAGTAAGGCTGCAAAATGGAACCGAAGGCTTTATTTGGAGTGCTGCAGTAAAACGAGATGATTAGATACTATTCCGTCACTAATTTCTCTGAAACCCCCTAAAAGCAGCCCTCGTTATGTTCTGTATCGGGAAATAAACAGCGTACGATTCATCCACGTTTTACAGTGTTTACATTGATTATCAGCAGATTTCATTTGCCTTTCTTAGCCTTTTCCTGCCTTTAGTAGCCAGATCTTAGGGACTATTCTGTTACTACTTTTTTATTGTACCTGATTTGGGAAGTGAGGGATGAATTATGGTGTCAGTCGAGCTTTACGTTTCATGGACAGCTTCATTAAGATATTACGTCTACGAGGACATAATATTGATCTTGATTCACAAGGTACATACGCTGTCGTTGACCAAGAAAGAATTAAAGTTGTATTCCGTGAAAGTGCAAGAGGGTTTCGGTCAAAAAGTATAATTGGGATTACTCTGAATTACATGCTACGGGCGTTCTATCTTTCAAAGCGGAGGGCTATCATCATGGTGAATGGGTCGACGGTAACAAAACGCTTGAAGAACAGATTCCAGCCATGATTGCAAAAATGGAGGTAAGTGTGAAAGAGTTGCATGCATTTTGGGAAGAAAGTCGTGTGCGTATGGAACAAAGGGAAGAAGAAAAACGAAAAGAGAGAGAAATTGAAGAGCGAAGACAGAAGGAGTTACTAGACTTTCGAACACTTTTAAATGAAGCGCACCGTTGGCATAATGCTCAGGTTCTACGGTCCTATTTGGACGCTGTGGGTCAGAAGATGGCTACCGATAATGCAAAGATGGAAGAATTGGATCGATGGCTTTCTTGGGCTAGGTAGAAAGCCGACTGGTATGATCCGACAATCGAGGCCTCAGATGAGCTATTGGCCAATGTAGACAAGGCAACCTTAGAAGAAAAGCTGACTAGGCCGGTTTTGAGCATGTTCTAAGATTATCTAAGTATTTCATAATCAATAAATTAATTAATAATTTATAAATAAAATAAGGGTATTACTGTAAATAGGGCTCTTATTTAGAAAAATTAGAAAAATCGATAATTGAAATCTTCTTATTTAAGAAAATGGCCAAAATCTTAAATAAGAGATATCTTTATTTAAGAATTCTATAAAATGAGAGATTTCAAATCCGGGAATTATATAAACCAAGGATATTATAAAAGCTTCCAGCCAGATTTTGTTGATAGGCAATGGCATGTCGATAATATGGAGATTATGCAATTGCTAAGTCAGGCAGATCGTGAATTAGGAAGATTAGACATGTACTCTAATTACATTCCTAATATCGAGCTGTTTATAAGTATGCATGTGCTGAAAGAGGCAACACAAAGCAGCAAGATAGAAGGTACGCAAACGAATATTGAAGAGGCGTTGTTAGACAAAGAAGATGTGCCCTTAGATAAAAGGGATGATTGGGAAGAAGTACAGAATTATATAAACGCAATGGATGCCGCGATTAAAGCATTAGACAAATTGCCATTTTCATCGAGGTTGATAAGAGAAACACACAGCGTATTGATGCAGGGTGTTCGGGGTTCAAAAAAGCAACCTGGAGAATTTCGATCAAGTCAAAACTGGATAGGAGGTGCTAGTATTAATGATGCCATCTTTGTTCCGCCTGTTCATACAAGTATTCAAGAATTAATGGCAGACATAGAAAAATTTGTTCATGATGATAATAAATATTTTCCTGAGTTATTAAAGATTGGAGTCGTTCATTATCAATTTGAAACAATACACCCTTTTCTGGATGGGAATGGACGTGTAGGAAGATTAATGATTCCATTATATTTAGTCAGTAAAGGGATATTGCGAAAACCTATCTTATACCTGTCAGATTTTCTCGAAAGAAACCGGACACATTATTACGATAACTTGATGCGGGTTAGGGAAAAAAACGATATTGATCAATGGCTAAAATTTTTCTTAGTTGGCATCATCGAAACTGCTAAAAATGGAATTGAGACGTTTGATAATATTTTGAGATTACAGAAGGAAGTGGAACAGAAAATACAAACCTTAGGTAGCAGAGCTGCCAACGCTCAGAAAGTAGTAAATCAATTATATCATAAACCAATAGTTAATGCTGAAAAAGTAGCTGGGATTGCTGATATATCACTTCCATCAGCATACCTACTTATAAAAGAATTAGAGCGTCTTGGCATCATAAAAGAAATCACTGGCGGGCAGAGAAAGAAGGTATATTTATTTGAAGAGTATTTGCAAATCTTCAAATAATCTATTTCATGTAATACCGGGCGACACATACCTTACCGTAACCTGGCTGCGGCTGTGTTACACGGTTCTGCCGCTCTGTAAAACATAGGTTGTCGTAGCGAAGCATACAGCAAGTCTTGAAAAACGGGCGGTCGCCAGGACCCAAGCCGGTAGTATACTATACCTTCAAAGAGGGCTGATCATAAGAATGAAAATAATGGTTAACTTCGTGTATGCCATCTTTTAAATTGGATAGGACATCGTTTAAAGCCCAAACAGCGGCCTCCGCAGCTGATCATGCTGTATATTATAAGAATTTGAGTTGGAAGGAACGATTAAAGGTGTCGGCGTTTCTTACTAGTGTTGCCTACAACTATCCAGAGAATGCCCCTCCCAAACTTGACCGAACGAAGTTTGCAGCTAAATCCAGACCCGCTTGAGTAATATTTTCCATGAAGATTTCAGAGACTTCCTGTCTGCGCTGAATAATAATGAAGTCCGCTACTTACTTATTTCAATCAGTCAGTAGTATTTGAAGATGATGGACTGAAGATCAGAGTCATTCATAAAAATAACCTGATGGAAGCCAAAAAAGCATCGGGCAGGTCAAAAGACCTCAACGACCTTGAAAACCTTCAACCTGAATTATAAAAAGAACTCCGGGTAGCAATGGGGTTGGTATTTTTAGTCTCCGGGGTAAACCGCAGCCTTCCCTATCGGAAAAACCGCGCCTTAACGCCTCCGCGAGATTTTTTTTATGGTGCAAACTGCAGTTGCAAGAATCATCCTGCCGGAACCGGTTCTCCCGCAGCTTCCTCCCCGCAGGATAATAAGTACTTACTTGCCAAACAATCCTTTGATAGCTCCCAAAATACCCCCGCCTGATGAATTATTTTCTCCGCCCGTAAATTGGGAAAGCAGGTCCTGCACATTCAGCCCGCTGCTCGATCCCCCTGTTAAATGTGTCAGTATATCGGAAAGCTGAAAACTGTGATCATTGGGATCATTGGTCTTACTGACCAGTTGCGACAGTATATCGGGTACCATTCCGCCGGCTGCATGATCTGCCTGCGACTGGTCAAGGCCGAATTTTGCCATCAGTTCCTGGGCTACACCAGTTTGGGCCTGTTGTGCAAGTGCTGAATTGGCCGGGTTACCGGCGTTGAATAATTGTGTGATACCCGAGAGGTTGCCGTTTGAAACAGCATGGGTAAGGGTGTTGATAATGGAGGAGGAAGCGGTTGCTACGGCTTCCTCATTTTGTTCGTTGGGAATAGCAGGGTTGTTAATGATGGAGTCGCCTGCAAATTGCCGAACCAGCGAGGTCAGGTTTTCGAGCATATATTGGATTTTTATGGAGTAAAATAAAACAGAATTTCCAAAAATGCAATACCGTACATTCCGGGGTTGCCTGGAACGGGTAAGGGGATACCTGAAGGGAAAGAATTCCCAATCACCAACAGATTACCCCTGCCGGACCATCAATTCTTCTTATCCGAAAAAGAAGGCAGTTTCCAGTGGTATTTCAAAGCCAGTATACGCAGCAGGAAGCAGACCAGGAAACCGATGGGGAATACCCATGCATCCGGCAGCTCCAGGTAATTACCCGCTACCACCACAATGGCGCCCAGCAGGGCGGCGGATGCATAAATCTCTTTTTCAAAAATGGCAGGGATACGGTTCAGGAAAATATCACGGATCACACCGCCGCCCACGGCTGTTACCATACCTATCAGTATGGCCACTTCATAGTTGTGACGAAAGCCCAGCGCTTTTTCTGCACCCGAAACGGCAAAAAGCGATAAGCCCAATGCATCAAACAATAATACCGGTCCGGCAAGCAACCTGTTCAGCGGAGTAATCCCAATGGTGATGAGGGCTGCGGTCATAGAAACAACCAGGTAGCGCCAGTCAGATAATCCTGCAGGAGGTATATCGCCAATACACAGGTCCCTGATGATACCGCCGCCACAAGCTACCGTAAAAGCCACTACCAGGATGCCCAGTACATCCAGCCCTTTTTGTTTGGCAGCAGCAGCGCCGCTTACGGCAAAAGCAAAAGTGCCGCCCAGATCGATCAGCGTATACAGTGTATGTAATTTATCCATTTACTATCGTTAGGGTTTATCCAGCCAGGCAGCTGCGGCTGTTGTCATAGCCTGCAAACCCGTTTTGAGGGTGGGATGCAGAACCGGATAAAATTTGGGTGAATGGTTTCCCGGAATGGTATTGATCCGGCCCTCGTTCCGGGCTTTGATGAAAGTATCCTGATCGGTGCCACCCACAAACCAGAAAACATACGGCACATTCCAGCTCCTGCCAAAAATACTGAAATCCTCGCTTGCCGAAGCGGGGGGCGTTTCATAGGATCTGTCACCAAACTGCACCAGGAAGGCTTCTGCAAGTTTTGCCGTAGCGGCAACATCATTGTCGGTGATAGGGTAACTGTCCAGGGAGGTGAACTCCGGTTCTTTGGGCGCATTGGAAGCAGCCGATTCGGCACAGCAGATGCGTTTTACCGCAGAGAGAATATGATCCCGTACCCCTTCGTTGAAAGTGCGGATATTCAATTTCAGAGTGGCTTCGTTGGGAATGATATTTTCTTTCACACCCGCCTGTAAGGCGCCGATCGTTAATACGGCATTTTCAATAGGTGCTATTTCCCGTGAAACGATGGTTTGCAGCCGCATGGTGGTTGCTGCCGCCATGATCACCGGATCAATGGAAGTCTGGGGAGCCGAGCCATGTGCACCCATCCCGAATAATTTTACCCGTAAACTATTGCCTGCCGAGAGGATGGGGCCTGCACGATGTCCGACGGTGCCGGCTTCACCCACCATCACATGCTGCCCCAGAATAATATCCGGTTTGGGGAAGCGCTCCATCATACCATCGTCGATCATCGACTGCGCCCCGCGGCCCACTTCTTCGCCTGGCTGAAAAACAATGAGTAAGGTACCCTTCCACAATCCTTTGTGCGTTGCCAGTAACCGGGCGGCGCCCATTAACCAGGTAACGTGCAGGTCATGACCACAGGCATGCGATACACCAACGACCATTCCTTCCTCATCTTTTGCTTTCAGCGTGCTGGCATAGGGCAGGCCGGTATCTTCGGCCACCGGCAGTGCATCCATATCGGCCCGGAGCATCACCACCGGCCCTTCGCCGTTTTTCAGTAAACCCACCACCCCGGTTATACCAATGCCGGTAGATACCTCATAGTGATAACGGGTTAAATACTCCGCAGCTATTCCGGCGGTACGGAACTCCTGCATGGATAATTCGGGATGAAGGTGAATGTCTTTGTAAATGGCTTCCAGCTCAGGAAGCATTGCCTCCATGTCCTTTTCGAGTTGATCGTTAAATGATCGGATCTGTTCGGCTTGCATGATGGACAACTATTTTATGCGATAAGGTACAATATTTTTTGCGTATGTCATACGGGTAGGACAGGCCTGACCGCCGCAAAGACGGTGCATACTTTTATGCGTGCACCGCAGACCCCTCCCTTCCATAAGACATCTCCATTCGCCAACCGCGCCTTAGCGCCTCCGCGAGCCAAATTTCCCCGTCAGTCGTAAAGCTCAGCAGCAGGAACGATCCTGGTCATTCTGCCCCCACCGGCCTTAGTGCCTTAGTGCGATACAACCCCGTATCTCCCCCCGGTGACCCATTTGTCACTTCAACCCGGCTGCAGCTATGGTAAACAGCCCTGTGGCTCTGTTAAACCCGCCCATCGCTCAGTCAAACAGGAAAATAGCTGTGTTTGCGTGAGCTGTTTCTCCCTTTAAGTGAGCTGCAGCTCGCTAAAACAGCCCTGCAGGACTGTTAAACAGCGCTATGGGTGTGTTTAGGAGGGCTGTAAGGCAGATTTTGGGAGGCTGTTCCCCGCGGCGTTGCAGTTTGGGGTATGAAAAGGGAATAAAAGCACTTCATTCGACCCTGGTAATACCCAATACAGGGTAAAATCCAGTATGGTTAAGTGGATAGCGTATACCAAAAGGTAAAATAATGTGTCATAAAAGGGATAATAAATCCTATATTTATCCTTTATAAGACATATTATATGAAAACAGCGCCAGCCATACTGCCTAAAAACCTGAAGATTCTGAAGGAGCTTGGTGCGCATATTCAAATGGCCCGCCTGCGTAGACGCTTAAGTGCAGAACAGGTTGCTGAACGAACAGGTATCGGCAGAAAAACGGTTTACAACATTGAGCAGGGTAGTCCAACGGTTGCCATTGGCAGTTATTTGCAGGTGCTTTTTGTATTGGGATTGGAGAAAGATCTGTCGATGGTAGCTGCTGCCGATCCCCTGGGTAGAAAATTGCAGGATGCAGGAATGGTGACCAGCAAACGGGCGCCAAAACAAACTAAAAAGCAATGAAACAACACGAAATAAGGATCTGGGTGTATGCACACTGGGAATCATTGGAAGATGCGCAACTGGTGGGTGTTTTAACGGCTCAACGGGTGAGAGGTAAAGAAATATTTTCCTTTGAATATAATGGATCCTGGATGAGTGCCAATCACCAGGTTCTCTTCCTGGATCCCCATCTTGGTTTTTATAAGGGTAAACAGTACCTGCCGGAAGAAAAGAATAATTTCGGGATATTTTTGGATTCATCGCCGGATCGCTGGGGAAGATTGTTGATGCGTCGCAGGGAAGCATGGCAGGCAAAAAAGGAGGATAGAGAAGAAAGAACCCTGTTTGAAAGTGATTTTTTATTGGCTGTATTTGATGGTCACCGATTGGGTGCATTGCGGTTTAAATCAGATCCGGATGGTCCATTCATGAATGATCAAAGAAAGATGGCAACCCCTCCCTGGACTTCACTTCGTGAGTTAGAATATGCCAGCTTACAATTGGAAAGGGATGATGCCATCAATGACCCGGAATATGCAAAATGGTTGAGTGTTTTAATTGATCCGGGATCCTCGTTAGGTGGTGCAAGACCCAAAGCAAGTGTAGTGGATGAAAATGGCCATTTATGGATTGCCAAATTTCCAAGTTCGCGGGATGAAAAGAATAGCGGTGCATGGGAAATGCTGCTACATCAATTGGCAGAAGCTTGTGGAATAAGGGTTTCAAAGGCAAGTTTGCAGAAATTTTCAGGCAGACATCATACATTCTTATCCAAAAGGTTTGACAGGACCGATCATAACCAACGTACTCATTTTGCTTCTGCAATGACCCTGCTGGGATTCCAGGATGGCGCCGATCATGTGGATGGTATAGGCTACCTTGATATAGTAGGTTTTATCACGCAGCATAGTCCTGCAGCCAAAGAAGATCTTGAACAACTGTGGCGCAGGATGGTGTTCAACATGCTGGTATCGAATACCGATGACCATTTGCGGAATCATGGGTTTATACTCACTCCACAAGGATGGCGTTTATCCCCGGCTTATGACATGAACCCTAATGAAATGGGTAATGGATTAACCTTGAATATCTCTGAGAATAGCAATGAACAGGATATCTCATTAGCTATAGGAACGGCTGGTTTTTATCAATTAAAGAAAGATAAAGCCGAAAATATATTCAGCGAAATACAAAGAGAAATTATACAATGGCGAACCGTTGCCAAAAAACTTGGGATCAGCAATAGTGAAATGGAACAGACTAAACGGGCGTTCAGGTTGGTTGAGAATGGGTAATTGACATATGAAAGAACGCTTACATAACTCCGGAATCAACTATTATTTTGACTGGCCGGGTTCCGCCGAACCCTGTAAGCATTTCTGCCTCCGCAGAATGATCCAACCCCTATGTTCCGTACCCCCTGTCCCAACCGCGCCTTAGCGTCTCTGCGCCCCCTGCCTCTACCGTGCCTCAGTGCCTTTGTGTGAGAGATCCTACGCGCAGTATCCGCACAGCATACAGGCAGCTCCCCGGAGCAGAAAATAATTAAAGACAAGATTATCCTTAATTAGTACTTTCGCAGCTCATAAATACGAACAGGATGCAGCAATTATCGTTACACAGGTTCCATATACCGGTGATGGGATTAGCTTATACCATTGATTCTCCCATCAAAGTGGCCAGGTTTGGCATTTCTTCCGTGATCTCCATTGTAGAAGACCGTTTGGTTGAAATGATGCGGAAGACCTATTATCCCAGTATCAATCAGACCTATTTCCCCATTACGGTGCAGGAAGAGGATTACCGGGCCAAAAGAATTACCGATTACCTCAACCTGGTCAATACCATTGTTCAGGAGCAGGTGGATAAACTCAGAAATGCCGCATTTGAGGCAGGTTCTGAAATAGTCAAATATTTTGAGATGCTGCCCGAAAACAGCGCTGTTAAAAAATTGTACCGCCAAATGATGGAGCTGGACTGCCAGGCGGAGAAAGCGCAATTACAGGAACGTTTGCGTAAGCTGATCCGGCCGGGTAGTATTGATGTCAATATCATGACCAAACTGGACCGGGAACATCCGGATAAGGAAGGGTCCATTCCGCCGGATAGTTCTGAAGCGGTCACGGCATTGCGTGGGTATGTGAAAAGTGAGCTGGCAGACTCTTCCGTCGTATTTTCTGCCGGCATGAATCCGCGCCTGTATAATTACCTGGAGAACTGCCCCGAACTGGATATGAATGAGGACGGCAGTTTTACCAAGAAGATCATTATTAAGGTGAGCGATTACCGCTCTGCATTGATACAGGGTAAATACCTGGCCAAAAAAGGCCTCTGGGTAAGCGAGTTCCGGGTAGAGTCGGGCCTCAACTGCGGCGGGCATGCTTTTGCAACCGACGGGTACCTGCTGGGGCCCATACTGGAGGAGTTTCGGCAGAACCGGTCCGGGCTCACAAGTGCATTGTTCGATATCTACAACGCGGCACTGGTGCGAAAAGGAAAAGCTGCGCTTCAGGAACCACCCGGCATGATCTTTTCCGTACAGGGAGGTATTGGAACCGCGGCAGAGGACCAGCTGCTGCATGAGCATTATGGAATGGAAAGCACCGGCTGGGGAACCCCCTTTCTGCTGGTGCCCGAAGCAACCACTGTGGATGAGGATACACTCAGGAAATTAAGTGCGGCAAGAGAAGGAGATATTACCCTGGGCCATCATTCTCCATTGGGTGTGCGGTTCCATTATCTCAAAGGCACCAGTTCGGACAAGGAACGATTGGAGAGGATCCGGCAGGGTAAACCGGGAAGTCCCTGTACCGAAAAACACCTGGTCAGTAATACCGAATTTACCACGGAACCTATTTGTACCGCATCCATCAAATACCAGCAACTGAAAATTGAACGGCTGCGATCGATGGAGCTTCCGGAGCAGGAACGCAAAAAACAAATCGACCAGGTACTGGAAAAAGAATGTTTGTGCGTGGGACTCAGTAATGCTGCTGCCATCAAACACCAGCAGACTTTTGTCAAAAAACTGGAGGCAGTCACGATCTGTCCTGGCCCGAATATTGTCAATTTTTCCCAAGTGGTATCGCTGCAAACGATGGTGAACCATATTTACGGCAGAGCCGATGTACTGATGAACGCTGGCAGGAGTCATATGTTTGTGTCAGAACTGAACCTGTACATCGATTATTTACAGAACGAGCTGAGTAATGAAAAACAGGAAGAACTAACCCCTAAAAAGAAAAAGTTCTATGCTGGGTTTTACCAGAATATCAAAGAGGGAATCCATTACTATAAAGCGCTTGATTCCATTCCGGTAGCTGATCGGGAGAAATTTCTGCAGGATCTTGCTTATGCAGAAGTTGCGCTGGACGGAGTGAATTACAGGTATGCCCTGGATCTGAATTAATGAAAAAAAGCAGCAAGCGGAAATACTGACATCATCTGATTCTTCGATAGCTTCCTGAGTTTCCTGTCTCAGGAGCATGTGTTCTGCAATCATCAACCAGGTATTTCCCGCAGGCCCCCCCATCGGGGCAACGTCTGCGGAGAACAGCCGGATAGCTCCTAAGCATTAGGAATTCCGCCACAGGTTTACTAATTTAACTTCAACAAACCGGCTTTTTAGTGACCACGCTGTCAGTAGTAAGTCAGGCACCCGGAATTTCTGCCACTTTCAGTTTTACTGCCAGGTCGTGGATGAACCCTTTAGAGATCGGGAAGCCATTACCATGCGCAGAAGAAAATTCATATTGACCACCATTGCCGCAGTTCCTTTCATGGTATTGGCAAAATATAAAACAGTATATCCTATGAGAACAGGTAAACCATTCCAGGTAAAGTCGGGTGAGTCAAGGTTTGGCAAACGTTTCAAAATGAAGGGGGTGACATCCAATACTCTTGACATAAAGATATCCGGAAGCGACTGCAACCAGGAACTGGCCGTTTTTGAACAAAGCGGGCAGACACCGAATGGCGGACCACCCCTGCATATTCATATTGACCAGGATGAATGGTTCTTTGTTACGGAAGGGGCTTATTTATTTCAGTGTGGTGAGGACAGGTTTACGGTAAAAGCCGGCGAAACTATTTTTCTTCCGCGTAACATACCCCATGCATTTATACAACTTACCGAAACAGCAAGGACCATTGTTTCCTATATGCCTGCAGGAAAAATGGAGGCATTCTTTGCAGCTACCGACCAGTGGGTATCGCTGCCATCCAAAGAAGAGATCAGTAAAGTATTTGCTGACCATGGCATGAAAGTGGTAGGCGGATCCTTGAAAATTGATTGACCGGCTAATTGCAAGAATGTCAAGAACTTTCCTACCCAACCTGAGTGCTGGCCTGGCTCTCATATTCTGCTCCCCGCAGAGCACCCCTCGGGGAGTGGTCTGCGGAGAAAAGAATACAGTATGGTCAGGAAGTTGCTGTTATCATAGAATTGTGTGGATCTGACCCGGCTCCTGTCAGCTTATTTCGTAATCGTTACGATCAGTTTAGAAGCAAACACACTATTGTATCCATAGGCCATAACATACCAGGTTCCTGAGCGGGGACTTTGGAATGTACAGATCTCATCCTCCCTGTTAGAGTTTACACTGCCACAATCTGCGGTCCAGGTGTAACGGGGACTGACACTCACCGTTGGCTGGCTGCCATAGCGGACAAACATATCTGCCAGGTTATAGTCGGCCTGTCCGCCATCTTCCGTAAGTTTTACCGTCAGGCTTTTAGCCCCTGCCGGTACGGTAAAAGAGTACATTTTTTTGTCGAGCCTTTTGCCTGTAACCACCTCGTTTAGCAGTGTTTGCGTAATAGTACCCGAACTACCGCCACTGCCGCTACCCGAGCCGCCTCCGCTACCTCCGCTACCCCCACTACCTCCGCTACCTCCACTACCGCCACCTGAGCTGCTGCCACTGCTCCTGACCAGTCCATAGAGCGATCCGCCGGAAGGTTTTACCGTAACCACATTCCCGATGATCTGAACGGTTCCTGTAGTAAATGAACCAAAACCGTTATTTCCTCTTACACTGCCGGTCCAGGTATCATCACCTGTTCTGGTCATGCCGGTGAAAATATAATAGCCTACCAGGATCCCCAAATGAGGTATCCCGGCCTTTGAGAAAAAACCCGAGTTGCTGGATTCATCAAGCGTTACTTCCCATCCATCATTGGTTTCAAATACACCTTCAAAGTTCAGGGCCTTATTGATCAGCCCTGCTACTTTTTTGCATTGTATGTTGGAAAAACTCACCAGGCATATCAGACCTAATGCCAATATGCGTTGGATACCGGATCTAAAAAATTTCATAGCGTATGGTTTTTTATAATAGGCTTGCAAGGTGGTGGATTTGCATGGCCGGCGCTATACTGATAATTAGGTATTTTTCTGTCTTCGCAGAGTTCACCCGGGAGGCTGTTCTGTTGCATTGCCCCGGCAGCCTAAGAGGTAATAAAAAACAGCCAGTCAAAACCAGCTGTCGGCAATGCCCATACTACTGATTGGAAATAATAATCCGGGATTGAATTGCGGAGCAGTGGTTTACAAAGAAATTTTCTCTTCCACCACCAAACCGGTGGCCAGGTCAATACCTGTTAGTTCCACATAATCGATATTGGGTTTGAACAGCGTGCCACCGTTCACGGCTATGAAGATGCGGCTGACCATGAGTTGTTTGTTGTTGACGGTGGTGTAGATATGGTACCGTTTGTCCTCGCCTTCTTTCAGGTACAGTGTCAGTTTTTTGTAAGCGGCCAGGTAACATTCATAACTGTTCTCATCGATCGCGGTGGTTTTGATGCCGTAAGCGTATTTGCGCTGTATGTCGGTGAGTTCTTCGATCTGTCCTTTTTTGGCGTAACTGATCCAGTACACGTGAATGGGGCGTTTTTTGTTGAGTACGCCATTGTCTAGGTTCAGCTCATAGATCAGGGTATTGGTATTGGGCGGGCGCTGCAGGTAGAACAGCTGGTTGGGATTATGCGGCGGTACGGGATATGCCATATCCTGTGCGGCCAGCGGTGTAAAAGCCGTTAGCCATAACAAGGCAACCAGGTAAAAAAGACTTCTGTATATCCTTCCCATAGTGAACGCAGTGATCTTTGGTTGGTGAAATAGGAGTCTCAGCTGTATACAGCAAGATACGCCTGATTCGGCAGATTTGAGTGGTCGCGGGGTATTGATTAACGTGTTGTGTATTAAACCCGCTGCGTAAACTCCCTGTTCTGCGGTGAATAAGATTCCGAACAATAGCAACCGGTCTTTTTTAAAGGTTTTGTTCACCGCAGAACAGGAGGAGCAGTGTTTTCGCAGAGGGTCCCGATTATCGTAAGAGGCTAATAGGAGCACAAAGCGTTATTGATTAATCAGGGGCCCATCCACCAGCGCATGTTCACTGTCCGGCACCAACCTGGCCCGGGGGCTAATAAAATAAAAGAGAAAAAAGTATTTTACTAACCGATCTTTCTTAGTTTTGCACTCAAGAAAACTGCGTATGGTATCAAAGACCTGCGAAAATGCGATCAGGGCCTTGCTGTTTGTGGCACAGAAGTCAAAGAACGGAGTCAGGGTAGGGGTTAAGGAGATCGCCAGATCGATCGACTCGCCGGAACCTTTTATCGCCAAGATATTGCAGGACCTGGGCCGCAAGGGCCTGGTTTCTTCAGCCAAGGGGCCCAATGGGGGTTTTTACCTGGATGCCAATGGTTTGCGGCAGAGTCTCGCCGATATCGTCAATGCCATCGATGGCGACAAACTGTTCACGGGTTGTGGACTGGGTTTGCGCAGCTGTTCGGCCAAAAAACCCTGTCCCATACACGATCAATTTGTGGAAGTGCGCGTCAGGATCAAAACCATGATGCAGAATGCCACCCTGGGCGATTACAATACCGCATTGGAACTGGGCGAACGTTATTTAAGAAGATAGTTTTTTTCAATCAATAAAAGAGTAAAAGGTCTTAAATTATTTTATATGCTGAAAAGAGGGATGTATACGCGTGTAAAAGCTATGCTGGTAGCTGCCTGTTTCTTTCCATTGTGGGCGCATGCGCAGCAGGGGGGGAGTGTTGGGAAACCGGGAACTGCACTATTGTTCGTATTGCTGGCAGTACTGGTTGCGGTATTACTGGCGGCATTTTTTTTATCTGTTTCCGTGAGCAACCTGGTTGAAAAACGCAGGGGCCGGACAGCCGGTTCGCAAAAGCAGCAACTGCAGGATTACCTGACCAATTTCAACAGCCAGCAGCTCCGGAAATTATTGCACATCGCCGGGGAAAAAAGAAAGGGAGGTCAGAAACGGGTCACCGGCCTGGTGATTTTATTCCTGGGTACCTTGCACAGTAATCCTTTGCTGGCCCAGGCTGCCGATACCAAAACAAACCTGTTCAGTGAAACGGGGATCATCATCACCATCACCCTTATCCTGGTGCCGATCCTTGCGGCGATAGGGATCATGATCGTGAAACTTTCCGCCATGCTGCGCAGGCAGCGTAACCGCGAAGAGCTGGATGAGGCCGAACAACTGGCTGCATATCTTGCCACGCTGACCGATGAACAGGCCCTGCAGGAGCTGGCCAAAAGAAAAGAAGCGCTCGACTACCAACTGACCCATACCGAATTATCCGGACAACAGATGTCTGCAGACAACAAAGGCCTGATCAGTAATGTGAACACGCGCAGTTCCCTGCCCTTTGTATCGCCCAAAAAGAGAGCGCTCAAACGTCCCAATATCGATCCGCAATTGTCCAGGCTGATCCTGTGGTATATGGGCTGTGCTGCTTTCTGGCTGCTGTTCGGCACCACCATCGGCGAATACCTCGGTATCAAATTCGTATCGCCCGATGCGGACCATATCAGCTGGTTGAGTTTTGGCAGGTTACGTCCCGTGCATACCAATGCTGTATTCTGGGGCTGGGCATCGTTGGGCATGTTGGGACTGGGATATTATATCGTTCCCATGGTCAGCAATACCCCGCTGGCCAGCATTAAAAAAGGATGGTATGCCCTCTGGCTCATCAATGCGGCCGTGGTATTGGGTACGATTTGCCTGATGGCGGGCATCAATAATGGCGGCGGCGAATACCGGGAATATATCTGGCCGGTAATGCTGTTGTTTGGCCTGGGCCTGGTACTGACGCTGATCAATTTCCTGCAGACCATTGCCCGTCGCAAGACCAAAGAGATCTACATCTCCAACTGGTACATGGTTTCTGCCATCATGTTCGCACTCACCATTACCGCAGTGGCCTATATACCCACCTGGCAGAATGGCCTGGGCGAAACCATCATACAGGGCTATTATATGCACCAGGGAGTGGGCATGTGGTTCATGCTGTTCACACTGGGCATTGTGTACTATATGTTGCCGCAACAGCTAAACCAGCCCATCTATTCCTATAGCCTGGGTATACTGGCGTTCTGGACGCAGATCCTATTTTATACGCTAATCGGTACACACCATTTTGTATTCAGTTCCATTCCCTGGTGGTTGCAAACTGTGGCCATTGTAGGAAGTATGGGCATGGTGATACCGGTTGTGGCGGGCACCACCAATTTTATCATGACATTCAAAGGCGCCTGGCATAAAGTGGCGGGCAGTTATACGCTCCCGTTTTTCCTGGTGGGTATTATTTTTTATTGTACAGGCTCCTTGCAGGGAACGGCCGAAGCTTTCCGTTCCACTAACCTGATCTGGCATTTCACCGATTTCACGGTAGCCCATTCGCACCTGACCATGTATGGCATCATCTGTTTTTTCCTGTGGGCGGGTATGTATGCCGTATTACCCAGGCTTACCGGAAGGGAAGCGCCGCAGGTAACGGTGGGGGCGCATTTCTGGCTGGCGCTGATCGGCCTGTTGTTCTACACCATTCCGCTGATGATCGGCAGTACACTGCGCGGACAGATGTGGATCGAAGGCAAACCCTTTATTGAGACCGTAGTACATATGGCACCCTACTGGTTGTGGCGGGCCATTGGCGGAAGCCTGATGTGGTTGTCGCATATCTTCTTTGCCTGGAATTTTTACAAGATGATCAGCAAACCGGAGACTGCTGATATCAAAGAGCTGGCGCTGCAGCAACTGGAAGTGCAAACAGAAGCCACCATTCATTAATCATTTATCGGATACTACACATGGAATTTTTCAATAACCATATAAAACTATTCAGAACGGCATTTTTCTTTTTTGCGGGACTTACCCTCTTAGTGGCCATCCTGCCTGCCCTGAACAACCAGCAGATCAACAAACCGCTACCCAATGCGGCCGTGATGAGCGAAGATGCCACCAGGGGCAAACAGGTATTCATCGCCAATGGTTGTGTGGCCTGTCATACCCAGCAGGTGCGCAATGTGGATATGGACAAGACCTGGGGATCAAGGCCCAGTGTCGCAGCGGATTATGCGGCCATTACACGTACCGATACCTGGCGCAATACGGCTACGCTGATGGGTACCGAACGCACCGGTCCCGATCTTACGGATGTAGGTAACCGCCAACCCAGTATCGACTGGAACCTGGTACACCTGTTCAACCCCAGGGCCGTGGTAAAAGAATCCATCATGCCGGCATATCCCTGGATGTTCAGGTTTACAAAAGAATTGGCGAAAGGAGATGTGGTGGTGAATGTTCCCAAAGAATGGCTCGGCGGTAAGGAAGGCAAACTGGTGGCAAAACCGGAAGCTTTACAACTGGTGGCTTATTTGCAGTCGCTCAAACAGACCCCGTTACCCGATGGTTCTCCTACACCTGAATTCCTGTATAAACGAAAACAGGAAACGGCCAATGGCACAGCTGCCAAAACACTGGATGGGGCAGCTATCTATACTGCTAACTGCCAAAGCTGTCACCAGGCCAATGGCGAAGGCTTGCCGGGCGCTTTCCCCCCGTTAAAGGGAAGTCCGGTGGTTACCGGCGATAACCTTGAATTGTATGTCAACATCATCCTGAACGGCTACGATGCCCGTGCAGAATACGGCGTGATGCCTGCCGTGGGTACTAATGCAAATCTGACTGCAGCGGAAATTACGGCCATCATTAACCATGAACGCAGTTCCTGGGGTAACAGTGCCAAAGAGGTCAGCGAAGCGGATGTGAAAAAGCTCATGGATCTTGTAAAATTGAAAGCCCCTAAATAAAACGGTATGATAAAGAAACTTGTATTGATGGCAGGTTTGCTGTTCCTGCGTTCCGCAGTGATGGCCTGCGCTGCCTGTGAAAAACAGCAACCAAAGATCCTGCAGGGCATTACCCATGGCAGCGGTCCGCAGAGTAACTGGGACTACCTGATCATTTCGGTAACGGCAGTGATCGTGCTGGTAACACTTGTCTTGTCGGTAAACTGGCTGATACGTCCCGGGGAACGTTCGGCCTCACATATCAAACAATGGATCTTAAAGGATGAATATTATGGAAGATAAAAGTAGCGTACTCGTCTTTATTGACGCTGAAACACAGCCGCTGGCAACTTTTATACCACCGGTGAATTTTGAAATGGATACCCGCAAACTGGTGGATGGCAAACATACGTTGCGTATTGTGAGCAAAGATCCTACCGGCAAGGAAGGTGTCCGCGTGATACCCTTCGAAGTGCGCAACGGGCCCGCCATTGATGTGGAAGGCATCCGCGAAAATGCCGTGGTGGATGGCATCATTCCCATCATGATCAATGCCTATGGCAAGGGCGATCAGAAACGTTTTCTCATACAGGGAAGCGAGACGCCCAAAAGTATCCCTTCCTGGGTATGGATCCTGATCATCGGTTTTGCCGGCTGGGCCTTATTTTACTTGGTGATGTACCTGACCCTGAAAGTCTGAACCATGAAAAAAGATATACTTACCCTGGATGATGTGAAATTACTGGTAGACCGGTTTTATGAACGTGTGAGGACCGATGCCTTATTGGGCCCCATTTTCGAAGAGCGCATACAGGACCGCTGGCCGGCGCATCTTGCAAAAATGTATACGTTCTGGCAAACGGTGCTGCTGGATGAACATACCTATGATGGTGCGCCTTTTCCGCCGCATGCGCAGCTGCCGGTAGATCACCAGCATTTTGAACAATGGCTGCAAATTTTTACCAGTACGGCAGATGAATTGTTCTCGGGCGATAAGAACGACGAAGCCAAATGGCGCGCAGCCCGTATGGCCGAATTATTTGAGCGGCGGATCGAGCACTATCGTTCCTCCGGAAACAAAAGCCTGATATGAGCAGTGATGCCACAGTCATACAGTTCACTATCCGTCAGGACGGTGAAGATACCCTGGTGCGTACCCGCACCCATGATTACCGCAACCTGATGGTGTTGCTGAACAACCATTGTTATCTCGAAAATTTTGGCGAGTGTGGCGGCATGGGCCGTTGCGCTACCTGCGTGGTGAAACTATCGGGTAAAGAAACTGCACGCACCGACCGCCATCGCAATGAACAGGCAACGCTGGACAGGTCTGGTATCACGGACCCGGCTATCCGTCTGGCCTGCCAGATACCGATCACCCCTGCATTGAACGAAGAACTGATCGAGATCATAAATGATATGTGTTGATCTGATCTGTTGCCTGCTATCTATTTCCTTCTTTTTTAATTCGTTAGGATCTTCGACGATGACGATTGTCACCAAAGGGTAAATTCAATAAATAATAAAAGTAAATAAATACTTTTATTGAGTTAAGCTCATTACCTTTGACCTATCAAATCATTTAAAAACATTTTATATGCAGACTTCCATAGCTGAGAACATCCTGAATGTAACTTTACTGGAACCCAAACAAAAACATCCTACTATTTTCGTTCGTTTTGACCTGTTGTCCGAAGGAGAGAGCCTGACCATTCACAACGATCACGATCCCAAACCGCTGTATTACCAGTTATTGGGCGAAAGGGGCAATATTTTTATCTGGGAATACCTGGAAGAAGGACCGGAATGGTGGAAAGTAAGGATCTCAAAAAGGGTTACCGGTGAGAACGATGAAACACTGGGCGAGATCGCCGCAAAGGATCTGCGTAAAGCGCAGGTGTTTAAAAAGTATGGACTTGATTTCTGCTGCGGCGGAAAGAAAACGGTAAAAGAAGCCTGCGCCGAAAAAGGACTGGATGTGACCAAAGTGGAGAAAGAGTTACAGCAGGCAGACGCCTTGCCTGCATCACGCCCGTTGCCTTATGGCGACTGGAGCCTGGATTTCCTGGCTGATTATATTGTGAACACGCACCACAGTTATGTGAGGAAGAACCTGCCCGATATCAAAGCCTACGCCAACAAAGTAATGAAAGTGCATGGGGCGCGGCATTCTGAACTGTTACGCATCAACCAGCTGGTGGAAGAGATCTATGCGGAACTGACGGCGCACCTGGTGAAAGAAGAAAAAATTCTATTTCCCTACATAAAAGAACTGGTAGCCGCTACCAACGGAACAGAACTGTTACAGGCTTCCCATTTTGGTACGGTGCAGAACCCGATCAATATGATGGAAATGGAGCACGAGATCGTGGGTAAGAACCTGGCAGAGATCAGGGAGCTATCGAACGATTACACGTTACCGGAAGACGCCTGCGCCAGTTATAGTTTACTGTACCGCATGCTGGACGAGTTCGAAGACGACCTGCACCTGCACATACACCTGGAAAACAATATCCTGTTCCCGAAAGCGCTGGATATTGAAAAACGTTTAAATTAGATACCATGACAAAGCCTATCAAACGCCACCAGGCCATGGTATCTTTTTCCAAAGACCACCATTTTGGCTTACTGTTGGTATGGAAAATACGCCAGGGACTGCAGAAGTCCGTTGCGCCGGAACGTATTGCCGGTTATGTCCGGTTCTTTTTTGAAGCGGACCTGGCCAAACATTTTTCCGATGAGGAACAATTGCTTTTTTCGCGGTTGGCCGAAACAGATGTTTTGCGTGTGCAGGCTGAAAAGGAACATGCCACCATCTACCAGCTGGTAAAAGATATCGGCCAACAGCCTACTGATGGGTCCCTGCTTACACAACTGGCGGATGCATTGGAGCAACATATCCGGTTTGAGGAACGATCTTTATTCAATCACCTGCAACAACATATTCCGGAAGCGGAATTGCAGGCCATCGAAAACAGGATATCGAACAACAGTCAGGAAATAGAAGCGCAATGGAAGGATAGTTTCTGGTCATGAGTTTTCTGAAAATTTTCACACATAAATCCATAATGATGAAATATGTACTCCTGGTGCTGTTATCGACGGGTATGCTGCTGGCCTGTCAATCAGCCAATGACAAAAAAGAGAATGCCCCCGCAGACAGCGCAACAGCGGTGCATGACCAACATGCGGAACATTTAGAAGGCCTGGCGTTGAACAACGGTGCCAAATGGCAGGCTGATTCAATTACCCGTGTGAATGTGATTTTACTGCAGAAAACGATCGCGGATGCCAAAACAGCGAATACCGCCAATTACCTGCAGACTGCGGCTGCTTTGCAGGAAGGGCTCAATAAAATGGTGAAAGAATGTACCATGCAGGGGCCCGATCATGACGCGTTGCACAAATGGCTGGAGCCGCTGATGGAAAAAGTAAAAACACTGAAGCAGGCGGATACGGCAGAGAAAGCCTCGGCCATACTCGCTGATATTGAGAAACACCTGGATCTGTTTACCCTTTATTTTGTGTAGTTATGACCATTAATGCCAATACCCGTATAGCAGAGTTGCTGAAAGCAAATCCCGATGCCCTGGAAGCGATCATCAGTTTGTCGGCCAAGTTCAACAAGCTGCGTAATCCCATCCTTCGCAAAGTGATGGCGGGCAGAACCAGTATTGCCATGGCGGCGAAAGTAGGGGGCTGCAGCATCGATGATTTTTTTGCGAGGCTGCGTCCGCTGGGGTTCCAGGCAGATGTTTCAGTGGCTGCGGTTGCGGAAGAAACCGAAGTTTCAAAACCGTTGCCGGAATTCCTGGCCAAACTGCCGGCAGATAAGCTGGTTGACCTGGATGTGCGGCCGGTGATCGAAACGGGAAAAGATCCACTGAATGCGATCATTAATAAAGTGAATTCACTGGAAACAGGGCAGGTGCTCAGGATCATCAACAGTTTTGAACCCACGCCCCTGGTACATTTACTGGGCAAACAGGGTTTTGTTGCTTTTGTGGATACCATCGGTCCCGAACTGGTACACGCCTATTTTTACAGGAATGCCGATACTGCGCTATTCACCGCCCCCGAGCCAGCAACGGCTTCAGGTGATTGGGAAGAAGTGTGGAACCGTTGTAAGGACAGGCTGATCACCATTGATGTACGTGCACTGGAAATGCCGCTGCCCATGCATACCATACTGGAAGCATTGGAGAACTTACCGGCCGGCAAAGCACTGTTCGTGCATCATAAACGTATCCCGGTGTTCCTGTTACCCGAACTGGAAGAGCGGAAGCTGAGTTACCGCATCAAAGAGATCGGTGAGGGAGATGTGAAAATGCTTATTTATCAAGACTGATATGTTCGTTACTACCGGAGATACTGCCATTGCTACTACTTCTCACAAAGTGGTGCTGCCGTTTTACCTGTATGCGGCCATCGCTTTCCTGGTAGCAACGGTACTGCTGTTATTTTCGGCCGGTTCTATTACCGAACATTATTTCATGCCTCATACCCTGGCCATTGTGCATATTATGGCATTGGGCTGGGGCACCATGATCATCCTGGGAGCCAGTCACCAGCTGGTACCCGTGCTGATCGAAGGAAAACTGTACAGTAATACGCTTGCCCTGTTATGTTTTGTACTGGCGGCCCTGGGTATTCCCCTGTTGTCGTATGGTTTTTATGTATTCGATATGGGATGGCCCGCACAATTGGGTGGTTGCCTGGTGGTACTGGCCATTGTGCTGTACCTGGTAAACCTGGCCGTAAGCATGCTGCAGAGCAAAAAAGAGAACGTGCACGCCGTATTCATTTTTACCGCGGCACTGTGGTTACTTACCACGGCTACAATAGGTTTATTGTTGGTGCACAATTTTACGCAGCCCATACTGTCGCACAATTCGCTCGACTACCTGGCGCTGCATGCGCATTTTGGTATCGTGGGTTGGTTCCTGTTGCTGGTGACCGGCGTGGGGTCAAGGCTGATCCCGATGTTCCTGATCTCCAAATACCGTAACGACCGTCATCTCTGGTGGATCTATGGCTGTATCAATGCCGGGCTATTGCTGTTCATCTATGTGTTCCTGTATTCCGGCAACAGGTCTTTGTTATTGCCGCCGGTACTATTGGTGGCATCAGGTATCGTGTTATTCGGTAGCTTCTGTTACAAAGCATACCGGCAACGCATCCGTAAAAAAGTGGATGAACAGATGCGGCTGTCGCTGTTGTCGGTAGCAATGATGGTGTTACCGGTACTATTCCTGGTGGGCATTGTACTGTTCTTATTGTTTACAGACCAGGCCCAGACCAGGCTGGCCATTGCATACGGGTTCATCATTTTTTTCGGATGGATCACGGCCATTATCCTGGGTATGACTTTTAAAACCTTACCATTTATTGTCTGGAACAAAGTCTACCATCACCTGGCTGGTAAAGGCAGAACGCCCAACCCGAAAGACCTGTTCAGCCATCCTGTATTTCAATGGATGGGGATTGCCTACCTGCTGGGTTTTGTTTTGTTTACCGCCGGCATTGTTGGCGGGCAGGTATTTATTTTGCAGCTGGCGGCAGGCCTGCTCATCATCTGTTCCGTATTGTATAACTGGAACGTGTTACAACTGCTGCTGCATAAACCTGGTACAACATGAACGTGATCTCCAACAACACCCTAAGGGCCACTGTGGCATTGGCAGCTTTGCAGAATGTAGTAGATCCGGAGATCGGTCTGAACGTAGTAGATCTCGGACTGATCTACCAGATCGATTTTGACGAGACTGCGAAGAAGGTCTATTGTACCATGACGCTGACCACGCAGTTTTGTCCTATGGGAGAATCTATCACCGATGCGGCCCGCACCGCTTTGCAGGAAACATTTCCGGGAGAGGAGGTTGCGGTGACACTTAGTTTTGACCCGCCCTGGACCCATGAAATGATCTCGGAGGAAGGGCGCGAATTTTTAAATGAAAGATAAATGCTTAGTCTAACCTGTAAAACGGCCATTAAAGCCGTCATATACCTGGCTTCCAGGTTCAGTTCGGATGAAAAAGCCAGTATCAAAGAGATCTCCGAATACATTGATGCCAGCGAACATACCGTAGGTAAGCTGTTACAGGTGTTGGTGAAAGAAGAAGTGATCAACAGTGCCAAAGGACCTACCGGTGGATTTTTTATTACTGCCAGGCAAATGAACCAACCCATTATAGCGGTAATCGATGCCATTGATGGTAAAGAAGTGTTCGAACAATGTGGCCTTGGCCTGAGCAGGTGCTCCGCCACGCATCCCTGTCCCATACATGCCGATTATAAAACCATCCGCGACCAGTTTAAACTGCTCTGCCAGCAGAAAAAGATCAAAGACCTCTGCGAGACCGTTACAGACGGACTTACCTACCTGATTGGCTGAAATTTACCGGATAGGCATTGTTATCGCTGATAATCAATCGTTTATTTTTCTAGTGTTAGATTATTCTACTATTTAATTCGACGATTATCTTATATTTTTAGGTAATATCTGTGAATACTTTTGCAGGCAGGATAGTTTATTCGCTCCTCCCCTATAATTATGGAAAACCTCCTCTCCGGCATATCCAAAGCAAATGGTGCTTTATTGGAAATGGATGATCTGCACAATTCACTACAAAATGTAGTTGCAGCGCTGGGTGCTTCTACCGACGTTGACCGCTGTTATATTTTTAGCAACCGGGTGGTGGATGGGGATCTTCAATTATTCTATACACAGGAATGGTGCAAAGAAGGTGTTGAAGTACAACTGGGAAATCCTGTGTTAAGTAATGTGAGCTACGATATGTTCCCTGGTTTGTACAATCAGTTATCAGCAGGGAAAACCATGTACGGCCTTGTAAGGGAATCGGATAACCAGTTCTTCAAGGAGGTGATGGAAAGCCAGGGCATTTTTACCTACCTCTTTGTACCCATCTTCCAGAAAGATGAGTTCTGGGGATGGATGGGCTACGACAATTGCACCGATGAAAGAAAATGGGAACTAACGGAGGTAGATGCGTTAAAAGCGGTGGCACATAACATAGGACTGCGTTTGGGCAGGGAAAGGGCGGAAGCCGAACATGCTTTATCGATAGAAAGGTTCGATATGTCGGTACAGGCATCGCAGCAGGGTTTGTGGGAATGGGATATTGAGAACGACCGGCTTTCTTTTTCTATCATTTTTATGGAGATGATCGGGTATACACACCATGAATTTGAGCATACCTATGAGAACTGGAAAAACCGGATGCATCCGGATGACTTTGCCATTGTAGAGCCCACTTTGCAGGCATATCTGTATAAGAAAATAGAAACCTATACCCTGGAGTTCAGGTTATTGCATAAGAAGGGTTATTATGTGTGGATCAGGGGTTCCGGAGTGGCCAAATGGGATGCTAAAGGCAAACCGGTTTATATGGTGGGCTCGCATCTTAATATCAATGAGCTGAAACACCAGCAGGAAACACTCGAATTACAGCGTAACGATTTTAATAAACTGCTGAACAGCCTGGGCGAAGTGGTATTCAGGCTCAATAGCAGCAATACACTCACCTTCCTCAATCTTTACTGGGAAGATATTTCCGGTTATCTTCCTGCTGAATCCCTGTCGCAGTCCATCGAATCCTTTTTTATACCCGAAGATGCGGCAGAGGTCCGGGAGAACCTGGTGAACCTGAAATCGGGTAAACAGGTCAGCGTTTCATTCGAGGCACGGTTGCAGCAGAAAAACGGTCATTGGAGATGGGTACACGTGATCATGAAAGAGAATGGTACTCCGCAGGAGGAAGAATATTTTATCTCTGGCAGTATCATGGATATACACGACAAAAAACTGGCCGAAGAAAAAGAAAAGGAGCTGGCAGAACTGAAAGCCAGTTTTGTATCGGTTGCTTCGCACCAGTTCAGAACGCCATTGACCGTGATCTTCACCAACATCGAACTGATAGAGATCATGGTGAGAAGCCTGGAAGGCAGCCTGCTGTACAAGATCGGCAAGTCTACCGAGCAGATCAAAAACGAGATCAGCCGCATGACGGAGCTGATGAACAATATCCTCCTGGTAGGCAGGTACGATGCGCGCCAGATCAAGTTCAACCAAACAGTTGTTTCCATTTCGCCGCTCATCCATTCTGTGGTGAATACCTATTTCTCCAACAGGGCTGATGGGCGTGAGATCCATATACATGAAACACCCTCGCACAGGAAAGTGGTCATTGACGAACTGTTGTTTACGCATGTACTGACCAACCTGATCTCAAATGCCTTCAATTATTCGGAAGGTTCAAAAAATCCGGAACTATACATCAGTTATACGGAACATGACCTGGAGATCTGCGTACAGGATTATGGCATCGGTATCCCGGCAGATGAACTGGAGAAAGTGTTCAAATCGTTTTACCGCGCCAGCAATACCATCAGCTATCGGGGTTCCGGTCTGGGACTGGTTGTGGCCAAACAGTTCATGGAGCTGTACAATGGCTCTATCCGGCTGGAAAGTGAGATCAATGTAGGCACCAAAGCCATTTTTACCCTGCCACTGGTAGAGGAAGATAAAACCGCTTAATGTGGGTTGTTACTGATAAAGATGACCCCGTCTTTGATCTCAGCGGCAAACTCCTGTATGGACTTACTCTCAAACAGGTCTTTCAGTTGTTTACGTATCGGCTTGAATTGCAGGTGCATGGGGCAGGGTTGCGTTTCGGAGCACTGTTTCAGTCCCATAACACATTTTTCCAGTCTTTCTTCTTCCCCCATGGCTTCCAGGATCATCCGGATGGGTAATTGTTTGGCTTTTTCTGTCAGATAAAACCCGCCATTGGGTCCGCGCACCGAACTGACGATGTGGTTGTCGCGACTCAACAGCTGCAGGATCTTGGCGGTGAAGGATTTGGGCGAGTCGATCGCCTGTGCTATTTCATCGATCCCCAGTTTGGCCACTTCGGATCCTTTCTGTGCAATGAATATGGTGGCCCTGAGGGCGTATTCTGTAGCTTTTGAAAACATGTTAATGGTTTAGTGCATTTTTCTCAGCGTGGAATGGCCGGTATAAAATTATCCTGATTTATCCATTCTGCATAGGAATTGCTGGTCTCATACAACTTCATGTACGATAACCTGGCGTTTGACGGCACCCTGTTTTTAATTTTTTTCGCAATAAATATCAACAGGTTCTCCGCAGAAGGCTCCATATCCCAGGTAACCAGGTTGTCCTGGGTGGTAAGCCCGGGGTGGGCTGCCAGAAAATCACGTGACAGTAACAGCTTATGATCGAAATAACTGATCACTTCCGTTACTACCAGGTGTTTGATATCCTTAAAGTCCACTTCAAAGCCGGGTTGGGGAATATAATCGGAACCATCATTCAGTCCCGTAATCCCTATATGTAACTCATAAGAATGGCCGTGAATATGTTTACAGGGGCCTTCGTATCCAAAAATGGCATGTGCCATTTCAAAATGGAAGATTTTAGTAAGCTGAAGCATAATCGAGTAACATTGAGTGTGCCTAAATGGCAGTTTTGGGCAAATAAATAAAGGCAAAACTATCCTTTATTATTATATTTGCGGCATAAATCTACTTTATGGAGAAAAACCAACCAGCCCTTAGCAGACTGCACAGACCGTCATTTAGTTCATCCAGATGGGTTTCAATGGGCTTGGTACAGCGTTTTCTCTTTATCTTGCAATCCTGTACGATCTGGCGATGTAGTTATTACATCGACCTTTTCAAAACGCAGGTGCTGAAAATGGGTCAAGTCGGGCAGCAGCGGCCCGTTTAGTTAACAAATTGGTAACCCGGCACTACCTGTACAGGATAACCGAATTAAATTATCACCCCCAAATATTGAACTATGATACAAAAAAGTTTACAGGAAAAGTTACAGGCTTTTACACTCCCCGATCAGTTGAAGAAAGCAGGGATGTATCCTTATTTCAGGCCTATTGAGGAAAATCATGATACAGAGGTAAAGATCGACGGCAGGAGGATCCTGATGTTTGGTTCGAATAGTTACATGGGGTTGACCAATCACCCGAAAGTTACGGAAGCGGCTAAAAAAGCGATCCAGCAGTATGGAAGCTGCTGTTCGGGGTCACGTTTTTTAAATGGCACTTCCAAACTGCATATTGAGTTGGAAGAGAAACTGGCCGACCATGTGGGCAAGGAAGAGGCATTGATGTTTTCCACCGGTTTCCAGGCTAACCTGGGTACCGTGGCCACTTTTACAGGAAGAACAGGGGTGATCATCCTGGATGAGCTGGACCATGCTTCTATCATTGAAGGCAGCCGGTTGTCTTTTTCTAAAGTATTGAAGTTCGCACACAATGATATGAACGACCTGGAGCGTGTATTGAGCAGGGTGCCTACCAATACCGTGAAAATGATCGTGGTAGATGGTGTCTTCAGCATGGAAGGAGATATCTGTAACCTTCCTGAAATCACCCGTCTTGCCGACCAGTACCAGGCACTGGTGATGGTGGATGATGCCCATGCACTGGGTGTGATCGGCGACAAGGGAAAGGGTACTTCCAATCATTTCGGTCTCACCGAAGAATCAGACCTGATCATGGGAACTTTCAGTAAATCACTGGCTTCTGTGGGTGGTTTTATTGCCACTACCAAAGAAATGATCAACTACCTGAAACACAATGCACGCCCGATGATCTTCAGCGCCAGTGTACCGCCTTCAGCGGTAGCAGCTGCCATGGCCGCCCTGGAGATCATTCAGAATGAACCTGAAAGACAGAATGCATTGTGGGAGAATACCAATTATATGGCCAGTTCCCTGCAGGAGTTGGGTTTTGATATCAATACTTCCAAAACACCGATCATACCGGTGTATATCCGCGATAATGAACTTACCTTCCGCTTTAACCAGCGTTTGTACGAAGAAGGTATATTTGTAAACCCGGTAGTATCGCCGGCTGTAAAAAGCGATGCGTCCCTGATCCGCTTATCGATCATGGCCACGCATACACGTGAACAGCTGAACGAGGCACTGGGTAAGATCGAAAAAGTAGCCAACGAGCTCCATGTGCTCGAAATGAAACATTCATGATCGCATGGGGTGAGGCTGGTAATGTACATTCCCTGATCATGCCTAAACCATGTCCATGAGTATCACTGTAAAAGAGGTTACTACCAAAAAAGAGCTTGACGAGTTTATACGATTCCCCCTTAGTCTGTACAGGGGGAATCCCTGTTTTGTACCCCCGCTTCATTTCGATGAGAAAGCTACGTTGCGAAAGGATAAGAATCCTGCGTTCGATTATTGCGAGGCCCGTTACTGGCTGGCTTACAGGAACGGGAAACCGGTGGGCAGGATCGCTGCCATCATCAACCAGGCGTTCATCGAAAAATGGAACAAACGATACATGCGTTTCGGTTGGGTAGATTTTGAGAACGACCCCGAAATAGCGGCCAGTCTCATCGGCGAAGTAGAGAAATGGGCGAAAGAAAAAGGCATGACGGCCGTACATGGACCCATGGGCTTCACCGACCTTGATCATGAAGGTATGCTGGTAGAAGGTTTCGATAAACTGGGAACCCTTGCCACCATCTACAACCATCCATATTACCCGCAGTTCATGGAACAACTGGGTTATTCCAAAGATGCCGACTGGATAGAGTATCTGGTAAAAGTGCCGGAAGTGATACCCGAGAAGATGGAGAAAATGGCCAGTGTGGTAGAACGCCGTTTGGGTTTACGGGTTTTGAAAGCCAGGAGCGCCAAAGACATCCTGCCGTATGCACCGGCCATTTTTGAGCTGATCAATGATGCTTATGCAGGGCTGTACGGTGTGGTTCCGTTAACAGAAAAACAGATACAGTATTATACCAAACAATACTTCTCTTTCATACGCCCTGATTTTGTTCCGCTGATCCTGGACAAGGAAGGTAAACTGGTGGCATTTGGTGTTACCATGCCATCGTTATCGGCAGCGTTGCAGAAAGCAAAGGGTAGCCTGCTGCCATTTGGTTTTGTGCATATTCTCAAAGCGTTGAAGAAAAATGACCTGGCCGACCTGTACCTGGTAGCGATCCGCAAAGACATGCAGGGTAAGGGTGTGAATGCCTTGCTGATGTATGAAGTGAACAAATCGTATATCCGTAACGGCATCCGTTATGCAGAAACCAACCCGGAACTGGAGGTGAATACCAAAGTACAGTCTATCTGGGAGCATTTCGACGCCGTACAGCATAAACGACGCCGCTGTTTTATCAAACACTTATAATTTGCCGGATGCAAAAAAATGTTCTCATCACCGGTGCCAGTGGCTTTATCGGAAGTTTTTTAGTGGAAGAAGCTATCAGAAAAGGTTACCGTGTGTTTGCCGGTATCCGGGCATCCAGCAGCCGTCAATACCTGTCGGATCCTTCCATCCATTTCCTGGAACTGGATCTGATGGATAGCGTGGCCATGCAACAGACGTTGCAGCAAACGGCAGAAAAATACGGTGCGTTCGATTATGTGATACATGCAGCCGGCATCACCAAGTCCCTGCATCTTTCAGAATTTTACGACGTGAATGTTGCCAGCACCCAACGCCTGGTGAACATATTGCAGCAGCAACAGTTGCTGAAAGAAAAATTCGTGTTCATCAGCAGCCTGGCTTCCTATGGGCCGGGCGTGGGCAATGACCCTATTACGGCGCTATCTGTGCCGAACCCCATCACCGCTTATGGCCGCAGTAAACGGGAAGCGGAGAACCTGTTGTACCAGACCACCGATTTCCCTTTTCTCGTGATCAATCCCACTGCGGTGTATGGGCCACGTGATAAGGATTTCCTGTTTGTATTGCAAGCGGTTCAGCAGAAACTGGAACTCTATGTGGGAAGCCGGGAGCAGCTGCTGAGTTTTGTGCATGTGGCAGACCTGGTAAAAGCCGTATTCCTGTCCATGGAATCGGCGCACACGCGTCGGAATGTACTTGTATCTGACCTGGCCAACTATACCACTGCAGAAATGAACCGCATCATCAAACAGCAGTTAGGTGTTTCGGCCATTGCAGTGACCGTTCCTACCTGGATCGCGGTATTTGCGGCCGTGTTATCCGAAGCGGTGGGTAATCTGCGCGGAAAAGTTCCTTTGCTCAACAGGGAACGTTTAAAAGAATTCAGGGCCAGTAACTGGGCCGCCACCTGTACGGAACTGGAGAACCTGGGTTATCGTCCCGCCCATACCCTGGATAGCGGCCTGGCAGATACTATTGCCTGGTACCGCGGGAAAGGTTTGTTGAAATAATTGTATTCGGTGTAGTTGAAATACAATTGAACAGATGGCATTAGTTTTCAATAAGAGAAGAACAGAAGAAAAATGCCTTTTACACAACCATGTCTTGGCACCTTAAGAATGAATTGCTGTGCTTTATCCCATTTCCGTTAAGGCTTTCACCAGTACATCCAGTTCGGCCGTAGTGGTATAGATATTGGGTGTGATCCGGCAGCCATGCACATTGGCACTGTTGATGGCTACGGTATAGATACCATATTTATTCAGTAAGGTGGCGGCCATGTCGGCAGGTTTCATGCCTTTGATACCTGCATTGGCAATGGCGCAGGAGCGATCGGGATCGGCCGGTGTGTGCATGATGATATGCGGCAGGTTGCGTACTTTGCCGGTCCAGTACTGTTGCAGGTATCGAAGCCTTGCTTCTTTTTTCTCAGGACCCAGTTGCAGGTAAAAGTCGATGGCATTGCTGATGGCCAGATCAGTGTGCACAGGATGAGTACCCAGGTGGTTCAGCCTGCCGATATCATCATCTTTCCTGCCGCTCTCTGCCAGCAGGGGCCAGATAGCAGGGATATGTTCTTTCTTCACGTACAGCATACCCACACCCAGGGGAACGCAAAGCCATTTGTGCAGACTGGCACCATAATAATCACAATGCAGGTCGGGGATATTGAAACGGATATGGGCAATGGCATGTGCACCATCAACCATCACCTGTACCCCCTTGCTGTGCGCCATATCGCAGATCTTACGAACGGGTAAGATCTGGCCGGTGATATTGATCATGTGACAGATCATCAGCAGTTTTGTTTTGGGGGTGATGGCATTGGCATACAGAGAAACGATCTCCTCGTCTGATGCAGGGTGATGCGGTAAGGATAACACTGTGTTCACCACCCCATGCCGTTTACCTACCTGTTTGAACATGTCGAGCATGGCGCCATAATCCTGTTCGGCCATCAGGGCTTCATCGCCGGCTTGCCAGGGAAAACCGCTGATGATCGTATCCAGCGATTCAGTGGTGTTCCTGGTAAGGATGAGCTCTTCTGTACTGCATCCTGTCAGACCGGCAAGTTTCGCGGCCATTTTTTTCTTGTTCTCGAACTGCACCGTGCGCATATAATAAGCGCCCTGGTAATTCACCTCCCGTATATGGCCGATATAGGCTTCCAGGATTTCTCTTGGGAGAATATTGTAATACCCGTTCTCCAGGTTGATATAATCCGGTTTCAGGCGGTACTGTCCGCGCATGCCCAGCCAGAAATCATCGTCGGCTGCCAGTTCAGCGCCGGATCTCTTTGCGGCCACTTGCATCCATTGATCCAATGCGCTGGCAGAAAAAGGAGCACTGATCCCCGCCAGGGCAAGGCTCTTTAAGAAGGATCTTTTTTTCATACGGTCATAAATTAACCAAAAAATAAGGAAAGATTGCTACAACTAAATATTATTTATGCAACAAAGCCGTTGAAACTACTATTGTTCTTGCTTTTTTGTGCTATCTCTTTTGTCTCAGTAGCCCAATTGACCAATCTTTCTTTGCTGAAACGAAAGGGAGAGACTGTATATACTGATTCCATAAAAGTGGTAGCGATTTATCAGTAGCGCAGCAGCGAGATCTCGCCCGTATATTTTCTGAACGATTCCATCGTGACGCCCCGTGTTATTTTGGTGAGGAATCTGCAATTCGTTGATCGAATCTCGATTGCCGGCAAAGGTACTGTTCTAAATGGCATTGCGCATAAAGGGAGGTCCATATGAGGATGAAGAATCATTACAAACCTCGCCTGATCTCTCTCAGATATTTGAAAGAAAATACGTGAAACATAAGAGGATGAACACCTTATTCACCATTGATGGCACGATCGTTCGTCGAGGCTACGATAATTATCTGGTTGACGAAAGCCAACTGCTAAAAATAACGATTGACAAAATAGAAGACCCAAAGAGGATTTGCATATGGTACTTGTTACCATACTGACCAGATTGAACAAGAATATTAAAAACGAGAAACAGGTATTCTTACGTTGATGTATGATACGAACACGGAGATTTCCCTGTCGGTTCTCGAATGGAGTTTCATATTTGCCGCGCCCTTTAGGGCGTGGATAGGGTCAGCTTCTAAAAATACAGTACCGGGCTTCAGCCCGAAGTGACAATAGCTAGCTTCCTCCAGCCTTATGGTATGACACTGGGCTAAAGCCCATTTATTAAAAGAAGAGAACTTATGCCCACGCCCTGAAGGGCGCGGCCAAATGACTCAAGCTGGCCCACTGCCTATTTGCCCATTCTTTTGGTGATTTATAAATATTTGGTAAATTCCATTATCAAAATAGCGGCATGAAATATTTGAATAAGATATCTGCTACTTCCGTCATAATATTTTTCGTAGTTCTCATTTTGGCAGGTACCTATTTGTTATATCCCAAAGGGGAAAAATCTGAATTCTTTTACCTGATCCTGATGACCGTTGTGATCAGCGGTGCAGATGAACAGATGGTGAAAGCTCTTTTCAGGAAAATATCTCATAGGAGTGCAGGAAAAAAATCGCTATTGAGTGATAAAGAAAATGACGATCGGTGAGTGAGGATATCTGAAGAATAAGAAAACTGTTACGCCGACTGTCAAGAACCACGGGGAGTAAGATCAAAGGTTACAGAAATGTTAGACAGCCTGGCATAGGCTTTGCACAAATCATATCGATTGTATACATTGGCAATGAGCACATGTACTTTGCTGCTGAAATTTGTAGATTTATCAACCGGGTAGCACTATCTAAAGTCTTTCTTTTTACCAATTTTAATGGTAGATTAAGTTTGTTGTATAGTGACTTTTCTTAATAATTATATACGAAACTTTCGATATAAAAGGTTTTCTTAAAGATTACTTAATATTGCTTGCAACGATTTCTATAAAACAGACGCCTAATTTCGGCCAAAAAAGACCATGTCGACGGGTGTGCCTGAAAAATATGTATTTGCAGATTTTTCAAATGGGGATTCAGAAGCGTTCGGGAAAATATATACCTATTTCAAAGACGCGGTTTTGGCAAATATTCTTAAAATTATTCATCAACCTCATGTTGCTGAAGATATCCTGCAGGATACGTTTGTGAAACTTTGGGAAAACCGCAGCAGGTTTAGTGATAAGCAATCTGTGGCCGCATGGCTTTTCAGGGTAAGTTATCATAGTTCCATTGACCATATTAGGGGCATGTTGCGTGCCAAGCTGAAAACTGAAACTTCTTTATTGTTAGAAGAGGAGGGCAAAATGGAAAATCAGCAAGAACTTTTGCATGAGGTTTATCATAAAGAAGCCTTACTCCAGGAGGCGATAAATATGCTACCCCCCAAAAAAAGACAGGTGTTTGAGCTCTGCAAATTAGAAGGTAAAAGCTATGCAGAAGTCAGTGAAGCGTTGAATATTGCGAAATCAACGGTAAAAGATTACATTATAGAATCTAATAAGTCGATCAAGAAACACGTACTTACAAAATACTCCCAATCATCGTACAGTTTGTTACTGTATATCATTTTCGAGCACCTGTAGTTTGTTAACATTAAGGTAACATAGAACATCCCCTCCTAAAACACTTCCTTCACGTTTTTATATTACGGATGACCAGAATTAAAGAATTAATTAAAAAACTGTGGGAAGGAAAAATTTCTTCACTAGAATCCAGGGAACTGGAAAATTTGATTAATCAGGATAGTGGTGATTTTCGCAAGGATCTTGAAAAGCAGTTCTATTCGGACATTGACAAAAAGGAACAGCAGGCTATTCGTTCAGGTTCGGCAAAAATAATCCCTTTCCGGAAATGGTATTGGCAGGTGGCTGCATCTCTATTGCTAGCTTTATTACTAATGGAATTTTTCTTTTCAAGGGATAGAATAACCGAACCGAAGCCTATTACCGCTGATAGGGTTGTACATACATCTGTCTCTGAAATCGTATATCGAAAGAACAGTGCTGCTGTTGATATGAACATTCAGTTGCCAGACGGATCAGAAGTAACACTGTCCGAGGGTAGTTCCATCCGGTATAAAAAACAGTTCGATGCTGAAAAGCGTGATGTATACCTTACAGGTAAAGCCTATTTTAAAGTAAAGAAAAATCCGGCAAAACCTTTTTCTGTTCTTACAGCTGATTTTTCTACAATGGCGCTTGGTACTGAGTTTGAAGTAAACACATTCGGTCATAATAAACTGGTTGTACGCCTTTTCTCCGGTAAGGTAAAAGTGTATGCCCCGGATTATATCAGTTCTTTTGATGCGATATATCTGACGCCGGGAGAACAGGTTTCAATTAATACCAAAGACCGTTCTGTGAATGTAATACGTGAGTTTACTACGGATGATTTGCAGCTTGCCAAAGAGAAGGTTCCAGTGAAGAAATTGAATGATCTGAATTTCCAAAACGAACCATTGGCCAGTGTCTTTAATAAGTTGAGTGTGATATATAACACGCCTGTAAAGTATGATGCCGAACAAATAGAGGGACTTTATTTCACCGGTTCGGTTTTGCCGACTGATCAACTTAATAATATCCTGACATTGATAGCAAACATGAACGGACTTGTTGCTACATATGTTGATGATCATTTTGTGATCCGGAAAAAATAATCAACCAGAGTAATGGTATAGGTGAATGCCTGATAAAATCAGGTACAGGAAAGGATTGTCTAAACACAGATATAAAATATGAAACGATTAAGGATGTTCTCTTTCAAACTATTATTATCTTCTTTCGTGCTAATAATGGTTGTATGTGGCAGCGTTTCTGCACAGGATGTTGTTAAATCTAACGTACTTACAGGAACTGTTGTATCTGAATCAGGTGACCTTCTGGAAGGTGTTTCCGTTAAAGTCAGTTCATCTGCTTCCGCTACGCAAGCTTCAGAAACTTTTTTTGCTTCTACCAATAAAGAAGGTTGGTTTCGGCTTGATAAACTCAAGCCCGGCGTTTATTATAAGATTCTATTTAATTACGTGGGGTATGAAAACCAAACAATCAACAACTTTTTACTGAAAGAGGGGAATGGTAATTCCCTGTTGATTCGTATGAAAGCTTCTTCTAACGACCTTGGTAATATTGTAGTAGTGGGATATGGTACTGTTAAGAAAGCAGATCTCACAGGGGTGGTAGGTAGTGTTAAGTCGCAGGACCTGATGCAGCGGCCGGCAATTAATGCAGAACAATCACTGGCGGGTAAAATTGCCGGAGTGAATGTAGCCACTAATTCTGGAAAACCTGGAGGAAGAACCTCGGTTTCCATCCGGGGCTTCAGTTCTATTAACGCATCTAACGATCCCTTATATATTGTAGACGGTATAGAATGGACGGAAGGTCTGTCGAACATAAATCCGAATGATATTGAAACGATTGATGTCCTGAAAGATGCTTCTGCTACGGCTATTTATGGTACACGGGGCTCTAATGGAGTTATTATCGTAACCACTAAACGCGGTGCCAAAAGCAAGAATGTTATCAGTTATGATACTTATATCAGTCTTAATCAATTGCCTCCTTCCAGGAACCTGAAAGTATTGAATGCCCGGCAGTGGCTTGATCTGGAAGAAGTGGTTTACCAGAATGCACAGAAATTTGACTCGGCCGGCTTCCGGGCGGGCAAATATGTTGATCCTGTTATTAAAAGAAAAAATTACCTCGTAGGAAATAGCCTGGGTAACAAGGAACTGTTTTCACTTGATAACAATGGCATACCACAGCCCATTTATGATATAGACTGGAGTAAAGAAGTGTTCAGGGCGTCAGTCAGCCAGAATCATAATTTATCGGTTACGGGTTCCAATAACAATACAAACTATGGTTTTTTCCTTGGTTATGCAGAGGATAATGGTATTATTAGAGGCAGTTATCAGAAACGATACAATATTAGAGCAACGATTGACCAAAACGTAAAACCCTGGTTAAAAGTAGGAGCTACTGTAGCATATGGTAAAAAAGCAGAAGGAGGTGTGGACGATTCCAATGGCTCTTATAATGTGATCAGGAATATTGTGGAAATGGTTCCTTTTGTGCCGTTCAAATATACTGATGGCGCCTATGGGTATGGCGGAGATTACGCGGGCCTGGAAAAACTGGATAACCCCCTGTCCGAGGTTTACGAGAACCAGATCCTTAATAAAACAGGTGCTTTCAATGGCAACGCTTATGCAACTTTCAAGTTTATGAATGGACTTGAATTTACTTCCACTTTTGGCGCTAATGTCATCAATGAGGTAAATCCCAGGTTTAACAGTTCTAAATTGCAGGGTGGTACCAGGCAAAACAGTTCCAGTATCAATAGTAATGAAACATCTTTTTGGGTATGGTCTAACAGGCTTAACTATAACAAGCGCTTCAATGAAAATCACAGCCTGAATCTTGTATTGGGTACGGAAAAACAAAAACAGAATTTCCTGGGCTGGACCGCATCTACCACATTAATGCCGGACGATTATTACCAGTATTTTAACCTTGGTGCGGGTGCAACACCTTTGGCGCCTGGTTCTTCATCAAGTGCTTACCAGATGGAATCTTATTTCAGCAGGGTGAACTATACATTGAAGAATAAATTTCTTTTTACGGTAACAGGCCGATTTGATGGTTCATCTCGTTTTGGTGACAATAATAAGTTCGCATTTTTCCCTTCCGGCGCTTTTGCATGGAAGGTGTCTGATGAGGATTTTTTGAAGAACAGCAAAACGGTTTCCAATCTCAAACTGCGTATCAGTTACGGTTTAACCGGAAACTCAGCTATTGGCTCTTACCGCTCACTTGCCAACCTCAGCACCAATACCTATATATTCGGAGCCAGAACAACGGGTGCTTCTATTGGAAGACTGGCCAACCCGGATCTGAAATGGGAGAAGACACGACAATTTAATATTGGATCTGAGTTAGGATTGTTCGATAACCGGATTAACCTGATCGTGGATGTATATTACAAGAATACTGTCGATCTTCTGTTAGATGCGCCTGTTCCTTCTTCAAGCGGATTTGCGAACGTTACCAAAAATATCGGGAATATGGAGAACAAGGGTCTGGAGATCACCCTGAATACCATCAACATACAACAGAAAAATTTTAACTGGTCTACCAATTTCAATTTTTCATGGTTGAAGAACAAGGTAACTGCATTAGGTGGTAACAATGAAGATATCATTTATGGGTTCAAAGAAAACCAGATCATTCGCGTTGGAGAGTCGGTGGGTTCTATCTTTGGTTATATACGAGATGGAATTTACAGTACAGACCAGGCCGCACAAGCCAAGCTTTATGGCAAACTTCCGGGTGATGTTATCATCAGGGATCAGAATAATGATGGTAAAATCAATGCCAACGACCGTGCAATTATCGGCAAGGGTATACCTGATTTTTATGGAACACTTTCCAATAATGTTACGTATAAAAACTTTTCTTTTACAGTTGAATTACAGTACCAGAAAGGGAACCAAATCTTTAATAATACACGTAACTCCAGCGAAGGCCGTTTTGGGATAGCCAATAACTATGCTACAGTACTGAATTCATGGACACCTGCCAATCAGAATGCGGTGTTGGAGCAGTTGAGGCCAACCGGCTACAGTTATTTCATGGATACCCGGAAACTGACTGACGGGTCTTTTATAAGGGGTAAAAATCTGATGCTTGCCTATCAGTTCAACAAGACGGTTACAGACAGAATGCGGATCAGCGCGTTACGTGTATTTGCTTCTGTTCAGAACTTTTTCCTGATTACCGATTATTTTGGTTACGATCCGGAACTGAATAATTATAACACTGCTTTTTCACAAGGTATTACTTATACCAACTATCCCAAACCCAGGACTTTTATGTTTGGGTTAAACGTTACTTTCTAAGTTAAATCCTGAAATACAATGAAAAAGAATACATATATACTTGCTTTTTGTTTTGCTTTACTGTCGGTATCCTGTCAAAAAGAGTTTTTGAATGAAAACAATCAATCTGCCCTTACACAGGAGGCTTACTTTACTACTGCCAGCCAGGCAAATGCGGCGATTGTAGGCATTTACCCCGCTTTACAGACCTTTACACAGGAAATCGAATTTCGGGGTGATGCAGTATGGTCACTTATGGAAATGCCTGCAGGACATGTGAATAGGGGTGGGTCACAGTACAAGGAAAACACGATTACACATACCAATTCGGCAAACGAGCCTGCTTTTTACACGATCTGGTCGGGTTTCTACAGGGGTATCTCTAATGCCAATCTGGCCATTCAGAAGATACCTGCTATTGAAATGAATCCGGCAACCAAACAATCATTACTCGGGGAAGCGCATTTTCTGCGTGCCTTGTATTATTATTATTTAGTTCGCCTATTTGGTGACATACCCTTGCTTACTGAACCGATTAACTTTGCCAGTCCGGATTTATATCCTGCAAGATCTCCCAAAGAAAAGATTTATGAATTGATTGTTGCTGATCTGCAAACAGCTGAAAAATCAGGAATGCCTGCAATTAGTAAAACGGGCAAAGCATCTATTGGTGCTACCAAGTCTTTGCTTGCTTCTGTTTATCTTACTATGGCGGGCTATCCTTTGAATAAAGGGAGAGAGTATTATGTATTAGCAGCGTCTAAAGCAAAAGAAGTTATTGATGCTAATTATTATAGTCTGTTTGATAATTATCTGTACCTGCATAACAGGGCTAATAAAAACCAGGGAGAATTGATTTTCCAAGTTCAATATTTGGCGGGTGTTGCTACAAACAGGATTACAGAATTTGTGAGCCCCAATGACATCTCAAAATTGTCAAGTTCACTGAATACGGTTTCTCCGATTCCGGAGTTTATTAACTCGTATGAGCCTAATGATAAGCGGGTGAAACAAAAACAATTTTATTTCACTGAAGATTTTGCTGCAGGAAGCACAACTAAAATTGTCAAGTTCCCCCATGCTTTATATAAGTTCTACCTGGAAGAAGCTGCCGGAGCCAATGGTGATAAAAATTCGGATGAAAACTGGACCTTGTTACGTTTGCCGGAAGTGTTGCTTACGTATGCAGAAGCTTCCAATGAGGTAGATGGACCTACCACGTTTGCGTATGATCAGGTTAACAAGATCCGCACAAGAGCCGAATTACCCAAACTGCAGGGCTTGACCAGGGAAGATTTTCGCGAAGCTATCTGGAGAGAGAGATACCATGAACTTGCTTATGAGAATAAGTCATTCTTTGATATTCAGCGAACCAGGAAAGTGTATAATCTTAAAACGAGCCATTTTGAGGATGTACTGACTTTTGCAAATGAGCTGGGTATAAAGTTTACGCAAAATCAATTGCTCTGGCCGATTCCTCAGAAAGAAATGGATGCCAATACCAATCTGAAACCACAGAACCCGGGCTACTAAAATCTGTTACATGAAAAGAATACACACAAACGTCAGTAAGCAGTCATTGGTTATCGCCTTATTGGGTATAACGTTTTTCTCAGGCTGTATAAGTGCCAGAAATGCGAGGGAAGAAACATTTTCTTTCATACAAATGTCTGACCCACAGTTTGGATTTTTCAATGAAAACAGATCTTTTGAAAAAGAAACCCAAAATTTTACCAAAGCCATACAGGAAGCCAATCGTTTACGGCCTTCTTTTGTGATCGTTACCGGCGACCTGGTGAATCGTCCGTTTGATACCGCACAGGTAAGGGCTTATCGTTCCATTATCGGTGGTATAGCACCGGGCATACCGTTGTATAGTGTGGCAGGAAACCATGATGTGGGCAATACTCCTTCGCTGGAGAACATCATGGCATATAATAAGGAGTTCGGACCTGATTTTTATTCTTTTACAAAAGGCCCGATGCTGGGTATTGTATTGAATTCTTTGTACCTGTCTGCTCCCAATAATGTGAAAGAAAAGGCATTGGAGCAGGAAAGCTGGTTGATCCGTGTATTGGACTCTGCGCGGCAGGAATGGAAGCGCAAGCAAATCATGGTATTTCTGCATCATCCCTTGTTTCTGGAAACACCGAATGAAAAAGATGGATATTTTAACATACCCCTGTTAACCAGAAAGAGATACCTGTCCATTTTTAAGAAGTATGGTATCCGTTATGTATTTGCCGGCCATTATCACAGGAATGCTTTTGGAAAGGGGAGTGGAATACATATGATCACAACGGGCCCTGTTGGTAAACCTTTAGGAAAAGATCCTTCCGGTTTCAGGATTGTTACCATAAAGGGGAAACAAGTGAGACATAATTATTATGATCTCAATGCAGTTCCGGATCAGCTAGATCAGATACAGGAACGTCCATATACTGAAAAGTAGTCATGACTATTTTCATATAGCAGGTTGTTAGTTTTTATGTATGCGTTTGAAATGCCCGGTATCGAAAGATGCCGGGTATTGTTTTTTTGTCAAGAAAGAATATTTGTATAGCACGTTTTGATTAGGCGGATTTTATTAATCATTTCTTGCAGAAATGTGTTAATGTTAACTTAACAATTTGTTCTTTTTATCAAGATATAAAATGAATTTTGGCCGACTACCTTGCAGCCGAAACGTGAAGTAACATTCACAAACCCTCACGTAAGAAACTAATCAGTATTATGAAGAAACTTCTTCCCCTGAATGGGTCATTCAGACTCATTTGTATTGCTATTGCTGCAATATGCAGTATGACTCCGGTTACACAACTCTTTGCAGGCAATCGTGGAAAAATCATTGCACCCTTTGCCGACGGAAGAATTTCCGGAGTGGTAAAAGACCAGAACGGAACACCCCTTGCAGGAGCCAACCTGGTTATTGAAAGATCAGGCAAAGTGATTGTGACAGGTAACGATGGAAAATTTACAGTATCTCTTGCTCCTGGTAATTATTCCATTACCATCAGTTATATCAATTACAAAACACTGAAGCAGACCGTACAGGTAAGATCGGGAGAGACCGTACAGTTGTCGTTTGTGCTTACCGCCTCACAGAATGATCTCAACGAAGTAGTGGTGGTAGGGTATGGTACACAGAAGAAAGTGAACCTGACCGGTGCGGTTGACCAGGTAGGGAATGAATATTTTGAAGACAGGCCCAATGCCAATATCACCCGTAGTTTACAGGGCGCTATTCCTAACCTGAATATTAAAATAGTGGATGGTAAACCTACCCGTACGGCAACCTATAATGTGCGTGGTACCACTTCTATCGGTTCAGGAGGAAGTGCACTGGTGCTGATCGACGGAGTACCGGGTGACCCTGCTACACTGAATCCGAACGATATAGAAAGTGTATCCGTACTGAAAGATGCTTCTTCTGCCGCTATTTATGGCGCCAGGGGTGCTTTCGGCGTGATCCTGATCACCACCAAATCTCCCAAACGTGATAAGATACAGGTGAGTTACAGTGCCAATTACGCCATCAACCAGCGTACTACTACACCCGACCTGGTATCCGATTCTTATACATGGGCCAAGAACTTTGATGAGTCATTCTACTCCTGGAACGATTATCTCTCGCATCCCCAAACCATCAACTCGCAGCTTGGATTTTCTCTGGCATACCTGGATTCTTTAAAAGCGCATGCTGAAAACCCCAGTCTGCCGCAGACAACCATTGATCCACTTACGGGCAAGTACCAGTATTTCGCCAATACGGATTGGTTCAAGGAGCTCTACAAAGACAATAACGGTACCACGGAACACTCGCTCAGTATTTCCGGGGGAAGTGAAAAAGTGAACTTCTCACTTTCCGGAAGATATTATTTCCAGGATGGCATCTTCCGTTACAATACGGATAAGTTCAACCGCTACAATCTCAGGTTCAAAGGAAGCATCAAAGTGACCGACTGGCTCACCGTAAATACCAATACGGATTATTCTACCTATAGTTACTCTTACCCGCTTACTTCGGTGGGTGGTGTAAATGCGATCTGGCGTTTGATGGCCGTAACTGCATTTCCTGTATCGCCCATGCTGAACCCCGATGGTACCATGACCATTGTGGGCGCCTATTCTGTAGGTGATTTTTATTATGGAAAAAGCAAGTCGGTGGCTTCGCAGAATTTCCTGCGTAATACGCTTGGATTTAATGCGTCCATCATCAAAAACAAGTTGAACCTGAAAGGCGATTTTTCTTACCTGTATACGACTACCGGTGAAACACGTAAATTCTTCACAACGCCATACAGTATCAAACCCGGCGAATTGATCACATCCGGACTGAATTATCTTTCCAACAGCGATGTGAAAGAGCAATATTATGTGGGTAATATCTATGCGGACTATACACAGAATTTTGGCAAACATGCGTTCAAGCTGCTGGGTGGTGTGAACATAGAGTATGACCAGATCAAAAACCAGTTTGTACAGCGGGATGGTTTGCTGATAGACAACCTGCCTGATTTTAACCTGGCTACCGGGTTGAACTATCGTGTAACGGGCGGTGGCTCACAATGGTCAACAGTAGGCGCTTTTTACCGATTGAATTATTCCTTCAATAACCGCTACTTATTTGAACTGAACGGTCGTTATGACGGATCATCCAAGTTCCCGACCAACCAGCGTTTTGGTTTCTTCCCTTCTGCCTCAGCTGGCTGGAAGATCTCTGAAGAGAAGTTCATGGAAAAAACAAGGGGCTGGCTGGATAACCTGAAACTCCGTGCTTCTTACGGTTCATTGGGTAACGGTAATATTGCACCGTACACATTTGCCGAAACGATCTCTTCCGCTACGGCATCTACCATCCTGAATGGTGTATTCCCGAACTATTTACAAATGCCGGGTGTGATACCGAATGGACTTACCTGGGAAAAATCAACCACTTTCGATATGGGTCTTGATGTGGAAGTATTGAACAGGCGATTAGTGTTCAGCGGCGACTGGTACCAGCGTAATACCACCGGTATGATCACCACCGGTCAGCCACTGCCTTCTGTGTTCGGAGCAACCGTACCCAGAGGTAACTATGCCGACCTGGTAACAAAAGGTTGGGAACTTTCACTTACCTGGAATGACCAGACCAAATTGGCCGGTAAACCCTTAACCTATAGCGTTCGTTTTACATTGGCAGATAATATTGCCCGTATCACCAAGTTCTATAATCCAACACAGCTGTTGTCCAGCTACTATGAAGGACAGCGCCTGGGCGATATCTGGGGATTTGAGACCATCGGTTTCTTTACATCACAGGATGATATTGCCAAACATGCCAACCAGAGCTATTTCGTGGTATCCAATGCCAACAAACTGCTGCCTGGTGACCTCAAGTTCAGGGACCTCAATGGAGACGGTGTGGTGAACAGGGGTAAAAATACCCTTGCCGATCCGGGAGACCAGAAAGTGATCGGTAACACGTCTATCCGTTTGCCTTATGGAATTACGGGTAATGTTGAGTGGAACAATATCAGCCTGTCTGTATTCTTCCAGGGCGTGGGTAAAAGAGACTGGTACCCTTCTACGGAAGCGGCGTATTTCTGGGGGCAGAGCAATCGACCCTACAGTTTCCTGCCGGCATTTAACCTGAACAGGTGGACGGAGGAAAATCCAAGCCAGGATGCTTACTTCCCGAGATACAGAGGTTATACGGCTTTATCCGGTACACGTGAACTGGCGGTACAACAAACCCGTTATCTGCAAAATGCCAGTTACCTCCGGTTGAAGAACCTGACCATTGGGTATTCACTGCCAAAGAGTGTGATCAGTCGTTTAAAAGTGAACAGTATCCGATTCTATTTTACCGGTCAGAACCTGTTCACGTTCTCGCCTATGCATAAGGTCACGAAAAACTTTGACCCTGAAGTGATCGAAGCATCAGACCTGGAGATCAATGCAGGTGGCGGCGATGGCTTCTCTTACCCTATGCAGAAGAGTTACACATTCGGTTTCAACATTACTTTCTAAAGAACACAAAAGAAATTATTATGAAGAAGACAGTTATATACCTGGTGACTGTGATGGCACTGGCCTCCTGTACCAAATTTCTGGATAAATCGCCATTGGATAAATTAACGCCTGACCAGGCATTTGGAAGTGAGAACACACTTCAGCTGTATGCCAATTCGTTTTATGTAAGAGGCTTACCTACCGGTTCGGACATATACAAGGGAGATGTGATGTCCGACATCACTGTACCCAATTCAGTTCCGCAATATGTTGGCGGGGTGTTCGGAAGCCAGCAGTCATCCGGCTGGACCTGGACCAATCTAAGGAACATCAATTATTTCCTGGAGCGGTACAATAACCCGGCTATTCCTTTAAAAGCCAGGAATCATTATGCCGGTATTGCACGGTTTTTCCGCGCTGCTTTTTACTTTGATATGGTGAAGCGGTTTGGTAATGTGCCCTGGTATGGTAAAACACTGGGAGTAGAAGATTCAGCCCTGTACAAAACACAGGATTCCAGGACACTGGTAATGGATTCCGTATTGGCCGATCTTGATTTTGCCTGTAACAATATCTACGATACCAAAGACAATTCCGCTACACAGATCACCAAATGGGTGGCGCTGGCGTATAAGTCAAGGATCTGTTTGTTTGAAGGCAGTTTCCGAAAGTATCATACAGAGATCAGCTTTCAGCCTACTGCTACACAGTGGTTTCAGCAGGCAGCGGATGCGGCATCCAAGGTAATGGCCAGTGGTCAGTATAAACTGCAGAATACCGGTGCGCCTGATAAAGATTACCGTTCGCTTTTCATCAGTGAGAATCCTGTCTCTACAGAAGTGTTACTGGCATCCGTATATAACAATTCACTGAAGAAATGGCACGATGCAGCCTGGTGGTTTAACAGTGCCACACTGGGTGCCAGACTGGGTCTGTCTAAAACATTTGTAAATACCTACCTGAACATTGATGGAACCAGGTTCACCGATAAGGCGGGTTATGATACATTGCAGTTCCAGGATGAGGTAAAGAACCGTGATGCAAGATTGAAGGGTACGATCCGCGCAGGTAATTACAAACGTACCGATGGAACACCGGCCCCTCCGGATTTCACCGTGACCTACTCAGGATACCAGATCCAGAAATTTTCACTGGATGATAAATATTACGATACCCGTACCGAAAGCTATAACTCCATTCCCATCATGCGGTATGCAGAAGTGTTGCTGAACTATGCCGAAGCAAAAGAAGAGATAGGGGCGCTTACCGCAGCAGACTGGAACCAGACCATCGGTGCATTGCGCAGCAGGGCAGGTATCATCAATACCGCCATGCCCGTTATTTCGGATCCATACATGAAACAACTGTATCCCGATCTTACCAGTTCAGTACTGCTGGAGATCAGGCGCGAGCGGGCCGTGGAACTGGCTGCTGAAGGAAACCGCTTTGATGATCTTAGGCGCTGGAAAGCAGGCAAACTGCTTGAAAAAGGGTATGATGGCATATATGTTCCCGCAAAAGATAAATTACTCGACCTTAATGAAGATGGTAAATTTGATGTGGCGTTTGTTGATAAAGTGCCTGCTACACGTGTTCCCGGAGTTACCTATTTTCTGCTGGATAATGTTACATCCAAATTATCCCAGGGAAGCAAGGGGAACCTGCTCTGGTTGAACAATACGCCCAAGAGCTTTGATGATAAAAAATACCTGTATCCTATTCCCGCAACAGAATTGTTGCTGAATCCAAAACTGGTACAGAATGCCGGCTGGCAATAACTGCTGGGCATACACATTAAATATGTCAATATGAAAAAAAGATTTATTTCCTTTGGCTTGACGTTGCTGCCCTTGTTTTTTGCGGCTGTAGCTTTCTCCCAAACCCAGTCTGAACTCGACAAGAAAAGGGTATTGTTGCCTAACGGGTGGTACCTGACTCCCGTTGGTAAACAACTTCCCCTGGGCGACCTGCCACTGAACCTGGTAGTAAGCAACAATAGAAAATATATGGCTGTTACCAACAACGGCCAAAGTACACAATCGATCGAATTGTTCGATGTACAGAAAGGTGTTAAACTGGACAGTATCGAAATTGCAAAGTCCTGGTATGGGCTGGCATTCGGAAAAAATGACCAGTTCCTGTACGCTTCGGGTGGGCATGATAATCGGGTTATCCGTTATGCGATCAATGATCATAAACTGCAGTTGGTAGATTCTTTTGTGCTGGGTAAATCGTGGCCCAATGCCATAGGTACCGCAGGATTGGATGTAGAAGATGCCGATCATAACCAACTGTTCGTGGTTACCAAAGAAGACAAAAGCCTGTATGTCTTCGACCTGTCAACAAAAGGCCTGCTGAAAAAAGTAGACCTTGGCTCAGAAGCCTACACCTGTAAAGTTTCTACTGACCGGAAAAAACTGTACATCAGCCTCTGGGGCGATAAGAAGGTATTGGTATATGGGATCAGTGAAGCAAAGATCATCGGCGAGGTTGCGGTAGGTGATCATCCGAATGAGCTTTGTCTTACCAAAAACGGGAACTACCTGTATGTGGCCAATGCAAACGATAATTCGGTTTCTGTGATCGATACCAGGAGCCTTACGGTGGTGGAAACATTGAATGCCGCATTGTATCCCGATGCACCCAGTGGTTCAACCAGTAATGGGGTAGCATTAAGTGAGGACGAAAAAACACTGTATATCGCTAATGCAGATAATAACTGCCTGGCCGTATTTGATGTATCAGTGGTATCAAAAAGCAGATCGAAAGGATTTATTCCTGTTGGCTGGTTTCCCACGAATGTAAAAGTGGTGGGCTCCAATATATACGTAACCAATGGCAAGGGACTTACTTCTTATGCCAATCCGTTCGGCCCCAATCCTGTAAACAAGAAACAGGTAGTGATCAGTCACCAGGGCGATAGTACCAGACCTGCCAATGTACAGTATATCGGAGGATTATTCCTGGGTACGCTGAGCATTATCAAAACACCTTCTGCCGAACAGCTGGCCGTATATACCAAAGCCGTGTATAAGAATACGCCGTACAGTAAGGCAAAGGAATTGGTAACAGAAGGAGAAGAAGGCAACCCCGTTCCCCGTAAAGTGGGCGAAAAGTCGCCGATCAAATATGTGTTCTACATCATCAAAGAAAACAGAACCTTTGACCAGGTATTGAGCGATGTGAAAGGAGGAAACGGAGATACCAGCCTGTTGCTGTTTGGTGAGAACATTACGCCCAACCAGCATAAACTGGCGAGGGATTATGTTTTGCTAGATAACTTTTATGTAGATGCAGAAGTGAGCGCCGACGGCCACAACTGGAGTATGGGCGCCTATGCTACGGATTACGTAGAAAAGAACTGGCAGTCGAGTTATGGCGGAAGAGGCGGCACCCATGGTACATCCGGGACGCTGAAGATCGGCAATAACCGCGATGGTTTTATCTGGGATCAGTGTGCACGTTACAATGTCAGCTACCGGACCTATGGGGAATTCGTAGCGGATTACCAGGGTAAAAAACCCAGGATAGATGTATTGAAAGACCATTCGGCTGTATATGCACCGTATACACTGACCATACCCGATACCACCCGTTTTTTCCAATGGAAGAGAGATTTTGATTCATTGGTAGCGCTGAATGTGCTGCCCAGTTTCTCTACTATCCGCCTGGGTAACGATCATACGGAAGGTATGCAGGCGGGACGGCCTACTCCCTTTGCACATGTGGCAGACAATGACCTGGCCGTGGGCATGCTGATCGATCATCTGAGCAAAAGTCCTGTATGGAAAGAAAGTGTGGTATTCATACTGGAGGATGATGCGCAAAATGGTCCGGACCATGTGGATGCACACAGGAGCCCGGCTTTTGTGATCGGGCCCCATGTAAAAAGGAACTATGTGGATCATACCATGTACACAACTTCCGGGATGTTGCGTACCATGGAACTGATTCTTGGTCTGCCGCCCATGACACAATATGATGCGGCTGCCACACCTATGTGGCGCTCTTTTACCAGTAAGCCGGATTACAGCACGTTTACCCATTTACCGTCGAATGTTAACCTGCAGGACAAGAACCCATCCAACACCAAAATGGCGAACGTTTCTGCCAAATACAACTGGAGCAAGGAAGATGCTGTGCCTGACCTTGTTTTCAATGAGATCCTGTGGCAGGGTATCAAAGGTAAACCTGCACCATCACCTGTCCGTGCTGCTTTTTTGAATACTGATAAGAAAGAATCCAAAGAGAAATAATACTTCTTTACAGCCTGCACAATGCGCCTCATCTAACCAATGAGGCGTATTTTTTTGAAAGATCCCCTGCCAAGTGCTTGGTTTGTTATACCGCATATCTGTTTGATGGCAATTCGCTCATGGACAGCTCCAATACATAATCACCACCCCCATTCACTCATTCACTCATTAATCTCGGGTGACCGGCAAAAAACCCTCCATCACCTATTATCTCTATACAAAACGGGAAAGAATAAGAAATTGATGACCGGTATCCATAGAATGGTGTATCGTCTTATTTTGAAGCAGGTATCATAAAACCGAAGACATGAAATTGATAAGAACATTTGTTTTCTGTACCCTCTTTGCCGGGTTAGCCAGTTTATCGCTGAAAGCAGCTCCTTTATGGGATAAGAGAACGGGCCTCTATGTATCGCATTACGAAAATGTGCTGGGTACATCCTTACAGATCAAAGTGAAAACGGGTTCAGAGAAACAGGCGGCCGAGGCAGAAGCGGCGGCTTTGCACGAGATAGAAAGGTTATCACATATTCTCAGTGGTTATGATGCGACAAGCGAATTCAGCCGGTGGATGCAGACAACGGGCAAATCGGTAGCTGTATCGCGGGAACTATTTGAAGTGCTGGACCTGTTTGACCAATGGCGAGACCGAAGCAACGGCGCATTGGATGCATCGGCGCAGGTGATCAGTCAACTCTGGAAAGAAGCGGCAGCCCGTCAAAACCTTCCCACTAAAGAAGCCATACAGCAGGCGGTGGCACAGGTTCGGACCACACACTGGCAACTGGACGCCCATGCGCAAACTGCAACACATACCAGCCAGGCACCGCTGGTATTGAATTCCTTTGCCAAGAGTTATATTATTCAGCATGCATCAGATGCTGCCATGTTGGTAAACGGGGTGGAAGCGGTACTGGTGAATATTGGTGGCGATATGGTCATTAGTGGCAACCACGCCGAAACCATCCGTGTAAGTGATCCGAAGGCGGATGCCGAGAACGATGCGCCGCTGAACCAGCTGCTGCTCAATAACAGGGCCATAGCCACCAGTGGTAATTACCGGAGAGGCGAGAACATCCAGGGCCGCTGGTACTCACATATTGTTGATCCGCGTACGGGGATGCCGGCAGGAGAAGTGATCAGCGTTACCGTGGTATCGCCACAGGCTACAGATGCGGGTGCATTGGCTACGGCCATGAATGTATTGACGCCCGAAGAGGGTGCAACACTGGCGACCAGTATCCCCGGAACAGAATACCTGCTGGTGACCAAAACCGGCCAACAGGTAAAAAGTACCGGATGGGATGCATTAACCATACCCGAAGCGCCTGTACCCATTGCAGAAAAACCTGCCGCAGATCAGTGGGACGAGAATTTTGAACTGCTGATCAACCTGGAACTGGCGCAGCTGCCCGGTTTTACCCGCAGGCCCTTTGCCGCTGTCTGGATCACCGATAAGGATAAAAAAACGGTACGTACCATTGCCGTATGGTACAATAAAGACCGCTGGCTGCACGAATTACGTGCCTGGTACAGCGCCAATCATGATGTGTATACAGGAAATACAGGTGATATGCGCATGATATCGAGCGCCACACGTTCTGCAGGAAAATATTCGCTCAAATGGGATGGTAAGGATGATAAAGGCAATTATGTGAAACCCGGAAAATATACTGTGAACATAGAAGTGGTACGCGAACACGGCAGTTACCAGCTAATGAGCGAAGAGATCAACTGCGCAAAAAAAATACAACAGGTATCACTGCCTGGTAATACTGAAGTGGCGGGCGCTTCACTGGAATACAGGAAAAGAACCGTGAACTGAGAACACGATGAACCAGGAGATCAAACGAACAGAAACAAAGACCGCGAATTCCAAACGAAGACTGGCGCAGGTATCCCGCTGGTTGCATATTTATTTGTCGATGGTGAGTTTTGCCATTGTACTTTTCTTTTCTGTAACAGGCATAACGCTGAACCATGCAGACGCGCTGCAGGGCAAAACAGAGACCACCGAGATCAAAGGGAAACTGGAAGAAGCCTGGGTGAACCATCCTGACACCAACCAGGTGCAGAAACTGGAGATCGCCGAATATTTCCGCAACCAGCACCAGGTAAAAGGTGCGGTGGCCGATCTGCGTATCGATGAAACACAGGTCAGCATTGCGTATAAAGGACCGGGTTATGAAGCGGTGGCTTTCATTGACCGTTCCAATGGCGTATACGAACTTACACAGACCCGAACCGGTTGGGTAGGTTTCCTGAACGACCTGCACAAAGGGCGGGATACCGGCAGACCCTGGTTATGGGTCATTGATATATCAGCGATACTGATGACACTGATATCGCTGACAGGACTGGTATTGCTGCTGTTCATCAAAAAGAAGCGGCTGAGCGGACTACTCATCCTGGCTGTGGGCACAGTGCTGGTGTGCCTGTTTTACCGGATCTGGGGACAGTGACCTGCCACGATTATCCTGTTTGCGCTAAATGCAGTAAGTTTAATATGGCATTGAGGCAAGCATATGCAGACACCCGCAAAAATATTTTCGGCCGAACAGATCCGCAGGGCCGACCAGGACACGATCAAAACAGAACCCGTTGCTTCGGTTGACCTGATGGAACGTGCGGCCAGTGCCTGTGTGAACTGGATCGTGCAACGGTATACTACCGATACTTCTTTTGCGATCTTTTGCGGACCGGGTAATAACGGGGGTGATGGACTGGCCATGGCACGTTTACTGCACACACAGGATTATTCCGTTACGGTGTATGACCTTACCGGCACATCGCAGAACACAGATGATTTCCGGGTAAACCTGGAACGCTGGCTGGCGGTAGCGCCGGGGGCTTATCACTGTCAGGCCAACAAAAACCAGCCACCTTCTTTCACTGCCGGAACCGTGATCATTGATGCTATTTTTGGAACGGGTCTTTCCAGGCCCATCACGGGGGCGATTGAGGAATGTATCCGGACCATCAATACCGCAGAGCACACGGTGCTCTCCATTGATATACCCTCGGGTTTGCTGGCAGATGGCTATACGGACCCTGCATCGGCCATTGTAAAAGCCACGGTTACCCTGAGTTTTCAATTTCCTAAACTGGCTTTCTTTTTTCCTTCCAATGCAGCGTATGTGGGTGATTGGGAGGTGCTGGATATCGGGCTGAGTAAAAAATTCATGGCAGCAGAACCGGCCAACCAATATTTTCTTACAGAACCGTATATCAGAAGCTTACGGAAAAGCAGGCCCCGGTTTTCACACAAAGGAACTTTCGGACATGCATTGTTGATCGCTGGTGCCTATGGAAAAATGGGTGCGGCCTTACTGGCTACAGAAGCCTGTTTGCGTTCGGGTGTGGGTTTGCTTACGGTGCATGTTCCCGAAGCCGGTTATCCGATATTGCAAAGCACACATCCCGAAGCCATGGCATCTGTTGATCGGGGCGAACACCTGCTCACCAATATGCTGGTAGCTGGCCGCTTTACAGCAACAGGTGTAGGACCCGGTATCGGAACCGATCCGGTGACACAACAGGCTTTGCTGCAGTTACTGCAGAATGCCACCGGTCCGCTGGTGCTGGATGCGGATGCGTTGAACCTGATCTCTTTACAGGAGAACGGGCCTTCGCTGATACCGGAGAACAGCATACTGACACCCCATCCCAAAGAATTTGAAAGACTGGCCGGAAAAACGGAGCATGATTTTGCACGTTATGAAACACAAAAAAAATTCTCAGAGAGATACAAAGTATATGTGGTGCTGAAAGGGGCGTTTACCTGCATCACCACACCACAGGGTGAGAGTTATTTTAATACCACCGGCAATCCTGGTATGGCAAAAGGCGGCAGCGGGGATGTGCTTACGGGTGTATTGACCAGTTTGCTGGCACAGGGCTATACGCCCAAAGAGACCTGTTTGCAGGGTGTTTACCTTCACGGGCTGGCCGGTGATCTGGCCTGCAGGCATCTGGGTGAAACTGCTATGCTGGCTGGAGATATTGTTCGTTATTTGCCGGAAGCTTTTATATCCCTTCAATAAAACACAGTTCATGTATACCAGCAACAGCAGTATCCGTTCATGGTTGGGTTGTTTAATCCTTTTTTGTATATCTATGAGTATGGCACAAGCACAGACGAACAGTACGCCCAACGAACTGCTTCAAAAGATACAGGACCGGCTGGCTGCCGAAAAAGGCGAATTCGCAGTTGCTTTCCGTGACCTGCAGACCGGCGAACAGCTGTTGCTGAATGAGAAAACGATATTCCATGCCGCCAGTACCATGAAGACACCCGTGATGATAGAAGTGTTTAAACAGGCAGCTGCAGGAAAATTATCACTCCAGGATTCCATTACTGTAAAGAATGCATTTAAAAGTATTGTAGATGGCAGTCCGTACCAGTTGAACCCGGCAGATGACAGCGAACTGGAATTGTACAAAAAAACAGGAACAAAAGTTACCTTATCGGAACTGGTGTACCAGATGATCATCCAGAGCAGCAACCTGGCCACCAATATGGTGATAGAGATGGTGGATGGGAAAAAAGTTACACAGACCATGCGCGATCTGGGTGCCAACGACATACAGGTATTACGGGGCGTGGAAGATGGCAAAGCTTTTGCAAAGGGCCTGAACAATGTGGTAACGGCCTATGACCTGATGCTGATCTATACCGCAATGGCAGAAGGCAGGTTAGTGAGCCGGGAAGCCTGTGACCAGATGATCCGTATATTATTGGACCAGCAGCACAACACCATCATACCGGCACATTTACCAAAGGAGGTGAAAGTAGCGCACAAAACGGGATCCATCACCGGCGTACACCACGATTCGGGGATCGTGTATTTACCTGATGGAAAAAAATATGTGTTGGTGATCCTTTCCCGGAAGCTGGAAGACAGTGACGCCGCCACCGAAGCGATGGCACGTGTGTCTGAAATGATCTGGCGATCTGTTGCACAGAAAAAATGATCCGGGCAACTCAGATGGTTCCACCCTCTACTAATACTGATGACACGATACTTGGTCCTTCGGGCAGTTGATTGGCCAGGAATAGTTGCATATTGACAAAAGCCTGTTCAGCCAGTTTTTGTCCGCTGGTTTCTACATACGTGATCTCCGGGTGAAACAGTTTGGGAATAAAGCCATTACTGATTGCGATCAGGGCCACGTCTTCCGGTGTGCGTAAACCATTTACCTGCAGGGCTTTCAGCGCACCGATCAGGATCTCATCACTCATGCAGAACAGGGTATCGGGCCTGTTTTGTTGATCCTGGATGGCTGCTGTTGTTTTAATCCGGGCTTCCTCACTACTGATGGCATGTACCGTTTGCACTGCTATGCCGGGGGCTTTTTCATTCATATGGTTGGTAAACGCGGCCAGCCTTTTTTTGGTGATCGACATTTGCGGGTCGCCGAACAGGGCCAGCACTTTCTTTTTATTTTTACGGATGATGGTATCAGCGGCCATCTCACCGGCGGCGCTGTCGGCCAGGCAAACCGTGTGCAGGTGTTCATCGGGCGGTACTTTATCAAAAAAGATCACGGGGATAGCAGCTTCATCCATTTTCTCATAGGCAGAAAGTTCACGGGTACTGGCCGTGATGCAGGCAAATAAGCCGCTGATGCGGTTCTGCCGGAACAGTTTCAGGTTCTCCGCTTCAATAGCAGGGTCATTGGCGCTTTGCAGTATAATAATAGAGTAACCGTTATTGCGGCAGATCTCTTCCAGCGAAGCGATGAAGGAATCGTAAAACTGATTGGCAATGGTTGGAATCAGGATGCCGAACAGTTTGCTGTTGCGGGTTCTCAGTTGTACCGCGTTGGCATTGGGCTCATAATCAAGTGTTTTGGCCAGATCAAGCACTTTCTGGCGGGTGACCACAGAAATATCGGGGTGTTGTTTCAGGGCGCGGGAAGCAGTAGACACGCTGATTCCCAGTGTTTGTGCGATCTTTTTGAGGGTGGGGCTGCTCATGTTCTTGAGTATCAGGATAACAAGGTAAAAAAAAATCCACAGCAAAGGATTCCGCAAACGTTTGCAGCTGTCGAAAAAAAAGTAGGTGCTGTACGGAATTCCCGATACAACTATATTTAACTGATAGATAAGGCTTTTGCGGAGAAAATAATCTTGCTGTAAATGCATCGTTTTGCTGAAAGCCCCGGTCTATGTAAACCGATTGCTGGTTGAAAGTGTTGCTAAGAGGTTCGATAAAAAATTTCAAAAAAAATTAACAAAATATTTTTTTAGAAATAAAAATGTGTATTTTGTACACGCTTAATAACCAATAAACTGCCATTTATGAATTTTTCGAAGCTTGTCAGACCCATACTCATGGGTTTATTTGCTTGCTTGTGCATTATCTCCGCGCAAGCGCAAACCAAAACGGTCACTGGTAAAGTGACGGATTCCAAAGATGGATCACCAATGGCTGGTGTATCTATTATTGCCAAGGGAACCAAGATCGGTACACAAACCGCTGAAGATGGATCCTTCAAACTCACGATCTCTTCTTCTATTAACAAACTGGTGATTTCTTCTGTTGGGTTCACTTCTGTAGAAGTGGATGTTAGCAGGAACACCAATGTTGCCGTAAAATTATCCGCAGCTGCAGACGCATTAAGCGATGTGGTGGTGATCGGTTACGGTACCAGGAAATCTAAAGATGTAACGGGTTCTGTAGCCCAGATCTCTGAAAAGGATTTTAACAAAGGCCAGATCTCTTCTCCAGACCAGTTGCTGCAGGGCCGTACTACCGGTGTGTTGGTTACACCTGCTACCGGTGAACCAGGTTCTGCTGCCACCATCAACATCAGGGGTACCGGTTCCATCAGCGGTTCGCAGGAGCCTCTGTATGTGATCGATGGTGTTCCGTTGGTGCAGGGTGGTACACTGGGTTCTGCCAGTGGAGTGGAAGGTGGCACTACCGCCAAAAACCCGCTGATCTTCCTGAATCCCAACGATATTGAAAGCATGACTGTATTGAAGGACGCTTCTGCAGCTGCTATCTATGGTTCAAGAGGTGCAAACGGTGTTATCCTGATCACTACCAAACAAGGTAGGGGTGGAAAAAGAGGCATTTTCAACTTTGGCCTGAATACAGGTATCGCACATACTGCCAAAAGATATGACCTGATGAACCCGACCGACTTCCTGCTGAATGCCAAGAGAGCTAATATTGACGGTGGTGCCGCTCCTGCCGATGCAGAAACTGCGGTAAAACTGCTTGACCTGGGTGCCAACACCAACTGGCAGGACCAGATCTTCAGAACAGCCATTTCTCAGAACTACAACCTGAGCTGGGGCTATAGCTTCAACAAGACTGCCATCCGCTTAAGCGGTTCTTACGATGACCAGCAGGGTATCATCAAGAACAGCAGCCTGAAAAGGATGACCGGCCGCGCCAATATTTCTCAGAAACTGTTCAACGACAAATTGAGGCTGGAAGCGAATATCACTTATTCAAATACCAAGAACGAATATCCGCCACTGTCCAATAACGCCGGATTCCAGGGAAGTTTGCTGGGTGCTGCGCTGCAGTTGAACCCAACAACGCCAATCTATAATGCCAACGGTTCTTTCTTCCAGCAGGGAGATGCCAGGAATCCGGTACAGATGCTGGCTTATTTCGACGATAAGGATTATGTACACAGGTTACTGACCAACTTATCTGCCAGCTACGAAATCGCTAAAGGACTTACCTACAAAGCGGTGCTTGGTATCGATGATTCCAAATCACAGAGAACCTCTTTTGCCGATCCGCGTTTAGGTTCCAATGCTTACGGTGGTACCATCAACGTGTACGGTAAGGATTATGGCAACCCGATCCAGGGTAATGGCCGTACCACCCGCCAGAACCTGGATGTGAAATCCCTGCTGGTGGAGCACTATGTTACTTACGATAAAACCTTCAACAACGACCATGCACTTAACGCGGTAGTGGGTTATTCTTACCAGAACTTCGAAACCCAGTACAAAGGTTCTTTCGGATGGGGTCTGAATACTCCGGTAGTAGCGCCTGCTGACGTTTTCGTGAAGGATTACAGCAACTTTAAGAACTATGCATCATTCGTGCCCGGATATAACAGGAACGAACTGCAGTCTATATTCGGTCGTGTGAACTATACTTATAAAGACAAGTACTTCCTGACCGCTACCGTAAGGTCTGACGGATCTTCTAAATTCGGTGCTAATAACCGCTACGGTACATTCCCTGCCTTCGCTTTCAAATGGAGAGTGATGCAGGAGAACTGGGCAGAGAATACACTGGGTAAACTGTTCAGCGATTTCAATATCAGGGCCAACTATGGTAAACTGGGTAGCCAGGACAACCTGGGTTCTTATGCAGCCCTGAACCTGCAGCAGACATTCGATGTAGGTGCCGGCCCGGTTACACGTTTCATCCAGCAGGGTAATCCTGACCTGAAATGGGAAGAAGTGGCCACTACCGGTGTAGGAGTTGACTTCACCACACGCGATAAGCGTTTGTCAGTTACATTGGATTACTACTATACCAAAAGGACCAACATGTTGTTCTTTGCACCTACACCCGGCGGATTTGCTCCTACCAGCAGCTGGTGGATCAACCTGAATGGTGCTGTAGTGAACAAAGGATGGGAGTTGGGTGTAAATTATAAAGTTATCAAAGGCAACAAGTTTAACTGGGATGCCAACTTTAACATGACCACCGTAGAGAATAATGTAACCGGTTTACCTTCTACCATCAATACAGGTGGTGTAAGCGGTCAGGGTCTTACCGGTGCGTTCGCACAGGTGCTGACCAACAATTCACCCATCTTCACCTGGTCAATGCTGAAGTTCGAAGGATTTGACGGTAACGGTAATGCCCGTTATTCTGCAGGTGCTTCCAACCAGCTGGTAGGTTCTGCATTGCCTAAGTTCTTTGCAGGTCTGAACAACAACTTCTCTTACATGAGGTGGAGTCTGAGCGTGTTCCTGAACGCTGTTACAGGTCACTATGTATACAACAACACTGCCAATGCCCTGTTCCTGAAAGGAAGCCTGCGTAATGGCCGTAACGTTACCAACGAGGTGGGTAAAGGACCAGAAAATCCATTCAACCCGGGATCAGTTTCTACCCGATTCCTGGAGAAGGGTGATTTCATCCGCCTGGCTAACGTGAACCTGAGCTATTCTTTCGTCATGAAAAGCAAAGCCATTAAAACATTGTCTGTATTTGTATCCGGACAGAACCTGGCACTCATTACCAAATACTCTGGCATAGATCCGGAAGTGAACGTGGATAAGAGCATCAACGGTATCCCTTCCCGCGGATTCGATTACACCCAGTATCCTAAGCCAAGGGTAATCACAATCGGTGCTAACATAGGCTTTTAATTTTGAACATTATAACATTGACAAATATGAAAAAGAATATCACAAATTATATTATACCGGTGGTAACGGCCGTAAGTGTGCTTGCGATGTCGTCATGTACCAAACTGGACCCTAAATTGAATGCGCCCAATTCTATCGCACCTACCCAAACAGGTGGAGCTCCTTCAGCCCCTTCTATTTCGGCTGTATACGAGCAGTTGAACAGCCTGATCGGTGGCCAGGAAGGCTGGCATGCGATGGAAGAGCATACCACCGACGAACTGCTCGGACCAACACGTGGTACAGACTGGGACGACTTCGGTACCTGGCGCCGTCTGCACCTGCATACCTGGGGTCCTGACCATAACCAGGTTACCAACACCTGGAACCAGTTGAACGGTGCGTTGTTCCAGACAACCCTGATCGCTGAAACCAAAACAGGTTTGGAAAAAGCTGAAGGACAATTCCTCCGTGCTTATTTCCGCTACCTCACCTGCGACCTGTATGGCCAGGTTCAGTCAAGGCCGGCTACTGCTGCTGCCAACGCCGTACCTGATGTGTTGACCAGGGCTGCTGCCATCGATGCGATCATTGCTGAACTGGAAGCGGCGATACCTAACCTGCCTTCATTTAACCGTACCAACAGAACCCAGGCTACCAAAGAAGCCGCATGGGCGCTGCTGGCAAAATGTTACCTGAACAGGGCTGTATACAAACAGGATCCAACCAAACCTGCTGGTCCGTATGCGTTTGCCGCTTCAGACATGAACAAAGTGATCGAGTACTGTAACAATATCTCTGCCAACGGTCTGCTGGCTGTGAACAATTATTACTGGGATAACTTTAAATGGGATAATGGAGCCCTCTCTACAGAGAACATCTTTGTACGTAGAAATGGGTCAGATCCCAGAGCAGGTAATGGTTCTGCCCTGGTATGGCAGACTGCGATGGGCTTCCACTACGGACAGGCTCCCAGCGGATGGAATGGCTTTGCTACCTTATCTGATTTCTACGACAGCTTCGAACCTGCCGATAAGAGAAGGTCTGATACACTGGCAGGATATACGGCACAAACAGGTGTAGTGGCCGGATTCCTGATAGGAACCGTAAGAGGTCCGAAAGACGGAAGGATCGGTAACCCGATCGTTGTATTGAAAGACAGAAGTAAGAACGACCTGGTATTTACCCGTAACGTGTCTATGTTCTTCAACAACGAAGCCAACGGTATCCGTCCGAACAAATTCCCGCTGGATCCTGCTACCATCAATGATGGCGGATGGGGTAGCCAGAACGAATTCCCTTTCTTCCGTTTATCAGATGTTCGTCTGATGAAAGCAGAAGCGATCCTGAGAGGTGGTACCAGCGCTGGTGAAACTGCATTGACTATCGTAAACGATATCCGCAGCAAAAGGGGTGCTTCCACATTGGCTGCCATCACTTTACCCGAAATGCTGAAAGAAAGGGGCCGCGAACTGTGGCTGGAAGGTTGGAGAAGGAACGATATGATCCGTTTCGGCGTGTTCAACGATCCGGTGCAGGAAAGATCTTCAGCATCTGATGCCTATAGGGTTGTATTCCCTATCCCAACAACTGCTGTTGCATCTAACCCGAACCTGAAACAAAATTTCGGTTATTAATGGTCAATTTATAATGTTCTGGAACAGGCCCCATCCGGGGCCTGTTTTATTGTATAGAATATTAGAATCATTCGCCTGTTTTTTTAAGAGCAAAACCTGTAATTACCTATTTTTAATACATGATGTCCCGAAAAACGATCCTCGTTGCTGCGATATTCTGCTCATTGGTTTCCTGCAGGCAACAGAAAGAAGATACGCTCTTCAGTGTGGTAGAAAACAGCAATATCCACTTTGTGAATACCTTGAATGAAGCAAAGGATTTTAATGTCTTCAAATACCGAAATTTCTATAACGGCGGAGGCGTGGCTACAGGCGATCTGAATAACGATGGTCTGCCAGAAGTGTTCTTTACAGCCAACCAGGGTCCGAATAAACTTTACCTCAACAAGGGTAACTGGCAGTTTGAAGATATTTCGGCAAGTGCCGGGTTCGGCAATAAACAGCAATGGAGCACCGGCGTGGTATTCGTTGACATCAATGCGGATGGCTGGCTGGATATCTATGTGTGTAATGCGGGAAACATGATGGACAAACCCTTACGCAAAAACCAGTTGTTCATCAATAACCACAACCTTACGTTCACGGAAAAAGCCAGTGAATACGGACTGGATAATGATGGCTATTCCACACAGGCTTCGTTTTTCGATTACGATCTGGACGGCGATCTGGACTGTTTTTTAGTGAATAACAGTCCCATTCCCGTAAACACACTCAATTATGCCAATATGCGGCAAGTGCCCGATGCGGAAGCGCCTTTTGCACCCTTTCTGAAAGGGGGAGGAGACCACCTGTACAGGAACGACAACGGCAAGTTCAAAGAAGTGACCCATGAAGCCGGCATCCATGGCAGTATCATCAGTTTCGGTTTAGGGGTAACGGTGGGTGATATTAACCAGGACGGTTACCCGGATGTATATGTATCGAATGATTTTTTTGAAAAGGATTATCTCTACATCAATCAGCGCAACGGAACATTTAAGGATGAAATAGAACAGCGGGTGCAGCATATCAGTTTTTCCTCCATGGGCGCCGATCTGCAGGACATCAATAACGACGGCCTTCCTGATATCTTCACCACTGATATGCTGCCGGGCGATGATTACCGCCTGAAGACCAACACTTCCTTTGAAGGATACGATGTGTTTAAACTGAAACAGAACCAGGGTTTCTTTAACCAGTATACACAGAACGCTTTGCAGGTGAATACCGGTGAGGGCAAATTCATGGAAACGGCTTTTTACAGCGGGGTGGCTGCCAGTGACTGGAGCTGGAGTGCACTGATGTTCGATGCGGATAATGACGGTCTCTCAGATATTTTTGTTTGTAACGGTATATACAGGGATGTTACCGACCAGGATTTTATTGATTTTTTTGCCAACGACGTGGTGAACCAGATGGCGCTTACCGGCAAAAAAGAGGAAGTGGCTACGGTGATCGATAAGATGCCCTCTGTACCTATTCCCAATAAGGCATTCCGTAACCGCGGACAGCTACGCTTTGAAGATGCTGGCATGCGCTGGGGTTTTGATAAGCCCACCTACTCGAATGGCGCTGCTTATGCAGATCTCGACAACGATGGAGACCTTGACCTGGTGATCAATAATGTGAACCAGGAGGCACTCATATACCGGAACAACAGCAGCGAAAAGAAAAAAGGAGGCTACCTGTCGGTGTTACTTGATTACAAGACGCCCAACCGTTTTGCTATCGGAAGTATCATCAAACTCTACCAGGGCCAGCAGGTGATCACGCGCGAACTGATACCCAGTAAAGGGTTCCAGTCATCAGTAGAATACAAACAAACGATTGGTACAGGATCGGTACCACCGGATTCCATGCAGGTGATCTGGCCCGACAGAACGGTGACCACGATCCAGAAACCAGCTATCAACCAGTTACTTACGGTCCGTTATACAGACCGCCCTACAACACCTTTTATTCCTGTGTCCGACCGAAAAGTGAACCCGTATCTGGAACTGGTGAAACAGCCTTTTGAGAAACATACAGAAGATGATTATGTGGATTTTTATACAGAGCGGAACGTGCCATTCATGCTTTCAAGACAAGGGCCCAGATCGGCCGTGGCAGATGTGAACGGCGATGGGTTGGAAGATATCTACATAGGAGGGGCCAAACAGCAGCCGGGACAACTGTACCTGCAAACAGCATCAGGTTTTACCAAAAAAGAGATCCCTGATTTTGGAAAATATGCATTCAGTGATGTGACAGCTGCTTTCTTCTTTGACTGCGACCAGGATGGGGATATGGATCTTTTTACCGGAGGTGGCGGCAATTTTGCTGCCGCATCATCGGAGAATTACCAGAATCATATTTATCTGAATGATGGTCGTGGTAATTTTTCGTTGAAGGCCGGCGCTTTGCCGGTAAGCCATACCAACTGCGGGGCAGCCCTGCCGATCGACTATGACGGAGATGGCAGGATGGACATTTTTATCGGCAGCAGGAGTGAACCCCAGAACTATGGCGTGTTGCCCAGAAGTTTCCTGTATCACAACGAAGGCAATGGCGTATTCAGGGATGTGAGTGACCAGATAGCACCTTTCCTGAATGGCTTCGGTATGGTTACATCGGCGGTATGGGCCGATATCAATAATGACAAAAAACCTGAACTGATCATCTCTGGTGAATGGATGTACACGCATGTGTATGCATACAACGGCAAGCAGCTGGTGGAGCAGAAAACAGGACTTGAACCTTATTATGGCTGGTGGCAAAGCCTGGCTGTGGCCGATCTGGACAAAGACGGAGACCTGGATCTGGTACTGGGCAATATGGGCGAGAATTTCTACCTGCAAACAGATGCCCGGCATCCCGTTAAAGTATGGGTGAGCGATTTTGACCAGAATGGTACGATGGACAAGATATTCAGTCGAACGATAGATGGGAAGGACCTTCCTGTTTTTATGAAAAAAGACATCACCGATCAGATACCCTCTCTGAAAAAGTCTACTCTGAAACACAAGGATTATGCTTCGCAGACCATGCAGCAGCTGTTTTCGGATAAGCTCAGGAATGCGAAGGTGTTACAGGTGAATTATGCAGCATCGGTAATTGCCCTGAACGATGGGAAAGGAGGTTTTTCAATACAGCCCTTACCGGTAGAAACGCAACTATCTTCCGTGCAGGCCATTGCCGTGGCGGATGTGAACAGGGATGGGTATGTTGATATCCTGACCGGTGGTAACTTTTTTGACCTGCTGCCACAGTTCTGCCGGGTGGATGCATCCTATACGCAGGTATTGCTGAACAATGGAAAAGCACAGTTCCATCTTTCTGCACCTTATCAGAGCGGGATCAGTTTGAATGGGCAGATCAGGGAGATAGCCCCGATCCGGTATAAACAGCAACCCGGTTTTGTGTTTTTGCAGAATGATGATTACCCGCTATTGTACCGCCTCAACACAAATGCTGCCAAATGACCGTATGGCTGAAGTGAATAAAAAATATGTACCGCGAAGCGGAAGCTGCCTGGCCATGCTCTTGCTTGGGTGTATGTTATGTGTATGGAATGCCTGCTCGGTAAAGAAACAGCAACCGGCCTGGTTCAATGCCCTGGATAGTAAAGCAACCGGCCTGCATTTCACCAACCAGCTCAAACCTACGGGTAGCTTCAACCTGTTTTCCTATATGTACTATTACAACGGTGCAGGTGTAGGCTCCGGCGATTTTAATAACGACGGCCTGATAGATCTTTTCTTCACTGCTAACCAGGGAGCCAATGCACTGTACCTGAACAAAGGCGGTCTGCAGTTTGAAGATGTGTCGCAACAGGCAGGTATACAGGCAGATGGCGCCTGGAGTACAGGTGTATCGGTTGTGGACATCAACAACGACGGTTTGCTGGATATCTATGTATGCCGGGTTGCCCGTTACAATGCCTTGCAGGGCAGTAACCAATTGTTGGTATGCACCGGGATCGATGCAAAGGGCATACCCCACTACCAGGACCAGGCGGCGGCATACGGCCTCGATTTCTCCGGCTACAGCACCCAGGCCGTTTTCCTGGATTACGATGGCGATGGCGATCTCGATCTTTTCCTGCTAAACCATCCTGTGGCACATGATGGCAATTATGCGCCGAGAGATTATTTTGCCAATACCACTGATTCGCTGGCTGGACAGAAATTGTTTCGTAACGATCAGCCGGGAAGCAGAAATAAAAAAAGCAATATCCATTTCACGGATGTAACACGATCCTCAGGGATACTGAGCACACGTATCGGTTATGGATTAGGCGTTGCAGTGGCGGACCTGGACCTGGACGGCTGGCCCGACATATACGTTGGCAACGATTTTCATGAAAATGATTATCTATACATGAACCAGCGCAATGGACGGTTCCACGAAGAAAATACCAGCCGGCTGTCGCACACCAGTCAGTTCAGCATGGGAGTAGATGTTGCCGATGTGAACAATGATGCCTACCCGGATATCATTTCGCTGGATATGCAGCCCTATGATCCCTATATGATCAGGCGCTCTCCTTCGGATGATGATTATACTATCTTCCAGCAGAAGCTCCTGTACGGATATGCACCACAATATGCACGCAACAATCTCCAGTATAACCGCGGTAACGGAAAGTTCAGTGAAGTGGGTCAGTATGCGGGGGTGCACGCCACCGACTGGAGCTGGGCCTCCTTATGGATGGATTTTAACAACGATGGTAAAAAAGACCTGTTCGTATCGAACGGCATCCCTAAAAGGATGAATGACATAGATTATATACAGTTTGTTTCAGGGAATGAGATACAGCAGAAATTAAAAGACAATAAGATCGGTGAAAAGGAACTGGCGCTTACGGAAAAATTTCCAGAGATACGGATCCCCAACCAGTTTTACCTGAACCGGGGCGATTTCAGGTTTACCAATCTTACAGACAGCATTACCGCCAACCCGCCAACTTTTTCCAATGGTGCCATCTATGCAGACCTGGATAATGACGGCGACCTGGATATTGTTGTCAACAACATCAATGAACCCGTAACGCTGTACGAGAATAAGACCAATACGGCGGAACAGAAACGGGCTTATGCCTCGGTGGCGTTAAAAGGGGCGGCTGATAATGTACAGGCCATTGGCGCCAAATTACTGGTGTATGTGAAAGAGGAACTTCGTATGTATGAACAACAGACCGTTCATGGCTTCCAGTCGAGCATGCTGGCACCCCTGCATGTGGGCCTCGATGCTGTGCAACCGGATTCGGTATTGCTGGTTTGGCCGGATAACAGCTACCAGCGGATAAAGCTGATACCCGGGCAACAACAGGTATCCTATCGCACCGGTCTGCCCCGCTTCAATTACGCCAGGCTTCACCAGAGGCCGGCAGCTGATACAGCATTGACATGGGAAGACATCACATTGGCTACCGGGCTTTCCTATACGCATACGGAGAACCAGTTCAATGAATTCGACAGGGAACCATTGATGCCGCATATGGTTTCGGCAGAGGGGCCGGCACTGGCTGTGGCGGATATCAATCACGACGGTTTGGAAGATGTGTTCATCGGCGCTTCCAAGACCTATCGGAACGCTGTTTTCCTGCAAACTCCCGGTGGCAGGTTTGTGCAAAAGGCAGAACCTGCCCTGGCACAGGATACCATGTGGGAATCTGTGGATGCGAAATGGATAGATGTGAATGGGGATACACATCCCGACCTGTTGCTGGCTACTGGCGGGAATGAATATTATGGAGCTGACAAACACTTACGACCGCTGTTGTATATAAACGATGGCAAGGGCAACCTTAGTAAAAAAGAAGATGCTTTCGGCGAAATATATGCTACGCAAAGTCGTGTGGCGGTCAGCGATTTTACGGGAGATGGGATCGTGGACCTTTTTGTAGCAGGAAGGGCCGAACCATGGCAGTATGGCAAATCACCAAGGTCTTACCTTCTGCAGAATGACGGCACCGGCAGGTTCACCGATGTAACGGAACAATATGCCCGGCAATTGCTGTATCCGGGAATGGTGACTTCTGCAACCTGGACGGACCTGGATGCAGATAGCAAACAAGACCTGTTACTTACCCTGGAATGGGGAGGTGTGGAACTGTTCCTGAATAAAGGCAAAAAACTGGAACAAAGAACACTGACCGATCAGAAAGGCTGGTGGCAGTTCGCTTATGTTCAGGACGTGGATCAGGATGGTGATATGGATATTATTGTCGGCAATCTTGGACTGAATACCAGGTTGCAGGCATCGGAAAAGGAGCCGGTATCCCTGTATATCAACGATTTTGATGATAATGGCCGCACGGAACAGGTACTCACTTATTTCCTGAAAGGAAAAGAGATCCCCTTGTTGGGGAAAAACCAGCTTGAAAAAAGCATGCCCTATCTGAAGAAGAAATTCCTGTACGCAGCGGATTTTGCAAAAGCCAGTATGACTGACATGTTTGGAAAGACTAAGCTGGACAGGTCTGCGAAGCTGACTGCCAACTGTTTTGCCAATTCGGTATTATTGAATGAGGGAGGCCTGCGTTTTACCCTGCAACCGCTTCCGTTTGAAACGCAGTTGAGCACGTTGCGTACGGCTATAGCGGTAAAAAATGCCAGCGGAAAAACAGCAGGAACGCTATTGGCAGGAAACTTTTATCCGAATACGATGGAGATAGGGAGACAGGATGCCGACTGGGGAACCTGGCTGCAATACACGGGTAATGGCCATTTCCGTAGTTCGCTGCTGAATGGGATCACGATCGCCGGTGAGGTAAGGAACAGTTGCTCTATCCGAATAGGCAACAGGAATGCCATCATCCTTGCCAGGAACCATGCACCGGTTATGGTGATTGCGGTAAAATGATTATTTCCACACAGGGTAGTAGAGTTTGGTCACCCATTGATTGCTATCGGCAGCCTGTGAACGACGCGTGATCATCTGCTCATAAGGGATGGCTGGCGAACTTTTCCTGTAATCCAGTACATAGTTTTCGAGCTCACGCATACAGGCATTTATCCTTTGCCGCCCGCCGGTTAACTGGGTCACCATGACAAAGCCACCGTATATCATGTTTTTCAATTGGTAACGGCTGGTGGAAGGCATGTCCTTTTCGGTGGCGATCGCTACCATGGCATCATACCTGCCCGGTGCTGGCGAGGAAACGTTCAGAATGGGTGCATCCACTTCCCTTCCCTGTTTACTGGCAATGTATTGTTTCAGTTCCTGTACCAGGCTGTCAATGCCTGTAACCGAAGGATTGTGGTCAAAAGACTGCTTTAGTGAAATATAAGATGTATACACCAGCTGCTGGCGTTCAATCCTGCAACCGTACACTTTCTCGGTATCGGTAAAATTCCTTTCAATCTGTTCCATGAACTCCGTAACAGATTGTTTGGCCTTTGACCATGACAGGTATTGCAAGGCTTTTACAAAAGGATTGGATGAAAAATTTGCCAGAACCTGGATATTGAATTGAACACTAAGGCTACCGGCCACAAAAAAGTTGAGGTCGGCGGTCATAGGCAGCTTACCTGCCTGCACCTGTGATTGGAAACCATTCAATAATATTTTCCGGATATGGAACTCCATCTGCTGGTACTGGTACACGCTATCGTTGACCATCTGGCCCGGCCACCAGTTTTTCCAACGGGCAGGTGCAGATACCAGGCGTGTGGGCGCTTCAAGAGGGCTGTCGAAGGTGACAGAACTGGAAAAACGCTGCTCTTTGGGTAATAATCCGATAAGGATGGATGCAACCAGTAAAAGGATACCACAGATAATCACTAACTTTTTCATACGGGATGAAGTTACAAAGGACGCCAGGTTATTTATTGACGGAATTAATACGATCAGCTCGTTTTATAAATACATTTGATGATCCAAATGGTTGTAAAAATAAGCAATATGAAACGACTGCCTGCTCTTTTCGCGCTATTGTTACTGTCTTTCTCCCATACCGTGCATGCACAGGATCCCTGGAAGATCAAAGCCGGTAATATAAAATCTTCAGAATACTACGGAATCACGGTGGCCAACGGAATGATCGGTATCGTTTCTTCGCCCGAACCGTTTAAAGTGAAGGATGTGGTGCTTGCCGGCGCCTATGACCTGTATGGTCGCGGCAGGGTAAGTAATTTCCTCCGCAGTTTCAACCTGCTGAACATGCAGCTGGATATTGATGGCCGGCGGATCGGAGCGGCAGATGCCAGCGGCATACAACAGCAGCTGGATATGCGGCATGCCAGTTTCACCACTTCATTCGATTACAGCGATAAGGCAACGGTATCCTATACGTATTACTCCTTGCGCCAGCTTCCCTTTACGGTGCTGATGGATGTAAGCATCACCGCCAAAAAAGACATTACCATCGGCAGCGCCAGCGTAATGGAAGCGCCAGATGCATTAAAAGAGGTACAGAATTATTATAACGAGATCGACCGCCCGCATGTGGTGATCAGCCTGCTTACTTCATCGGCCAAAAGTCCTACAGGGAAATTGCTGATGAGTGCATCCAATACCTTCCTGTTCAGTGAAGGGCATGGTCATGAACCCCGCGTAATCCATGAAATGTGGGACAATAACATGCACCTCATGAAATTCAGCCGTAAGATCAAAGCGGGAGAAACCTATCGGTTCTCTATCGCCGGATCTTCCATCACTTCTGCACATCATGACGACCCGCTGAATGAAGCCGAACGTATGACCATTTTTGCCAAACTGGAAGGCAGGGAGCGGCTGATTGGTTTTCACAACAAAGCCTGGGATAAATTATGGGAAAGCGATATTAAGATTGAAGGCGATGAACAGTCGCAGCAGGATGTGCACAGCATGTTGTACCACCTCTATTCCTTTGTCCGGGAAGGAACGGATATGAGCCCGTCGCCCATGGGCCTGAGCGGACTGGGATACAATGGCCATGTGTTCTGGGATACAGAACTGTGGATGTACCCGTCGATCCTGGTACTGCACCCTGAAATGGCGAAGAGCCTGGTAGAATATCGCTATAACCGTTTAGCTGCTGCCAAACGCAATGCATTCAACCATGGATACAAGGGTGCCATGTTCCCCTGGGAAAGTGCGGCTACAGGAGTGGAAGAAACACCGGTATGGGCATTGAGCGGGCCTTTTGAACACCATATCACGGCCTGTGTGGGTATTGCTGCCTGGAACTATTATTGTGTAACCCAGGATAAGGAATGGCTGAAAGAAAGGGGATGGCCCATCTTAAAAGAGACAGCTGATTTCTGGGCCAGCCGCGTAGAGCGCAATGGACCCGGTAAATACGAGATCAAAAATGTAGTAGCCGCAGATGAATGGGCGGAGAATGTAGACAACAACGCCTGGACCAATGCTTCGGCCAAAGCCGTTTTACAGCATGCCACCGCTGCTGCAAAATTATTGGGTATCACGGCAGATCCCGACTGGATGAATGTAGCAGCCAATATTCCCATACTGAAAATGGAAAATGGGGTCACACAGGAACATGCAAGCTATCAGGGCGAAGGCATTAAACAGGCGGATGTGAACCTGTTATCGTACCCGTTGAAAGAGATCACAGATCCCAAACAGATACGGAAAGACCTTGAATACTATGAAACCCGTGTACCGAATGAAGGCACACCTGCCATGACGCAGGCTGTTTTTGCCTTATTGTATGCCAGGCTGGGTGAGGGAGAAAAAGCCCTTCATTTTTTCAAAGACGGCTACCTGCCCAATCTGAATCCGCCGTTCCGGGTGATTGCCGAGACAAAGGGAGGTACCAACCCCTATTTTGCCACAGGTGCAGGAGGATTGATACAGAGCCTGTTAATGGGATTTGGCGGCCTGGAGATCACTCCGCAAGGTATTACACAGGTAAAATCGGCCCTGCCAAAACAGTGGAAAAGTCTTACTATCACTGGGGTTGGCGTGGAAAAGAAAATATTTTCGGTTAAAAAATAATGTGTTATTTTCACATGGCTTGAAACGAATTGCTTCCATACTGCTATTGGGAATACTTCTCTTTAACTGGGGAGGGTACCGCCTGTTGACCAATTATTTTGAAGACAGGGCAGAGATGCGTTTACAGGCTGAACTGGACAGGGACCAATATGATGAAACGGACCTGCTCCGAATCAAAGTACCGGCCAGTCTGCCTTATGGAAGCAGCTCCGAAAAATTTGAAAGGATAGAAGGTAGCATAGAGATCAAAGGTGTTACCTATACCTATGTAAAGCGCCGTTTTTACCAGGACTCACTGGAATTGCTCTGTATTCCCAATATGGCGAAAACAGGCATTAAAAACGCACGCGACCAGTTTGCCAGTTTAGCCAACGATTTTGTAACCAACAATACTTCTTCCAAGAAGGCTCCCTCGCACAACCATCATTCGGCGAAATTCCAGATCCAGGATTTCACCAATGATCACGATTTCTTTTCTTGGCAGTTTAGGGATTCCGATCTGTCTGGAACCTGGAATACGGTGGTTTCTGCTGACATGAAGTCTGTGTACCTCAGCCGGCTGGACAGGCCGCCACAAGCCTGATGTGGGTTCATTAAGCATCTATCTGTATCACTTCATTTTTTGATTCCTTTAATTTATAGCATATGAGAAGACTCATTATGGGTCTTTGTGCGGTATTGTGTTTGTATGCCTGTCGTCAGAGCAACGAGTACAAAACTTACCTGCACAATCCGGAATTATTCAGTCAGACAGTTCATGAGTTAAACACCGTGGTAATGGGAAATAATTTTCCGCCAATGGTGGCAGCACGTAATTATGTATATGCAGCCGTGGCTGCTTATGAGATCATGGCATCTGCACATCCTGATCGGTACCAATCGCTGGTGGGACAGTTGAAAGGCCTGGAGAAAGTATCTCTTCCGCCTGCGGATAAAGATGCCGATGTGGAGCTGGCAGCCTTACTGGCTTACATGAAAGTGGGAGAATCGGTTACTTTTCCGGAAGGAAGTCTGGAGATCTATAAAGACAGTATTTTACAGGTAGCCCGTGATAAAGGGTTACCCGGTAAAGTAGAGAAAGCCTCACAGTTACTGGCCGACAGTGTATCAGCCTCTATCATCCGCTGGAGTAAAAGTGATAATTACCTGGAAACACGGGGAGCAGAAAAATATACGGTGAAAGACATCCCCGGAAGATGGGTGCCTACACCGCCCATGTATGGCTCTGCCGCAGAACCACACTGGATGGAAATACGTAGCATGGTCATCGACAGCGCTTCCATTTTTGAACCGGTTGCACCGCCGGACTTTAATATCAATGATAAGAACAGCAAATATTACAAAGAGGTGATGATGATCAAAAATGCGGTAGATAGTCTGACCGACGAACAGAAACATATTGCTGAATTCTGGGATGATAATCCTTTTAAAATGAATGTTACCGGTCACGTAATGTATGGTAGTAAAAAATTCTCACCATCCGGCCACTGGATGAGTGTGATAGGAATTGCCGCCAAGCAGGCAAAATCCGACTATCCTGAAACCGTGTATGCATTTGCCAAAACCAGTATTGCCTTGTTTGATGCTTTTATTCAATGCTGGTACGTAAAATACAAATACAATACTGTAAGGCCCGAAACGGTGATCAACAAACACATTGATCCTAACTGGCGCCCTTACCTGCAAACCCCCGCGTTCCCTGAATATACCTGCGGGCACTCAACCATTTCTTCTGCCGCCGCCGAAGCACTGACCAGTGTGTATGGCGACAATTTTGCCTATACAGACTCTACGGAACTGGAATTCGGTATCAAAAACCGGTCCTTCAAATCGTTCCGTGATGCTGCCCTCGAGAATAACTGGGCACGTTTTTATGGTGGTTTGCATTTTCACAACTCCTGTATCATCAGTACCGATATTGGAGCCAGGGTTGGCCAGCTGGTGGCCGATCGTTTGAAGATGAAAAAGAAATAGGTTCTTTTTCACAACCATTACTTATCGCTTAAAAAGACTGTATGAAATCATATTTCATTGTAATTATCCTATTGCTTGCACTTTCGTCGCGGGCAGAGGCCCAGGGCTGTGTTGCCATTAAAAGTGTAGGAGGTTTATGCACTTCCATGGAACATGGTGCCGATACCTCCGATAAAAAATGGCTCTTAAATATCAACAACCGTTATTTCAATTCGTACAAACATTTTGTTGGGGATATAGAACAGAAACAAAGGGTGGATGCCGGCACGCAGGTGATCAACCACGCTTATACCATGGATGTTGCGGTAACCCGTATCCTGAACAGCCGCTGGTCTGTTGCTGCCGATCTGCCCATTATCTCAAACACCCGCTCTTCTTTATATGAACACAGCGGGAAAGAAAGGCATACCACTTCTTCTTTTGGGCTGGGCGATATTAGGGTGTGGGCTTCTTACTGGGTATTTGATCCTGCCAAACACAGCAGGGGCAATGTCCAGGTGGGCTTAGGACTGAAACTTGCTACAGGCGATTACAGGTACACCGGTCGCTTTTATACCGCCACTCCGGGAATAATCCTGACCGGACCGGTAGACCAGTCTATCCAGTTGGGCGATGGGGGTACCGGCATAACTACGGAATTGAATGCGTATTACAACCTCACGCACAGGATCAGTCTGTATGGTAATTTTTATTACCTCATCAATCCCAGGGAACAAAATGGCGTATCCACTGCACGGGGTGGAACAGCTTCTGCTACTGCACTGGCCAATGGCAGTGATGTTATGAGCGTACCTGATCAGCTGATGTTACGTGGTGGTGTGAATGTGATGGTAAACCGATTCACTTTTTCTGCGGGACTGCGCAACGAGTGTCTGCCTGTACACGACCTGGTCGGGGGCAGCCTGGGTTTCAGGAGGCCCGGTTATATTATTTCCGGTGAGCCGGGGGTTACCTATGCGTTCAAAAAGATCAATGTATATGCTTTTGTACCGATAGCCATCACGCGTAACCGAACACAGAGTATGGCGGATAAGATCACAACAGATCTCACAGGCAGGTACACCAAAGGCGATGCGGCTTTTGCAGATTATGCCGTAAACATCGGGTTTTCATTGCGGTTCTAAGTAATGATTTTTTACAGCGTATACAACCCGATCTGTTGGGTATGCTATGTTGTGTGGTTAAAAATTCTGTTATGATACGATCAATAACAGGCTGTTATAAAAAATACAGTCTGCTTGTGATATTCGTTATTGGCTCTTGTCTGCGCTTTCCTGCCCGGAAAGATATGGATGCGATTATGATGAGTAAAAATAATTTCTGTACGGGTGGGATTATTACAGGCCAGAAAGTAGGCACTTATGCTATTACAGGAGCCCAAACACATGGTGCATGATAACACAAACCATATTGTTAAAGGAAACAATAAATGGCAGTTTATTGTTAGGAACGCCCCTGGTATCTATCTGCCGGGGGTCTTTAAAGAAAAAATAATGAGAACGATTTTTCTACTGATGGCATTCTTGTCAAATGCAAGCGGCCTGACTGCACAAACTAAAACAAAAGCTGATTCGATTCGGGTTAAGGTGTTGGATAGCGTGGTGGTAAATACCTTTATATCTTCTTCGCAGAGAACATACCTGCCCGATGTACATGGAACCTATCTTTATGCCGGCAAAAAAACGGAACAATTAAACCTGTTGCATACAGATGCAGATATGGCTAATAAAATAGGCAGGCAGGTATTTGCCAAAGTACCGGGTGTGTTTGTATATGATATGGATGGCGCGGGCAACCAGGTAAATATTGCTGTACGAGGACTTGATCCCCACAGGGGTTGGGAGTTCAACATTAGGAAAGACGGGGTGATTACCAACTCAGATATGTATGGATATCCTGCCAGCCATTTTAATATGCCGCTGGAGAGTATAGAAAGAATTGAGCTGGTGCGTGGCACAGGGTCTCTGCAGTATGGGGCACAATTTGGAGGTATGTTGAATTATATCAGCAAACGGGGAGATTCTACACGACCTATTGGGGTAGAAAGTATCAGTACGGTAGGGTCCTACCAATTACTGAACCAATATATCGCCATTGGCGGGCGTACAGGAAAATTCAGCTATTATGCTTATATAAACAGGAAGTCGAGGCAGGGCTACCGGAAAAATGAGCATACCGATGCCGGATCAGAAGCGGTGATGATCACTTATGAGCCGGGGCATAATTTTTCTGTGAGACTGGAGTGGGCAAGATCTGGCTATTTATACCGAATACCCGGAGCTTTAACAGACAAACAATTCTCTGAAGACCCCACACAGGCTACCCGGGCAAGAAATTATTTTAATCCGAATATTCATGTGCCTTCTGTAACGGTAGATTGGCAACTGGCACGTCAAACACAATTAAAACTGGGTGTTTCGGCTGTATTGGGAGAACGTAATAGTGTGATGTTTGATAAACCTACTAATGTAAGCGATACGATCAACAGCACCACGCTACAGTACAATCCACGCCAGGTAGATATTGATCATTTCAATAGTTATACCACAGAGTTGCGGATGCTGCACCAATACCATACCGGTAAACAGACCAGTATACTTGTAGCTGGTGTTCAATATATGAACAACGATTTGCACAGGGCACAGATGGGCCAGGGAAGCACAGGCAGTGACTATGACCTTACACGGATAACACCAGGATGGGGTAGGGATTTGCATTTCAGAACAAGAAATATAGCCGTATTTGCCGAGAATAAATGGCAGGTGTCGGGTAAACTGGCCGTTACATTCGGTGCCAGGGTTGAAAGCGGTCAGACAGATCTGAGTGGTATCATCAGTTATTATCCCGGTAATAAGATACCACTTAATATCAGTCATCATTTTCCTTTGTACGCCGCTGCTATTGTTTACAAACCTTCTGAGAGCCTGCAGTTCTATGGGGGCTGGTCGCAGGCATACAGACCCATGATCTTTAAAGACCTGGTGCCGGCATCTTTATATGATAGAGTAGATCCCAATATCCGAGATGCTTCGGGTTATAATGCAGAGATCGGCGTAAGGGGCAACTGGCGTTTTCTGAAATGGGATATAACAGCATTTCTGCTGCAGGATAAGAACAGGTTTGGTACATTGGCTCAGACCGATAATACAGGAACATTGTATCTTTATCGTACCAATATCGGTAACTCAACCAATAAAGGAGCCGAGATCTTTATTCAGGGAAACTGGTTAACAGGGAACAGAATAAATATCACTGTGTTCACCTCTACTTCTTTTTTACAGGCCCGTTATACCGAAGCCATAGTTAAGTCGGGAAACAATAATGTAGATATATCCGGCAACAAAGTAGAAAGTGCGCCATCGCTGACCAGCAGAAATGGTGTCACCATGAATTATCGAAAACTCAGCATATCTGTATTGTACAGTTATACCTCTTCAACCTATGCCGATGCATTGAATACGATACAGCCACCTGCAGCCACAGGCGCGGTAGGGCTGGTGCCTGCTTACGGTATCTGGGACCTTACAACCGGCTTTCGGTTCTCTGCTTCTCTGGGACTGAAAATGACGATCAGTAACCTGGCTAACCTGCAGTATTTTACCAAACGGCCTATGTTTTATCCGGGACCAGGTATCTGGCCGTCGGATGGAAGAAATATCAGTACCAGCCTGACAATACGTTTATAAGAAGTGTGAGCGCTATTCTTCAAAACAGTATCTTTCCATGATGATTGAAAGTGATATTTCAGAAATATAAGTAAATACTTTAGTGTTTGCCAGGTCTTACTATAACCCTTAATAAGTTAGCGATCTGTTAATGATACAGCCAAGTACACTTAAGCAATTATCGGAAACCCTGGGATTAAGCATCTCAACAGTATCTCGTGCCTTAAAAAACCACCCGGATATTGCCGAAAGAACCAAACAACGCGTTCGCGAGCTGGCTACCGTTATGGAGTATGAACCCAATAGCCTGGCCGTTCAGTTGCGAACAAAACACAACAATGTATTGGGCATACTGGTACCTACGATCAATAATTTTTTTTACGACTCTTTTATTGCAGCTGTGGAAGAAGATGCACGGGCGCATGATTATTCGGTATTGATCATGCAATCGATGGATGATCTCACCCTCGAAAAAAATAACCTGAACCTGTTCCGCAAAAACAGGGTGGCGGGACTGTTTGCGTCTATTTCCATTGCCACAGAAGATATTACACCGTTTCACAAATTCAATGAACTGCAGATCCCGCTGGTATTCTTTGACCGGGTACCGGTGAAAGATGTGTGCAATAAAGTGTGTTTTGAAGATGAGGCGACCGCCAGGGTTGCAGCAGAAGCCATCATCGGAAAGAAGAAGAAAAACGTACTGGCATTGTTCGGGCACCCTCACCTGAGCATCACACAAAAAAGACTGGATGCGTTCAGGGAAACTTTTGCCGGTCAGGCTCCCGATACAAGGATCACCTATGCATTTCCCGAACAATCGTTACCGGCCCGGGAAGTGACCTTGGCTGCCTTAGATAAGGCGGATAGGCCCGATGCTATTTTTTGTATGGGCGACCTGATATTGATGGGGGTAATGTCCGCCATCCATGCAGCTAAGTTGCGGGTGCCGGAAGACATTGCGGTGATCAGCATCAGTAACGGGTTGCTGCCAACCGTGTATGATCCTAAAATTACGCATGTGGAGACCAGCGGGTACAAGCTGGGTAAAAAAGCCTTTGAGCAGATGCTCAACAGGTTACATGGCGCGGAAGCTGTTGAAGAGGTACTTGTGAGATCTGTTTTAGTGGAGGGCGGATCCCTATAGCAACAGGCAGCAGGTGGTTTTGACAGATCAATACGGTAAACAACAGGATGGTTAATTTTGTAAACAAGCTTTTGAAAAGAACCCGGCTTGGTATATCTTTCCCCTCATGATTCAGTGTAACAGACAATCCCTGTTTCTCAGTTTATTGGCTTGCTGCCTGTTCTTTGCCTGCAGTAAACAATCCTCATCCGGTGATTCGCAACCTCCTGTTGTAACACCGGCCAGCTTCAGTATTGATAAGGTGCAGCTCGATAATATGACCGCTTCCGGCACTGCGATCAATTACGGCATCCGTTCATCGGTTGTGATCAGGCTGCAGTTTACAGCGCCGGTTGACAGGACTACCGTTGCTGCTGTTTCGGTAACCGAGAGTACCGGAGCCGCGGTTGCCGCCAATTTGAGTTATGAACGGAGTGATAGTACCCTGGTGATAACACCCGCCACTCCCCTGAAAGGATTAACCCGTTATTTCATCAATGCCAGTACCGGTTTATTGTCGACCCAGAAAGCAAAACTTTCCGTAACACTGAATACCCCCTTGATCACGCAGATCGATTCTGCCGATAAGTTTCCGCGGATCAGCGATAATGAATTGCTGGACCTGGTGCAGAAACGGAGTTTCGCTTATTTCTGGGATTATGCACATCCTGTCAGTGGACTGGCAAGAGAACGATCCAACGGCAACGCAGAAACGGTTACTACGGGAGGCTCGGGTTTTGGTATCATGTCCATCCCGGTGGCGATCAACCGGAACTTTATTACCCGTGCACAGGGCCTGGCCAGGATGCAGACCATCGTGACATTTTTAAAAAACAGGGCCCAGAAATTTCATGGCGTTTTTCCGCACTGGCTCAATGGCACGGATGGTACTGTGATCCCTTTTAGTCAGAAAGATGATGGGGCTGATCTTGTAGAAACCTCTTTTTTAATGGCGGGACTACTCACTGCCCGGCAATATTTTGATGGGGCCGATGCTGCTGAAACGGCACTCAGGGCAGACATCAACACTTTGTGGAATGGGGTAGAGTGGAACTGGTTCAGACAGGGCGGGCAGAATGTATTGTATTGGCACTGGAGCCCCAAATACAACTGGGAGATGAACCTGAAGATCCAGGGTTGGAATGAGGCATTGATCACCTATATACTGGCAGCATCGGCCAACACGGATTCTATTCCGGCTGCCGTGTATCACAATGGTTTTGCCCGCAGCGGCGCCATGATCAATGGAGCCAGTTATTGGAATTATCCTTTACCGCTGGGACCTGCCACTGGCGGACCGTTGTTCCTGGCGCACTATTCGTTCCTGGGGATCAACCCAACGGGATTGAGTGATACTTATGCCAATTACCAGACGCAGGTGGTGAACCATACCAGGATCAACTACACTTATTGCGTTAATAACCCCAAAGCTTATTATGGGTACAGTAATGCCTGCTGGGGCCTCACCGCGAGTGATATTCCGAATGGTTATGCCGCCAATCATCCCAATAACGATATCGGGGTGATCTCACCTACGGCGGCGTTGTCATCATTCCCTTATACGCCGGAGGAAAGTATGCGGGCCCTGAAATTCTTTTATTATACGCTGGGCGATAAACTGTTTCGCAACTATGGGTTTACCGATGCTTTCAGTTTACAAAACCTATGGTATGCCGATTCTTTTCTGGCTATCGACCAGGGCCCGCAGATCATCATGATCGAGAACTACCGGAGCCAGCTGGTCTGGAATTTACTGACAGGTTGCCCTGAGATAAAAAGAGGGATGAAACAGCTGGGTTTTACGGCGCCTTATCTGTAAGGTGCACCTTTTTTAATTTTATTAGGAGAATAGTTAGAGGCGAAAAACCGGCTCTTTTATGAAAGAAGCCCTATGAAGAACTATGTTTAACAATGGCCATTACATGATCATAACCACTGATTATGATCATGTAATGGATAGTTATGACTGTGGGAGGATGGTTTTGTATTGTGATATTTTAACCATCTCACCGTTTAAAATTGATACAGAGACCAGGCTAATGTTCTCTTTTCTTTACAAAATCTTTATACATGGTATTGTACCTTTGATAAGTAAAGTGCCCATTCTATTGGAACTCACTCCTACAAGAAGATATAGCCAGTCAATGCAATACCTCATTAGTATCGGTATGGTGTTAGTGGTTTCGGGAGCCTGTTTTCTATTTGCCGGTATTATAGGTTACAGGGTAGTAGCATTGATTCTGTTAATGACGGTTTCGATAGTAGCTATGTTGTTTGACATACTGCCAGTTGTAACGGCTGCTCTGTTAAGTGCACTGATCTGGAACATCCTGTTTATCCCCCCTCTGTATACTTTTCATATTGCCACTGCAGAAGATATGTTGATGTTTATTCTGTATTTTGTTATTGCTATGGTGAATACGGTTCTCACATTCAATATCCGTTCGGCTGAAAAAAAGGCAAGAGATAAAGAAGGTAGAGAAAAAACCATTCGTTTGTATAATACTTTACTCAATTCATTATCACATGAATTCCGAACACCTGTCTCCACTATTATAGGTGCGGTGGATACTTTGCAGGAAAACAAGTACAGATTAACTGAAGCGAATCGGCAGGATTTGCTCGAGCAAATTGATACGGCAAGTCTGCGATTAAACAGGCAGGTAGAAAATCTCTTAAATATGAGTCGTTTGGAAAGTGGTATGTTGAAGTTGCAATTGGATTGGTGTGATCTGAATGAGCTCACTTTTTCTGTTATCCAGAAATTGCCTCCTACAGCACTCACGCATAGGATTATATTTAAACCCCGGGAGCACCTGCCTTTGTTCAGGTTGGATGCGGGATTGATGGAACAGGTATTGCATAATATCATCTATAATGCCACGCTATATACACCAGAGAATTCCATTATTCATATTGAGGCAGAATCAATTGCAGAAGCGCTTGTAATAACGATTTTGGATAATGGGAAAGGGTTCCCGGAGGAAGATCTGCCTTTTGTTTTTGATAAGTTCTATCGGGTACCACATACGCAAACAGGGGGTAGTGGACTTGGACTATCTATTGCGAAAGGTTTTACCGAAGCGCATAATGGTACAATCACGCTGGAGAACAGAAGAGAAGGCGGAGCATCATTTGTTATTAGTTTGCTTGTAGAAGCATCTTTTATAAATAACCTGAAAAATGAATAGGGCAGAAATTCTGATTATCGACGATGAGCCACAGATCCGAAAACTATTACAGATAACGCTCGAAAGCAACGGCTATCTTGTTAGAGAATCAGCAACGGGTAAAGAAGGCGTAATTCTGGCAGCAAACCATCCACCGGATCTGATTTTGCTTGACATAGGACTGCCCGATACCAATGGACAGGAAATACTGAAGGAACTACGGGGTTGGTTCAGTAAATCTATCATCATGTTAACAGTACAGAACAGCGAAAGTGATATTATAACAGCCTTGGACAATGGTGCATCTGATTATCTCATCAAACCTTTTCGAACAGGTGAGTTACTGGCGCGCATCCGGTCCGCCATACGTAGAAATACTTCCGGGGAAGTGAGTCCCATTCTGGTTTGTGGCAACCTGCAAATAAATTTATTAGCCCGCACCGTTAAACGCAATAATGAAGCAGTTAAATTGACAGCTACTGAGTATAATCTGTTGGCATTGTTTGCCAGAAATGAGGGTAGGGTATTAACCCATCAATATATTCTGAAAGACATCTGGGGACTGGGTAGTCAGACAGAAACACAATACCTGAGGGTTTTTGTGGCAAGCCTTCGTAAAAAAATTGAAGATGATGCTAATCATCCCCGCCATATTATTACTGAAAGCGGTGTAGGATACCGATTTGTATAATATTATGCTCTTTATAAATTTTTTATATCTGGCCCTGTTTATTTACGTTTTGCTGATAATTTTCAATCCATTTTTGTCTGATCAAAATGATATCAATGGAATCTCAGCAACAGGGCATAAACGGAAAAGTTACCACTGCCACACTCTTGGTGGCTTTAGGTATTATTTATGGCGATATCGGTACAAGTCCACTGTATGTGTTGAAAGCCATTGTCGGCGACCGACCTGTTACGGAAAGTCTGGTTTATGGCGGGGTATCCAGTATTTTCTGGACCGTTACCTTTCTCACAACTTTTAAATATATCTATTTAACATTAAAGGCAGATAATCATGGTGAAGGCGGTATCTTTTCGCTGTATGCTTCGGTCCGTAGATATGGGAAATACCTGGCGATACCTACTATTTTAGGAGCTACTACTTTACTGGCTGATGGTATTATTACGCCTCCTATTTCAGTAGCTTCGGCTGTTGAAGGGCTCACTATTATTAAAGGATGGGAGCATTTGCCTACCGTTCCGATAGTTATTGTCATCCTTTCCGCTTTATTTTTCTTTCAGCGCTTCGGGACCCAAAAAGTTGGATTCACTTTTGGACCTGCTATGTTGGTATGGTTTACTATGCTGGCTGTCTTGGGCTTATTGCAAATAATGCATCATCCGGGTATTATTAAATCGCTGAGCCCTGTGTATGCATACCGGTTTCTGATAAACTACCCCCATGGTTTTTGGTTATTGGGTGCTGTTTTCCTGGCTACTACTGGTGCAGAAGCTCTTTACTCTGATCTGGGACATTGTGGGAGGAGGAATATTCGAATTACCTGGATAGGGGTAAAAATGTGTTTGATGATTAATTATATGGGACAGGCATCCTGGCTTATGAGTCAGGGCGAACATTCTTTGTTGATGGCACGTAATCCTTTTTTTGAGATCATGCCACAATGGTTTTTGCTAACCGGAATTCTGATCGCAACAGTAGCTACTATCATTGCATCACAGGCAATGATTAGTGGAAGTTATACGTTGATTAGCGAAGCTATGAACCTGAATTTCTGGCCAAGGGTAACAATAAAACAGCCTACTAACTTAAAGGGACAAATTTATATCCCTTCTGTTAATACTATTCTCTGGATAGGTTGTATTCTCATGATCTTATATTTCCGCAGTTCCACACACATGGAAGCGGCGTATGGTTTCAGTATTACTATTGCAATGATGATGACAACATTCCTGTTGGCACATTTTCTTTACTACAAGCTGAAATGGAACGGTTATTTGGTTCTTATGATCGTGTTTGTATTTTCTGTGGTTGAAATATCTTTTTTTATCGCTAATGCTGCTAAAATTAAAGAGAGATGGATGTTCCTTTTTTTCGAGTTATTCATTTTTATGACAATGTATGTGTGGTACTATGCCAGAAAAATCAATAATCGACTTACCAAGTTCGTCGATCTTGGACGTTATATACCTTCAATTAAAGAATTGAGTGAAGATGAAAGTGTCCCACAATTCTCTACACATCTTGTTTATCTCACCAAAGCCAACACCAGACACCAGATAGAGGAAAAGATTATTCGCTCCATTTTATCCAAAAGACCCAAGCGGGCTGATGTTTACTGGTTTGTGCATATTCATCGAACAGAAGAGCCATACACCCTTACTTATGATGTGTCAGAATTGATTGATGACAAAATGATCAAAGTGACCATTAACGTGGGATTTCGTGTACAGCTGCGTACAGAATTATATTTTAAAATTATTGTACAGGAGTTGGCAGCCAACAAAGAACTGAACCTTCATATCCGGCCGGACGGAAGTACGCGCTATAATGCAGAACCCGATTATAGGTTTGTTGTGCTTGAAAAATTTCTTTCGGTTGAAAATGAATTTGCACTTAGGGAAGGCTTGTTGCTGAATGCCTATTTCTTTTTGAAAAACCTTGGATTAAGTGATGAGAGAGCATTTGGACTTGATAAAAGCGATGTAATAGTAGAGCAGGTTCCACTGGTATACCATGCAATTGAGAAGATTGAATTGAGACGTAACGAGCAATAGAAAGCTGTAAGACAAATTAACACAAAAGATTCTTTTAAGTTATTGTATGGAACCGGGTTTCATTTGACCAAAAAGGATATAAGCGTAATTTTGAGAAACAAAAGGGATTGTTACGAATTTTTCTAAATTCTGTCAGAGTGTTAAAGAGCAGGCGATGCAAGTATTTCCCAATCCTATCTCATTAATATACCGGTAGCGATTTGCCGGAGATGGAAAGTTTTTAATCGGCATGCATATTGATCGAAGAAATATTGTTAAGATATACTTTCATCTGGATAATACCATTATGAGATATTTATGAAAACAGCCATTACTCCGATACGAAAAATATATATTTTAGTTTTTATAGTACTCATTTCGGAATGTATCTCCCTGATTTCTTATGCACAGAAAGATAGCGGTTGGAGGGAGCGGCCGGTTGTTCAGTTAAGTGGATTTGCTGATATTTATTATGTATACGATTTTAACCAACCCTCAACAAAAGATCGACAGGTTTATTTCTATCATTTTAACCGGCACAATCAGATCAACCTAAATCTTGGCTACCTGAAATTTTCGGTGCAACATCCCAAATACAGGGCTAATCTGGCTTTACACTTGGGTACATACGCTGTTGATAATTATTCGTCAGAACCCGGCATGCTAAAACATTTGTTTGAAGCTAATTCCGGTATCTCCCTTAATTCAAAAAATACCTTTTGGATGGATGTAGGAGTTTTTGCTTCTCATATTGGCTTTGAGTCGGCAGTTTCTATGGATAACTGGACTTTGACCCGTTCACTACTGGCCGAAAATTCTCCGTATTATTTAACCGGAGTAAAGCTTACTTATCACCCTAATCCGAAATGGGAATTCGCTACTTTGGTTTGTAATGGCTGGCAGCATATCCGGAAGACAGTTGGCAATAGCATGCCGTCATTGGGCACACAGGTAAAATTTACCCCTGATCAGAATACAGTTTTCAACTGGAGTAGCTTTATTGGAACTGATGACCCTGATAGTACCAGACGACTACGTATTTTCAATAATCTGTATCTGCAATATCAAGTTTCGCCTAAAATTGGATTGATAGCCGGTTTTGATATAGGGTTACAACAAAAAGAAAAAAACAGTAATAATTACAATTCCTGGTTCAGCCCGGTACTGATGGCCAGATATGCTATATCAGAAAAACTGACATCCTCTGTACGTGCTGAATATTATCAGGATAAAAATGGGGTTATGATACCTGCTGTCTCTGCAAAAGGATTTTCTACTTCAGGGTTGTCATTGAACCTGGATTATTTTCCGCTGCCTACTATAGTTTGGAGGATAGAAGGAAGATGGCTATCCAGTAAAGATCCTGTTTTTATTAGAAATGGAATGCCTGCTGTTACCAACCTTTTTTTTGCAACATCCATAGCAGTCAGATTTCATTGATATTGCTATCAAGAATGGCCTGTTTCTATTATTCCATCACTTCCAGCAAGCAAATCCCATACGGTTCAATCACCAGATATTCGTAATCAGACCCAACAGTCAGTTTTTTATTATTCCAGTGATCATATTGGCGTGCCGGGATATTGCCATGTTCTTTGAACGTGTACCAGGTAAGGTAGGAAGCCCGGGATGAGTAATTGAAAAGGCAGTACAATCTTTTCTCCTGGTCCTGCCCGCATCGTTCAGGTAGCTGTGATCGTAGGTTATAGCGGTGGATAATGATTTCGTAGAGAGCTTTCTCACCCTGCAAAATCCTGAAAATCAGTTCTCTGTCTGTAGCCAGGTCATTTTTGGCAACTCCTCCCTCCTCATGGTATATCTGGTATGGGATTATTAGGGAAACAAGAACCTTACAGGTTACAAAATATTTTTCAGTTTGTAACCTTTTTTGACCTGCTAACTCTAATCAACCGGAAAACTTCTTAAACAAAACCCACGATTGTATGTTAGTAAAAAAGAGTGAGCGCAACACAGGGATACTGGACGAAGTGTTTGAAAATGGTTCTGTATATCCTCCGCTACGCAAGGAAGCAGCCGCCAGGACCGATGATGAGAAGGTCAGGCTGATAGCCGGGCATTTTGAGCAGATTATGCTTGTATTGGGATTGGATGTAACAGACGACAGTTTGCAGGAAACCCCCGCCAGGGTGGCCAGGATGTATGTCAATGAGATATTCAGCGGACTGAACCCGTTACATAAGCCTGAGATATCTGTTTTTGAGAACAAATATGGGTACGACCAGATGCTGGTTGAAAAAAACATCACGCTGTACTCTTATTGTGAACATCATTTTGTGCCTATTATTGGAAAGGTTCATGTGGCTTATTATCCTGCGGATAAAGTGATCGGACTTTCCAAGATAAACCGTATCGTGGAATATTGTGCTAAACGGCCGCAGGTACAGGAACGGCTTACGGTTCAGATAACCAATACACTGGAGGAAGCCCTTGGAACCAATCATATAGCGGTACTGGTAGATGCTACGCATCTCTGTGTGGCATCCAGGGGGGTCAGGGATATACAATGCAGTACTGTGACCAGTTATTTTGGCGGGAAATTCCGTAACGAAGAAAAAAAGAATGAATTCATGAACCTGTTAAAGCTATAATATGGATACCTATACCGTAGCCGTAACATCCGTACGGCAGATCACACATGATGTACTGGGGATCAGGACGGAAAAGCCGGATTCATTCCGCTTTACTTCCGGCCAGGCTACCGAGCTCGCCATTTGTAAAAACGGTTGGCAGGAAATAAAAAGGCCCTTTACATTCACCTGTATCCCATCCGATGACTACCTGGAATTCATGATCAAAATCTATCCCGCCCACAAGGGGGTGACGCAGGAATTGTCGAAAATAAAAGTGAATGAGCAATTGCTTATTGGCGATGCCTGGGGCGCCATCAGTTATGGCGGACCCGGATTGTTTATTGCAGGCGGTGCCGGCATTACCCCGTTTATCTCTATTTTCAGACAGTTGGCAACAGAAAACAGGTTAGCAGGTAACAGGCTGCTTTTTGCCAATAAAACCAGGGCAGATATCATCCTGGAAGCGGAACTGAACCACCTGTTGCAAACAAATATTGTGCATGTTTTGTCTGAAGAAACCAGCCCGGAATATAAAATAGGTTTTATAACAGCAGACCTGATCAGTGAAAATATTCCACCGGGTTCCCGAAAAGTATACGTATGCGGCCCCCCTCCCATGATGGATGCGGTGCTGGCCTATTGCAGGCAATTGGGAATAGCGGATACTGCTATTACAGTAGAAATTTGATTTTTTCTGTAACCTTTTTTCTTTCTGGTACTCCAATATGTATCATTAATTAAAATGGATTACCATGAAAAAAAATGTCATTCAATTGAGCAGGCCACTCGTTGTAGCCTCTTTTTTATTACTGGGTGTAACCGGTAATGCCCAGCAAAACAAAGGGTTGACCGATCCGGAAGTAGCTTCAGTAGCTGTAACGGCCAACCAGATCGATATTGAATTTGCCAAAATTGCTTTTCAGCATTCCAGGAATCCTGAAGTGCTGAATTTTGCCAAAACCATGACCAACGATCATAATGCGGTGATCAACCAGGCGGTTGCCCTGGTAACCAAACTGAAAGTAACCCCGCAAACCAACAGCCTGACCAGGCAACTGCTCGCTGATGCTGAAAAAACGAAAAAGAAATTGCAATCCGCAAAAGGAGCAGGGTTTGACAAAGTGTATATCGGCAATGAAGTGGCATATCACCGGTCGGTGATCAGTGCCATTGAAACGGTATTGATTCCCCAGGCGGAAAATGCGGAACTGAAATCGTTTCTTCAGGCGGTAGTTCCGGCGTTGAAAACGCATCTTTCACATGCGGAAATGGTAGAAAAAATGCTGAACAAATGAAACAGTTAGCATATTCTTCCGGGGTGGTAACAGGGATTATTTTACTGTTATTGATGTGGACAGCCTGCCAGCCGGCTCCCCGTGTCCGCGAACTTACCGTTGAGATAGCCCAGATGCAGTTTGTGCCGGCCGATATCACTGTGCATAAAGGCGATAAGATCCGGTTTGTCAATCATGATATGGTGGCTCATGATATAACGGAAGAGACTTCCAAAAAATGGTCTTCCTCTCCATTGCAGCTTGGGCAATCCTGGACACTGGAAGTGACCGGTTCAGCCAATTATTACTGCAGTATTCACGAAGTAATGAAAGGGAAGATCAGGGTAGAATGAATTTTATTGTTATAAGAAAATTTAGTTTGGGTTTGATTGATCAGGCGTCCCGTTGATCGGCGGCGCCTGTTTTTTTATCAGTGTAAGTGCTTTGTGATTTGCTTTCAATTTAAGTTCTTGCGATCTTTGATGACAACTCCAGCCTTTAGGTGCTGAGACATCGTTTACCCCATCACTTCCAGCAAACAAATCCCATATGGTTCAATCACCAGATATTCGTAATCAGACCCAACGGTCAGTTTTTTATCATTCCAGTGATCGTATAGGCGTGCCGGGATATTGCCATGTTCTTTGAACGTGTACCAGGTAAGGTAGGAAGCCCGGGATGAGTAATTGAAAAGGCAGTACAATCTTTTCTCCTGGTCCTGCCTGAGGAAACCAGCTACATGAATATTGTGCGGGGTTAACCAGGTCAGGTTCTTTTTGTCAGCTAGTACCGGCAAACTTCTTCGTATCTGCAGCAGGCGTTGGGTAGCGCTGAAGATCTTCTGTTCCAGCGTGCCGCTTTCTTTGGCCCTGGCATTTTTTTCCCAGTTAATAACGGGACGGTGCATCCATCGGTTATCGTAGCTCTTGCCTGCATCGTTCAGGTAGCTGTAATCGTTGGTGTACCCAACTTCATCTCCGTAAAAAAGCATGGGTATGCCACTCATGAAAAAGGTCTGCGCCTGCATCAGTAAGATCTTGCGTACAGATATTTCTATCTCGTTCTCATCATAGGCTTCCATGGCTCTTTCCAGTCCGCAGAGTGATGCCAGTGAACCACTGATGCGTGCATCCTGTGTTTTCGGATTCACCGAGAACAGGGCCCCGCTTGCCGGAGAACCGGGATCTGTGCCGGAATAATAATCCTTTAGAAATTTACGATGGCTATAGGCATTGAAGCCGGCTGCCACAATGGAAGCGTCTTCATAACCCAGGCCGATATCATCATGACAGCGGGTATACGTGAGCCAGGTACAGCCATAGGGTTTCTGTAACAGGTCGTGTTGTGCAGCCAGCATGACACGTGTGTCTCCTGTTGCCAGTGCATCCCATTGCAGGGCCATTTGTGTGGCGTTGTAAGCCACATCACATTCTTTTCCGTAGTAGAGGCCGGTGCCGAAATATTTCATAATTTCTTTGGGCGCTACAATGGCTTCGCCCAGCAAAGCCATGCCAGGCGCGGCCACCTGCACACATTGCCTGATAAGTTGTAATAGGGTATGCGCCTGAGGCAAGTTCTGGCAGGTAGTGCCCAGTTGTTTCCAGATAAACGCCGGAGCATCGATGCGCAGGATATCCACACCCAGGTTAGCATAAAAGAAAATAGTATCCAGCATGGCATTGAACACCGCGGGATTGGTATAGTTCAGGTCCCACTGGTAATGATGGAACACCGTCATCACCCATTTATTGCATTCTTTCACATAGGTGAAACTTCCTGGAGAACTTTCAGGGAAAATCTCCGGCATTGTCTTGTCGAACTGGTCGGGCAGGGTACGATCATCGTACATGTAAAAATAATCCTGGTACACAGGATCGCCTGCTTTGGCTTTTTGCGCCCATTCATGATGATAGGAGGTATGGTTCAGGACGATATCGATCATCAGGTACATCTGTTCCTGCTGCATTCTCAGTTGCAGTTTCTGCAGGTCATCCAGTGTGCCAAAACGTTCCTCTACCTTTCTGAAATCTGAAACCGCGTAACCGCCATCACTTTCTCCTTCGGGGCTTTGGAATACGGGCATCAGGTGCAGAAAGTTTATCCCAAGATCTTTCAGATAAGGTAGTTTGGCCGGCAGATCGGACAGTTTATCGCAGAACCGGTCAACATATAAACTCATACCGTTGATCTCATTACTGAGAAACCAGTTACCCTTTTGGGCCTTCACATTGTCTTTCTGTTGCAGGATAGGGGTTCTCTGCTGGTGAGCCTGGATAAGGGTCTGTACCAGTTTATCGAAGCCTGCTTCTCCCTTAGGATGGTTGCCATACAGTTCCGTATACAGGCTGCGGATAGCGGCGGTATTGGCGATGAGTCTTGTATAGAATAGCTGGTCCGGGCCACCAATGGCCAGTTTATTTTTTTCACAGGCTTCATCTATCCGGTTGTGCAGGGAATATTGGTACACGCTGAAGTATTTTTTATTGAAAAATCTGGTTGTTCAAATGTTTAAATGCTTCCATGGCGCCCAGGTATTCGCAGGTGCGGGCGCCGGCTTTATTTCCGTTGGTAATGATCCGGTTCCATTCATCGGCAGAAAGCGTTTTCATGGCGTCGGGAGATAAGCTGCCCAACTGGTACAATACGGCTCCCACAAAAGCATCACCTGCCCCGGTGGTATCCACCGGCTGGATGGGGATGCTGGGGATGATAGATGTGTTACCTCCATAACCAAACAGGGTGCCTTCCTTACCCAATGTAATGGTGAACACCGCTTCTGTTTTTTCCAGCAATATGGCGGCTGCATCGTTTACCGTGATGGCGCCGGTGATCAGCATGGCTTCTTCATCACTGAGTTTATAAAAGTGGCAGGCTTTTAAAAAATTCCACGATTGGTCAATGAATGTCTGTGTGTTATTCGGAAACAGCAGGTGGCGGTAGTTGGGGTCAAAACTGATAAAGATATTTTTCTGCAACGCTTTCTGTAGTAAGCTTTGATAAGCGGCCTGTAACGGACCCGGCAGAAATCCGGTGGCCGAACCGAAGTGAATAATCGATACATCGTTCAGCGGGATCTCGTCTACCTCTTCGCGACTGAGCTGACCATCAGCCCCACGGTTGAACACAAAATCTCTTTCCCCATCTTCCATCAGCGATACAAATGCGAATGTGGTAAAATAGGCATCATCAACCAGCATCCAGCGGGTAGACACGCCGAACTCCCGCATTACCTGGATCAGCTGTTTGCCAAAAGGATCGTTGCCTACCTTGGCCGCCAGTTCTACAGTGCCCCCCAGCGCGGCAATGGCTGCGGCCACATTGGTAGGAGCCCCGCCGGTCTTTTTCAAAAAATGGTTGCCTTCAGATAAAGACCTGCCCTTATCCGTACAGATCATATCGATCAACGCCTCGCCAATACAGAGAATTTTCATATGTCAGACTTCGGTATAAAAAATAAATTACGCATTCATCATTCATTCAACATTCATCATTCCTTGCTCAATATTCATCATTCTAATGCCCGCCTCCCTGCAACATCACTTCTTCATCAGCCAGTTTGGTTGTTTTGATGAGGAAAGTAGCAGCACAGGCAACCAGTAATAACACACCGCCGAAACTGATGGCTTTACCCGGATCATTATTCAAAAAATGTTCCAGAACAAAACCGAAAGTGGTGGTCTGCAGGATCATGGGTATCACGATCATCATGTTGATGATGCCCATGTATACCCCGTATCTTTCTTTGGGGATATTGTTCACCACCATCAGGTAGGGTACGCCCATCATACTGGCCCAGGCAATGCCAAAACCGGTCATGGGGGCAAACAAAGCATATTTGTTTTCGATATGCGGGAATATGAGTAGTCCTACACCAGCCATCAGCAAACAGCTGATGTGTACGGCTTTGGCGCTGTATTTTTTAGCGAGCATGACGAGTCCGAAAGCAGACAGGAAAGTAACAACGTTGTACCAGCCGTTGACCAGTCCGGCCCAGCCCACAGCTTCTTCATACAATTTGGGATCTTGCGAAGGGGATGTTTTCCAGACAGACTGTGCAATACTTTTTGATGCATTCTGCCAGTAGCAGAACAGTGCATACCACTGGAACAGGTACACCAGCGCCAACTGCCACATTACTTTGGGCATATCCTTGATGGCATGGGCAATTTCGAGAAAGGGTTCGAATACGGTTCTTTTGTTGGCTTTCAGGGCTGCCAGTTCTTCAGCTGTGGGAGGGATTTCCGGTGTTTTGGAGATCGACCACAATACGGAACTGATGGAACATATTGAACCCAGGAAAAAAGATCCGAATACCCAGTAAGGGATCTGTCCATGTGTCTGTTTCAGGAAACCCACCTGTTGAAAAGCAAAGAGCGACACATTCGCGAGCGTAATTCCCAGCCCGGTAAAAAAACTTTGTGTCAGAAAACCGGTAGGCATTTGTGAAGCGGGCAGCTTATCTGCAATAAAGGCGCGGTAAGGTTCCATGGCCGTATTATTGGCGGCATCCAATACCCATAATAAGCCGGCTGCCATCCAGAGCGTGCTGCTGAAGGGGTAGAGGAACAGGCAGAGACTACAGAACAAAGCCCCGATAAAGAAATAGGGTTTACGGCGTCCCCAGCGCGGATGCCAGGTCTTATCACTTAGTGCACCAATGATGGGTTGGATGAGCAGGCCCGTCATCGGTCCGGCCAGGTTCAGCAGGGGAATTTCGTCGGGTTTGGCGCCCAGGAAATCATAAATGGGGTTTACGGCGCTTTGTTGCAGACCAAAACTGTACTGGATCCCGAAAAACCCAACATTCATATTGATGATCTGCATGAAGCTGAGGCGAGGTTTCGATAACGACATGGCAAGCGGTTAGTTAGGTATGACTAAAAATAGGAAAAACCGGTAGTAAAATCCGCGTCTGTTAAGGGATACAGCCAAATTAGTTTGGCTGATAACGTTACCGGGAACGATTGCGTAGAAAAAAAATCGTTTTCGCTTTCCACATTGTCTATATAGGTGTAGCATTGGGTAGGTATCTGTTGTGTTCCGGGCCATACAAAAGGCTGCCGGTTAACAGCGGATTTACCCAAATAACGATTGAAAGAAACTGCTTGTCATGCCTGTAAACCACGGATATCGTCACGATGTTCCTGCTGCCCCTCTTCAGGGCAGTGTCAATACATCCCCTTTTTTACCCATTTCGTTTAACATAGATAGTTTAAATCAATTGCGTATGCTTACAAAACGCGTAACCCTGTGTATTTCGCTGCTATTGGCTTTTGTTCTGTTGCAGCCCTTCCGGATTTCGGCACAGGATAAGAAATTTGAAGTAAAAGGTAAAGTAACCTCCACAGATAAACAACCATTGGAAGGTGTGAGTGTGACCGTAAAAGGTGTTCAGGCCGGAACGGTTACGGATAAAGACGGCCAGTACCGGATACTGGTGGATAATGGTAAAGTCAGCCTCAGTTTCTCGTATGTAGGATATGCTCTCCACAACGAGTCTGTGAACGGACGAAACCTGGTGAATATAAGTCTTACCGCCGAAGCCAAAGAGTCGGAAGAAGTAGTGGTGATCGGTTATCAGACCATCAAACGGAAGAACCTGCTGGCCTCTGTTTCCAGCGTAGGTGCCAAGGATCTGAAAGACATTCCTGTGAACTCTGCCGCCGAAGCCCTGAATGGCCGCCTGGCCGGTGTTACAGCTACTACGGCTGAAGGTTCGCCCGATGCGGAAGTACGGGTGAGGATCCGGGGTGGTATGTCCATCACAGGTGATAACTCCCCGCTGTATATCGTGGATGGGGTACAGGTAGAAAATGGATTGTCTGCCCTTTCTCCGCAGAATATCCAGACCATCGACGTACTGAAAGACGCAGCAGCTACTACCATTTATGGCGCCCGTGGTGCCAACGGTGTTGTGGTGATTACCACCAAGAGTGGTCGCCCCGGTCGTTTCACCCTGAGTTACAATGGTTTCATCGGATTTAAGAAACTGGCCAGGAAACCGGATGTGTTGAGTCCATACGACTATGTGATGTACCAGTCTGAAAAATCCCGTGGCAGCAGTACCGACAGTACCACATTCACCAAAAATTTCGGAACTACCTGGGATACTTTGAGTAATTACAAAAATGTACCTGCGGTAAACTGGCAGGATGAAGTGGCGGGCAGAACTGGTATCATGCAAACGCATAACCTTTCGGCTATGGGGGGCAATAAAAAGATCAGCTACAATTTTGGATATACCTACAATAACGATAAAGCCATTGTACTGAACTCTAATTACAAAAGGCATTTGCTGAACCTGAAAACGGATTACAGGATCACCGACAAGATCAGGCTGGGCGTTTCTACCCGTTATACGCATACTGATGTGTATGGTGCCGGAACTTCTTCTGACCAGGGGTCTTCATACAACCGTTTGCGGAATGCGGTTAAGTACCGTCCTTTCCTTTCTGCCAACCAGGATATGGAAGATGCCGATCCACTGGCAGACCCCAACGTAGGCAATGGCCTGAACCTGGTGAACCCCATTTCACTGGCCAATGCGGAATACCGGAAAAAATCGACCGATGTATTTAATGTGACCGCCAGCCTTACCTATACGATCATGAAGAACCTGACCTTTAAATCTACGTTCGGTTATGATTATAATAACCTGGTCGACCGCCAGTTCAGCGATTCCATTACGCCTTATTCTGTGATACAGGGTTCTAAAAAACCGATCGCACAACTGGATTCGGTCACCCGTAAAATGATCACCAATTCAAACGTACTGACCTATTCGGTGAGTAAGTTTAAAGGGAAACATGATTTTGATTTCCTGGTAGGGCAGGAAACCTACGACCTGCGCACAGAAGCGCATACGCAGCTGATCAAACTGTACCCTACGTTCACCACATCGGATGATGCTTTTAACAAACCGGGACTGGGCGTGCCGTTCACCGGTTATCCCAAACTGTCGAAAACAAGGTATACCAACCTGTCGTTCTTCAGCCGTATCAACTATACATTCAATAATAAATACTACTTGTCGTTCAACGTGCGTGCAGACGGTGCGTCAAAATTTGCACCGGGTAAACAGTGGGGTTATTTCCCTTCAGGCTCTATTGCATGGCGCGTGAAGAATGAGAAATTCCTGGAGAACCTAAAGTTCATCAGCGACCTGAAATTCAGGGCGGGCTGGGGTAATGTGGGTAATAACCGTATCAACGATTACCTGTTCCTGACCACTTTCCGTAATGATGGAACCTATTATTATGGTTTGAATAACCAGGCCATCACCGCTTATTACTCTTCCGGACTGGTGAATGAGGCTTTGCAGTGGGAGTCGAATGTAAGCCGTAACTACGGTATGGATATCAGTTTTCTGAACGACAGGATCAGCCTGAGTGTTGACTATTATAACAACAATGCGAAGAACCTGTTACTGAATGTGCCGATCGCTTCTACCTATGGTTATTCTACCCAGTTGCAGAATATCGGTAGAACATCTAACAAAGGCCTGGAACTGCAACTGAATGCGGTAATCATCAGGAAAGCAGCATTTAGCTGGAACTCTAATTTCAACATGGCATTCAATACCAACCGGGTTGAGGCATTGGGCCAGAACCAGAAACTGTTTTATCCTGCAGCCAGCTGGGGCGTATCAGGTCAGCCAACCGATTATATCGTGCGTATCGGTGACCCGGTAGGTGCAATGTGGGGACTGGTGAATGATGGTTTCTACACAGTCTCAGATTTTGATTATAATACAGCTACTTCTGTGTACACGTTAAAAACAGGTGTGGTCAATAACTCGGGTATCATAGGTACCATTCAGCCGGGTTCGGTTAAATTCAAAGACCTGAATGGTGATGGCGTGGTAGACCTGGATAAGGACCGAACCATTATTGGTAATCCCACTCCCAAATTCACGGGAGGGTGGAACAACCAGTTCACTTATAAGAACTGGGATATGAGCCTGTTTGTGAACTTCTCTTACGGTAATGATATCTATAATGCCAACAAGATCGAGTTTACCAATGGTTATACCGGGAACTCCAATATGCTGGCGATCATGGCCAACCGCTGGAAAGTGGTAACCGCTTCCGGGCAAACGGCACAGTGGGTGAATGGTTCAGGACAGGCCGTGGGTATTGCTCCTGATCAGCTGGCAGCATTGAATGCCAATGCCACAATCTGGCAACCGATCAAGAGTGCAGGTGCTTTTTATCCAAGTTCATGGGCTATTGAAGATGGTTCATTCCTTAGGATCAATAACCTCACGATCGGCTACAGTGTACCCACAGCCAGGCTGAATAAAATGAAGATCAGCAAACTCAGGTTCTACTTCACTGCCAATAACCTGGCTGTCTTGACCAGCTATACCGGTTACGATCCCGAAGTGAGCGTGCGAAACAGTCCGCTCACACCTGGTCTTGACTATTCCGCTTACCCCAAAAGCCGCAGTTATATTTTCGGTGTCAATGCAACTTTTTAACATAACCCAACTAAAAGCTCTGATATGAATACGAAACATTTTTATAAACTGACAATACTTACGGCAACAGGTTTCCTGTTGTTGTTTGCCAGTTGTAAGAAATTTCTGGACCAGCAACCGATTACTGATGTAAGCGCCGAAGTGGTGTTCAGTGATGTGCCCAGTGCCTATAAGGCCCTGGCAGGTGCGTACAGCCGTTTGGTGGGTGATGCGGGTTTTGGTATCCGCCTGAGTTTGTATTATACCGTTGATACGGATGAGATGCAGGGCCCAACCGGTAATGCGGATAATGACCGCCGTGATATTGCCCGTTACAATGCCACTGCGGGTAATGCACAGATCACCAATCCGTTCAACCAGTTGTTCACCGGTATCGAATATGCCAATATCTGTATTGCCAATATTCCCAAAATGGCGATGTACAATAACGGGTCCGATCAGCAGAAAAAACAACTGCAGCGTATGTATGGCGAAGCCCTGACATTGCGTGCGCAGTTCTATTTTGAAGCCATCAAACATTGGGGCGACCTGCCGGCACATTTCAGCCCGGCTTCTTCCCTGGCTTCCGCCAATCCTTTCCCAGCCCGTACGGATCGCGATACTTTATACAACCGTTTGCTGGCCGATCTGAAAACAGCAGCAGACCTGGTTCCGTGGAGAAATGAAGTGACCGCTATCGGCGATCAGCTGGATGAGCGTATCACCAGGGGTGTTGTGAAAGGATTACGGGCACGTATCGCTTTGTTCAGAGGCGGTTATGCCCTGCGCAGTGATGGAAGCATGAAACGTGCTGCCGATTATCAGACTTATTATCAGATAGCAAAAGATGAGTGCAACGATATCATCTCATCCGGTCAGCATACCTTGAACCCCAGTTTCAAAGCCCTCTGGAAAAACCAGGTGAATGCCCATGCAGTTACCGATCCGCAAGGAGAACTGATGTTCCAGGCAAGTGCTATTGGCGGTGTGGCCGCAGAAGATACCAAGCTGGGTTATTACAATGGCCCAACGGTGAATAATCTTGGAAACAAAAGTATCAATGTGTTGCCCACCTATTTTTATGCATTTGATTCTACCGACCAGCGTCGCGATGTGACCTGCGCTATCTATAGTGTGGCGGCTGATGGTTCTACCAAAGTGGGTCAGGCCATTACGGCCATCTGTGATGGAAAATACAGAAGAGACTGGATCACTAATCCATCTTTCGCACCCACCAACGCGATCCAGTATTTTGGATTGAAATGGCAGATCCTCCGTTACTCAGATGTATTGCTCATGTTGGCAGAGGCAGAGAACGAACTGAATGGCCCAACAGCAACAGCTTACAATGCTATTAACCAGGTACGAAGGAGAGGTTTTGGTAAAGCCATCGGTACACCTGATGCCACCGTAGATCTGCCTGCCGGTTTGAGTAAAGCTACTTTCTTTGATGCACTGGTAAAAGAACGTTCGTTTGAATTGGGCGGCGAAGGTGTTCGTAAATCCGACCTGATACGCTGGAACCTGCTGGCAACTAAGATCGCAGCAACCAAAGCGGCACTGTTGGCTATGTCAACCCTTTCGGCTCCTTACAATACCCTGCCTGTTTCCATGTATTACCGGAACAACTCCTCATCTGATGATAATACATACGGAACCAGTGGTTTGTGGGCAAACTCTTTTTATAAGCCGGCACCTGCATCCACACCTGCCGGAACAACCAAAGTGGTTTGGTTAAGTGCAGCTATCAATACTACGGCGCTTTCCAGGTATGCAACAGGATTTACCAGTGGGAAATCAGAGTTACTGCCATTGCCACAACCGGCAAGAGATGCTAACCTGAACCTGGTACAGAACCCCGGTTACTAAAATAAATGACAACCTTGCAGAACAAGACTGTCCACCCCGGGCAGTCTTGTTTATTGGTGATATGACCCATACACACAAAGCAGATACTTGCTGTTGAAAGAGCAGATGATGCAGATCCAGGGTTGAACAGCTTTGGTAACCCCATGCATGGTAATGAACGATAACGTTTGCGTACTTTACCACCTGGCGGCTGATTTGAATGATCTATTTTTAATACAATAAAAAAATATGTATGAAATACTTGTATCTGTTGGGGATCCTTTCCTTGTTTTCTTTTTCATCCCCTGCACAGTCGAAAGATGAGAAAGAAGTAGCAGATGCGGTTGAAAAACTCCGTCAGGCAATGATCCGTAAAGACAGGGCCACTCTCGAAAACCTGGCTGCTGATAGCCTTAGTTATGGTCACTCCGGAGGGAAGGTAGAGAATAAAACTTCGTTTGTAGAGAATATCGCTTCGGGAAAATCGGATTTTGTTAAGATCGACTTTTCTGAGCAGACCATTTCTGTGGTGAATAAAAATGCTATTGTCCGCCATACATTACATGCCGATACCAATGATGGCGGTAAACCGGCCAGTATTAAACTGAAAATATTGCTGGTATGGGTAAAAGAAAAAGGTGAATGGAAACTATTGGCCAGGCAGGCGGTGAAATTAGTCAATTAGACTTTTGTCGGTTGACTCCCGGATGAACAACTGGGGAGGCAGGATCCTGTGCTCAAAACTCTGAACCGGCCGCTTGCTTTCTATCTGTTGGATCAGTAATTCGGTTGATAACTGTCCCATCTCAAACGCGGGTTGTCTTACCACAGATAAGGAAGGAGAAAGCAGGTCGGTCAGGTCCAGGTTCGAGAAACCGATGAGCGCTACATCATCCGGTATACGGATTTTTCGTTTTTTGAAATAACGCATGCAGTTAGTGGTCAGTTTATCGGCCGAAGCCAGGATGGCATCAGGTTTGCCGGGTTGAGTAAGCAGGTTGTTCAGAGAATTTTCCACTTCATCGTACAACATGCCGCCATGCAGGCAGTATTGTACCTGGTCTTCCCGGTAACTGAGTCCGCTGTCTTCCAGAGCTTTCCGGTAACCGTCCAGGCGTTCTTTGGTGATGGAGAGATATTCCGAACCGGCCAGCGCCGCAATATTTTTATAACCACTTTCTACCAGGTGCCTGGTGGCATCGTAAGCACCCTTGAAATTATCTACAATCACTTTATGCGTCTGCATCTCGTTCACTACACGATCAAAGAATACGATCGGGAATCCTCTTTCATGCAGGTGACGCAGGTGCTCCAGGTCCTGGGTCTCTGAAGACACGGAGACCAGTAATCCATCGATTGATCGGGAGGCCAGGTATTGTACGTTCAGGACCTCTCTCTCGTAAGATTCGTGACTCTGCGCAATGATCACATTATAACCCTTATCGTAGGCGATAGACTCAATACCATTAATGGTCTGCGAGAAAAAGCTGTTGGCAATCTCGCATACGATGATGCCGATAGAACGACTTCGTTTTTCTTTTAGACTGAGTGCAATGGGATTGGGCCGGTAATTGATCTTCTCTGAGTACTCAAGCACTTTTTTCTTTGTCTCAGGACTGATCTCATAACTATCCCGCAATGCCCGGGATACGGTAGAAGTGGAAAGCCCCAGGGCCTTGGCAATATCTTTGATGGTAACAGCTTCGAACTTCATGGGCAACGGTTTAAGACCTTTTAAGGCCCGGTACCTTTTCGGGGTTTAAAAATACGCTATTTATCAAAGATGCCGTTTATGGCCCTCCCTGTGGCTGAAATGAAGGTTTTTAGAGCCGGAACGAAGCTGACTCCTTCGTTTTCCGGAAGTTCGTGAACCGCATCTACCGCCGGTTTTTCCGCAATTTTTGCCGGGAACGTTTGCGTAAATAAATAGCGTTATTCTGTACGCAGGTGCTGAATAACTGAGTAGCATTGTATGGAATATCAAGCCGAGATCCGAGTAACGCCATGAAAATGTTGACCGCCATATTTTCGGAAAAAAACCTGTTGCTTTTTTCTGTTCAGGGCATTCTTGTATCGGCTATACGCCCTCTCTCACCATTGTTTTTACTTTTATGGATATATACAGGCAAGCACACAAAACGAGCTATTCGGATATTACCGGATGAATCATTCTTAGGGCTTCCTGTTACTGCATCTCAAAAACAGCATCACCGATGAAAAAATGGTTAACCGGAATTTCGCTAATCGTACTGATGTCATTCGGCTTACCCGAACAGCGCATCACGATCTACCTGATCGGTGATTCTACGATGGCCGATAAACCGCTGAATGATAATCCGGAAAGAGGTTGGGGACAGTTGTTCCCGCAATTTTTTACTGGGGATGTACTCGTAAAGAACCATGCTGTAAATGGCCGCAGCACTAAAAGTTTCCTTAAGGAAGGCAGGTGGGATTCGGTGATGAAGAATCTGCGGAAAAACGATTATGTGATCATCCAGTTCGGACACAACGACCAGAAAATAGAAGACAGCAATCGTTATGCAGCACCACAAACGCTGTATCGGCTGAACCTGGTAAAGTTCGTACAGGATACCCGATCCAGGGGCGCACACCCGGTTTTGGTGACACCGGTCATGCGCAGGAAATTCGATGCCAATGGAAAATTTGTAGACCAGATGGGTGAATACCCAGCAGTGGTTCGTGCTGTAGCAAAGGAAATGAATGTGCCGATGATCGATCTGCACCGTTCCAGCCAGGCATTGATCGAGAAAGAAGGAGTAGAAGGGTCTAAAAAAATGTTTCTCTGGATCGGCCCCAAACATTTTACCGCAGCACCCGATGGAAAAAAAGACGATACCCATTTCTCTGAATATGGAGCGGCACAGGTGGCAGCGCTTGTCTGTACAGAAATACAAAAACAGCAGCTGTCGCTGGCCCAATTCCTGAAACGCTCGGTACATCCCGAGAAATTTTTATATGAGCTCCCCCGCATTTATCAGCCCCATTTCAAAAAAGACACATTCGATATCCGCAGTTACGGTGCAGTGAATGATGCCATAACCCTGAATACGGTTGCCATCAACCAGACCATCAATGCCTGTGCTAAAAACGGAGGTGGTGTGGTACTGGTGCCGGCAGGTTACTGGCTTACAGGCCCCATTGTTCTGCAAAGCAATGTAGAACTGCATACGCTTCGTGGTGCGTTAGTGGCTTTTACAGATGACCGCAGTCAATACCCACTGGTAGCTTCCTCCTTTGAAGGTGTGGAAGCTGCTCGTTGCCAGTCGCCCATTTCTGCCGATAATGCTGAGAACGTTGCGATAACGGGAGCGGGCATTTTTAATGGTTCAGGTAATGTATGGCGCCCCGTTAAAAAAGGTAAACTCACAGATACAGAATGGAAAAAACTGATTGCTACGGGAGCTCTTTCAGCGGATAAGACCAGCTGGTACCCATCCGCATCTGCCTTGCAGGGATCGTTAAGCGGCGATGTAGGTAAACTCAGCTCAGGTAAACAGTTAACAGATTTCGAAGCCGTACGTGATTTTCTGCGTCCCAATTTCCTGCGGCTGAACCAGTGTAAGAACCTATTGCTGCAAGGCGTGACTTTTGAAAACTCCCCTGCCTGGACCATGCATCTTTCCCTAAGCCAGCATATCACCATCAGGAATGTTACGGTAAAGAATCCCTGGTATGGACAGAATACCGATGCGCTGGACCTGGAATCCTGCGCCAATGTGCTGATCGATGGCTGCTCTTTCGACACTGGTGATGATGGTATCTGTATTAAATCAGGCCGTGATGAGGAAGGAAGAAAACGGGGTATTCCCACAGAGAATGTGATCGCTCAAAACACAACGGTATACCATGCGCACGGCGGTTTTGTGATCGGGAGTGAAATGAGTGGCGGGGCAAGGAATATATATGTATCGAACTGTACATTCATCGGCACCGATATCGGCCTTCGTTTTAAGACCGCCCGGGGCAGGGGAGGCATAGTAGAGAATATCTACGTTGCAGATATAGCCATGAAAGATATAGCCGGCGAAGCCGTCCTGTTTGATATGTATTATATGGCTAAGGACCCTGTGCCCCTGGCAGGCGAAAAAACGGAAATGCCAAAGATCGAGACCCTTCCGGTAAATGAAGGAACACCTGTTTTCCGCAATTTCTTTTTTCACCGGATCGTATGCAAGGGTGCGGAAAAAGGCATATTCATCCGCGGTATCCCTGAAATGCAGATCCGGAACATCCTGTTAACGGATGCTGTGCTGCATACCCGCAAAGGGATTGAATGTACAGAAGCCACAAATATCGATCTGCGCAATATCAAACTGGTAACCACTGAACCCGACCCACTGGTATATATTCAGAACAGTAAGGGAATAAGGTTCACAGGTTTGCAGTTTGGACAGCCGGTTCCATTGCTGTTCAGCATCAATGGCGACAGAACTGTTGATATTCATGTTGATCAGGCAGACTTTTCAAAAGTCTCCAATAAAAGTGTTTTCAATTTCGGTGCAAACCCTTCAGCACTGGTGTTTAAATAATGCGTATGAAAAAAGCTGTTCAATATTTCATTATCGGCGGCCTGCTGGCAGTAACGGGTATCAGGTCCTTACAAGCCCAGGGCTGGTCTGAGAAAATGGCTGCAACGGTGATGAGGATCTGGAAAGATTCCTTGTATACCGATCCGGCCAAACCAGCCAAGTGGACCTACGACCAGGGCGTGGTACTGAAAGGCATTGAGGGCCTGTGGTACCAGACCGGTGATGCCAGGTATTTTACCTATATGCAGCAGAGTATGGATTTTTTTGTGAATGAGAAAGGCGAGATCAGAACCTACAAACAGGAAGACTACAACCTCGATAATGTTCTTTGTGGTAGAATCCTCCTGACTTTGTACAACGTGACCGGGAAAGAAAAATATTACAAAGCCGCCCATACACTGCGGGAACAATTACAAACACAACCCCGCACCAAAGAAGGTGGCTTCTGGCATAAAAAGATCTATCCTTACCAGATGTGGCTGGATGGGTTATACATGGCGGAACCGTTTTATGCAGAGTTTGCTGCTACCTATAATGAAGCTGGTGCTTTTGATGATATTGCTAACCAGTTTACCTGGATGGAACAACACGCAAGGGATACCAAAACGGGTTTGCTGTACCATGGCTGGGATGAAAGCAGGGAGCAGAAATGGGCCGATCCTAAAACGGGAACCTCGCCCCATTTCTGGGCAAGGGCCATGGCATGGTACGGCATGGCGCTGGTAGACGTGCTGGAGAATTTTCCGTCCACACATCCCAGGCAGCCTGAGGTAAAAGCCATCCTGAAACGATTTGCCGATGCAGTACAGAAAGTACAAGATACCAAGACGGGACTTTGGTATGATATCATCAATCTCCCCCAAGAAAAAGGGAATTATCCCGAAGCCTCCGCCAGTGCTATGTTTGTATGTGCCATAGCCAAAGCTGTTCGGCTGGGCTTTTTGCCGGCTTCCTATCTGTCAGTAGCAAAAAAAGGATGGATGGGTATACTTAAAGAATTTGTTGAAACAGATGCCAACGGACAAACCAATCTGAAAGGAACGGTTAGTGTAAGCGGGCTGGGCGGCAAACCTTATCGCGATGGTAGTTATGTGTATTATATGAGCGAGAAAGTGGTGGTCAACGATCCCAAAGGTGTGGGTGCTTTTTTGCAGGCCGCCAATGAAATGGAAAGATTGAATATTGCGCAGACAGGAAAAGGGAAAAAGATTCTGTTGGACGATTATTTCAATGCGGAGAAGAAAAAGGATATTACCGGAACATTGAAACCATATCATTACAAATGGTATGAAAAATACAATAATGGCTTTTCGTTACTGGGTGATATTTTCAATAGAAGGGGCGTAATTACAAACACACTGAGCGAAGCTCCTACAAACGCCAACCTGAAAGATGCAGCTATATACCTGATCGTAGATGCAGATAACCTGGCCGATAACCCTGCGCCTGCTTATATGCAGCCAAAAGAGGCAGAAGCCATCTATAACTGGGTAAAAGCAGGTGGCGTACTGGTGCTCTTGCATAACGATAAAGGCAATGCCGAATTCGAACACATGAACCTGCTGGCCAATAAGTTTGGCATACAGTTTAATGAAGACAGCCACAACAAAGTAATAGGCAATGAATACGACGGAGGTAAGATCGATATTCCGGCGGGTAATGTCATTCTTCCCGGTGTCAAAAAGATCTACCAGAAAGAAGTTTGTAGTATCACATTGAAAGCGCCGGCCAAAGCAATGCTTAAGAAAGAGGACCTGGTGGTTTTTGCAGTGGCCAAACTGGGTAAGGGTACAGTATTTGCAACGGGCGATCCCTGGTTGTACAATGAATACACCGATGGTAGAAAACTACCTGCAGAATATGAAAATTTCAAAGCAGCCAACGAATGGGTTTCCTGGCTCATCAAACAGATACCTGGAAAGGAGGCAGTAGGTAAAAAGTGAGAACTGTTTGTTTATATATTGTTTTGCAGGCAAGCCTGTTCGTTACGGGAGCTGTCACAACCGTCGTCCGGGCGCAGTCAGCCGGAAAACCTATTGTGGTGGACGTGCATGGGGGAGCGGATTTTACCAGTATACAGGATGCGATCAACAGCCTGCCGGCGAAAGCTACTGAACAGCGCATCATCTTTATCCGCAACGGTGTTTACCGGGAAAAGATCTTTATCGAAAAAGATCGTATTACCCTGCTCGGTGAAGATAAAAACAAGACCCAGCTCACCCTTTCTCTGGCGCGCGATATCTGGCGTTGTGAAAGTCCCGACGATTGGGGTGTGGCCACCATCAATCTAAAAGGAAGTGATATTACCCTTGAGAACCTGAGTATTACCAACAGTTTTGGCTTTGATCATATCAATGAGGTAGAAGGCATTCATTTCGATTGCCAGAATGATACACTGAACAGGGCAAAAACCACCAAACGCGATGGTCACCAGATGGCATTACGCAGTTTTGAAACTACCCGGCTGATCGTTCGGAACTGTATTCTCCGTGCCTTTGGCGGCGATACGGTGAGTCCGTGGAACACAGAGAATGGCATGTTCTATTTCAAAGACTGTTTAATGGAAGGTGGTGTTGATTTTTATTGTCCGCGTGGCTGGGCCTGGGCAGAGAACTGCGAGTTTGTAGCGCACAGTAAAACGGCTGCTATCTGGCATGATGGTTCAATGTATAAAGATTCGAAAACAGTACTGATCAATTGCCGGTTCAGGGGTGATGATGGCTTTAAACTTGGTCGTTATCACCGCGATGCGCAGTTTTACCTGATCAACTGTTCCTTTCCTGAAAATATGGCGGATGCACCTATCTATCTTAATCCTTCCAATCCCCAGAACCTGATACAATGGGGGCATCGGGTATATTTTTATAACTCGCACAGGACGGGTGGTGATTATGCATGGCATACCGATAATCTTTCAACGGCCGAAGCATCACCGGATGTATCACAGATCACCATAGCCTGGACCTTTGCCGGTAAATGGAGTCCGTCAACAAAAGTCACAGCAGTTTCACAACAGTGGTTAAAACGAAGCGTGTCTCCTCTTACACATAATCAGTCTTTCCCGGTGGATTCAGTTGCTGAGAACATGTTGGTATACCAGCGGGCCATTGGCGGCTGGCCCAAAGCCATTCATGAAGCAAAAGTGGATTACAGCAAAATTCTCACTGACGCAGAAAAAAAAGCGATACGTTCCGACTCGCTGCATAACGATGCTACCATTGATAACAGTGCCACCAGCAGGGAGATCCGTTACCTGGTACAGGCATACAGCAAAACCCATAATCCAACTTACCTGACTGCTGCTGAAAATGGGATCCGCTATTGTTTACGTGCGCAATATGCCAATGGTGGCTGGCCACAGTTTTATCCGGATTCTTCCAGTTACCGCAGCCAGATCACGTATAATGATGATGCTATGATCAACGTGGTCAATATCCTCCAGGATATTGCAGAAAGAAAAAATACGTTTGAACTGGTAGATACAGGACTGGTTGCACCGGCGGGAAATGCCGTTAGAAGAGCAGTGGATTGCATCTTGAAAACGCAGATACTGGTAAACGGTGAGTTGACCGTCTGGTGTGCCCAATACAATCATATCAGCTTACAGCCAGAAATGGCGCGCAAGTTTGAACTGGTATCACTCAGCGGTAGTGAATCGGTTGGTATCACCCGTTTCCTGATGCGTTTGCCCGATCCCTCTCCGGCTGTGATGAAGGCGGTGACTGCAGCAGTGAACTGGTTTAAAAAAGTAAAGATCGCAAGATATAAGTATGGCAATGTACCGGCTCCTGATCAGCCCAAGGGCATTGACAGGATCATACAGCCGGATAGCAACAGCACCATCTGGGCAAGATTTTATGAGATCGGAACCAACCGGCCTTTTTTCAGCGGCAGGGATAGTCAGAAAAAATACGATATCAGGGAAGTGGAACACGAAAGAAGGATCGGGTATGCATGGTATGGCGTGTGGCCGGATAAATTATTGAAAACGGATTATCCCGCCTGGTTGAAAAAACATTCGAAGTAATCGCAAGAAACTGATGACAACATTATCAAAACAAATACTTCCACAATTAGATTCCGGGCAGATCTCTGTTCCGGCGGCTGATGTGTTCGGTCTGCCAGAGAAGGTATTGCAATTCGGAACCGGCGTGCTGTTACGCGGCTTGCCCGACCATTTTATTGATGTTGCCAATAAAAAAGGTGTTTTTAATGGAAGGATATTGGTAGTAAAATCAACCAATACCGGTGGCACCGATGGTTTTGCCCGGCAGGATGGTATGTATACCCTGCTGGAGCGTGGTGTGATCGATGGAGAAGTGCAGGAGCAAGTGTTTGTGAATGCGTCCATCAGCCGGGTACTGTCAGCAGCAGATGACTGGGATCAGATCCTTATGGCAGCTGCCAACCCTTCATTGCAGCTCATCATCTCTAATACCACCGAAGTGGGTATCGTATTGGAAGAATCAGATATCTATACTGCTGTACCGGTTTCGTTCCCTGGCAGGCTATTGGCTTTCCTGGAAGAGCGTTTTCGTGTATTTGACGGAGCTGCAGAAGCCGGTATGGTCATCGTTCCTACAGAACTGATCGTTGATAACGGAATTCGCTTGCGGGATATTGTTACCCGGCTCGCTATCATGAAAGGCCTGCCTGAAGCGTTTATGAACTGGCTGGCAAACGACAATAATTTCTGCAATTCGTTGGTCGATTGTATTGTACCCGGTAAACTGCCCATTGCTGAACAGGCTGCCATCGAACAAGAGCTGGGTTATCACGACGAATTGATGATCATGTCTGAGCCATACCGTTTATGGGCCATTGAAACAACCCAACCAGCCATCCGTTCGCTGCTTTCTTTCGCCGCCTGCCATGAAGGGGTAGTGATTGCAGCCGACATCAATAAATTCAGGGAGCTGAAATTGCGGCTGCTCAATGCCACGCATACCCTTACCTGCGGACTGGCACATCTATGGGGTTTTGCCACAGTGAAAGCCGCCATGCAGGATACCGTGTTCGAATCCTTTATCAATCAGCTGGTATTTGAAGAGATTGTGCCATTGGTGATAAGTGAAGATATTTCAAAAGAGGAAGCTGTGGCATTTGGAAAACAGGTGTTGGACCGTTTCCGTAATCCGCATATTGAACATCTCTGGCTGAGTATTACGGCGCAATACACTTCTAAAATGCAGATGCGCGTGGTACCATTGCTGCAAAAACAGTATTCGCAAAAAAGGGAGATACCTCAGTGTATCGCTGCAGGTTTTGCAGGATTCCTGTTATTTATGCGCGCAGAAGAAGTGAAGAATCCTGTTTACCAGGGGAAAGCCAATGGGCAGGTCTATCGGATCAACGACGATAAAGCCGCATTACTGGCAACCCAATGGCAAAAGCCGGATTTGCTGCAACTGGTGCAAAACAGCTTCCACAATGTGGACATATTCGGTGCCGATCTTACCATCTATCCTGGTTTTGCCGAAGCCGTGTGTGAGGCATTGGGTTTATTGCTGGCACAGGGACCGGAGAAAACAGTTCGTTCTATCTTAGCAAAAAAATCATTGGCATGAGTCAGAAACAACGCATACTACAGGTAAACCCGAACGATAATGTACTGGTGGCTTTGACGGACCTCCGAAAAGGAGAAGAACTGTTGTTCAATGGAGAACGTTATACGTTGACGGAAGACATTGCCGCCAAACACAAGTTCTTCATGCAGGACCTGCAGGCCGGTGATAACATTATCATGTATGGGGTACTGGTGGGTAAGGCCCAAACCCCTGTGGCCAGGGGCGGCCGGATGAGCACCGAAAATACCAAACATGCAGCAGCACCGTATGCATACAGGCCAAGTCATTACACCTGGAAAGCGCCGGATACATCTCGTTTCACCAACCGAAGCTTTCTTGGCTATCATCGTTCCGATGGAAGGGTGGGTACGGCCAATTACTGGTTGTTTATTCCTACGGTATTCTGTGAAAACCGTAACCTCGATGTGATCAGGGAAGCGCTTCATACGCAGCTGGGTTATGCGGTCACCGATAAGTACAAACAAAAGACGCAATTACTGGTTGAGCTGTATAAGAGCGGTGCAGATATTCCCAACGCAGATCTCAGCATCCGTGAATCCATGGTGAAAACCCAGCGGGTGTTCAAAAATGTAGATGGCATTAAGTTCCTGAACCACCAGGGAGGTTGCGGCGGTACCAGGCAGGATGCGGCCACGCTCAGCAGGTTATTGGCTGCCTATGCCGATCATCCCAATGTGGCCGGTGTAACCATTTTAAGCCTGGGTTGCCAGCACATGCAAACACAGGAACTGCTGGATGATATTAAGAAACGCAACCCGGGTTTTGACAAACCGCTTCACATATTTGAACAGCAACAATCGCAAAGCGAAGAGCAACTGATCACCGAAGCCATCCGCAAAACTTTTTCAGGACTGATACAGATTAACCAGCTGGAACGTAAACCCGCTTCTCTTGATAAATTATGCATTGGCGTGAAATGTGGCGGCAGTGATGGTTTTAGCGGCATTTCGGCCAATCCTGCAGTGGGATATTGTTCAGACCTGTTGGTAGCGCTGGGTGGAAAGATATTGCTGGCAGAATTTCCTGAACTGTGTGGCGCCGAGCAGCAGCTGATTGACAGGACAAAGGATGAAGCCGCGGCTAAAAAGTTCATACACCTGATGCAGACCTACAGTGAAGCTGCTGAAAAAGCAGGCTCCGGGTTTGATATGAACCCTTCGCCTGGAAATATCAAAGACGGACTGATCACCGATGCCATAAAAAGCAATGGTGCTGCTAAAAAAGGGGGCGAGTCGCCCGTAGTAGATGTGTTGGATTATACAGAGCCAGCCACCAAACCCGGTCTCAGCCTCGTTTGTACGCCTGGTAACGATGTGGAAGCTACGACAGGAAAAGCCGCCAGTGGAGCCACACTGATCCTGTTCACCACAGGATTGGGCACACCTACGGGTAACCCGGTTTGTCCTACCATCAAAGTAGCCACTAATTCTGCACTGGCAACAAGAATGTCGGATATCATCGATATCAATACCGGAGGCATCATTGAGGGTGAGAAAACAATACAGCAGATGGGAGAAGAGATCCTGGAATATTGCATCAAAGCCGCCAGTGGCGAAGTGATACCCAAAGCGGTGTTGCTGAACCAGGATGATTTCATCCCTTGGAAAAGAGGGGTGAGCCTGTAAACAAAAACCGGAATTCAGAATAAGGAACGGCAACCGACCTGTTTTCCTTGCTGTGAGAGTAAATGTGATAGATTATTGAAACACTATACGATGAAAAAATTTTTGGATGAAGATTTTTTATTGAGCAATCAAACCGCGAAACAGTTATACCATGGTTATGCCGCCGGCATGCCCATTATCGATTACCATTGTCACCTCCCCCCCCAGCAGATAGCAAACGATCACCAGTTCCAGAACCTATCGGAAATATGGTTGGCCGGTGATCATTATAAGTGGAGGGCTATGCGTACCAATGGCATTGATGAAAATTATTGTACCGGTAACAAAACAGACTGGGAGAAATTTGAACAGTGGGCTGCTACTGTTCCGTATACTTTGCGTAATCCTTTGTATCACTGGACGCATCTTGAATTGCAGCGTTATTTCGGCATTCATGAGATCCTCGACAGCAGTAGCGCCAGGAAAATATACGATACCTGTACCCAGCTGCTGCAGACCAAAGAATACACGGTGCAGAATCTGTTGCGCAAAATGAATGTGGCATTGGTCTGCACCACAGATGATCCCGTAGATTCACTGGAACATCACCTGCGCCTCAGGAAACAGGGATTTGAGATACCCATACTACCGGCTTTCCGGCCAGACCAGGCCATGAATGTGAGCAATGCCGCCAATTTCGGAAACTATGTGCGGAAGCTGGAAGCAACTACCGGGATTGCCATATCAACCTTTGATGACTTTCTGTATGCATTGCAGAACCGGCATGATTTTTTTGCATCGGTAGGCTGCAAGGTCTCTGACCATGGTCTGGAAGAGATCTACGCCGAAGATTTTACCGGATCCGAGATCGACACCCTATTCGCCAAAGTGCATTCCGGCAAGGAATTGAATGAAACGGAACAGCGGAAGTTCCGCTCTGCCATGCTCATACATTTTGCGGAGTGGGATTGGGAAAAAGGCTGGGTGCAGCAGTTTCACCTGGGGGCTTTGCGTAACAACAACGCACGCATGATGCAACAACTGGGACCCGATACAGGCTGGGATTCCATTGGCGATTTTTCGCAGGCAAAGAACCTCGCTACCTTCCTGACCAAACTGGATAACGACAATAAACTGGCCAAGACCATCATTTATAACCTGAATCCCGCTGATAACGAAGTGATGGCCACCATGATCGGTAATTACAATGACGGTTCTGTGGCAGGCAAAGTGCAGTTTGGATCGGCCTGGTGGTTTCTCGACCAGAAAGACGGCATGGTGAAACAGATCAATGCCTTGTCCAATATGGGCCTGCTAAGTAAATTTGTGGGTATGCTGACCGATTCGAGAAGTTTCCTTTCATTCCCGCGCCACGAATATTTTAGACGTATCCTTTGTAATCTTTTTGGCGAAGAGATCGAGAACGGGGAGTTGCCCAACGATGTGGAATGGGTAGGTAAAGTGGTGAAAGATATCTGCTATTACAATGCACGCACCTATTTTGGTTGGCAGTCAATACTACCCGATGGTAGGTAATTCACCTGTGTAAACGTTTTCGTAACTTATACAACAACTTGCTGTAGAAATGTCAAACTTTGTAAACGTATTTAGTAATACAGGCAGGTGCAAAAATTTCAGGATATGAGAGCTTCGTTATTTGATCTTACAGGCAAAGTGGCATTAGTAACAGGATGCAACAAGGGCATTGGCAAAGCCATGGCCATTGGTTTAGCAGAAGCCGGCGCCGATATCATTGGAGTAAGCGGATCGTTGCAGGTTTCGGGCAGTGAGATCGAGCGGGAAGTAACTGCGCTGGGAAGATCGTTCAAAGCCTATGCAGCCAACCTATCGGATAGAGAGGCGCTATATGTTTTCATCCGACAGCTGCAGCAAGAGAACCCCGTGATCGACATCCTTGTTAACAATGCCGGCACCATTTTGCGTAAACCCGCTGCAGAACATCCCGATGAATACTGGGATACTGTATTGGCTTTAAACCTGGACGCACCTTTTATCCTGGCCCGTGAGATCGGAAAGAAGATGATTGAAAGGGGAAGCGGCAAGATCATTTTCACGTGCTCATTGCTTAGCTTCCAGGGAGGGATCAATGTTCCAGGTTATGCGGCCAGTAAAGGTGCATTAAGCAGCCTGGTAAAAGCCCTGGCCAACGAGTGGGCATCCAAAGGCGTTACGGTCAATGGAATTGCGCCGGGTTATATCGCTACCGATAACACCGAAGCCCTGCGTAGCGATCCGGAAAGAAGTGCTTCCATCCTCTCCCGCATACCCGCAGCCCGTTGGGGCGAACCGGCGGATTTTAAAGGACCGGCCGTGTTCCTTGCTTCCGAAGCTTCCGCCTATGTGAATGGAACCATTTTAGTTGTTGACGGAGGATGGATGGGTCGCTGATATTTCAGAGAATCTAACACCTATTCAATAATCCGTTACATCCTTAATTCGCTAATAAATCAAACATATGGAAATCAGGTTTCAATCAAGTCCCAAAGAAGTAAAAGGGATGACGACTGCAGAACTGCGTACTAATTTTTTAGTGACGGAGTTGATGAAGGTGGATGAACTTACACTGGTATACTCGCACTACGACCGGGTGATCATCGGCGGGATAAAACCCGTGCAGCATACTGTGCAACTGCATAACGAACCGGAATTACGTGCCGCTTATTTTCTTGAGCGGAGAGAACTGGGCATCATCAATGTGGGTGGAGCAGGTACTGTAACAGCCGATGGTGTAGTATTTGAACTGAACAAACTGGATACGGTTTACCTTGGTAAAGGAACCAAAGAAGTTTGTTTTGCCAGCAGATCAGCAGCTGAACCGGCTCATTTTTTCCTGATGTCTGCAACGGCACACCAGACTTATCCTAACCGTAAAATGACCAGGGAAGAAGCTTCGCCGGTGAACATGGGCGAAAAGTCCACGGCCAATGAACGAACCATCTATAAATACATTCACCAGGACGGTATTCAAAGCTGCCAGCTGGTTATGGGACTAACGGTATTACGCGAGGGAAGTGTCTGGAATTCTGTACCGCCACATACGCATACCCGCAGGATGGAAGCATATTTTTACTTTGATGTACCGGAACAACAACGCGTGTTCCATTTAATGGGTGAGCCCACCGAAACACGGCATATTGTAATGGCTAACCATGAAGCCGTGATCTCACCGCCCTGGTCTATCCATTGCGGTTCCGGAACTACTAATTATGGTTTTATCTGGGCCATGGCAGGTGAGAACTATACGTTCACCGATATGGACCCCGTTGCCATTGCTGAGATCAAATAAGTAGGTAGTTCTATAATAATAAGAGAAGCCGCATTCTTGTTGGGATGCGGCTTCTCTTATTATTCGACTGCGTTGATCAGATCTTTACTTTGATCACCAGTTTCTTGATCATTCCCTCACCGATCATTGGTGCATGTACGTCTTCGGGGTAAAAAATGGAGAACTGGTTATCCGTCATACCGAAGAACATATCCGGTGCATCATTATAGAACAGTACATCTTTTTCGGCATTGTATTCGCCTCTGGGTGAAGTGCAGGTGTTGCGGGGTTTCCAGCCGATGGTCTCGTTGCCGCGAATGCAAACCTGGATATCGATATGCGCATTGTGGCACTCGAACTTGGCAGTTGATTCTTCCGCCGTAACCCCATTTTTGTCGGAAACGATTCCACGGAGATTCTCTCCATCAATATCAAATTTCCCTACTTCCAGCGAAGCCAGATCCACAGAATGGATATAGGCAAAAGCTTTTGCGAACAGCGGGTTCAGCCCCGCATACTTACCTGAATTCTTTAAACTATCTACAATCATATTCCCTGATTATCCAATTTTCAAATTGACACATTATCAAATTTATCTTTGTACACGCCCCGATCCATCTCCCTTCATCAGTTCTTTCACTTCATTCAGGGTGGCATGGTTCAAATCGCCCGGGATCGTGTGTTTGATAGCAGAAGCCGCTACACCGAACTCTGCAGCTTCAGGCATGGGCATACCGCTTACCAGTCCGTAGATAAAACCGCTTGCAAACGAATCACCGCTACCCACGCGGTCTACAATACGCACTTCATACTGGCGGGTATGATAGAACTCGTTACCATCATATACCAGCGCACTCCAGCCATTGTCCGATGCGCTATGGCTCTCACGTAAAGTGGAAGCGATGTATTTGAATCCGAACTTATCTTTCATTTGTTTGAACACGCTTTTATAACCGTCCAGGTTCAGTTCGCCCTTGGTCACATCGGTGCCTTCGGCCTTAAAACCCAGGGTGGTATCCGCATCTTCTTCGTTGCCGATACAAACATCTACATACTGGCAAAGACGGGTCATCACTTCCCTCGCTTTTTCCTTGCTCCACAGTTTCTTGCGGTAGTTGAGGTCGATACTGGTAGTGATGCCTTTGGCTTTGGCTGCTTTCAGGGCGGCTTCGGTCAGGGCGGCGGCCTTATCGCTCAGTGCGGGTGTGATGCCGGTGGTATGGAACCAGCTGGCGCCTTCCAGGATCTTGTCAAAATCGAATTCACTGATCTCCACATCGGCAATAGAGGCGCCGGCACGGTCGTAAATCACCTGCGAAGCACGCATGGAAGCACCTGTTTCCAGGAAATAGATACCCAGCCTTTTTCCACCGCGGGCAATGAACTGCGTATCAACGCCATAACGGCGGATATGGTTGATGGCCGCCTGTCCCAGCGCATTATCCGGAACCTTGGTCACAAACACACCATCCAGTCCGTAGTTGGAAAGCGCTACGGCCACATTGGCTTCACCACCGCCATAGGTAACGTCAAAGCTGTCGCTCTGAACAAACCTTTCAAATCCGGGAGTGGAGAGGCGCATCATGATCTCTCCGAGGGTAACTACTTTTTTTGACATGATCGATCGTATTTTAAATTAAGGTAGGTTATAAAATGGTAATGAATTATCTTCAAAGCCCTTCCTGCGAAGTTGGTTAATAATCGGTGGGGAGAAAAGAAAACAGTCCTGTTTTCTGTGAGAAAATACGCAAACGTTTGCGTAACAAAATGCGGGTGTTTTAGCCTTTTCAGATAACATTGCTACAAGAAAATCTGCCATATGGAAAAGAAAGAGACGATTCTGTCACTGATCCCCCAGCAGGGGATCCTTCCCCTCTATTTTTACAAAGACACTACCGTAAGCATTGAAGTACTGAAAGCCTTATACAGTGCGGGTATTCGTGCAGTGGAATATACCAACCGCGGTGAAGCCGCCCTCCAGAATTTCAAGGAAATGCGCAAAGTATGTGATTCGGAACTGAAAGGCATGTACCTCGGTATCGGCACCATCAAAAACGGAGAGATGGCCCAAACCTTCATCGATGCGGGTACCGACTATATCATTTGTCCTGGCCTGATCGAATCAGTGGCCGCTGTGGCCGATAAGAACAACATGCTCTGGGTGCCCGGCTGCATGACACCTACCGAGATCATCCAGGCCGAAACCCTGGGTGCCAAAATGATCAAACTGTTTCCGGGTAATATCCTGGGGCCTGGTTTTATGTCGGCCATCAAAGAATTGTTTCCCGGCCTGTCATTTATGCCCACAGGAGGGGTAGAGCTGGATAAAGACAATATTTCCGGCTGGTTCAAAGCCGGTGTTTGTGCCGTAGGAATGGGTAGTAAACTCATCACCAAACAGTTGCTCGAAGCGAAGGACTATGCACAGATCACCAAAGACACGGAAAAAGTATTGGCAATTATTCAATCCATCAAATCATAACCATGACAGCTATAGCGGAAAAAATCGGTAAGTATCGGTGGACAGTTTGTGCCCTGCTGTTTTTTGCAACAACGGTGAACTATCTCGACAGGCAGGTATTGAGTTTGCTGAAGACCACATTGGAGAATGAATTCAACTGGACCAATTCGGATTATGCCAATATCGCATCCATGTTCCAGTTCGTATATGCCATCTCCATGTTGTTTGCCGGCCGCATAGTAGACAAACTGGGAACCAAGTGGGGTTATGCCTGGGCCATCATCATCTGGTCGCTGGGTGCCATCATACATGCTTATGCGGTTCCGCTGGGAACGGGTGTGGCTGCTGTACTGGGTTGGGTAGGTATTACCGCCGTGCCAGTTTCCATACTCGGCTTTATGATCTCCCGGGCGATCCTGGGCTTTGGTGAAGCCGGTAACTTTCCGGCCGCTATCAAAGCCACTGCCGAATATTTTCCCAAGAAAGAAAGGTCTTTTGCAACCGGCATTTTTAATTCCGGAGCCAATATCGGCGCTGTTCTGGCGCCATTGTCCGTGCCATGGATCGCCAAACACTGGGGATGGGAAGCCGCATTTGTCATTATCGGCGCCATCGGTTTTATCTGGTTGCTGTTCTGGTTCGTGTATTACGAGATCCCTACCAAACAGAAACGCCTGTCGAAGGAGGAACTGGAATACATCAACAGCGATAAGGTAGAAGATGAAACGGAGAATGAGAAGTCTGCTGCCAGAACACCCTGGATGGTATTGCTGGGTTTTAACCAGACATGGGCATTTGTGATCGGTAAATTCATGACAGATGGGGTATGGTGGTTTTATCTTTTCTGGTTGCCGGGTTACCTGAAAGACCAGTATGCGATGGAAGGTACGCAGGTAATGCTGCCCCTTGCCGTATTATACAGTATGACGATGGTGGGCAGCGTTGGTGGAGGCTGGTTCCCCACCTATTTCATCAACAAAGGATACAAGCCCTATGATGGCAGGATGAAAGCCATGCTGGTGATCGCCTGTATCCCGCTGGTGGTGCTGGCTTCACAGCCGCTGGGTGGATATAGTTTCTGGGTACCCGTGCTGCTGATCGGTATCGGAACATCTGCGCACCAGGCATGGTCGGCCAATATCTTTACAACGGTCTCAGACATGTTCCCCAAAAAATCGATCGCATCGGTCATCGGTATCGGTGGTATGGCCGGTGGTATGGGCGGTGTGATCATTTCCAAGATCGGTGGCTGGATGTTCGATAGCTATAAGCTGGCAGGTATCAAACAGTCCTGGGACGAAGCCACCGCCAATGGCCTGGGAACCTATCTCGATAAGATCAAACTGTTGCACCTGACCGATAAGTATGGCGATGTGATCGATATCACCCACAAAGAGGTTTTTAACCTGTCGAAAGACATGCAGGCGCAATTACAGCAGGTAAATCCGGAGCATTTCGCCCAGTTCCTGGGACTACAGAAACAACTGGTACAGGCTTCTATGTCAACCTCATATACGATCATGTTCTCTTTCTGCGCCGTTGCCTACCTGATTGCCTGGGCCATCATGAAAGCGCTGGTGCCTAAAGAAAAACAAGTACGTTTATAAGGCGTAAACTTTGTCGGCAACAAATAAATGTTATGGGTATGAAAAAAAGATCCTTTGTTTTTTGGAGTTTGGGAATGATCCTGTCAATCTCTGCATTGCATGCACAGGAAAAGATCCGGGTACAGAAAGATCCGGTCCGGCAGAAAATAACGATCACGGCAGGCAAACAGCCTTTTACCGAATTCATTTTCACCGATACTATGGAGAAACCTTTCCTGTATCCCATCATGGCACCGAATGGCCAAACCATTACGCGCGGTTTTCCCTGGAACCCGCAACCCAACGATCCCACCGATCATCCGCATCATATCGGCCTCTGGTTCAACTATGAAAATGTGAACGGACTGGATTTCTGGAACAACTCGTACAATATCCCGGCCGAAAAGAAACAGCAATACGGATGGATCCGCACACAGAAGATCCTGGAAACAACAAGCGGAACCAGGGGCAAACTTGTGTATCTCGCCAACTGGACGGATCAGCAGAAGAATGTATTACTTACTGAAAAAACAACCTATACTTTTTCTGTGATCAACGGGAATCGCGTGATAGACCGTACCACAGAACTTACTGCGGTACAGGATGTTTCTTTCCCGGATGTAAAAGACGGCATGCTGGGCTTACGTGTAGCGCATGAGCTGGAACTACCCGTACTGGAAACCAAAGAGTACAAAGACGACAAAGGCATTGTTACGAAAGTGAAAGCCACCAAAGACGCATCTGTAACCGGTAACTACCTTACTTCGGAAGGTAAACAGGGCGATGCTGCCTGGGGCACACGGGGTAATTGGTGCATGTTATATGGTAAAAAGGGCGGAGACACGATCAGCATAGTGATGATAGACCATCCCGGAAATGCAGGGTATCCCACTTACTGGCACGCCCGTAATTATGGTTTGTTCTCGGCCAATCCACTCGGTCAGAAAGTGTTTTCGCAGGGTAAGCAGGTGCTGGATTTTGCACTGGCGAAGGGCCAGCGTACCAGTTTCCGTTACCGCGTGGTGATCGCTTCCGGCAAAGAACGCCTGGCCATAACCGAGCTGAACAAACTGGTGAACGGTTTTGCAGAACAAAAATAGAAGCTGCTCCCTGCATCCATCCCTAACCGTGCCTTAGTGCCTTTGTACGCTTCAAAAATATCCATAGCAGTGATAACCCTGTTAGTGGCTGCCCCAGGATTATTCTATACTTTTGCTGCCATTCAATTATATGCAGCATAGTTTTTCCTACGAAAAGAAGAAAGTGATACAGGCCCTTCGGTATCACTTTGTGCAGAGACCGGAAGTAAGGGTATTGATCATTATGGTGAATGTATTTGCCATACTCTCGGCCGTACTTTTTTATATGAAGAAGATACGCCCTGAACCCTTTTTGCTGGGATCGCTGATCTGGTTATTACTGATGGCTACGTTCTGGTATATCCTGCCCAATAGTATCTATAAAAAAGCATCAACATTCCGCGACTCTTTTATCATCAGTTTTACGGATGCGCAGGTAACGCTCGAAAATGAGCGTGGTATGGTGCAATGGCCCTGGAAGACCTTCAGCCGCTTTTTTGAGAGCCCGCATTTTTTTCATCTCTATTTCGACGGGAAATCTTTTTTCCTCGTGCCCAAAGAAGGTATGAGCGATGCATTCAGACATGAATTAAGGGCGCTGCTTAACGGTAAGGTAGGCGGGAAATGAGGGAAAGTAAAAAGTAAAAATTCAAAAGCGGTAGATGTTGGGGGATGGGTTCTTCAAACCGGCAGGTTTGCCGTCCCTGATATTGATAACTTTTACTTTTGATTTTTGACTTATAATTCCTTCTCCATTACATAATGAGGAATGGTTACTTCATTAAATTCGTCGCTGCAGATGCGGTAGCCGCTCTTTTCGTAAAAACCCAGGGCAGATTTTCGGGCGTGCATGGTTAAACGGCGGTAGCCATGGTCGCGGGCCACATTTTCGGCAAAACTCATCAATACCCGGCCAATCCCTTTCCCCTGCAGGGTGGAACTAACGGCCATTTGTCGTAAACGAACCGTTTTAGGGTCGGTTTTGGTCAGGATGCAGCAGGCTTCCAGCCGGTCATCTTCGAAACAACCCAGCAGTATATCGTGTAGTTCTGCAACGAGATCCTCCTCAGAAAAGGATAATCCGAGGGGTTTCCGCAGTATTTGGAAGCGGAGATCCACCATTTGCTGGTATTCCGGGGAGCCGTGATCTATTAGTTTTAATGCCATGTGTTAATGCTAGGATGACAAGATAATGATCATTTTCTTACAATTTACGTACAAAAGCAGAAATCGGCCGGAACAGCCGTTAACGGGCTGTGAAAACAAAAATGCCCGAAAAGATTGCTTATTTGACAAAAAGTATATTTTTGCGCCTGTAACAAAAACTTTTTACAATGTCAGACATCGCTACAAGAGTTAAGAAAATCATAGTTGACAAGTTAGGTGTTGATGAAGCTGAAGTAACCAATGAAGCTTCTTTTACCAACGACCTCGGTGCCGATTCTTTGGATACCGTTGAGTTGATTATGGAATTCGAAAAAGAATTCAATATCTCCATCCCTGATGAGCAGGCTGAAACCATCACCACTGTTGGTCAGGCTGTAGCTTACCTTGAAGAGCACGCCAAGTAAAGAACTTACTCCTCCAAAATGGAATAATTTTAATCCGCCTTTTTGCGGCCCACAATGCCACAAAAGGCGGATTATCACTTGAAACAGGTTATGAATATGCAGTTAAAAAGAGTCGTTGTTACAGGGATCGGAACACTGACACCGCTCGGCAATAATCTCACGGATTATTGGAACGGGCTATTGAATGGTGTATCCGGAGCTGATAACATTACTTTGTTTGATGCTTCTAAATTCAAAACCCGTTTTGCCTGTGAGGTAAAGGGATTCGATCCTACCCAGTTCATGGATAAGAAAGAAGCCCGCAAATTAGACCGTTTTGCACAGCTGGCGATTGTTGCCAGCGATATGGCCGTTCAGGATGCCGGAATCAGTAAGGACAATGTAGACATCGACCGTACCGGCGTCATTTTCGCCAGTGGTATCGGTGGATTAACCACTTTCCAGGATGAAGTGATCAACTTTGCCCAGGGAGATGGTACGCCAAGGTTCAACCCTTTCTTCATTCCCAAGATGATCCTGGATATCGCAGCCGGCCAGATCTCCATGCGCCATGGTTTCCGAGGTCCCAACTATGCCGTGGTAAGCGCCTGCGCATCCAGTACCAATGGCATGATAGCCGGTGTAGATACCATTCGTTTGGGCAAAGCCGATATCATCATCAGTGGCGGATCCGAAGCGGTGATCAGCCAGGCCGGCGTAGGCGGTTTTAACGCCATGAAAGCCATGAGCGAGCGCAACGACGACCCTAAGACTGCCAGCAGGCCTTACGACAAAGACCGCGATGGTTTTGTTATGGGCGAAGCTGCGGGTGTGGTGGTCCTGGAAGAATATGAACACGCTGTTAGAAGAGGTGCCAAAATTTATTGCGAAATAGCAGGTGGCGGTGCAACAGCCGATGCCTATCATTTAACGGCGCCACATCCCGAAGGGTTGGGCGCCCGTAACGTAATGGTGGCCGCATTGAAAGATGCCGGCATGCGTGCCGATGAAATAGATTATATCAATACCCATGGAACTTCAACTCCGCTGGGAGATGGCGCTGAGGCCAAAGCGATCACCGAGGTGTTTGGTGAACACGCTTACAACCTGAATATCAGTGCCACCAAATCCATGACAGGCCACTGTCTCGGAGCTGCGGGTGTAATTGAAGCCATTGCCTGTATCCAGAGTGTGATACACGATATCGTTCCGCCTACTATCAATCACTTTACCGATGATCCGACCCTGGATCCCAGACTGAATTTCACGTTCAATCAGGCCCAGAAAAGAACCGTACGGGCTGCTTTGAGCAATACTTTCGGTTTTGGCGGTCACAATGCTTGTGTGATTGTTAAAAAATACGTAGCTTAAGTTTGTGCAATTCCTCAAAAAGATTTTTAAGAAGGCCAATGATTCTTCTTTTGAAAAGCAGCTGAAAAACGTGCTGGGTATCCAGACCGGTAATACTACCTTGTACCGTACCGCGTTGAGCCACCGCTCGGTAAAAGAAACGCCGGATGAGAACAACGAACGTCTTGAATACCTGGGAGATGCCGTTCTGAGCGCTATTGTTGCCGACTACCTGTTCAAACGTTACCCATACAAAGGCGAAGGTTTCCTCACCGAGATGCGCAGCAAAATGGTGAACCGCCAGCAGCTGAACGATATTGCCCTGAAAATGGGACTACGCAAACTGACTTTCTACAACAAGTTCGATAACGCCCTGAAAGGCAGCCAGATCTTCGGTAATACCCTGGAAGCCCTGGTAGGCGCCGTTTACCTGGATAAAGGCTATAAAAAAACGCATAACTGGGTGCTTCGCCAGATCGTGATCCCGCACATGTTCGTGGACGACCTGGAAGCCGTTGATATCAACCTCAAGAACAAACTCATCGGCTGGGCCAATAAGAACGGGAAAACCCTCACGTTCGAGCTGGCCGAGGAAAAAATGGAGGGCAACCGCCGCCTCTTCACCATCAATGCCATGCTGGACGGACAATTACTGGCAATGGGCAAGGGTTATAATAAAAAAGATGCCAGCCAGGTAGCCGCCCAGGTAGCCGTAGAAAAACTGGGCCTGCAATGAGTAACGACCAGTTTAATTTTCAGCTGAAGAAAAAGGGGATCCTGTTCGGCAGTATCCTGCTCATCGGGATCCTGGCCATTCTCTATTTCGGTCTCAAAAAATAGCCCTGCCTGGACACTACCTGATTTCCTGGCACAGTTCCACCAACACGCCATGGGTGCCCTTCGGGTGAAGAAAACAGACCAGCTTATGATCAGCCCCTTTTTTCGGGGTTTCGTTCAGCAGGGTAAAACCTTCGGCACGCAAACGGGCCATTTCGGCCTCAATATCCGCTACCTCGAAAGCAATATGGTGGATGCCTTCCCCCTTTTTGTCAATAAAACGGGCGATCACCCCTTCCGGGTCGGTACTTTCCAGCAGCTCGATCTTGGTATCGCCCTGGCGGAAAAAAGCGGTGTTCACTTTCTCAGAATCAACGACTTCGGTCTTGTAACAGGAGGTATTCAGCAGGCTCTCATAGAGGGGGATGGACTGCTCCAAAGCTTTTACTGCAATACCAATATGCTCAACTTTTAACATATATCTAAATTTTATATAAAACCTTTACGAAAGTCGGAAAAACAATGGCGCCGGACCCGAATGGCCAAAATTATAGAACCTATTGCCATATTTTTGTGTTTAACAGAGTTATAAATAGTCAGTGCATATGTTGAAATTACCGATTTACCTGGATAACAATGCCACCACGCCGATGGACCCGCGCGTGCTGGAAGCGATGATACCTTATTTTACCGAGCATTTTGGTAATGCAGCCAGCCGTAACCACCCCTTTGGCTGGGAGGCAGAAGAAGCGGTTGATTATGCCCGTGAGCAGGTGGCCAAACTGGTTGGAGCCGATGTTAAAGAGATCATTTTCACCTCTGGCGCCACCGAAGGCGATAACCTGGGTATCAAAGGGGTATTTGAAATGTACGCCAGCAAGGGCAACCATATCATTACCTGCACCACAGAACACAAAGCGGTACTGGATACCTGCAAACATATTGAACGCCAGGGCGGTGAAGTAACCTACCTGGAAGTGAAAGCGGATGGTCTTATAGACCTGAAAGAGCTGGAAGCGGCCATCAAACCCACTACCATCCTCATCGCCATCATGTATGCCAACAATGAGATCGGCGTTATTCAACCCGTGAAAGAGATCAGTGCCCTGGCACGCAAGAACGGCATTCTGTTCTTTACAGATGCTACGCAGGCCGTGGGTAAGATCCCTGTGGATGTGAATAAGGACGGCATTGATATCATGGCATTCTCTGCACATAAAATGTATGGTCCCAAAGGGATCGGTGCATTGTACGTTCGCCGTAAGAACCCACGTGTGAAAGTTACCGCACAGATGGATGGCGGTGGCCACGAAAGGGGCATGCGTAGCGGTACGCTGAACGTTCCCGGTATTGTTGGTTTTGGTAAAGCCTGCGAACTGGCCCGCCTGGAAATGGCAGAGGAAGCGGTTCGTTTGAGCCAACTTCGCGATAAACTGGAGAGTGCCCTCCTGAAACTGGAAGAAGCCTATGTGAACGGAAGTCGTGAACACCGTCTGCCACACGTGAGCAATATCTCTTTCAAATATGTGGAAGGGGAGGGATTGATGATGGGCTTTAACAAAAATATTGCATTGTCTTCCGGTTCTGCCTGCACTTCCGCCTCACTGGAACCCAGTTATGTGTTAAAAGCGCTGGGCCTGGGCGACGATCTGGCACACAGTTCGCTGCGTTTTGGATTGGGACGTTTTACCACCGAAGAGCAGATCGATTACACCATCAAGGCGGTAAGCGATACGGTTCTGAAACTGAGAGAGATGAGCCCGCTTTGGGAAATGTTCAAAGAAGGCGTGGATATGGATAAGATCGAGTGGGCACACCACTAGGTCAATTTGAGAATGTGTTAATTTGAGAATGTGAAAATGAGTTCAGATTAACACAGTAAAAGGATTTCCTCATTTTCACATTAACCAATTTTCAAATTATAACCATGGCATATTCAGAAAAAGTGATCGATCACTACAGCAACCCCAAAAACGTGGGAACGCTGGATAAATCAAAGAAAAACGTAGGTACCGGTCTGGTAGGTGCGCCTGAATGTGGCGACGTAATGCGTCTGCAGATCGAAGTGGATGACACTACCGGTGTCATCACCGATGCTAAATTCAAGACCTTTGGTTGCGGATCAGCCATTGCTTCCTCCTCTCTGGCTACAGAATGGCTGAAGGGCAAAACCGTTGACCAGGCTGTGCAGATCGATAATATGGACCTGGTGGAAGAACTGAACCTGCCACCCGTTAAGATCCACTGTTCTGTGCTGGCCGAAGACGCCATCAAATCCGCTATCAACGACTACCGTAAAAAGAACGGCCTCGAAGAACTGGTATTTGAAGAAAGGATCCATTAGAATAAAATTATAATTAGTAGTTAGTCATGAGTAATTGCTAACTACTAATTGCTAACTACTAATTATATGGTAGCAACAGAGAATAGTATTTACGTAAGCGAAAAAGCCAAGAAAAAAGTACACCAGCTGATGGAAGATGCCGGTGTGCTGGGAGATGATACTTATTTCCTGCGCGTTGGAGTTGTGGGCGGCGGTTGCTCTGGTCTGAGTTACAAACTGGACTTCGACAACGAGATCAAACCCATGGACCAGGTGTTCGAGGACAACGGGATCAAAGTAGTGACGGACCTGAAGAGCTTTTTATACCTCGTAAATACAGAGCTTGATTTTTCAGATGGACTGAATGGTAAAGGTTTTTACTTCAACAACCCCAATGCCAGCAGAAGCTGTGGTTGTGGGGAGAGTTTTGCAGTATAATCATTACCGGTTTCCAAAAAATAATACAATAGCCGACCATTGCAATGGTCGGCTATTGTATTATAAATCGTTTCTGGTCGGGTGCTATCGGTTAACGCTAATGTGCCTTATCATCCGGTAAAGGTGGAGCGTCCGGTTTGGGTGGTTTTTCAGTTTTCACCTTACGGGGATGTGCCAATGGCGGAGGGGGCGGTGGAGCCGAATGCTTGAGGCTTTTGGGAGCACCGGGATTGTCCATGGCTGCCACTTTGGGAGGTGGAGGAGGTGGTGGCAGTTTCTGCCCTTTTTTGTGGCTTTTGACCACCACGGGTATGGCATCCGGTCCGTTCTCTACTTTGGGCGGTTTGGGTGGTGTTTTGGGCTTGTCCTGTGCATGACTGAACATACCGATACCCAGCAGGAAATAAAGGAGCAGGCTTAGTCTTAGTTTCATAATCATGTTTATACTGTGACGCGAAATGTGAGAAAATCCATAAAGTGCGGGTAAAATAATCGCCGGAATAGGGTGATTGACCAATAACATTTAGTTTTGACGCCATGTGGATGATCTGCAAAAAAGAATGGCAACAGTTTTTCAGCAGCCTTACAGGTTATATAGCACTGGTTGTTTTTTTGTTGCTCAACGGACTGTTCCTTTTTGTGTTCCCCGATACCAGTATTCTTGATTTTGGGTATGCTTCGCTGGGCAGTTTTTTCAGTCTCGCCCCCTGGATCCTGCTTTTCCTGGTACCTACCATCACCATGCGCAGCCTGGCAGATGAATACAAGACCGGCACTTTCGAATTGTTGAAGACCTTTCCTGTAACACCCTCCCAGATCGTTTGGGGTAAATTCTTCGGTTCGCTGATCATTGTGGTAATGGCACTGGTGCCTACGCTTATTTACGCGGTTTCTGTGCAGCAGCTGAGCGTTACCGGTGGCATTGATATGGGAGCTGCTGCCGGAAGTTATATCGGTCTTATTTTTCTGGGTGCCGTATTCACGGCCATCGGTATCTGTACCAGCAGTTATACCAGCAATACCGTTGTGGCGTTCATTGCCGCAGCTTTCCTCTGTTTTGCCTTATACAACGGGTTCGATGCCATCAGCAAACTGCCCGTGTTCAAGGCGGGACCGGATTATTATATTGAAATGCTGGGGATCAATTTTCACTACCGGAGTATCAGTCGCGGCGTAATTGACAGCCGTGACCTGGTCTATTTTGCCGGTGTCATCTTCCTGGCTATGTTCATCACACAACGAAACCTCATCAAACGATAAACACAGCCATGCAGAAAACAGGGCAACATAAGTATGGTGTATGGGGGCTGGTAGCCGCTTTTGTGGCATTGGTGTACCTGTCGACCCTGTTTTTTTATCGGATAGACCTGACCGCAGAAAAAAGATACAGTGTAACCCCTGCTACCAGGACCCTGTTACAGGAGATGGATAGCGTGATCACGGTCAAAGTATTCCTGACCGGTGACCTGCCGGCCGATTATAAAAAACTGAGCATTGCTACCAGGGACCTGCTGGATGAATTCCGTTCCTTATCCGGTAACCGTGTGCAGGTAAGTTTTGAAAAACCTGGCGAAGAGATTACCAATGATACGGCGAAAGTTGCTTTGTATGATAGCCTGTCGCGACTAGGTGTTGTTTTCGAAAGATCAGAAACCGTGCAGTCTGAAAAAGAAACCAACCAGCTGATCATACCTTCTGCACTGGTGAGTTTCCGCAAGGGGCAAAAGCCCATCGCTGTTGACCTGCGCAGCAGCCGTAAGATCTTTAAGCAGTTCAATGTGGTGAACGATAATAGTCCGCAGGAAGATGTGGAAGCCACCCGCAATGCCGCTGAAGCCCTGCTCGAATTCAAGTTTGCCGATGCCATCGATAAGCTTACACGTAAGTATGTCCCTACCGTTGCTTATCTGGTAGGTAATGGGGAGCCCATTGATTTTAAAGTGAATGACCTGGGTGAAAGCCTGCGCAACGAGTACCGCCTGGCAGTATTCGACATCAAAAAAGGCTATCCCGACCCTGCCATGATCGATGCATTGATGATCGTAAAACCAACACAGCCCTTTACCGAGGAAGACAAACTGAAACTGGACCAGTATGTGATGAATGGTGGTAAGATCATCTGGCTGATCGATAAACTGCATGCAGAACTGGACAGCCTCATGCGGAGCCAGGCGGAATATACGGCATTCGACAGGGGACTGGATATCGACGATATCCTTTTCAAATATGGTGTGCGCATCAATCCCGATCTGCTGCAGGACCTGAACTGTTCCAAGATCCCGATCGTGGTTGGGCAGAACACAGATGGCAGCCCGAAAATGCAGCGGGTGCCCTGGCCTTATTATCCGTTCCTTTCTGCTCACGGCGATAACCCCATCAGCAAGAACCTGGAAAGGGTATTGCCCATTTTCCCTTCCAGCATTGATACGGTAAAAGCTCCCGGCATTACAAAGACCATACTGCTGACCAGCGATACCAATAGCCGCCGCATCAGTTCGCCGGCCATCGTTTCTATTAACAGCGTTAAAAGCGATGAAGATCTTTTATCGTTCAATAAAAGTTATGTTCCGGTGGCAGTGCTGCTCGAAGGAAAATTCAGTTCTTTATACAGTAACCGTATTAGTCAGCAGGTGATGGATTCAGTACAACGTGTTACCGGCAGACCTTACCTGGCGCAGGCGAATAAGGGAAGCAAACAGATCGTGGTGGCCGATGCGGATATTGTGACCAATTCCATCAGCCAAACGGCGGGCCCGCTGCCCATGGGATTGTTGCCGCTGGAAAACTACCGTTTTGCCAACCGTGAGTTCTTCCTGAATTCTATCGATTACCTGGTCAGCAGGAATAAGCTGTATGAAAGTCGTAACAAGGATTTTGTGTTGCGCCTGCTGGATAAGACCAAAGTAGAAGCGCAAAGAGGACTTTGGCAGATGTTGAACATTGTGCTGCCTATTTTGTTGATCATTCTGTTCGGCGCTTTTTTCCAGTGGCAAAGGAAAAACAAATACCAGGCCTGATTTATCCTGTCAGTCTGACTATATTTACATATTAAACCTGCCGCATGTCTACCCACCAACTTGTTTATGTAGTTTTTGCCATAGTACTGGTCATAGCCCTTGTTTTCGATCTGGGTTTGCTCAGTAAAAAGAACAAGACCGTTACCATCAAACAGGCTTTTTACCAGACTGCATTTTGGGTAGGCCTGGCATTGGTATTCTTTGTGTTCATGTGGATCGAAGGTCCATCGCTGGCGGCCGAATCTGTATCTAATGGAGTAGCTGGTACCGTAACGGGTTCACAACTGGCGCTGGAATTTCTGAGCGCTTACCTGATGGAATGGAGCCTGAGTATTGATAATATTTTTGTGTTCATACTCATTTTTACCTCGTTTGGCGTAAAAGAAAAACATTATCCCCGTGTATTATTGGCAGGGATACTGATGGCCATCCTGTTCCGGATCATTTTTATTACGGTAGGGGTAGTGCTGGTGGCCAAGTTCTCCTGGATACTGTATATTTTTGGTGTGTTCCTGGTATATACCGGGTATAAAATGTTCACGAGTACCGAAGATGAGGAATTTGATCCGCATGATTCCAAAGTGTACCGGTTCCTGAAAAAGTTCCTGCCACTGGTTAACCATGACGGGGATGGTAAATATGTGATCCGCGAGAACGGTAGGCCGGTATATACTTCCCTGTTCGTGGTAGTGGTTTTATTGGCAGCCATTGACCTGGTATTTGCACTCGACTCCATTCCTGCGGTAATGGGGATCTCCAAGGATCCACTGGTGATATACACGTCCAATATTTTCGCTGTATTGGGCCTGCGCTCTCTTTTCTTTTTACTGAGAGGCGCCGTAACCAAATTCGATTACCTGCAGCAGGGTATCGCCATCGTGCTGGTGTTCATTGGTGCAAAAATGCTTGGGGAACATTACCTGAACCAATGGATACCCAAATCCACGCAGGTGTTCCTGTCGCTGGGCGTGATCATGCTCTGTATCTCAGGCTCGATATTTTATTCAATATTCATGAGTAAAAAAGGCGTACCAAAAGATGTGAACGATGGTTCCCTCTAACCTTAACCGAACTACTTGATATACCGCATACGAGATATTGTACCTATCCTGCAGGCAGTTGTAACTATACAGGCCGATACTGTTATAGAACACCTGCTTATCGACAGCCGTAAGATCGTATTCCCCGCCACCTCCCTTTTTTTTGCCATCAGCGGTCCGCGGCGCGACGGGCACCAATTTATCCTGGAAGTGTATGAACGTGGGGTCCGGCATTTTGTGGTACGAAAAGGCTATGCTCCTCCGGAAGGCTTAGCAGGTGCTGTTTTTTTAGCAGTGCCCGATGTGCTGGAAGCCCTTCAACAGCTGGCAGCTCACCACCGTAGCCGATTTTCAATACCGGTGATCGGGGTCACGGGCAGTAACGGTAAGACCATCGTAAAAGAATGGCTGTACCAATTGCTGCAAAAAGATTTTGTGATTGTACGAAGCCCGCGCAGTTATAACTCGCAGGTAGGTGTGCCATTGAGTGTTTGGCAACTGAATGAACAGCATACGCTGGCGATCTTTGAAGCCGGCATTTCTACCCATCATGAGATGCAACGGCTGGAAAAGATCATTCAACCCACAGCCGGTGTATTCACCAACCTGGCCGATGCACATAATGAGGGTTTTGAAAGCATGCGGCAAAAGGCCCTGGAGAAAGCGGGTTTGTTCCATAACAGCCATTCGCTCGTGTTTGGCAGGGAAGTACTGCAAAACCAGCTTGATCCGGAGGGGAAAGACAAAGCCAAGTTCGCTGGTACCCGGGATTTTTTTTCCTGGAGCCGCGGGTCCGATGCCACACTTGCTGTTGTCTCTGAAGAGAGAACGGGAAACACGACACGTATCAATGCAGTGTACAAAGGCGAAACTATTGATATAACGATACCCTTTACAGACAGGGTCTCGATTGATAATGCGATCACCTGCTGGTCTGTAATGCTGCAGATGAATTATGCAGCAGTTGTGATCCGGGAAAGGATGTTATTACTGGAGCCGGTAGACATGCGGATGCAACTCAAAAAAGCCATCAACAATTGTTACCTGCTCAATGATAGTTACAGCAATGACATGTCCTCCCTTGATCTTGCCATTGATCACCTGCAACAGCAGGCAGGTTCTCATCGTACCACGCTGATACTCTCTGATATCCTTCAGTCCGGACAATATGAAGAAGCATTGTACCGTGATATTGCGGAACAGTTGGTGATCCGGGGTATACACCGGCTGATCGGTATTGGCCCGTCCATTATGCGTTACCAGCACCTGTTCACGGAATCCGGCTCGTTGGAAAACCTGGCTTTTTATCCCTCCACCGAAGTTTTCCTGCAACAGGTCACCACACACGATTTTCTGAACGAATATATCCTGCTGAAAGGCGCCCGTGTTTTTGCATTTGAACGGATCTCTGCCTGGCTGGAACAGCAAGTGCACCAGACGGTGATGGAGATCAACCTTACGGCCATGGGGCATAATCTCCGGCAATACCAGCAGCAGTTGAAACCTTCAACCAAACTGATGGCCATGGTAAAAGCCTTCAGTTATGGCAGCGGCAGCGTAGAAGTGGCGCGGATACTGCAGTTTCATAAAGTGGATTACCTGGCAGTGGCTTATGCCGATGAAGGGGTGGCGTTACGTAATGCCGGTATCAGCCTTCCCATCATGGTGATGAATGTAGACCCCGCAGGTTTTGATTCGCTGGTGACACATAACCTGGAACCGGAGATCTATTCTTTCCCTATTTATCATGCTTTTCATCACTACCTTGATCAACAGGGTATACAGCAGTTCCCGGTCCATATTAAATTCAATACCGGCATGAACCGGCTGGGTTTTGAAGTGGAAGAGGCAGCAGCGATTGCTGAATGGTTACACACAAGACAGACCATGGCTGTTAAAACCGTGTTCAGTCACCTGGTAGGTAGCGAAGCCGCGATACACGATGGGTTCACGCAAACGCAGGTGACAGGTTTTGTAAATGCCTGTGAGATACTGCAGCAGAAACTGGGGTATCATTTTACCCGGCATATCGCCAATACAGCGGCCATTTTCCGTCATCCTGAGTATCAGTTTGATATGGTGCGACTGGGCATTGGCCTCTACGGAGTGGACAGTGCAGACGGAGAACAACTGAACCTCCAGACAGTAGCTACCCTGCGGTCCACGATCGCGCAGATCCGGAAAGTAAAAAAAGGAGAAAGTGTAGGGTATAACCGAAAAGGAGTGGTGGAGCGCGATAGCCTGATAGCGACCATCCGCATCGGTTACGCCGATGGTTTTGGCAGGAAACTGGGTAACGGAAAAGCCAGTGTATATGTAAATGGCCAACTGGCCCCGGTGATCGGAAATGTTTGTATGGATATGACGATGCTGGATATAACGGGTATCCCAGGTGTGAAAGAGGGAATGGAAGTGGAACTGTTTGGTAAACACCTGCCCGTGCAACAACTGGCCAAATGGGGAGATACCATTGCTTATGAGATCATGACGGGGATCAGCCAGCGGGTTAAACGGGTATACCTGGAAGAGTAAGCGGGGTTGTACCGGGTAAAACCATAAGTGGTAAGAAATTCCCAAATCGACGGTAGTCAAATTTCAAAATAATACAAAGCCCTATCTTTGCCCACCATAAAAAACATGCAGTGAAAGCCAGACAAATCGTATTTCTTATTCTGCTGATCATTTTTGCCGACCAGGCGCTGAAGTTTTACATCAAACTGAATTATTATGCCGGTGAGGAGCATAAAGTCATCGGCAACTGGTTCCGCCTGCATTTTGTAGAGAATGAGGGTATGGCCTGGGGCTGGAAATTCGGTGGTGATTTTGGTAAGATCCTGCTCACCCTGTTCCGGCTGGTGGCCGTGATCTGGGGTAGTTTTCTGCTGCGTGATTTCATCCGTAAAAAATACCACCGGGGATTTATCGTTTGTGCCGCATTGATCTATGCCGGGGCACTGGGTAACCTGATCGACAGTTTATTGTACGGACTGATTTTCGAGCAAAGCAATCCTTTCTCACAGAACGTGGCCCGCTTTTTCCCTCCGGGGGGTGGTTATGCCAGCTTCCTGCACGGTAAAGTGGTGGATATGTTCTATTTCCCCATTATTACCAATGCCCATTTTCCTTCGTGGATGCCCTGGATAGGTGGTGATGAGTTCGAGTTCTTCCGCCCCGTATTTAACCTGGCCGATGCTTCTATTTCTGCCGGCGTAATTGCGATCCTGGTTTTTCAGAACCGTTTCTTTAAAAAACACGAGGAACTGCAACATCAGACGATTGAGACAGATAGTGTGGTAAACGACAAGACACAGATATTTTAAAAGACAATTAAGATAAATACGAAGCCCCGGCACATAGTATCGGGGCTTAGCATTATAAGAAGAAGTCAGTTTTTTACTTGATCACTGGTATGCCGAAGAGTGAAATACTTTGTGCCGGTGTGGTATTGAATACCTGGTCTATCAGGCCATATCCCTTGGCATAATAGCTGTTCCCCGAGAAAATGGTTTGATAACTGCTGCCATTATCGGCCAGGAACTGGATCTCCCGTTTTACATTGATGACATTGGAGTACTGCTTACCCCCAATGGTATATGGGGAGGTATTTTTGGTGATGATGGTGAATACCGCTTTAGCTGTTCCTCTTACACCATTGGTCCAGTAACCGGGTTGTGCGGTAGAGGACCAGCTCTCGCCTACATTGGCGCTTTCTTTCAGGAAAGGATAGCTGATGAATGAATTGGGTATGGTGTCGAAGATCAGTGTGTAATCGAAATCAACACTACTTAATGCGTAATAGGTTCCCTTGCCGTCTTTGGCAAAATAGAATGTGTCCTGCAGCCTGGTGGCAAACTGTGCATAGCTGAGGGTATCGCGTACGATCTGGCCAGCAGCTACGCTTACGGTAAATGTGTCGATATTACCGAGTTTGGGTATGTATTGGTATACCCAGCTGGAGCCATTTGTGGTGGGAAAATAATCGCCCCCAGTACCACTACCGCTACCGGAGCCACTACCGGATACCGGAACGGAGAAACTACAGATATTGTTATTGAAGATCAGTACAAAATCGGTGGTCTTGGGGAGGATGGGCGTTCCATAACCTTTCAGTTTGATCACGGCAGGGCCGGTGCTTACGGCAAAACCGGAATCCAGGAACCACATACCATTCACCGTATCGGAATAGATCTTGTATTTACCCTGTGCAGTAAAGTTTACATTGATGTTCACGTAGTTATAGGTGGCTACCAGTGGGGTGTCCACTTTATATTCCCCCAGTACTTCGGAAGATTTGCAGTTTCCCAGTGAGTCTACCAGCTCTCCCTGAGCGGTACCATTAAATCCACCTTTTTCCACGCTGTATTCCTTTTTACATGCCTGGAAAGCAAAGAACACAGCGAGGATAACACTGAGTCGGAGGGTTAATTTGATCATGGTTGGTTTTTGCATTTACTGGATGTATACGAATATCAGATAAAATTTATACTAATAACGCTGCCCGGCTGGTCAAATTACCGTTTTTTAATAACTGATCCACATTATTTAACGTTGTAGTTGCGATCTGTGACAGGGCTTCATCGGTGAAAAAAGCCTGGTGAGCGGTGATCAGTACATTGGGGAAGCTCATTAAGCGTTGAATTTCATCGTCCTGTATTACGGTGCCACTCAGATCGCGAAAAAACAGGTGCTCTTCCTGTTCGTACACATCAATGCCCAGGTAGCCGATCTGGCCCGATTTAAGCCCCTGGATGGCTGCTTTGGTATCGATCAGTCCGCCCCGGCTGGTATTGATCAGCATGGCCCCGGGTTTCATCATTTCTATGGTAGTTGTATTGATCAGGTACCTGGTCTGTTCGTTCAAAGGACAGTGCAGCGAAATGATATCCGTATTCAATACATCGGTTAGCGGATGATAGGTAACGCCAATAGCTTCCAGTTCTGTATTGGCGATCACATCGAATGCTTTTACCTGGCAACCCAGGCCCATCATCATCCGGCAGAAGGCTCTTCCGATATTACCGGTCCCGATCACACCAATGGTCTTTCCGTACAGGTTAAAACCCAGTAAACCATTCAATGAAAAATTCTGTTCCCTTACCCGGTTATAGGCTTTGTGTGTTTTCCGGTTCAGTGTTATGATCAGTGCCAATGCATGTTCCGCTACCGCCTCGGGCGAGTAGGCCGGTACCCTGCATACTTTGATGCCGAGCGCTTTGGCGGCTTCCAGGTCAACATTGTTGAAACCGGCACAACGCAGAGCAATGATCTTAACACCTTTGTCGGCCAGTTGCCGGCATACCAATGCCGTTACTTTATCGTTCACAAAAACACATACAGCTTCGGCATGATCAACCAAGCCGACGGTCTGTTCGTTCAGTTGCGATTTATGATGCACCAGCTCAAAACCCAGGTGGGTATTATGGCTGTTGAAGAAATCCTTATCGTACGGTTGCGCGGAGAAAAAGATGATTTTCATAATACGCTAAAGATACGGAGGCTTGGGGAATCGGGGTGAATCGTCAGTGGTGAGTGGTGAGTGGTGAGTGGTGAGTAGGGAGTGGGGAGTGAGGGTAATACTCTCCCTACTCACCACTCACTACTGACGATTCACAAGATATCTTTCAGACTTTCTTCGGTTGCCTGAATGGTCTTGTCGAGATCGGTGTAGGACAAAGCATTGTTCAGGAACCAGCTTTCGAAAGCGGAAGGTGGCAGGTACACGCCGCGTTGCAGCATGGCATGAAAATATTTTTTGAAGAGCTCGTTGTTGGCTGATGCGGCAGTAGCAAAATCAGTGACCGGATGATCGCTGAAATGCAGACTGATCATAGAGCCCATGCGGTTGATCACATAAGGAGTACCGGAGGTCTTGAGTACGGCGTCCAGCCCTTTGTGCAGGTACGCGGTCTTTTCTTCGAGTTCTGTATAGATTCCCGGTTTGTTCTTTAATTCGGTGAGCATGGTAAAACCGGCCACCATAGCAATCGGGTTGCCGCTAAGGGTTCCTGCCTGGTACACATTACCCAGCGGAGCGATCTTTTCCATGATCTCGCATTTGCCGCCAAAAGCGCCTACGGGCATACCACCACCAATTACTTTGCCATAGGTTACCAGGTCTGCATCTATCTTCAAATGCTGTTGTGCGCCACCGGCGGCCAGCCGGAAACCGGTCATGACTTCATCGAAAATGAAAACAATGCCTTCCCTGTCGCAGATCTTGCGCAATCCTTCCAGGAAACCGGGCTCGGGTAATATGCAACCCATATTGCCCACCACAGGTTCGGTGATGATGGCTGCGATCTCGTTCTTGTTTTCTTTCACCAGTTGTTCAACGGCTTCCAGGTCGTTGAAAGCGCAGGTGAGCGTATCGTTGGCCACACCGCCGGTGACACCAGGAACGGTCTGTATGTTGAATGTGGCCAGTCCGCTGCCGGCTTTCACCAGGAATGCATCGGCATGTCCATGATAACATCCCTCAAATTTGATGAACTTATTCTTGCCGGTATACCCTCTCGCCAGTCGAAGCGCACTCATGCAGGCTTCCGTTCCGCTGCTCACCATCCTTACCAGGTCTATGTTCGGGGCCATACTCTTGATCAGTTCGGCCATCTGTAGCTCCAGTTCGGTAGGTGCTCCGTACGAGGTGGATAACAGGGCTTTTTCCTGGATGGCTTTCACTACGGGTTCGTAGGCATGTCCCAGGATCATGGGCCCCCAGGAAGCGATATAGTCAATATAGTTGTTGCCATCGGCATCGTATAAATAAGCGCCCTTTGCTTTTTCGATGAACAAAGGTGTTCCGCCCACGCTTTTAAATGCCCGTACCGGTGAGTTCACGCCGCCTGGAATGCATTGCTGCGCGCGGGTGAAGAGTTGTTTGCTTTTTTCGTACATTTTTGTGAGTTGTGAGTGGTCAGTAGTGAGTTTTATTTTGGAGTATCTGATCTTCCGATCAGTCCTGTTAGTAATTTGAATGTTTTAATAATTAATTCACCTAAGTTGTGTAATTCTTTATCAGTAACATAATTGAGCGATATAGCAATATCAAATGCAGTATCCAACTCAACTAATGATCCTCTTGAGATTTCAAAAAATCTTATTCTTTCTTTATCGGACCTCCTGGAAGCACCTTCTGCCAAATTCAGATGAATAGATAATGCTGCCCGCCTGATCTGCTGAGTCATTGCAAATTTCTCATTGGAGGGAAAATACCTTGTAATTCTGTAGCATTCCAACAATAGTATTTTAGAATTTTGGAAAGCAATCAGTTTTGTATGCGATAGATCCAGAAACATGGCAGCCTATTAGTTATGCCGCAATATAAGCGCGATCTTTTCACTTCCTACTCACCACTGACTACTCACGACAAAATTCCGTTAAAAAACCCCTCCTCTCACAAGTATAACTACTTACTCTTCGAATCACTACCCCATCAACCTCACCGCATCCTTTGCGAAGTAAGTGGCGATCAGGTCGGCGCCGGCACGTTTGATGGACGTGAGACTCTCGATCACCGCTTTGTTCTCATCCAGCCAGCCCATTTTGGCTGCGGCTTTGATCATAGCATATTCACCGCTGACATGATAGGCGCTTACCGGTACATCCACCGTGTTTTTGATCTCACGGATGATATCGAGGTAGGCCATAGCTGGTTTTACCATTACGATATCTGCACCTTCTTCTACATCCATCAGGGTTTCTTTGATGGCTTCCGTACGGTTGGCATAATCCATCTGGTACGTCTTCTTATCACCAAAACCCGGGGCGCTGTCCAGCGCATCGCGGAAAGGGCCATAAAAACAGGAAGCATATTTGGCGCTGTAACTCATGATGCCGGTTTGTGTAAAGCCGTTTTCTTCCAGCCCGCTGCGGATGGCGCCAATGCGGCCATCCATCATATCGCTGGGTGCAACAAAATCGGCGCCGGAGCGGGCGTGACTGATACTCATTTTCACCAAAGCTTCCACGGTCTCATCATTTACGATCTCGCCCTCTTTTACAATGCCATCATGGCCGTAAGAGGAGTAGGGGTCCAGGGCCACATCGGTCATCACCACCATTTCCGGAACGGCATCCTTGATGGCTTTTATGCTACGCTGCATCAGTCCATCGGGGTTCCAGGCTTCTTTGCCGGTATTATCTTTCCACTCGTCCTTGCATTTGATGAACAGGAGAACGGATCTGATACCCATGCTCCAGAGTTCCTTCACTTCTTTTACGGTCAGGTCCAGTGAACGCCGGTAATAGCCCTGCATGGAAGCGATCTCTGTAGCAATGTTCTCTCCCTCATCAATGAACAAGGGCGCAATGAAATCTGCGGGGCGTAAAATGGTTTCTGCCACCAATGAACGGATGGCGGCTGATCTGCGTAAGATCCTGTTTCTTCTTTGCAGGTACATAAATAGTTAATTGACCCAGTTGCGGGGGTGCAGGCATGCATCCAATAATGCTGCTTCGGCACTTCCTTCAGCCGGTTGATGATTGTATTCAAATCTTACCGTTGGTGGTAAGCTCATTAAAATGCTTTCTGTTCTTCCGTTTGTTTTCAGCCCGAAAATGGTTCCGCGGTCATGCACCAGGTTGAACTCGGTGTACCGGCCACGCCTGATCTCCTGCCAGTATTTATGTTCCGGCTGGTAAACGGTCTGTTTCCTTTTATCCGCTATCGGAATATACGAATCTATGAATGCATATCCGCAGGCTTTCGCAAAACGGATCCAGCACTGAACATCCTTGTCTGCATCGGGCCGTTGGTGATCGTAAAAGATACCACCAATGCCGCGGAGTTCATTGTTCCGGTGACGGTTCACAAAATAGTTGTCGCACTCTTCTTTGAAACGCGGGTAGAAACTTGTGTCAAAACCGTCGCAGATGGTTTGATAGGTCCGGTGAAAATGACGGGCATCCTCCTCAAACAGGTAATAAGGCGTGAGGTCGGTTCCGCCACCAAACCAGCGATCGATCACATGGTCGTTCGCATCATACAATTCGAACATACGGTAGTTACAATGCACCGTAGGTACAAAAGGGTTCAGCGGGTGTATCACAATGCTCATGCCGCAGGCAAACCATTTGTCGCCATTGATCTTAAGCTGGCTGCGCATCGTGTCAGTAACACTGCCAAAGACCACGGAAGTATTTACACCTCCCTTCTCAAACACATTCCCATTACTGATCACGCGGGTTTTCCCGCCACCGCCTTCAGGTCTTTCCCATTTGTCTTCTATGAAACGGGCTTTACCATCGCAGGCTTCCAACGCCAGGCAGATATCATCCTGTAACTGGTGAATAAGACTGATCCATTGTGTTTTGATGTCTTCCATGGTAGTTAAGCGTCGTTATATTTTGTGCCGGTATTCTTTTACGGTATCCACAAATGCCCGGGCATGGTCTACCGGAACATGGGGCAAAATGCCATGTCCCAGGTTGGCGATATGATGACCCGGACCAAATGCATCCAGCATGGCGGTCACTTCTTTTTTGATCACGGGAATTGGCGACAACAGTTTGGCAGGATCAAAATTACCCTGCAGGGTCACTTTATTACCTGCCAATTGGCGGGCCATCTGTGGTTTGATGCACCAGTCGATACCCAGTCCCTGTGCACCGGTTGCTGCCATATTATCCAGGCTATGCCAGGCTCCTTTGGCAAAGATGATGGTAGGCACAGTGTCTTTGAGTGCGGTAACGATCTGGCGGATATAACGTAAAGAAAGATTTTCAAAATCATCGGGACCCAGCAAACCTCCCCAGCTGTCGAAGATCTGCACTGTATCGGCACCGGCTTTTACCTGTTCTTTCAGGTAGGCGATGGTGGTATCGGTGATCATCTGCAGTAACTGGTGTGCCAGTTCGGGTTCTGTGTAACAGAAAGCTTTGGCTTCATCAAAAGTTTTGGATCCCTTGCCCTGTACCATATAACAAAGCAGTGTCCAGGGAGCGCCGGCAAAACCGATCAGCGGTACACGGCCATTGAGTTCCTGCTTGATGAGCCTGATGGCATCAAATACATATCCCAGTGTCTCGTTCACATCCGGTACACGTACACGGTTCAGGTCGTTCGCCGTTTTGATGGGATCAGGTAATACGGGTCCCTTGCTTTCGATCAGCTGCACTTCCAGTCCCATGGCCTGCGGTACCACCAGGATATCCGAGAACAGGATGGCCGCATCAACCCCTACGATATCTACCGGTTGCAAAGTGATCTCGCAGGCAAGTTCGGGTGTCTGGCATCTTTCGAAGAAGCTATATTTTTCACGCAGCACCCTGTATTCAGGCAGGTAACGGCCGGCCTGGCGCATCATCCATACGGGTGTTCTCTCGGTAACTTCGCCACGAAGGGCTCTGAGTAGTAGGTCGTTCTGTAACATAGTATTGAGTGAGTGGCGAGTGGTCAGTAGTGAGTTGTTTTTGCTCATCAGTGGCCATTCGGCGCCTGGTTATTTATTTAAAAATATTTAATATATCGTTGTTGTCTACCGGCTCAATTCTCACTGCGCACCCGAAAAATACTTTACCGCCAGATCCACCAACACATCCTTCCCGGGCTGTCCGCTGACCACGATCCTGTTTTGGGTGAACCGGGCAATGGCATCACGCGTGGTTGTGCCGATCGCAAATAAAACAGTATGCGGGGGCAATTGGTTCGTGGCAAAAAAACTTTCAGCCGCACTCGGACTGAAGAACAGGATGCCGTCATATGCTTCTTCCACTTTGTGGTGAATGGCAGTTGTTTCGTAAACGACGATCTCCTGTACATCGATCCTTTCTTGATGCAGCCTTGCCGGAAGTTCATCCCGACGAAGGTTGCCGCAGAAAAAGATCACTTCATCCGGCACTTCATTTTCTATCAGTGTTTCCGCCAGTTCAACTGCGTCGTTGCCTGTTCCGGCAATGGCATCTTCACCAAAATATTCAGCCACCAGTTGTTGCGTGGTATTACCCATACAGTAAATGTGCCAGTCGGGTATATGACCATCGAGCATGCCAATGACCGCTTCCACCGCATTCATACTGGTAAACACAACAATGGCTTCCTGTACCGATATGGATTCCAGCTCCTGTTGTACCTCTATGTTCTGCACCGCTGAGGTTTCAATGAAGGATCGTACGGAAATACGCACCCCTTTTGCCAGTGCATTGTCCAGCTGTTTGCCGGATACCGGCCGGGTTGATAATATGGTAACAGGGTTCTTAGGCATTTCTGATCGATTCAATAATGGCGGCGCCGCCTTTCTGCAAGAGTTCTTCGGCTGCCTGTTCTCCCAGCGCACCGGCTTCTGAAACAGGTATGATCTTTTCTATTTCCGCTTTTTGTTTTCCGTCAAGCGATAAAACATTTCCGCGGAAATGCACTCTATTCTCCTGTATGGTGGCCAATGCACTGATCGGTGTGGTACAGCCTCCCATCAGCACACGTAAAAAATCTTTTTCAATTTTGGTACAGGTGGCCGTTGCCGTATCGTTCAACTGGTGGGTGGCATCGAATGCCTGGGGGTCATTCTCACGACAGGCAATCATAATGGCACCCTGTGATGGTGCAGGTAACATCCAGTCCAGGTTGATGGAATTAGATGGCCGTAAGCCAATCCGCTCCAGGCCCGCAGCGGCAAAAATGGCGCCGTTCCAGTTGCTTTCTTCCAGTTTACGCAGCCGGGTATTTACGTTGCCACGAAGGTTGTCTAAAACATGGTTCGGATAACGGTTCAGCCATTGCGCCTTGCGGCGAACGCTGCTGGTGGCGATCGTGAGGCGTGAGTCGTGAGACGTGAGTCGTGCCTCTTCACTCACCACTGACCACTCACCATTCACGGATCCCAATGTTTCCAATAAATGTTCTTTATCTCCTTTGTATACCAGAATATCTTTAAAAGAAGCTCTCGGTAATACGGCTGATTGCTGAAGGCCCTTCGCCAGTTGTGTGGGAACGTCTTTCATCGAATGCACGGCAATATCGATCCGGTTGTTTAACAGGGCAGCATCCAGCGTTTTGGTAAAAATGCCCTGTACACCCAGTTCGTACAGAGGGGTTACCAGGTCAATATCCCCATCGCTTTTAATGTATACCAGCTCGGAAGCGATGCCTCTGCGGCTTAGCTCGTTCTGCACTAATGTGGCCTGCCACACGGCCAGCTGGCTGTCGCGGGTGCCGATTCGTAATGGCTTTGTCATGGGTTAATTGCTGGTCATGAAATCGTTGATAGCCTCAATATAGTAACATCCCGGCTGATGTTGGCTGCGCATTTTTACGGCTACCGTATTCACCACTTTCTGGATGGCAGCTTTGTCGATACTGCTTACCTGGCTGATGGATTGGAACATGCTGCATGAGTGCATGTCGTGTAATTTTTGTTTTACGGCTTTTAAAACCGGCACATGACTGCGTAACAACCACCATTCTGCAAATTCCTGCCTGTGCTGTTGGATAATGGTCCTTGCTTTGGGAACTTCTGCTATTCTTTTCTGCAGTGTGATGTCGTTGATCACTGAAAGGTCATCTACATTGGCCAGGGTGATCTGCGGTAATGTGCCGGCTGCCGGCTCTATATTATTGGGGATAGAGAGGTCGATCAATATCTTGGGTCCGCTGTGCAGCAGGTCTTGCCGGGTGATCATGGGTTTTTCCGCATTGGTTGCAACGATCACAATATCGGCGGCATTCACTTCTGCCTGCATGGCAGCGAATGGTGTTGCTTTCAGACCGAGTTCCGCTGCCAGTTCAATGGCTTTGTCATCGGTCCGGTTGATCAGGGTGATATCGGTGGTATTCAGGTAATCTACCAGGTTCTTGCAGGTATTACGACCGATCTTACCGGTGCCCAGCAGCACGATCTTTTTATTCCGTGTATCAGATAGCTGTTGTTTCAGGAACTGGATGGCGGCAAAAGAAACAGAAATGGTACCGCCACTGAGTGCAGTCTCGTTTTTGATGGCTTTGGACGACTGCAGTACCGTATTGAACAAACGCTCCATGAAAGCACAGATACATCCCCTCTCCCTGGCAAATTTCACTGCCAGTTTCATCTGTCCCACAATTTCATAGTCGCCCAGGATCTGTGAGTCCAGACCGGCGCCTACTTCAAAAATATGCTGGATGGCATCGCTGCCCTGTTTGATATAACATAACTGCTGGAAAGTAGCTGCATCACCTGCCGTTTCCTGGCAGAGCAGGTCGATCAGCACCTGTACGTTATCGGCAATACCATAGATCTCGGTACGGTTGCAGGTGCTCAGCACAAATACCTCTTTGATGCCCTTGTGGGTCGCTTTTTCCAGCAGGGAAGCATATTGCTCGGAACCAATCGCAAACTCTCCGCGGATGGCCGCATCAGTTTTTTTGTAATTGATCCCCGCTGTGAAAAATTGCTTCATCTCCATGTAACTGCTCTTTTCGGTATTGCTCTTATGAACGCAAAGGTATCTTAGACCGTTTCTTAAAAAACATGAGATACGTCATTCGATTGTCATTTCTCTGTCACGTTTTGTCATGACAATGATCCCGATCCTCCGAAATGCTTGGTTGGTGCCCGTTTGCGCCGGCCAACCGTTATTCGCTAAAACTTTTACGTATGTGTTCTGTTACTATACCTTTGCAAACACAATTGAACTATGCCACAACCTGCACAAAAAGCTGTCCTGTTAATGAACCTGGGTTCGCCCGATTCAACTGCTGTGAAAGACGTAAGAAAGTACCTGAATGAGTTTTTAATGGATGGCCGTGTGATCGATATGCCGCTGATCAGCAGGGCGCTCCTGGTGCGAGGCATTATTGTTCCATTTCGTGCTCCCAAATCGGCAGAAGCATATAAGACCATCTGGACCGAGCAAGGTTCCCCGCTGATCGTGCTCACCAAACAATTGCAGCAATCACTGCAGCAGCAGATAGCCGAGCCCGTGGCCATTGCCATGCGGTATGGCAATCCTTCTCCCAGGCAGGCTTTTGATGAACTGCTGCAAGAGAATCCTGAGCTGAAAGAAGTGATCATTGTGCCCCTGTATCCGCATTATGCGATGAGCAGTTATGAAACGGCGATCGTACAGGCAAAAGAACATCATACAGCCGGCAACTACCCGTTCCGTATTTCTTTCATCAAACCTTTTTATAACGAGGAGAATTACCTGAATGCCCTGGCTGCCAGTATGCAGCCCTGGCTGGAAAAAGAATACGATCATATCCTCTTCAGCTACCATGGTATACCCGAACGTCACCTGCGCAAAACAGGGGGTGGTAATGGATGCAATTGCATGAAAATATCCAATTGCTGCGAAGTGAACACCATGGCGCACGACACCTGTTACCGGCACCAGGTATTCACCACTACCCGGCTGGTGGCGGAGAAACTGGGCCTGCCCGCAGACAAATACAGCATCTCCTTCCAGTCGCGGTTAGGCAAAGGCTGGCTGGAACCATTTACGGATATCCGCCTGGAGCAAATGCCCAAAGAAGGCATTAAGAAACTACTGGTCATCTGCCCGTCTTTTATCAGCGATTGTCTGGAGACCCTGGAAGAAATTGCCGAAAGAGGAAAAGAAACTTTTATGGAAGCCGGTGGTGGATCCTACGAAATGATCCCCTGTCTGAATACCCATCCCCAATGGGTAAATACCCTGGCAACCTGGGTGAACAACCATAACCAGGGTAACAGGGAGATGATTTTGAACGGATGAACAGAAGAACAGAAGAGCAAGGAACGGATGAATGATGAATATTGAATGTTGAAACAGGAATAGGGAGTAAACGGATCAATCGATGGTTGACTATATAATCTGATCATGTATTATCCGGGATAGTTTTGTTTGCTGATTTTTCATTCCTAATTTTAATTTCCCGATGTACGCGTATCTCAAGGCCCTTCATATCATCTTTATCGTGACCTGGTTTGCCGGGCTGTTCTACATGCCCCGCCTGTTCATCTATGCAACCGAAGCAGGAGAACGACCGGAAGCGGAGAAAAACGCCCTCCGCAGCCAACTTGGTATCATGATGAAAAGGCTCTGGTACGGTATCACCTGGCCCTCGGCCATACTTACCCTGATCTTTGGCACCTGGGTGCTTATCAACGGCAACTGGCACATGCAGGTATTTGCGCCCGAAGGTCGATGGCTGCTCATCAAACTTTCTTTTGTGGTACTGCTCTATGCCTACCATTGGAGCCTGCACCTGATCCTGCAACAGGAAAGCAAGGGTATTTACCGGTACAGCTCCCAGCAACTCCGCATCTGGAACGAAGCGGCCACCGTATTGCTCATCGCCATCGTAATGCTGGTAGTGGTCAAACAGAGCATCAGTTTGGTATGGGGGCTGGTAGGGCTGGTCCTGTTCATTGGCCTGCTGATGAGCGCAATACGGATGTATAAGGTGTTGAGAAACAGGTAGTAGTGAGTGGTGAGTGGTGAATGGTGAGTGTTTAGGGGCAATTGGCAATGGTGAATTGTGAATGGGTCCGAATGATAGGTGCCCGGAACGAATGACTTACCAATCCTCTTACTCCCTACTCACCACTGACCACTCACGACTGACGACTCACGTCCTTATATTTCGTACCTTTGCAGCCTTTAAAACCCGCCTTTTACCCGGTGGGTGGTACTTTTCAAGCGATTTTCAGGTTATGAGCGTTAAATACCCAGAATTTTCCGGATTGAACCTCCCGGCTATTGAGCAGGAGATCCTGACCAAATGGAACGAAGGACAGGCATTTGAACAAAGTGTTTCACTACGAGAGGGCAAGACTCCCTTTGTGTTTTACGAAGGTCCCCCCAGTGCCAACGGTATGCCGGGTATCCACCACGTGATCTCACGTACACTGAAAGATATGGTCTGCCGTTACAAGACCATGCAGGGCTTCCAGGTAAAACGTAAGGGAGGATGGGATACGCACGGGCTGCCCATTGAACTGGGTGTGGAGAAGGAACTGGGCATCACCAAAGAAGATATCGGCAAGAAAATATCTGTAGAAGAATACAACCAGAAATGCCGCGAAGCCGTGCTCCGTTACAAGGGTAAATGGGATGAGCTGACCATGAAAATGGGTTACTGGGTAGACCTGAACGATCCATACATCACCTACGATAACAAATACATTGAAACGCTCTGGTGGATCCTGAGTGAATTGTATAAAAAAGGATACCTCTACGAGAGTGTGAGTATCCAGCCTTATTCACCCGCTGCCGGAACCGGTTTAAGCTCGCACGAACTGAACCAGCCGGGAACTTACAAGGATGTGAAAGACACCTCTGCCGTAGCCATGTTCAAGGCGGTGAAGAATGCGAAAAGCCAATTCCTGTTCGATGCAGCCGGATCTGAAGAAGTTTTCTTCATGGCCTGGACCACCACACCGTGGACACTGCCTTCCAACCTGGGATTAACGGTGGGACCCAATATTGATTACGTATTGGTGAGTACATTCAACCCATATACGCATCTTCCCATCAACGTGGTACTGGCCAAAGCTTTACTGGGTAAGTATTTCAAACCGGAGGCAGAGAATGGAGATTTTGCGGGATACAATGAAAAAGCAAAACTGCTGCCCTGGAAAATACTGGCCGAATGCAAGGGATCACAGATCGAAAACTGCGAATACGAGCAGTTGCTGCCTTATGAAGCCAACTCCTTGACCACTATCAAAGAGATCACACCCGATGCAAAACCATTCCGTGTGATCCTGGGTGATTTCGTCACCACCGAAGATGGTACCGGTATCGTTCATACCGCCCCTGCTTTTGGTGCAGACGACTACCGTGTAGGAAAGAAATACAATATCGGTATCCTGACCATGGTAGACAGGCAGGGTAAATTCGTGGATGGCCTGGGTGAGTTCAGCAACCGCTATGTAAAGAACTACAAGGATGAGAAAGACTATGTGGATGTGAACGTGGACATCAGCGTAAAACTGAAAAAAGAGAACCGAGCATTCAAAGTAGAAAAATACGAGCACAGTTACCCGCATTGCTGGAGAACAGATAAACCCATCCTCTATTATCCGCTGGATGCCTGGTTCATCAGGACCACTGCCGTGAAAGACCGTATGGTGGAGTTGAATAAGACCATCAACTGGAAACCAAGATCTACCGGAGAGGGACGTTTTGGCAACTGGCTGGAGAACATGGTAGACTGGAACCTCAGCCGCAGCCGTTACTGGGGAACACCTTTGCCGGTATGGAGAACGGAAGATGGCGCCGAAGAGATCTGCATCGGTTCCATTGAAGAACTGAATGAGGGGATCCGCAAAGCCAATGAAGTGCTGGGTGGTGACGTGAATAAACATTACCTGCACAAAGGCATACTGGACCTGCACAAACCTTTTGTGGATGATATCGTACTGGTTAGCGCTTCTGGAAAACCCATGAAACGTGTGCCGGACCTGATCGACGTGTGGTTCGATAGCGGGGCCATGCCGTATGCACAGTGGCATTACCCGTTTGAGAACAAGGAATATATTGATAAGGGCCAGGTCTTCCCGGCAGATTTTATTTGCGAAGGCGTTGACCAGACCCGTGGCTGGTTCTATACCCTGCACGCACTGGGTGTGATGCTGTTCGACAGCGTAGCTTACAAGGCGGTAGTGAGTAACGGACTGGTGCTGGACAAGGATGGCAACAAAATGAGCAAACGCCTCGGCAACGTGGTGAATCCTTTTGAGACCATCGAAAAATATGGTGCCGATGCCACCCGCTGGTACCTCATCACCAATGCATCGCCCTGGGATAACCTCAAGTTCGACCTGGCCGGTATACAGGAAGTGCAACGTAAATTTTTCGGAACCCTGTATAATACCTACCAGTTTTTTGCGCTGTATGCCAACGTAGATGGTTTTGCCTTTGAGCAGGCCCCTGTTCCATTGGCAGATCGCCCAGAGATCGACCGCTGGATCCTTTCTTCGCTGAATACACTGGTGAAGAACGTGACCCGCTCCATGGATGAGTATGAACCAACCCTGGCGGGCAGGGCCATTGAAGAATTCGTGGATGAACACCTGAGCAACTGGTATGTTCGTCTCTGCCGCCGCCGTTTCTGGAAAGGAGAGTATGAGCAGGACAAGATCAGTGCTTACCAGACCCTGTATGAATGCCTGGAGACCATCGTACGCCTGATGGCGCCCATTTCACCGTTTTTCAGCGATGCGGTGTTCCGTAACCTGAATTCGGTTACCGGAAAATTCACTGTAGCATCTGTACACCATGCCGATTTCCCGGTAGCCAATGAAGCTGCCATTGATACGGCCCTGGAAGAAAGGATGCAGCTGGCACAGGATGTTTGCTCGCTGGTGCTGTCGCTCCGAAAAAAAGTGAATATCAAGGTCCGCCAGCCACTCCAGAAAGTGATGATCCCGGTGCTGGATGCGCGGATGAAGACCCAGCTGGAGAAGATCGAAGACCTGATCAAGGCTGAAGTGAACGTGAAGGAAATGCAGTACATCACCGAAACAGAAGGGGTGATCAGTAAGAAGATCAAAGCCAATTTCAAGGCCCTGGGTACCCGTATGGGGGCCAAAATGAAAGCGGTCAGCGCGGCTATCAGTAATTTTAGCCAGGTGGATATCGCAACAATAGAGAAGGAAGGGAAATTTTCATTAAACATTGATAATGAGCAAGTTATAATAGAATTATCGGATGTGGACATTGTGGCAGAAGACATTCCCGGCTGGAGTGTGGCCGGAAAAGGCAGTCTCACTGTGGCATTGGATATTACCCTGACCGAGGAACTGAAGCAGGAGGGGGATGCGCGTGAATTCGTCAATCGTGTGCAAAATATCAGAAAAGAAAGCGGTTTTGAACTGACAGACCGTATATTCGTAACCGTGCTTGATGCCACTGGCCTCAAGCCGTCCATTATTAAATATAACGATTATATTTGCCGCGAAATTTTGGCAGATAACATTGATTGGGCCTCCGAAATAGCGGATGGCATTGAAATTGAGATCAATGATGCGCTGTTAAAAGTGGTTGTAAACAAAAAAGGATAAAATTGTATGCCAACGAAGAAACCTGCTCCGAAAAAGGCGGCTCCAGCCAAGAAAGTGGCTGCCAAGCCAGCTCCTAAACCTGCCCCGACAAAGGCGGGGAAAGCGGCTCCGGCTAAAAAAGCGGCTCCCAAACCTGCGCCCAAACCCGCCAAAAAAGCGGCTCCGGCGAAGAAAGTAGCTGCCAAGCCTGCTCCTAAGCCTGTCCCGGCAAAGGCGGGGAAAGCAGTTCCGGCAAAGAAAGCGGCTGCCAAGCCTGCTCCTAAACCAGCCCCCAAGAAAGTGGCTGCCAAACCTGCACCCAAACCAGCTAAAAAAGCGGCTCCGGTGAAAGCTGTTGTCAAACCTGTTCCTAAACCTGCTGCCCCGGCAAAGGTGGTGAAAGTAGCGCCTGCCAAAGTAGTTGCCAAACCAGCTCCTGCCAAAGCAGTAGTGCCGGCCCCTAAACCTGCCCCGGCACCGATTAAACCAAAAGTAGAAGTGAAACCACAACCGGTTCCACCCGTGAAGCCTGTGAAAAAACAACCAGAACCCATCAAAGACGTTAAAGTACCTAAGATCAATACCAAAACCAGCGTTCCTTACCAGCCGGGATATACCCAGCTGGAAAAAAGGGCCGACGCCGCCAGGACCAATGGCGAGCCCCTGGTGAAATACAGCGACAGCGACCTGAACGAGTTCCGCGAACTCATCAGCAAAAAGCTGGAAGCTGCCAAGAAAGAACTGGCCTACCTGCAGGGCCTCATTACCCGCAAGGATGAAATGGGCGGTGATAATGACGATGCCCGTTACATGACCATGGAAGATGGCAGCATGAGTATGGAAAGGGAGCAACTGAGCCAGATGGCCAGTCGCCAGATCACGTATATCGATCACCTGGAAAAAGCCATGATGCGTATCGAGAACAAGACCTACGGTATCTGCCGTGTTACCGGTAAACTGATCGATAAAGCCCGCTTACGCGCCGTACCCCATGCCACACTAAGCCTGGAAGCCAAACTGGGACTGGTGAAACCGGCTCCTGAACAACAATAAAAGTCACTCTGAATAAGTAAAAAAGGCCTCCCGTTCAACGGAGGCCTTTTTTACTATCGAATATTGAACAAGGAATGATGAGATGAATATAGAACAGATGAACAGACGAACAAGGAATGATGAAGTGGTTTTTGATTAATCTCTGCGAAAACTCCACGTTCTCTGCGGCTCTGCGGTGAATAGACCCCTGAATATCGGGCAAGGAATCCCGCCATGGCGAGGAATGATGGATATTGAAGAACTACTCCGATCATCATTCATCTGTTCCTTGTTCGTCTGTTCAATATTCACCTCACTTCCTGCATGTCCACCAGCTTTTTATAGATGCCGTTATGGGCCAGCAACTGGTTGTGGTTGCCGCGTTCAACGATCTCTCCTTTCTGGAGTACGATGATCTCATCGGCATGACGGATGGTGGATAGGCGGTGGGCGATGACGAGTGAAGTACGGTTCTGCATCATGTTATTGATGGCATCCTGCACCAATCGTTCGCTTTCGGTATCGAGTGAGGAAGTGGCTTCATCCAGGATCAGGATCGGCGGATTTTTCAGTACCGCACGGGCAATGGTCAGGCGTTGTCTTTCACCACCACTCAGTTTGCTGCCCCTGTCGCCGATATTGGTATCAAACCCCTCTTCTTTGTGGCGGATAAAATACAGGGCATTGGCCACGGTGGCAGCGTGTTCAATCTGCTCGCGCGTTACATGGTCAACCCCCAAAGCGATATTGTTCGAAATGGTATCATTGAACAGGATCGGTTCCTGGGTCACGATACCCATCAGGTTGCGTACCGAATGCAGCTGGTAATCTTTGATATTGACGCCGTCGATCAGCAGTTCGCCTTCCGTTACATCATGAAAACGGGGTACCAGGTCGGCCAGTGAACTTTTGCCTGCACCGGAAGAACCCACCAGGGCAACGGTCTTACCCTTTTCGATCACCAGGTTGATGTTCTTCAGGATCAGTTTGTCCTCATACGCAAAAGACACATTCCTGAACTCGATGCTTTTATGGAAGGAGATGATCTCAGCAGCTTCTTTTTTATCGGTAACGGTGATCGGAGCCTGTAATATCTCCTCGATACGCTGAATGGCCGCACTGCCGCGCTGTGCGTTGTAAAAGGCAGTGGATAAGGATTTGGCGGGATTAATGATCTGTGTAAAGAATACGATGTAAGTGATGAAACTCTCGGGACTCAGTCCCACTTCCTGGTTTAATACCAGTTTGCCGCCAAACCACAGGATACAGCTTAATACCAGCACACCCAGGAATTCCGACATAGGCGAAGCCAGGTCGCGACGGAAATTCATGCGGTTACGGATATGGTTCAGCGTATCATTGGTATGGAAGAATTTACTGCGCAGGATTTTTTCAGCGTTAAAAGCTTTGATCACCCGCAGGCCGCCCAGTGTTTCATCCAGTATCGACATCAGGGTACCCAGTGTTTCCTGTGAGGCGGTGGATTGTTTCTTGAGCGATCGGCTTACGCGGCCGATGATAAAACCGGTCAGAGGCAATAATACCAGCAGGAACAGGGATAAGGCCGGACTCAGGTATACCAGCGAAACCAGGATGATGAGGATGTTCAAAGGGTCGCGGATCAGTCCTTCCAGGGTACTCATCACGCTCCATTCCACTTCATTGGCGTCGTTGCTCATACGGCTGATGATATCGCCCTTGCGCTGTTCTGTAAAAAAGCCGATCGGAAGTTCCAGTATCTTGGCATAAAGGTCGGAACGGAGTTTGGTCATCACATAGTTCCGCATGGGTGCCAGTACCCGGAAAGAGAGGTAAGTGAACAGGTTCTTGAAGAAAATGGAAATGATGATGATCAGGCAAATGGCGCCCAAAGCATAGATCTCGCCATGGTCGGCAATTAACCTGCCGATATAGTATTTCAGGTAATTGAGTACGCTTTCGGCGGAAAAAGAGAGGTTGGGTTGTACCTTCAGAAACTTCTCTTTCCCGAACAGCATCTGCAGAAAAGGGGCCAGCATGGCCAGCGATACCAGCGAGAAGACGATGGAGAGCAGGTTGAACAGGACATAGAGCACGATGTTCCGTTTCTGGCTCCTCAGGTAAAAAAGTATGCGGGAAAATCGCTTCATAAAATGTAAAACCTTTAAAACGCAGCAAAGTAACTAATTTTGCAGTCAATCAAATGTTAGAATATGGAGGAAGGAAAACGGCAAAGACAGGTGGCAGGTGCCCTGCAGGAAGAACTGAACGATATTTTCAGGCATTTGAACCTGGCCATGATCGATGGCGGAATGGTGTCCATTTCTTCCGTAAAAGTAACGCCCGACCTGCTGGAAGCGCGCATTTACCTGAGCCTGTTCCAGGTAAAAGACAGCCAGGCAGTGATGAAAACCATCGAATCCAGGGCATGGGAGATCAAGAAAGCACTGGCCGACCGTGTAAAACACCAGCTGCGCCGGATCCCCGTATTGCATTTTTACCTGGATGACACACTCGATTATGTGTTCAAGATGGAAGAGATTTTTAAGCAGATCAAACAAGACAAACCTCCGGGGGAGGAGAATTAGCTAATTGGCTAATTCGCTAATTCGTTAATCCGCCCATCCAATGAAGCTTCTTTTTGCCTGGCGCTATTTCCGCTCCAACAAATCCACCAATGCCATCAACGTGATCGCCTGGATCAGCGTTACGGCCATCGGGGTGGGCAGTGCGGCGTTGATCATAGTGCTGAGCGTATTCAATGGTTTTGAGGACCTGGTGAAAGGCCTCTACGCCGATTTCTATGCCGATATACGTGTTACCCCGGTGCGCGGTAAAACCTTTCATTTTCCCGGCGATAAAATGCAGCAGCTGAAAAATGCACCGGGTATTGCCGTGATCAGTTTTGTGGTAGAGGAAAAAGCCGTGCTCAGTGGGGCGCTGCAAACCATCGTGTCTGTGAAAGGGGTGGATGAGCAGTATACCAGCGTCAACCGCATCAATACAACTGACCATATTCCCCGTGGCAAATTTGTATTGGGTACAGTAGCCGAACCCCAACTGGTAGTAGGTGCCGGCATAGAAAATGCTGCGGGCATTGATGTAGAGAAACCCGGTTACGGAGCCACCCTCTACCTGCCCAACCGCCAGGCCGCCAGGTTAAGCGCCGATGATGGCCTCAATGCTTTCAACATCACACCCTCCGGCACATTCATGGTGCAGCAGGATTTTGACAACAAATATGTATTCACCAACCTCGGTTTTGTAAAATACATGCTGAATATGGATGCTGATGAATACAGCGCCATAGAAATGAAAATATCCGGCAAACCCGATAAAGTAAAGCAACAATTGCAGGCGCGGTTAGGGAAAGACTTCCTGGTAGAGACCCGTTATGAACAGAACCGGAGCCTGTACGCCGTTATGCAGGTGGAAAAATGGGTGATCTATGGTATCCTGTCGCTGATACTGGTGGTAGCCGCTTTTAACATGATCGGCGCACTGACCATGCTGGTGCTGGAAAAACAGAAAGACATTGCCGTACTCAAAGCCATGGGCGCCAGTAACCAGTCGGTACAGGGCATCTTTTTAAGTGAGGGGCTGCTGCTGGCAGCACTGGGTGGCGGGGCCGGTATGTTACTGGCCAGCCTCGTGTGCTGGTTACAGATCCGCTTTCATTTCATCAAACTGGGCGGCAACACTTTCATCATCGATTATTACCCCGTTAAAATGGTGGCGGCTGATTTTGTGCTGGTCATTGCTACCATTGCCCTGATTGCCGTACTGGCCGCCTGGATACCCGCCCGCAAAGCCGGACAACAATTGTTCTCCCTGAAAAGTTAAGCCCTATCCACCGCGCCTTTGCACTTCTGCGAGCGATTTTTCTCTACAGGTACACCCAAAAAAGAACCCATCACAAAGGATGGGTTCCAGCTATTTTTCAAACGGGTAGGATTAATAATCACCCAGCGTCTCCGGTAACTGTGCCAGTGCTTTGGCCAGTTGTTCATCACTCGGGGCAATACCATGCCATTCGTGACTACCTTCCATGAAATCAACGCCTTTACCCATTTCGGTTCTCATGAGTATGCAGATGGGTTTGCCCTGGCCGGTCATTGATTTGGCCTTATCCATGATCTTAATGATATCGTCCATATCGTTTCCGTTCATTTCCAGAACGGTCCAGTCAAAAGCTTCGAATTTAGCGCGCAGGTTACCCAATGCCATCACTTTTTCAGTGGGTCCGTCGATCTGCTGTCCGTTCCAGTCAATGGTAGCGATCAGGTTATCCACTTTGTTATGCGAAGCGAACATGATGGCTTCCCAGTTCTGTCCTTCATCCAGTTCACCATCCCCGTGCAGGGAGAATACGAGGTGGTTATCGCCATTCAGTTTTTTGGTCAGCGCTGCACCAATGGCAACACTCATGCCCTGGCCCAGTGAACCGCTGGCCACGCGTACACCCGGTAAGTGTTCGTGGGTGGTGGGATGCCCCTGCAAACGGGTATTCAGCTTACGGAAACTGGCCAGTTCTTTCACGTCGAAATAACCCGAACGGGCCAATACGGAGTAGAATACAGGAGAAATATGACCATTGGAAAGGAAGAACAGGTCTTCATTCTTTCCATCCATGGTAAAATGGGTATCGTGTTTCATGATGTGGAAATACAGGGCGGCCAGGAAATCGGCACAACCCAATGAACCACCGGGGTGACCACTCTGAACACCATGCACCATTCTTACGGTATCGCGCCTTAATTGTGAGGCTACGTTTTTTAACTCCTGTATACTTGCCATAAAGCTGTTGATTATGGCTGCGAAGATAGGGGAAAGTTAAAAGTCTGGCATGGGCAGTCTCAGGCGGATGTTTGGGCTGTGGGAAAAGCAGCTCCCAACTACAGGCTCCCAACTCCAAACTATTCATTAATTTCGCCCCACTTTAAACAATAGTTATGTCGGACGAATTACATATGATTATCCAGGAAGGGGAAGATGGTATGCAGAAAGCGATCGCCCACCTGGAAACAGAACTGACCAGGATCCGGGCGGGAAAAGCAAACCCCGGTATGCTGGATGGCGTGAATGTAGAATATTATGGTGCCCCAACCCCCATTGCCCAGGTGGCCAATGTGAGCGTACTGGATGCCCGCACCATCAGCATCCAGCCATGGGAGAAGCATATGCTGCAGGCCATTGAAAAAGCCATCATGCAGGCCAATATCGGCATCACCCCGCAGAACGATGGTTTGCAGATCCGTTTGTTCCTGCCCCCGCTGACCGAAGAAAGGAGAAAAGAGCTGGTGAAAAAAGCCAGTATAGAAGGGGAACAATCCAAAGTGGCCGTCCGCAGTATCCGCCGCGATGCCATTGAACAGGTGAAAAAACTACAGAAAGACGGCCTGAGTGAAGACGCGGCCAAAGACGGTGAAAAAACCATCCAGGAACTGACAGACAAGTTCATTGGCCTGGTAGAGAAACACCTGTCCATCAAAGAAAAAGAAATCATGACAGTGTAGGGGGGAATTGGGTACTAGATACTGTATGTTGGATACTGGTAGGAATAAGTATCCAGCATCCAGTATCCAGCCTACCCCTCCTTCCAATACTGTATAAACCCGTTTTTTTCCGATTTCTCGTTAAAAGTCTGTACGATCGCCTGCTCCAGTGAGATCCCCAGCAAAGAAGCCAGCAGGTCCAGGTAAATGGCGATACCGCCGATCTCTTCCTGTAACATTTCCGGTGTAATGTCTTTGGCAGTATAACTGCTGCCGCCATCCACACCGCCCAACGCCACGCGCTGCATTTTTTTGATCATATTGCATAGTTCACCCACTTCGCCGGCCAGCGCAGTGGTCCAGTAAGTAAGGGGCTGGTTATCGTAGGTTTTAAAACCTTCTTTCGCTCTTTGTATATTCAGTTCCCTGAATTTTTCCAGATCAAGTTTCATAGACAAGCAAGTATGATGAACGGAATTATTTTTTGTTAACAAGGTATACGCCTACAAGGATGATGCCCAGGCAGCCTACCTGCAGCCAGGTAATGGTTTCACCGCTCCATAGTCCCCACATCACGGCAATGAACGGGATACCATAGGTAACCATGGAAGCGAACAGGGTCCCGGCTTTTTTTACCAGCATGTAAAACAGGATAGACGCAATGGCCGTTCCGAATACACCCAGTACTACGGATGCCAGGGTAGACAACAATACATCGGTATGCAGTAGCGGTAAGGCAAAATAACCGGTGATCTGTAAAATGACCAGGGTGGGTATGATGAGGAAAACAAATGCCAGCGAAGCAATATTGAGTGACCCCACGCCCTGCATATGCCTGCCCACCATGTTCACATTGATGCCATAAAATAATGTGGCCAGCAATACCAGCAGGGAATAGGAAAAATCTTCAAAACGGAAATTACCTTTGGGGACGATGAGCAGGCACAACCCTGCAAAACCTACCATCACACCGATGATCTTACGGGTGCCGGCCTGTAACTGGAAAAAAGCAATACCCAGCAGGATGGTGAATAAAGGCGTTAATGCGTTCAGGATGCCCGCCAGCGAACTGTCTATCCGGGTTTCGGCGATACAGAAAAGATAGGCCGGAAAAAAACTCCCCAGCAAACCGGAGAGGATCACCAGGAATAATTTGTCTTTGGGCACTTCCTTCAGCGCTTTGCGGGCAAAAGGGATCAGGATCACTCCGGCGCTCAGTATTCTCAGCGATGCCACCTGGTAGGGGGTAAGCACGCGCATGCCTTCTTTCATCAGGATAAAGGAACTGCCCCAGATCAGGGATAACACCAGAAAAAGAGACCAGTGGATGAGTTTGTCTTTCAATGCCCGATTAATTTGGCCAAAGTTGGTGTTTTTACAAAAGCAAAGGAATAAATTTATGGAAACCTAAGTTATGGCAACCGCACTTATCAAAAAGCTGGCTACCCGGTCCCCAAAGGGATGGAACAAGGAACGGACCCGGATAAAAACAGCCAAACTGCTGGCAGAACTTGACGACCTGCAGAACCTGCTGTTCGCACAATCCAAACATGCAGTATTGATCGTGATACAGGGAATGGACGCCAGCGGGAAAGACGGACTGATACGCGATGTGCTCGGCAAACTAAACCCCCAGGGTGTATGGGTGCGCCCTTTCAAAGCGCCTACACCGGAGGAGCTGTCGCACGATTTTCTCTGGCGTGTTCATCAGCATGCACCTCCGAGAGGCGTGATACAGGTATTTAACCGTTCACATTACGAAGATGTGTTGGTTACCCGGGTACATGGGTGGTGCAGCGATAAGCTGGCCATGGAACGGATGAAAGCCATCAACGATTTTGAAGAGCTGCTGGTAAAACACAATCACACACATATCCTGAAATTTTACCTGCATATTTCACCGGAAGAGCAACAACAGCGGTTGCAGGAAAGGATCCGTGACCCAAAGAAACAGTGGAAATACAACGAGCGTGATTTTGAAGAGGCCAAACTCTGGGATCTGTACATGAAAGTGTACCAGGACTGTTTTACGCACTGCAACAAAATACCTTGGCATATCATACCGTCCGACCAGAACTGGTACAAGGAATACCTGGTAGCAAAAGCCCTGCACGACCTGCTCAGCTCTTTGAAAATGCAGTACCCGGGATTGAAAAAATAGCTTTGCGGGTTGGGTGCATTGTTGTATTTTAACGGAAATAAAATATCCTACTATGGGAATGCTGAAAGAATTCAAGGAGTTTGCCATGAAGGGCAATCTCGTAGACATTGCTGTTGCCTTTGTCATGGGTGCTTCCTTCGGAAAGATCGTCACCTCTTTTGTAGACGGTATCGTGATGCCGCTGGTGGGTATGCTTACCGGTGGGGTCAATTTCAACGATAAGGTATGGGTGTTAAAAGATGCCATTCCGGAAGTGAAGGATGCCGCCGGTAAGGTGGCCACTCCTGCGGTGGCCGAAGTGGCCGTAAAATATGGCGCATTCATCACTAATCTCTTCGATTTTATTATAGTGGCTTTTTCCGTGTTCCTGGTGATCAAAGCCATCAACAGATTAAAGCGCGATGAACCTGCCAAGCCCGCTGCTCCGCCGGAACCTTCCAATGCCGATAAATTACTGGCCGAGATCCGCGATTCGCTGAAAAGGACGGAAGCGAAGGACTGAGGTTTGTGAGACGTGAATCGTCAGTCGTGAGTCGTCAGTCGTCAGTAGGGAGTAGGAAAGGTATACCGTGGTCTTCCTACTTCCCACTCACCACTCACCACTCACCACTCACGTCTCCCGTCTCCCGATCCCCCCTGCCGGTGGATAACTATTGTTCCCCGGCTGCCCGTTATATGCCTTATTCGGTTTTCTTTGCAGCTAAAGCTTTGACCCGTGAATAATGTGAGTTACCAGATCAAGTTGGACCAGTTTGAGGGGCCTTTCGACCTGTTATTGTTTTTTATCGAGAGGGATGAACTGGATATCTATAATATTCCCATCACCAAGATCATCAACGACTTCCTGGAGTATATTCACCAGGGAGAGAAACTGAATATTGAACTGAGCAGTGAGTTCATCCTGTTCGTATCTACGCTCATGCGTATCAAGGCCAGGTTATTGCTGCCCCGTAAGGAAGTGGATGCGCAGGGTAACGAGGTCGATCCCCGACAGGAACTGATCGACAAGATCCTCGAATACAAACGTTTTAAGGAAGCTGCCGCTAAAATGGCCGAAATGGAAGCAGAGCGCATGCTGATGATCAAACGCGGCAACCTGCAGCGCGAGATATCCATGATCGGCGAAGAATCTTCAGAAGGTACCGAGATACAGACCATCACCCTCTTCAAGCTGATGAAAGCTTTTGAGAAAGTGATGCTGCGCGTACAACAGCGCCAGAACAAACCCGTGCATACCGTGGTGCGGTACAACTATACCATGGAAGGCAGCCGCGATTATATGCTGCATGTGGTGCAAAAGGAAAAAACGGTCTCTTTCGAAAAAGTATTCGAAGTGTGTAACGACAGGATCCATGCTCTCTTCCTGTTCCTATCATTGCTGGAACTTTCGCAGCAGAAATTCATGAGACTGCTGGTAGGTCCCGGTATGAACAATTTTATCGTGGAATGGAACGAACACCGCGAAGAAGACCTGGAAGCAGAAGGTAATGTGGGCGATTCGGAGATCATCGGCGATAATTCCCCCGACGAAGAAGATATGTCATTGCCGGAAGAATAATCTGTCCTTTCGATTGAATAAAAAAATCCGGTTCAAACTGAGCCGGATTTTTTTATTGTCTTTTATATTCGTTTATCCTGCAATAGCACTGCGGACAGTGATCTTTTCTTTCATCAGTTCTCTGACGGCATCTGCAATACCCTGTGCATCGTAGGCACATTCGCGGTGCAGCTCCTTAGGGGTTCCGTGTTCTACCAGCCTGTCGGGAATACCCAGTATGGTTATATCCGCCTTGTAATTATGCCGGTTCATGAATTCAAGAATAGCGCTGCCAAATCCGCCTACTACGGTTCCATCTTCTACGGTCACAATTTTGCTGTACCTGCTGAACGCTTCGTGTAACAGGTCTTCGTCAATGGGTTTTACAAACCGCAGGTCGTAATGTGCAGGGTTAATGCCCTGGCTCCGCAGTTCGCGTATGGCGGCCTGTGCAAAATTACCCGGATGCCCGAAACTCAGGATGGCGATATCTTCCCCATCTTTTAATTTTCTTCCCTTACCGATCGGTAGTTCCTCAAAGGGGGTTCTCCATTCCGGCATCATGCCTTCCCCTCTCGGATAGCGGATCACAAAGGGATAGTTATTTTTATCCAGCTGGGCAGTATACATGAGGTTGCGCAGTTCCTGTTCATTCATCGGCGCACTGATCACCATATTGGGGATACAGCGCATATAAGGAATATCGTAACAGCCGTGGTGGGTAGGTCCGTCTTCGCCAACCAGTCCGGCGCGGTCTAAGCAGAATACCACCGGTAGTTTCTGAATCGCCACATCGTGCACTACCTGGTCGTAGGCCCTTTGCATGAACGACGAATAGATATTGCAGAAAACACGCATGCCCTGTGTGGCCAGTCCGGCACTCACGGTAACAGCATGTTGTTCGCAGATGCCTACATCAAAAGCCCTGTCCGGCATTTTTTCCATCATGAATTTCAGTGAGGAGCCGCTGGGCATGGCGGGGGTTATACCCATGATATTTTTGTTCTGTTCTGCCAGTTCTATCATGGTGTATCCGAATACATCCTGGTATTTGGGTGGCTGGGGTGCATCGATCTTTTTCTTGTAGATCTCACCGGTCACTTTATCGAACAGTCCGGGCGCATGCCACTTGGTCTGGTCCTTTTCGGCCAGTGCATACCCTTTTCCTTTTATGGTCACAATATGCAACAGTTTGGGGCCGGGTATCTTTTTCAGGTCGTTGAGCGTATCTACCAGTTTGGTGATATTATGCCCGTCTATCGGTCCAAAATAACGGATCTGTAAAGCTTCAAAGAGGTTACTGCTTTTGGTCACCACACTTTTCAGTCCCGCTTCCAGTTTGCTGGCCATATCGCGACTGAAATTCTTGCCTACGGGCAGTTTGCCCATCAGGTTCCAGATATCATCGCGCATTTTATTGTAGGTAGGCGATGTGGTGATATCGGTCAGGTATTCTTTCAACGCGCCCACATTGGGGTCGATGCTCATACAGTTATCGTTGAGGATGATGAGCACATCGCTATTGGCCACGCCGGCATGGTTCATGGCCTCGAAAGCCATTCCGGCTGTCATGGAGCCATCCCCGATCACGGCCACGGATTTCCGGTTCTCACCTTTGTACCTGGCAGCCATAGCCATACCCAGGGCAGCCGAAATAGAGGTGGAGGAATGCCCTACACCAAAAGTATCATACTCGCTTTCACTGCGTTTTGGGAAACCGCTGATACCCTTGTATTTGCGGTTGGTGATAAAATTATCCCTTCGCCCCGTAAGGATCTTATGGCCATAGGCCTGGTGGCCCACATCCCATACCAGCTGGTCGTAGGGGGTATTGTATACGTAGTGCAGGGCCACAGAGAGCTCTACCACGCCGAGGCTGGCCGCAAAATGACCGCCATGAACGCTTACTACGTCTACAATGTACTGACGGAGTTCATCGCAAACCTGGTGTAACTGTTCGCGACTGAGTTGCTTAAGATCGTCGGGGTTATTGATCGATTGTAACAGGGGACCTGTGGTTATCTGCATGCAGACGGTTTTATATTGTAAAAATAGGCATTTTGTATGGAAAGAGGGGGTAATCCGGATATAGAAACATACGGGATAACCGGAAGGTTCAGCGGGTCCAAACGGTATTTTCTGCCAAACAGAGGCTGATTTTGCCTTTAATCAAATTTCGGCAGTATGGGGCATGGTTTCCGTTTATATTTGTTCTAACATGAGAAGTAAATCTTCATTATACTGGACTTGCCAGTTGGGTGGTTGGTTGTTCTATGGGTTGACCATGGTATTCTTCGCATTTATTTTCGAGAATAAGACCAATAATATCCTATATCCCCGCATAGCCATTACCATTCTGATCGGGTTAACGTTTACCCACCTGCTCAGGGAGCTGATCGTCCGGCTGAAGCTCCGGCCCCCCATCCAGGTGCAGAAATGGTGGTTGCTGATCATCACGGTACTCAGTATCATCATCCTGTTCAACCTGGCCAATAGTGCCCTTGTGGAATGGTTGAAGATCTACGACCCCAAGATCAAAGTATCGGTGGAAAAAAGATTCCTCTATAACCTGATTCTCGACTCCCCTCTTGTATTAGTTTGGTTTTCAGCATATTATATATGGCATTATGTTGAACTGGGTTCAAAAACCGAGATCCAGAAAGCACGCCTGGAAAGCCTGGTAAAAGAGCTGGAGCTCAAGACCATCAAATCGCATATCAATCCCCATTTTATTTTTAATGCGTTGAACAGTATCCGTGCGCTGGTAGACGAGAATCCCGAAAGGGCACGTACGGCCATCACCGAGCTGAGCAATATCCTGCGAAGCAGCATGCAGGCGGAGAAAATGGAAACGGTACCTTTTGAGCGCGAACTGAATATTGTAAAAGATTACCTGGCGCTGGAATATATCCGCTTTGAAGACAGGTTACAGGTAGAATACGATATAGATGAAGATACCCTTGACCAGCCCGTGCCGCCGATGATGCTGCAGACACTGGTAGAGAATGCCATCAAACACGGTATTGGCAAACAGAAGGGGGGAGGACTGATCCGCGTGATATCGGATTACCGGGATGACCAGCATGAACTGATCGTACAGAACAGCGGGCACCTGGATGCGAATGGTAACAGTGATGGCTTCGGCATCAACAGCACCCGTAACCGCCTGAAACTGTTGTTCGGGGGGAAAGCTTCATTTGAAATCCGGAATACCGAGCAGAACATGGTGGAAGCCATTGTGAAAATGCCGGTACAGGAATTGCATTCTTAAATTCTATTCATAAATTAGTAGTATGGCACTCAAAGCAATTATTATTGATGATGAAAGGCTGGCCCGCAACGAGTTGAAAAAACTGTTGCAGGACCATTCCGATATTGAAGTGATCGAGGAAGCCGCCAATGTGGATGACGGTATTGAGAAGATAGAAACGCTGAATCCCGATCTGATTTTTCTCGATATCCAAATGCCTGGTAAAACCGGGTTCGATCTGCTGGCCGAAGTGGAAAAAGCTCCGAAAGTCATTTTCACCACCGCCTACGACGAATATGCCATCAAAGCCTTCGAGGTGAATGCACTGGATTACCTGTTAAAGCCGATAGAACCCAAACGTCTCGCCGATGCCATTCAGAAACTGCAGGCAGAGATCTTTAAAGAGAATGTGGGTATCAATGGACTGAACCGCGGTCCGCTGACCGAGTTCGACCAGGTGTTCGTGAAAGATGGCGAACGCTGCTGGTTTGTGAAGCTGGGCGAGATCCGTTTGTTCGAAAGCGTGGGCAACTATGCCAAAGTGTTTTTCGGCACACACAAACCTCTTATCCTGAAATCGCTGAATGCGCTGGAGGAAAGACTGGACGAAAGGATGTTCTTCCGGGCCAACCGTAAACATATCATCAACCTCCGCTGGATCGAACAGATCGAGCCTTACTTTAACGGGGGATTGCTGGTAGACCTGAAAGGCGGTGAGAAGATAGAAGTGAGCCGCAGGCAGACGGTGAAGTTCAAAGAAATGATGAGTTTATGATAACAGGGCGCCCGGCGCCCTTTTTTTATGCCCTTTTATCCGCTTGTCAGAATATTTGGTGCAAACCCTTCCCTGTCATTATCTTGTTCTCTCAACATTACATGAATCAACAACATATGAAACAAATATCTTCCCTGCTGGTATTGTTAGTAATGACTGCCGGCGTTTTTGCGCAAAAGGCGGAAAACATCATTCATGCCAAAGAAGTGGAACGGATCGAACGCATCCTCTCTGCCGATGATATGCAGGGTCGCCGAACCTTCACACCCGGAATTGAAAAAGCGGCGGCATTTATTGCCGATGAATTCAGGCAGGTAGGTCTGCAGACAGTACAGAACAGCGGAACCTACCTGCAATCATTTGCCATGTTGCGTCCCAAATTCATCAGCGCCGGCTGCAGTTTTGATGGGGTATCGGTAGACAGTCGCGATGTGATCGTGGTGACCTGCAAGGAAGATCTGAAACTGGATGAAACTTCGGGTTATGAAAAAGTCACCATCGCTGCAGGGGCCAATCTGTTCTCCGAAGCACGTAAGTATATCAATGCCAAAAAGAATTACCTGGTGCTGGTAGATACCAGTTATGCCAAAACCTTTAACCAGCTTACCCGTGTCAAATCGCAGCTGTACCAATCGGATTACAGTACGGTGTTCATACTGGCTGCTGCCAACCCCAAACGTTTTGAGGTAAGCGCCAAACACACTTTTACGGAGCAGTCGCTGGCTAATGTGGTGGGCGTATTACCGGGCAAGAGCAAAAAGAATGAGTATGTGATTTTCTCCGGTCACTACGATCACCTGGGTATCATGAGTAAGGATCGCCAGGGCAATGTGCTGACCGATTCTATTTTCAACGGCGCCAATGACGATGCGGCCGGGACCACGGCGGTGATCATGCTGGCCAAATATTTCAAGGCTTTGAACAACAACGAACGTACGCTCATCTTCGCGGCTTTTACTGCGGAAGAAGTGGGTGGTTTCGGAGCAACTTATTTTTCGCGCCAGTTCAACCCGGAAGAGGTGAAAGCCATGTTCAACATCGAGATGATCGGTACAGAGAGCAAGTGGGGAAGGAACTCGGCCTATATCACCGGTTATGAAAAAACAGATATGGGAAAGATCCTGCAGGGTAACCTGGAAGGAACCGGTTTTACCTTTTACCCCGATCCCTATACCACACAGAACCTGTTCTACCGTTCAGATAATGCTACCCTGGCCAGGTTGGGCGTACCGGCACATACCATTTCCACTTCTAAAATGGACAATGAACCCAATTACCACAAAGCCAGCGACGAGATCGGCACACTGGATATGGAGAACATGGCCATGATCATCAAAGCCATCGCGCTCAGCTCACGCGGCATCGTTAGTGGCAGGGAAACGCCTTCGAGGGTGGATGTGTCGGGGCTGAAGTGAGGATCGTCAATCGTGAATCGTGAGTGGTGAGTGGTGAGTGGTGAGTGGTCAATTGTCAGTGGTGAATGGTCAATGGGGGTAAAGAGGAATGGGTTGGGTTTGAACTGATATCAGTTCAAACCCAACCCATTTATTCATTAACGAATTTGTATTACACTACCTACTCACCACTCACGATTCACGCATTCACCGGCACGCTATGAATGGCGTTGCTGATCTCCTTGATGAGGGAAGGGTCTTTTTCAATGGCATTGCCCACAACAATCACATCGGCACCAGCTTTGCAGTTGTGGTAAGCTTTTTCCGGTTCGGTGATTCCGCCACCGATGATGAGGGGGATACTGATGTTCCGGGCTACTTTTTCGATCATGGACTCGGGAATGGGACGTTTGGCGCCGCTGCCCGCATCCATATATATCAGCTTCATGCCGAGCATTTCTCCTGCCATGGCGGTACACATGGCAATCTCGTTTTTATCGGCAGGAATGGGTGTTGCATTCGAAATATAGGATACGGTGGTAGGTGCACCACCGTCTATCACCATGTAACCCGTGGGCATGACCTCGAGTCCGCTCTTTTTAACAAAGGGGGCGCTGATCACATGCTGGCCGATCAGCAGTTCGGGATTACGGCCGGAAATGAGCGACAGGTATAAAAGTGCATCCGCATATTTACTTACCTGGGAGGGAGACCCGGGAAACAGCAATACGGGGATATGGCAGTTGGCTTTGATCTGCTGGATACATTCATCCAGGTGGCTGGAAATGACCAGGCTGCCACCCACAAAAAAATAATCTACCCGGGCATCGGTGGCCAGTGCTACCAGTTGATCGATCTTTTCATTATCGACCTTATCGGGGTCAATCAGTACAGCAAAGGATTTTTTGCCCGATTTTTTATTGGTCTCAAATTGTTGATACAAGCCTGGTTTCATTCAGTAGTGGATAGATACTGTTGCAAAAATGCAAAAAAGTTTTTATTTAAAACCGCTTATTCAGCTGTGTTTTCGATACCGTTCGGAAAGATAAGCCATTCCGGGCGAATTGGGTGGTAACGGGTAGTGCTTCCCCCACAGGGCTTTTTCTGTTTACCTACCCACATTTACGAAAAAATATTGGTTTAACAGCCTGTTTGGGCAAAAAATATTTTCTACACCGGTGCAGAAATGCGCAAAATCAATGGGGATTTGAGGTCCGGAATATTCCCCATTCCTTATCCACAACCTGTTGATATTTCAGGATCGGATATCTGAAAACGGAAGGATATTTTCGTCAACCGCTTTACTTTTTGTTAGGCTGGAATTTTACCCTGAACCCATTAAAAATACACCTGCATTATGTCTAACCCTCGCGCTACCAAAGGCTTACAATTCAGTCGTCGCTTCACCAAAGACGGTGTGAGCCCCTTCGATATGTTCGAATACGATTACCGCGACAGCGTAATCAAGAACCCCAACGGGGAGAAAGTATTTGAAATGAACAATGTGGAGGTTCCCAAGCAATGGAGTCAGATTGCCACGGATATCCTCGCTCAGAAATATTTCCGTAAAGCGGGTGTTCCCCAGCCGGATGGGTCGGTTGGGCGCGAAACCAGTGTAAAACAGGTAGCACACCGTATGGCCAATTGCTGGCGCGTATGGGGTGAGCGTTATGGGTATTTCGCTACCAAAGCAGACGCGCAGGTGTTTTATGAGGAGCTGGTATACAGCATCCTGAACCAGGCCTGTGTGCCCAACTCACCACAGTGGTTCAATACCGGCCTGCACGAGAGCTACGGTATCACCGGTAAACCCCAGGGGCACTACTATGTGGATCCCAAGGACAAGAAACTAAAGAAATCAACCAATGCCTACGAGCGTCCCCAGCCACACGCCTGTTTTATCCTGAGTGTGAACGACGACCTGGTAAATGAAGGCGGTATCATGGATCTCTGGACCCGTGAAGCCCGTATCTTCAAATATGGCTCAGGGGTGGGTACCAACTTCTCACAGATCCGCGGCGGTGGTGAGAAATTATCAGGTGGCGGTACTTCCAGCGGCCTGATGAGCTTCCTGAAGATCGGCGACCGTGCCGCAGGAGCCATCAAAAGCGGCGGTACCACCCGCAGGGCAGCCAAAATGGTTTGTCTTGACCTGGATCACCCCGAGATCATGGAATTCATCAACTGGAAAGTAGGGGAAGAAGATAAAGTGGCCGCACTGGTAGCCGCCGGTTACGACAACAGTTATGAAGGGGAAGCCTATGCCACTGTTTCCGGTCAGAACTCGAATAACTCGGTGCGTATTCCCAACTCATTCTTCAAGGTACTGGAAGCCGATGGTGACTGGGAACTGAAAGCCCGTACCGATGGCCGTACCATGAAAAAGATCCCGGCCCGCGAAGTATGGAAGCAGATCTCCTATGCGGCATGGCGCTGTGCGGATCCCGGTACCCAATACGATACCACCATCAACGAATGGCATACCTGTCCCAAAGGTGGAAGGATCAATGCTTCCAATCCTTGCTCAGAATACATGTTCCTGGATAACACCGCATGTAACCTGGCATCCATCAACCTGCGTAAATTCCACGATGACGATACCAATATCTTCGATGTGGAAGGTTTTGAATATACCAGCCGTTTGTGGACCACTGTTCTGGAAGTATCCGTGTTAATGGCACAGTTCCCTTCCAAAGAAGTGGCGCAACTGTCGTTCGATTACCGTACACTGGGTCTTGGTTTTGCCAACCTCGGTTCTATGCTGATGGTAAGCGGTATTTCTTACGATAGTGAAGAAGCCCGTGGTATTGCAGGCGCTATCTCGGCTATCATGACCGGTGTGGCTTACAAGACCTCAGCCGAAATGGCCGGTATCCTTGGAGCTTTTGATAAATACGAAGAGAACAAAGAAGATATGCTGCGCGTCATGCGCAACCACCGCGCTGCCGCTTACGATGCAGAAGAAGCGTATGTAGGCCTGGAGATCAAACCACAGGGCATTAAAGCCAAATACTGTCCGGATTACCTGCTGAAAGCCGCTACCAAAGCATGGGATGAAGCGGTACAACTGGGCGAGAAATACGGCTACCGCAATGCACAAACCACTGTTATTGCCCCTACCGGGACCATTGGCCTGGTAATGGATTGCGATACCACCGGTGTAGAACCTGATTTTGCCCTGGTGAAATTTAAGAAACTTAGCGGTGGTGGTTACTTCAAGATCATCAACCAGTCGGTACCACAGGCACTGCGTAACCTGGGTTACAACCCGGAGCAGGCAGAAGCCATTGAGAAATATGCGGTAGGAGCGGCCAGCTTTGAAGGGGCACCTTACATTAACCCCACTTCACTGCGCGAGAAAGGATTTACTGAGCCGGAGATTGAAAAACTGAACGGTGCAGCCAAATCTGCATTCGAGATCGGTTTCCTCTTTAACCGCTTTACTTTGGGCGATGAGTGTATGCAGCGTTTGGGCTTTACCGAAGAGCAGTATGCCGACTGGAACTTTAACCTGCTGGAGGCACTGGGCTTTACCGAAGATCAGATAGATGCGGCCAATGATTATGTGTGCGGAACCATGACCATTGAAGGGGCGCCTTTCCTGAAAGAAGAACACCTGCCGGTATTTGACTGCGCCAATAAGTGCGGTAAAAAAGGCGAAAGATATATCCATGCTTACGGGCATATCCGTATGATGGCGGCCTGTCAGCCCTTCCTGAGTGGTGCGATCTCTAAAACCATCAACCTGCCACACGAGGCAACGATCGAGGAAATTGCAGATTGTTATATGCTGAGCTGGCAGCTGGGCCTGAAAGCCAATGCCCTGTACCGCGATGGTTCCAAACTGAGCCAGCCGCTGAGCAACAAATCGGACAAGAAAAAGAAGGCAGACGAAAAGGGGGAGAATGCGGTTGCTGAGAACGAGCCTGCAGCAGCAGCCGAGACTGTATCACAGATCGTAGACCTGAGCAAATTAACGGTAGATGAATTATTGGAGGAAGTACAGAAGCGTATGCAGGCTTCTACCGATACCCAATTCAAACGTGCTTTATCAGGTATCGTAGAGAAGAAATCATTACCGGCCAAACGCCGCGGATTCACGCAAAAAGCCAAGATCGGCGGACAGGTGATCTTCCTGCGCACCGGTGAGTACAGCGACGGAACCCTGGGTGAGATCTTCATCGACCTGGCCAAAGAAGGTTCTACCCTCAGAAGCTTCATGAACTGTTTCGCTATCGCGATCTCCGTGGGCCTGCAGTATGGTGTGCCATTGGAAGAATTCGTAGAGAAATTCGTGTTCACCAAGTTCGAGCCATCCGGTATGGTAGATCATCCGAATATCAAGACCACCACTTCACTGGTAGACTTTGTATTCCGTGCACTTGCCTTCGAATACCTGGGCCGTACCGACCTGGTACACGTGCTGGACAAACCCAGCATCGGTAATACCGGCGAAGGGGATGATGCAGGAGATGCCACATTCCTGGGGAAACCTGAGTTGAGCAGCATCCGTGTAACAGCACCGTCTGCCAATACCAGCGCCGCTCCCCAGCCGCAGAAATTACAGCGTGCTGCCGCAACGGTGAATGAAGACAATGGGATGAACGCCGTGAACGCCGCCGCCAAGAACATGCAGAGCGATGCGCCGGCCTGTAATACCTGCGGACATATCACCATCCGCAGCGGTACCTGCTACAAATGCCTGAACTGTGGTAACAGTATGGGTTGCAGCTAAACATCTGTTAGATACTGATATATAATAAGGGCCTGAAAGGCCCTTATTTTTTGCCTGTAGGGTATGCAGGCACAGTATCTTGTTTTACAATATGGAATACAGGTAATAGCAGGTAAATATCTTTTATTATCCCTTGCCGATACTTTTTTGACTTTCGGCTAAAACACTTTTTGTAACAGCCGAAATAACTTATTTTCATTCCTTCAACGAATCTCAAAATCAATATTGCTATATGGGCGATCTCCAGATCAAAAAAGAAAGCAAGAAATACGATGCCGTCATTGTTGGCTCCGGCGCGGGCGGCGGTATGGCTGCGTATGTATTGGCCAAATCGGGCCTGAAAGTATGCCTGATAGAAGCAGGACCTGATTATGATCCTGCCAAACATTCTTCCCAGTTAAAAAATCCATGGGATTCTCCCCGCCGTGGCGCCAGTACCAAATTCAGGCCCTTCGGCGATTTTGACGGATGTTTCTGGGGTTGGGAAATTGATGGAGAACCCTATACCATGGCCGAAGGCAGCGACAAATGGGACTGGTGGCGCGCACGTATGATCGGTGGGCGGACCAACCACTGGGGGCGTATCTCCCTGCGTTTTGGTCCGAAAGACTTCAAACGCAGAAGTATTGACGGACTGGGTGATGACTGGCCCATCAGTTACGAAGAGGTAAAACCTTATTACGATAAGATCGATCAACTGATCGGGGTCTTTGGATCGAATGAAGGATTGCCCAATGATCCGGATGGTATTTTTTTGCCGCCACCCAAGCCCAGGCTGCATGAGCTCATGATCAAGAAAGCGGCTACGGGTTTGAATATCCCCGTGATCCCTTCGCGTTTATCGATCCTGACCAAAAAGATCAATGATGAGCGTGGCGCCTGTTTCTATTGCGCGCAGTGTGGCAGAAGCTGTAAAGTGTATGGTGATTTTTCTTCGTCTTCCGTACTCATCAAACCCGCTGTGGCAACCGGCAACGTAGACGTGATCACCAATGCCATGGCGCGCGAAGTGATCACCAATGCAGCGGGTATTGCCACAGGCATATCTTATGTGAATAAAGCAGACATGATGGAGTACCAGGTAAGTGGCCGCGTAGTGATACTGGCTGCCAGCACCTGCGAAACCGCCCGTCTGTTGCTGAATTCAAAATCAACCCGCCATCCCAATGGTTTGGCCAACGATAGCAATGTGGTAGGTAAATACCTGCACGATTCTACCGGTGCCGCTGTAGGTGGTGTATTGCCGCAATTGTATGGTCGCAAGCGTTACAATGAAGATGGCGTAGGAGGTATGCACGTGTATACACCCTGGTGGCTGGATAATAAGAAACTGGACTTCCCTCGTGGTTACCATATTGAGTACTGGGGAGGCATGGGCCAGCCGGCATACGGTTTCGGTATGGGCATGCAATACCAGAACGGTAAGTACCTGGTGAACGGTAAAACCAAGGAAGCCGGTGGTTACGGCGCCGGACTGAAAGAAGATGCCCGCTTCTTCTACGGAGCAGGCGTAGGTATGGCAGGCAGGGGCGAAGCAGTGCCCAATATCAATAACTATTGCGAGATAGATCCGAAAGTGGTTGACAAATACGGGATTCCCGTACTGCGTTTCCATACCAACCATTCCGAGTATGAGATCAAACAGGCCAAACACATGAAGGAGACCTTTAAAGAGATCCTGCACAATATGGGCGCCATCATTACCTGGGGTGGGGATGATAATGAAAAGAACAACTGGGGACTGAACAACCCGGGCAACATCATCCACGAAGCCGGAACCGTTCGTATGGGTGCAGACCGCAAGACCTCTGCCCTGAACAAATGGAGCCAGGCGCACGATTGCAAAACCCTGTTTTGCGTGGATGGCAGCCAGTTTACCTCACAGGCCGATAAGAACATCACCTGGACGATCCTGGCGCTCTCTATGCGTGCTTCGGAGTATATTATTGATGAAATGAAAAAACAAAACCTTTGATCGCTGATTGTATGATTATCGTATGATTTCACTGAAAGAACGATCTGTGCAATCATACATTAATCATATCCATCAGAGATTATAACAAATCATATCAACCTGTGATCATTATGGACAGAAGAAAATCCATCAAAGCCCTCCTGATCGGTACAGCCGCTTCCGGCGTATTGGTAGAAGCCTGCAAGAATAGTGACAAGAAAGCCATCGCTGCATCGCCGGATGCGAAACTGGAAGACCGGATGCAGGAAGAAAAGGACTACCTGAAGAAAATTGAGACGGAGCCTAAGTTCTTCACCGAGCATGAAATGGCTACCATCATCGTACTCGAAGATATCATTCTCCCGAAAGATGAGCTTAGTGGCAGTGCTTCAGATGCCAAAGTGCATGAGTTCCTGGAGTTCATTGTGAAAGATATGCCGGAACACCAGACCCCTTTGCGCGGTGGTTTACGCTGGCTGGATGTGGAAAGCCTGAAACGTTTCGGAAAAGCGTTCAAGGATGCTGACCATAAACAGCAGATAGAACTGGTAGAAGATATCGCTTACCCGGAAGTGGAAGGAGCCATCAGTAAGAACAAACGCACCATCAAACCCGGTATGCAACAGGGCGTTGCATTTTTCAACAAAATGCGCGACATGGTAATGACCGGTTTCTACACATCAGAGATTGGCGTAAAAGACCTGGGTTATATGGGTAATACCCCTAACCAGTGGAACGGTGTACCGGATGATGTGCTGAAACAGTACGGATATGCGTATACGGAAAAAGAACTGAAAGAGTGTGTGAGCTTTGATAAGGCGTAGGGATCGTTAAAGAGGTTAAAAAGGTTAAAAGGGTTAAAGTGGCAACAGATTTTCTGACTACTTTAACCCTTTTAACCTTTTTAACTATTTTAACCACCCCCCAACGCTTAACTCACTCCCGCACCCGGATCAATCTCTGTTTCCGGGTTGATGAAATGAAGTTTTCCATTGGTGTCTTCTGCCATTAAGATCATGCCATTGCTTTCAATTCCCCTCATTTTACGGGGGGCAAGATTGGTGACCACGGTCACTTGTTTGCCTACGATCTCTTCGGGCGCAAAATGGAGTGCAATACCCGATACGATGGTGCGGGTCTCAAAACCCAGGTCAACAGAGAGTTTCAGCAGTTTGTCGACTTTCTCCACTTTTTCGGCACTCACAATTTTTCCTACTTTCAGATCGATCTTGGCAAAATCATCAAAAACGATTTCTGGTTTTACCGGACTGTTTGCTGCTACGGGTTCTTCTGTTTTTGCGGTAACAGGATCACTCACGACTGACGCTTCACGCTTCACGCTTGCTGCTTTTAATTTTTCCAATTGATAGGTTATCTCGCTGTCCTCGATCTTACGGAACAGCAATTCAGGCGCCCGTAAGGTATATCCAACGCTTAATAATTTCATCTTGCCGGCATTTTTCCAATCCAGTATCTTATCCACCACTTTCAGCAGGTGACATATTTTCCTGGCCGTAAACGGCAGGAAGGGATTGATCAGGATGGCCAGGTTGGCACAAAGCTGTAAACAGATGTGCAGGGTATTGTCGATCGACTGTTGTGCTTCATGGATAACATTGCCATCGGCATCCACCTGTTTGGCCAGGATCCAGGGTTCTTTTTTCTGCATGTACTGGTTACCGGTACGCGCCAGGTTGATCACTTCAAACAGTGCATCGCGGAACTTATACTGCTCCAGCAGATTCTCTACTTTCTGTTTGCAGGCTTCAATCTCTTCGATGGTTGCCCTGTCAAGATCTGTTAAGCCATCATTATGTAACGGCGGTACCTTACCCTTGCAGAGCTTGTGCATCAGTACCAGGCTCCTGTTTATGTAGTTGCCAAAAATGCTGACCAGCTCACTGTTATTGGCATCCTGGAAACCCTGCCAGGTAAATTCACTGTCTTTGGTTTCTGGTGCGATCAGGGTCAGATAATATCGCAGTACATCTGCCATCTGGCTGCCACCATTCTCTTTCTTAATGAAGTCATCTATGTAATCCTGCATGTCCAGCTTCCAGTTGCGGCTGGTGCTCATCTTGTCTCCTTCCAGGTTCATGAACTCATTCGAAGGCACATTGTCGGGCAGGATATTCCCATGCAGTTTCAGCATTACCGGGAAGATCAGGCAGTGGAACACGATATTGTCCTTGCCGATAAAATGCACCAGTTTGGTGTCTTTGTCCTCCCAGTAAGGGCGCCAGTCCTTTTCGTTGTTCAGCGCCCACTGTTTGGTGGCGCTGATATAACCGATGGGAGCATCGAACCATACGTACAGTACTTTTCCATCAGCTTCTTTCAACGGCACTTTCACGCCCCAGTCAAGGTCGCGGGTAACCGCACGGGGCTGCAGTCCGCCATCGATCCAGCTTTTACACTGTCCCACTACGGTTGGGCGCCAATCGCTGGCATGTTCTTTCAGGATCCAGTTGCGTAAAAAATCTTCGTGCCTGTTCAGGGGCAGGTACCAGTGTTTGGTCAGTTTTTTTATCGGTGGATTGCCGCTGAGCGTACTCACCGGGTTGATCAGTTCATCCGGGCTCAGGCTCTTACCACAGTTTTCGCACTGGTCGCCATAAGCGCCGGGAAAATTACAGTTGGGACAAGTGCCTTTGATATACCTGTCGGCCAGGAAACTATTGGCCTGCTCATCAAAATACTGTTCACTTTCTTTGATCTCCAGGTCGCCGTTATCATTCAGTTTGGTAAAGAATTCCTGTGCGGTCTCATGGTGCAGCGGATCACTGGTGCGGTGATAAATATCGAATTCGATCCCCAGGTCACTGAAGTTCTGCTTCATGATGGGGTGATACTTATCAATAATGGCTCTTGCCGTAGTTTCTTCTTTGGTGGCCTGAATGGGTATGGCTGTTCCATGCTCATCGCTGCCGCATACAAAAACCACATCGCGTTTTTGTGCCTTCAGGTAACGTACATAAATATCCGCGGGCAGGTAGGCGCCAGCCAGGTGACCAATATGTTTCAGCCCGTTCGCATAGGGAAGGGCAGAAGTGATCAAATATCTTTTGGGTGTGTTCATCGGTTCAGAGGTTTCCGGTTGGGAAAGTCTGCAAAAGTAAGTAATCCTCGGAAGAAGGCAATTTTGAGGGAGGAGAGAGGGGCTTTGTGGCTTTTAAATGGTAAGGCTTTAGTTACTTTCAGACTTTTGGTTTTTCAGGCTGGAAGCCTGGGGATAGGCGTCACTCGGCGGAGCCGAGCGACTGATCCGCTCAGATATAACAACAGTTCAGTAATATTGTTGCATGATCAAATTGCCGCCTTACCTCAAAAAAGGAGACCTGATCGGGATCGTTTGCCCATCGGGATATATGCCTAAAGCCAAAGCCCAGACCTGCATCCGCGTACTGCAGGAGTGGGGATACCGGGTAAGGGTGGGCAAAACCCTGGGTAACCAGTTCCACTATTTTTCCGGAACCGACGCGGAACGGCTGGAAGACCTGCAAACCATGCTCGACGATAAAGAAGTAAAAGCCATCCTTTGCGGAAGGGGCGGGTATGGTATGAGCCGGATCATTGACGGGCTCGACTTCTCCCGGTTCAAGAAACATCCCAAATGGCTGATCGGTTTCAGTGATATCACGGTGTTACATGCGCATGTGTACCGCCAACTGAATATAGCAACCCTGCATGCTCCCATGGCGGCCGCGTTCAATCACGGACTTCACAAAAAGGAATATGTACAATCCCTTGCAAAAGCCCTGAAAGGAACGACCTCGAATTATAGTTGCCCGGCACACAAACTGAACCGCACCGGAAAGGCCGAAGGTGAACTGGTGGGAGGTAATCTTTCCCTGGTGGCGCACCTGGTGGGAAGCAGCGCTTCTTTTATCACCAAAAGAAAGATCCTGTTCCTGGAAGATGTGGGTGAATATATTTACAATATTGACCGCATGTTTCTCCAGTTGAAACGCAGCGGCATGCTGGATGGACTGGCCGGACTGGTGATCGGCGGTTTTACGGAAATGAAAGATACTACGCTGCCTTTCGGTTCCGATGTGTATACGATCATTCAGTCGCATGTGCGGGAATTCAAATACCCGGTTTGTTTTGATTTCCCGGTGAGCCATGAAAAAAATAACTATGCCTTAAAAGTGGGCGTTATACACCGGTTAACGGTTACCGCCGGCAAAACCGTGCTGAAGGAATTGGTATAGTTCAGTCTGATGACTTTTCGGATAGGTTATTTCCAGGCCTGTCTTAATAGCCTGAACCAGTTGTCATGCATGATGTTTTCACAATCGCTTTGCGTATATCCCCGTTTCATCAGTAAGCCGGTCATCTGTTGCAGGTCTGCGATCGTGTCGATATCATAGGGACATTGTTCTGTTCCATAAGCCCCATCCAGGTCTGTTCCGATGCCTACATGCAGGGTGTTTCCGGCTATCTGGCAGATATGGTCCATATGGTCGATCACCTGTTCCAGGCCGCAGTTCATTTGTTTGGGATCTGAAATTCCTTTCTGCCAGTTCGGAACGATCATCCAGGCGTCCATAGCTGCGCCGATCACTGCTTTTTTCTGGATCAGGGTCCGGATCATCTCATCGCTGAACTGGCGGTTATGGTTCACCAGGCTGCGGCAATGGTTATGGCTGGCCCAGATATTGCCATCAAATAATTCCATGGCATCCCAGAAAGCCTCGTCGCATAAATGTGTGGCATCGAGGATCATGTTCAGTTGTTGCATTTCTTTCAGCAGTGATTTGCCCATATCGTTCAGGTGACCGCTGGCATTGGTGCCGTTGGCATAACGCCCCGGACCGTAATGTCCTGGCCCCACTGCGCGTAAGCCGTAGGCATGGGCACGATGCAGATGATCGATCGTTACCAAAGAATCTGCTCCTTCTAAACTTAATATATAACCGATGGCCTTGTGTTCATTCGGCTCACCGTTATTCCATAGCAGCAGCTGTTGCTCCAGTTCAATGAGGTTACAGATCTGCACCATTTCGCCTGCTTCTTCCATGGCACGGTACCATTGCAGTTGGCCCTGTGTTTGTGCCCAGGCCTGTTCTGGTGAGTGCCAGCCGCTGAGTGTGCTGCCGGGTGACACATATCGTCCGATCTGTGTGGCCACCACGATGCCGATATTGCCTTCACGCAAAGCAGGCAGGGAAACGGTGCCCCTGGCACGATCAGGTTTATCGGTCATGCCCTTTTCCGTTTCGCGGATGTCATGCACCGGCAACCGCAGATCGCGGTTCCATTCCATAGCATTCATACTGAGATCCAGGTGGGCGTCGAAGAGGAACATGGCGGCGGGTTGTGAGTGGTGAATTGTGAATTGTGAATGGACAATCGTGGATCGTCAGTCGTCAGAGGGGGTATTCACCATTGCCTACTCACCACTCACGACTGACGATTCACGTCTCACGTATGTTAAATGGTTATTTTTCTCGATCTGGCAATTACCCGCCAGCAGGTTGTTTTTTGATGTTTCTCGATGACCATGGCATGATCGTAGAGGGCCACTGTTGGACAGATATGTACGGGAACGCCATACAATACATCGCCTACGGTGTACTGGCTGCTGTCGGGCACTTTCAGCACCAGGTGTTCTTCGCTTTGCGAGATGGGGTTTGCATCGGGTGCGTTCAGGAAGTGTACACGGGGTAAAGGATTTTCTGCCGCCACGGATTTGTGGCCCAGGTCGGTGCATACCGTATGTTCATCGATCACAGAAATGATACGGGTGATCACCAGTGCCGCATATTCGAAGGGTTCATCGGGAACAATATGTTTGTAGCCCCAGTCCCAGAATACGAAAGTGCCCGGGCTATATACCACGTTCTTCCTTTTGGTATGCGTAGGAAAACTGGGCGAACCGCCTATCACGATCTGTAAGTGGGTATCATCAATGGCTGCAATTTCTTTTACCAGCCATTCCACTTTGGCGAAAGCTTCATCAGAACGCCGGTTCCTTTCGGTAAGATCGGTATCGCGGATATGGCCGTCGTATGCGTGAAGGCCAATGACCCGGATACCCGGAAGGTTCTTTGTTTTTTTGTACAGTTCCAGTGCGGCTTCCGGTTTGATACCCGATCGGTTCATGCCGATATTCAGGTCAATGAATACGGGTAGGGTATAGTTATTGCTGCTGAACAGTTCCGATAGAATACTGGCTGTGGTAAGGTTATCGATGACACAGGAGAAAACCGTATCAGAGAAATGGTGTACCAGTTCTAAAAGCCTGTCTGCTTTAGGCCCTACGGGCTGGTGTGCCAGCAATACATCCTGTGCATCGATCTCAGCCAGCATTTCAGCTTCAGCAATGGTGGCACACTTGAATTTTTGGATGCCGGCATTCTGCATCAGCTTACATACTTCCGCGATCTTATTGGTCTTTACATGCGGCCGTATGCGTGCCACATCTTCCGCCATGAGAATGAGTTGCCGGATATTCTCTTTGATCCTCTCCGGGTAGATCACCAGCGAAGGAGAATCGATCTTATCAATATTGTCTATCGTATACCAGGGAGTGGACATGTTATGGGGCTTAGATTATGGAAAGTCAAAAGTCAAAATGCAAAAATAAAACAGTAGCTGTCCTTAGTGATTTTTTGACTTTTGCATTTTGACTTTTATTCCAGTTCGAACATTACTTCAATCTCAACAGGAATATTACCAGGTAAAGAGCCCATGCCAACGGCGCTTCTTACACCGATGCCGTTCTCTTCGCCCCATACTGCGGCAAACAATTCGCTGCAGCCATTGATCACATAGGGGTGTTTATCGAACTCGGGGCTGCAGCTGACCATGCCCAGCACTTTGATCACGCGTTTGATCCTGTTCAGTGAGCCCAGGTTGGTTTTCAGTGTGGCCAATATGGCCAGTCCTACCTGGCGTGCGGCCAGTTTGCCTTCCTCCTGGGTAAGGTCAACGCCTACGCGGCCGGTGATAAAACTGCCATCCTCTTTCAGGGTGCCATGGCCGGAAACATATCCGTGTTTTCCATCGATCAGAAAGGGTTTGTAAACGCCTAAGGGTTTGGGGGCGGGCGGCAATACCAGGCCCAGTTTGGCAAAGTTTTCTTCGGGTGTCATGTGTATAATAGATTGATGAATAGGTATTTGTTCTTGGTTCTCTAAAGATAAACGAAAAAGCCGTCACACAGCAGGGAGGAAGAACAAAACTGCGCAGGTATGGTCACCGGGTTGTTTGCCGTAAATTCACGAACTTCCTGTCGTAAAAAGTTACTATGAAGATCAGGACACTGTTATGGCTGCTACTGACATTGAGTATAACAAGCGTTATAGCGCAGCGGAATACCAATGCGGCGCTGGCGGAATCCAGCTATTCCCGCCTGTTCGAAGCCAGGTATGTGCAGAAGCCGCCACAATATCCGTTTGGCGCCGATTCGTGCAGGCGTTTCTATTATGCGGTTTTTGGTGGCTTCGACAGTGTATTGAGCAAAGTGATCGAACGGGGAGATACCGCCAAATATATCCGCGTCTATTTTTCTTTCATTGTAGACAAAAATGGCTCGCCCTATGAGGGCCGTTTTGAGCGTATAGCCGGTACACCTTATGCCAGGGGAGAATCGGCCAGGACCCTTACATATTTTTCAGAGGACAGGAAATATTACGATCAACTGATCGCCGCCATGGTGGCCAAAATGCCTTTCTGGAAACCTGCTTTGCAGAACGGTATTCCCGTAGATTGCCGGGTGAATGATTTCCTGCAGTTCTGGGTGGGCATCAATCCCCCTACGTATTAAACAGCTTTTTTCTGCAAGCAGTCAGGCTTATTTACGCAGCAGGCTATCCAGTTTCTCCTGCATCAGCGGAAAACTGTTCAGGTCGTTGTGTGAGCCACCTTCAATGGTGATGAAACTGTCTGCCGGTTTCAATAATTTTTTCAGTCGCTTCGCATGCAGGTAGGGGATCACCCCATCCGCAGTGCCATGAAAAATGGTCACTGGCGCCGTTACTTTTGGCAGGTATTCGTGTGTACGCATTTTAAAATGGAGCAACTGGTTAACAGGGTACATCCAGAAAAAAAGGCGGGTCAGTGAGGTAAGGCTGTAATAAGGTGTTTCCAGGATAAGCTGCCTGCAATCACGTACAGAAGCCAGTTGTGCTGCAATGCCCGTACCCAGCGATTTGCCGTAGATCAGGATCTGCTCCGGCTGGTACCTGATCCTTGCCAGTTTGTACACGTGTAAGGCTTCCTCGTACAAAATAGCTTCAGTGAGTTTCCCGGTAGATTTTCCGAAGCCGGGGTAGTCGGGCATCCATACTTCATAACCTTTGCTGGTGAAGTTTTTGGCAAAACCGGCATAGTGGTTTACATTTTCACGGTTGCCATGGAAATAAAGTACTATGCGTTTAGCCGGCGTATCGGCGGGGGTAAACTGCACTAGGTTGAAGCGGGTATCCTGATCCAGCAGGATATTGGCTTCGGTGAAGGGCTGCGAAAAATGATAACTGCTGTCGGCTGGTATGGCTACGGGGTGAAACAGGAATTTTTCCTGCAGGTAGTACAATGCAATACCTGCCAGTGCATATACGGCAACGATCAGTTTTATCCAGCGGAATAACTTCTGTTTGTTTTTCACGCCGCAAAGGTAGGTTCAGTATTGTAATATATCGCGGATGAAATTGTGGTATTCCGGAAAAGAAGGCAGGTTGTTGTGACCGCCGTTCTGTATGCGGATCAGCGTGATCTTATGCGGGTTGATCCGCTGCAGTTTTTCGCTGTGCCGGATGGGGATCAGCTGGTCGCGGGTGCCATGCAGGATATAGGTATGGCAATTCACTTTCGGGATCCACTGGTCTGTACGGAGGTGGTAACGCAAGAGCCAGCGGTGCGGGAAAATGGGTGTGAACCTTTCCACCACTTTGATAAAACTGTAATAAGGTGCATCCAGTATCAGGTAACGCGGTGTGTTATCGGCGGCTATCCTGGTGGCAAAACCACTGCCCATGCTGCGGCCGTATACCAGTATATGGTGTTCCTCATAACGCTCGCGCAGCCTGTCGTATACGAACTGCATATCGCTCAGCATCTCTTTTTCACCGCGTTTGCCGGTGCTTTTGCCAAAACCCCGGTAATCTACCAGCAACACATCGTAACCATACCGGTAAAAATCACGGGCATATTTGGCCCATCCCTTGATGCTCCTGGAATTGCCATGAAAATAAAGGATTAGTCCCTTGGGCTCCTTACAGCGGAAGTGCAAGCCGTTGATCTGAACGCCGGGCGCTATGTGGAAGAAGAGCTCCTCAAAAGGAGCATCATATTTGTACTCGAAATCCTGCGGAAGTTTCTCGGGTTTGAAAATGAGTTTCTCCTGCACCAGGTAAATGACCACGGCCACAACCAGGTATCCGATAATGATATAAAGCAGGGTAACAGGCAAGTAAAAGGGTTTGGTTTCCTAAGTTCTGTTTTTTATTGCTGGAAACCAATAGCGCCTATCCAAATTCTTCCGCTTCTTCCCGGTCTTCGTGGTACACCCTTTTTAGGTTCAGGTTAGATACCGGTGCCACGATCAGCGGGAATTTCTCTACGGTAACATTGCTGGGGTCGAGACCAAAACCTCTTTCCTCGCCAAGGCTGATCTCTTTTAACCAGAAATAGAGTTTCATGATGATGCGCTCAAAGAAAGGCAGCTCATTATCCTGGCTGAGGTATTTCTCCAGTACGATGAACTGGAAATCGCCTACCACATTGTTCTTCTCCAGGCTCTCATAACGGCTGGTGATGTTCACTTCCGTATTGTCGACCAGCTCATGCACCACTTTGCGGAACATGAGGTTGATGCGCTGTTCCACACGGAAACCCAGGCGGAACTCCACGCGGATGATATCATTGGGGATGATATGCTCCACCGAATATTCGCAAGTGTACGGATCATCCAGTACATCTACGTGAACGAACCAGTAGATATCGGCGCGTTTGGGTTTTTTATTCAGGATGGAATAAATGATCTTATGCTCGATCTCCTTGGGATTGTTGGCACTGGTCATATATACCAGGTGAGTGGCATATTTCGGGATGGTCTTGTCGTTGCTCAGCTCCTGGATCATGGGGATATAATGCTCCATGCGCACAAACTCCACATAGCGGTTCTTGATCTTGCGGCTGCGGAACCATACATACATCACGGCAAACAGTCCGCCACCCACGATCAGGGTAACATAACCGCCATGCATGAATTTTTCCAGGTTGGCGATCAGGAAGGAGGATTCGATGGAGAAGTACACGATCAGGTACAGGTAGATCCAGCCCTTGTTCACCCGCCGGCTCACCAGGAAATTGGCAAACAGTATCGAAGTGCTGATCATACACATGGTGATGGCCAGTCCATACGCCGCGCCCATATTGGCGGATTTCTGAAAATACAGTACAATGCCCACACAACCGATGTATAGCAGCAGGCTGATGCCCGGGATATACAACTGGCCTTTTTCTTCGGTAGGATAATTGATCTTCATTTTGGGCCAGAGGTTCAGTCGCATCGCTTCACTGATCAGTGTAAAAGAACCTGATATCAATGCCTGGCTCGCAATTACCGCGGCAACAGTGGCAATGATGATGCCCGGTAACTTGAACCATTGTGGCATGGTATTGATAAAAGGGTTGAAGCCGTCGGCCATTAGCTGTGGCGGAATGATCTGGTCTTTATAATTGGCCAAAAGCCAGGCCCCCTGTCCGAGGTAGTTCAGGATCAGACAGGTCTTTACAAAGATCCAGGAGATGCGGATATTGCCCCGGCCGCAGTGCCCCAGGTCGCTATACAGGGCTTCGGCTCCCGTAGTACATAGGAAGACTGCTCCCAATAACCAGAATCCTTTTGGGTAAGTGGTCAGCAGTTCAATGGCATAGTAGGGATTAAGTGCCTTAAAGATCTCAATATCATCCAGCAAATGTGCGGAACCCAGGACGGCCAGCATGGCGAACCAGATGCTCATGATGGGGCCGAATAACCTGCCGATAGAAGCCGTTCCGAACTGTTGCATAAAAAACAATACCGAAATAATGGCTATGACAATAGTAAGGATGGTACTTTGTTCAATATGCCGGAGCGAGGGCAGTTGCCGCAGGCCCTCAATGGCAGAAGTGACCGTGATGGGAGGGGTGATGATGCCGTCGGCCAATAAGGCGGCGCCACCCAGCATGGCAGGTATTACCAGCCATTTACGGCGGCGGCGTACCAGCGCATACAGACTGAAAATGCCCCCCTCACCCTTATTATCCGCTTTCAGCGTAAGGATCACGTATTTGACCGTGGTTTGAAGGGTAAGGGTCCAGATGATACAGGAAAGGGATCCCAGGATCAGTTTTTCACTGATGGCCCGGCCTGCGATGATCTCGTTTAAAACGTATAACGGGGAAGTACCGATATCGCCGTAGATGATTCCCAGGGCGATGATGAGGCCGGCAGCGGAAACCTTATTGATATTTTTGCTCACGCGAGGTGGTTATTACGATTGGTTGCTGTAAATATCCAACAAATGTAGCCGTAAAATCAATCCCTCAAATAAATATCCGTAGCGCGGTTCCACATTGTGCTTTTACTGTTAATTTAGGTATCCGTAAACACCACAACCCTTATTTTTGGTGTATAAACGATGACCCGCAAATGAAAAAGACGGTATCCCTGTTACTGACCTGTTTATTCCTTGCCTGTATCACCGGTTTGGGCCAGCGGATCACGTATTCCGAGCCCGACAGGGACGATCCCCGTATCCTCAATTTTGAAGTGCTGGGCAGGATCAATGGAAAGATCCTGGTGTACAAGACCTATCGCGACCTGCATTATATCGTTACATACGATAGTGACATGAAAATGCTGGAGAAAAAGAAGCTGGATCTCATCAATTACCGGGTACTGAATACCGAGTTCATCCAGTATCCCGACTTTGTGTACATGATCTACCAGTTCCAGAAGCGCAGCATCATGTACTGCATGGCCATCAAACTGGATGGCACCGGCGCACCCATGGGCGACCCGGTACAGCTGGATTCCACCGATAATATCAATTACTCGGCCAGCAACAAGATCTATTCGGTGGTCAACAGCGACGACAAGCAGAAGATCATGGTGTTCAAGATCAATACCCGCAGCGATAAGGCGCATATCCTCACTACCTGCCTGTTCAACAAAGACCTATCGCTGGTGCGGAAATCAAGGCTCAGCGTACCGATGCCGCAGCGCAACGATTTCCTGTCGGAATTCTCGCTCGATAACGAAGGAGACCTGGTCTGCATACGTGCTTCCGGAACCTCTACCAACGACAATATCAACAAGATCAGCCTGATCACCAAACCCGCCACCCTGGATAGATATACACTTACGGACCTGAAACTGGGTAATATTTTCCTGGATGACCTGCGGATCAAAGTGGATAATATCAACAAACATTATGTGATCACTTCATTCCTGAGCAAGACCAAAAGGGGCAATATTGAAGGGTTGTATTATGTACTCTGGGATAAACAGCTGAACAAGGAATTGCTCAATACTGCCCATCTGTTTGATGCAGCGTTCCGGGAAGATGCCAAAGGGGAGGGCAGCAGCAAAGCGTCATTCAATGATTATTTCCTGAAGAACATCATCATGCGCAAGGATGGCGGTTTTATTGTGATCGCCGAATCGGCTTATACCAGTTCCAGGGGCAATACCCTGAACCGCTGGGATTATCTCTATGGCTCGCCTTACTGGTCGCCGATGGATTACTATACCTGGAACAGCCCCATGGGTTATTATCCCTGGTGGCGTTCGTACGGCATGAGCAATATGAATAATCTCACCCGTTATTTTGCCGATAATATCGCCGTGATCTCTTTTGAACCCGGCGGGAAAGTGGAATGGAGCAATGTGATCCGTAAATCGCAGTACGACGACAATACCGATAACTACATCGGCTTCGGCCTGTTCAATACGGGCGAGCAGTTGCATTTTGTCTTTAACACTCAGGAAAAAAGAACGATGATCCTGAACGATCAGACCATTGCGCCTACCGGCCAGATAGACCGGAACCCTACTTTCAAGAACCTGGACAAAGGCTATGATTTCATGCCCCGTCATGCCAAACAGGTAGGGGCCCGTCAGGCCATTGTACCCTGCCAGTACAGAGGGTTCACCTGTTTTGCCAAAATTGAATTTTAATCAGTAACCGTGGTTTTTTTATTCCGAGACAAATCGATCGCTAACCTGTTTTTCCTGGTTGTTCTCAGCATTGCCGTTCACCTGCACCTGTTCATCAATGCGCCGCTGGTGGTCACCAACGATGCCGATGGCGTGTTCTCCATACTGTTGCGTAATTATGTGGTGGGACTACCCACTACGGTATTGTTCCTGTTGTACCATAGCATTGTTTTAATACAGGCCATCCGCCTGAACATTGTCTTGAATGATCTGCGGATGTTCCAGCACAATACCTATACAACGGCCATGGCCTATGTATTGCTAACGGGACTGTTTACCCAGTGGTGCAGTATCACCCCGGCTTTGCTGGCCAATTTCCTGCTGATCTGGCTTTTTATCAAACTCTGCCGTTTGTATAACCATCCTTCTCCCAAGACCCTGTTGTTCAATACGGGACTGATCGTGGGACTGTCGGTACTCTGTTATCATCCTACAGCTATACTGGTTCCGGTGGTATTATTTGCCTTGGCGGTGGTGCGGCCCTTTAAACTCGCCGAATGGCTTACCCTGCTCATGGGGGCTTTATTGCCTTATTATTTTCTCGGGGCCATCCTGTTCCTAAAAGACCAGTTTGGGAGTTTTTCCCTGTACCTGCCTTACCTGAAGTTGAACCTGCCAATGCAGCAGATGGATTTACCGTTGGTGGTCAGCCTGTCCCTGCTGTTCATTTTCCTGGTAACAGGTCTTTATTACTGGCAGGCATCCAGCAATCGTATGGTGATCCAGATCCGTAAAAATTGGGGGGTTATGGCGGTTATGCTGTTCATCCTGTTACTGGTACCCTTCCTTTTCCAGAAAGCGGGATTGGAAGCGGGACTGCTGCTGCTGGTGCCGCTGGGCGCTTTTGCCGGGAATGGATTTTCTTATCCCCGCAGCCTGATACTGCCCAATATCCTTTTCTGGCTTACGGCCGGGTTGATCGCCTATAACAACTGGTGGTTGGTCTATTACCGTTAGCACGGGAAAAAATTAGCCGGGCTCTTAACCGGGCAGTTGTTACCTTTGCCGCGCAAGCAATTTCCTTTTAGCGTACAAAATGACCCCTATGAAGTTTGGCGTTGTGGTTTTCCCGGGATCTAACTGCGACAGAGATATGCAGGACTCCCTTAAGCAGGACCTTGGTAAAGAAGTGATCATGCTCTGGCATAAAGACAAAGACCTGAGTATGTTCACCACCGATGACTGCATCATCCTGCCCGGAGGGTTCTCCTATGGCGATTACCTGCGCTGCGGGGCTATTGCCCGTTTCAGCCCGATGATGCAAAGCGTGATCGAATTTGCCAACCGGGGTGGAAAAGTGCTGGGGGTATGTAATGGTTTCCAGATACTTTGCGAAAGTGGCCTGTTACCCGGTGTACTGCTGCAGAACGCCAACCAGCAATTCGTTTGCAAGAATGTTTATATCAAACACGATAACGGCAAAGCCCTGAAAATACCCGTAGCCCATGGCGAGGGAAGATACCATGCCGATGAAGCTACCCTGGATCAACTGGAGGCCAATGGCCAGGTACTCTTCCGCTACTGCACTGAAGAGGGTGCATTGGACCCGGCGGCGAACCCGAATGGAGCCACCCGCCATATTGCCGGTATCCGTAACAAACAGAACAATGTATTTGGTATGATGCCGCATCCTGAAAGGGCCACTTCCGCCGCATTGGGCAACCTGGATGGTGTTAAAATATTTGAAATACTGGGTCTGAATTAGGTAGATTGTAAGGATAGGTCTTGCTTTGCGTCAGTACCCTTAAACAGCACGATAGTATGAAAAAACTCTTCCTTGGCTTTTTTGCAATGATGCTTGTGTCCTTTTCCTTTGCACAAAGGCAGAACCCCGTCAGCTGGAATTATGAAGCAAAGAAAAAATCAGCCGACACTTACGAGATCGTACTTACTGCAACCGTAGAACATCCCTGGCATATCTATTCACAGAATACCGGAAAGGGTGGGCCGATCCCTACCACTGTTGTGTTCAAAGCCAATCCGCTGGTAACCCAAACCGGTAAAGTGAAAGAACAGGGTAAACTGGAAAAAGTATTCGATAAGAACTTCAATACCGATGTGCTGTACTATTCCGATAAGGTATTGTTTGTACAGACCGTGAAAGTAAAAGGCGGCGGCCGCATCAAGACCAACCTCAGCGGAACCGTTGAGTACATGGTGTGTGATGACAGCCAGTGTCTGCCCCCTGTTAAGAAATCATTTGACCTGAAGCTTCAATAAACCTGCGGTACAAATGAAACAACTCTCCCTGCTTTTTTTGGCGGTATTCTTTTCTGTGCTGGTATTTGGCCAGACTGACAGTTTGTTGCACTGGCAAACACAATCGCGTAAGATCAGCGATGGGGTGTATGAGCTGGTGGCCAAAACCTCCATTCCCAAAGGATGGCATGTGTATGGTACCAACCCCAAAGTGGAGGGTCTCGATCCTGTTACATTTGCACCTGCCTACGAAAATGCGGTGCTGCAGGATCAGATCGGGTATGGTTCAAAACCTGTATCGATAGAAGATCCCCTGTTCAATAAAGTTGATGTATTCACCGGCCAGCTGGAGATCAGGCAGCAGGTAAAGATCAGTGGTTTTCTGCCTGCCATGTTAAAGGGAACCATTCATGCCAGCCTGGCAAAAGCAGATGAGTTCATCGTATCCGAACAACCTTTCGAAGTAACGCTGGAGGGGGGAGCTGTTGCAGCAGCAGCTACATCCCAGATCAAAATACCCGCTATTGAGCTGGATAAACCTGCCGCCGACTGCGGTAAAAGCAGTGTGGTAAGCGGTAGTGGATTGGGTTCTATCTTTCTGCTGGGTTTTCTCGGTGGACTGATCGCATTACTTACGCCCTGTGTGTTCCCGATGATCCCTGTTACCGTGTCCTTCTTTACCAAAAGAGCCTCCAGCCGTAAACATGCCATCAAAAATGGTGCGGTGTATGGTTTTTTCATTTTCCTGATCTATTTGTTGGCCAGTGTACCTTTTCATGTGTTGGGAAATGTGCAGCCGGAGATCTTCAATAATATCTCTACCAATTCCTGGCTCAATGTGATCTTCTTTGTGATCTTCATCTTTTTTGCGATCTCTTTTTTTGGATATTTTGAATTGACCCTGCCCAGCGGTATCGCCAGCAAGGCCGATTCGAAAAGCGGTTTGGGAAGCATGGGCGGTATCTTTTTTATGGCGCTCACCCTGGCCATTGTTTCCTTCTCCTGTACGGGCCCGATACTGGGTTCCTTATTGGTAGGGTCGTTAAGCGGCGGAGCCTGGCAGTTAACTTCCGGCCTGGCAGGTTTTGGTCTGGCCCTGGCTTTGCCTTTTGCACTGTTCGCCATCTTTCCTGATTGGCTGCAGTCACTGCCCAAATCGGGCGGCTGGCTCGATACGGTTAAAAAGATACTGGCTTTTGCAGAAGTGGCGCTGGCATTCAAATTCCTCTCCAACGCCGACCTGGTGATGCACTGGGGACTGCTCAAGCGCGAAGTGTTCATCGGCATCTGGATCCTGATCGGCACGGGTCTGACCCTGTACCTGTTCGGCATACTGCGTTTACCGCATGATTACAAGGGTATGAAGATCGGTGCAGGAAGAAAAGTACTGGGTGTATTGGCGCTCTTGTTCACCCTGTACCTGTTGCCCGGTGTTACCCAGACCAAATACGCCAACCTGCGGTGGCTGAGCGGGTTTCCACCACCACTGAGTTATAGCATTTACGGACAGAACAATGTACACGGGAAAGGACTGGAAGCCAATGTGGTGAATGATTACGACAAAGCGCTGGCCCTGTCCAAAGAACAGAACAAACCCATCCTCCTCGATTTCACCGGCTGGGCCTGTGTGAACTGCCGTAAGATGGAAGAGAATGTGTGGACCAATCCTGACGTGTACAACTATATCAGGGAAAATTATATCCTGGTATCCTTATACGTTGATGACCGCAAGAAACTGCCCGCTGAACAACGTATCCTGAATTATAGGACCAAAACCGGCGATACCAAGGACATCATCACCATCGGTGATAAATGGGCCACATTTGAAGCAGAGAATTTCAACCAGACCACGCAACCCTTATACGGCATCCTGAATACGAAGGAACAACTGATGAATCATCCCGTGGGATACACACCTGATGCGGCTGAATACCTGAAATGGTTGCAGTGCGGCAAGGAAGCCTTCGATAGATCCAGGTAGGCCCCAAAAACAGAACCCCTCATCGTAATGAAGGGTTCATGATCTTTACATTGATTGGAAATCCTTTTAGAGTGCGATCTGTTTTTCCTGCATCATCTTACGCAGGTTGATGAGACCGTAACGCATACGACCCAGGGCCGTGTTGATGCTGCAATTGGTGATCAGCGCGATCTCCTTGAAACTCAGGTTGGCATAATGCCTTAGTACAATGATCTCTCTTTGTTCTTCCGGCAACAGGTCCAGCATGCGGCGTACGCGCTCATGGCTCTGTCCCTGCATGATCTTGCTGTCTGGCGCCTCTTCCGAGATCTGCAATACTTCAAAAATATCCTGGTTGTCGCTGGTGCGGATCGCCGGGGTGCGTTTTACCTTGCGGAAATAATCCACGCAGAGATTATGCGAGATCCGCAGCGCCCAGGGAAGGAACTTGCCTTCCTCGGTATAGCGTTTGTTCTTCAGTGTATCAATGATCTTGATGAACACATCCTGGAACATGTCTTCGGCCAGGTAACTGTCCTTCACAAAGAATAGGATGGAAGAGAATATTTTGTCCTTATAACGGTAGATAAGGGTCTCGAAAGCGCTACTGTCGCCTTCCTGGAATGCCCTTATCAGTTCTGTGTCAGACGCATGGTCTAATGTTCTCATAACATCTTTTTTGAGTTGTGTACTGCCTGCCCCGGGCGGTATGGTAATTTTTGTTGACTATGCCGGGACTAACTCATTAACTTTCAACGACAAATTATACATCTTTTCATGCCTGAAAAGTTTTGTGGAAATAATGTTTCCTGCTTTTTGGGTTATACACATTCCGGCTGTTCCGGTAACAGGCGAATAGCGCATGAAAATGCGGTTCGGAAAATAAAAAAATCCTTATTCTGTGCAGGTTTCTAAACCTCTGCGCCGATAATCTGTTTAAATTGCTGACCCATGGCAACAAAGACAAAATCCCCGAAAACAGAGAAGGTGGCAGACGACGATAACGACAGTATCCTGGTTAAAGGAGCCCGTGTACATAATCTGAAGAATGTAACGGTCAGTTTTCCGCGAAACCGGCTGATCGTGGTTACGGGTGTTTCAGGTAGCGGTAAATCATCCCTCACCATCGATACCCTGTTTGCCGAAGGCCAGCGGCGTTATGCCGAGAGCCTGAGTGCCTATGCGCGCCAGTTCATGTCGAGAATGGCCAAACCGGATGTGGATTATATCAAGGGACTTTGCCCCGCCATTGCCATTGAACAGAAAGTGATCACCCGCACCCCCCGCAGTACGGTGGGCAGCATGACGGAGATCTATGATTACCTGCGTTTGCTGTATGCACGGGCCGGTAAAACCCTTTCTCCTATCAGCGGGAAAGAAGTGAAAAAAGATGATGTGGCTGATGTGATGCAGGCCATACAGGCATTACCGGAGGGATCGAAAGTGGTCATCATCGTTCCCTTTAAACAGCATGCCAAACGGGATATACGCGAAGAACTGAATATCCTGATGCAGAAAGGTTTTTCACGCATCTATTTCCGCGGTGCATCTGCAGAACTGGTCCGCATAGAAGACCTGCTCGAACTGACAGACAAAGAACTGCCACAAAAACTCACGACTCACCACTCACGACTCACCACTCACGTCCTCATAGACCGCATTGTTACCAAAGCTTTCGATGAGGACGATATACACCGCTTATCCGATTCCATCGGCACGGCTTTTTACGAAGGAGAGGGCGAGATGTACGTGGAAGTGAACAATACGAAACTACTGCACTTCAGTAATAAGTTCGAGCTGGACGGTATCGTATTTGAAGAGCCGGTTCCGAACCTGTTCTCATTCAACAACCCGTATGGCGCATGTCCCACCTGCGAAGGATTCAGCCAGGTATTGGGAATCGATGAGGACCTGGTGATACCCGACAAAAGGCTGAGTGTATACGAAAGCGCTGTGGCCGCATGGAGAGGCGAGAAACTGAGCTGGTGGAAAGAACAGTTTGTGAAGAACGCCGGCAAATTCGGTTTCCCGATACACAAACCTGTGATAGACCTCAGCAAAGACCAATACCAGCAGTTATGGAAAGGTGGACCCGGTGCCTTGGGCATCGATGATTTCTTTAAGGAAGTAGAACAGAACTTATACAAAGTGCAATACCGCGTATTGCTGAGCCGCTATCGTGGCCGTACCAACTGCCCGGATTGCCATGGCTACCGCTTGCGCAAAGAGGCTTTGTATGTGCATGTGGGCGGTAAACATATCGGCCAGTTATGCGAACTGCCGGTGAAAGACCTGAAACAATGGTTTGATACATTGAAACTGTCGCAACACGACCAGCAGGTGGCCAAAAGGATATTGATCGAGATCCACCAACGTTTGCAGACATTGATCGATGTGGGGCTGGGATATCTTACCCTGAACCGCCTCGCCAATTCATTAAGTGGTGGCGAAAGCCAGCGCATACAGCTTACCCGTAGCCTGGGCAGTAACCTCACCAACTCATTATATATTCTGGATGAGCCCTCGATAGGTCTTCACTCCAGGGATACCGCACGTTTGATCAGTGTATTGAAATCACTGCGCGACCTGGGCAATACGGTGGTGGTGGTGGAACACGATGAAATGATGATGCGCGAAGCAGACCATATCATCGATATGGGACCATTGGCATCGCATTTGGGAGGTGAAGTGGTGGCTGTGGGTAATTATGAGGAACTGGTGGCAAACCCTGAAAGCCTGACCGGGAAATACCTGACCGGTGAACTCAGTATCGACCCACCTAAACAGCTGCGTAAATGGAACCGCAGCATCACCGTTGAACATGCCAGGCAGAACAACCTGAAAGATATTACCGTTCAGTTTCCGCTCAATACATTGTGCGTGGTGAGCGGGGTAAGCGGCAGCGGTAAGACCACACTGGTAAAACAGGTATTGGTTCCCGCCCTGCGTAAACTGAAGGGAGAGTTCTCGGAGAAAGTGGGACTGCATAAGAACCTCACGGGCGATGTGGACTATATCTCCCAGATAGAGCTGGTAGATCAGAATCCCATTGGTAAATCATCCCGCAGTAACCCCATTACCTATATCAAAGCTTATGACCCTATACGGGATTTGTTCTCGCGGCAGCCATTGTCGAAAACACGTGGTTTTCAGCCCAAACATTTTTCCTTTAATGTAGATGGTGGCCGTTGCGACACCTGTAAGGGCGAAGGGGAGCAGATCGTTGAAATGCAGTTCCTGGCCGATGTACACCTTACCTGCGAATCCTGCGGCGGTAAACGTTTTAAAGAAGAAGTGCTGGACGTGCAATACAAAGGCAAGAATGTATTCGACGTACTGGATATGAGTGTGGATGATGCCATTGAATTCTTTGCCGATGAAAAACAGATCAGGTCAGCCATCCAGCCTTTGCAGGATGTGGGACTGGGTTATGTAAAACTGGGACAGAGCAGCGACACCCTCAGCGGTGGAGAAGCGCAGCGGGTAAAACTGGCCAGTTTCCTGGGAAAAGGTAAAAGTATCGGTCACCTGTTGTTCGTATTCGATGAACCCACCACCGGCTTACACTTCCACGATATCAAGAAATTACTCGCATCCTTCAATGCGCTCATAGAACAGGGACATTCCCTGATCGTGATCGAACATAATACCGATGTCATCAAATGCGCCGACTGGGTCATCGACCTCGGCCCCGAAGCCGGAGATGCCGGCGGAACCCTGGTATATGCAGGCGTACCGGCAGGATTGAAGAAAGTGAAGGAAAGTTATACAGGGAAATACCTGTAGAATGATGAACAGAGGAACAAGGAATGATGAATGTTGAAGTAAGACCCACTACTCTGCGTAAACGCTGCGTTCTCTGCGGTGAAATGAAAAGGAATAATGAACAGATGAGCAAGGAATGATGAATGTTGAAGTAAGACCCACTACTCTGCGTATACGCTGCGTTCTCTGCGGCGAAAGGAAAAGGAATAATGAACAGATGAGCAAGGAATGATGAATGTTGAAGTAAGACCCACTACTCTGCGTATACGCTGCGGCTCTGCGGTGAAAGGAAAAGGAATCATGAACAGATGAGCAAGGAACAGACGAATGATGTGTCTAAAAACAATCGATAATTCGCCGATCGAACGGAGATGGGTAAGGAACGGAGAAACGGTCATTTCCGATCAACATTCCTTGCTCATCTGAGCATCTGTTCTATCTATCGTAATCTGTCTACACTTTTTACCAGTTGCTCGTCTTTGTAAATGCCTCTGATGGCAAGGAATAACAGGAAGGGAATGGCGATGGTGATCAGTGAGGTAAGGTCAAAGCTCCATTCGTTGGGAACGAAATTTTTGGTCTGCAGGTAATACAGCAGGATGTTCAGTAAAGCCACTGCCAGCACCCCAAAACAGATCTTGATCTGCAGTTGCCGGTTGCCAAAAAGAAAAACAGTGATCAGCGAGGCAATGCCCACACCCACCGTCAGTATCATGATCAACAATTGGCTCATGGCAGTAAAACTCTGGAACTGCTTCACATTGTCAACGAGAATATTACCGCTGAAAAACGACAACTTCAGCGAAGCAAACGCCAAGCCGGAAACCAATAACAACCAGATGGTCTGTATTCTTTGCAGCATAAAGCAATTTTACAATTTCAGAAAAACCTCCACACCCCTTCCCTCCCTGACCTTTCTAACTATTTTAACCCTTTTAACTATTTTAACCCCTTTTAACCCCCTTTAACCCAATTCCGGATACAACACAAACTGCTCCATAAATGCATTGACCTCCTTCTTCACACTGTTCAGAATAGCAGTGTCATCAGCATTCATCAGTACTTTGTCAATGGCATCCACTACAAATGGCATATGCTCCTCTTTCATGCCACGGGTAGTGATGGCTGGAACACCCAGTCGGATACCGGAAGTTACGAAAGCGCTTTTATCGTCATAAGGAACCATATTCTTGTTGGCGGTGATATCGGCCAGTACCAGTGCCTGTTCGGCTTTTTTACCGCTGATATTCTTGTTGCGGAGGTCTATCAGCACCAGGTGGTTATCGGTACCGCCGCTGATGATCTGGTATTCTTTGGCCACCAGCGCTTTGGCCAGTGCCTGAGAGTTCTTAACTACCTGGTTGGCATAATCGGTGAATTCATCGCTCAGGATCTCGCCAAAAGCGATGGCTTTAGCGGCTATCACGTGCTCCAGCGGTCCGCCCTGTATGCCGGGGAATACGGCCATGTCCAGCAGGTTGCTCATCATGCGGATATTTCCTTTCACATCTTTCAGGCCAAACGGGTTCTCAAAATCTTTGCGCATCATGATGATACCACCACGGGGTCCGCGTAAGGTCTTGTGTGTGGTGGAAGTAACAAAATGACAATGATCGAAAGGATCATTCAGTAATTTTTTGGCAATCAGTCCTGCAGGATGTGCAATATCCGCCATCACCAGCGCGCCCACTTCATCGGCCACTTTGCGGATGCGGGCATAGTCCCAGTCGCGGCTATAGGCGCTGGCGCCGCAGATGATCATTTTGGGTTTCACTTCGCGGGCTTTGGCTTCCAGCATGTCATAATCCACCAGGCCTCCTTCGCGGGTCACACCGTAGAAATGGGGTTTGTATAATTTACCGCTGTAGTTAACGGCAGAGCCATGGGTAAGGTGGCCACCCATGCTCAGGTCGAGACCCAGTATGGGATCGCCCGGTTGTAATACAGCTAGGGCTACGGCAGCATTGGCCTGGGCTCCGCTATGGGGCTGAACGTTGGCATATTCAATGTTGAAGATCTGCTTCAGGCGGTCGATGGCCAGCTGTTCGGTCTGGTCAACAATTTCGCAACCGGCATAGTAGCGGCGACCGGGATAGCCTTCTGCGTATTTGTTGGTCATTACATTACCCATGGCCTGCATTACCTGTAAACTGGTAAAATTTTCAGAAGCGATCAGCTCAATTCCATGACGTTGTCTTTCCAGTTCCTGTTTAATGAGGTCGAAGACCAGGGTATCTCTTTGCATTGTATAAAATTTGCCGCAAAGATAAGCCCTGTCAATAAGCTATTCGCCCGCTACAGGTATTTTGTCGGAAATGGGGGATAACAGGTAAATAAAAACCGTCACAGCAGTATCACTACAGGGGTAAACAGCTTAAAAATCACTGTAAATCAGCCCTTATTATCCCCAAAACTTGCCCTATTCTCATATTTTCCTAATTTCGGCGCCTGATTTTGTGTTGGATGAACAGGCAGGTAAAGTGAGACTGGCCAGCACATCGTATCTTAAACAACCCCAATGAAAGCGATCATCCCCGTTGCTGGCGCCGGAACCAAATTACGTCCCCATACCTATACCCAACCCAAGGCCCTGATCCCCATTGCAGGAAAAACCATCCTGAGTTTTATTGTGGATCAGTTGCGAGAAGCGGGTATCAACGAATTCATCTTTATTGTAGGTTACCTGGGCGAGAAGATCCAGGATTATGTAAAACAGACCTATCCCGACCTCACCACCCATTTTGTGTACCAGAACGAACGCCAGGGTACCGGACATGCCATTGAACTTACCCGAAATATTGTAGGTGATGATGAAGTATTCGTAGCGCTGGGCGATACCATTTGCGAATACGATGTAAAAGAAGTGGTGAATTGTCCATACAGTATGCTGGGCATTAAAAAAGTAGATGATCCCCGCAATTTTGGCGTGGCTTCGGTGGATGAGGAAGGTTTTATTGAGCAGGTGGTTGAAAAACCCGCCATTCCCAAAAGCAATATGGCGCTGGTAGGATTGTACAAGATCAAGGAAACCCATTTCCTGTTCGAGTGTCTGCACCACCTGTTTACCCAGGATATCAAAACTTTTGGCGAGTACAACCTGACCGATGCGCTGGATTGTATGATCAAAAGAGGCGCCAGGTTCAAATCGTTTAAAGTAAAGAACTGGTTCGACTGCGGTAAAAAAGAAACCCTGCTCGAAAGTAATGCCACCCTGCTAAAGAAGTTCGGCGGTAATACGACCGACGGGCATGCGTACAAAGAAACCATCATCATACCACCGGTGAGCATAGCGCCGGGCTGCGATATCTCCAACTCCATCATTGGCCCGCATGTGGCCATCGGAACCAATACTTGCATCAGGAACTCGATCGTGCGCGACAGCATCATCGGTTCTTACACCAATCTCGATGAAGTGGTACTCGACAATTCCCTCATTGGCAGCGATGCCTCTGTAAAAGGCCTGAGCCGCAGCCTGAATATCGGCGACAATACGGAGATAGACTTCGGGTAGTAATTTGAGAATTGGGGAATTTGAAAGTTTGAGAATGGTTTTAGGCGCCGCTCAAGCGGGTATCACTGACTTCATGGACGCACTTTAATTTGAGAATTAGAGAATTTGAAAATTTGAGAATGAGTTTTGGATTGATTGCTTAATCGGATAATGCCTGACTTTATATCAGCGTATCAAGCGCGCAGACATTACCATCTTCAAATTCACAAATTTTCAAATTTTCAAATTTTTCGAAGCAGTCGCTCGGCTCCGCCGAGTGACGACTATTGCCAGGCTTCCAGCCGGAAAGTTTTAAAGCTACCATATCCGTAACCCTCAAGATAAACACATCTAAATTTTTCTTATTCTTGAAACGCATATCCAGTGGGAATCTCCAAGAAATGTTTTTTATGGTGTATCAAGCACGATGTGTTTCAACCAATAATCTATGGTTAAACAGTAAAAAAATGTTTGAAAACTCTGGATGTGTTTGCCCTGTTCGGAAAAGCTGCACAATTGGATAATCACTAACTTTATACCAGCATATTAAGCGTGTATGATTACACGTTTTCAAATTTTCAAATTCACCAATTCTCAAATTCCCATGTCTTCTCCTATTACCCAATTGTTCCATATTCAATACCCCATTATCCAGGCAGGTATGATCTGGGCCAGTGGCTGGAAGCTGGCCAGTGCGGTGAGTAATGCAGGTGGCCTGGGACTGATCGGTGCGGGCAGCATGTACCCACCGGTACTGCGCGAACATATCAAACAGTGTAAGGCGGCCACGGATAAACCTTTTGGGGTGAATATCCCGCTGATGTATCCCGATATCAAAGAGCTCATCGATATCATCGTGGAAGAGAAAGTGCCGGTGGTGTTCACCAGTGCCGGTAATCCCAAGACCTGGACAGGTTACCTGAAAGAAAAAGGCATTACCGTAGTGCATGTGGTCAGCAGCAGCAAGTTTGCCAAAAAAGCGCAGGAAGCAGGTTGCGATGCTGTAGTGGCCGAAGGTTTTGAAGCGGGTGGGCATAACGGAAGAGAAGAGACCACTACCCTGGTATTGATCCCCGTGGTGCGCGAAGCGGTCAACATACCGGTGATCGCCGCAGGAGGTATTGCCACAGGCAGACAGATGCTGGCGGCAATGGTGCTGGGTGCGGATGGCGTGCAGATCGGTAGCCGGTTCATCTGTACACCGGAAGCCTCCTCACATATTGCTTTTAAAGAAGCGGTGATAAAAGCGGAAGAAGGTGATACCCAGCTGAGCCTGAAAAAACTGATGCCGGTACGTTTGCTCAAGAACCGTTTTTTTGAGGAAGTGAAAGCAGCGGAATTACGCGGTGCATCCGAAGAAGAATTACAACATATCCTCGGTCGTGCCCGCGCCAAACGTGGCATGTTCGAAGGTGACCTGGAAGAAGGTGAACTGGAAGTGGGCCAGGTAAGTGCATTGATCAAAAATATCAAACCCGCAGGAGAAGTGGTGAAAGAGATCTGGGATGAATATGTGGAAGCTGTGGAGCTGCTGAAGAAGCGTGGGGCGTGAAACGTGAGTGGTGAATTGTGAATTGTGAGTGGTCAGTGGTGAGTAGGGAGTTGTGAATGGTGAATAGTCAATGGGCAATATTGGTTCATTCACCATTCACAATTGCCCATTACCTCCCCACTGACCACTCACGATTCACGCCCCCCACTCACGCTTTACGATTAATCCGACTCCCCGACGGAGCGTCTGGTTATCCATAATCCTAATGTAGCCCGGTGTTTTGTCCTTTTTGTGACCGTTCTTCGCTGTGTAGTTTACCCGGTATCTTATCAAAAATCTTTGCTTCCACGCACTTCCTGCAATAATGATACACAACTGCCACTTAAGGAGTTCCTAATTAAATATTAGCCAAAGTGAGCGGCATGACCATTTTGCAATTCAGTAACAAATTCATAACGACAGACCCATTGGACGGATGAGGTATGCTTTGAAATAAGAAGCTAACGCTGTACATTTATCGTGTAAAATATTATAGCGTTTTAGCTATTTCTTGCTTTTCAAACTTTGGTCAGTTTACAAAAGGGACAAGAAACAGTGGTAAGAACGCTCACGTTCCGGCGTGGGCAACCTAGTGTCATTGTCCCAAAGGTTTGACCAAAGACCTGAAAAGCTGTGGCTAATAGTGTCCCACGCTTTTTTTATCACATGCCCGCCGGGACGAAAGGCAACTACGTATTTTTATGTGGGTATTAGTTTCCGTTAGTATACACGTTGCTGGAAAATTATTTTTGGACTGGCTCGAAACAATAAAATCAAAGAGTACAAAAGTGCTTACTTTGATGATTGTCATATTAGGCGTTTGCTGGTTTTCCCCTTTAGTCATTTATTTGAGGTTACAGAATTACGCGCGGCTTCCCGGATATAATGAAAAATTTGAAGCTATCTCTCTCATAACAGTAGTCAGCTTTACTATTGGTAAGACAGCATTTTATATTGCAAAAAGAAGAAAGAAATCCAGACAGAAGACAATTGGAGAAGTGTTAGATGACACAGGAGATCATCTGCAAAAACATGGAATTTAAAAAGATCTTAATACGCCTTCCACTTTTTGGGAAGGACGGAATACTGTCTTTGTCGAGGATTCGGGAATAATTCCATCAACGGGTTTTAATAGAACAATAGTGATTTAAAACAGGATATTAGCCCCCCCCATTATCAATAATACTTTTTACTACCTACATAGATTGCTTCTTATATGGAAAAAACATTTTTGCGGAATGTATCCTCGGGACGTATTCTTCTCACAGTATTTGCTCTCTTTGTAATATCTCTTTTTGTAATCCGTTTTTTGGAAAACCAACAATTGTTAAAAACGAGGATAGGGATTTCCGAATTGACTGAAAAATCGGTACGGCGTCAGGGACTCCTTATCAAAATGCGAAAGGGCAGTGATTATGCACATGTAAATTTACTACGATATTTATTTTATAGGAATAAACGGAAAAAAGAGCTGGCAGAAAATACAATATATGCCGAAAGCGTCAAGAATTACGTAAATTTTAATGAGTTTGAAAAGTCGATCATTGATAGTAAGGAGCATCTAATCTTCGATACCCTGGTTAATCTTCGGAAAGAATATAAGAAAAATCGTTTACAGCTGATTCATCTTATTAAAGCTGGCGAAGAGAATAAGTCGGCCCTGTTTAATGAGCGATACCTGATTGACTCATACGAAAAATTTCAACGAACAAATACAATATTGTCAGGTTACTGTAGCCAACGGGATAGCAAAGCGGTGGAACAGGTTCAGGCGATGTTTTTTTCTCAAAAAAAAACAAGGGCAGAAATTAATTACGGTCTGCTTTTAGGGTTGACAGTTTTGGGACTAATGATTGCCAGGACAGTAGCAAAATTGCGAAAAAGTAATCTGCTTCTTGCTGAAAGTGAGTGGAAGTACCGGACAGTCCTTGAAAGAACGACAGAAATTATAAAAACGGCAAATCATGAAGGTAAATTGGTTGAAGTGAATAATGCTTTCACAGAAAAATTAGGGTATAAGGAAAATGAGATACCTACACTTACTATCCTGGATATATTGGCTCCGGAATCTAAATCTCAATACTATCCCTATCCTTCAAAAAACCAATATGGAGAAGTAATTACAGGTATTAGGAAAACACTTTTATCAAAATCAGGTGCCGAGATCATTGTGGAAGGAAACGTTATTCTGCATTATAAGGATGAAACTTTTGAAAGCTCAACTGCCTTCTTTAATGATGTTACTGAAAAGGTCATAGCAGAAAAAGCTTTGGTGGCTTCAGAAACAAAATACAGGCAATTATTTGAATTAGGACCAGTACCCATTTTGGTGATCAATCCTAAAGATTTACGTTTTATTCAGGCAAATAATGCCGCTTCTGTTTTATACGGGTTTAAAGAAAGGGAATTTGGAAGTATGGTGTTTTCTGATCTGTTTATGGGTGTTGAAAGGTCGAAACTCGATAAAATCATTAATAATGAAAGAAGAAAGGGATTTAAATATATCGGTACTTACAGACAGATAACAAAATCAGGTGAGGAGATAATAGTCAACATCCATAGCTCAGATATATTACTCAACGATGTACCCAAAAAAATAATCGTTGCTTTGGATGTTACAGAAAAAAGTAAGCACGAGCAAATGCTGAATAGGGCTATTGTTAAAACACAGGAAGATGAGCGATATCAGATCGGCATCGAATTGCATGATAACGTGTGTCAGATTTTAGCTGCTGCGCAGATTACAATGGGTTTAATAGAGAAATCCATACCCACGGCAATTCATGGATTATTTGAAAAAGTTGTTGGTCATATCGAACTGGCAACACAGGAAATTAGAAATCTTTCACATCAGCTTGCTCCTGCTTTCTTTGACGAGACCAATCTTCATGAAGCCATAAAAGGGTTATTAAGAAGTATCAATATTGACAATAAATATAAAATAGCATTGGATATTGAAAGAAGAATAATAACAAATCCAATAAATCAGGAGATTAAATTAAATCTATTTCGAATTTTACAAGAGCAGTTGCGGAATATTTTAAAACATGCGAACGCTACTCAAATCAATGTGCAAATCAATATAGACCAGGATAAACTATTCATGCAAATAACAGATAATGGTATCGGGTTTAATATGGAAGAAGTAAGCAGAGGCATTGGTTTTGCTAACATGTTACGAAGAACAACCATGTTTGACGGAAATCTTGAAGTACTATCATCTCCCGGTCATGGATGTAAAGTTGTCATTGCAATACCTTACAATTAAGTTATTAGAGAAGTCTTTTATGTGATACCTCTTTCAGGAATTTAGAATCGCAAAAAAAAATATTAGGATTTTTAAATTTACTTTGCAGGATATCTCAGAAAAAAATACGATATGAAAAGGGGGCTCTTCTTTTTTCTACTGGTCTTTTCGCAGGCGGTTTCGGGTCAATCAAATGCTTTTTCCATTCAGAAGAAATTAAAAAATACACCGGCTGGACCGGATCAATACCATCTATATAAAGAGCTTGCATCCTATTATCAACATAGGGAAGTAGATTCGGCGATTTTTTATATTAGCGAAGGCATGCGCCTGGCAGAGAAATTGCACGACACCCGCCAACAGGCACTATTTATTTTGCAGCTGGGAAAAATAAATGAAAAGCATGGGAATGTGGAAGTTGCAAGGAAGCTGGTAACAGACGCTTTAAAGAAATTACGAACGTCGAATGATAAGATCGGATTGGCCTCAGGATATGCTGAACTCGGATTGATAGAAGGGAAACGATTAAATAGCCAGGCTTCTGATAAAGCTTTTAAAACCGCATTTGCGTTGTTGCATGGCATAGATACTGTTGAAAGGGTAGAAGTATTTACGGATATTGGTGAAGTTTACGAATCACGGGGAGACACTTCCCTGGCCTTGAATTATTTTCTGAAAGCATTAGATCAGTTTGGCACAAAACCTTACTTGCACGTTACCTATTTTAAACTGATAGAGAAAATAGGGCAATTATATCTTCATAAAGGCAATCCGAAGGAGGCGCTGCGTTATTTACGATTGGGGCTTTCGTATACCAATACCCAGGCGCTGGCTGATACGGAAACAGAACTTCTTGACCAGGAAGGGAAAGCCTATGAGCAAATGGGCAGGAAGAATAAGGCCATGGAGTTATATAAAACGGAATTGAATAAGGCAAAACAAAACAAATTACCCTTCGAACAGGCAAAAGCTTTAATCAGTATAGCCAGGATATTAAAAGCCGAGAACTCTGTCAGAAGCCTTGCTAATTTGCAAAAGGCACTGGAAATAGCCGTGAAAACAAATGATAAACCACTGGCTGCAACCATATATGAGGCAATGACGGAAATATACCGACAAAACAATAATTACCGGGAAGCCCTGCTTACCCTTGATGAACACCATCGATTATTGGATAGTTTATTCGGAGCAGATAAAGCCAAAGAATTAGCCGGACTGGACAGCTCTTACGAATTAATTGAATCCCGGGGCCAGGTAGAAAACCTGCAGGCACTGAATGCAAAAAAGAACAGGGAAATAAAGATAGCTGTAGTATTGCTGACGATTATTTTGATTTCCTTGGGGTTACTGTACATTTATTTCCGTAAAGTTAGTAAACTGAACCGGGCGCTCGAAAAATCTAACCGCGTAAAGGATAAATTATTCTCTGTACTTGGCCACGATCTGCGTGGTCCTATTGGATCGACTGTTCAACTGGTAGGTTTATTACAAGAGGAACAATTAGGGGCAAAAGAACAAAATGAAATGCTCTCATTATTAAAAGAACAAAGCGAATCAATTTTAGAAGTTCTGGAATCGGTACTTATATGGGGCAAATCACATTTACAGGGTATTGAAGTAAAAGCGGAAAGTTTTCACCCCTCAGCATTGATAGATAAAGCCCTGGGTCTGCTAAATGGCCAGGCGTGTACCAAGGGGGTTAGCCTCTCGAATTTGGTTAATGCTGATTTGGTTATAACAGGCGACCCCAATCATTTTGATTTCATTATCAGAAATCTTGTCACAAACGCCATTAAATTCAGCTATCCCGATGGTCTTGTAGAAATTAATGCCAAAGAAGATGCGGATGCCAATATTGTTTTCTCAGTCAAGGACCAGGGTATAGGTATTTCGAACGAAAGGATCAACCAGTTTCAAGCAGCAGATCTGGAGACCAGTTATGGAACAGGTGGGGAAAAAGGAACCGGTATCGGTCTTCGTTTGGTGAAAGAGTTCCTGAATGCCGGAGGTGGAAAAATATGGGTTGAAAGTGCTGAAGGCAAGGGTACCGTATTTTATTTTATGCTTACCAGATCGACCTCGATTATAAATTCCTGATTAGTGGTAATTCGCATTGAAAAAGATATACCAGGAATTTCGGGCTGACCTGTATGAACCTGAGAATACACTACAGGAAACGGGTAAAAAACAATACCGGCATTTTACCCGTTTTTGCAATTTCATCAGTGTAAGAGCCTGTTTAAGATTTATTGATCTCAGGTACCAGTACAAAACTATGTACTTTAGTTCATAGGTTTTGGTTGTGTAGCCTACGAACTACCTCATTAAATAATTGACAATTCACCATTGACAATTGCCCACTCACGACTCCCTACTCCCTACTCACCACTGACGATTCACGTTTCACGATCAATCCGCCTGCGGCAATCCCATCGCTTCCCATTCTTCTTTAGAGGGCCCGTATACGCCGGGTACTTTCAGGCCTGCAAGGCGCATGAGCACCGTAAGCTGTCCGCGGTGGTGGATCTGGTGAGTTACCGTTACCCAAAGCGAGAATCCTTTTTTCCAGGTCTGCCCATACATCAGGGTCTCTTCCTGTAAGGTAGCATCCGTACCGGATAACACAGCTTGTTTGACAGCTTCGGTCGCTTTTTTGTAGGCTGCGGTCGTTTCTGCTACTGTGTGGTATTGTGTATTTGCGTAGCCGCTGACGGGGAAGCCGGCTTCGTGCGGAATACCGGCTCCGCAGTTGATGATATGGTTGGCCAGCCGATCGATAGAGCGGTGGTCGTGCACCAGGTCCCTGGTCAAACTTTCGTCTGTCAGTTTTTCCAGGCAGGAAAGGGTGGCGGTAGACTCGGACTCCCACACGCCGATAAAATGTTGAATGGAACTGAACATAGGATTGTTTTATTTGTGAATATAAATGCCATCTGCCTGCGAGATGGAAGAGACCGTAAGTTCATTGATACATACATTCTCAGGTAAGGAAGCGCAATACAGGGTGATATCTGCTATGTCTTCGGCATATAATGGTGTAAAGCCATCGTATACCTGTTTGGCTTTGGTTTCATCTCCTTTGAAACGTACCATGGAAAATTCTGTTTCCGCGGCTCCCGGATGGATAGCGGTAACCTTGATGCGGTGTGGCAACAGGTCAATGCGCATGGCTTTGCTCAAAGCATCCACTGCATGTTTGCTGGCGCAGTAACCATTGCCCTCTTTGTATACCAGTTTGGCAGCCACGGAACCCATGTTGATGATATGCCCTTTTTTGAGGGCGGTCATCAGGGGTAATACGGCTTTGGTCACATACATCATCCCTTTTACATTGGTATCGATCATCGTATCCCAATCGTCCAGGTTGGCATTCTCAAAACTGTCACGGCCCAGCGCCAGTCCGGCATTGTTCACCAGGATATCGATATTTTTCCAGGCTTCCGGTAAACTGTTGATGGCGGCAAAAACAGCTTTCCGGTCCTGCACGTCAAATACCAGTGAAGTGGCTTGTACCTTGTATTGTTTCTGCAACTGATCGACGAGTGCGTTTAGTCTGTCTGCCCTTCTGCCGGTTATGATACAGTTCCATCCTGCTGCTGCAAATTTTTCTGCAATGGCTTTACCGAAGCCCGATGTGGCGCCGGTGATTAAAATGATCTTGTCCATAGAATGTAAAGTGGTGAGGGGCAAAATTACGGTAACAGGATTGTCTGTAAGGAACAAAGCGAAAAAAGATTTACCCCTGTTACCTGATCAGCACAACAGTACCTTTTCTGAATACCGCATTGCCCTGGTAATCGGTGCCCGATGCCTGGTACACATACGTGCCGCTGGCCTGCGCCACACCGCTGAAATTGCCATCCCAGCCTTTGTTCTCTTCTGAAGTGCTGAACACCAGCTGCCCCCAGCGGTTGTAGATATTGAAGTAATGGAATTTGCTGATACCGAACAGTGCGGGTCGTATCACATCGTTGCGGCCATCGGCATTGGGCGTGAAAGCCGAAGGCACCAGGATATCCGGGCCGTTGCGGAATATTCGAACCAATACCTGGTCCTCTGCATAACAGGCGCCGTTGCTGACCCTGACCGTATAACGGATGGAATCTGTTTTGTTATCGAACACAGCCACCGGGTTGGCGATGGATGGATCACTTAAAAAATCGGAGGGTGTCCACTGGTAGGCGCTTCCGCCACTGGCGCCCAGTTGTAAGGGTTGGGTGGGCACGGCAAAAGTATCTTTTCCTGCAAATGCCTGCACGGGTGGTATCACGGTAACCAGTATGGTATCTTGTACAGGTTTGGGGCAGCCGATGGTATCCATTGCCGTGAGGATATAGGCGGTGGTGCGGGTGGGACCGGCTACGGGTGTTAACGTGTTCTCATTCACCAGGCTGTTGGTGGGGCTCCAGGAAAAATGGGATCCTACCACCGAACCGTTCAGCTGTACACGTGTTCCGTAACAGATGGTCATATCTGCCCCTGCACCCGCATTGGGATAAGGCGCTACCCGAACCAGCACAGAATCCCTTGCCTGGCATTTGCCAAGATTGGCCAGCACATAGTATCTGGTGTTGACCAAGGGCTGTACCAGCGGGTACTTGGTATGCTGTATGGGCACGCCGGTAGAACTGGTCCATTGATAACTCAATGCATAACTGACAGGCCGCAGCCGGATAGTGTCCGTTCGGCAAATGCCCGTATCTACCCCGGCTTTTACCGAAATAAAGGGCAATACATTCACGGTTACCGAATCGGAATTGACACAACCATTGTCATTCACAGAAACATAATACCGGGTGGTATCTGTCGGGAACACCAATGGCGAATTGCTGTTGCGGTTGAGTATGCGGCTGCTGTTAGGGCCCACAGCAGGCGTCCAGACAATAGTGCCGCTGGAGATGTTTGCTTTCAGCGGCAGCGTATCGATACTGCAGATCAGGGTATCGCGGAAGGGCAAACTCAGCGCGGGTTTATCAAGAATATTGACCGTGCTGCTGGCCGTATCAATGCATCCTACACTATTGGATACGATCAGTCGTACCTGTGCCGAAGTGGCTGATGCATATTTCCATGCAGTGTCTTTGCTGCGGGCGGTATCGGCCAATGTGGCCAGGTCGCCCAGATCCCATAATCGGGTGGTGATGCTGCCGTATTTGGTGCGGGAAGTATCGGAGAACAGGTAGTTATTGAGGTAGCAGGTTCCGGTAACGGTGAAACCCGGTTGAAAACCGGGGTATACTTTTACCAGCGCCGTGGTAGAATCCTGGCAACCGCCTAAGGCAGTCACTTTAAGTTTTACGGTGTAAGTGCCACTGTCTTTACCGCTTTTGAGATAATCGTATACCGGTGTTGGACTGGTAGAGGTATCCGTAGTAATACCCGGTACCCCAAAATCCCATAAATAAGAATTGATATTGGAACTGGTAGACTCATTCTGGAACGACATCGTAGTACCATTGCAGGTGACATAGGTCGGTTTTAACTGGGCGCCCGTGATGGTACAGTCGTTGATGCTGATCTGGAAATCCTTCCGGTGTTCCGATATCTTGATACCATTCCGGTATTCTTCCACCAGTACGGCCATCAGGTACACGCCGGTGGTAGCAGGTGCGATACCGGTCACCAGCCCTGTTCTGGGGTTGATGGTGATGCCTGAATCCAGCGGTAGGATTGGGGAATAACTGCCCAGGTAATTCACAGGATTATACGGCGGCGTATCTGCGTTGATAGGGATAGGACGGTTAACACTTGCACCAGAATAACCGGGGATGAATTTGTATACCAACGAATCATTATCCGGATCGATGGCCGAGAAGTCGATGGCGATGGGGGAGCTTCTGCAGACCAGGATGGTATCCCGCTTATTGAACACTGCATTGGAATTATTGGGTGCGAAGGGGTTGTCTGTCGACCCCGGTATCTTCACCCAATAGGTAGCCCCCACATTCATTGAATTGATATTGATTATGTTGTCAATCCGGCAACATTGCGAATGCGCCACAATATAGCCTGCTGCCAGAGGGTCCAGTTCTATATCTGCCTCATAAGTGGCAACGGCAAACCGGACAGGTGGCCTTACATTGAGACAGGGATTGTAGTAAGACAGGTTCATATACTCATAATTCACCCGGTTGGCAGGCACGGTGGTCACCGGCAGGTTATTATCGCCCCGGAAAACAGAAACGGGGTACGACATTCCCAGGGAGGCAACGCCGACCCCCGATACGGTGGTGTCTTTGTACAATAGTAAAGTGATCTTATAGGAAAGTTTACCCGTGGTGGTGGTTCCCTTGTAGGTATAATAAATTTCGCCACCCGTGATGTGTTTGCCATAGCCGGCCAACACGCAAAACACGAAAGCGAGAGTATAGATAAACTTTTTCATTCTGTTATGCACTCATTCTTATCCTGTTACGGGTAATTTGTGGAGGCTTCTCTTAGCTGTTTTCTACAAAATGTGAATGTACTATATGTAACGGTTGTGCCGCCGGCTTTACCTCCTTTTTAACGGAGAAACAACATCTTACAAGAGTACAAAACGGCTGTACCTGCTGCTTAACCCATAGGTTTGTTCCTATTATTCTCTTAGTTTACTATGGTTTTGTTCGCCTCCGCTTCGCCTTTTCTTCGCTCCGCGGCCGGTAAATCAGTGAAAAAGGCGAAGAAAGGGCGAACAAAGGGTAGTAAACAGGTATAGCCGGGACGAAGGAAGAACGAAGCAATAACGAAGGAAGAACGAATATGGCCCCATTGTCTTGTACTGAAAAAACATTACAGGGCTGGTTTATTCCGTTTTTTGGGGAAGTTTTGATTTGAATGAGGGAGGGAACAGAGGAACAGATGAGCAAGGAACAGAGGAGGGAAATAATGAACAAGGAACAAGGAACAAGGAACAAGGAACAAGGAACAAGGAATGTTGAAGTAAGTGTTTGGGGTGATCTCTGCGTAAACTCCCCGCTCTCTGCGGCTCTGCGGTGAAAGGTGGAATGAGCACCCGGCTGTTGGATGTATGATCGGGTTTCGGTAAATTCACCATCGTTAACATAAGTTGTAAGGGCAAGACAGCAACAGGATATTGAAAAGATATTGATATAAAGAGTTGGCTGTCATTGTCAATAACCATAACAAACTTCAAAGAAAGATCAACCACCAACCCTATGAGAAAAATCATTTCATTCATGCACATGTCCCTGGATGGTTTTGTGGCCGGTCCGAACGGAGAAATGGACTGGATCACTGTTGACCAGGAAATTTTTGACCATGTCGGCAAGAGGATCAGCGAGAGTGATACTGCCTTATACGGCCGGGTAACTTACCAGATGATGGAAAATTACTGGCCCACCGCGGGAGACCAACCCAATGCCTCCAAACATGATAGAGAACATGCACAATGGTATAACCAGGCGCACAAGATCGTTGTATCTAAAAGCCTGAAAGGCGCTGCTCTGCCTAATACAACCATCATCAGCGACAATCTTGCGGACAGGATACAGGAGATCAAACAGTCTTCACAGGGTGGTTATAAGGAGATCCTGCTTTTCGGCAGTCCCTCAGCCACCCATTCCCTGATGCAACAGGATCTGCTCGACGGCTACTGGCTGTTTGTCAATCCAATTATTCTTGGGCAGGGTATTCCTTTGTTCGATGGCGTCAAAGACAAAACAAAACTGAACCTGGTGTCAACGCAGCAATTTACAAGTGGGGTGGTTGCGTTGAGTTATGTGGTGAGATGAATTAAGGAACAAGGATCAAGGGACAAGGAACAAGGAACAAGGGGCAAGGAATAGATGAAGGGCGTGAAGAACAGATGAACAGATGAGCAAGGAACAGACGAAGGGAGGTATGAATCATGAATATTGAGCAAGGAATGTTGAATGATGAAGGGGGGGATGAACAGATGAACAGATGAGCAAGGAACAGACGAAGGGAGGTATGAATCATGAATATTGAGTAAGGAATGTTGAATGATGAAAGGGGGGATTAACAGATGAGCAAGGAACAGACGAAGGGAATAATGAATAAGGAACAAGGAACAAGGAATGTTGAAGTAAGTGTTTGGGGTGATCTCTGCGTAAACTCCCCGCTCTCTGCGGCTCTGCGGTGAAAGGTGGAATGAGTACCCGGCTGTTGGATTTCAGACCGGGTTTCGGTAAGTTGAGTTGGCTAATAGAGGTTTTGTGATCCAGTCGGTAACAGGAATGGGTTGTCGTCCTTCACAGAAAAATTTCTTCATATTCCCTGTAAGGATTAAGGATGGATAAATGCCAGCAGCAATTGGTTCAGTGTGTCCGGCGCTTCCCACATACCCATATGCCCGCAATCCGGCAGTATATGGATATATGAAATATCGGGCAGTGAAACCTGTTTCAACACGTCTTCCATCGGTGCGGCCATGTCTTCGGTGCCTATAACGAATAGAACGGGTAAGCGGTTGCTTTTCAGTACCTGGCAGCGATCGGGCCGGTGTATCATAGCCTGGTAATATTGCTGCAGGGCTTCTGTGGTAAAACCTGCTGCTGCATGGATCAGTTGGTTGATCCTTTCGGGATATTTTTCTTTGAAGGACTTCCCAAACAAATTGGGGATCGTGTTCTTCAGAAAGGGTGCTGCACCATACCGGCCAATGGTTTCGATGGCTTTGGTCCGTAGCTGTTTTTTTTCTTCACTGTCCGCAAAAGCCGTGGAATGTATCAGCCCGAAACCGGTTAAGCGTTCGGGATATTTTTCGGCGAATGCCAGGGTGATGTAGCCGCCCATACTATGCCCCAATAGGAGGCAATGGTCGATCTTCTCTGCCTGTAAAATGGCATGTACCACATCTGCATAATCATCGATCGATACATTGTCCCGCTGTCTGGCGGAAGGAAGTTTGTGCAACTGCAGCAGGGCAGAATTTCCAGAGCCCGGAATATCAGGAACAATGAGCTGGCAATGCTCCTGCAGAAAAGCCACCTGGTCATCCCAGATACGGCTGTCCTCTCCAAAACCATGCAGCAATACCACGGTTTTTCCGGTGCCATGTACGGAGTAGGAGATAGGGGAATCGTGATAAGAGATGGATTTGTGCATACCAATATTTTTAACGTGCAGGATCGGATAAAGACTTACTTTTTCTCAGCTGCACACTGCGTGCCAGTAACAGCAGGATGATGGGCAGGAAACCGGTATTCAGTTGCTGTGGCAGCCAGAACCAGGATAACAGGATTGCCAGTAATAGCAGTGCATATACGCTCATGTATTTCCGGAACCAGCCGGGTCTTTTCCACACGGCAAATGCTGCCACCAGATTCAGCGGCATAGCCCATATCAGGTTGTAATTGGCGGCGCAGGCCGAATGATTGGTACCCAGCCACATGAACAGTAATAAACAGCCGATCAATCCCGTGCCGAGGAACAGGACAAGATCAAACAGGGTGCTCAGCTTTACAGCGATCTTATTTTTCAGTAAGGATAACACACCCAGTATCACAGCTACCATACTGAACAGGCGCAAAGGAGTATCCCGGAAGGGTTCCTGTGGCGCTGTTCCCCGGTTAATCAATATTTTTTCGCCCAGCACGTTATGGTCTTTACTGCGGACCGAACTGTCAATCCCCTTCATCAGGTAATCCGGTAAGAACATGGATTCGGCGATACCCGCTTTTTTGTCAATAGGACTGCCCAGTACCAGGTCGATCCCGAATTTGCTCCAGGCCTGGTTGCCTCTGTCGAGGTACTCGTGCAGCATATCCCGGAAACTGGTTCCCGGTGATACCAGCTGCTGATCGGCCTGCAGACCGCCATATTTCATCAGGATATCGCGCACCCGGGAGGTGCAGTTGTTGTACAGAAAATCGTATTTGTAATAACGGGCTGCCCCGGCCAGGTTATCGTTCAGCGCCTGCTGGATGGCTTTTTTGGCCTGTTCGCCCAGGGCCAGTACCTGCTCATGTACATCACGGTTTTCCGACTGGTACTCGTACATGAAATCCGGCAGGGAAGCGGTCGATAAAAAATAGTCCAGGTTACCCCTGGTGAACTTGCTGTAAAAATGGGGATCGCTGAAATCAAATGTGCCGTAGTTGTAAACAATGTCTGTCTGTTGTACACTGTCTACCACGCGGATAGCAGTATGGCCGAAAGTGGAATAGAGTTCTTGTCCCTGCGCACAGGTAAGCACGCTGATGCGTAACCCCGAACGGTTGTCCTGTGCGTTGCCATGTAAGAAGCACAACAGTAGCAGTATGCTGAAAATACTGTTTTTTTTCACCGGCTATTTTTCGGAAAGGTACTTGATTTGTTAGTCTTTGGTCTTTAGTCTTTGGTTAAGTTGGAGTGGTTGAGGTAGCAGTTTATTGATGGGTAAGCCCTGTTTGGCGCATTGGCTTTTTAATTTTTGACTTTTGATTTTTGACTGTGGGTAGCAATATTCAGCTGTAAGCTACAAGCTCGCGTTCCCGGTTATCCAGCAACTTTCACTCACTACTCACGATTCACGATTCACACTCACTTCCTGCTGTAGTTCGGCGCTTCTTTGGTAATATCGATATCATGCGCATGGCTCTCTTTCATACCAGCGTTGGTGATCTTTACAAAACTGGCCTGTTGCAGGGCTTTGATGTCTTTGGCGCCGCAGTAACCCATACCGGAACGTAAACCACCCACATACTGGTACACGATTTCGTGCAGGAATCCTTTGTATGCCACACGACCTTCAATGCCTTCCGGTACATATTTTTTGATATCGGCTTCCACGTCCTGGAAATAGCGGTCGCCGCTGCCCTGGCTCATGGCGCCCAGGCTGCCCATGCCGCGGTATTCCTTGAACTTACGCCCTTCGTAGATGATGGTGTCGCCCGGACTTTCTTCCACACCTGCGAACACACTACCCATCATCACCACATTGGCGCCGGCGGCCAGTGCTTTTACCATATCGCCGGTATACCGGATACCGCCATCGGCGATCACCGGTATGTTTTTTCCCTTCAGGGCATTGCTGGCTTCCATGATGGCGGTGAGCTGTGGTACACCTGCACCGGCAACGATGCGGGTGGTACAGATGGAGCCCGGACCGATACCCACTTTCACGCAATCGGCGCCGGCATCGGCCAGTGCTTTGGCACCTGCTGCGGTACCTACGTTACCGGCAATGATCTGCAGGTTCCGGAAGTTCTTGCGTAAGGCTTTCAATGCCTGTATCACACCTTTGCTGTGTCCATGCGCACTGTCCAGGGTAACCACATCCACCCCTACAAACTGCAGGGCCGAAGCGCGGTCCATCAGGTCCTGTGTAATACCCAGCGCCGCACCTACCAGTAATCTTCCGATGCCATCTTTCACGGCGTTGGGGTAATTGCGCAATTGCAGGATATCGCGGTAGGTGATGAGACCGATGAGTTTTCCCTGGCGGTTCACCACGGGTAATTTCTCGATCTTGTATTGGCGTAATATTTTTTCTGCTTTTTTGAGGTCGGTTCCTTCGGGGGCGGTGATGAGGTTGTCTTTGGTCATCACTTCCTTCACTTTCCGTTTCTTGTCCGTTTCAAAACGAAGGTCGCGGTTGGTGAGGATACCTACCAGTTTCTGCCCGGCATCCACAATGGGGATTCCGCCGATCTTGTTGTCTTTCATCAGCTTCAGCGCATCACCGATGGTGGCGTCTACCAGCAGGGTAATGGGGTCAACGATCATACCGCTCTCGCTGCGTTTCACCTTACGTACCTGCTCGGCCTGGCGTTCAATGCTCATGTTTTTGTGCAGGATACCCAAACCACCCTCACGTGCCAGGGCAATGGCCAGGTTAGCTTCTGTAACGGTGTCCATGGCTGCAGACAGCATGGGAACGTTCAGTACGATGTTTTTGGTGAGATGGGAGCGGATGTCAACTTCGCGCGGCAGGATCTCGCTGAAGGCGGGCATTAACAATACATCATCGAATGTGAGGCCTTCGCCGAATAACCTGGACTGAGCTGACTTGTTGCGGGGAGGAGTATTTCTTGTTGCCATGTGCAAAGATAGCGCAGCAGGCAAATTCGCTCCAAAACTTTTTTGGCTGGCCTTTATAACAGCCTGTAATTGCAGGGGTTGCCGTTTATGGTCTGAAAAATCTCTATAGTAATTTTTGTTCCTTCCCCGGAGGATCTCCCCAGCGGGGGACCCACCGCTTAGAATTACAAAATACTCAATACAGGCCTCCATTTTTTAGAAAAGCGAATTCCCCTGCGTATAAACGCTAACTTAGTTTTCTGTGCTATGATGAGTGAAACAGTGTTAAGCGCTGCTTCTAAACGAAGAGTCCCCCGCTGGGTAGACTCTTCGCAGAAGGGAAATAACATTTACATTATTGAAAAAATTATTAGGATGTCAATAAAAGCCTCTACCCCTGTTCATCGATTCGTATCTTATGCACTTGCATATTTAATAATTACACTTTTTAGTACTCTCATTTGGTTTTACATTACAAAAGCAGTCCTAATAAAGTTACAATCGACCCCTCAAAAGATTCGAGAAGGTTATGACAATTCATTTTTATCGCTTATTGCAGTTACTTCAGGATTTTTACTATTTGCTACTGTTTTGTATAGAATTATTGTCTTTTGGGCTCTGAAATTATCTTCATCGATGGCAATAAAAATATTCGTAGGAATCATTGCCGGGATATCACCTGTTTGCTTAGTTCAACTTTTTTCCTTTGGACTTAAGCTTAGTGACCCAGGGATGTTAACAGAGATTTTAATTATGGCAATGGCGGGAGGATTCATTCCGATAGTGCAAAATCAAATCAAAAACATGATTGCTTGATAACATGTTTCGCCACTAAAAAACTCTGGGCATGTTTCATCTGATTAATTTTTTCCTTCTTCAGAGAGTGTCCAACGAAATAAAAAAGAGAGTTCTCCGCAGATTCTGTGTTAAAAGGACACTCCGCAGAGAAATAAAACCGCTAACTTAGTTTTCTGTGCCATGATGAGAGAAACAGTGTTAAGCGCTGCTTCTAAACGAAGAGTCCCCCGCTGGGTAGACTCTTCGCAGAAGGAACTTAGTTTTCTGTGCTATGATGAGTGAAACAGTGTTAAGCGCTGCTTCTAAACGAAGAGTCCCCCGCTGGGTAGACTCTTCGCAGAAGGAAAGCTTTTAAATCATATTGGCATTGAAAAATACTTGGGAAACTTGACCCCATATCGCTGCATAATAGTGTGTCTAGTAATCTCCGATATCTGGATTCCCTATCCTTATGTTTAAATGATATACTTTCTTTCTGTAGGGTAATACACGCGCTCAAGTCTGTTATTTTCATACAGTAAGAACGAAAACAACCTGTATTTTCATATATCAAGCAGTATAGTTTTGGTGTATATATTCTGCAAGCGCAGGAAATGAATTGTGTTTACTTTTGGGCAATGACAAGTACCGCTCCTGCTGCTGATGCCCCTTATTTGAATATCCAGTTCGGACTGCTCATCTTCAGTAATTTCCTGTTCAGCGCCAGTTTCAGCATGATGATACCTGAACTGCCGGGTTACCTGACCAGCCTAGGCGGGGCTGAATACAAAGGACTGATCATTTCCCTGTTTACGCTGATGGCAGGTATCTCACGTCCCTTCAGCGGTAAGCTGACCGATACGGTTGGCCGTGTGCCGGTGATGATCTTTGGTTCACTGGTCTGCGTGGTATGCAGCCTCCTGTACCCGGTGCTTACTACCGTGAGTGGTTTTTTACTGCTTCGTTTTTTTCATGGATTCTCTACAGGCTTTAAACCGACGGCTACCTCTGCTTATGGAGCCGATGTGGTGCATGCATCCAGAAGGGGTGAAGCGCTGGGTGCGCTGGCCATCGGTTATAGCCTGGGTTCTTCCATCGGTCCGCTGGCGGGCAGTTACCTGGTAATGGGGTATTCTTACAATACTATGTTCATCGTATCGGCCCTGTTTGCACTCGGTTCTGTGATCATCCTTTACAATATCAAGGAAACCCTGCCCAACCCGCAGAAGTTCTCTGTGAATATCCTGCACATCAAAAAAGATGAGATCTTCGACATTAGTTCTGTGCGCCCGGCCATCACCATGTTACTGCTTAGTTTTTCCATCGGGGTGGTGTTAACACTCTCGCCCGACCTGAGCGAATCGGTGGGCATGAAAAACAAAGGTTTCTTTTATGCCTGTTATACCATCGCCTCCCTGCTGATCCGTTTTGTGCTGGGCAAGGCTTCCGATAAACACGGGCGCATCATGGTGCTGATCTGGTCATCTTTTACCATGGTGATCAGTATGGTGGTGCTCTCTTTTGCGCATACGGTTACGATGGTGATCATCAGCGCCGGCATACTCGGACTCAGTGTTGGTATGAACGGGCCGACCATTATGGCCTGGACCGTTGATCTCTGTAAACCGGAGAATAGGGGCAGGGCCGTTGCATCGGTATATATTGCACTGGAGCTGGGTATCGGTAGTGGCGCCCTCATTTCAGGATGGATCTACCAGAACCGGCTGGACAGGCTTGTGTACGCTTTTTTATTACCCGGTGTACTGGCCCTTGTTGCCATGGTCCTGTTACTGAGCTGGCGTAAGAAAGAGAATGAACTGCGCGAGCACCATGAAACGGTATATGGTCTTCCTGAATAAACTACGCGATTACCCTATGTGTACTGAATCAGGTAAGCCGGTACATTTTTCCCGGCAGCGATATCACCACATTCTGCAACTCCAGTTTCAATAACACCGCTGCTACGGTACTGCTGCTTAAGCCGCTTTGGAGGTAAAGCAGGTCAAGAGGCATGCTTTCCTGTATCAGCAAAAGGTCAACGATCTTTTTTTCTTCACCGGTGAATTCAAGAAATAGTTCCCGCTGTTTTTTGACTGGCGTTTTTTTCATTTCTATCCAACCCATGGTATCCAGCAATTCTTCCGGGCTGGTATAGATGATGGCTTTGTTCTGTTTGATGAGCTGCAGGCAGCCACTGCTCTTGTGATCACCGATCCTGCCGGGAACGGCAAACAGGTCGCGGTTGTAATTACAGGCCAGTTCGGCGGTGATCATGCTGCCGCCTTTCACAGGTGTTTCTATCACCACCGTAACATCGGCCAGTCCGGCGGCAATACGGTTTCGTTTGGGAAAATTGTGTTTGTCGGGTTCTGTGCCGCTTCTGAATTCGGTGAGCAATGCCCCGTTCACAAGCATGTCTCTTGCCAGTGTCCTGTGTTGCATGGGGTACAGGGTATCCAGTCCGTGAGCCAGTATCCCAATAGTAGGCAATTGGTTTTGTAAAGCGGCACGATGGGCAATGGCATCGATCCCGAATGCGAGACCGCTGACAACCGTTACCTGTTGGGTTTGTAAAGCGCTTACCAGTTGTTCGGTAACCTGCCGGCCATAATCGGTATGGCTTCGGGTACCGATAATGCTGATGATACGCGGACGGTTCAGGTCGGCACTGCCTTTGTAATACAGTACGGTTGGCGGATCGTAACAATGCAGCAGTCGCTGCGGATAGGCAGGGTCTGTCAGGAACAGGACCTGTATGCCATTCTTTTCTGCGAAATCCAGTTCTTTTTCGGCTTCTGCAAAAGCGTTCCATCCTTTCACTGAGCGGGCACAGGTTTCGCCAATACCTTCTACGGCGGCGATCTCTTTTTTCTTTGCTTTGAAGACTGCCGAAGCAGATCCCAGCTGTGTTACCAGCTGGCGGGCTCTCACAACGCCCAGGTCGGGTACCAGGGTAAGCGCCACCTGGTACAAGGTTTCTTCCTGCATGGGAAAGATTTTTTTCCAAGCTCCGCAAAAAGATCAGGATCTCCGTTAGGTATTTATACGCTATAATCCTGTTATAGTAAACGTAGTTCTCCGGTTCTGCGCCCTTCCGGCTTCGTTTTGGTTATCGGCAATGGGTTGCGTAGCGCCGTAACCTTTGTAGCTGATCCTGTTCTGCGTTATGCCTTTGCTTACCAGGTAAGCGGCAATGGCTTTGGCACGGTTGGTAGCCAGTACCTGGTTATCTTCCGCTTTGCCTATATTATCTGTGTGTCCACTGATCTCTATTTTCAGGCCGGGATTTTCTGTCAATACCTGTAGCAAACGGTCCAGTTCAATGAATGCGTCCTGCGGCAATTCGAACGAGTTGGTGGCGAATTGGATATTCCGGAACGTGCTGACCACATTCAACGCTACGGGTTGCAGGTAAATATCTTTCCGGTATACGCTGTCGGCCTCCTTGTTTTGTAAGGCATATAACTCGCTGTAAAAAAGATATCCCTTTCGGTTAACGGTGAACGTATAGTTTTTTCCTGTGGGTAATGTGATGAAATATTCGCCCAGTTCATCGGTCTGCAGTTTCATCAGTGCGTGGCGGTTATTGTTATCCACCAGTTCAACAGAAGAGGGTAAGGGTTTGCCTGTTTTTGCATCCATCACTTTGCCTTTTACGTACAGGGTTCTGTAAGGCCTGATATCGGGACGCAGGTTGAATTGGTAAATGTCGAGACCGCCGCGACTGTCACTCCGGTCGCTGGCATAATAGGCGGTGAGTCCGTCAGCGGAAACTGCCAGGCTTCCTTCATTTTCGATGGTGTTGATGGGGTAACCTAGGTTCTCGGGTTTGCCCCATTCGCCATCCAGGTTCTTGCGGATGACAAACAGGTCGGTGCCGCCATATCCGGGTAAACCATCCGAGGTATAATACAGGGTCTGGTTATCTGCATGGATGAAAGGCGCCTGCTCATCTCCGGCTGAGTTGATACCAGGTCCCATGTTCTCAGCAGGTCCCCATTTACCATTGGGTTGGCGATAACTTACATACAGATCGCTTCCGCCATAACCACCCGGGCGATTGCTGATAAAATACAGGGCCCGTTTGTCGGGACTCAACGTAGGCCCACTCTCATAAAAATCCGTATTGATATTCGGGCCTGCGTTTTGTGGTTCGCTCCAGCCCTGGGGGGTTAAATAGGAGATATAGATATCAAAACTCCGGTGGCCCTGTGTAGAGAGATCGCCCGCAAAGATCATCCATTCACCATCCTGCGATACGGAAAGTGCGCCTTTGTTGGTCTCGATATTGATATCGCCTTCTATCAGTTTCCATTTACCAAATCCCTGTTTGCTGATGCGGCTTTCCACAAAATCTTCGCGGCTCCGTTGTTGCAGGCGGGTAAATACCAGCAGGCTGTCTGTGACCGTTACCGAGGGATAGTATTCAGATGCGGCGGTGTTTACACTGTCTCCCAGGTTCACCGGGTTGAAGGTGTAGGAAGCGGATGCATGTTCCTGTGCATAACGGATGGCAAATTCATAACAGCGGATCCGGTATTGTGCGCTTTTGATGCTGCGTTCATTCAGTCTGGGATAACGCAGGAAATGTTTCACCGCTTCCAGGGCTTCTTCAAATCTGCCCTGTCCGGCAAGGTTGATGGAATAGGGCAGGTGGTATAAAAGAAAATAAGCTGTGTCTTTGGCCCTTGCTTTCTCATACAGTTTTACCGACTGGTCGTATCTTTTCAACTGACCCAGTGCGCCGGCCAGTGAGAGGTAGGCATCCACAAAATTGCTGTCTTCTTTGATGGATCGCATGAGCATGGGAACGGCTTCGCGTATTTGCCCATCCTGTAACAGTTCCAATGCGTTCTCGTACGATTTTACGGCTTTCGCCTGTATCTTTTCGGGGTTGTACACCTGCGAATAACCGGTTACAGTGAATAATACCGCCCAACACAACAAGATTGTTTTCATAGTCTGAACAAGATCGTAAAAAAGCGAAACAGCGGTTTGTTAAATTTCAGCAGCGCACTGCCGCGGCTGTTTAAGGCACGTTGATGTATTTATGAACCTGCAGGCTAAGTTCCCATTGGGGATGGGCTTTGATGTAGTTGATGATCAGCGGGGTCATTTCTGCGGCTTTGTTCCATTCGGGTTGCAGGTACCGTTTGCAGTCAGCATTTACCTGGGCAGCATAGGTTTCGGCCCATTCAAAATCATGTTTGTTAAAGATCACCACTTTCAGTTCACTGGCTTTGGGCAGGATGGCAGGAAGCGGCGCTTTGAATTTTTTAGGCGACAAACAGATCCAGTCCCATTCACCGCTCAATGGCGATGAACCCGAGGTTTCGATATTGGTTGTAAAACCTGCTTTGTGCAGCTGGCGGGTCAGTTCATCCAGGTTGTGCAGCAGTGGCTCTCCACCAGTGATCACAGCGAGGCGGCCCGGGTGCAGTTGGGCATCTGCCACGATCTGTTCAATGGATACCTGCGGGTGTTGGGAGGCATCCCAGCTTTCTTTCACATCACACCACACACAACCCACATCGCAACCGCCCAGCCGTATAAAATAGGCGGCCCGGCCCTGGTGAAACCCTTCGCCCTGGATGGTATAGAAAGCCTCCATGACTGGTAAGGAAGTTGTTGTATGCGTGTGTAGCATGGAATACAAGGTTAGGAGAGAAATTTGAAAATTTAAGAGTGTGGTAATTTGAAAATGTAGGAAGTCCGATCAGCCCAAATTTTCAAATTTTCAAATTCACTAATTTTCAAATTGCATGATTCTGTTTATATGCTTGTAATGTATTCTTCAGTAATCCCGCAATGGTCATCAGTCCTACGCCACCGGGTACGGGGGTGATGGCGGATGTTTTGGGGGCCACTTCTGCAAAAGCCACATCGCCTTTGATGCGGAATCCTTTTTTGGCGGTAGGATCGTCAACACGGGTGATACCTACGTCGATGACCACGGCACCTTCCTTCACCATATCCGCTTTTACAAATTCGGGTCGGCCCAGTGCGGCTACGATGATGTCGGCCTGCAGACAGATCTCTTGGAGATTGGGCGTATGCGAATGGCAGATGGTCACGGTACAGTTGCCTCTTTTCTGGTTACTGCTGAGCAGGATGCTCATGGGGCGTCCCACAATATTGCTGCGACCGATGACCACGGCATGTTTGCCTTTGGTGGTGATATCGAACAGCTCCAGCATCAGCATGATTCCGTAAGGTGTGGCGGGGATAAAACTGGGCAGGCCCTGCACCAGTTTACCGGCGCTGCTGGGATGGAAGCCGTCCACATCTTTGTCCGGATCGATGGCTTCGATCACTTTCTGCTCACTGATCTGTTTGGGCAGGGGTAACTGAACCAGTATACCGTCCACTTCGGGATCAGCGTTCAGGCGGGCGATGGCATCGAGTAATTCGGCCTCGGCCACGTCGGCATCCATCCGGATCAGGGTGGAGCGGAACCCTACTTCCTCGCAGTTCTTTACTTTACTGGCCACATAGGTTTCGCTGGCGCCATTGGTTCCTACCAGTATGGCCGCCAGGTGGGGGGCTCTTTTGCCTGCGGCCAGTAACTGCAGGGTCTCTTCCCGGATCTCGTTTTTAACCGCGGCGGAAGCGGTTTTTCCATCTAGTAATAACATATCTGGCGCAAAATTATCTGAAATGGCCTAGCCGGAACCATTTTTTTTCCCCGACCGGGCCTGTCGATCGCTATTTGTTGAACCGTTTCAGGTGGTTAATGGAGCAGTTACACCATGAACAGCCTGCCTGTAGGGGTCCAATAAAATGCTTGTAAAAGATCATGTATTATTTATACTGTTTGTCAATTATTTATATATAATATATTATAATTATTAACAATTTTTTTTGTTTTAACGCAGCAGAAAAGCGCATTATCCGGTCTAATTCGCGTTCGTAGCGTGTTAACTGATTGTAAAATCTGTTGAATTAATTTTTTTTTAACATTTTATCGCTATTGGTTATATTCGTTCACTCAAAGTTTATCCAAAAACTAAAAACATGAAGAAAATTGTATCCACACTTGCAGTGGCATTGCTATGTTTCTCAATAGCGGTTACTGCACAGGTACGTCCGATCACGGGTACCGTTAAAGATGACCAGGGGGCCCCCGTTCCCAGTGTTTCCGTTAAAATCAAGGGTACCAGTACTGCCGCCATTGGAGATGCCAATGGCTCTTTCCGTATCAGCGCTGCTGATAATGCGGTACTGGTGTTTACTGCTGTTGGTTTTAACGAGGTTGAACAAAAAGTTGGTAAATCATCCGTACTCAACATTACACTGTCTAAAACAGTGAATGAACTGGAGAACGTGGTGGTTACCGCCCAGGGTATCCGTAAAAAAAGCAAGGAGATCGGTTATGCTTATGCAAGGGTATCCAATGAAGAGATCACCGTGGGTCGTTCTCCTCAGCTGGCGCAGGCATTATCCGGTAAAGTTTCCGGTCTTGCCGTATACAATGTAAACAACAGTGTTGACCCTGCCGTGAAAGTGGTATTACGGGGTTACCGTTCTCTGACCGGTAATAACGAAGCCCTGGTAGTAGTAGATGGTATGCAAACCACTTCTACAACCCTGGCGCTGATCAACCCCAACGATATCGAGAATGTATCTATCCTGAAAGGTGGCCAGGCTGCTACCCTGTACGGTTCTGCCGGTATCAACGGTGCGATCGTGATCACCACCAAAAAAGGTGCAAAGGGCAAACTGAAAGTATCTTATTCCAATACCACCAACCTGGAGCAGATCAGTTTCCTGCCCTGGTTCCAGACCCAATACGGTAACGGTTCTCACTATGCCGATGCTTTTGGAACTGCTGGCTGGAAACCCAATTACCTCGATCGTATGAAAGACAACTGGCGTCCTTTTGAGAACCAGCAATATGGTGATCCATATGATGGAAAAGACAGGATCACCGGTCGTGTACTGGAAGATGGCAGCAAATTCATCATCCCTTACACTCCGGTAGCCAATGCCCGCAGAAAAGCTTTTGATATTGGTTTATCTACCAATAACCAGGTTAGCTTCCAGGGTGGCGATGATAATGGTACTTTCTACATGTCTGTAGAGAACAACAAGATCAATGGTATCGTGCCTTTGGATAAGAGCGAGCGTACCGGTGTAAGACTGGGCGCTACCAGGGAATATGGTAAACTGAGTGTTGGTTTCAACGCTTCTTATGTGCAGGCGAACTACGACAGGACCAGTTCTGATTTCTATTTTGACCTGATCAACGTGGCGGCGCACATTCCTATCAATGAAATGCGTGACTGGAGAAACAACAAGTTTGCCAATCCGAACGGTTTCTATGATGACTACTACAACAACCCTTATTTCAATAAGGACAATAACCGCCAGCGTTACAATGACGCGAACATCCAGGGTAACCTGGATCTGAACTATAAGGCATTTTCTTGGTTGAATATTTCTAATAAGATCGGTGTGATGAACAATACCCGTACCGGTAAGAATACAACCGGTAAGTTCCTGTATACAGACTGGGCCAAGAACAGTGCGTATGTTCCGGCTCCATGGGATTATGCCAACGACTATGATGGTATTGACAGGGCTAATACAGATATCTTAGGTGGTGTAACTGATTATTCAAGAACTGAGAATGTGATCAACAATGAGTTCCAGTTACAGTTTAAGAAAGACCTTGGCCAGTTCTCTAACAAACTGATCCTCGGTTACAGTTTGTACCAGCGTAAAACCAAGTTTATCTCAGTTGGATCAGGCTCAGTTGTGGTGCCCGATGTATACAATATATCAAACAGGCAAGGTGAATTGACAGGAGAAGAATCCAATACCCTGGAGCGTAAGTATGGTTACTATGCCGACCTTTCCACCGGTTACAAGGACTGGCTGATCCTGAACGGTACTTTCCGTTACGATGCCACTTCCCGCTTCTTCAAACCTAACAGGCCTACCAATACCTGGTCTTATCCTTACTATGGTGTGGCCCTGTCATTCATTGCAACAGATGCGTTGCCTTCCCTGAAGAGCAATACCCTGAACTATGCAAAAGTTCGTTTGAATGTGAACCGTAACGGTAACGATAACCTGCCGTTATATGGTTTGGATCTGACTTATCCTAACGGCGGTGGATTCCCTTACGGAAACATCGTGGGTCTGTCAGTGGGTGATGTATTGCCTGATGTTAACCTGAAACCAGAGTTTGTAACTTCTTACGAAGCGGGTGCTGAATTACAGTTGTTCAACAACCGTGTTAACCTGGATGTAACTGCTTATACACAGTCGTCTAAAGGACAGGTGATCACGGTTAAAGTGCCTAACACAACCGGTTATCCTAACCTGCTGATCAATATAGGCGAGTCTAAGAACTGGGGTTATGAGGCTGACCTGAAAGTGCAGATCCTGCGTGCCCGTTCACTGAAATGGGATTTCAACCTGCGTTACTCTTATAACGATAACAAAGTGATCGACCTGTTTCCTGGTGTAGACCAGTTTCAGTTGGCCGATGGTTATAGTTATGCCAATGCCAACGTGATCAAAGGAAGCCGTTTCCCTATGCTGAAAACAGATGGTTACACGTATGCAGCTGATGGTTCTGGCAGAAGACTGGTAAACAGCGCCAGCGGTTACCCGATCCGTAATACGGCCCTGGTTGCAAGAGGTGGTACCCTGCCCCGACACATCATGGGACTGGGTTCAAGACTGTCATATAAATCATTCTCTTTTGCCTTCAACTTTGAATACCGTGGTGGTAATGTAGTGTATTCTGATTTGGCCAGACAAATGACCTTTACCGGTTCAGGCGGCTGGACTTCTAACCGTACCCCGCATGTATTTGAGAACGCAGCTTATCTTGATGCGAGTGGCAAACTGGTTGACAACAATGTAAATGTTCGTGAAGCGGAGTATGGTCTGTGGGTAGATAACTACCGCCTGATCTCTGAGAATTTTGTTACACCAGCCTGGTTCATCAAATTAAGGGATGTTAACCTCGCCTGGAATGTGCCGGCTTCTCTGATCGCAAAGACCAAAGTATTCTCTGCTGCGAGTGTTTCTGTGTATGGTAGGAACCTGTTCACGATCAAAGACAAGAAAAACTACTTTACGGATCCTGAGTTCAGCAGAACAACAGGTAACGGTATTGGTTTGAACAGTACTGGTCAGACACCTCCTGTTAGACAGTATGGTATCAACTTAAACCTGACATTCTAAGATCACACAACACTTTAAAATTTTGAATTATGAAATTTAAATCAATATATCCACTGGCCTTAGGTGCGTTGTTGATGACAGGATGTAAGAAGTCTTTCCTGGATATCAATACGAACCCGAATAGTGTGCCAACGGCTACACCTGCTGTAGTGTTAACTAATGCGTTAAATACGACCGCCGCTCGTTTGGTGAGCCCTAACGAGATCGGATCTTACTGGTCCGGTCAATGGACGCAGTCCAGCTCGTATATCCTGAGTCCCACTACTTTTAACTACCAGTTCACCAATGGTGATTTTAACTATTGGGATGGTTTGTTTGATAACCTGCAGGACTACCAGTATGTACTGAACAATGCCGATGCCAATGGTCAGAAATTCTTCAAAGGCCCGGCAAGCGTTATGAAAGCGTATGTGTACCAGGCGCTGATTGATATGTATGGTGACGTCCCTTATACGGATGCTTTGAAAGGATTGGCTTCCCTGGCTCCCAAGTTCGATAACCAGAAAACCGTTTATGAATCGCTGATCACCCAGCTGGATGCTGCGATCGTAGATTTGAAAGCCAATGCTTTTACCAGTGCCTATACCGGAAGTGGTACGGATATCATGTTTGGTGGTAATACAACAAAGTGGGTTCGTTTTGCGAATTCTCTGAAGCTGCGTATCCTGATGCACCAGTCACGTATTACAGGACGCGATGCATACATCACCACCGAGATCAACAAGATCGTTACAGAAGGTAGCGGTTTTATTACGGGTGAAGAAGTAGGTGTAGGTGGGGCTTCTTTTTATGTTGCCAGCGATGGTAAACTGAATCCCATTTATGAAAGATGGGGATATAAGGCCAATGGCGCTACCCAATCTTTAGGACGGTATCCCCGCCCTACCAAGTTCCTTTTCGATCAGCTGATTTCTGCTAATGATACTTTCCGTCTGAAGCGTATTGCTTATGCCAAGGGCGGTGAAAAAGGAGCTACACCAGGTATCAGCACCAATGCAGAGCTGGTTAAGAACTATGTAGGTGTACCCTTTGGTGTTGCTTCGGGTTATACCGCTCCTTCCAGCTCTTATATCGGGCCAAGCCTGATCGTGAAAGGACAGTTCAACAGACCCATAGTATTGATGTCTGCTGCTGAGATCCAGTTTTCACTGGCCGAAGCCAAACAGCGTTTTCCTGCCGTTACTTTGCCAGGTACCGCTCAGTCTTACTACGAAGAGGGTGTTAAACAGTCTTTCCGTCTTCTGGGTGTTGCAGATGCTGCTACCAATGCTAACGCACTGCTGACCAGCGGTATCGCTGATGCAGACTGGAGCGCTTCTACCGATAAGCTGCATGCAATCGCCATCCAGAAATGGCTGGCCCTGGTTAACTTCAGCGGCCTGGAAGCATGGACCGAATACAGGAAGTCTAACCTGCCTGTTACACCACAATCTCCAGGTGTATCCTCTGCAGACAGACCCCTGCGTTTCTTCTATCCTAACACCGAGTCTGGTTCTAACTCAAACGTTCCAACCGGAATCGATGTATTCAAAACAAGACTGTTCTGGGATGTTGATTAATCAGCATCACCGGATCATCTGAATAAAAGCGGGTTGACAATATGTCAACCCGCTTTGTTTTGCTACCTGCCCGGTTTACCGGAGGCTTTGCCTACATTTGTGGAAACAAACCTATATGGAACAGCAACCCGCACAGTTGAACATTGAGATCAGTGAAGAAGTAGCCGAAGGCAGTTATGCCAACCTGGCCATCATTACACACAGCAATGCCGAATTTGTGATTGATTTTGTCAATGTGATGCCGGGTACGCCCAAGAGTAAGGTAAAATCAAGGATCATCTTTACGCCCATGCACGCCAAACGTTTCATGCGCGCCCTGGAAGAGAATATTGAACGATATGAGGCCGCCAACGGCCCGATCAAAGATCTGGAACATATCGAGATCCCGATGAATTTTGGGGGACCTACGGCGCAAGCTTGATTTAGTTTGTGGTTTGTAGTTTGTGGTTTGTGGTTGTGGTTAGTTTGTAGTTGGTGGTTGTTTATAGTTGGGGGTTGGTGTTTTTTACAGTTGGCACAACCACAAACTGAAACCACAAACAAACCACAAACTACAAACCCCCTAAATCATCCCCTCATCTGCAAAACTGAAATACCCTTCATTCCCTACGATGATATGGTCCATGAGCAGGATATCGAGCAGGCTGGCGGCCTGCTTTATTTTTTGGGTAATGAGCTCGTCTGCATGGCTGGGGTGCAGGTTGCCGCTGGGGTGGTTATGGCAGAGTATGATGGCGGTGGCGTTGTGTTCCAGGGCTTTTTTCAGGATCACGCGGGGGTCGGCTACGGTGCCGGTGAGTCCGCCTTCACTGATCAGTTCCTGGTGGGTGATGGTATTGCTGCGGTTGAGGAATACGACCACAAATACTTCTTTTTGCCGGTGTTCCAGTGTGACCCGGAGAAATTCGGCGATATCCCCGCTTTTGGTGATCTTATGTTTCTTACGCCCCGAGGCATTCCGGCGGATGCCCAGTTCCAGGGCGGCGGCTATACTGATGGCTTTGGCCTCACCAAGCCCCCGGATCTTTTTTTGCAGCATACCCTGAACACTCCATTCCGCCAGTTTACTGAGATTATTTTCTGCGGCAAAAAGGAGGTTTTTGGCCACATCCAGGGCCGAATGGTTGTTAGTTCCGGTATTGATCAGGATAGCAAGTAATTCGGAATCGCTGAGTGAGCCTGCTCCCTGCTGTAACAGCTTTTTCCGGGGCTGGTCATCAGCCGGCCAGTCCTTGATAGAAAATTTGTGCATAAGAAAAATTTATAGTAAAATCAAATTACAATTTCTTAACCTTATCTCTATCTTCGCGCCACATCCCCACACATTATGAACCCATCCGTTAAGATATTCTCCGGCACTGGTTCTCAGAAGCTGGCAGAAAAAATTGCCCAACGTTTTGGCGCCCCCATCGGAAAGATCAACATCCAGAAATTCAGCGACGGGGAATTTCAGCCGATCTTCCTCGAAAGTATCCGCGGCGACTATGTTTTCCTGGTACAAAGTACCTATGCGCCCACCGATAACCTGCTGGAACTGTTGCTGATGATCGATGCGGCCAAAAGAGCCAGCGCTTACAAGATCATTGCCGTAATTCCGTATTATGGTTTTGCACGCCAGGACAGGAAAGACAAACCCCGTGTTGCCATTGGCGCCAAACTGATCGCCACGCTGTTAGAAGCGGCTGGTGCAGACAGGGTCATCACCATGGACCTGCACGCACCGCAGATCCAGGGTTTCTTTGATGTGCCGGTGGACCACCTGGATAGTTCTGCGATCTTCATTCCTTATATCGAGCAGTTAAAACTGCCGAATCTTTCATTTGCGGCGCCGGATGTGGGCAGCACCAACCGGGTACGCGAGATAGCCAGTTATTTCAATGCCGAAATGGTGATCTGCGATAAACACCGCAAACGCGCCAATGAGATCGCCAGCATGGTGGTCATTGGTGATGTGACCGACAGGGATATCATCCTGGTAGACGATATCTGCGATACCGGTGGAACCCTGGCCAAAGCGGCTGGTTTGCTGAAAGAAAAGGGAGCCCGCAGTGTTCGCGCTATGATCACCCACCCGGTTTTGAGTGGTAAGGCTTATGAGAATATTGAGAACAGTGTGCTGGAAGAACTGGTGGTTTGCGACACCATTCCGCTGCGTAAGGAAAGCGCCAAGATCAAAACCATTTCGGTGGCCGATCTGTTCGCTATCGCGATCCGGAATGCCTACGAAAACAAGAGCATTACCAGCCTGTTTATTCACTCCCAATTGCGCGGAAGGGACAAGTAAATTAGTAATTAGTAATTAATAATTGGTAATTGCCTGATTTTTAAACAATTAGGCAATTATTTTTTATACCCCCCTCATCTCATTACTCATTATTAATTACGCATTATTAATTGCTATTTCCCTACCTTTGCCGTCCAAAAAATATAATTTATGAAAACAATTACAATCGAAGGTCACCTGAGGACCGAGCATGGCAAAAAAGCCGCCCGCCAGATTCGCTCTCAGGAAAATGTGCCGGGTGTAATTTACGGGGGTGCCGAAGAGGTTAATTTTTATGCTTCTGCGAAGGCTTTCAAGCCTTTGGTGTACACTGGTGAATTTCAGTTGGCCGAAGTAGTGGTGAACGGCAAAAACTACAAATGCATTCTGAAAGACCTGCAGTTTGACAAAGTAACTGATTCCCTGATCCACGTGGATCTGCTGGAACTGGTCAATGACAAGAAAGTGGTTGCTACCCTGCCTATCAAATTCACAGGAACTTCTGTGGGTGTAAGAGGTGGTGGTAAACTGATCACCAAGATCAAAGCCCTGAAGGTTAAGGCCCTGCCAAAAGACCTGAGGGAGAACATTGAGGTCGATATTACCAACCTGGACCTGAACGGAAACATCCGTGTGGAAGATGTGAAAGTGGATGGTATCGAGATCCTCAACTCTCCACGTATTCCGATCGCATCTGTGGTGTTGACCCGTCAGCTGAAACAGGAAGAAGCTACTGCAGCAAAAGACGAGAAGAAGAAATAATCTTCCAGATATCTTTCCTGAAAAGCCCGGACCTGGTTCCGGGTTTTTTATTGTGCCTTTGGGAAGGATAGGTAAAAACTACTCCCTTTACCCCGACTGCTCTGTACCCAGATCTTTCCCTGGTTCTTTTCGGTGAATTCTTTACAGATCTTCAGTCCCAGCCCGGTGCCCTTCTCATTCGATGTACCCGTATTGGAAATCATGACCACGGAGTTGAACAGCGAATCCTGCACTTCGGCAGGCATGCCCATGCCATTGTCCCTGATCTCTATAACAACCTGGTCATTGTTGGGATAGGCGCGGATCGTGATGGTGCCATCCGGGTAACTGTATTTGATGGCATTGGTCAGCAGGTTACGGAAGATCAGTGTGAGGTGGTCGGGATCGGCCCATAGCTGCTGCTGCAGGCCTTCGGTATGCAGACGTATATTCTTCTGTTCAAGGTAGGGTTGTACGAACTGTACGGCATGGTGTGTTATTAAATGGTCCAGCGATACTTTTTCCGGCAGGACCTTGATTCCTTTGAACTGGCTCACACTCCACCGTAACAGGTTGTCGAGTGTGCCGTATACCTGGTCTACCTGCATCGATAATTTACCCGTTATCTCCATGAACTGTTCTGGTGTGATGTATTTTTTATTCACCATTTCCAGCGATGATTTGAGCTGGCCGATGGGCGAACGGAGATCATGTGCAATGATGGAAAACAGTTTTTCTTTGGTTTGATTCATGCTTTCCAGTTCGTGGTTCTTTTCTTCTACCTGTTTCTGGTAGGAGAGCTGTTCATTTTTAAAAAAAAGCAAAGCCAGCACCATCATACCTACTGCCCAGATCATGTTGAACATGACCCTGCTGAAAGGAACCTGGTCAAATACGATAGAGCTGTTCAGGAATACCTTGATACCAATGAACAGGAGAATATTGGCAATAGTGAAACTGATCAGGAATCTCTTATCAGAAAAAAAAGTGATGATGATGACCACATTCAGTAGCAGAAAATATTCACTACCATTACGGAACAGGATGGCACTGGCAGAAAACAGGATACTGGCCAGGAAACTGAGAACACTCCGGCCAAGCAGGAATTTCTGATAACTGTTGATGATCAGAATGGTAAAAGCCCCGGTCATAAGGCAGACATTGATGATGGCCAGATCTGTTCTGTTTTCAACGAAATTTTTGACAGCGAAATAAATATTGACAGGTATGCCGAGGCCCACTGCCAGGTTGATCAGCTGTGTTTTTTTCCGTTCATAAAAGCTGATGGAGTCAGATATTCCGATATTGGCTATCCAGTTGAAGAAACGTTTGATTTGACCGGTCAGTGATTGCATATTCAGGATACTGGGCTACGGGGTGAAATTAAGACAACGGGACTGAATAATGGACTGGAAACTAAAATTCCCGGATATTTTAGCGGATTCCGGTCAGGTACGGATCCAATTCCTGCGAACCCGTATTTTGAATGCTTTTTCCGGGCTAATTTTGGGCTATCTATGAACAAATTTCTGATTGCGGGTCTGGGTAATATTGGTGACGAGTATAAACATACCCGTCACAATATCGGTTTTGATGTGGTTACTGCTTTTGTACTGAAACACGGCGGTTTTTTCAGGGCCGACAGGTTAGCCGATGTGGCCGAGGTAAAATGGAAAGGGAAGACCTTTATCTGCATCAAACCCACCACTTTTATGAACCTGAGTGGTAAGGCTTTCAAATACTGGATGGATAAGGAAAAAATTGAACTGGCGGCCACACTCACCATTGTGGATGACCTGGCCATTTCTCTGAACAAACTCCGTTTAAGGGGATCGGGCAGTGATGCGGGACATAATGGCCTGAAAGATATCCAGCTCACCCTGGGTACCGACCAGTACCCAAAACTCCGGTTTGGCATCGGGAATGATTTCCCGAAAGGCCGGCAGATTGATTTTGTACTGGGTAAATGGACAAGCGCCGAGAGCCCCGTAGTGCAACAAAAGATCGAAAAATGTGTTGAGATCATTGAATCCTTTGCTTCCATTGGGATTGAGCGGACGATGAACCTGACAAATAACCTCGTTTTCGGGCAATAAAATGGCCATAACGGGCGTTATGCCACTGGAGAAATATAATCTAAGTAGCTGCTGCCGTATCTGTATCAACAGGCTATTTAATTAGTATTTTAAATTGTTACCTTATGAAAATTTTTTGTGTGGGCCGGAATTATGCAGAACATGCCAAAGAACTGGGCAATGCCGTTCCGGAAGAACCGGTGATCTTTATGAAACCCAAGACTGCCCTGATGCAGTCGAACGCTCCTTTTTATTATCCTGAGTTTTCCAATGAACTGCATTACGAAGCGGAAGTGGTACTGCGTATCTGCAAGAATGGCAAATATGTAACCGAGGAATCGGCATATAAATATTACGATGCATTTACCATCGGTATCGATTTCACCGCGCGCGACCTGCAGGCGGAGCTCAAGAAAAAGGGCCTGCCCTGGGAAAAAGCGAAAGCCTGGGACAATTCTGCCATCATCGGCAAATGGATACCTTTTACCGATGAGCTCAGGAATAAGCCGATCATTTTTTCCTTACAGAAGAACAAGGAAGTGGTGCAGAGTGGCAACACGAGTGATATGATCTTCCCCTTTGATGAGATCGTATCGCATATTTCCCAGTATTTCTCACTCAATATCGGCGACCTGATCTATACCGGTACCCCTTCGGGCGTAGGAGAGTGTGTTACGGATGATGTACTTGAGGGTTTTTATGATAAGGAAAAGGTATTTGCCCTCGAGATCAAATAATACGGAACCCCTTTTTGTTTCATTCCCGAAGATGACCTGCTGATGCTGACGCCAGAAACCCTGTTACATGCTTATGAACTCATGGTTACCGCCCGGGCAATGGGCGATACCTATGATGCCAACAGGCAGGTATGTAAATATGTGCATTCCACATCGCGCGGTCATGAAGCCATACAGATTGCTGCCGGCATGCAGCTCTTACCCTGCGATTGGGTAAGTCCCTATTACCGCGACGATAGCATCCTGCTCACCATCGGTTTCACACCCTATGAGCTGATGCTGCAGTTACTGGCAAAAAAGGATGATCCTTTTTCGGGGGGAAGGTCTTATTACTGCCACCCCAGCAGCCGGGATTCCGGTAAACCCTCGATCATACACCAGAGCAGTGCCACAGGCATGCAGGCCATACCCACCACGGGATTGGCACAGGGCATCCAGTTCCTGGAACGCTCGGGTTCCCCGCTTTTCAGAAAAGCAGCGGATGGAACTCTGCCAATAGTGGTTTGCTCGCTGGGCGACGGCAGCGTATCGGAAGGGGAGGTCAGTGAAGCCCTGCAGTTTGCCGTACTGAAAGAACTGCCCATTGTTTACCTGGTGCAGGATAATGGCTGGAGTATCAGCGCCACAGAAGAAGAGATCCGTACAGGTAATGCCTACGATTATGCCGCCGGCTTTAAAGGACTGAAGCGCATGCAGTGCGATGGCAGCGACTTTATCAGGAGTTACGAAACCATGGAGCAGGCGGTTGGTTATGCCCGTACGGAACGCAAGCCGGTTTTGGTACATGCCAAAGTGCCTTTGCTGGGACATCATACCAGTGGCGTGCGAAAAGAATTTTACCGGAGCAGGGAAGACCTGCTGAAACACGGATTATATAACCCGGCTCCCAAACTGCGTTTACTGTTGAATGGTGTGGGGTACCAGGAGCACGAGATCAACCAGGTTGAATCAGCAGCACGCGAACGGGTGTTGGAGCAGTTTGTATTGGCGCAGCAGGCTGCTGAACCGGATATTCATTCCGTAGAGCAACATGTATTTGCCCCTACACCCGTTATGGAGGAAAAAGGAAAACGTGCACCCAGGAATGGAGAAAGAGTGATGATGGTGGATGCAGCCCTGCACGCTATTGAAGAGATCCTGGATGAATACCCCGAAGCGGTAGTATATGGCCAGGATGTGGGCGCCCGTTTAGGTGGTGTATTCAGGGAAGCGGCCACACTGGGTGATAAGTTCGGCGCCGGCCGCGTATTCAACACTGCCATACAGGAAGCCTATATTGTGGGTTCTACGGTAGGTTTATCAGCCCTGGGTATCAAACCGATCGTGGAAGTACAGTTTGCCGATTATATTTACCCGGGACTGAACCAGTTGATCACGGAAGTTTCCAAATCCTGTTACCTGAGCAATGGGAAGTTCCCGGTACAGATGCTGCTGAGGGTTCCCACAGGTGCATATGGCGGAGGTGGACCTTACCATAGCGGCAGTATTGAAAGTACCCTGCTGTCTGTAAAAGGCATCAAAGTGGTATATCCCTCCAATGCTGCGGATATGAAAGGCCTGTTGAAAGCAGCTTTCCTGGACCCCAATCCGGTGGTGATGCTGGAGCATAAGGGCCTGTACTGGAGCAAAGTGCCCGGTACCGATGATGCCCGCTGCATTGAACCGGATAAACACTATATTTTGCCCCTTGGGAAGGCCGGTATTGTGACCCAGGCCGATCCCGAAAAGGTTCGCAAAGGCGAAACGGCAGGTATCATCACGTATGGTATGGGCGTATACTGGGCCAAAGCCGTAGAAGCCCGGATGCCCGGTAAAATAGAGATCGTAGACCTGCGTACCCTGTTCCCGCTGGATGAGGAAACGGTGTTTGAAACGGTACGGAGGCATGGCAAAGTGCTGGTTCTAAGCGAAGAACAGCAGCATAACTCATTTGCGGAGGCTTTATCGCTCCGGATATCCAACCAATGTTACCATTTCCTGGACGCCAAAGTGGAGGTAATGGGGGCCAGGAACCTGCCTGCCGTACCTATCCATACGTCCCTGGAAGCCGCTATGCTACCTACTCCGGATAAATTGATGGAGCGGATCTCCAAACTTTTAGCCTATTAAGGGCGCTCATTTTAACCAAACCTCCTATATTTGCAGCCCGTTAGCGAAAATTTCTGACGGAACAGACCTGGCGAGGTAGCTCAGTTGGTTAGAGCACAGGATTCATAACCCTGAGGTCACGAGTTCAAATCTCGTTCTCGCTACACCAGTAAAATGTTAAAATAGACCGCGATTGGCGGTCTATTTTATTGATTGTCAATGATCTATTTATTAATGAGTGTCTTAGGCTAAAACCCATAAAGCATTCATTTTCAATTGATCTCAAGTCTCATTCAGGTATGTATGAGAATGTTGTAACCAGGCTAAGTTGTCTTCAAATCTTTCAATAATTCCTCTACGTTATTGTACTTGTCACTTAGAATAACATCAGCTGTAATTCAGGTGCTGTTATAGGTGTTTTCTTTTTAGGTGTTAAACGCGTACTTCTTTTAAGCCTAATCATTGGTGAGAACGATATTAGCTGCAATACCCCAATAATCGGTCCTGAATTTTACGTTGTTTATGATGTAACCCGATAAAATCTAAACACCAAGCGTATGCTATGAAACGAAATTATTTCTAACATACACTCATACAAACCGAACCGATGCTGGATGATCTGTTTAGGTGCATGGTACGTACCGGCAGCGTGTCAGACCAGTGGTATTACTGAGCTTCTTTTACCGTTTTTGTTACCGTAGAAACTACTTTTTCAATGTCGATATTACCTTCTTCTTGACTTACCAGTTGCCCGTCGGGACTAAATACGCTGATAATATTTGAATGTGAGAACTCAATAGGAGAGATCTTCTTGTATTTCATGGAAAGAACATTGGCAAATTCCTGTGTAGCTTCTTCACTGGAAGTAAGAAATGTCCATTGTGCGGCATCCATTGCATTGTTCCTGGCAAATTCTTTCAGTCGTTCAGGCGTATCGGTTTTAGGGTCTATAGAGATCAGCACCAGGGAGATCTTGTCTATATCTTTCCTGCTGATCTTGGATTCGATATTTTTCATTTTTGAAACCAGGATCGGGCAGGCGGATTTACAGGATGTGTAAATCATGACCACTACCAGTGTTTTATTCTGCAGGTCTTTCAGTTGAAGCGATTCGCCATTCTGGTTTTTCCAGGTAGAACTCAGGTTGAATATCGAATCGGATGGGAGTGGGGCCGAAACTTTTTTATTTTCTTTGCATGCCGAAAATATGAGAAGGGGTAGAACCACTAAATATAAGTATTTCATCTTGTCTGTTTTATAGGTATAGTATCTTTCGCACACCGGAAACCTAAATTGGCTACGGTATAATTTGCTTTCAGTGAAGTACGCATGGCAAACCGCATGAATGCAGCATAATTCAGGATATCAGTGGCACTGGTTGCGTTACCTGCACAAAACAAATTTTTATCATCATATTGACCTGCACGGGAGTCATTTGTGGAGAGTATGGAATTGAAATCATCTGTCCATTCCCAGATCAGATCGAACATATTATAAACACCCCAGTAATTCGGTTTAGCTTGTTTTACCGGGTTGTATTGCCGGTTCTTTTTAAGGTATAGATCGATAATGGCATCAGAATAATTTCGTTTAGACCTGGCATTGGGAGAAACTTCATCGGACATGGCTATAAATTCCCACTCGTCCAATGCGGGTAACCGTTTTCCGGCAGCATGTGCAAATGCTTTTGCCGCAAACCAGGAAACATAACACACGGGTGCGTCCGGGTTTGCTGTTGGCGGTAATGAGAGGTCTGATGGCCAGTTTTTCAGATAGGTGGAATCGGAAAAGATCTTTTTAATATTCGATTTCCGCCACTGCGGGTTGAGCGTTACAAATTGCAGGAATTCGCTGTTGGTGACGGCTCTTTCATCAATTAAAAACGGATGCACTTTCACCAATACAGAATCAGAACCATAAAATGGTTTATACTCCCCTCCGGGAATATAAACCATTTTTACGGTTACGGGTGTTTGAATGAGCGTATCGGGTCTTGTCTGCTCCGACTGGGTATTATTTTCTTCTGTCTTTCTTTTCAGCTCATTGCAGGAAAAAGAAACCAGTATGAGCAGTACATACCAATACGGTATAATGGCCTTTATTCTCAATTAGTTACTCTTTGGTAATTGATTTGGCATTGAATATTTTAGGATTTGCTTCACCGGTTACCCTGAGTTTGCCAATAGCTCCTTTGTTAAACGCCCTGGATAATGAGTGGTCAACGAGTACGTAATCGCCAGGCACTTCACATTTAAATTCTACTATTGCTGCACCTCCTGCCGGTATCATGGTTGTTTGTACGTTATGTGATAGGGTGCTGCCACCTTCCAAATAAACATTGTCAAAAATCTCTCCGATCACATGAAAGGAAGAGGTCAGGTTGGGGCCACCATTTCCCACAAATAAGCGGACTGTTTCTCCCACTTTGGCTTCGATCATATTTGCACCTAATAGCGATCCTTTTTTTCCATTAAATAAAACATAATCCGGATTTTCCGCAACAGCTTTGTCATTGTCAAATTCCAGCACGCCTTTTTTTATGGTAGATGCTTTTGTATAAAAATCGCCCTGCATGATATAATACTCCCGGTCTACTTTGGGAAGTCCGCCTTCTGGTTCAACCAAAATCAAACCGTACATGCCATTTCCTATATGCATAGGTACCGGTGGCGCTGCACAATGGTATACAAATAATCCCGGGTTAATGGCTTTGAAGGTAAAAGAGGTCTCTTTACCAGGAACGGTAGAGCTGGCTACTGCGCCGCCACCCGGCCCGGTTACGGCATGAAGGTCTATATTATGCGGTAATACACTATTTGCGTCGTTCTTCAGGTTGATGGTGATTTCATCGCCAACTCTAACACGGATAAAACTACCCGGAACGGTATTGTTGAATGTCCAGAAAGTATAAGGAATACTATCGGCAATGATACCTTCCTTTTCAGACGTAACTAAGTTTACGATCAGTTTTTTGGCTGACCGGTTGCCAATGGGTGCCGGTACTTTTGGGGCACCGGTGATTTCTGCCACTTCCGGGTTACCTTCTGCCACTATTTCCGTAGCATTGGAATTGGCCTTCTGGTTGAAGCCGTTTTTACAGCTGACCATACAGAGAGGCAGTAGGGCTACTGTTGAAAAGAGGAGATAGTTTTTAATTTTCATGATCTCGTGATTTAAGATTTAAACTTCAATTTTGCTATTGTGGGTGTAACGTGCAGACTTAGCCAGAACCATTGTTGTATTTTTTGTGCATCGGGAACATTTTTTAACAGTATCAATGTAGGGGTTGTTATATAAAAGGAATATCCCCCGGAAAGGTTTGTAAACCTATTCAATTTTTTTATAAATGAGAGGTCACATTCCTGGCCGAGGTTTTTCGTATACCGGCCGGATGCATTGGCAATAGTAACGGGCGCAAAGAATTGATGAAAAACCAGGCTGACCTGGGTTTCTCCTGCGCTCTTATAATTTATTTTCATATAAGTATCAGAGATCCCGGCATTTTTATGCCCGTTGCCTGCCAGGTAGTAATCCATGTTTCCATAGAACTTATGCCCTGTATGGAACATAGGATTGAATGAATGGTCCGTTGTTTGTGCATTACCAATATCATTGCCGCTTACCAGATCACTGCCTACTCCCAGGTTCCATTTTTTAGTAAGTTGATAACTGCTGAAAACAGCCAGTAAATAAGCGCTGGTTTTTTGACCTGTATTGTTTTTGCCGAACTGGTAATAAGAGGAGAATGTTGCTGTGATCTTTTTAGCTGAATGAATATAATGTAAACCGATCGTATGAGAATAGTGTACAACCGTATCGCTGCTGGCAGAACTGGCATTCTGAAACCCGATATTGGTAGCCAGTAAGGAAAGTTTTGTGTTTTTCGTTACCTGAAAGCCCGCCCATATTGTTTGCATTTCTTTGTAAGGAAAAGCATTAGAAGTGCTGTATAAATTACCGGATGGGTTATTGAGGTTATTACCGTACAGCGATTTATAATTCTGATTCAATGCGGCAAAGGTTTTTATTTCCCATCGTTGCCTCTTGAATTGAACCGATAAAGCGTCATGCGCCCTTCCTCCCTGGGCCCAGTCCAGTTCTCCAAAGAACCGTTCATCGTCTAATGAAATGACTTGTCTGCCCAATTTCAGACCCCAGTTTTTCGATAGTTTTAATTGGGTCCAGGCTTCAAAAAGGGCGATCCTGTTTCCGTCGTTTTCTACACCCTGAACCATATTTGATTGACCCCAGATGCCAACGGTTTGAGGTGAAATCCTTACCGTAAGAATGTCTTTATACGCATAATCAAAAGTTAGCCGGATGCGTTCACTGATCAGTTTAGCTGGTTTCTCCCCTTTGTTCAATGGACGGAATGCACCGTTCCTGATCTCGAATCTTGGCCTGAACTGTGCCGCTATCGTTAAACGGCTGTCTGAAGTATCTGAGCCTGCTTGCTGTGAATAGGTCTGTATGGTTGGTGTTCCGCAAATAATTCCGCAGAATACAGCAAGAGATAAATGTTTTAATAAGATTTTTCCATGTAACATGAATATATTGGTATAATTACGAGTGTAAAGGACGTCTTTGTTTCACTTTACTTATATGATTCCCATCATAAAGTGTCTACCGGCCTTTGCGGCTGGTTCGTAACCTGCAATCAGGGAGCCAGGCGAACAGCAACTATTGCCTGTATAAAGGATGCCTGGTTATTGTGAACGAGGGGGCTAATTTTTCTTCTATAATATTGTAAATCAATAATATACGACTATTTGCCTGTCAGTTGTTATCCAGGCTTTTATTTGTTAACGATAGTGTGGAATGCTTATCATTAATGATGTTTTTTGGGATTGAAGCCAGGCTGTACCGAGACAGGATACCCCCGAGCGTAATTTTGGGTTTATTTCCTGTAAACGGGTATCAGAATCTGCCTTTTATACACCTAATGAAGCCAATGAAATTACATTTATTCCATCATTTCGTGTATAGCTGATTCCCGTACCTGTAATAATATTCAGCGATGTAAGCTGCTTGCGTTTTTTGGGATCAACGATAGAGGCAAACTTGTGCAAATTTGCTGCGGCCTCGTCAATTTGTCCCGTACCAAGTTTTACTTCAAAGGCACACCAATCTCCCTGATACTTTTGAACAATACAATCTACTTCCAGGTCACTTGCATCCCTGTAGTGAAATACACTGGCATCATTTGCCTGTGCATAGACCCGAAGCTCATGGACAACAAGTGATTCAAATAAAAATCCTGTAAAGTTTATATCGTTCAACAAAGCATCTTTATCAACACCCAATGCCGCAACGGCTAATGAAACATCTGTAAAATGTCGCTTTGCAGATTTTCTCAATGCATAGGAAGAACGGATATGTGTATTCCAGGCGGGCTGGTCTTCGATGATCATTAATCTATTCAACGCATCTAAATAATCATAAAGGGTTGGCCTGGTAATGCCGATATTATCCTCTTGTTTGATGTCTTTTTCTAATGCTGAAATATTCACCAATGTGGATGTATTTCGGGCCAGGGAGCGCAATAAGCTTTTTACTTTTACCGGGTCGCGTTTTACATCTGACACCCTACTCATGTCTATATCGGCTAGTAGTTCAATATAGGCACGGTTCAAATCAATCGCTTGTTCAACCTTTTTATGTAAAAGCGTTGGAAATCCTCCGATGATCATTTTTTCAATGATAAACTCCAGGTCGGTTGCACGATCATGTATATCAATTTTGCCCCCCTTAAAAAGTCCCGACAAACTAATTTTACCGGTAGAAAGACCTAACTCCTGCCATGACATGGTCCGCATGTCAACAATGGTAAACCTTCCCGCACCAGAGTGCATTTTTGCGGTCTCTTCAGGATTAGCGGCGCCTGTTAAGATGAATTGTGCATTTTTTTTACGGTCATCTGTTTCGTGACGAATGTGATCCCAAAGTTTAGGCTGTACCTGCCATTCGTCTATCAAACGTGGGGTTTCCCCCAACAATAAGCGATGGGGGGCAGTATCCATCAGCGCCTGCACCTGTTCATCGCGATCTACCTGCAATATGCTTTTAGACAATTGTTTTGCAGATTCTGTTTTACCACAAGCTTTTGCGCCTCGTATGAGTACCGCTCCGGATGCTTTCAGCTTTCTTTTTAACTCTTTATCGGATATGCGGTCTTTGTAGATCACTTATAGCGGTTTGGTCTTAAAGATACAGTTATTTTACACTTTTTTAATATTATATTTTACACTTTTATAGTATTGTATTTTACAAATTATTAATAATAATGATTAGAATATTTTATATTTAATTGATATTCAATATATAAATAAATTCAAATATTATAAATATTCTTCCGATCTCTCTACCAAAAGCCATCGTCCATGACAGGCTTTTTGTTGCGGGATGCCAGCTCGGGATAGATAACCGGGGAGTGCTGTTAGATTTATTTCTAATGGTAAAAGGAACAGGGATGCGGTTGATTGGTTGATGCCAGCTTGCAGGCAATTGTGTATTTTTAAAGACAGTATACTGTTTCATGGACTCGCTTACACATATCGTATTGGGCGCCTGCGTTGGCGAAGCTTTTTTTGAGAAAGGTTTTGGTAAAAAAGCCATGATCTGGGGTGCATTGGCACAAAGTATCCCAGATGTGGATTTTATCGCTTCTTTCTGGCTGCCCACTGCCGAGAACCTGCTGGCGCACCGGGGATTTACACATTCGTTATTATTTGTTTTACTGATGATCCCTGCATTGGCACTTGCGGCCAATGCCATACATCGTCCACATACTATCAGGTTCCGTACCTGGCTGTTGTTTTTTGCTACAGAATTGCTGTTGCACCTGTTCCTCGATGGGTTTAACAATTATGGTGTGGGCTGGTTTGAGCCTTTTCATCACCTGCGGTTTTCGTTCAATACCATCTATGTGGCAGATCCGTTCTTTTCGCTGGTTCCGGGCATTGCGTTTATCGCATTACTACTGTTGCCGAAACAGAGTAGCCACAGGAAATTCTGGTATATCCCGGGCATGGTGGTACCTTTTCTGTACCTGGGCTACTGCATTGGCAATAAAATAGAAACAGATCGTGCTGTAAAGGAAATACTGACGAAACAGCAGATACCACAGGAACAGTATTTTACCACACCCGCCCCGCTGCAGAACTGGTTATGGTATGTGGTATCAGGTAATGACAGCGGTTTTTACGTAGGTTTCCGTTCGGTGTTCGACAGTAAAAAAGAGATCGCTTTTCAATATTTTCCCCGCCAGGATTCTTTGTTGAACCCGGTACACGATCATGCGGAAGTACAATTGCTGAAACGATTTTCGCAAAATTTTTATACGGTGGAAAACTGGGGTGATACCCTGGTATTTAATGATCTGAGGTTTGGACAGATCATTGGCTGGAGTGATCCGCGGGGCAGGTTCGTATTTCATTATTTCCTGCAACACCCGGATGATAACAGGCTGGTGGTACAGCGGGGCCGTTTTGCCAGGTGGAACCGGCAAACGCCGGAAACGCTATGGAAACGTATCAGGGGTAATTAAGGGTTTTCTTTTGTATAACGAAAAGTGAACAGGTAAAGCAGTACTCTGATGAGCTGGTAAGAGAGCCATCGTACCAATTGTTTTACCAGGGTTGTTTTCTGTGCAAATTCATCGGGCAGGATGCGAACACTGTTGTTAATGATGATCTGGTCAAGCTCTTTCCTTGTTTTTTTAGTAAATGTGGGGTTGCGAACTTCCAGGTTCAGTTCGATACTGGCATAGGCACTGATATTGTTGATGTTGTAAGAACCAATCGTCATCCAGTTATCGTCGCATACGGCCAGTTTGCCGTGCAGGATACTGTCCTGGTACTCGTATAATTCAATGCCCGCTCTTAATAACCAGTTGTATAACCAGCGCTCTGCATATTTTGAGATCATTACATCCGATTTTCCGGCAGCAATTACCCGTATGCGCACTCCGCGTTTACGCGCCTGTAACATGCTTTTCCGGATAATTTTACCTGGTAAAAAATAACTGCAGAGGATGGTGATTTCCTGTTCTGCGTTCCGGAGCATTGCTACATAGGAACGGGAGATCTCATTGCGACGCTTTACCCAGTCGTTCCGGCGCATGCGTATGACGACGCCACTGTTTTGTTGCGGGAATGGTACAGGCGGTGAATTGCTTAAGCAAAAATTCCTGGTTTTTTTACTGGTCAGTAACTGCCATCCTTTCCAGCAGTGTATGCAAAGCAGTTTGGCTATTTCGCCTTCTGCCAGCAACGCAAAATCGAGCCAGGCCGGTATATCGTTGATATCATTGTAACGATCGGCAATATTAATGCCACCCACAAGTGCATAATGGTGGTCTGTTACGATCACTTTTTCATGCAGGCGCCGCCCGAGATAAAACTTCTGGCTTTTGAAAAGTGGTTCAAAATACCGGAAATGCACGCCGGCTGCGCGTAATTGCTGAATAAAATGTTTGGACAGCCCCTGCGAAACATAGCCATCGGCCAGCAGGTACACTGCCACATTCCTCTGTGCGGCTCTTTTCAGCGCATCGGCAACCCGTTGGCCGGTACTGTCTTCGGCAAAAAGATATACGCGGATATAAATACATTCCCTGGCTTCACCGATCAGCCGCAAAACGGTATCGAAATAGGCACGACCTCCCCGGATCAGTGTAACCTGGTTGTTGGCGGTAAACCCGCCGGGTAAGGAGGAGTGTATGCTGGTCATGGCCTGAACAGGTAAATGATCCGGGAACCGTTTCTTTTAAAGCCCCGGAAACCATAAAGTTAACCTGCAACTTTTACAGAAAAGTAGGGAATTTCTTTTGAAACCATTATATTCGTAACGAACAGCTATCGTTATCCAATAACGGGGAAACCGGGAAGGTGGTGGACTATCGGGTTAGCAACTAACGATATCTTTTGTCTGGGAAATTGCGGCGGTATGACTTTCTTATTTGCGAAGAACTGTGTACTACTATAACAAAACCTAAACTAACCATCATGAAAACTATGTTTGCAAAGACCCGTTGGCTGTTTTTATTTATTGTTACCCTTTCTTTTATTTCCGAAACATATGCTGCTGAAAAGGTAGTGATCACCACTTCCCCGCAGACGGCCCGTATTTATGTGAATGGGGTTCAGATGGGTACAGGAAAAGTTGAAATAAAGGTTGCTAAAAATAACTGTATCACGGTAGAGGTGAAACAGGAAGGATATATCTCGGAGAGCCGTACCTATTGTGTTAAAAAAGGCATGGCAGATCCTCCTTCCACCGATTATATACAATTGCAGGAAGATGAATCCTATACCTCTTCTATCGAATCCAATATTGCCAATACGGAGATACAGATCAATGTGCATGCTGATAAATCCAGGGAAGAAGCCTGGAAACAACTGATCGGTACTGTACTGGATAAATTCGATGTGCTGGAGAACAGCGATGAAAAAGCCGGTTATATCCGCACTTCATGGGTAGGTATGTCGTTCAAGGCCAATACCATCCGTATCCGCCTGATCGTAAAACAATCTTCTGAGAAACCACTTGCGTATAAGGTGAAATTCGTATCCGAAGCCTCCGGAAGATCTTCCACGCCTTATAATGCAGATGAACAGTTCAGACCCTATAACCGTATCCTGAAAAAATACGATGGTTTCCTTGATGAATTGATCACCAGGTTGAAGAACTAAATGAATCAACAGGACACAGGTACAGAACCACTTACGGGATAACGTAAGTGGTTTTTTTATGCTGTGGCCACTTTGCTCAATGCGCCTGCTGCTTTTCACCTGGTTGTCTTAACGTCGGACTGGAGTAATTAAACTTTAAAATTCCGGCCCGTATAACATAGACATGAACCGTTCGAACAGATAGTCGGGATGCAGCTCCAGCATGGAGTTGAAATAGATAATTACCGTGCAATCGCGCAGGTTGCTATGGTACATCGATGAGCTATACCCTGTTACGGTTCCATTGTGTCCATAAAAAGAACCCCGGCGAAACAGGCCCAACCCATAGGCAAGGCGTGGGGCCAGCTCACGCATGTCTTCCAGTCTTCTCCGCTGCATAACGGGTGATAGTAATTCACCGCCAACCAGTGCTTCCACGTATCTCTGCAGTTCACGTGGTGTAGAATAAGCAGCGCCTGCTGCCCAGACATAGGAATAATCATATATTTCAGTCTGGTCATTGCCCGCTACAAAACTGCCTTCATAGTATCCCCGGGCATGTGGTCCGGGAAAACCCGTACCCGATGTGATCAGAGCGGTCTGTGTTAACTGCAGGGGTCGGGTGATCCTCTGCCGGATCTCTGCTTCCAGGCTATTGCCTGTGATCTTTTCGATGATCATGCCCAATAAGATGGTGTTCGAATTGGAGTAGCTGAATCCGGTTCCGGGTTCAAACAGGAGGTTTTCTGAAAAAGCCCAGTCAACCAATTCCTGCGGGGTCCAGCGCCTGGCAGGGGTGGCTTCCATAATATTTCCCCAAAGTGTGTTGCGTGTATAATCGCGAATACCGCTGGTCATGTTACATAGCATGGCAACCGTTATGGCGCCTGCTTTGGGATAGTTCGGGAAATATTTTGATACCTTTTCATCCAGCGAAAGTTTTCCTTCTTCCACCAGTTGCAGTAATACGGTTCCGGTGAAGGTTTTGGTATTGCTTCCGATCCTGAAAACATACCCGCTGTTCATGGGGGTTTGATCCGATAGATTGGCCACGCCACTGGTATACATCCAGTTGATCCCTCTTTTTTTATCTACCACCAGCGCTACCAGTCCGGGTACCTTTGTGGTTTGAATGACGGAGTCTGCAATGAACTGCATCTGGTCAGTAGTGGCCAGGTTTACATTCCAGGGATTTTCTTTTCTGCAGGCTGTCAGTGCAAGAATAGCAGCAATGCTAAGCAGGTATCGGAAATTTTTCAGCATGATAAGATCAGGGTTGCTTCTTTTAAAAAGCTACTGTAAATCTACCTTGTACGGCAGTTTTTTTTCCTGACAAAAATCATGATTTCGGAAGCCCGGAAGTTGGTCAGCGATAGCAACGCTGCGATGTCTAAAACTGGGAATATCCCGATAAAGTATGGGTATAGGGTAACCTGCCGGAAAGGTAGGCATGTTTTGGTAAAACACCTGTCCCAACTAGTCTTATATTGCTCCAATGCATCCCTGATGAGGATGCGATTACCCCGTTACCTGCTACGGGCAAGAAATCCATTGGTTCCATAGAGGCAGCGTACTGTGTTTCTAATGATCCATCAGCACCGGTTGGGTGGAGATGGTATTTCGGAGTGTTGTGTTGAATAGGCGATAGCAGAACGTTTTTTTGCTTAATTTCAATACCTGTTAAAATCAACCCCATGAAACAAATGTGTAAATCCGTTGGCCTGCTGGCCGTACTGCTCATCGCTTCTTTTTCTGTTGCCTGGTCGCAGGCTAAGGTAGATGCTACCATAGAAGGCCGATGGGATCTGGTGATCCAACAAGATGGAAAAGAACTGCCTTCCTGGCTGGAGATCAGCCATTCGGGACGAAATACCCTCATAGGCCGTTTTGTATATGCTTTTGGAAGTGCCAGACCTGTAGCCCAGGTAAAACACAATAATGGCTCTTATTCTTTTTCGATACCACCGCAATGGGAACCCGGTACCCGTGATATGGAATTTGAATTTACACTGAATAAGGATCAGTTAACCGGTACGATGGTATACACGGATGGTAAAAAATATGATTGGACAGGTGTTCGTGCACCTTCGTTGAAAAGGGAGAAAGAACCCGTATGGGATAAGCCTATCCGGTTATTCAATGGTAAGAACCTGGATGGCTGGCATGCTACCGGTGACAATCAATGGTTGGCAGAGAATGGTATTTTGCGTAGTCCGAAATCGGGTTCAAACCTGGTGAGTGATCAGAAATTCAATGATTTTAAACTGCACCTGGAATTCCGTTATCCCCAGGGAAGCAACAGCGGTGTGTATCTGCGCGGACGTTATGAAGTGCAGATAGAAGACGGTTATGGCGAAGAGGCCCTGCCCGACAGGTTTGGCGCTGTTTACGGTTTCCTGCCGCCCAACCAGATGGTTGTTAAAAAAGCCGGAGAATGGCAGAGTTATGATATTACGCTGATTGGTCGTTTGGTAACGGTTGTTGCTAACGGTAAAACCATTATTGCCAACCAGATCATACCGGGTATTACAGGTGGTGCACTTGATAGCAGGGAAGGAGAAGCCGGTCCGGTCTTTTTCCAGGGCGATCATGGTCCTGTTGAATTCAGGAACATCATCATCACACCGGCAAAATAAACCTGCCTGATTGCGGGCTGTTGTATGAAGAAAGGTTTTTTATTAACCCTCTGTTTTCTTGCCTGTACCGGTTTACTCAGATCGCAGGTACAGGCGGTGCCCGTATTTGTTTCAGGCACTGAAGGATACCGGGTATTCCGCATTCCGGCCATCATTCAGTTGGCCGACGGGGCCTTACTTGCTTTTGCCGAAGGCCGGGTAACCGGTGGAGCTGATTTTGGCGATATCGATATTGTACTGAAAAAAAGCAGGGATAAGGGCAGGACATGGTCGGCCCTGCAGAAGGTTACGGATAATGATACGTTGCAATCCGGGAATCCCGCACCGGTAGTGGACCTGACGGATCCCCGTTATCCGCAGGGAAGAATTTTTCTATTTTATAACACAGGTAATGTAACCGAGAACGATATCCGTAAGGGTAAAGGATATAAGCAGGTCTGGTATGTAACTTCTGTGGATGGCGGGAGTAGCTGGTCTGCACCGGTTGATATTACCCTGCAGGTTCACCGCCCGTATAAACCTGCTGTTAATCCGGCCTATGATTATAAAGAGGATTGGAGATGTTATGCCAATACGCCGGGTCATGCAGAACAATTTCAGCAGGGTACATACAAAGGGCGCATCTATATTGCGGCCAATCATAGTGCCGGGTCACCACAGGCGGATGCTGGTGATTACAGGGCCCATGGTTTTTATACGGATGATCACGGTGAAAGTTTTCATCTCAGTGAGGTGGTTAACCTGCCTGGTTCCAATGAAGCCAGTGCCACAGCCTTGCCGGGAGACCGGCTGATGCTGAATATCCGCAACCAGAAAGCTGATCAGCGGTCAAGGATCGTTGCTTTGAGCAGCAATGGCGGGCAGCGTTGGGATACGGTCTATTTTGATAAACAATTACCCGATCCCGTTTGTGAAGGAAGTATACTGAACCTGAATCCCCGAAGTAAAAAAACAGTGCTTGCTTTCAGTAACAATGCTTCTGAAAAGCGAAGGGACAGCCTGACCCTTCGGATCAGTTTTGACGAAGGGAAAACCTGGCCCAGGTACTGGCTGGTAGAAGCGGGAACTGCCGGCAAAAAAGGAGATGCCACCGCTTATTCAGATATCGTATCGGTAAATAAGAGGGAGCTGGGGGTTTTATATGAAAGGGATAATTACAGTATGATCTCGTTCCGGTTGTTGCGATGGTGATTTTTATTTACCGGGCGAGAGGATGAGATCCGGCTTCCGGAACATCGTAACGCGCATATACGGGATTGGGAGTTTGTTAATCCCAAATTCAATACAAAGAGCCTTCGGTAAAATACATAAAAAAACAGCTCCGGATCAGGAGCTGTTTTTTTATGTGCTATTGAACACTTATTTATTTTTTTGCCGGGTTTCTGAAGGATAGGGTATATCACCTTTAGCATATTGCCAGATGATACGGTTCATGGTATCGTCTTTGCCGCCATCGATCTGATTGAATACCTCATGTTGCGATTGGAGGGCCATCTTTCTTTCTTTTGCGCTCAATACGTTCAGTTTCTTATTCATCTCGTCTAACGGAATATTATTGGGCAGGAAATGATAAGGTGTACTGTCTTTGATGCGCTGAAAACAGTCTGTCATCAGCCTGGCCGTTGCATCCATTACATTCATAGGAGGAATGCCTAATATCTGCTCTATGGTTCGCAGCATGGATGTTTGGTTGTACGCTGTGGTGACGAGCTTCTTACTGCTGTAGGGACTTATGACCAATCCAACGGTCCGGTATGCAGAGATATGATCCCATCCGCTCTGAGAGTCATCCTGTGTGATGAAAATAACGGTCGAATCCCAGTACCTGCTTTTGCTGATCATCTCTATCATTCTGCCAACGGCAAGGTCATTATCGGCTACCATGGCATTAGGGGTGGGAAAATCGGGTGAGGTTCCGGCGCTGTGGTCGTTGGGCAACGAAACTACCATGAGGTTAGGCAGGTTATTGTTTTTTTCCGCCTCTTTCCATTCTTCTATGAAAATATCGGCACGTTGCTGGTCGCTGAAGGCAATATTGTCGCAATCGGGGAAAGTGGCAGAAATGATCGGCCGTATGCGGGCAATGGTGGTCTCGTTATGCCAGACGGGTTTTTTGCCTGCCTGGTAATTCTTATAGAGATCCTGCCACTTTAGTTTTCTGTCGTACTCTGTTTCGCAAGCTTCTCCAAAAATGCGAACGGTTTTTCCATGGTCAAGGGCCTGGTTCCAGATGAAACCGCTTTTGTTGTATACCAATGCATCTTCCTGCCGGTGCGGATAACTGCGGAACCATGCGCGTACATTCTTCTCTACATAATCCGATACTATTCCCGCATCCGTCCATTGATGCCCTTCTGCGGATGATTTTCCTGAGGCATAATAATTATCCATCCAGCCAAACTGCATGGCCAATGCATGCATATTGGGTGTGATCTTTTTTCCGAAAATACACAGTGAGCTGTCGCCTCTTCCTGTTGGTATATCCCCATATACCTGGTCATAGGTCTTGTTTTCCTTGATGATGTACACCACGTGTTTAAAAACAGAGGGCTCGCCTAAACGGGCAGGAACAGGAACCGGTGCCACATTTTGCCTGGGTAAAAACTGTTCTGTGCGGTTAACCAGGTTCAGCCTGGCTACTTCCAGCGTATACTGTTCCAGCCTGTTTCTGCCGGGGATTGGAATGATGCTTACAGAAGCCAATTGGTTGTGGATGGATCTTGCTTTCCGTTTTTCATCGATCACGTTGGCTCCATCGGATTCAAGATTGGCAACAATAAGTGTGTTACCAGCTAATGCAAGTCCGCCAGGATAGGCTTCCGTAGGGATCATTCCCAATAATCTTGTTTTCCCTTTTCCAGACCTGGCAGCTTGTTTGCCTAACGCTACCACCGCTACTGCATTGTCCATACCATTGGCCACATATAATACAGTATTCTCTTTGTTTAGCTGTAGTGCATTTGGACTGCTTCCCTGCAAGTTCTTTGTTTTATTCAATAAACCCACTGGAATGGTTTCTGTGATAATGTCTTTTTGGCTATGTATCACGGTGATCTCGTCACTATTCCCGTTTGCAACATACACATATTGTCCATCGACAGAAGCCATTACTGCATTAGGGTGTAGTCCTGCAGTGATCTCTCTTAGCTGTGTTCCGGTTCGGGTATCGAACACACTTACCGAACCCATTGCAGTAGCGCCGGTTGCGGGATCGGTATAGGCAAGGTCCCAGGGTGTGCCAGCTCTTTCGCGGCTGCTGTCTATTGCGGTACTTCCGGCCCAATTGCTCACATATACTTTATTGGCAGCTACTGCCAGGCCGTAAGGTGCCACTCCTGTAGTGGTCTTCCATACTATGCTGCGATCGCTCCAGCGGAGCTTGGCCAGCTCGTTATTGCCGTTAAGGACCAGATAGAGAAATGTTCCGTCCGGTTCTTTTGATACGGCGATATCATTGGGAAGCGCATTTTTGGAGGGCGCTCTTTTTTCAAATGTAACTGATGAGAAATGATGAAAACCATTGGCCCATTCGGTTATCATCAGAGCGCCTTTGCCAGTTTCTTTTTCGGCCGCACTCCAAACTATCCATGTTTTGCCATTGTCGGTAAATACTTTTATACCAGCGTATGTGCTCATATATTTTGCATACATGGGCAGGTCGGTATAGCTCCATCTGTGGCTTATTGTTTTCTGCCTGGTATCCAATACGCTGATACCATACCTGTCTTCAATGACCGCCAAACCGGGAGTGGGTAACAGGGCTATATCCAGTGCATGGTTCTCCAGATCGGGTCTGCCATACCGAACCACATCACCTGCCGATTGGATGATCCTGTTATAAGGAAGGGTATGACGGTTTGTGTTTTGTTTTACCAGAAAATCGGCGAGCTCTGCTATGCGGTCGGTATTGAGGAAATCCACGCCCATTTTCCTCATTTCTTCCCAGCTTTTCGGATGATCGGGAATGGCCCAGAAACGGACTGTCTTGTTCAGTGCATGTGTCTGATCGATCAGTTGTTGCAGCTCCTTCCTGTCATCTTCCGGAAAGGGTTGTGCGGGGTCTTTCCATTTGGAATACCTGCTGAAATTTTCGCTCAGCATGGCTATGCGTGACAAAGTCCGCGCAGGGTACTGTTGCCCCAGTCTTCCATCAAACCAGATATAAGATGGGTAACGATGGTATAGCGAATCAGCAGGCCGGTTGCCTGATATTACGATCTGTATGCTGCGGTTATGGATGATGGAAGGATATTTCTCAAGTAAGGAGATCAGTGCCGGTAAGGTACGGTGTCCATCAGTCTTCAGGTCTATCAGGAATTGCAGCTTCCTGTTACTGTCTGTATAAATACTGCCTCCATTTTTTCGGATACTTTCTGCCATGGGTTGCAGGTAGAGGTTTTCGAGGTTCCTTGCGGGTGTTAACTGTGAACTGTCATGACCCACCAGCAACTGATCGTGAAACAGGAAAATATCCGCTTCCATAGATCCGAAGCCTTCTTCGTAAGCCTGGTAAAAAGGATGGTGCTGTTCAAAATCATTATGCGAGTGGGCATTGGCGAGCGAATAAACCGGAGTTTGCGCAGTAAGGATACCTGCGCTGAAACTGAAACATGCAAACAGTAAGGAACGGATAAGGAGCATACGTACTGGTTTTGGATACAAATTGTTAATCAATTTTTTAAAAGTATGGATATCTCTGAGGAGTTGTTGCATTATGGTTCTGTTTTATTTCCATTATGAAATTGTTATACGTGCATATCTGTCTTTTTTATGATTCCTGCGTAATAGATTTGCGATTTTGAAAGCATCACACTAAACTACTGCTCATGAAGAAATTATTGCATTATGCAGCTTTTATCTGTTGTAGCTCCCTGCTGACTATATTCCAACATACGGAATCGTTTGCGGCGGATACACGATATACAGCAGGCTTTTTTCAAACCCAATCAGATCAATTGATATCAGGAAAGATCACGGATGCCGGTACAGGCCTGCCGCTTTCCGGAGCCACTGTTTCTGTAAAAGGGTCCAAAGTGAATGTATCGTCAGATGCATCGGGTAAATACAGTATCAGGGTTCCCAATAGCAAATCGGTACTGGTGATCAGTTATATTGGATACAATACACAGGAAGCTGCCATAACAGGCACCGGCCTGGATATTGCGTTGAAGCCGGCTTCACAGGACCTGACACAGGTGGTTGTGGTGGGGTATGGTACGCAGAGCAGGAGAGATGTGACTGGTGCCGTAAAATCAGTGAAAAGTGAAGCTTTTAATAAAGGTATTATCAATGCCCCCGAAGAGTTGTTGCAGGGTAAAGTGGCCGGTGTTACTGTAACTTCTGCCAGTGGTGAGCCGGGAGGGATCCTGGGTATTACGGTACGTGGACCAGGTGGCGTTCGTACCGGGAGCACCCCTTTGTTTGTAGTGGACGGACTGGCGCTGGACAATTCAAGCACCGGCGGTGGTAACCCATTGAATTTCCTGAATCCGCAGGATATAGAATCCATCGATGTATTGAAAGATGCTTCTGCTACGGCTATTTATGGATCAAGAGGCGCCAACGGGGTTGTCCTGATCACCACCAAACGTGGTAAAGCAGGTATTTCAACGATCAATGTTTCCAGCAGTTATGGTCTTTCCAAATTGGCCCGTCCTATTGCTGTTTTTGATGCGGCAGAATATAAAAAACAGGTTGTTGCCCTGGGCGGCACACTGGATGATAAAGGAGCTACTACCGATTGGCAGGAAGCCATTACCCGCACCGCACAAACGCAGAACCATAACCTGGCTTTGAGCGGTGGTGCAGAAAAACTCACATACTATGCTTCTTTTGGAATGCAGAAGCAGGAGGGGATCATCAGAGACAATACACTCGACAGGTATACAGGCCGCTTCAATGCTACGCAAAGATTTCTGGAAGACAAACTGATCGTAGAAGCGAACCTGAGCGTTACCGGGACCTATAATACACGACCGCCCATTTCCGGTGTGATCGGCGATGCACTCTCCAATAACCCCACTTATGCCGTATACGATGCAGCCGGAAACCCCGCACAGTACCTGAACATTAATAATCCCATGCAGAGTTTTAAACTGGACCAGGATATTACCAAGATCAACCGTATCGTAGGTAGTATCTCTCCTTCGGTTAAAATTGTCAAGGGACTTACCTTCAAAATGAATTTTGGTATCGATCATTCAGGAGGTACACGTGATATACAATCCATGCCCAATGCGGTTCCTCTGCGTGAAGGAAGACTGGAAACCTATTATACCACCAACCGGAATACCCTGTTTGAGAATTATCTTACCTACCATTTCACCAAAGGGAGCCATGTGTTTTCGGCCCTGGCTGGTTATTCTTACCAGAAGATCTTTTTGCAAGGACGCAATTACAGTATTAACCGTTTTGCCATCTCACCGGTTGAACCGCAATACAATCCCGGCTTAGGACAGGATCTGACACTGGCTAATAACAGGCCCGGTGGTTATGCGCTGATCAATGAGTTACAATCTTATTTTGGCAGGGTTAACTATCAATACAAGAACAAATATCTCGCTACGATTAATATGCGTGCAGACGGATCATCCAAGTTTGGCGCCAACAATAAATACGGATTCTTTCCTTCCTTCTCTCTCGGATGGAAAATCACAGAAGAGGAATTCATGAAGCAATCACTGTTCAATAACCTGAAATTACGTGCAGGGTGGGGACAGACAGGTAACCAGGAAATTCCTTCCAAGATCACACAGGCATTGTATACTTCTTCTGTTTCGGCAACCACCAGTTACCCGCTTAGCGGAACAGGGCCATACCCGGCAGGGACCATCTTTTCAAGACTGGCCAATCCTGATATTCAGTGGGAAGTATCTAACCAGACCAATATCGGTCTTGATTTTGGAATAGGGAAATTAAGCGGTTCTATCGACTACTTTCATAAAGTATCCAATAATATCCTGCTCGAGGTGATTCCTGCCGATCCTGTGCAGCCGGCAGGAAGTTTCTGGACCAATGTAAAGGACATGAATATCACCAATAAAGGTGTTGAAATGGAACTGGAGTATAAGGTAAGATCAGAGAAAGGACTGGGTTATTCGGTGGGAGGTAATTTTACCTATCAGAAGAACAAAGTGACCGGCTCGCCTTACACAGTGATCCCTTCCGGTTCTGCTTCCGGTTCAGGACTCACTTCTGCCACGATCAACGGTTATATTAACAATGAGCCCATCGGTACTTTTTACCTGAAAGAGTTCATCGGATTTGATAATAACGGATTGAGCGTTTACCGTGATACAGACGGTGATGGCATTATCAGCGATAAAGACAGGATAGCGGCCGGTTCGGCGCTGCCAAAGTATACGTATAATTTCTTCGGTAACCTTTCGTACAAAGAGTTTGATTTTTCTGTGAACTTCAATGGCGTATCGGGTAACAAGATCTACGATAATACGGCTAACGCCAACTTTTATAAACTTCGTTTGTCTAAGGGCATCAACACCACCAGCGAAGCAATAGAGAACCCAAAGGAATCAGTTAACAATGCAGCGCCGGTTAGCACCCGTTTTCTTAAGAATGGCTCTTACCTCCGTTTGAATAACCTGACACTGGGCTATACATTCAATACTGCCAAACTGGGTATGAATAAGTTCATTACCGGGCTGCGTGTAGCGGTTACCGGACAGAACCTGTTCGTGATCACCAAATACAACGGATACGATCCCGAAGTAAATACCGACAGAACCATCAATGGGATCTCTTCTTACGGTATTGATTACCTCAGTTACCCTAAAGCGAGATCTTTCCTATTCAGCTTAAACGTATCATTCTAAAGAACCTACCATGAAAAAAAATATTATCCCGCTATTTGCCATTACAGCCCTGTTAGCCCTGGCAACGGGTTGCACTAAATTGCAGGAAAATGTACTGGATGAGTCTTCTGTAACCGGACAAACCCAGAAGCAGATTGCAGATGGGCTGATTGCGCCGGTTTATGCCAGGCTTCCGAATATTTTTCAGCATACCACTTATTTTGCCTTACAGGAAATTTCAACGGATGAAGCTATATTGCCTTATCGCGGCGGTACAGACTGGGGCGATAACGGTATTTACATTTCTTTGCACAAACACGAAACGGCCAGCACCGATCCCAATGTACGAGATACCTGGAACCTGATTACACAGGAAATATCAAGGGCCATTACCGCGATCTCTTTTTTAAAAACGAATACGGATCCGAATGTGAAACTTTATATGGCCGAAGCCAGGGGTATGCGGGCTTTCTATAACCTGCTTAGCCTGGATCTGTTTGGAGTGGTATTTGTAAAAGATGATCCGGGTGCAACCTCCACCATTATCCGTGGTGCCGAAGCTGTTGAATATCTCAAAAGCGAGCTGCTGGCAGTTGAACCTGTATTGGATAATACAACCGGTCCCGGCAGGCTTACCAAAGCCGGTGTGTGGGGGTTACTGGCCCGTCTGCACCTGAATGCTGCAGCTTACCGCGATATTTACTATACCGGCACGCCCACTTTCAAGGCAGAGGATATGGATGAAGTGATCAAATATTGTGATAAGATCATCAGTTCCGGACAATACACATTAGCCGCTGATTATTTTTCTATTTTCAGTGATAACAATCACGATAATAAGGAATTGATCTTTGCGGTAGACCAGCGTGCCGACCTGAATGGTCATAACCGGATGGCGTATTTTTCCTTATCCGGAGATCAGTTTCCCCTGCCGGCTTTTCCATCTGCCAATGGAACGGATGGACCGGGGATTACACCTGATTTCTACAGGAGCTGGGCAAACACCTATGCGCCGGTTGATCCTGCTGCGGCAGATCCGAGGTTCTATAAACAGAACATTTCTATCTATACCAACCCCGGCGATTCCTGTGTAACAGATTTCAACATTGATCGGGGTATCCTGCGTGGACAACAATACGGGTTGATCCGTCAGAATGGTGTGTTTGTGAAATGCCCGGATGGTAAATACAAAGTGGGTAAGTTGTACAATGCCACCCGCAACAGACCTAACCAACCGGTTATTTTTACCGAAGCGATTGACTTTACAACTGCCGGCAGTGATTATTCAACAGGGTATCGTGTAGAAAAATATGAATTCAGCCGTAAGTCTGTCAGTGGCCGTAATTTTGGCGAAGCCGATATTTCCATTATCCGTTTGGCAGATATTTACCTGATGCGGGCTGAAGCCAAACTTCGTAAAAATGATGCGACAGGCGCTTTGCTTGACGTAAATACGGTTCGTCTGTCGCGTACAGCGTATGCCGTAAAACCCGCCCCTTTAACAGGAACCCTTACACTGGATATGCTTTTCCGCGAAAGGGGCTTTGAATTGTATTGGGAGATGCACCGTCGTACGGATATGATCCGCTTTGGAAAATATGAAGGTGCCTGGACAGAAAAGAACAACACGGATAAGAATAAACGGTTGTTCCCGATACCACAAACAGCCATTGATGGCGCCAGTAACCTGCCCGGGTATCTGAAACAGAATCCCGGATATTAAAAAAGGCAGGTTTGTATTTGGCTAAGGATATACAGTTGTTTCAACTGTATATCCTTTTTTGTTATGGGTGGGTTATCGCTTTGGTTAAGGCTGCTTTTACTTTTTGCAGAAAAGGAGGAACCAGCGTAAAAGGATCTCCGGGACTCAGTGTTTCTATGGGCAGGTAGCCACGATAGCCGGATGCGGATATAATAGCACAAAGCCTGTCCAGGTTCATATCGGATACGTTTCCCTGGTAATTGAGCTTTTCCTTGATCTGCCAGTTTACGGCCCAGCCGGTTGTTTTTTGGATCTCACCATACGGTTCTTCTGTAACGAAACTTCCGGTATCGAGTACCAGTCCAAACCATTCGCTGTTCACTTTCTGCAGTAGGCTGATTGCCTGATCGGCAGTTTTCACAAAATCATTGTGGTTCTGCAGCGCAACAATTACACCGTGTTGCCGGCCATGGGCCACACAGCTTTTGATGCAGGTTACGATCCAGTCTTCCACTTCTTCCCGGCTATAACCGGCAGGCAGGGTTTTACCGCTGAAAATACGGATAACGGGTGCCCCCAGTTTAGCTGCCACTTCAATCCATTTTTTTACAAAAGCAACTTCCGCGGCTCTTGTAACTGCATCCGGATCTGCAAATTCGTTGCGTATGCCGGTTCCGCTGATCCCGAGCCCTGAACGGTGGGCCTTATTTTTTAAATGGTAGATATAGGCATCCGATGGTATTTCGGGGTAACCGGGAAAATAATAACCAGTGAGATCAATGGCATCAAAACCTTCCCGTACACAGAAATCCATTACTTCTTCCAGCGTAGTTTTTTTAGCAGATAAAAGTGAATGGAAAGAATAGGCATTGAGACTGATCTTAAAACGGTTGCCCGTTAAAAAATCTCCCGGTTGATTGGGCTTGGCTGCCCAGGTCATCGGCGCCACACCTGCTGCAGCGGAACCAGTGAGCAAAGTGCGGATGAATTTTCTTCTGGGTTGTGCGCGCATATCCTTGGTTTAACGTGAAAGGTCTGAAAGCTTTTTGCCGTAGGCGAAACATTCCATTACCCGCATCGATACCAACGCATCTGCAGCAGAACAGGGGTTAGGGGCGTTGCCCAGGAAATACTGTACCACGTCTCCGATCATCGGTTGCTGTATATGAGCAGGTGGTTCGAATGATAAGATGTCCTCCTGTTCATCGGTGAGTACAGACACCGTATGGCCAAAGACCGGGAAACGGATCCTGCCCCCCGAACCAATGATCTCAAACAGGTCTTCTTCCGTGCCAGGTGCAGTAGTATAGGCCCATTGCCCGGTGAACAGTACCTGGTTGGGTAAAAGCATCATGCCGCTTACCGCATCTGCTGTTTCATAAAAGCCGGCCTGGTTCACACCCGAGCCAAATGCTTCAACGGGATTACCAAAAAAATGCACGACCAGGTCAAGCTGGTGCGGAGCCAGGTCGTAGAAATAGCCGGCACCGGCGATCGAAGGATCTACACGCCAGTTGGTTTCTGTAGGGGCCACGATATCGGGTCTGTGTTGCTGCAACATGCTGATGCGCACGGTCCTGATATCGCCGATCGCTTTTTCGGTAAGTAATGCGCGTATTTTCCGGAACATGGGCAGTCCTCTCCGGTAATGTGCCATGGTCAGTTTGCCATTGTTCTTCTCCGCTGCCTCCTGCATGCGTAAACAGGAAGCGGTTGTTACGGCCATGGGTTTCTCTACGTACACCGGTTTGCCTGCCTGTATGGCCGCCAGTGCATAGGCTTCGTGTGAATCAGGCGGTGTGGCTACATAAATGGCATTGATGTCAGGATCGTTGATCAATGCTGTGGCATCATCATACCATTTGGGAACGCCATGGCGGTCAGCATAATCCTTTGCTTTGTTGCCGTTACGTCGCATAACGGCCAGTAGGGAAGAACCGGGTACTTTATTAAAAGCGGGTCCGCTTTTTTTCTCGGTAACATTACCGCAACCAATAATACCCCAGCGAAGTTCTGTTGGTGTTTCAGTGAATGGATCCATAGACATAAATCGGGACTATGCGGTTAAAGTTATTCATTTGAACTGAACGGGCCATTGTACGGCCTTTAATTTTTGCGAAGTCAAGCTACATCGTTTTCGTAAATTTAGATCCCTTCAAAACGCACTTACTGCAAAAAAAAAGCAAAATTCACAGTGAGTATCGGTGAAATGCGGTTTCCGTTGAAACGGCGGGTGCATAGTGATCCGACAACGATTTTATCTCTCCATCTTAAAAACGATTGCATGTCAGTATTCAGAAATCTTTTACAAAGATCAGTGGCTGTTATGACAGCTCTGTTAGCAACAGCGCTTATATCCGGTGCCACACCCCGGGCCTTCCTGGCCGATGGGAAGGACCCTTTGCCGGTAGGTGTAGCGGGATTTACATTTGCCAAATTTGATCTTGACAAGTCCATTGCCATGATGAAACGGCTGGGGGTGCATTACCTCTCTGTGAAAGAAATCCACCTGCCCCTTAACAGCAGCCAGGAAACCATTGATGCCACACTTGCCAAATACAAAGCGGCCGATATACAGGTGTATACGGTAGGTGTGATTTATATGAGGACGAAAGAAGCAGTAGACCAGGCTTTTGCCTATGCCAAAAAATGTGGCGTGCCAATGATCGTGGGTGTTCCCAGTTATGATTTGCTGGATTATGCCGAACAGAAAGTAAAAGAGTATGATATCAAACTGGCCATTCATAACCATGGTCCTGAAGATGCATTATATCCTGGTCCGAAAGATGTGTATGACCGCATTAAACAGCGTGATCCCCGCATGGGGCTGTGCATCGATATCGGTCATGCCGTTCGTGCCGGAACTGCTGTTGATAAAGCCGTTAAAGAATACAAGGATCGCCTGTTCGATCTGCATATCAAAGATGTGAGTATTGCCGCCAAAGAGGGTAAAGCCATCGAGATCGGCAGGGGGGTGATCGATTTTCCTGCCCTGGTGAAATCGTTGAACAAGATCGGATATAAGGGAGTGTGCAGTATTGAATTTGAAAAAGACATGACCGATCCCCTGGCAGGTATCGCTGAATCTATCGGGTATTTTAAAGGTGTGATGGCCGCCGAAAAATAGTTTCTTCTCTTTCTTGTGCATAGTTAGTTGTTAATAGCCCGCAGGTTTTAGCGGGCTATTTTTATAGCAGATGGCTGGCAGTCCGGCCCAACGGGTTGGTAGGGGGATGATAGGTCTTAAAAAACGGCTTTTGGGTATTTCAGGCCCTAAATGTTACAATACACCTGAAATTCCTTACATTTAAGGATTAAATTTTAATATTATGCCAACAGGAGTTGTAAAATGGTTCAATGATTCAAAGGGTTTCGGATTCATCACACCGGATGATGGTGGTGAAGATCTGTTTGCCCACTTCTCTGCCATCAATATGGGTGGATTCAAAACATTAAAGGAAGGACAAAAAGTATCATTTGAAATAACAGATGGTAAAAAAGGAAAACAGGCATCTAATATCCAGTCTGCCGAATAACCTTTTTTGATCCCGAACCGGACCAACCGGTTTTTGCCTATCTCTGTATTTCCGTGTTAACCCTGTTGACCTGGAGATACGGAGATATTGTATGTAAGGAAGTATCTGTTCTGCGTTATTCCATGCAATCCAGGTAATCCTTAATCTTCTTTTTGCTGAAGGGATGTATCGATAACATCAGGTAACCACCTCCATTCAGCATGGGATCTTTCTTCAACAGTCCCAGGTTATGTAACCCAACCACCAGTGGGCCTGCTTTAACGGCCATACCTACCCATAGTTGTCCCTGTGTATTGTATTGGATCGGTAAATAAGCGCCCAGGTTCAGGGTTTCCCAACGCGGGGTAATAGTGAGCAGGTTCAGTTCCCGGGTGCGTAATTTGGTATAACTGGAGCTGGAGTAAACATTTATATTCAGTTCTCCGTTCACATAGAAATGATTGCCAAGGTTCCGGTCAATGTTCAGGATGAAGCGGGTAGGGTTGGCAATGGTAAAACGTTCTGTGATATCAGCGCTATTGGTAAAAATAGAACGCAGGGAATCTTTGAATTCCTGGAGGGTCTGTGTACCCGACAGCTTTCTGTCGATGGTAGCATCTGTAATGGCAAAATTAGGTCCGAACAGTTGTACAGAAGACGTTCCGGGAGTAAAACGGTTCGCACCCAGGTCCATCAGGCTAAGACCGATCTTCCAGTCGTAATTGAGAACATTGTTACCTGTACTGGCAGTAGTCTCGCTGTTATAGGTCAGGTATTCTATGCCCATGCTTAATCCCAGCCCAGTGTGTGATTTCTTCAGAAAGTTCTTGAATGTGCTTTCATCATAATTGGCCGAATACCCCATGGAACCGCTGCCATCGGTCAATGAGTAAACGGTATCGGTTCCATTCTTCGATTCGAAATAGCTTACTTTGTTCAGTTTCATAAAAGCGCCAGACAATCCTCTCATGATCTGGAAAGTGATACCAGCCGTAAGACGTGAGCGACTGTCTTCGTGCAGCACCTGCGAGTAGTTCAGGTCAGCTTCCAGCCACCCGCTTTGGGTTACGGATCCTTGCAGGAAGGGCAGGGTATTATTGGCAACCAGGAAACTGTGCAGGCTGTTGATGGTGTCGGAGTAACTGAAAGGCATCATTTTGGAGTGGGCATAGGTCCTGACCCTGATGCCTGCGTTGAATGCTCTGTTATTATCCGGTTTGTACAGCAGGTTGAACAGGCCGAGATCTGCATTGGTATGAACAAATTTACTGCTGCGCCCCTCCCGTAAACTTAGTTCCCGGGCTCCCTGGTTGTTCCGGATAAAAGCACTGTTGGTACTCATTTTTGCCTGTACCGATAATACTGTAAGGTCCCATCGGTGAGCTGAATTGACAGAGGAGGCGGGATTGTTAAAAATGGCCGTACTGCCTGCATAGGCCGAGCCATGTAATGCCTGGTAGCCCTGTGCCCTTAGTGTTGGGTAGGCTGCATGTACCGCAAGGACAAGAAATGCGAATTGTTTCAGTCTCATATCCAACAATTGATACCCCGGGAAATTGGATTGCAGCCCTTATGCCCGATTTTAAGTTTTTATAAAGTAAGTATACCGGAACGGCCGTATGAAATTATCGAAAATCCGGCTTGTGCCATTAGCGGAAACGGCAGGGACCTGCGGGCAATAAAAAGTCCCCTGTAGAAACAGGGGACGTCTTCGATTGCTTGCCATATAAGAAAAGAGATAATTATCAATTCGTTAACCGAAACCGACTGCGTTACCTTGTGTATTGCCGTATTTTTGTTTCTGATGTAAAGGTAAGAAGAAAACCGATTGCCCGATATTTTTCCAATAATTAATTTATTTTTACCTGAAATTTCACTTTTTTATAGCATTTTGATAGCATTTTAATAATATTAAATATATTATTAATGTATCTAATTTTTTTGTTTAAATCGAATAGATAATCTATTAATTTATTGATTTACAGCTTATTTTTTGCCAGGATATTGCCTCAAAGCCATATCCAGGCAATCCATTGCTTTATTTATATCATTTAAATTTAATACATAAGCAAGACGTACTTCCTGCTTGCCTAATCCGGGTGTGCCGTAAAAACCGGTAGCCGGTGCCAGCATCACGGTCTGGTCCTGGTAAGCGAAACTTTCCAGCAGCCATTGGCAGAAAGTATCGGCATCATCGATAGGCAGTTTGGCGATGGCATAAAAAGCGCCGCCCGGGTTGGGACAGAATACCCCTTCCATAGCATTGAGCCTTTTTACGATCAGGTCGCGACGTGATTTGTATTCGGCCTTGGCGGTATCAAAATAATCTGCAGGCAGGTCAATGGCCGCTTCACCGGCGATCTGCGCAAAACTGGGCGGGCTCAGCCTTGCCTGGGCAAATTTCATCACCGCATCCAGTACAGTCTTATTCTTGGTGATAAATGCGCCGATCCGTCCCCCGCAAGCGCTGTAGCGTTTGCTGATGGTGTCCATAATGATCACGTGATCATCTACCCCTTCCAGGTGCATGGCACTTACCTGCGTGCCTTCATAGCAGAACTCCCGGTAGGCTTCATCTGAGAACAGATACAGGTTATGCTTCAGGATGATCCGCTTCAGCTGTTCCATCTCCTCGCGGCTGTAGAGATAACCCGTTGGATTATTGGGATTACAGATCACGATGGCTTTGGTGCGTGGGGTGATCTTTTTCTCAAAAGCTTCGATCGGTGGTAATGCAAATCCGTTCTCTATATGGGAAGTGATGGGTACTACGGTAACACCCGCAGCTACGGCAAAACCGTTGTAATTGGCATAAAAAGGTTCAGGAATGATCACTTCATCACCGGCATCCAGGCAGGCCATGAAACCGAACTGTATGGCTTCGCTGCCACCGGTGGTGACAATGATCTCGTTGTGGTTCACATGAATGCCCACACTTTCATAATACCCTACCAGTTTGCGGCGGTAACTTTCGTTGCCGGCGCTGTGACTGTATTCCAGCACTTTAAAATCGCTATGACGCACTGCATCCAGCACCATTTTGGGTGTTTCGATGTCGGGCTGACCAATATTGAGGTGATAAACTTTGGTTCCTCTTTTTTTGGCAGCTTCTGCATAGGGAACCAGCTTGCGAATGGGAGAGGCCGGCATAGCCTGTCCGCGTTGACTGATCTGTAACATGCCACAAAGATAGTTGGGTGACGAACGTCCTCAAAACAAAATACGCAACCGGTCAGGGTTGCGTATCGGTGGTAGAAATGACTACTTCGTTTATTTCGTTTTTTCTTTGGCCGATGCGGCTACTACTTCACCATTGATAGTAAGCACAACAGGTAGTTGCTGGTTGGCGAATTTCACATTCACATTTTTCTTGAAAGCGCCCATCGTTGCAGCATTATAGGTGACTTTGATGGTGCTGGATCTTCCTTTCAGGATGGGATCCTTGCTGTATTCCGGTGTGGTACAGCCGCACTCTGCATTGGCAAACTCGATCACGGCCGGTTTGGAGCCGTTATTGGTGAATGTGAAAATATAGGTAGCTGGCACATTCTGCCGGATCTTGCCAAAACTGAAACTGGTGGTCTTGAAAACGATATCAGGATTGCTTTGCGCATGAATGGCTGTTGCCAATAACAGGCAACCCAGGAACAGGAATTTTTTCATGATGCGTGAGATTTAAGGATAAAATTACAGAATCTGAAATGTTGCAACACCAATTCTATGCCAAAACCCTTCTTTTAACAGAAATACTGGAAAGCCGGACTTTTCGCCCGGGGGGATGGGGATAAATCGGCTTTTTTCGCGGATAAGCTGATTTACTCCGCGGGTAATGTTATTTTTGTTTTATGGAACAAACATCTGCACTGGGGTATAAAACGGATATGCTTTCTTTTGAGGGCTTTCGTAATACCATATTGGATGATTACAGAACTGCTGTGATAAGCCGCGAAGTGAGTTTGCTGGGACGGAGAGAAGTACTTACCGGTAAAGGTAAGTTCGGCATTTTCGGCGATGGTAAAGAAGTGGCGCAGATAGCCATGGCCAAATTTTTCCAGCCTGGCGATTTCCGTAGCGGTTACTACCGCGATCAGACTTTTATGTTTGCTTCAGGACTGGCCAGTGTGGAGCAGTTCTTTGCACAATTATATGCTGACCCCGATCTGAAGAACGAGCCGTTCAGTGCCGGCCGTCAGATGAACGCGCATTTTGCCACAAAATTTGTGGATGAGAACGGTAACTGGCTGGACCTAGCCAACCGGAAGAACATTTCTTCCGATATGGCGCCCACTGCTTCGCAAATGCCGAGGGCGTTGGGACTGGCATGGGCTTCCAAATGTTTTCGCAGCGCCACCCATACGGACCAGTTTGAGCCGTTAAGTCATAATGGTAATGAGATCTGTTTCTGTACCATCGGCGATGCCAGTACTTCGGAAGGACATTTCTGGGAAACCATGAATGCCGCCAGTGTGCTGCAGGTGCCGCTTGCGGTGTTTGTATGGGACGATGGTTATGGTATCTCGGTTCCCAAAAAATTCCAGACCACCAAGGGGTCTATTTCGGAGGCATTGCGTGGCCTGGAAAAAGAAGAGACCACCAACGGTATCCGCATTTATAAAGTAAAAGCCTGGGATTATGCCGGTATGTGTGAAGTGTTCGAAGAAGCGCTGCAGCAGATCCGCGAAACCCATGTGCCGGCCTTGTTCCATGTGGAAGAAGTAACCCAGCCGCAGGGCCACTCTACCAGCGGTAGCCATGAACGTTACAAAACACCCGAACGACTGGATTGGGAGAAAGAGTGGGACTGCATCAAAAAAATGAAAGAATGGCTCATCGATACGGGTTTGTCGAATGTTGATGAGTTGTCCGATATAGAAGCCGGTGCCAAAGAGCATGTTCGCACCAGTCGCAACAAAGCCTGGGAAAAATACCAGGCACCGATCAAAGCAACGATAGAACGTTCGGTAGAGCTGATTAGGTCCATGATGGTAAATGATATGGAGAAATACGATCATTTACAGAAACTGGCCGCAGAACTGCAATCGAACCGCGAACCCCTGCGAAGGGATGTGTTACGTATCCTGGCGCTGGCCATAGAAACCGCACCCAACTCTCCTTCTGCAACCGAACTAAAACAGTATTACGATCAACTGCTAGATGAGAACCGTGTACTGTATAACAGTGATCTCTATAACGAAGGTCCCAAAAGCGCATTGCAGGTTCCCGAAGTGAAACCAATGATCCCTTTTGATGCAGTCGTAGTCAATGGATATGAAGTACTGAATAAATATTTTGATGCCCTCTTTGCCAGCAATCCATACGTATATGCTTTTGGCGAAGATGTGGGCCATATTGGTGATGTGAACCAGGGTTTTGCCGGTTTGCAGGACAAACATGGTGCGGACAGGATATCTGATACGGGGATCCGTGAACTGACTATTGTTGGACAGGCTATCGGACTTGCATTACGCGGCCTGCGCCCGATCGCAGAAATACAATACCTCGATTATTTATTATATGGCCTGCAACCTTTGAGCGATGATGTGTCCACCACGCATTTCCGCACCAAAGGGCAACAGTCCTGCCCGGTCATTATCCGCACCCGTGGCCACAGGCTGGAAGGTATCTGGCATAGTGGTTCGCCAATGGGCATGATCATCAATTCACTCAGGGGGATGTATATCTGTGTGCCCAGGAATATGGTACAGGCAGTAGGCATTTACAATACGTTGCTGCGTGGCAACGACCCGGCAATGATCATCGAGTGCCTGAATGGTTACCGCCTGAAGGAAAAACTGCCTGCAAACCTGCTGGAATATACCGTTCCATTGGGCGTACCCGATGTGGTGCGGGAAGGAACCGACATAACAGTGGTCGCCTATGGTTCTACCTTACGTATTGTAGAAGAGGCCGCAGAACGCCTGCAGCAGCTGGGCATCAGTTGCGAACTGATCGATGTACAGACTTTATTACCTTTTGATATTCATCATAAGATACTGAACTCGTTACAAAAAACCAGCCGTATCCTTTTTGTAGATGAGGACGTGCCCGGTGGCGCTGCTGCCTACATGCTCAGTAAGGTAATGGAAGAGCAGAAAGCCTTTCGCTGGCTGGATGTTGCGCCAAGAACCCTTACGGCACAGGCGCACCGTGCCAGTTACGGCAGCGATGGCGACTATTTCAGCAAGCCCAATACGGAAGATGTGATGACAGTGGTGCAGGAGATGATGTGCGAATAAGGAAGGTTTCCGAACGTACAAACCATCTCTATACCCATGGTAAAAGCCGGTTCTCCCAAACCAATCTGAAAGGAGCAGGTATTGCTGTTCCTGCAAAACTGTGAACATCCCCCTGAAAACAAAACAGGATCAAAAAACTGGTGAAGGACTGGCTAAAAGCGACTTTCGTGTAAGTTTATTCAAGGAACAGTTGTTGCAGTGCCGCGGTGGGTACCCAGCAGTCCTTCTTTTTTCCAAACCACCGGTAACGGTTACGGGCCACCAGGTTATAGATCGCATCGCGGACCCCTGCCGGCGCTATTCTGAGCCCGTATAACAGTGGCCAGGCGCCGGAAAGTCTTTTGGCAACCCGCAATGCCGCTTCAGATCGGGAATATATTGCTCCATCCTCCCACAAAAGAAAAGAATCCGGCCTGCCTGTTGCAGAAGGGTATTGATCCAGTATTGTTTTAGCTGTAGTGGATTGCAATGAAGCAAAACGGAATTGCCGTTTCGGATCATGCCGGATAATGAACTGAACACTCGCCGTACACAGGTTGCAAAATCCGTCGAAAAAAAGGGTAGGATGGGTATGCATTGAATAAGTTAAAAGTCAAAACGTATCATAACGAGTCCCCATTTTAACTTTTGACTTTTGATTTTTGACTTTGTTACCCCATGTTATGGAATACTTTGTTCACGTCTTCGTCCTGTTCCAGCTTTTCGATGAGCTTACTTATGTCTTCGGCCTGCTCGTCGGTAACGGGTACGGTAGTAGTGGGTATCCATTCCAGTTCTGAACTGATGGGGGTGATGCCTTTTTCTTCCAATGCTTTCTGAAGGTTACCAAAGTCTACGAATGCGCAACGCAGCACAATGATCGGGTTACCCTGGTCGTCGTTACTTTCTCCCAGCTCTTCCAGGCCATGGTCGATGAGTTCCAGCTCTATCTCATCCATATCAATCCCTTCGGGTTTGAGTTTGAACACACCCATTTTCTTGAACTGGAAGCTAACGCTGCCGCTGTTACCCAGGGCGCCATTGCCTTTGTTGAAATGACTTTTCACATTGGCCACGGTACGAACGTGGTTGTCGGTAGCTGTTTCTACCAGCAGGGCCACGCCATGCGGGGCATATCCTTCGTATAAGATCTCTTCGTAGTTGCTGGTATCCTTGCCGGTAGCGCGTTTGATAGCGGCTTCTACCCGGTCTTTGGGCATGCCCACACTCTTGGCGTTCTGAAAACAGCGCCTGAGAGCCGGGTTGGTAGATGGGTCGGGGCCACCGGCTTTTACGGCGATCACGATCTCTTTCCCGATGCGGGTAAATTGCTTGGCCATCCTGTCCCAGCGGGCAAACATGGTAGCTTTACGTACTTCAAAAATCCGTCCCATGGTTCATCTTATTTCGGAGGGCAAAATTAACGGTTACAAACTTAGCCGCCAACCTTGGGCATAAAAAAACCGCCCTGACTGGTATCGGGGCGGTTTTTTTTATTCTTTTAACCGGTTTGGTTAGCTCTTCTCGAAATCGGAAGCATGCGGTACGATCTCGCTCGGATTGCGCAGTTTACTTCTTTTACGGCTATAAGCGAAATAAACGATCAGGCCAATGGCCATCCAGCCGAAAGCCACTTTTAGGGTCTGCTGATCCAGGGCCACGACCATGCCGGTACAGATCAGTGCACCCAGAATAGGCACTATGGGAACCAGCGGGGTCTTGAACGGTCTTTCGATCTCCGGCGATTTCAGGCGTAAGATCCATACACCCAGGCTCACCAGTACAAAAGCGAACAGGGTTCCGAAACTGGTAAGATCACCCGCTACACTACCAGGAACAAATGCTGCAAAAAGACCCACAAAAATGAACAGGATCCAGTTGGCCTTATAAGGGGTTTTGTATTTAGGATGTAAAGCGCCGAATGCTTTAGGTATCAGTCCGTCGTTACTCATGGTGTAAAAAATACGGCTCTGGCCCATCAGCATCACCAGGATCACAGAAGAGAAACCGGCCAGGATGGCTACGGTTACACTGGTACCCAGCCATTCATATCCTTTCATATAGGTCTGGATGGCATAAGCTACAGAAGCTTCTTTACCTGCTGTCTTGAATTCGGTATAATTGGCAACACCGGTCAGTACATGCCCGAAGAGGATGTACAGGATGGTACACACCACCAGTGAGCCCAGGATACCGATCGGCATATCTCGTTTGGGGTTTTTGGCTTCCTGTGCGGCAGTAGATACGGCATCAAAACCGATAAAGGCAAAGAATACAATCGCTGCGCCACCCAATACACCGCCCCAGCCGTGTTTGAAGAAACCTTCGTGTCCTACGGTTCCTTCGGGAATCATATAAGGGATATGGTTCTCGGGTCTGATAAACTGCCAGCCAAAGCCGATGAACAACAGAACGATCGCAACTTTTACAAATACGATGATCATGTTCACAAAAGCAGATTCCTGGGAACCTCTGATGAGCAGCATCGTCAGTAATAACAGGATGATCAGTGCCGGTGCATTCATGATACCATGTGTTGATTCTACCAGGCCGTTGAGGTTGGATGGCAGGATCTTATATTGGTCTTCACTTATTAACAGGATGCCATTCTTTACTGATTTGGCCAGTTCAGGCACGGCAGCTACCATCTGGTTTACCGCATCCCCGGTCGCTTTATGTAAACTTTCAAAAGGGGAATGGCACCATTCATACGGGATGGTTCCCCCCAACAGGTTATTTAGGTATTCACTCCAGGCAATAGATACGGTGGCGGCTCCCAAAGCATATTCCATGATAAGGGCCCAGCCAATGATCCAGGCGATCAGCTCACCCATGGTCACATAACTGTAAGCATAGGCACTACCGGCAATAGGTATCATTGAGGCAAACTCTGCATAACATAAACCTGCAAATGCACAACCGATAGCGGCTACGATAAATGACAGGGTAACTGCCGGTCCTGCAGCCTCAGCCGAGGCTGCCGCTGTTCTTACAAATAATCCCGCACCGATGATGGCACCAATACCCAGTGCAACCAGGTTGCCCGCACCCAGGGTCCGTTTTAGCCCCTTTTCAGAATCGGCCGCAGTGGCCAGCATCGCTGAAAGAGATTTTTTTCTGAATAAACTCATAGTAGTAGTTAAGTTTTCTTTAATTAAAAAGGTCCGGCAAAATAGGCAATTCTGCCATTTTCGCTTCAAAAGTTTTATAAACCGGTGAACGGGGTTCTGCGGCAGGTCATTTCCGCAGAAATCTTATATTGCGACACTAATGACCCTGTCAATGAAGAAATCGAACCGGCTTACCTTATATATTATACTGGCCATGATCGCCGGCATATTGCTGGGTTACCTGATCCATACACAGTCGGGCCCTGAATTTATCAGGTCCTTTTCCGTTAATATCAAGTTACTGACCACGATTTTCCTCCGGTTGGTGCAAATGATCATTGCTCCACTGGTATTCTCCACACTGGTGGTGGGAATTGCCAAACTGGGCGACCTGAAAACGGTGGGCCGGGTAGGCGGAAAAGCCATGTTATGGTTCATTACCGCATCATTGACCAGTTTGCTGCTGGGTATGCTGCTGGTGAACCTGTTCAAGCCGGGCGCGGGTATTGACCTGAGTAATGCGGATATAAGCGGCGCCAAGGACCTGGTGGGTAAAACGCAGGAATTCAATATCCAAAAATTCATTGAACACGTTTTCCCGAAAAGTGTGATCGAGGCCATGGCCAATAACGAGATCCTTCAACTGGTTATCTTCAGCATCTTTTTCGGGATTGCTACTGCAGCTCTGGGCGAGAAGGCCAAAGTGGTGGTAAAAGCCCTCGACGCGGTGGCGCATGTGATCCTGCTCATGGTGAATTATGTGATGAACTTTGCACCGCTGGGTGTGTTTGGGGCTATTGCCGCCGTAATAGCCACGAAAGGATTGGAGGTCTTTGTGTTTTATGGAAAGTACCTGCTGTTCTTTTTAATAGGGATCCTTTGTTTATGGGCAGTATTGCTTTTTGTCGGGTTCCTGGTATTGGGCAAACGTTTACCCGAACTGCTGAAACGCATTTTTCCCCCGCTGATCATTGCATTCAGTACCACCAGCAGCGAAGCGGTGTTTCCGAAACTGACCGATGAGCTGGAGAAATTCGGTTGTAAGGACAAGATCGTTGCCTTCATTCTTCCACTGGGTTATTCCTTTAACCTGGACGGCAGTATGATGTACATGACTTTTGCCAGTATCGCCATCGCCCAGGCATACGGAATTCACCTGGATATAGGCACTCAGCTTACCATGTTACTCGTATTGATGCTCACAAGCAAAGGGATAGCCGGCGTACCCCGTGCCTCACTGGTAGTGGTAACAGCTACCTGCGCCATGTTCAATATTCCGCCAGAAGGCATTGCACTGATCCTGCCGATCGACCATTTCTGCGATATGTTCAGGACGGCCACCAATGTATTGGGTAACGCACTTGCCACCAGCGTGGTAAGCAAATGGGAACATTCACTGGAACCGGCAGCAGCCATCACCGAATAAGCAAAGATTATGTTAGCAGATATCCTTTTATCTTCTTTTCACTGGAGTCAGTTATTGCAACCTCAGTTCTATATTGAACACGGTGGCCTGTGGCTGATCTTGTTTGTTGTATTTGCAGAAACAGGACTGTTCGCTGGTTTTTTCCTGCCGGGCGATAGTCTTCTGTTCGTTGCCGGTATCTACAGTTCCAATATCGCGAACGAGATCATTGCAACCGATAATGAGTACCTGGGACTGGCTACCTTGCTGGTGCTGATCTCAGCTGCCGGTATTGCCGGTAATATGGTGGGTTACTGGTTCGGACGCAAAGTGGGGCCGGCCATGTATGGCTGGAAAGAGAACATGCTCTTCAAGAGAAAATACCTGCGGCAGGCGCATGATTTTTATGAAAAACACGGTGGCGGGGCCATTGTGATCGCCAGGTTCATTCCCATCATCAGAACCTTTGCACCGATCGTGGCAGGTATTGTGGAAATGGATCGTAAAAAATTTGTCTTCTTTAATATTGTGGGTTGCGTAGCCTGGGTATTCAGCATGCTGTTCGGGGGGCATTTTTTACAGAAATGGATACTGTCTGAGTTTGGCTTTGACCTGAAAGACCATCTGGAAGTGATCGTTCTGGGAATTGTACTGGTGACCACATTCCCCATTATTTATAAACTCGTTTTTCATAAGGAGAAGGAGGAGAATTAATGAGTGAATGAGTGGATGAGTGAATGGGATGATTTGCTAAAACCGATATATGTCTGGAAAAAAGTTTGGGGTCTTCTCTGTGCCGGTGATTGTGGCGGCTCTTGGGTATTTTGTAGATATCTATGACCTGCTGCTGTTTACCATTGTGCGTGAACCCAGTCTGCAGGGCATAGGCATTGTATTGACCGATAAGGCGCAGGTGATTGCGGCCAGTACCCGTATCATCAACTGGCAGATGGTGGGTCTGCTGATTGGTGGCGTGATCTGGGGAACCATCGGCGATAAAAAAGGAAGACTCAGTGTATTGTTCGGCTCGATCGCTTTATACTCCATTGCCAATTTTTTAACGGGATATGTACAAACCGTTGATCAGTATGCGTGGGCACGGTTTGTTGCCGGCGTGGGCCTGGCAGGTGAACTCGGCGCCGGGATCACCCTGGTTAGCGAATTACTTCCCAAAGAAAAAAGAGGAGTAGGTACTTCTTTAGTGGCAGGTATCGGTCTTTTTGGGGCTGTGTTCGCTTATTTCATTTACAAAGGAACGAATGACTGGCGGCTTTGCTACAAAATAGGGGGAGGTTTGGGAATTGTATTGCTGCTGTTGCGTATCTCTGTTGCAGAAAGTGGCATGTTCCACCAGGTAAAACAGCAGGCGGGTGTACAGCGTGGCAATTTCCTGATGTTCTTTAACAATAAAAAGAGGTTCAAAAAATATTTCCTGGCCATCCTCATCGGTCTGCCCACCTGGTATGTTATCGGTATCCTGGTGAACCTGAGTAACCGATTTGCAGGTGAGTTATATGGCGAGAACCATGTAGAAAGCGGCCGGGCCATCATGTATGCCTATGTGGGAATTGCTGTGGGGGATATCCTGATAGGACTGGTTAGCCAGTATTTCAAGAGCCGCAAAAAAGCTTTGTTATGCTTTTTCATCCTTTGCATCTTGTCGCTGGTACTTTTCTTCAGCGCCTTTAATAATAACGATACCCGCATGTATGCGATCTGTGCCATGTTGGGTTTCAGTACGGGTTTCTGGGCCATTTTTATTACTATGGGGGCGGAACAGTTCGGAACCAACCTGCGTGCTACCGCCGCAACCACCATCCCCAATATGGTGCGTGGTGCCTTGCCGCTGATCAACCTGATGTTCCTGGACCTTTTCCAGAAAACATGGGGTTGGGGACTGATCCAGAGCGGTATCATTACCGGTGTGGTGGTGATGAGTATCACGATCGTTGCTTTCTATTTTACAGAAGAGACCTTTCATAAGGACCTGAATTACGTTGAGACCGAGTATCCCCTGACACCCTGAGTCCCTGAAGGGTGAATTAAAGTATCTTTACCTCATCATGTCTGGCGATCATCACGAAGAATGGAAATCAACTGCAGACTCATCTCCGGGTGAGCGGAGGCGTAAATTCCTCATCATCCGTTTTTCTTCCATTGGAGATATCGTGCTCACTTCACCGGTGATCCGGTGTCTGAAACAACAGGTTCCGGGTGCGCAAGTACATTTTCTCACCAAGGAAAGTTTTCGTGGCCTCGTCAGCAATAGCCCGTATGTAGATAAAGTGCAGGTGCTGGGCGCCAGCTGGGACCTGATGATGCACCAACTGGCATACGAAGAGTATGACTACATCATTGACCTGCACCATAACCTGCGGACACTTCGGATCAAACGTGCTTTACCGACTGCCAGGACTTTTTCTTTTAATAAACTGAATATTGAAAAGTGGTTGTTCACGACTTTCAAAATAAATCGCCTGCCACAGGTGCATATTGTAGACCGTTATCTCAGCACCCTGAAAAGTTTTGGTGTGGTGAACGATGGTAAGGGGCTGGATTATTTCCTGCCTGAAAAGGACAAAGTGACGGTGAAGGACCTGCCTGCTTCCCACCTGTTTGGTTATGTTGGTGTGGTGATCGGTGCGGCGCTGGCAACCAAAAAACTGCCGGTGCATAAACTGAAAGAATTGTGCGGGCAGATACATTATCCCATCGTATTATTAGGTGGCCCCGAGGACAGGGCCGCGGGAGAAGAGATCGCAGCCGTGGATTCCATCAAGATCTATAATGCCTGTGGCAAGTTCAGCCTGAACGAGAGTGCCGATCTTGTGCATCGGGCGCACCTGGTGATCACACACGATACCGGACTGATGCATATTGCCGCTGCCTTTAAAAAGCCGATCGTGAGTGTTTGGGGAAATACCGTGCCTGAATTTGGTATGGGACCTTATTACGGTAATGAAACGGTGAACAGCGAGATCTCCGAAGTAGCTGGCCTCCGTTGCCGTCCCTGCAGTAAGATCGGATATAAAAAATGTCCCAAGGGCCATTTCAACTGTATGGAGCGGCAGGACCTCACCCACCTGAGTTCACTGGTGAAAAAATATCTCTGAAACACGATGGCTTCCGGAAAGCCCATCCGTATGTTTCAAAAAAGATCCCCCTGAATTGCTTCAGAGGGATGGGTCCAAAACTCAACTGCTAATCAACTGTTACTTTATTCGCTTGCTTTCGCTTTCAAGACCGGTTTGGCGCTGACGGGCTGCTTTTACCTGGTTGCTTCCAAAACGATAGGTGAAGTTTACCCGTACTGTCTGGCTTTCCCAGGCTCCACGGCCTTTGATATACAGTCCGCCAAAATCACTCAGGGATCTCCATGGATTGGTATGAAAGATATCGGTGGCTGTCACTTTTATCGTTGCTTTTTTCTGCATCAGCTGTTTCTGGAAACCGATGTCGATACCACCCTGTGATTTTGTTTTCCAGGTAGCACCCCAGATGGATGGGCCACTGAACCAGCCGCTCAGTTCGGCGCTCCAGTCTTTGCCCAGTGTAAAGGTTTGCTGCATGTAGGCACCATACAAAGGGATCTCGGTATGCACTTCTTTGGAGCCAACCTTACCGTTGAATATCTGGTAGTTGTACCAAACATTCGCATAACCGTTCCACCACTTGGCTATCGGCAGGGGAGAGCCAATGCTGAAGCTGATGATCTGCTGTGTAGCCAGGTTCTGCTGCTGCAGGAAGGTTGCATTGCCGGCCGTATCAGTGATCTGGGTGGCGTAGTCTTTTACATGGCTGTAACCAACTGTGGTATTGATGGCCGACTTGAATGTATGTGTAAGTTCAATATTGTTGGTGTATTGCGGGCGTAAGAAAGCATTCCCTTTCTCATAGGTCAGTTCATCCAGTTTGTTCTCAAACGGGTTCAGGTCCTGGTAACTTGGTCTGTCGATCCTGCGGCTATAAGTCAGGTTCAGCGTATTCTTCTGGTTCACAGTCCAGGTGATGGCTGCGCTTGGGAACAGATTGATATATTTTCTTTTTACAGTGTTATCGGCCTGAACGATACCGTCTGCACGGGTCAGTTCTCCTTTGCTGTTGGTTTGCTCTGCCCGTAAGCCGGTTTGTATGCTCCATTTATCGTTGAACTTGCGCTGATAATTGATATAAGCGGCATTTACATTTTCTGTATAGGCGAAGCTGTTGCTGCGGCTCAGCTGTTTTACCGGCGCACCATTCACATCATTGAAGAAGTCGAAGGTGTTGATCGTTTTTACGTATGAGAACTTGGCCCCATATCCCAGTTTACCTTTCCATTTGTTTTGCTCTACATCAATTTTAGAAGTGTAGATGTCAATATCGGTAGGGGTATAGTTGCGGTTGATCACCTGGTGTAGGAGCGCACCGTTCTGATCCAGGTAATTGTTGGGCTGGTAACTGCGGCCAACACCACGGAACAGTCCGTAGTCAGCATCCACATTGATCTCCAGGCCACTGGTATCAGCATACCGGTAGTTCAGGTTGGCATTGACATTGGTGCGGCTGCCGGGAATGGAATTGGCGGCTTTCAGGCTTTTCACAAACTGGTTGCCGGGCTGATAGTACACACCGGTGATGCTGTTACTGGTCCACTCTGAGTTGCCAAAACTACTGGTCACAAGTGCGCCTAAAGTGCTCTTGCTGTTGATGAAATAATCGGCACCTGCTTTCAGGTTCAGGTTCTTGTTATAATTGGCATTTGTGCTGTGCTGGTCATAGATGGAATCTCTCTGTACGCGGTACAGGCTAAGGTCGTTCTCGTACCTGCCAATATTGCCACTTACATTACTGAACAGGTTTATATATTTATCGCGATAGTTCAGGTTTACGGTACCATTGCCTTTAGGCGTGATACCTTGTGTAAAACCTGCACTTACACTGCCATTTGTGCCGAATTTCCGGTTCTTTTTCAAGCGGATATTGATGATGCCCGCATTACCGCTGGCATCATATTTGGCGCTGGGGTTACTGATCATCTCTATCGCTTCCACATCGTTGCTGTTGATGCCTTTGAGATAAGCTGCCAGGTCTTTGCTGTTCATCTGTGTGGGTTTACCATCGATGTAGATCTTGACCCCGGTCTTTCCCTTCATGGAAATATTATCATTGTTATCTACCTGTATACCAGGACTTTTTTGCAGTAGCTCCAACGCATTACTTCCTGTGGCATTGATGCTGTTTTCAACATTGAAGACGGTCTTATCTGCTTTGATCTCGATCAATGGTTTACGCGAAACCACGGTTACGTCCTGCAGTTTTTTGGCTACCGCTATGAGTGAGGCTGCAGGCGCCTGGAGATTTTGTCCGTCCTGAAGAGTAAAACTTTCTGAATAGTTCACTTCATAACCTATCAGGTTGTAACTGAGCAGGAATTTTCCTGTTCTGGCCGAACTGATCTGGTATTTGCCATCAGTATCTGTGATATCCGCTTTTACCAGGCTGCTGTCTTTTGCCTGTAACAGGGATACGCTTACCGCCTGTAAAACTTTGCCAGCATTATCTTTTACGCTACCGCTGACCGTAATACCGCTTTGTGCAAAACCGGTCGTGGTCAAAGCGAGCACCATTATGGCTATTAATCCGAGTTGTCTCATAAGAAGGGTTGTTGTGTTGAGCTTATGTGACGCAAAGGACTTTGAAATGTTACAGTAAAAGAGGTGATTAAGGATGAGCTGTGTTAATCGGCGGATAAACGGCAGAAAAATACGGACAAAAAAAGCCGGCAGATTTTTTCTGCCGGCTCCTGTTTTTACCGTGATGTTTTCAATCACATATTCGTGTGATTCTTATAAAGTTTTCAATACATCGTTCATGCTTCGTACAGCATCGGCGCTTTTGTTGAAAGCTGCCTGCTCTTCTGCATTCAGACCAAAATCAACGATCTTCTCCCAACCATTGCGACCGATCACTACCGGAACACCGAGGCAGATATCTTTCTGTCCGTATTCGCCATCCAGGCTCACGCAGCAGGTGAACAGTTTCTTTTCATCACGTACGATGCTCTCTACCAGGGCAGCTCCGGCGGCGCCGGGTGCATACCAGGCAGAAGTTCCCAGTAATTTGGTAAGTGTTGCACCGCCTACCATGGTATCTGCAACGATCTGTTTCTGTTGTTCTTCGCTCAGGAACTTGCTAACGGGAACGCTGTTCCAGGTTGCCATGCGAATCAGTGGGATCATGGTTGTATCGCCATGACCGCCCACCACTACTGCGTTCAGGTCAGCCTGACTGCAACCCAGGTGCTGGCTCAATTGATATTTGAAACGGGCACTGTCGAGTGTGCCACCCATGCCGATGATACGGTTTTTGGGTAAGCCGGTAGACTGCAGGGCCAGGTAGGTCATGGTATCCATCGGGTTGCTGATCACGATGATGATGGCATCGGGTGAATATTTCAGGATATTCTCTGTTACGCCTTTTACAATTCCTGCATTGGTACCGATCAGTTCTTCACGGGTCATGCCGGGTTTACGGGGCAAACCGGAAGTGATCACCACTACATCGGATTTCGCTGTTTTGGAGTAATCATTGGTGCTGCCGGAAATGCGTGTATCAAAACCGAGCAGGGCAGCGGTCTGCATCATGTCCTGTGCCTTACCTTCTGCAAAACCTTCTTTGATATCCAATAAAACCAGTTCATCTGCCAGTTGGGCACGGGCAATATTATCGGCACAGGTAGCACCCACGGCACCAGCACCTACAACAGTTACTTTCATAAAAAAGAGTATTTAAATGAGGAATTTTTTACGCTGCAAAGGTAGGGGTAACAGGCATGGAATGGTGCAAAAAACAGATTAATTCCGGTTCACCAGGGCCACCAGGCCGGCAGCATCAGGAATAGGGGTGTTTTCTGTATCGAACACTGATTCGAGCAGCCCATTTTTATCATACACGGCAAGGAATGGGGTGTATTTTACCCGGTAAAAGGCAGGAACAAAATACTTGGGGTCCCTGCCAATGCGTACGTTGGGAAAACGGTCCAGCCCGTAATATGCGGCAAATCCCCTGATATCTTCCAGCGGTTTGTAGGCGATGAATACGAAAAAAGCGGTTTTGAGGCTGTCCATATGCTGCACAATGTCTTTGGCTTCCTCCTGGCAATGCCCGCAATCGGGCGAAAAATAGATGAGGATGGTGTGGTTGTACTTAGGCAACTGCTCTTTGGTGAACCAACTGCTGTCTGTGAGCTGTATCGTGAATGCCGGGATCGTGGGATCTTTTGTATAGGGTGCCTGGTTGTCTGGTTTACCCTGGGCATACAAAGTTGCGCCGGTGAGTATCATAAGCAGAAAAAAGACTACCTGTTTCATATCCCTTTGTTTCTTGGTCAGGCCTGGTTATTTATTTTTTTGCAACTCGCCGGCTTCCATCATCCGCATCTGTTTGGCATCCTGCAGGAATTCGGAAGCGAAGATGAAGTTATTCAACAGTTCATCCTTACTGAAAATGATATCCTTGTTGCTTCCTTCCCATTGTTTGCGGCCCTGGTGCAGGTACACGATGTGGTCTCCGATCTCCATCACGCTGTTCATATCGTGCGATACTACTACGGTGGTGATATTGTATTCGCGTGTGATCTCCAGGATCAGTTTATCGATGACCATGGAAGTTTGAGGGTCAAGGCCTGAATTGGGCTCATCGCAAAACAGGTATTTGGGATTCAGTACGATGGCGCGTGCAATGCCCACCCTTTTTTTCATACCGCCGCTGATCTCGGAAGGGTAACGTTTGTGGGCGTCTACCAGGTTTACGCGGGCCAGTACCTCATCTGCCCGTTTCTTTTTCTGGGCCTGTGTCCAGTTGGTGAACATGTCCAGCGGGAACAATACGTTCTGTTCCACCGTCATCGAATCAAACAGGGCCGTTCCCTGGAACAGCATGCCGATCTGCTGGCGAAGCATTTTGCGCTGCTCATTCTCCATCGTCAGCATTTCCTCGCCATTATACAGGATCGAGCCTTTTTCGGGACGAAACAAGCCTACCATACATTTGGTAAGTACCGTTTTACCACTGCCGCTGCTACCGATGATCAGGTTGCATTTACCGGCTTCCATAACGGCGCTGATCCCGTCCAGGATCACCCGGCCGTTAAACTCTTTGTGTATGTTCTTTATTTCGATCATGCAGGTGCAAGATAACTTTCTTTTTGACCCCGGAACCGAAACGAAGGTTAATCGGTTTATAAAACTTCTACCTGGTTACGCAGCAGGTCCTCAAACGAGTCCCTCCGGCCGATCAGGTGAGCCTGTCCATTGATCACCAGTACCTGTGCCGGTCTGAAGCGGGAGTTGTAGTTACTGCCCATCTCAAAACCATAGGCTCCGGCATTGTAGAATACCAGCCGGTCTCCTTCGCGGATCTCGGCAATAGAACGGTCAGTGGCAAAAGTATCCGTTTCGCAAATGTTGCCTACAACGGTATACGGGCGCCTTGGTGCATCCGGGTTGCTGATGTTTTCTATGCGGTGATAGGCTTCGTAAAACATGGGTCTGATCAGGTGGTTGAATCCACTGTTCACCCCGGCAAAAACGGTGTTGCCGTTTTGTTTCATCACATTCACTTCCGTGATAAAATATCCGCATTCGCTTACCAGGAACTTTCCGGGTTCGAACCAGGCTTCAAATTCGCGCTGGTAGGTCTGTTTGAGCCTGTTCAGCACTTCGGCCACTTTTTGTCCCAGCAGCGGAACATCGGTACCGGTTTCTCCTTCCTTATAAGGGACTTTGAACCCGCCGCCCAGGTCCAGGAAACGCAGTTCGGGGAAATGCGGAACCAGGTCAAAAAAGATATCGGCTACTTTCATGAACACTTCCACATCCTTGATCTCACTGCCGGTATGGATGTGCAGACCTGCAATGAACAGGTTCTCTTTTTGTATGAGTGCCAGTATCTGGTCAAGCTGTTCAATAGGGATACCGAACTTACTTTTCTCATGACCGGTAGAGATCTTCAGGTTGCCGCCTGCCATGATATTGGGGCGAAGGCGTATACCTACCGGGTAGGAGTGACCGTATTTTTTCCCGAATTTTTCCAGGTTACTGAGGCTGTCGATATTCACATTCACGCCCAGTGTCACCGCTTCCTCAATTTCGCTGAAAGCGATGCCATTGCTGGTGTAGAGCACATTCTCCCTGTCGAAACCGGCGTGTAAGGCCAGTTTCACCTCGTTAAGGGAGCTGCAGTCGATATTGCAGCCCAATGAACGGATATGTTTCAGGATATTGGTATTGGTCAATGCCTTGCTTGCATAGAAAAAACGGGTGGGGCACTGATTGAATGCCTGTTTCAGTTTGCCGAACTGTTCAGTGATCTTTTCTGCATGGTACACATACACGGGAGTGCCAAACTCATTGGCGATCCGGGTCAGTTGCTCGTTTGATAGGGTTGTAGACATGTTGCGTATCGGGGAATTTTGAAACCTGTCCGCCAACAGGCAGTTTGGGGAATTCTGAAAAGGATGAAGCGGCTTTAGCTGTTCTTTTCCGGCACCAACATTCAGCAACTATTCCGGTGTGTCTTCGTTGTTCTCCGGTTTTTCGGTATTGTCTTCCTCGGTGCCGGTCTCATTCTCTTCATCTTCTTCTGTATGTTCAATGATCAGTTCGCCGTCTTCGTTCACAGCAATGGCTGAGATATGACCTTCTTCACCGGGCAGGATTTCCTGTTCCTCGGCTACGGTGTCGGCCACATGCTGGTCGGTAAAGTCTTCCGGGTTGATGATGGTGCCTTCCACGATCTGGTCGGCCAGTACTTCCTTAATCCTGGGCAGGTCGGCTGCAGAGTTGATGCCGAAATAGTCCATAAAATTCTTGGAAGTGGCATATACCAGCGGTTTACCTGGCATGTTCTCATTACGACCACTGATGAGAACCAGTTCTTTTTCCAGTAATTTCTGGATGCTGTAATCGCTGTTCACCCCGCGGATGGCTTCGATCTCACCCTTGGTGATGGGTTGCTTGTACGCGATGATGGCCAGTGTTTCGAGGGCCGCATTGGACAGACGTTTCAGGAATTTATCGCCGTTCAATTGGGCGATGGTGGCATGATATGTGGCTTTGGTCAGGAACTGCCAGCCGCCGCCGCTTTGTTTCACCTCGAAGGGGTAGAATTCAGAATCATATTTTTCGCGGATACCTTCCAGTGCACTCTCCACCTGGTCAAGTGTTACTCTTTCTTCCAGGAAACCGAAAGTATTGTTGATCAGCTCAACAATATCCAGTGACGACAATGGCTTTTCGCTGGCGAAAATAAGTACCTCTATATGTGGTATGATCTGGCTGATTTCCATGGTTAGAACAAAATTTGAGAATATGCTGATTTGAAAATATGAAAATGAGAAGCAATGATAAGTAAAATGCACCTCTGTCAGGCCATATTTTCAAATTAGCCTGTTTTCAAATTTTCAAATTGACTATCCCTGCAATGCGGCGGCGCCACTTACGATCTCGGTAAGCTCGGTGGTAATGGCTGCCTGTCTTGCACGGTTGTAGCTGATCTTAAGTGATTTCAGTAATTCGTTGGCGTTCTCGCTGGCCTTATCCATCGCGGTCATACGGGCGCCGTGTTCACTGGCGTTACCGTCCAGAACGGCTTTGTATAACTGGGTGTTCAGGATCTTGGGCATCAGTTCTGCGATCAGTTCTTCCTTGGCCGGCTCAAAAATGAAGTCAGATTTTTTAGCACCTGCTTTTTTCGGGGTTTTCGGGATCGGCAGGAAGGCTTCTGCCACAAAACGCTGGGTAGCGGCATTCCTGAACTCGCTGTATACGATCTCTACGGCATCGAATTCTTTATTTTCAAAGGCTTTCATTGCTGCTTTGGCGGCTACCTGTACGCTTTCGAAATTCAGGTTCAGGTAAATGTCTTTATAAGTAGCATCGGTCTTGTAACCGGCTTTGGTCATGGCTTCAAATCCTTTTTTACCAATATTCCAAACGGTCACATTGCCATTCTTATGCTGCGTTGCGTATTTTTCGGCAATGGTGCTTTTGGTCAGTTTGATGATGTTGGCATTGTAACCGCCACACAGTCCCCTGTCGCTGGTGATCACGATGAACAGTACTTTTTCCACGGCCCTTTCTTCGGCCAGTTTCAGGCTCATGCTGCCATCCAGGTTGCTGACGATATTGCTCAGCATTTCCTGCAGTTTCTGGGCATAGGGTCTCATCTGGGTGATGGACTCCTGTGCACGGCGTAATTTGGCCGCACTTACCATCTTCATCGCTTTGGTGATCTGCTGGGTGCTCTGTACACTTTTGATGCGGTTACGTACCTCTTTTAACTGTCCTGCCATTTTGTAAACGTTTCTGTTTTGTTTGACCCGGGTTCCCGGAAAATCCTGCGGCTTCCGGTGCTGATCCCAGCGTCTTCTTTTAAGGCTGCAAAAGTAGCAGAATCAGCCTGAAATTCCATTGCCCGGAGCAAAAATCCCCCCGAAGTGGATAAAACGGGGGAATATTGAACGCTGAACAGGGAGTTTTGAATGTTGAACGGGGAAGTATCAATCGAAATTCAACATTCCCTGTTCAGCGTTCAATATTCAAAACCGATAGGCGAGTCCCATGCCATTGGGAGTGTTTCCCAGCTCCCAGCGACCACTGTTTTTGTCGAGGGTTTTGCTGATACGGCGGTTCTCGAAGTATTGGATCAGGTCAAAAACCAATAAAAAACCACCCTGCAGCAGTAGACTGTTGCCATAGCCGGTGGCCTGGTCGCTGCTGGTGCGGGCGCCTCTTTCTTTCAGGTACAGCCCGGTGGCCATATAGGCCATATCCAGCCCGGTATTCAATAACAGCAGTTTTTCGAGCGCCTGTTGCTCCCGCTGGTTCCGGTTAAAATTATGTTCTCCGGCCAGTTGTTTTTTGGCGGCCAGCATGCCGATTCCGGCAATGGCCAGGTTTACGGTGTTCCAGTACACGTTCATCCGGTGAAAATACTGGTCACTGCCCAGGGCATTACCGGCAGAAATACTACCCTGAACGATGTTGGCGCCGGCCCAGGCTCCCAGTACCCACATATTGTTTTTCAGCAGTTTCGACCTTTCGATGGCAACAGAGTCCTGGAAAGTGACGACTGAATCCTGTAAAGGGCTTTGGGCAGAAGCGGTAAGTCCTGACAGAGAAAGCAAAAGCAAGATGATTCTTTTCATGGGGGCATTTTTCGTTAACTAATTGATAAAGATGCGCCGATCGGGAATTCAGGATGGCGCTGCGTTCAAATTCTTTACCTTTGGCGGCTCTCAATCAGGGTGCCAAATTGGCTCAAAATTGTTTTTTGCATCCTTTTTGACTGTTAAAATTTTTCATAATACACCAGATCAAGCTATATGTTGAAATTCATTTCCAAGTTATTCGGGGGCAGTAAGAGTGAGAAAGATGTGCAGCAGATCATGCCCATCGTACAAAAGACCAACCAGTTCTTCGAGCAATACCAATCGTTGACCAACGATGAGCTCCGGAACAAGACCCAGGAATTCCGGGAACGCATCAAAGCGCACCTGACCGAGATCGATGCCCAGATTGAAGAGCGTAAACAGGCTGCAGAAGCTTTATCGGATGTGGACATCCATGGGCGCGATGCCATTTACCAGGAAGTGGATAAACTCAAAAAAGACCGCGATAAGAAGATAGAAGAAGCTCTGGCTGTTATCCAGCCGGAAGCTTTTGCCGTAGTAAAAGAGACAGCCCGACGCTTCAAGGAAAATACAGAGATCATTGCCACCGCCACGCAGCTTGACCGTGACCTGAGCGTGAAAAAAGATTATATCCGCATCAACGGCGACCAGTCTGCTTTCAAGAACACCTGGACCGCAGCCGGAGGTACCGTTACCTGGAACATGGTGCATTACGATGTGCAGCTGATCGGTGGTAGCGTACTGCATTCGGGCAAAATATCTGAGATGGCTACGGGTGAGGGTAAAACCCTTGTATCAACCCTGCCCGCTTACCTGAATGCACTGGCCGGGGAAGGTGTGCATGTGGTGACCGTGAACGATTACCTGGCCCGACGCGACAGTGAGTGGAACGGAACCATTTTTGAATGGCTGGGCCTGCGTGTAGACTGTATCGACAAACATGAACCCAATAGTGAAGCCAGAAGGAATGCTTACCTCGCAGATATCACTTACGGTACCAATAATGAATTCGGTTTTGATTACCTGCGGGATAACATGGTGCATACCCCGCAGGAAATGGTACAGCGCAAACATCATTTTGCGATGGTGGATGAGGTTGACTCTGTATTGATCGATGATGCCAGAACGCCGTTGATCATTTCAGGCCCGATCGGGCAGCAGACCGGTGAGCAGCAATTCTTTGAACTGAAGCCCCGTATCGAGAAACTGGTAGATGCCCAGAAAAGGGCTACCAACCATTTTTTGAATGAGGCCAAGAAAAAGATCGCTGAAGGCAATGATGATCCTAAGGATGGCGGACTGGCACTGTTCCGCGCCCATCGTGGTTTGCCAAAGAACAATGCACTGATCAAATACCTGAGTGAGCCCGGTATGCGCGTTAAACTGCAGAAAGCAGAGAACTATTACCTGGCCGATCAGCAACGCGAAATGCCCAAAGCAGACGAGGAACTCTATTTCTATATTGATGAGAAGAACAATTCGGTGGAACTCACTGATAAAGGTATCCAGCTGATCACCCGTTCGGGTGAAGATCCTAACTTTTTTATATTGCCCGATATCAGTGTGTCGCTGGCAGCAGTAGATAATAACAGCGCTTTATCTGCAGAAGAAAAACTTCACCAGAAAGAAGCGATCATTAATGAGTATTCGGTAAAGGCAGACCGTATCCATACTGTACAGCAGTTACTGAAAGCGTACACTTTATTTGATAAAGATGTAGAGTACGTGGTGATGGATGGCGGTGTAAAGATTGTGGATGAGCAAACAGGACGTATCCTGGACGGACGCCGTTATTCTGATGGTCTGCACCAGGCGATAGAAGCCAAAGAAAATGTGAAGATCGAAGCAGCTACACAGACCTATGCAACGGTTACGCTGCAGAACTATTTCCGTATGTACCACAAGTTGGCAGGTATGACCGGTACCGCTGAAACCGAAGCGGCAGAGTTGTGGGACATTTATAAATTAGACGTAGTAAGCATCCCCACCAATGTACCGGCCATCCGTAAAGATGAGCAGGACCTGGTGTTCAAAACCAAACGGGAGAAATTCGGTGCGGTGATCGATGAGATCGTGAAACTGGTAGCTGCCGGACGACCGGTACTCGTAGGTACCACTTCGGTGGAAGTGAGTGAGCTGTTGAGCCGCATGCTGCGCCAGAAGCAGATACCGCATAACGTATTGAACGCAAAACAGCACGCACGTGAGGCACAGATCGTGGCCGAAGCGGGTTTTGCAGGTGCCGTTACGATCGCTACCAATATGGCGGGTCGTGGTACGGATATCAAACTCGGACCTGGTGTAAAAGAAGCCGGCGGTCTGGCGATCCTGGGTACGGAGCGGCATGAGTCGCGCCGTGTGGACAGGCAGTTGCGTGGTCGTGCCGGACGTCAGGGTGATCCGGGTTCTTCCTTGTTCTTCGTATCGCTGGAAGATGACCTGATGCGTATGTTCGGAAGTGAGCGTATTGCCAAAGTGATGGATTTTGCCGGTTACAAAGAAGGAGAAGTGATCCAGCACAGTATGATCACCAAATCCATCGAGCGGGCACAGAAAAAAGTGGAAGAGAACAACTTCGGTATCCGGAAACGTTTGCTGGAATATGATGATGTGATGAACAAACAGCGTACCGTGATCTATACCAAGCGTAACCACGCTTTGTTTGGAGAACGCCTGGCGCTCGACCTGGACAATGCTTTGTATTCCGTAGCAGAAGGCCTGGTGAATTCATTCAAGGAGCAGGGCGATCATGAAGGTTTCCGTATGGCGGCCATTGTGAACTTTGGTATCGATACTTCCATCACTGCCGAAGAGCTGGGTAAATTACCGGAACACCAGTTGTCGGAGAAACTCTACAGTGAGGCCGCTGCCAATTATGAGCGCCGCAAGCAGGAGCTGATGGTGCAGGCTGTTCCCGTATTCAGGAACATACGCCAGCAACAGGGTGCACATATCGAGAACGTGATCGTTCCCTTTACGGATGGGAGAAGGGCCATGCAGGCTTTGTCTAACCTCAATAAAACCGTAGAGACCCATGGCGCAGAGCTGGTGAACTCGCTGGAAAGAAGTATTACGTTAGGTTTCATAGACGATGCATGGAAGGAGCACCTGCGTTCCATGGATGACCTGAAACAGAGTGTGCAGACAGCCACGTATGAACAGAAAGATCCTTTGGTGATTTATAAGATGGAAGCATTTGAACTGTTCCGAAAAATGGATACAGAAGTGAACAGGGATATTGTACAGTTCCTTTGCCATGCCAGCATTCCTTTGAACAGTGGTGATGAACTGAAAGAAGGTCGCCAGGAGAAAACAGATATGAGCCGCATGAATGCCAGCAAGGATGCCCTGGATGCGCCACCGACCGAGAACGATTATTATGACCCTACGCCTGTTAAACAGCAACCTGTTCATGTGGGTCCCAAGATCGGCAGAAACGATCCATGCCCTTGCGGAAGCGGGAAGAAGTTCAAGGCTTGCCATGGGAAGGATAGTTAATAATTAATAGTTAATAGTCGATAGGGAATAGTGTAAAAATTGATTGATATAGGTATTAATACCTGATAAGGATAAAAAATGAGTTTGTATTTTGTTGCGAACTCATTTTTTTATGAAAGAGAGTATCATCGCAAAGAAGTCATATACTTTTGCAGTAAAGGTTGTAAAACTGCACTTGTGCATATGTAAAAGGGAAAAGTGCTTAAGTGACTTGAGCAACCAGTTGTTAAGGGCATCTTCTTCTATCGGTGCCAATGTAGAAGAAGCATTGGGTGGACATACCAGGAGAGATTTCTCAGCTAAAATGAGTATTGCGTATAAAGAAGCGCGTGAAGCCGATTATTGGATCAGACTTTTGACAGATTGCGAAATTATTGAATCGGATATTTCCATCGCTTTTAAAAAGCGATATAAATGAGATCGTGAAAATACTGGCGGCTATTGTAAAATCCACAAAATCGTAACAACTATTAACTATTCACTTTTAACTTTTAACTAATGAATATTGCTCAATATATCGACCACACCATACTAAAACCCACTACCTTAGTAAGTGATATTGAAAAACTCTGCGCCGAAGCCAGGCAATATGGTTTTGCTGCAGTTTGCGTGCCGCCTAATTTTGTGAAGAAGGCAAAGGAGCTGACGGAAGGCTCTGCAGTGAAAGTGGCAACAGTGATCGGTTTCCCATTTGGATATTCGGCAGTGGAAGCCAAAATTGCAGAAATTTTACTGGCGATCGTGGATGGAGCCGATGAGCTGGACGTAGTGATCAATATCTCGGCCATCAAAAATAATGACTGGGGATTCCTGGCAGACGAGATCAACCATATTCTGCCGATCGTTCGCAGTAAGGATAAAGTGATCAAGATTATTATTGAAAGCGGAATACTTACTGATGAAGAGATCGTGAAATGTTGTGCTATCTATGGTGCCGCAGGGATCGATTACCTGAAAACCTCAACCGGTTATGCTGAAAAAGGCGCTACCGTGGAAGCGGTACGGTTATTCAGGCAACATTTACCGGCTACTATTGGTATCAAAGCATCGGGAGGCATCCGTGATTATGTATTTGCCAAACAGCTGGTGGATGCGGGGGCCACACGCCTGGGTTGCAGTGCCGGTGTAGCCATTGTACAGGGGCAACCGGCGGGTGAAAGTGGTTATTAAGCAGGAATGCGTAATTTAACAGTAGCGATGTTGCAGAGGATCATCATAATGATATGGGCGGCTGTTGGCAGCAGTACATTGTACGCTGCCGATACCGTTGTGGTAAAAAAAGATCCGCGACTGGATGTACTGAGTGTAAAACAAATGAAGGCAAACCAGCGGAGTGCTATGATGACGCCCAATGGATTGTACCGGGGCTATCGCATCCAGGTGATCAGTACACCCAGAAGAGATGATGCTTTCAGGAAACGATCAGAACTGCTATCCCGTTTCCCGGACCAGAAAGTATATGTGGTCTTTCAATCGCCTAATTTTAAAGTACGTATCGGTAACTTTCTTAAAAAAGAAGAGGCGGAAAAATTTAAGGCACAACTGAATAAAATATATCCGCAAGGTGTCTATATCGCAGAGGATGGTATTGAATATACACTGAAAGAAGACGAGGATATCATTAACCAATAACCGAAGATGTTACAACAAAAAATACAAGAACTTGCCCGTCAGTATGCTGCGGAATTCATTGCCGTTCGGCAACACCTGCATGCCAATCCGGAGCTGAGTTACCAGGAATTTGAGACCAGTAAGTTTGTACAGGAAAAACTGCGTGCCTTTGGGATACCTCTTGAAGTGAAAGCGACCACCGGTGTGATGGGTATCATTACAGGTAAAAATCCGGATAGCCGGGTGATTGCCCTGCGTGCTGATATGGATGCATTGCCGATCATGGAGGAAAATGAAGTTGGGTATAAATCGAAGAACCCCGGTGTTATGCACGCCTGTGGACATGATGTTCACACAACCATATTGTTGGGTGCGGCCAGGATCTTGCAGGAATTGAAACAGGAATGGGAAGGCACTATTAAGCTTTTTTTTCAGCCGGGTGAAGAAAGAAATCCGGGCGGTGCGAGCTATATGATCAAAGAAGGTGTGCTGGAGGATCCCAAACCGAGGGGTATCTATGGATTACATGTACACCCCGGTCTGGATCTGGGTAAACTGAGTTTCCGGAAAGGCCGGGTGATGGCCAGTGCGGATGAATTATATATTACGGTGAAAGGCAAAGGAGGTCATGCTGCGGCGCCGCATGTAACCGTAGATACGATCCTGGTGGCATCGCAACTGATACAAAGTCTGCAGCAGATCATATCCAGGAACAATAATCCCCTTTCTCCCTCTGTGTTATCTATCTGTTCCATACAGGGCGGACATACCACAAATGTAATTCCCAGCGAGGTTAAGCTCATGGGTACTTTCCGGGCCATGGATGAAAGCTGGCGCACCAAAGCACATGAGCTGATCCGAAACCAGGTAAAAGGTATAGCCGAAGCTACCGGGGCCGAAATTGATCTGCATATTGATATCGGCTACCCAACGGTTGACAATGATCCGGTACTTACGGAGAAGGGCTGGAAACTGGCAGAAGCCTATATGGGAAAGGAACAGGTGGAAGAAACGGAGATCAGGATGGGTGCAGAAGACTTTGGGTTTTATACCCAGGTGATACCGGGCTGTTTTTACCGGCTGGGTGTCAGGAACGAAGCAAAAGGCATTATTCACAATGTACATACGCCCCGATTTGATATTGATGAACGGGCCATCGAGACCGGTATGGGCATGATGGCCTGGCTGGGAGCGGCTACTCAGGTATAAATACCCTTTTTTTTGGGTGTAAAAACGGTTTTCCCGGATTTGTCAGGAAGCTATTTTTGACAAAATCCTTCCCATGGACATTGAACTGATCCAGGAGCGGATCTATTTGATCCGCGGCCAGAAAGTAATGCTTGACTTTGACTTGGCTTCTTTATATGAAGTGGAAGTAAGACGGCTGAAAGAAGCTGTGCGTAGAAACAGGCCCCGTTTTCCGGAGGATTTTATGTATGAACTTACCCGGGAAGAATACGGGTTTCTAAGGTCGCAATTTGCGACCTTAGAAACCGGCGGAAGAGGAAAGTACGCCAAGTATGCTCCTTTTGCATTTACCGAACAGGGAATAGCTATGTTGAGTGGCGTACTTCATAGTGAGCGGGCCATTGCGATGAATATTTCGATCATGCGGGCATTTATAGCCATGCGCCGGTTTCTGTATCAGTATAATGAGCTGACGGAACAGATCAGCGATATCAGGCGCTCTGTGGCCAATCACAATGAACAGCTTTCCCAGATCTATGATGCCATAGAAAACCTGCTGGATGAAAAGCAGGACCTGCAAACCTGGCGGGAACGGGAAAGGATCGGTTTCAGGCCATAAATTGCTTAGCTTCTTTCCATTCAATATATCGTATTTTCGCAGTTCATGAAGTCGCTCCGGTTCAGTAGCGAACCGGCAGTACAAGTGAGTGACACAACAGGAGTCGACCCGGGTTGTGTTGCCGGTAACCTAAAAAAAAGCTATGGCCAAACATATAGACCTTCGACGGGAACAGGCCCTGGAATATCATGCCAGCGGACGTCCCGGAAAAATTGAAGTAGTTCCCACCAAAGAAGCCAAAACACAAAGAGACCTTTCGCTGGCGTATAGTCCGGGTGTGGCTGAACCCTGTAAAGAGATTGCATCCAATACCGAGGAAGTGTATAAATACACTGCCAAGGGTAACCTGGTGGCGGTGATCAGTAATGGTACGGCGGTACTGGGCCTGGGTGATATTGGTCCCGAAGCCAGTAAACCTGTGATGGAGGGGAAGGGTGTATTGTTCAAGATCTTTGCCGACATAGATGTGTTCGATATTGAGATCAATGAAAAAGATCCGGAGAAATTTGTGCAGATCGTTAAAGCGCTGGAGCCGACTTTTGGAGGCATTAACCTGGAAGACATCAAAGCGCCCGAATGTTTTTACATAGAGCAGGAGCTGAGAAAACAGATGAATATCCCGGTAATGCATGATGACCAGCATGGCACCGCGATCATCAGTAGTGCTGCTTTACTGAATGCACTGGAATTACAGAAGAAGAAGATCGAGAAAGTGAGATTTGTGATCAACGGCGCTGGCGCGGCCGCCATGGCCTGTATACAGTTGTATGTGGCCCTGGGTGCGCGTTACGAGAATTTTATTTTGTTTGATAAGGACGGTGTGTTACACGAGGGCCGGACAGATCTGGGCCCGATCAGGGAGAAATTTGCAGTAAAGAAAAGTGACTGGACCTTAGCTGCCGCCATGAAAGATGCGGACGTGTTCCTGGGCCTGAGTGTAAGTAATGTGGTTACACAGGATATGGTCAAGAGTATGGCAAAAAATCCCATCGTGTTTGCCATGGCCAATCCTGATCCTGAGATCACTTATGAAGATGCCACGGCGGTCCGGAAAGATATCATCATGGCTACCGGCCGGACGGATTATCCGAACCAGGTGAACAATGTATTGGGTTTTCCCTACATTTTCCGGGGTGCTTTGGATGTGCGTGCCACGCAGATCAACGAAGCCATGAAACTGGCGGCGGTGCGCGCTTTGGCCGACCTGGCAAAATCACCTGTACCGGATATTGTGAACATGGCATACAACCAGAATAATATGTCGTTCGGTTCCGAGTACATCATTCCCAAACCGCTTGACCCAAGATTGCTGGCAACCGTGGCTCCCGCAGTAGCAAAAGCTGCGGTGGAAACAGGTGTTGCGCAAAAAGACATTCTCAATTGGGAGGCATATACACTGGAATTGAATAAACGGTTGGGACTGGATAACCAGTTGATCCGTTTGATCGGTAACAAAGCAAGAAGAGATCCGAAGCGACTGGTATTTGCCGAGGCGGATAACCTGAAAATTTTAAAAGCGGCCAGTATTTTATATGATGATGGCGTTGCTTACCCTATATTGCTGGGTGATCCTGTAAAGATCAACCGGATTGCAGAAGAGAACAATATTGACCTTACGGATATCCCGATCATAGATCCGAGAAGTGATGAGATGGAAGCGAAGCGTGAGTTCTACAGTGAATTATTCTTCCAGAAACGTCATCGCAAGGGCGTGAATAAATATGAGAGCCTGAAGATCATGAAAGACCGGAACCACTTCGGTTGTATGATGGTGGAAACAGGAGATGCGGATGCGATGCTGTCGGGCCTGACCAAAAATTACGCGGAAGCGATCCGCCCGGCCTTACAGATCATAGGAACGGAGGAAGGGGTGAAAAAGATAGCGGGCATGTATCTGCTGCTTACCAAAAAAGGGCCATTGTTCCTGGCAGATACCACGGTCAATTTTAATCCAACGGCAGAAGAGCTGGCAGATATTACCATGATGGTGGCCAAGGAAGTGCGCAACTTTAACCTGGTGCCCCGTATTGCCATGCTGAGTTACAGCAATTTCGGAAGCAGTGATTCGCGGGAGGCCCGGCTGGTGGCAGAAGCTACCTGCATACTGAAGCAACGGAACCCTTCGCTGATAGTGGATGGTGAAATGCAGGGAAGCCTGGCTTTCAATAAAGAGATACTGCGCGATAATTATCCCTTCAGCGAGCTGGTGGATGAAGATGTGAATGTGCTCATGTTCCCTAACCTGACATCGGGTAACGTAACGTATAACCTGCTGAAAGAAGTGGGTGGCGCTGATGCGATCGGCCCGATATTGCTGGGATTGAAAAAACCGGTACACGTGCTGCAATTGGGAAGTACGGTGCGGAGCATCATCAATATGGCATTGGTAGCCGTGGTGGATGCGCAATTGAAATGCCGCATCAATACCGATGAAGTGGTACAGCGGAGCGTATGGTGGAAGCGCCTGAAGAAGCGTAAAAAATAATTTCACCGGCAACTAAGATGGAACAAATGGTTGAGCAGCATAACAAGCAGTAATGCAAGGGGCAATTACTGATTACTAATTATTCATTCCTAATTATCCCTTATGTCGTTTTTCACACATTTCGGTACGTATCTTCTCATGTTAAAAGGAATGTTCACCAAACCCGAGAACTGGCGCATGTACTGGAAGGAGTTCATGCATCAGTGTGTGGAGATCGGCGTGGGGGCATTGCCGATCGTGGTGATCATTTCCCTGTTCCTGGGTGCGGTAACCACCATACAGACGGCCTACCAGCTGGTGAGTCCGCTGGTACCGCAATCGACCATTGCCCAGATCGTTCGCGATAGTATGATCCTGGAACTGTCCCCTACCGTGGTAAGTATCGTATTGGCGGGTGTGGTAGGCAGTAAAATCGCCAGTGAACTGGGAAATATGCGGATCAGTGAACAGATCGATGCGCTGGAGATCATGGGTATCAATACCAAGAGTTACCTGATCTTGCCCAAAATACTGGGTTCCCTGGTGGTGATACCTTGCCTGATCATCATTTCTGCTGTACTGGGTATCTGGGGTGGACGTTTTGCGGGTTCCCTGTCGGGTATCCTGGCCACAGATATCTATGATATCGGCCTTCGGCAGAATCTGAACCTGTATAACATCAATTTTGCGTTATACAAATCATATACGTTTGCCTTCATCCTCAGCAGTATACCTGCTTATTTCGGGTACAATGTAAAAGGTGGTTCCCTGGAGATCGGAAGGGCCAGCACCAGCGCTGTGGTAGTGAGCTGTATCCTCATACTGCTGGCCGATTATGCACTGGCCGCACTGCTATTGTAACTCCTGTATTAAATTTTTTACTCAAGCCACTACTTGTTACTTTTAAGGTAATAAAGGGCATTATTTTGGCATGTCATTCCTTTACCAAGTACACAGTGTATGAACCCGGGATTTTCGTCTTTTCAAAAACAGATCACCCATCCGCTGAAGTTCAGGCTGTTCATGCTGAAGAAACTTCCTTCGGCTTATTTTGCCGGCCTTCGCATCAGGTCGTTTAACGAAAAAAATGCAGTCATCACCGTCCGCTATAACTGGTTTACCCAAAACCCCTTTCGTTCCATGTATTTTGCCGTGCAGGCCATGGCTGCAGAAATGAGTACGGGGTTACTGGCATCAGGACAGGTGTACCAGAGAAACCCGGCTGTAAGTATGCTGGTGATAGGATTGGAAGCGAAATTTTTAAAAAGAGCCACAGGTCTTATTGCATTCACCTGCACCGACGGGGATGCCATTGAGAGTGCGGTGGAACAAGCGATTGCAACCGGAGAAGGCCGAACGATCACCTGCAGGTCAATAGGGACCAATGAAGCCGGCGAGCAGGTATCGGAATTCCTGGTTAGCTGGAGTTTTAAAGCAAAAGCACGTAAGTAAAGCGTGTGTTTTATTAATTTTTAAATGCCGTAGGTAAGAACAGGGTTGTTCTTCCTGCAGGGTAGGAGGAATTATGAAAATAGCATTTCACGGAGCTGCCAGAACCGTTACCGGTTCCAAACACCTGATCACACTTCAGAACGGGAAAAAATTATTGCTGGATTGCGGGCTTTTCCAGGGATTGGGGAAAGATACGGCACCGATGAATGAAGACTTTGGTTTTGATCCTGCTTCAGTGGATTATCTTGTCCTGTCACATGCGCATATAGATCATTGCGGTCAGATACCTCATGTGGTAAAACATGGATACACAGGCCCCATCTATGCAACACCTGCTACCAAAGAACTGGCGGGGATCTTATTGGAAGATTCTGCACAGATACAGAGGGATGATACCCGGTTCATCAATAAACGACGTGCCAAACAGGGCTTGCCCCCTTATGAGCCGATATACGACCTGGAAGATGCGGCCAAAGCGTTAGAACAGTTTACAACAGTCAACTATAATGTGTGGGCCCGTATTGATGAAAGTATCGAAGTGATGTTTACCGATGCGGGACATATTATCGGGAGTGCAGCAGTTCATCTTCGGATCACAGAAAAGGGAAAGACTACCTGCATCAGTTTCAGCGGTGATGTAGGGCGTTATAATGATGCTATCCTGCGATCACCCGATATTTTTCCACAGGCAGATTATATCATCCTGGAAAGCACTTACGGTAATAAACTGCATGATGAAGTGCATGGCACTGTGGATACGCTGTACGACTGGGTGCATAAGACCTGTATTGAGAAAAAAGGGAAACTGATCATACCTGCATTCAGTGTCGGGCGCACGCAGGAGATCCTTTATGCATTGAACCAGCTGGAAGTGGAGAACCGCCTGCCATCTGTGCCGTATTATGTGGATAGTCCGCTAAGCAGGGAAGCTACCGCGGTACTGAAGAATTATCCGCAGTATTTCAATAAACGCATTAGACGGATCATGCAGACTGATAATGATCCTTTTGATTTCAGGGGACTTAATTTTATCAAAACGGTAGACGAAAGCAAGAACCTCAATAACCTGCCGCAACCCTGTGTCATCATCTCAGCCAGTGGCATGGCAGATGCGGGACGGGTAAAACACCATATCATGAATAATATTCATGATGCAAAGAATACCATCCTGATGGTGGGTTATTGTGAGCCTCATTCACTGGGCGGCCGTTTGATGGCGGGAGTCAAGGAAGTAAAGATATTTGGTGAGATGTTTCCCGTGATCGCCGAAGTAGGACAGATGCGCAGCATGAGTGCGCATGGTGATTACGACGATCTTTGCCAGTTCCTTGCCTGCCAGGATCCCGCTATGGTACAGACACTCTTTCTGGTGCATGGCGAGTATGAGGTGCAGCAGGACTTTGCACGAAGGCTGGTGCGTAAAGGCTTCAAGGAAGTAGTGATCCCCGAAATGCATTATGAAACTTCTCTCTGATCATTACCCGATTCAATTGTTCAAGTAACAGCAACCATGGAAAACAATCTTCCTGTTTCTTCCCGTATCAAGGAAATATACCAACAGCAATTTGGAACACCTGCCTGTATTGTCCGGTCGCCTGGCAGGATCAACCTGATAGGGGAGCATACCGATTATAACCTGGGTTTTGTATTACCGGCTGCCATTGATAAAGCCATTTATGTGGCGATCGGGAAAAGAGATGACGGCCGGATAGGTCTTTATGCCGCAGATCTTGACCGGTCTTATGAAGGATCGATATCTGATATACGCGTTTCCGGACAACACTGGCCCGACTATGTTCTCGGTGTGGTGCAGCAGTTACAGAAAGCGGGCCACAGGCTGGCGGGCTTCTCTGCTGTGATTCTGGGAGATGTTCCCCTGGGGGCAGGACTTTCCTCCTCTGCTGCATTGGAATGTGCCACGGTGTTTGCGCTGAATGAACTTTTCCAATTGGGATTGGAAAAACGGAATATGGTGCAACTGGCACAGAAGGCAGAGAATGAATTTGTGGGATTGCAGTGTGGGATCATGGACCCCTTTGCCAGTGTGTTTGGCAAAAAGGGGCAGGTGATACGGCTCGACTGCCGTTCGCTGGAATATGCTTATATGCCTTTCTCCACCGAAACATACAAGATCGTTCTGTTTGACACAGGAGTAAAACATTCACTGGCCTCATCTGAATACAACCTGCGCAGGCAGGAATGCGAGGAGGGAATCCGCATCATACAAAAAGCCTACCCGCAGGTACGTTCATTGCGGGATGCCGAGATCTCTATGGTGAACGAATGTTTGCAGACGGGAGATCCGGTTGTATACAAGCGCTGCAAATATGTGGTAGAAGAGATCTCCCGTTTACAGGAAGCCTGTGATGACCTGGTGAACAACGATCTTACAGCATTTGGTAAGAAGATGTTCGCCACGCATGATGGCCTGAGCCGGCTGTATGAAGTAAGCTGTCCAGAGGCCGATGCACTGGTAGCTATGGTGCGTAACCGGCCGGAGGTATTGGGCGCACGAATGATGGGCGGTGGTTTTGGTGGATGCACCATCAACATAGTACAACAGGATGCGATACCGGAATTGGTAGCGGTCGTAGAAAAAGACTACAAAGAAAGGTTTGACAGGGAATTGAAAACCTATATCGTCAATATTGATGAGGGAACTACACTGGTAACCATATGAACGAAGCAGTTTTGAGCATATACCAGCAAAGGGCTGGCGAATTCCGTTTACAGAAAGAGACATTTAATCGCCGGCTCTTGTTGAATAGTTTGTTACGGTTGGTGTTTTTTATTCTGTCCGCATGGTTTCTGTATGCCGCATTCCGCGAACGATTCTCGGGCAATGCGTTGTTGTATTCCATTATCGGTTTTATTATTTTCCTGTATTGGGTTTCGCGGGCCGGGATCTTGAAACAGAAGATCGGTTTTGCAGAGAAGCTGATCCTGATCAATGAAAATGAGATCACCGTACTGAAAGGAGGGACCTCCTGTTTCGAAGATGGTGAAAACACAAAGTCAGTACCTGGATTCGCGACAGATCTGAATGTGTTGGGCAAACATTCCCTGTATCATCAACTGAACAGGACCGGCAGTATCTCCGGCAAAAAACAGCTGGCCAAATCGATTACGGAGCCCCTGCTGGATCCGCAGCAGATCATCGATTATCAGGCTTGTGTAAAAGAACTGTCCGGCAAGACCGCATTCCGACAAAATCTGCAGGCACATACTTTGCTACTGAAGGAAGAGACCAGCTTGTCGCAAATGATCACCGGTTTACCGGATGGAGCGGGCTCAGGCCTGGAAAAATCTCCCTGGAAACAATTGGCCTGGATATGGCCTATTACCGGCGTGTTGATCATTACTTACGCGGTCTGGATCCATGCATATGCTTATATATTGATCTTCACCTTACTGGGTTTGCTGGTGTTGTCTCCGGCACTCAGGCAGGTATCTCAATTGTACCATCATATTTCCAGAAAGGGTTATCTCTTTACGCAATATGCCGCCTGTTTTCAGTTGATCTGCGAGCAAGAGATACTGCATCCTGCACTGCGGGAGAAACAGCAACAGATTGCAGAAGCCGCGGAAGCATTCCGGAAATTATCGCGCCTGATGGGTGTATTTGATCTGCGGTTAAGTCTGCTTGGTTTTTTTGTAAACGGGTTGTTCTTATCTGATCTGCTCTGCGCCCGGGCTTACCTGCAATGGAACCGTAAATACCAGCCTCTGTTTGACAAATGGTTTGATACCCTGGGCGAGATTGAAATGCTGAATTCGCTGGCCTGTTTTCACCAGAATCATCCCGGTTTTATTTTTCCTGAGGTAGCTGATGGTGCTCCCGCGATCAATGCTACCGGCCTGGGACATCCCCTGATGGATGCGAGAAAAGCTGTAACGAACGATTTTTCGATCGGAACAGTCGCTAGGCTGCATTTGGTCACCGGCTCCAATATGTCCGGGAAAAGTACCTTTCTGCGGTCTGTGGGGTTAAATATGCTGCTGGCACAGATGGGTGCGCCGGTATTCGCTGTAAAGTTTACGTTTAGTCCGGTCCGGCTACTCACTTCTTTTCATCACATTGATTCGCTGGAAGAAAGCACTTCTTATTTCTACGCCGAATTAAAATGTCTGCAATCCATCATCCATGCATTGGATGAACAGGCACCTGCATTGGTATTACTGGATGAAGTGATGCGGGGCACCAATTCGGCCGATAAGCACGATGGCACTGCCTTGCTTATTAAGAAACTGTTACAGAAAAACTGTTTGACCCTGATCGCTACACACGATACAGAGCTGGGTATACTGGCTGAGCAATATCCCGGGCTGGTGGAGAACTATTGTTTTGAGAGTGAGGTAACAGCAACAGGCCTGCATTTCGATTTCACCAGGAAAGCGGGGATAGCCCAAAGCAGGAATGCCACCTACCTGATGAAACAGATGGGCATCGTTTAAACATTACTCGATCAGTTTTACCACCCTCGTCATCTTGCCATCTGTATTTACTCCCTCCAGAACAAGCAGGAATTTTTTGGTTATATCATTGTTGTAAAACTGGATGCGTACCCTTGGATTTTTTTTGTTGGTGATCAGGTAGGGATTCCAGTAAATAGTGGTTCGGTTGTCGGTCTCAAAATTGTCACTGGCTTTCTCGTAAGAAGGGTTAAAGAATTCCTTGAACCGGGAATAACCACCCAGGATGGTATTTTCAAGTCCTTTACTGTTGGGGTTGTTTCCCCTGGTATCAGCGCCTTTCCTGGTATAAATGGCAATCGCACCACCGCTGCCACCACCCGTAGCGCCAAAGAAAGGAGGACGGAACACCTTCACCATGGCAATATCCCTCACATTTATCGTCTGTACCATATCGATACTTGCCGGAGTCTCGTTCATGAATAAACTCGGAACCGCACCACGCCAGCTGAGACTTGCACCGGTACCGGTACCGGTGATCATTAAGCCGGCCACTTTGCCCTGCAGGTAAGACAATATATCAATAGCGGCATTGGCAGAAGGATCGTCTATCATGTCAAATGAATAGGCATCACCGCCAGAGAACATACCCCGGGCATATTTCTCGTCAAGCTGCTGTTCTTTTGTCTTGGCACGGGCTTTCACAATTACTTCCTGCAGTGTGGTAGAAGCCATCCGCTTCTTTAATAGCTCCTGCTCATTCAGGAAATAGTTCATTCTTGCTTTAGCGATGCTGTCGCTATAACGTAAAGGACGGTAGGTGTCTCTGAACTGTATTTTCTTGGGGGTTTGCCGTAAAAGACCATTCTCAAATTTCACTTGTGTCAGGTCGGTCAGTTTATCATTGCCGTTAAAGCTGTAAAAGATGCGGGCCGTATCATAGAAGAAGGCACCCTTCTGTTCAAAATTACCTTCTTTGTCTACCGGCAGGAACACAAAATTCCGGCTGCTGTCTTTACCGGCAATGATCAGGTTCAGTAATAGCGGTTTGCTGCTCAGAATGTTTTTGTCTGCAAATACCTTACCCGTGATCTTCATAAAATCTGTTTCAGCGGGGTATTGCAGGGTAGGAGTAATGCCTGCTTTGATCTTATCCCAGTCAAATCTCCGCCAGCCATTGGTAAGCATTACCAGGTCGAGGTTGGCAGTTACGGTATCTGCATCACTGCTGAGATAATACCCCGGGTTGTGTATCTTCCCCCTGATCTCGCTGCTCAGCAGGATATCTGAAAAAATACTCCTTTCATCGGGCTCGCTAATACTGGCATCCGTAATGGAGACAGACATATTGGTGGTAGCCGTATCCGATACAGAGATCTCATATACATTTTTCCCTCTTTTATCGAGGCTTACCAGTGCAGGATTCAGTTTGGTGTTGAACTCGTGTAAACGGTTATTCACAAAAATGATCCTTTCGGCAATGGGCAGCCAGTCTGATGTAAAGAGGGTGAACTGCAGGATGCCTGTCGGTAATTCATCGATCGGCACTTCTGCATGCAGCAACAGTTTTTCTGAAGCGTTCAGGTTAACCTTATAATACAGAACCTGGTTCATGTGTACCAGCAGGTTCATCTTCCTGAAATTATCCGGAACGTCCTGGGTACGTTCTACCTGTACCAGGGCTTTTTCATTGGTGGTTTTGATGCTGATACGGGCTCCCTGTGTTTTGCTGACTGCGATGGGGGTTGTGCCTGTTTTGCCATTTTCATCGGTCCAGTTCAGTTTATAATCCTCCTGCGGATTGGGCAATAACCAGAAACTGCCCATACCATCGCGTTTTGTTCTAAGCGTATCCAGTATCTTGTTCTTATCATTTACCAGGAACCCCTTGATAAACACTGGCGAGCCAAACTGGTTGGTGGCTTTGAAAGCGATCCGGGTGGTGAGTCCGCCCACGAGTGTGCCCCCTTCGGGGAAGGTCTCTACCCTTGTTTTAAAAATAATGGGTTGCTTTTTTTGGGGATTGGCTGTACCGGTATTGATGGCGATATCTTTCTCATAACGGAAGGCGGCGTCATCATTCAGCATCCATCGGGTAAAGGCTTTTACATGAATGAAATTACCGGTATAATCAGCCGGAAGTTCAAAAGAACCTTTTGCGGTGGACTGGTACAATGGCGCTACCGTCTGCTTGAGCATTCTGCCGGTGGTATCATACCATTCCAGGTAAACATTCCTGCTAAGACCACTCAGCTCCGTGCCACTTAACAGGTATACTTTATAGAAGATGGTCTCTTCCTTATTGTACAGGCTCTTGTCAAAGTGGATATGCATTTTCTCGGTTGGGTACTGCTCGGCATATACGGCCATCATTGAGTCTACCTGCTGGGCCTGGCTTTTTTGCACCAGCAGAAAAGAAAAAGCCATTACGAGCAAAGCTGAAGAAAGTAGTTTCATCCCGGTAAAATTGTCTTACAAAATAAATCCAATGTACAAAGAACCGGTTTATTTTCTGATGCACGACTGCTTTTATTAAGAGGGCAACGCTGTTAACTTGCTATTAACAAGTCAGTTGTACTGTTTGTGGTCCCTCTCTTTGGCCCTGCCCGCGGGGTTGGTAAAAAAGCAGTAAATTACCTTTCCTTCACCATTGTATCATTTATGAAAACTGTCATCATCACCGGAGCCAATGGCAACCTGGGTACGGCCGTAACCAGGCATTTTATCAGTAAAGGATACCAGGTGATAGCCACTGTGATTCACGAAACTGTGAAAGCAGGTATGCCATCTGATCCGCGGCTTGATATTCAAGTGGTGGATCTATCCAATGAGCAGGAAGCAGAGGTTTTTATTGGCCGTTCCATCGAACAACATGGTAGCATTGACGCCGCGCTGATGCTTGTAGGTGGTTTTGCCATGGGTACGATTGCTACCACTTCAACTGCAGCTATCGACCAGCAGGTATCGTTGAATTTTAAAACCGCCTATCAGGTGGCCAGGCCGCTATTTAAACATATGTTGGAAAAAGGTAATGGCCGGCTGGTCTTTATCGGGGCCAGGCCTGCACTGGAAGCGGCATCGGGAAAAAACCTGTTGGCCTATGGACTCAGTAAATCGCTCCTGTTCAAACTGGCAGAATACCTGAATGAGGAAGCAAAGGGCCAAAATGTGACCGCAACGGTGGTGGCACCATCTACCCTGGACACGCCTTTGAACAGGAAGTCAATGCCGGAAGTGGATCCGGATACCTGGGTAAAACCGGAAGCATTGGCCGGTATACTGGAATTCATCGTGTCGGAAGCAGGTGCTCCTTTGCGTGAGTCGGTTTATAAAGTATATAATAACGCCTAACATTCCACCCATGTTAACCGAAAACCTTGCTACACTATTTGAGCGGGATATCCTGAAGCTGAAAGCCGAGATCAGTTTGTATACGGATGAGGCACTGTTATGGGAAACCTTGCCGGGTACCAGTAATTCAGGTGGAAACCTGTGCCTGCACTTGTTAGGAAATCTGCAGTATTATATAGGTGCTGTTTTGGGTGGCAGCCGGTATGTACGCAACCGGCCGGAAGAGTTCAACAGTAAAAATCTTCCCCTGGTTGATATACGACAACAACTGGACCAGGTGGCGGTACTTATTCCGAAGACCCTGCGTTCTTTATCGGCCGAAACACTGGAAACGGAATATCCCGAAAAAGTGTTCGACTATCCCATGACCACACAATATTTTATGATACATCTGCTGGCGCATTTTGATTATCATCTGGGACAGATCAATTATCATCGCAGACTGGTAAGTAATAGTTGATACCACACTATTTGCCGGTCATCAATGGGGAGATATCTATACTTTTATAAATGCTCCAATATCGCTTTTACGGAAGAACGTTTTTTGTAGTCTGTATCGAAAAACCGGTAGATGATCTTACCTTCTGTATTGATAACATACACAGCCGGCACCGGTAAATTAGCCCCATTCTTTTCGCCATTGGCTACTGTAAAATTGATACCGTATTTTTTATAGGTCTCAATAGTGGGTTCGTCTACAGAAAATGCCACATCATATTTTTTCATGATCTCCAGACCTGCATCGTGCAGGATGGAATAACTGGCTTTGGTTTTGCGGATGGTTGTTACAATATTCTCTGTTTTTTCCGGTGTAATAGCCAGCACACGCGCATTTTTTGCCCGGATCAGGGGAAGGGAATCTTCCAGTTGCTGCAGGGACCGGTTACAATACGGGCACCATTGGCCACGGTAAAATACAAGTACCACTGCTCCTTTTTTCAACTCCTGTTTCAGCGAGATCTTTTTGCCGGCCTGGTCCTGAGCGCTGAATTCAGGAGCGATAGTGTTCAAAGCCAGGCCTTTGGGCGTGTGTTGGGCCAGTAAAGTGATGGATAGTAAAGAAGCGAACAGAAAAAAACTGATTTGTTTCATAATGCTGGTTTTAGTACTGCCATAAATGACGCAGGAAGTCAGGCCGCCTTACAATTATTTTCAACAAACGGGTGTTACCTGGAACAGGTGGTACCATGCTTCCCATAATAAAGGAAGACCTATAACAGCATCCCGAAATACATGGGTTATTGGTACGGAGTTTGTAGCGGTATCCCTGGTTGTACGTAGTGGCTGGTGTTGTTTTCAGAATCCGTTTTTTTTTCTAAAAAACAATCCCTGTATGGATCGGTTGCTGATGGAGGAGCTGCCATACAATGGCCGGAAAAAGCAGTTGAGAGCGGTTGAACGGAAAGGTGCAAAAAATATAGAAGAGTAAAAAAAGTTGCTAAAACTGATTTATGTCATTTGTTGACATCCGCGGATTTCCGATGATTTTTCACTATTTCAGCTTTTTTTAAAATTAGTCCTGCAATTCTTCGTACACTTAATTTTTTTCATTTGGAATTCCGTAATTTGGATGTGGGTATAAAATTGTAACCCGTTCAAAATATGGGAGCCATTTCATTGATTGCATTAGGCCTGGCAGCCATTCTTTTTTCGGCTGGCGGGATCCTGGTTGGAAAGATTCTTTTAAAGAAAAGTCATAACCCCCAGAAAGGCCAGCCATACGAAAGTGGAATCCCTACCCAAACCTCTCCCTGGCACCAGTTCCATGTTGGATATTACCTGTTTGCCCTTCTGTTTCTCATTTTTGATGTGGAATTGGTATTTATGTATCCCTGGGCCGTAGTTGTTAAAAAGGTTGGCCTGCTGGCACTTGCCGAAATTTTCATTTTCATATTTATACTGTTCATGGGCTTTTTATATGCCCATAAAAAAGGAGCATTGAAATGGAGTTAACCGAAACCAAACAGGTACAGTCAGATTTCCCGGGTGAGATACATCCTACCGCAGGCGGCGGTATCATTGTGAGCAGTTTTGATGGCCTGATCAACTGGGCGCGCTCCAACTCTTTGTGGCCCCTCACTTTCGCCACCAGTTGTTGTGGCATTGAGATGATGTCCACTGCCTCTGCCAAATACGATTTTTCAAGGTTCGGATTTGAAGTGACCCGCGCTACGCCACGACAGGCCGATGTGATCATTATTGCCGGCACTATCGTGAATAAAATGGGGCCTGTTTTAAAACGCCTGTACGACCAGATGGCGGATCCCAAATATGTGATTGCCATGGGCGCCTGCGCCATCAGCGGGGGGCCTTTCTTTTACAACACTTATTCGGTAGTAAAAGGGGCGGACCATATTATTCCGGTAGATGTGTACATACCGGGCTGCCCTCCCAGGCCGGAAGCGCTGTTACATGCATTGATCAGCCTGCAGGAAAAGATCAAAAGTGGTTTAACCCGCGAACAGATCCGTGAAGGATCCAATGTGTAGCATAAAGTAATTGTATGACGAACGAAGTACTCAAAGAACAGATACTCACTCTCGAACCCACCGCCACTTTTGATGAAACAGGAGAATGGCTGAATGTGCAGGTAGAACCTGCCCAATGGAAAGAACTGGCAAGAGGACTGCGGAACTCAGCCATGCATTTCGATTACCTGTTCTGTCTTACCTGTGTTGACTGGAAAACACATATGACCATGGTGTACCATCTTTCCTCCACCTCACACAGGCATAATATCGTTGTAAAAGCAAAAGTTGACAGGAGTCAACCCGAGATAGAGACCGTATGCGATATCTGGCGCACGGCAGAATTTCATGAAAGAGAAGTGTTTGAATTATTCGGGGTTGTGTTCCTGAGCCATCCCGATCTGCGAAAGCTGATCCTGACAGATGATTTTGAAGGATACCCTTTGCGCAAGGATTTTGAGGACCCTATTAATATGATAAAACTGTAGCGGGCATGTATACGCAAACCGAGGTGATAAAAGACACTACCACTGCAAAAGGCGCTGAAAATGAACTGGTGATCAATATGGGACCACAGCACCCGGCCACACATGGCGTGCTGCACCTGGTGGTTACTTTGGATGGAGAAACTGTGAAGAAGATAGAGCCCCACCTGGGTTATATCCACCGCTCTATCGAAAAAATGACGGAAAGCCTCACCTACCGGCAGTTTACGTATGTGACCAGCCGTATGGATTATCTCTCTGCCCATATCAATAACCTGGCTTGCGCCATGACGGTTGAAAAAGCCATGCAGATAGAAGTTCCAGAACGTGCCCGGGTGATCAGGGTATTGATGAATGAGCTGACCCGTATCGCTTCACACGAATTGTGGATCGGTGCAATGGCCATGGACCTGGGAGCATTCACACCTTTCTTTTATGCCTTCCGCGAAAGAGAAATGATCACCGAGATCATGGAAGACTCCTGCGGTGCCAGGCTGACCATGAATTATATGGTTCCCGGCGGGGTGATGCATGATATCCATCCGGATTTCCAGAAAAAAGTAAAGGCATTCGTACAGCAGTTCAAAGATAAGGTGACAGAATACGAAGACCTGGTGACCAATAATGTGATTTTTCAAAGCCGTACAAAGGGCGTGGGTTACCTGTCTAAAGAAGATGCGATCTCTTATGGTTGCAGCGGACCTGTGGCCAGGGCCAGCGGGGTAAGCTGTGATATCCGTAAGATCTATCCTTATGAAGTATATGATAAAGTGGAGTTTGATGAAGTGCTGGATACTGCCGGCGATTCTTTTGCCCGTTACATTGTTCGCATAAAGGAGATGAACCAGTCTATCCGCATCATCGAACAACTGATTGATACTATTCCCGAAGGTGATTTCCAGGCCAAAACAAAAGCAGTTCTGAAACCACCGAAAGGTGAATTTTATACAAGGGTGGAAACAGCCCGCGGAGAACTGGGCGTATACCTGGTCAGCGAAGGGGGAACCACACCCTATCGCATCAAATACCGGTCTCCGGGATTCTCTAACCTCTCTGCGCTGGACCATATGGCCCGGGGCGGCAAGATTGGTGACCTGATGGCAACCATGGGTACGCTGGATCTGGTGATACCGGATATTGACAGGTGAGGGGGCAATGGTGAGTAGTGAGTATGGTGGTGGGGGGTAGGCTCATTGTTGGGAGTTTGCAAATTCGTATGCGTATGCAACGAAATAAGATGAATAGAATACTAACTGTTGGGAAATAAAATATACTAATGATGTTCAGTTTAGAAGGCATAACAAAAACCATACAGGACTGGTTGTTCAGCAGCTTTAGTCCTACGGTGGCGTTGCTCATTGAATGTGCGATCATCATACTGCTGGCGATTGCTTTGTTTGCCGTGCTTGGATTGGTGCTGGTATTGATGGAAAGAAAAGTGGCAGCGCATATCCAGATCAGGCTGGGGCCTAACCGGGTGGGACCCGGCGGTATGTTCCAGACGGTGGCCGATACGATAAAACTGATCATGAAAGAGGGATTGACGCCGGACATGGCCGATAAATTTCTTTTTAACCTGGCGCCATTTATTGTGATGATCGTGGCTATGCTGCTGCTGGCGCCGATTGCGTTTGCAAAGAATTTTCAGATATGGGACATCAATATCGGGGTACTCTATGTGTCGGCCATATCCTCCCTTTCCGTGATCGGGATACTGATGGCTGGATGGGCCAGTAATAATAAGTATTCATTGCTTGGCGCTATGCGTAGTGGTGCACAGATCGTGAGTTATGAACTCTCAGCAGGTCTTGCCATATTATCGGTGGTAGTATTGACCGGAAGTCTGCAGATATCGGATATCATCGAATCGCAGAAGGATGGCTGGTGGCTGTTCAAAGGGCATATCCCGGTGATCATTGCTTTTGTCATCTTCCTGATCGCAGTTACGGCAGAGACCAACCGCGCACCTTTTGACCTGGCAGAGGCCGAATCGGAGCTGACCGCAGGTTTCCATACAGAATATTCGGGTATGCGTTTCGCCTTCTTTTTCCTGGCGGAGTATATCAACATTTTTATTGTGTGTGCGATCGGTGCAACACTTTTCCTGGGGGGCTGGATGCCTTTGCACATCGGCAACTGGGAATCGTTCAATCACCTGATGGATTATATTCCTTCATCGGTCTGGTTCATGGGTAAGACCTTCTTCCTCATCTTCCTGATCATGTGGTTCCGCTGGACCTTTCCGCGTTTGCGGGTAGACCAGCTGCTGAACCTGGAATGGAAATACCTGTTGCCAATCAGTTTGTTCAACATCCTGCTGGTAACGTTGATAGCGATCATGGGGTGGCATTTTTAGGAAGGTTCGGAGGTTTACTATTCAATAACCTCTCTGTATAAAACCTGTTCAAAGGTTCGGTAATCAGGGAAACCGATCATCCGGACAGGAACAGGATCAAAATACAGAGGTAATATAAAAACAGGATCATGTTTTTGAAAGAGTACATAAAGGACGTTTACAAAGGGGTCACCTCTTTGCTGAAGGGGATGCGGAAGACCGGTTATTATTTCTTTCATACCAAAGAGATCATCACCGAACAATATCCCGATAATCGCGCCACTTTGAAGTTGGCCGAACGTTTCCGTGGAGAAGTAGTGATGTTGCATGATGAGAACAACGAACATGCCTGCACCGGCTGCACTGCCTGTGAGCTGGCCTGCCCCAATGGCACCATCAAGGTCATCACCAAGTTTGATGTAACGCCCGAAGGCAAAAAGAAAAAAGCCGTTGATACTTTTGTCTATCACCTCGAACTCTGCACCATGTGTAATCTGTGTGTGGAAGCCTGTCCTACAGGCGCCATCAGCATGGCGCAGAATTTTGAGCATAGCGTATACGACAGGAGTAAACTTACCAAACGATTAAATAAACCAGGTTCAAAAGTCAGGGAGGGCGTTGAATAATGGAAGCTGCTGCAATTATATTCTATCTGATATCGGCCTTTATCCTGGGTGCCGGGATCCTGGCTGTAACCACACGAAAGATATTCCGTTCTGCCATCTGGCTGCTGTTTTCACTGGTGGGCATTGCTGCCCTGTATTTCTGGCTGCAGGTCGAATTCATTGCCGCTGTACAGATCATTGTATATGTTGGCGGTATCGTGGTGCTGATCATCTTCTCTATCTTCCTGACACAGCAGTCGGGCAAGGAAATGGCCAAACCGGTAACCCGGCGGGCTTTGTTTGGGATCCTTGCCGTTGTATTCGGCCTGGCATTGATCTACAGTCTTATTGCACGGCATGGTTTTGCAGAGCAGGCAACCCGGCCATTCGGAGTTACGGTAGATGCCATCGGTACACAGATGCTCAGTACAACCGACCATGGTTTCATCCTGCCGTTTGAAGTGGTGAGCATGTTATTACTGGCATCGATGATCGGTTGTATCGTCATCGCGATGAAGAGCCGGAATACCGGCCCGGAACTGCAGGAACCGGCAGGAGGAAAACTGATGATCCATGCCGATTTTACCTCAAACCAAACAGACAAGGAGGCCTGATATGAATAGCATACCCTTAACACATATCTTGTTTGTCAGCACTGCCCTTTTCTGTATCGGCATGTACGGTCTGTTCACAAGAAGGAATATGATCACCATGCTGATGTCGATAGAACTGATGCTGAACAGTGTCAACATCAATTTCGTGGCTTTCAACAAATATCTGTGGCCGGAAAAACTGGACGGTATCTTTTTTACACTGTTCATTATCACGATCGCTGCTGCAGAAGCGGCCATCGCCATTGCGATCATCATTAACCTGTATAGAAGTCATAATTCAATAGATGTGGAAGATGCCACGGAACTGAAATATTAAAAAGATGTCAAATTATTCCTACATCGTATGGATCCCGTTGTTGCCGCTGCTGACTTTTCTGCTGCTGGGACTGTTCGGGCGCAGATACGTTAAAAATTTTTCCGGTATCCTGGGCTCTGCTTCCCTGCTGGTGTCAACTGTATTATCGCTGTTGGCTGCCAGGCAGTATTTCCTGCAAGACGGCCAGCTCAATGGTGTTTACCAGAAGATCATCGCATTCAAATTCACCTGGCTTGAATTTTCGCCCAATGTATCCATCGATATCAGTGCGGTCATCGATCCCATTTCGGTGATGATGCTGGTGGTGGTCACTTTTGTTTCGCTGATGGTGCATGTATTCAGCCTGGGGTATATGAAGGGAGAGGAGCGTTTTGCCACGTATTATGCTTATCTCGGCCTGTTCACTTTCTCCATGCTGGGCCTGGTATTGTCCGGTAATCTGTTCCAGATCTATATGTTCTGGGAACTGGTAGGGGTATCTTCTTACCTGCTGATCGGGTATTATTATTATAAACCATCTGCTGTTGCGGCATCTAAAAAAGCGTTTATCGTAACCCGTTTTGCCGATCTGGGTTTCCTGATCGGTATACTGGTACTGGCTTTCTACGGGCAAACCCTGGATATTTCCATGCTGATCGAAAGACTGACTTCGACACAGTCAGCGGAATTCACCGGAATCACCACTGCGGGTTTCCTGGGTGTGTCCATGCTCACCTGGGGATTGTCGCTGGTGTTTATCGGAGGTGCCGGTAAGTCGGCCATGTTCCCGCTGCATATCTGGCTACCCGATGCGATGGAAGGTCCTACACCCGTTTCTGCCTTGATCCACGCTGCTACCATGGTGGTAGCTGGTGTATACCTGGTGGCCAGGTTATTCCCGATCTTTTCTGTGGATGGGGTTTCGCTGCAACTGGTAACGTATGTAGGCGCTTTTTCTGCTTTGCTGGCGGCCATCATTGCCTGCACACAAACAGATATCAAACGTGTACTGGCGTATTCCACCATGTCGCAGATCGGGTATATGATGTTTGCGCTGGGTGTTTCCAAACAGGGGGGCGAATCGGGCCTGGGTTATATGGCTTCTATGTTCCACCTGTTCACACATGCTTTCTTTAAATCATTATTGTTCCTTGGGGCAGGTGCTGTTATTCACCTGGTGCACAGCAATGATATGAAAGATATGGGTGGTTTACGCAAACTGATGCCAGTTACGCATATCGCTTTCCTGGTAGGATGCCTGGCTATTGCGGGTGTTCCGCCTTTTGCCGGTTTCTTCAGTAAGGAGGAGATCCTGCTGGCTGCGTTCCATTCCAACAAACTCATTTTTGGTGTGGCTTTGTTTACAGCAGCGCTCACTTCTTTTTATATGTTCCGCCTGTACTTCTCCATTTTCTGGAACAAAGAAGCGGCCCATCACCCGCATGATCATGGGGAAGGTACTTTTTCGATGAAGTTCCCGTTGGTGATACTGGCAATCTGTGCAGTAGTGGTTGGATTTGTGCCCTTCGCCCATTTTGTTACATCTGATGGTGTTGCCCTTGAAACACATATGGACCTTGGGTTTTCTGCGGTACCGGTTGGCTTGTCCTTGCTGGCTATCCTGCTGGCATCGGTGATGTACCGGGTGGCAAACGATAAACCCGACAAAGTGGCCGGCACTATGGGCGGACTGTACAAAGCAGCTAGCCGTAAATTTTATATGGATGAACTGTACCTGTTCATCACCAAGAAGATCATATTCCCGCTGGTTGGTCAGCCGATCGCGTGGATCGATAAAAATATTGTTGACGGACTGATGAACTGGCTTGCCGCTGTTACGGCCAAAATTTCTGAACTGATCAAGGGATTGCAATCCGGTAAAGTACAGAACTATGCGTTATACTTTTTCGGAGGCGTAGCGGCACTGGGGGTATTATTTATTTATATCTGGAAATAGATTTCTTATGAACCTGTCATTACTTATATTACTTCCACTGGTTACAGCCCTGGTGATTCTTTTCTGCAATGGATTGAAGCAGGTTCGTGTGGCAGCACTGGTGGGCTCTGTGGCACAGCTGGCCGTATCGGTACGGCTGTTGTTATCGTACCAGGCGGAAAGGGCCGCAGGTAATCATTCTCCCATGCTGTTCGAAAGCAAACAGGAATGGTTCTCCAGCCTGCATATCAATTACCATATTGGTGTGGATGGGATCTCCATCGCCATGATCCTGTTAACGGCTTCGGTGGTAGTGGCAGGTATCCTGGTATCGTGGACCATGGACAAACTCAGTAAAGAGTTTTTCTTCCTGCTCATTTTGCTGAGTATGGGAGCCTATGGATTCTTTATCTCCCTTGACCTGTTCACCTTGTTCTTCTTCCTCGAAGTGGCGGTGATTCCCAAGTTCCTGCTCATCGGTATCTGGGGTAGCGGTAAAAAAGAATACAGTGCCATGAAACTGGCATTGATGCTGATGGGCGGCTCTGCCCTGGTATTTGTGGGGTTGATGGGGGTATATTACCAGACCGGTTCTTTTGACCTGATGCAGATCGCCAACACGCCGATCCCGCTGGACGTGCAGAAATTTTTCTTTCCTTTTGTTTTTCTGGGTTTTGGCATATTTGCGGCGCTGTTTCCGTTCCATACCTGGGTGCCTGATGGTCACGCATCCGCACCTACCGCTGCGTCTATGTTCCTGGCAGGTATCTCTATGAAACTGGGTGGTTATGGTTGTTTACGGGTAGCTACTTATCTGATGCCCGATGCGGCACATGCCTATTCCTGGATCATCATCCTGCTGGCAACGATCGCTATTATTTATGGTGCATTCGCTACCATGATGCAGACGGACCTCAAATACATCAATGCCTATTCATCAGTGAGCCACTGCGGATTTGTGATACTGGGTATTGGCATGCTCACCCGTACATCGATCAATGGTGCGGTACTGCAGATGGTATCGCATGGTCTGATGACGGCCCTTTTCTTTGCTGCTATCGGCATGATCTATAGCCGTACACATACCCGGATGGTGCAGCAGCTGGGCGGACTATTAAAAGTGATGCCATTTATCTCTACCGTTTTTGTGATAGCGGGCCTCTGTTCATTAGGGCTTCCCGGTTTCAGCGGCTTCGTGGCAGAGATGACCGTATTCATGGGCTCCTGGCAAAATCCGGATGGCTGGTACCGGTTTGCAACGATCCTTGCCTGTGCATCTATCGTGGTGACAGCGGTGTATATTCTGCGCGCTGTCGGTAAAACCATCATGGGACCCATGGATGATCATTATGCAACACTCACCGATGCCAGCTGGAACGAAAAACTGGCTGCCACCATACTCATTGTTGGTATTGTGCTGATCGGTGTGGCCCCCTTTCTCATCAACCAACTCATCATGCCCGGAACCGATACCATCATGATGCAGGTAGGAAAAGCGATTACCCAAAAATGATACTGACCCATGGTAACTGAATTCTTTATATTGCTGAAACAGGAACTGGTGATCACCGCCATTGTCTTCCTGTTATTGTTCCTGAAACTGGGTAAAGACAGATCCAATGAATCGGTCCTTACGATCGTTAATGTCCTCCTGTTCGTGAACCTGGCTGCAGGTTTCTTCGGCAACCAGGAAGGAACGATATTCAATGATATGTTCCGGACCAATAGCCTGATCGTGTTCGAGAAAAATATCCTGAATCTCGCATTCTGGCTGATCTCTTTACAATCCTATGCCTGGTTAAGAACACATAAACACGTAATCGAGTTCTACCTGCTGTTACTGACCTCTCTGCTGGGTATGTTCTTTATGATTTCCAGCGGAAACCTGCTGATGTTCTATCTCGGACTGGAAATGTCTACCATACCGCTGGCAGCGGCTGCCAACTTCGATCTGGCCAAACGCCAGTCATCGGAAGCTGCTATGAAGTTGATCATTTCATCAGCGTTTTCTTCCGGTCTCCTGTTGTTTGGCATCTCACTGGTATATGGGGTAAGCGGCACTTTATTGTTTAACGAGATCCCGGCACACCTGTCTGCCGATCCATTACACATATTGGCGTTTATCCTATTCTTTTCGGGTATTGCCTTTAAAATTTCAGCAGTGCCGTTTCATTTATGGACGGCTGATGTGTATGAAGGAGCGCCGGTGGCAGTTACTTCTTTTCTTTCCGTGGTGTCAAAAGGGGCGGTATTGTTTGTGCTGGTACCTATTTTGTACAGGGCTTTCCAGCCTTTAGCCGGAACCTGGTACAATATATTGTTTGTGCTGGCACTGGCCACCATCATCATCGGGAACCTGTTTGCCATACGCCAGAACAACCTGAAGAGGTTCCTGGCTTTTTCTTCCATTGCGCAGGTTGGTTTCATCCTGGTAGGTGTATCGGCCGGTTCGCCAGCGGGTATGGCTTCTGTCGTGTTTTTTATCCTGGTATATGTGTTCTCGAACCTGGCTGCATTTGGCGTGATCTCACTGGTCAGTGCGCTCGCGGGTAAGGAAAATGTGACCGATTACAAAGGATTTTATACAACCAATCCGTTCCTGTCCTGGATACTCACCATCGCTCTTTTCTCGCTGGCTGGCGTACCACCTGCCGCAGGGTTCTTTGGTAAATTCTTTTTACTGATAGCCGGTGCAGCCAGGGGTAATTACTGGCTCATTAGTATAGCGGCGTTGAATATGGTGGTATCCTTCTACTATTACCTGCGGGTGGTGAAAGCCATCTTTATGGATAGTAACGAACAGCCCATCAGTAGGATCACAGTCCCGGTTTTGCCCAAACTGTCACTGTATATCTGCCTGGTTGGTATCATCCTTACCGGGCTGGCCAGTTTTGTGTATGATTATATTTACTCACTCAGCTACGGCTTATAAATAGTATCAACATGGCTATCAATAAAAATCATGAATTTGAAGACCTGGATGGCGTAAAATGTGCCGTGGTAGAGAAGAATATCTCTAAAGACCGGGTTGATTTTCTGAAGCCTTTACTGGAATTGAATGGCTACACCGTAATGGTGGTAGCCAGTGCTCCTCCCAAAGCAGCCCCGGCAGCGCCTGCTGCAGAAGGTGCTCCCACCCCTCCGCCACCTCCGCCGGCCCCCGAAACATTTACGCTGGGTGTTACGAATGTCATGTTCAACGCCACCAATGCAGTGTTTGGGCGTTTGCTGAAGACCAGCAACGGTCACATCGTTACCCTGGCATACTGGCGCCAGCAGGAAAAAGTTGCCCACGACCAGGTTCCTTACTACGAGAATAAATAAGCATTTTACCGCTTTATCCTGAAGGGGGGACTGATTGCGGGAGGTTTAAAATAAAGATGCGGCAGCTATTGCATTTGGCAAATAACTGTTGTAACTTTTAGAAACCAAATCTTTTCCCATGAAACAGTATCATATTGTTTCCCGTATCGCCATTTACCTGTTGGCTGCGGTGATGATCGTCTATGGGCTCATTCATCTTTTCAAGCCGCATGACCTGGTTGTATACATCCCGGATTATATTCCCGCGGGTGTGTTATGGGTGCATGTGGTAGGGGTTGCCTTTATTCTTGGCGGGATCTCATTTATCCTGAACCGATGGGTTAAAATAGCTGGTTACCTGCTGGCTATTCTCCTCTTCCTGTTCGTGATAGTGATACACTTGCCCAATTACCTCAATGCGGGTAATGGAGAAACCCAGGCAATGGCCCTGATTAACATCTTAAATGATACGGCGATCGCAGGTTTTGCCCTGCACCTGGCTGCGGGGGCGCATCACCAGAAGTTGCACCTGGAGGATAGCGATTAGGATACAGGCATCACATCAAATGGCTACCGTTTATCTGCCTGTTGGTTATATGACAGGCAGATAAACGGTTTTTTCTGCTTTAACCTCCATTGAGCCACACAGGCAATACCATGAACCAGTTGTTCGGCCTTTTGCAGCACTGCTTTGGCACAATTATAGGTATTATTTTCTTTACAGCGGATCAGTTATAAATTTTATGCCGGAACAGGAACATAATTCGAGGTAAAAGAATAAATTGGGGAACAGAACCTTATTTTTAACAGATGCTTAAAATTCGATTATGAAACAACAAAACCTGCTTATATTCTTTTTACTTATCGCTACCGGCGCGCATGCTCAAACCAACGGTTGGAAAAACCTGTTCGACGGAAAATCACTAAAAGGCTGGCACCAACTGAACGGGAAAGCCACATATGAAGTAGTGAATGGTACTATTATCGGTTCTACTGTAAAAGGAGAACCCAATTCGTTCCTGGCTACTGATGAAGAGTATGGTGACTTTATTCTGGAAATAGACTTGAAAGTTGGTAATATGAATTCAGGGATCCAGATCAGGAGTTTATCGAAGCCGGAATATAATAACGGCCGCGTACATGGTTACCAGGTAGAGATCGATCCTTCAGACAGGGCCTGGTCGGGCGGTATTTACGATGAGGCCCGAAGGGGATGGATGTACCAGACAGAAATGAATCCTGCTGCCAAAAAAGCATTTAAAAAAGGGGAGTGGAATCATTACCGTATAGAAGCCATTGGACCGGTATTCAGAACCTGGGTGAACGATGTACCGGTTGCCTACCTGGTGGATGATATGACCCTGAAAGGATTTATTGCCCTGCAGGTGCATGCTGTAAAGGGCGAGGGTGGCGAAAGTATTCAATGGAAGAATATACGCATACAAACAGGCGGAGCGATGAAACCCAGACCATTGGATCTATCTACTCCGGTGGCCAACTACACGTTGAACACATTAACCCCCCAGGAGCAGGGTCAGGGTTTTCAGCTTTTGTTCAATGGTAAGGACCTCAGCGGCTGGAGAGCAGCAGGGAAACAGACCCCTCCGGAACAGGGATGGGTGGTAGAAGAGGGAGTACTGCACATCTTACCCAGTGATCATAAAGGAGCTCAATATGGCGATCTGGTTTCCGTAAATCAATACCAGGCATTTGAATTGAACTTTGACTTCAAATTAACAGAGGGCGCTAATTCAGGTGTGAAGTATTTTGTGGCTGAAACCTTTCAGAATGCAGGTCTTGGCCTGGAGTACCAGATACTGGATGATGCCCACCATCCCGATGCCAAAATGGGTACAGAAGGTAACCGCACTTTGGCCAGCTTGTATGATCTTATCCCGTCAAATAAAGTGGATGCACGTTTCCAGAAAAAGACCGGGGAATGGAACCAGGGAAAAATTGTTGTGTATCCCAATAAACTTGTTCAGCATTGGCTGAATGGCTTTAAGGTGGTGGAATATGAGAAGGACAGTAATATTTACAAAGTATTGCTGGCGCATAGCAAATACGCAAAGAACAAGGACTTTGCCCAAATGGATCATAGCCCGATCCTGCTGCAGGACCATAATAGTTCTGTGTACTTCAGAAATATTAAGATCAGGAAGATCCAATAACACAGCCTCTGAGATACCGAACAATTGCATAAACCTTTTATGTTTTAAACCATATGAAAAAAGCAAAAGAACACTCCCTTTCCCGGCGCGATTTTGTAGGAACTACAGCCAAAGCTTTGGCCGGTTTTATGATTGTGCCAAGATATGTATTGGGAGGAAAGAGTCAGTCAGGCATGTTGTATACACCTCCCAGTGATATTATCAACCTGGGTCTGATAGGGGGTGGTAAACAAGGCAAGATCCTTTCTTCTTATTTTCTGAAAACAGAGCAGATCCGTTTTGTGGCATTGAGCGAAGTATATCAGTCAAAAGCGGCACTAACATTGGAGAAGATCAAATCGGAATATACCAAGAACCCCAAATACGGCACATATTCCGATATACCTGTGTATAACGATTTCCGGGAATTGCTCGCAAGAAAAGACGTGGATGCCGTAGTGATAGCCACGCCCGACCACTGGCATGCCGCCATGGTCGTACGTGCTGCAGAAGCCGGTAAAGATATCTATTGCGAAAAGCCCCTGGCGCTTACCGTAAAGGAAGGGCGTGCCATGGTAAACGCCACCCGTAAATACAACAGGGTTTTCCAGACAGGAAGTATGCAGCGCTCCTGGCCCGAGTTCAGGCAGGCGGCAGAGCTGATCCGGAATGGGTATATCGGTGATATCAAATCTATTAAAGTGAATGTGGGGCCTCCGCCTAAAGCCTATGACCTGCCCGCAGAACCCATACCGGATGGCCTGGATTGGGCAAAATGGCTGGGACCTAACGTACCCGTGGCTTTTAATGCAGAACTGGCACCACCGGTCAGTAAGGATGTATATCCTAACTGGAGAAATTACAGGGAGTTTGGAGGCGGTATGGTAACTGACTGGGGTGCGCACATGTTCGATATTGTTCAGTGGGCATTGGGTATGGATAATAGTGGTCCGGTTGAAGTGGCGGCGCCGGATGGAAAAGAACATGCTTTTCTCACATACCGTTATGCCAACGGCATAACCATGACGCATGAAAAATGGGAGTGGAACAATGCCATCTACTTCCTGGGCTCAAAGGGAGAACTGAAAGTGCAGCGTGGAAAACTGGAAACCACACCGGCTTCGCTGAAAGACAAGGGTATTGGCGAAAACGAGCAACATGTGTACAAGAGCGAGGATCATTATAAGGATTTCCTGAGCGCCATGCGGCTTCGCAGCAAACCGATCTGCGATGTAGAGACCGGTCACCGGACGGCTTCTGTTTGTAATATTGGTAATATTGCTTACCAGCTGAACAGAAAACTGCACTGGGACCCTGTAGCTGAAACTTTTCAAAACGATCCTGAAGCGAATGCTTTACTGGGCAGGCCCATGTTGAATGAATGGGCGATCCCATTATAAACAACCTTACAGATCTCAGAACGAACCGTGCCTTTGTGCCCTGGTGTGAATCAATTCTACACTAATGCACAAAGGCATTTTCGATATGGAGTGAATATGTAATTTCAGGTAAAAGATGCCGCCTCATGCGATACCAGATTTTAGTATGTGCCTTCCTCCTCCTGGCCACTGCCTGCCAACGGCCTCCGTTCCGTGAAAAATGGCTCAAAGAAAAAGCGCCGGAACATTTCAGCGTGCTGTTTGAAACATCCAGGGGGAATTTTGAAGCGGATTTTACAAGGCAATGGTCGCCCCTGGCTGTAGACAGGTTGTATGCACAGGTAAAACACCGGTATTATAACCATACTTTGTTTTATCGCATACGCCCCAACTATGTAGCACAGTTTGGCGGTGATGATTCGCTGAAACAGGCGAAATGGAACTCGGTTAAAATACCTGATGAGCCCGTTTTACAACCCAACCAAAGAGGAGCCATCAGTTTTGCCAGGAGCGGCAAAGAAAGCAGGGATAATGACCTGTTCATCAATCTGCGGAATAACTCTCCCCGTTTAGATACGCTTACTGTCCTGGGTGTAAAGGGATATCCCGTACTGGGTAAGGTGACCAGCGGTATGGATGTGGTGGACAGCCTGTATGCCGGTTATGGTGATAATGTATTCGCGCATTATGAACTTTTGCTTCGAAACAAGCAGGCATTTCTGGAACAATATCCCCGGTTGGATATTATCAAAAGAATACGTTTGATCAGGAAATAAAGAGGATAACACTCAGCAGATCGACTGCAGGATAGCTTTTGTTTTGATTGAGATATTGTCATGTTGTTGATGAAAGGAAATTGGTATAGCCCAAACAGTAAAACCGGTACAAAAAATACCGGTCCCGAGCCATATTTTGCCACCTCCCATTTCCAGGATATCAGGCGGTTGCGATGGCTGAACATGGATATGGGTATGCCTCAATCAAACAGGCAGCGGATCACAACAAAGGGTTCGGATTTTTATTCAGCCACCAATTATATTTATGAACCCCGGCAGTTTCAGTTCTCTGTAGATTTGCATCTCACCAAAAGAACCGGTAGGTCCAGTGTGCCGGCAAATAGAATGGCGGAGAATGAGTTGCTGAGGATACGAAACAATTACTCTATGCTGAAACGTGCGGATAGATACCGGGTGCGTTGTTTTTTTTCGCCATTGGTTTTAAAATAGCAGATCCATTGGTTACGTAGTAAGGGATATATCATCATCAGGATACCACTTAGCAGGGTTGTTCCGGAAATAAAGAACAGTACAAAAAACGGGCGTAGTTGCTGCATCATGGTCTGGAATACTTCCTGCTCCTGGCTCATTTGCCACCTGGCTTTCAGTACACCGGCTCCGATCAGGCTCAGCCAGAATACCAGCAATGAGATATTGGTCAGCCAGTAACCGCGACTGAAGAGTTTTTTGAAGGGTTCAAATGACTGGCAGGTATCGTTCAGCAGATCAAATGATATGGCCAGCAGGATGAAACTATTGATGCCGATGGTTGCTCCCATGGTATGGGCTACGGTAATATGTGTGCCGTGCGTATACACATTGAAGGCGGGTACGGACATCACAATTGCCAGCAACAGCGTCAGGAATATCCACAGGTCGGCAGCTGCTAAGAAGCGATAGCTTATGTGATAAAAATTCTTTCTGGCCTCTGTAAGCGATGCTCTCCATAAATAAATGATCCGGCCCAGGATAAACAGCTCTGTCATGCTCACTGCATAACTGATATGTTTGATATAGGCATGCGTAGGTAAGGTGTAAATATGATGCCCCCAGTTGAACATGAGATTGAATAACCCCGTAAAATATAATACGAAAGCGATTTTTGAATAGCTGTATTTTTTGTGGTTATTGATCTTGTCCATTAGAAAAATACTGCTGCCATACAACAGCATATTCCATGCCCCTACCATTGATCCGTACGATTTCCATTGAATGGTCATGTCCGTGATCACATGATTTCTGAAATAAGGGAATACCCATAAATACGATTCCAGGAAGGTGAAGAGGAAGAAAACAATGCCGGTTAACCACATCCATACATATACAGGTTGGTTTTTCAGGCTGCCTGCGGATCTCAGAAAATTGATGAGGAATAAAACCCAGCCGACAGTGATCGGTAACGACAGCAATGGGTGGAACTCCCAATATTCCCTTCCGCCAAATATGCCTGCGCAATAGGAAATCAGTATCAGCAACACGGTAATGGTAAATAAGATGAACTGTATCTTCAACAGTTTTGCCGACACGATTTTCTTTCCTGTATGTTGCTGCAGATACGTCAATACCGCACCCATTGCCCCCAGGATGATCCAGAATACGACCGAGGACACATGCAGGGGCCTTATCCTCTCAAAGGATAAATACGTTTTCAGAAATCCTGGCATCAGGTATTGCAGTCCGCCGGTTACACCCCATATCATTCCTGTTGCCAGTAATAATAAGGCTACCAGGCTGAATAATCTGGGTACGTCAGGTTGTTTACTGTTGAATGGTTCCATCTGGTTGGATTGTATAACTTCTCGGATCGGAAGAGCCCGATGCGTCAACCTGTTGCAGGTACGCTATTAAAGCGGCGATCTCCTCGTCCGATAAATAAAAATTGGGCATGGTGGCTGTGCCATTTGCCAGGAATACTTTGATATAGGCTGCCCCCCTTTTGGAATAGGCATTGGTAAGATCAGGACCCAGGTAACCACCCAGTCCATACACCTGGTGACAGGCCACACAGTTGTATTGCTGCCATGCCAGTTTACCCCTGGATGCCAGTAAGGAAACAGTTTCCTTTTTTTGTGTGGGACTTATGTAAATAGAAAAAGAATACAGTAAAAAGCTGATTATCAATAAGGAAAGAACTATGATCTTTTGCCTGTCCGGGAACATATTCGGGTGTTAAAATAATTAAGGACAAAACTATCTTTTATTATTATATTCGCCAATAAATTTTAGATATGGCAAATAAAAACTTCATTGCCTATTTACTCAATCCCAAAAACTGGTGGCTTCCTTTACTGGTAATTTTTGTTATCAGTATTATAGGCGTAACCATGATTGGAGTACATACGTACACAGAAGCACCGCCCATTCCTTCTTATGTTACAGGTAGTAGTAAAACGGTCTTTTCAAAAGAAGATATCCTGGAAGGCCAGGCTGTATTTCAGAAATATGCGTTGATGGAATACGGAAGCATGTTTGGTGATGGTGCTAACCGCGGACCGGATTATACGGCCGAGGCCCTGCACATGGTGTCACAATACATGAACGATTATTATGCAGCCCATCTTACAACAGATTCCAATGCTTCTCTGTTGAAACAAGGGGCAATAGAACAGGTAAAAGCCGAGATCAAGATCAACAGGTATCAAAAAGAACAAAACAGGGTGTTGCTCTCCGATGCACAGGTATATGCAACCGGGGAATTGGTGAAGTATTATGAGCGGAAATTTACCGATAACAGTTTTCCTGGCGCTTTTAAACCCAGTGGATATCTTACGGATAAAACATCGTTAAGGGCGCTGACGGCATTTTTTTTCTGGGGATCCTGGGTTTGCGGAGTAGAACGTCCTGGTGAAACCTATAGTTATACCCATAACTGGCCCTACGATCCTGCAGCTGGCAATACACCGAGTCCGGCCATCATACTCTGGAGTATCATTGGTTCTTTGAGCCTGATATTTGGACTGGGTATTGTTTTGTATTACCACGGCAAACTGGAAAAGCTGGACGATGAAACATACACCAAAAACAGCCAGCCTTTCATGACCAGTGGGGAGATCGCCAGATTTCAACCGGATGCGGTACAACGGGCAACCTATAAATATTTCTTTGTTGCCATTATTTTGTTTGCAGTACAGGTACTGTCAGGCATTTTAACCGTACATGATTTTGTGGGCTTTGTTTCATATTTTGGTTTTGATATTTCAGAACCACTGCCGATCACGATAACCCGAAGCTGGCATGTACAATTGTCGCTCCTCTGGATATCGGCCTGCTGGATAGGGGCTTCCTTTTTTATGATGTCCCTGGTTTCGCCACAGCAATCACGCGGACAGGTTACCCGTATCAACCTGATCTTTTGGCTTACGGTACTTTTGGTAGGCGGATCATTCGTGGGAATATTACTGGGGCCACATGGTTTAATTGGTAAACACTGGTACTGGCTGGGTCATCAGGGATGGGAATATGTGGAGATCGGAAAACTCTGGCAGATCATTCTGGGTGTGGTCTTCATCATCTGGGCCATCACCATTTACCGGGGTATCAAACCCGTTATGAAACTGAAACAGCCCTGGGCATTGCCCAATTGGTTGATATATGCCACATTCAGTATCATCCTGTTGCTCATTTCAGGATTTATTGCCACACCCAAAACCAACTTTGTGATCGCCGATTTCTGGCGCTGGATGGTGGTACATATGTGGGCGGAGGCTTTTTTCGAAGTATTCACTACCGTACTCATCGGTTATTTTATGGTTGTGATGGGCCTGGTGAGCAAACAAGCCGTTATCCGCGTGATCTATCTCGCAACTTTATTATTCCTTGGCTCTGGTCTACTGGGCATCTCGCACAATTTTTACTGGAATGCCAAACCCGTATTTACCATGGCGCTGGGTTCTGTATTCTCCACCTTACAGGTAATTCCGCTGGTGTTACTTACACTGGAAGCCTGGCGGTTCAGCAAACTGCCGCAGTTATTGGAAAACGGCAGTGGTATTTCCGGAGACGCCGGTAAACGTTTTGGTTTTTCCGAAGTATTCCTGTTCCTGGTTGCGGTTAATTTCTGGAACTTTTTTGGTGCGGGAGTGCTGGGTTTTATCATCAATCTGCCAATAGCAAATTATTATGAACATGGCACCTATTTAACTGTGAACCACGGGCATGCCGCATTGATGGGGGTATATGGAAACCTGGCCCTCGCAGCGGTATTATTCTGCTGTCAGCTGATCACTAAATCTGAGAGATGGAACCCGCGATTATTGCGTACAGCTTTCTGGTCCATTAATATAGGCTTACTGCTGATGGTTTTTCTCGATCTTTTTCCTGCAGGCATTTACCAGTTCAATACGGTGACCGAAAAAGGTTTGTGGTTTGCCAGGAGTGAAGCGTTTATCGGAAGCAAAGGTTTCCAGACACTGACCTGGCTGCGTATCATTGGAGGATCCCTGTTTACAGTAGGTGGTGTTATACCATTGGTATGGTTTGTTACCAGGTTGGGTAGCGGATTAAAAGGAAAGTCCGTAGCAGCAATAAGTAAGTGATAAATGAATGATAAGCTAATGGTTTCAGAAAGTGAAACCCATGATGTGAAATAGAATTGTATGAAAACAAAACAAGAAGAACTACCCATAGTCTATTCCTGTTCCGGTTGTTCCAGCGCGGCACAAATGGCCAATGATATTGCTATTCAGTTAGACAGGATGGGTATTGCAGAAATGTCGTGTATTGCCGGTGTGGGTGGTAATGTGAAAAGCCTGGTCCGAACGGCATTGTCGGGAAGAAAGATCGTAGTGATAGATGGATGCCCGCTGGCTTGCGCCAAAGCCTGCCTACACAACCATTCGGTAGAGCCGGATACGCATTACGATCTCTCTGCACTGGGTGTAAGTAAAAGGAAACACGAAGATTTTGATCAACAACAGGCAGACCAAATTACCTCGTTGATAAAGAAAGAGATCGCCATGATCGTTGCTGAAACTCCTGCAATCTGATAGGATGAAACAAATGAAAACAAAACCAGCATCGGCTTCTGTTATCACTAAAACAGAAGTGGTTTGTCCCAATGATACCAACCCGATGGGTATCTTACAGGGAGGCCGCCTGGTGGAATGGATGGATATTGCAGCCGCTGTATGTGCACAGACCCATGCCGATAAGGTCTGTGTTACAGCTGCCATTAACCAGGTAGTATTTAATGCAGCCGCCAATGTGGGTGATATTGTAACCATTGATGCAAAAGTTACCCGGGCTTTTACCAGCTCCATGGAGATATCGGTGCAGGCATATGCACGTAAAGTGTTAAAAGCTAAAAAATACCTGATCAGTGAAGCTTATTTTCATTTTGTGGCATTGGATAAAAAAGGGAAAGTGACCGGTGTGATCGGTGTACGTCCCGTAACAGCCGAAGAAAAAGAAGCGTATACATCGGCCCTGGTAAGAAAAGAGAACCTGTTGGCGTTACAAAACAAAAAGAAGCACAAAAGATCTGTATGAAGCAAAGAACTGTAGAGGTATTGGCACCGGTGGGTTCATTCGAAAGTTTGCAGGCCGCTTTTAATGCAGGGGCCGATTCCGTTTATTTCGGCGTAGAGCAATTGAATATGCGTAGCCGCGCTGCCAATGCATTTGCCATTAGCGATATTAAGAAGATAGTGACAGCTTGCAGGAAACACCAGTGTAAAGCATACCTGACTTTGAACACGGTGATGTATGAACACGATATGCAGTTACTCCGCTCCATTTTGAAGGAAGCTAAGAAGCAGGGCGTGGATGCGGTCATCGCTGCTGATTTTTCGGTCATCGAATATTGTCAGCAGCTACAAATGCCCCTGCATATTTCAACACAGGCCAATATCAGCAATATTGAGTCTGTACAGTTTTTTGCACGTTTTGCAGATGTAGTAGTGCTGGCCAGGGAACTTACCCTGAAGCAGGTGGCGAATATCATCAACGAGATAAAAAGGAAAAAGATCAAAGGACCTTCGGGTGAACTGGTAAAAGTGGAGATCTTTGTACATGGCGCTTTGTGTATGGCCGTTTCGGGGAAATGTTATATCAGCCTGCACCAGCAGAACGCATCCGCTAACCGGGGGGCTTGCGTGCAGAACTGCCGCAGGTCCTATCTTGTGAAAGACGCGGAAACTGGCGAGGAACTGAAGATCGAAAACGAATACATCATGTCGCCCAAAGACCTTTGCACCATTGAAATACTGGACCAGGTAATAGCAGCCGGAGTGGCGGTTTTAAAAATTGAGGGCCGTCCCAAAGGACCGGATTATGTGCAAACCGTTACACGCTGTTACCGGGAAGCGGCAGACGCAGTTGCCCAGGATAACTTTACCCAGGCAAAAGCCGCTGACTGGAAAGCAGAGATGGGAAAAGTATATAACCGTGGATTCTGGGAAGGCTATTATCTCGGCAGAAAAACGGGTGAATGGGCAACCGAACCCGGATCTGCCGCTACCGAAAAGAAAATATACATTGGTAAAGGATCACGTTATTATCCGAGAAAAAAAGTGGGAGAATTCCTGGTAGAATCCGGAACCTTACAGGTGGGAGACACTTTGCTGGTAACGGGACCGACCTGTGGTATGGTAAAAGAGCAGGTAGAAAAACTATACGTGAACGGTGAAGAGGCTGAAAAGGCCGTGAAGGGAGATAAGATCACCTTTCTGTTCGATACCAGGGTAACACCCAATGATAAATTATACAAGATCGTAAATGCTACCCATGCCTAAGATCATTCATTACAGGAGCAAGTGTATCGGATGCGGCGTGTGTTATGAACAGCAGCCGGAATTCTGGCGCATGTCGAAGAAGGATGGTAAGGCAACTTTGCTGCGAAGCACGAATAAGAAAACCGTCTTTATGATAGATATCACAGGTACAGCCTTATTAAAATCAGCGGACGTGGCCAAAGCCTGCCCGGTAAACGTTATTAAGATCGTATGACGGACCATATCGACAATTATATTTTACAACAGACCGCAGCCAGCATTTGTTGTATTGGTGAAAAAGGGAAGCCCTATTGTTTCAGTTGTTTTTATGCATACAATCGTAAAGACCATCTGTTGTATTACAAATCTTCCGCAGATACCCTGCACTCCATCCATCTTCTGTCAAACCCGCATATCGCCGGAACCATACTGCCCGACAAATTGCAGAAACTGCTGGTAAAAGGTGTGCAGTTTGAGGGAGAATTGTTATCCCAGGATCATACACTTTCCAAAAATGCGGCCACACAATATTATTTACGGAACCCGATGGCCGTAGCAGTGCCTGGAATTGTGTGGACGATCCGGATCGATCATATCAAAATGACAGACAGCAGTCTCGGTTTTGGCAAGAAGATTCTGTGGCTGCGGGAATGCTGATTCCCTGTTTTAAGAGGGTGCCCCGGTGCAATATCAATCTGGTTCTTTTGTTTATCCGGTAATGGGTGACCAAAGGAATTGAACAATTACCATCAAGCCAATACTTCTTTTTCTTGCCGTAGGTTAACCAGGTAACCAAATACAGCAGCAGTGAAAAACATAATGAGGCTATAGATCACGGGTGGTATACTCATAGTGCTGTTGCCGATGACACTCAGCGCAATATATATGGCCAGTGTACCATTGTGGATCCCGATCTCCATGCCAATGGCAATAGCCTGTTTTTTCTCCAGGTTAAACATTCTTGGTATGAAATATCCGATAGCCATACTCAGGAGGTTTAAGGCTAAAGCGGGGATACCCACCAGTTGAAAGTCATTGGCAATATGACTTTTTTCTTTTAGTACCGTAAGAACAATTACCAATACAAGAAATAGGGCAGACATGATTTTAACAGGTTTACTGAGCCGGGCTGCCAACTGTGGTAATTTACTACGGATCAACATGCCAATGGCCACAGGTAGTAATACCATTATACATACTTCAATGATCTTTTTGAACTGAAGGGGTATGACCTGTGTTGATTCCATCAGGTTTGCAATGGAGAAATTTACGATCAAAGGCAGACTAAAAACGGCTACAATGCTATTGATGGCGGTAAGGGTTACATTCAAAGCTACATCTCCCTTTGCGATATGGCTGTACAGATTGGCAGTAGGCCCGCCTGGTGCGGCTGAGAGTAACATTAATCCCACTGCCAGTTCCGGAGGCAACGAAGAGGTGGTGACCAACAGATAACAGGCCGCTGGCAATACCAGTACCTGACAGACCAGTCCGATAATAACGGCTTTAGGATAAATGGCTACCCGTTTAAAATCAGCTATGGTAAGGCTGAGACCTAATCCCATCATAATGATTGCAAGGGCCAAAGGCAATAAAACCACTGAGAGAAAACTGGCAGACATAAAATATTAGTTTTAAAGTTGCTGGTTGAATAAAAGGTTGCTCTGTAAAATATTTTGAAATAAAACCGATTATTTATTTGTGTAAATTTTTTTGGGGTCCACTACCACATATTTGATCGATTCTCCTTGTTTCTCCTGCTGGCAGGAATAGGTAATGTGTAGTAACCCGTCTGCAGACTGTATCAGGGCAGGATAAGAGTATCTTCCATTCAGTTGGGGTGCTTCGTTCTCCAGTGCCGTTCTGTATTTCCAACTGGTGCCTTCATCTTCTGAGAGATAAAGACTTAAACGATAGCGTCCATCTTCCACATCGTTGCCAATGAACGCCCATTTGCCATCTTGTAATGCCAGCAGTTCCACGCTGCTTCCGGAATTGGGAATTTCTGTTGGGACTGCGGCTGTCCAGCTTTCTCCCCTGTCGGTTGATTCACTCCGTTGAACCCTGTTGGGCGCGTCACCATTGTCGCGAAGATAGGCCACCAGTGTCCCGTTCCTTTTTGTAACGATTGCGGGTTGTATCCCTCCGCGACTGATCAGCGGAAGGCTGGGGTGCCATGTATTGCCATGATCATCGGAAATGGCCATCAGTGAGAAACTATACCCGTCGGAATATAAGGGTAATACAATCCTGCCGTTTTCCATCAGCAAGGGCTTGATCCGGGTCATCCATCCGGTAGTTCTTTTACGGGGATCTCTGCTGGCTTCTATGATGGATTCATCGTAACTGCGTGCAAATTCAGACCAGCCCAGGTTTCGTTGAGGCAGCATTGTAAACTTGCGTTCGGTTTCTTTGAAAAAAGTATCACCCGGATTTAATAGAATATTATCCTGCCAGTTCCATACAGGTTGTGTCTGCTCTGTATAGTTGATCGAAGTTTTAAAACGAAGTAAGGAATGTTCCCATCGGTTTGCCTGAACAGCAATCCATACCAGGAACAATTTACCCTGGCCATTTAAGAACAGTACAGGATTACAATCGGGTAAACCGGGTGTATCAGCTAATAAAAAAGGAGACGACCACCGGCTACTCCCTCTGAAAAGGCGGGCGCCCATTATCTTTACATCATCTGCTGTTCGTTCACCGCTGCCCTGAAACCAGGCTGCTAAAAAATCTCCATTAGGCAATTCTACAATGCTGCTGCCATGTGTATGTTGTGATACCTGCGGGAAAATGAATGTTTCTGTAAGAACCGACGTTTTGGATAAACTGCTTTGTGCCAGCATTCCTTTTGTAGCAAGGGTCAGCGTGAATATACATAACAGAATCCTGTTCATGGCAAAACATAATTTGGGAAAAAGATAAATGTTTTTTCCAATCTCTGCAGAAAGTTTGGAGAGAATTTGGATCAGAAAAAAATATTTTCAGGTTGTGTACTCCGGGGGGGATGTTTTTATTGTATTAGATACTATGGGAGGTCTTTTTTGGGGTGTTCTCACTGGATACCTTTGAGGATTTCCTGTTTGGCATACGAAATACAATAAGCGGAGGATTGAGTCAAGCAGTATGTTTATGAATGACAAATTAAGATATACGGAATTGCTGGATAAATACCTGTCGGGCAACATTTTGCCCGAGGAGATAACAGAATTGTTCAGGTTAACTGTAAAAGAAGGTATGGATGAAACACTGGCAGGCCGGATCAGGGAAGACTGGTTGTTTGATACATCTTCAGAACAGCCCGCTCTGCCGAAGGAGCAGGCTGAAAAGATCGCGTTGCATATATTGGCTTCAGAGGAAAGTGCCAACCAGTTGTTTGTCGAAACCGGCAGGCGTACCCGCTTGTTGTACCAACGGTTAGCTGTTGCGGCAACTGTTTTGATCGTTATTCTGACCGGTGTATATCTTTCCACACGCAAAGAGCAGAAAGGGATTGATACCAGCCTGGAGGCATATATCCCCAAGAACAGCTTACGCAGACTGAATGAAACAAAGGAGCCGATGATGGTTGTGCTTGAAGATGGCAGTAAGGTGATTCTGCAGCCTAACTCATCTCTCAGTTATCCCGGCCGTTTTATTGCGGATAAACGGGAAGTGTACCTTACCGGAGAAGCTTTTTTTGAAGTGGCAAAAAATCCTAATAAACCTTTTCTTGTTTACTATAATAATATTGTAACACGAGTGCTGGGAACATCGTTCTCTATCAAAACCAATAAGAGCACGCAGCATGTGGAAGTATCGGTAAAAACGGGCCGTGTGCAGGTATCAGAAAATGATCTTCTTACAAAGGAACGTCGTTCATCCGGAACGGCCAGGAGTGTGATACTGGTTCCCAACCAGAAAACCATGTACGATCCGACGCACCATGATTTTGAAGTCACCCTCGCAGATACCATCTACTCGCTTTCACACACAGAGGATGCAGGTCGATATGCCAGAACAGCTACCAGTAAAGAATATTCATTTGTGTATGAAAATGCGACAAACCTTAAAAGAATTTTTTCACAACTGGAAGATGTGTATGGGATAGAGATTGTAGTAGAAAATGAGAATATTTACAATTGTGTATTTATAGGCGATATTTCTACACAGGGGATGCTAAGAAAACTACATATTATCTGCCTGACTATTGGGGCCAGTTATGATGTAAAAGGGACCAAAGTGCTGGTGTCGGGTAAAGGATGCCAGTAATGGAGAGCTTTATAAAAAATAAAATCAATATATGACCTGAAAACAGTAAAAAAAACCGGTAATGCTACGAACATCGCCGGTTTTACGAAAAGCCTTCCGGCTATTCTGATTTTGTCCGTAAAAGACTATTTAAACGACCAAAACTTTCCCAATTTATGAAAAAAATGCAACGCTTCGTTGCTTCAATCTTTATTGTCATGAAGTTTACGATTGCCCAGTTCCTGCTCTCTATCGTATTTTCTTCCTGCCTGTTTGCCAATAAAATTGAAGCCCAATCGGTATTAGACAAACCGATTAGTTTAAAGATCACTAATGTTGAGTTGTACAAAGTGTTCCAACTTATTGAGAAACAGATAGGAGCCAGATTCAACTACAGCTCAAATTCGATCAATGTTGATAGGCAGGTTACTTACCGGGCGGAAAACAAAAAATTGAAAATTTTATTGGATGAGATCCTGGCCCCTTTTGCCATTGGGTACCGTGAATTAAATGGGCAGGTCATACTTTTTTCGAATAAACCGCTTTCAATGACAGATGAGTTGCTCCGGAAAGATGAAATGGCCTTAGCCCCGGTTTTGGCGGATACGACCATTTCAGGCGTCATCTCAGATGAAAATGGCAAAGTATTGGAAGGTGTTACCGTTAAAGTAAGCGGCAGCAACGCAGTATCTACGAGCCGTGAGAAAGGTTTGTATAGTATATCGGTTCCTAACCTGTCAGCAACCCTGACCTTCAGCTATGTCGGATTTGTTTCGCAGGTAATCAGAATCAGCGGAAATAAAAAAATAAATGTTAGTCTTAAATCAGAAACCACTTCATTGAATGATGTGGTGGTAACTGCACTGGGTATTACCCGGAAGAAACGCTCTTTGGGCTATTCCATAGCTGATGTTAAAGGTGTGGAACTTTCCAATGGTGGTAGTTCCAACCTGGTTAAATCACTGGATGGCAGGATGAGCGGCGTTAATTTTACACAAGCCAGTACTGATCCCGCAGGATCGGTATTTGTGACGATCCGGGGTGCTACCAGCTTAAGTCTTCCCAATTCTACTGCAAATAGCCAGCCTTTGTATATTATCGATGGTATACCGTTGGGCAAGGCTGAAATCACGAATAAAAACGGAGTTGATTTCGGGAACCTTTTATCACAGCTGAACCCGGAAGATATTGAAAGTGTTTCAGTACTGAAGGGCGCCAGCGCCGGAGCGTTGTATGGATCACAGGCAGGTAATGGTGTGATCATGATCACCACCAAATCTGGTAAGTCTGCTAAAAAAGGTCTGGGTGTCTCATTCAATACTTCTATGGTGGTGGATCACCCATTTAATTTTTTTGAAACCCAGACCCTGTTTGGTGTGGGTGCCAGAAGTTCTTTTTATATCCCGGGCGGTGCCTATGACTGGGGCCCGAGGATGGATGGAAGTTTTATGGTAGACAGGTGGAATACGCTTACGCAGTCAAACGAAAAAGTCCCTTTTTTGGCTACACCAGAAAATCGCCTGAAGCAATTCATGCGAAATGGCTCAACAAATAACTATAATGTGAGTGTAACGGGGAACTCGGAAAGAGGTTCGTTTCGTTTCTCGGTGGGTAAGATGACGAATGCCGGAGTGATGCCCAATAACAATACAGACCGGATGACGGTCAACCTGAATGCCAGTTATGATATCTCAAAAAAAGTGAAGATTTCTGTGAACAGCAATTATGTGGCGCAGTACTCACCCAATAAATCATCTTCCAATAATGATGCGGTTGAGTTGTTGACCTTCGCTTTTCTAGCGCATTTTCAACCGGTTAAGGAGATGCAGAATCTTTGGCTCAACGGTTATGATGGCATCAGGCAGAATGCACCTGCTTATAAAAACAATGGCGATCCTTATACGGATAACCCTTATATGTTTACCAATGCTGAAATCAATACGTTCCGGAAAGATAATTTCTTTGGGAAAGCAGAATTGGAATGGAAATTATCCAACCCGTTGAAATTGCTGCTTCGCTCCGGTATGGATTATAATGGTGACAATTACGAATACAAACTGTACAAGGGCTTCACAGACGTCAACAAAAAAGATGGCCGGTATTCTGTACAGACCAGCAGCACTTTTTCTGTGAATTCGGATCTGATCCTTATGTGGAATAAAGAATTCGGAAAAATATCTACCAGTGCCACGGCGGGATACAACTATGTGTACGGTAATTCATACAATAATAATGCAACGGCGGGCAAACTGGTGCGCGCCAATGATTTCAGTCTGGGTAACGCGATGGCCGGAACATTAACCGCGAATAACTTATGGGGTATTGGTAAAACGCAGAGCGGGTATATGAGTACACAGGTTGGTTACAATAACCAGGTATTTGTTGACCTCTCCGGCAGGTATGATCAGAGTGGTATTCTGGAAGAAGATAAAAATCACCATTTCTATCCATCCGCATCAGTCAGCTGGTTGCCTTCCGAAACCTTCCGGTTACCCGCATTCATCAATCTCCTGAAACTGCGGGGCGGTGTTGCCCAGGTGGGTCATGGTATTGGAAAACCCAGGAGTAACAATACTTTCAGTTTTAACCCCGTTGATTACGGTGCGGTTAAGATCCTGAATATTGGCGGACAATTGGTTGATCCGGATATTCGTCCGGAAGTTTCCAATACATACGAAGGAGGCTTTGATGTGGTGTTGCTGGATAAACGAATTTCTGCGGATTTTACCATGTTTAAAAAAGTGCATGAGAACCAACAGGATTTTATTCCTACCTCACCCGGTACCGGCTATACAGGTATGCTGACGAATGTGGGAACCGTAGAATCAAAAGGGATCGAGATAGGAGTAACAGTTGTTCCCATTAAAAGCAAGAACTGGAACTGGGATATTTCTGCCTACTATACCAAAACAGACGCACATATAACAAAGTTGTCGAAAGCCTATGTTCCCAATGGCTACACTTTTTACAATAATGGTCCTAATGTAACCATCAGGATGGCAGAAGGCGATCGGATAGGAACTATGTGGGAAAGTAATGTGTTCCAGCGGATGCCGTCTACCAGTAAGTATGCCGGTATGCTGGTGTTGGATAATACAGGGCAGTGGAAATATTCTACATTAGAGAAGGACAGGAGTGCGATCGGTAATTATAACCCAGACTATATCCTCGGGATGAATTCATCGGTACGTTACAAGAATTTTAAACTGTCTGTTGTGGCCAGCCTTCGTGTGGGCGGTCAGTATATATCAAATGTAACAAGACGTTCTGTTACCAATGGACACTCATTACTTACCATCGGTGATCTCTATAATGGGCCGAACGAGTATACAGCAGGTGGACGTGATGCAGCCTCAGGTGGCCTGCCCTGGCCTGCCTGGCAGAATATGAAATATCCTTACATGCAGGCACTGGTTAAGAACTATGCCTCATACGGGGCCTATGCGCAGGATGCTTCTTATTTTAGAGGTGTTTGGCTGAAGCCCGGAGGCGATCCAAACAACGACAATGATTATATCGTGAATGGGGCAGACTCGCTGGCTACTTTTTATGGCCTGGCCGGATTAGTGCTGGGATCTCAATACTGGAGCTTCCCGCAAACCCTGATCCGCGATGCCACCAATTTAAAAGTGAAAGAAGTGGTGCTCGAATATACAGTTCCTTCCAAATTCCTTGAGCGTTATAAGATACAGAACCTGACCGTAGGGTTCATCGCCAGAAATATCTTCCAGTGGAATAAAAGTGGGGAAAAAGGAGATCCGGAAGCTGCCTTTGAAGGCATTGGGGTGAACCAGGGGATCATAGGAAAAGCCCTGCCTTCCATCGCTTCGTATGGATTCAAAGTGTCGGTTACTTTTTAGTTTTAATCTTAATCTTTCACAGATATGAAAAAGCGCTTACTTATACTTATAAGTCCTCTGTTCATGGTGATTTCTTGTCAGAAATCAGCTTTCAGGGAGTCCGAATTACTGGCAAAAAGAGACGCACTGGAATCTGCAGAGCCTAGCCTGTTGCTGTCTTCAGTGATTCAGAAGTCAGTTTATCTATACAATAACAAAGGCGGGATGGGGGCAAAAAACCTCGCTACCACCGTACAATACATGCAGGGTAACAGGAGCAGTGACGATAATACGTTCCTCGGATTCAAGCAGCCCAAAGCGGATCTGTATGAATATACCGGGGTGATCAAACTGGTGCAGGCTGCGGTGGCCGATGTGAACAGGAAAGGTTTGAAAACACACGAAGGGGTATTCAGGATATTTCAATCCCTGTTATGGTCTGTGGCAACTGATATGTATGGGGATGTTTTTTACACAGAAGGATTACGTGGCCAGGATGCGATCCTGTTTCCCAAGTTCGATGAGCAGAAAGATATTTATCCTGCCCTGATCCAAAACCTGAAAGATGCCACTCAGTTACTGACCGATGGAAAGGAGTCGCTCGATAAGTTATCAGATGTGATGTATGCAGGAGATAAATCGAAATGGATTAAATTGGCCAATTCGTTGCGTTTACGGTTACTGATGCGTGCCAGTGGTAAAATGGCCAATGCAGCGGATATAGCTGCAGTTGCGGCTTTGCCATTGTTGGGTGATGTTGCAGACAATGCTGCTATTGCGTATATTGATGGAGATGCATCTATGGCATCGCCCATGGGTAAGGCTAACCTGGATCCTTCGGGTAATTTTCTGATCTACCGTCCCTGTAAGACATTGGTAGATACCTTAAAAGCGCTTAACGATGAGCGTTTAAAAGTATGGGTGGCGCCGCTGGAAAAACCCTGGTGTGATAAAACAGATTCTGTGCTGCTGAACAGTGGTAAAAGAACGATCACACAAAAAGGATATACCTACAATTACCAGTGGGAATACATCGACAGGTCCAATGCCAAAATAAAAGCTGTGGCAGCATCTATTATTGACTCAAATACCATTTATGCCGGTTATCCTGCCGGTTCTTATGTAACGGTGTTGAATTCCAATGGCAGTTACGATTTTTCTGATACGAGGGTGAACTACAAAACATCCATGTTCTCCAGACTATTCAACGAGAATGCCAATGCACTGCTGAAAGCAGTTGTTATGCAGGCAGATGAAGTGCAGTTCCTGCTGGCAGAAGCAGCGGTAAAGGGATTGATCACAGGTAGCGCAGAAGCCTACTATAAAAAAGGGGTTGAACTGGCCTGGAAACGTTGGGGTGAGGTTTTACCCGCATCCTATTTCACCAATCCGGCGGCGGCATTCCCTGCAACGGGTAAACCCCAGCAACTGGCCATAATAGGGTTGCAGAAATGGCTTGGCTTATTCATGATCGGAACGGAAGCATATTGCGATTACAGAAGAACGCGTGTACCTTATATGGAAACCAATGGACTATTGTCTACTACCGTAAATCCATTCCCATTGCGTTACCGGTACCCTGAGTCAGAGTTTAAGAATAATTCGGGTAACTACCAGGCAGCGGTGGCCAAACTTGATAAAGGTGATGTGGAATTTTCTAAGATCTGGCTGCTTCAATAAACATTGATCATTCATTAAATTTAAAACTGTGGTAAAAATATTTTTTAGGAGGTCCTTTTTTTTCTCTCTTTTCTGCCTGCTGTTATTGGCCGGAGTTTCTGCACAGAAAACAAAATCCATTACCCCGGAAACAGCGCTGAACCGTTACCTGAATAATGGCGATACAACCTACCATTGGGTGATAAAAGATACCCAAACAATCGGTGACGTGCACGTATATGGCCTGGTGCTTACATCGCAGAAATGGAGGGAGCATACCTGGGTTCACCAATTGAGCGTCTTTGTTCCCAAAGAAATCGGGCACGATGGAGCATTACTGCATATTGACGGAGGATCGATCAATAAACAGGGAGAACCTAACTGGAGCTCAAAAAATGCGATTGCAGAAGCTTATGCAGACATGGCCAGGCTTAATATGGCTGTGGTGGCAATTCTGAAACAGACACCCAACCAGCCGTTGTACAATGATCTTACGGAAGATGCCCTGATCTCATTCACTTTACACAATTTTAAAAAGGATGGCGATTATACCTGGCCCTTGCTTTTTCCGATGGTAAAAAGTGCCAAAAGGGCCATGGATGCCGTTCAGGAATTCAGCAGGCAGAAGACAGGCAGGGATATCAAGCGGTTTGTTGTTTCAGGCGCTTCCAAAAGAGGCTGGACTACCTGGCTTACGGGTGCCAATGATAAACGTGTGGCAGCTATTGCCCCGATGGTGATTGATATGCTGAATATGTCTGTAAGCATGAATTATCAGATCAAAATGTGGAACGACTACAGTGTCCAGATTGAGGATTATGTGAAACTCGGAATTGTACAGGATTTTGCCTCAGGAAGTGGCAAAGCCATCACTACTATGATCGATCCTTATTCTTACCGAAAGAGCCTGACTATGCCCAAAATGATCTTCATGGGCACCAACGATGAATACTGGCCCATTGATAATATAAAAAATTATCTCGACAGTATCCCCGGACAGAACCTGATCCACTATATTCCCAATGCCGGTCACAGCATGGGCGACAAAAGAGAAGTGCTTTCCACCCTAAGTTCCTTCTTCGGACTGACACTTGCCAAAACAAAATATCCCGTATGTACCTGGAAATTTTCCAATACAACAGGGGGTGTGAAGCTGACGATTAAAGCAACGGCGGATAAATTGACTGATGTAATCATATGGACAGTTGATTCGAAGGACAAGGATTTCCGGAATGATAAATGGGAGTCCACCAGCCTCGGTATCCAGAAACAATCAACTGTAGAGATCCTGAAAGAATACCCCAAAACAGGATACCGTTCTTTTTATGTAAATCTAAAGTATAAAGACGCCAATGGGAACGAATATACCGAGAGTACCCGGGTATTCACAACAGACGAGAAAGAAGTGCTGTAATCTGTGTGTGTACTGATCGCGGACTGAAAATAACAGGCGAGATCGGGAAGTGATTTCGTAGCGTATGCGCACCATAAAACGGATCAATTCAGTAGCGGATACGGTTATTCCGGACGTCTTGCGCCACGATCGATTGGTTGGGTAAGATTTGTTATGTAAGTAACAAAAAGACTTTAATAGTAAAATCGATGTATGTTTTGCCAAAAAACTTTTTTTGTGCTGGGGTTGTTATTAGTGACCTTATTCTGCCAGGGGCAATCGGCGTTAATAAAAACGGATAATGGGAAGAATGTTACGCTGCCTTCCTTCCGGAAATTGTATAATGTGTCATACAGCCAGGATGATCCCGAGAATATTATGGATGTATACCTGCCCGCCGTTTATGATAGCAGTAAAGTGATCATTTATTTACACGGAAGTGGGTGGACCGGTGGTGACAAGGATGAATTTCCCGGGATGATGATTGATGAACTGGTAGGCAAACGTAAGTACATACTGGTTTCTGCCAACTACCGCTTGATAAAAGAGGGGAGAAACCGTTTCCCCTCACAGATGGAAGATATTCGTAAACTACTCTCATATCTGGCACAGAATGCAGAAAAATACCATTATAGCAATAAAGAGTTTGCTTTGATGGGAGGCAGTGCAGGTGCTTATCTGGCAATGTTGTATGCGTATGGGTATGATTCTTTAAAACAGGTGAAAGCGGTGGTTGATTTCTGGGGACCAACGGACCTGGCAGACCGTTCTGTGCTGGATGAGAACAAAGAAGCAGAGGCCAAAGTGGTAAACCTGCTTGGTACAGATGATCCGGCTGCAAAAATCAGGTTTACAGCAAGCCCTTTTTATCGTGTTACCCCCGAAACAGGTGTGCCCACTCTGTTATTTCATGGGGGTAAAGATCCACTGGTACATGTGTCGCAGGCAGATAAAATGTACCGTAAACTGAAGGAACTGAATATTCCCAGTCAATATGAATATTACCCGGACGAACAGCATGGGATGAAGGGTGCCGCCGGAGTAGATGTGTTTGTAAAAACACTTGGCTGGCTGTCAAAATATTTTCCATCTAAATAAATGGTATATCATGCATTTACAAAAAATGATTGCATCTGTATTTCTTTCCTGTCTTACCTGGGCAGGCCTGGCACAACAGGGTGCTGCCCCCATGCCGGTATCGCGGCATGGATTTGTAGTTATTGCACACAGGGGTAATCATCAGCTGAAACCGGAAAATACAACCGCCGCTGTAGAAGCAGCTATTGAAGCAGGTGCAGATTATGTTGAGGTAGACCTGCGAACCACTAAAGACGGGAAGCTGGTGCTTTGTCATGATGAAACAGTAGACCGTACCACCAACGGAAAAGGACGTGTAAAAGACCTTACCTGGGATGAGTTATCAAAACTTACCACTACAGGTAAAGATGGTAAAGCCTACCGGGTGCCGGAATTGACTGAAATATTGCAGGTCTGTAAGGATAAAATCAATATCTACCTGGATTTTAAGGATGCAGATGTGGCAGAAACATACCGGCAATTAAAAACGGCAGGTATGACAAAACAGGTGATGGTTTACCTGAATAAGGTAGATCAATACCTGGCCTGGAGAAAACTGGTTCCCGAAATGCCATTGATGACAAGTTTACCCGGGTCGATAGCAACGCGTGAAGACCTGCTGGTATTGTTGGATAAAATGCAGCTGGAAGGCCTGGATAATGTGAAAGACAGTGCCATGTTAACGGCCGCACGCACCAATGGAATTCATGTATGGATCGATGTGCAGGGATCAGATGAGAACCCGGCGAAATGGAGAGCCGCCATGAACAAAGGCATTCAGGGGGTACAGACAGATCATCCCGAAGAACTGGTGAAATTTCTGGAGCAGCACAACCTGCGGAATGGCGCAACGGTGCTACCGGTAACCTATCCTCCCAAAACGGAAGCCAGTTACCGAAAACAATTGGATGTGCCCTATAGCATGACCTATCCCGAAGATGTGCTGGACGTGTATTTTCCAAAGGTTTATGATAGTGCCAAAGTGCTGCTGTATATACATGGGGGGTCCTGGACATCAGGGGATAAAAGCGAGTTCCCGGCTAGCCTGGTAGAGGAATTGGTTGGAAAGCGAAAATACATAGTGGTGTCCATGAACTACCGTTTGATCAAAGAAGGGAAGAACCATTTTCCTTCTCAGATGGAAGATGTAGCCAGTGCCATGCGTTTTCTTACCATGGCTGCTAAAAAATTTCATTTTAATGCAAAAGAATTTGCGCTGATGGGCGGAAGCGCCGGTGCACAGATGGCTATGTTATACGCATATGGCTATGATGTAAATAAACAGGTGAAAACAGTGATTGATCTTTGGGGGCCAACAGATTTTACCGACCCATCCGTTCGTGAACCAGGCACCGATGCGGACCGGATTTCGGTTAACTTATTGGGAGAGACTGATCCCCAAGCTAAAATTGCCTTTGACGCAAGTCCATACCATAAGGCTACCAAAGAATCGGCCGTTCCCTCTGTTTTTTTTCATGGCGGGTCTGACCCATTGGTACATGTAAGCCAGGCAGAAAAAATGTATAAAAAACTGCTCTCCTTACAGGTGCCGGCTAAGCTTGAGATATACCCGAACGAAAAACATGGTATTAGCGGAGCCGTTCGACCGGATCTTTTTGCCAAAGTGATTGCCTGGTTAGAAGAATATTTTCCTTCAAAATAAATGATGCCGGAAGGGTATCATTATACTTAATTGTTTGAAAGACTGATAATGAAACGAACCTGTTCCATACTGATTTTATTATTTCTTGTTTTTTCCCTGTGGGCATCCGCAGCAGATCCGGACCTGCCTTTTAAGCAGGCGGTTGCCCAAAAATATAAAATACCCTCTGCGTTAAATGGCGCTGAACTGAAAAAAGTGCTGGTCGATTACAATGATGTAGTTTACGTACTGAGCTCAATAGGTCTTTTCCGGGTAGAAGAAAAAGCATTGGTTAAAGATCTCCGGTATACACCGCTTTCTCCGAAGATCCCGGTTGATATAGCGATACAGGAAACATCCGGTCATCTGTATTACCTGTACGAGGATAAAGTGCTGACCAATGGTTATGCGGGTGTTCCCTACACCATTTTGCCCAAGGCAAAGTATACTAAACTGGCAGTGGCAGGGGATGGGACTGTTCTGTTAGCAGGAAATGAATCACTGGCGATGGTCAGAATGAATGTGTTGTTCAACATTGTGTTACCTGCCGGCGAAGCAGTCCGGGATATATATATACATAAAGGAGTGTTTTATGTGCTGGGTAAGCAAACCCTTTATCGGTATGAAGCGGGTCGGTTAATAGCGTTGCATACCGCACATAATATACAGGCAGTAGCTTTTGAGAAGTCAGAAATCATTATCGGTACCACAGATGGTTTTTATGGTATTCATAGCTTAAGTGGTGACCGTAGTTTTGGGTTGCAGAATAAAGTTCCTGTGCCTGATATCAAAGTATTACTGATGGCAGGCGGAAATATTTGGGCAGGAACCCCGGAAGGGGCATTTATGCGCGAGCCTTTGGGCTCTTATCGGTATTATGCGTCACAACGCTGGTTGCAGGATGATGATGTTGCTGGTATGACATCCGATAGCAAGGGTAATGTGTATTGTTTGACCCGGAAAGGGTTGAGCCAGATCCAATTCGCCAGCTATACACTGGCACAAAAAGCAGCGTATTATCAAAATAAGATCAGGCAGCGGCATATTCGTTACGGATTGATTTCAGAAGTTTTTTTTACGCAGCCCGGCGAAATGGAAACTGCTGAAATGAAAGACACGGATAACGACGGATTATGGAGCTCTTTTTATCTCGGAAGCCAGGCATTCAGGTATGCAGTTACCCGGGAAAAAGAAGCCAAACGTTATGCCTGGGAATGCTTTGAAGCATTTGAACGGTTGATCAGTATTAATCCGTTGCAGGGTTTCCCTTCCAGAACTTTTGAACGGATTGAGTACCGGCATTCAGACCCGCATGCCTGGCGTAAATCGCAGGATCCCGAATGGGAGTGGAAAGGAACAACCAGCAGCGATGAGTTCGTGGGACATATTTTTGCCGCCGCCGTAATGCACCAGTTTGCAGCAGAAACCCAGGACGAAAAGAAAAGAGTGGCCGATTTTGTTGATAAAATACTTACACATATTATCAATAACAATTATTATTTTATTGATGCAGATGGTAAACCAACGCGATGGGGAAGATGGAATCCGGAATACATCAACTGGTTCCCCGAAACTATCAGCGACAGGAAACTGGGTAGCACCACTATTATTGCAGGACTTCAATTGGGATATGCATTAACGGGTAAATCGATCTATCGTACAGAAGCAAACCGATTGATGAATGAACACGGATACCTGAAAAACATTTTAATTGATTGTAAGAAGATCGCTGTAACACCAGGTTATGTACATATGGATGATACACTCGGAGATGGATGGAATCATTCAGATGATGAGATGTCGTTTCTGACGTACTGGGTATTGTACCATTTTGCATTTTCCGATTCACTTAAAAAACAATATGCCAGCGCTATCAGGAATCATTGGGAGGCAGAACTGCCTGAAAGGGATGGGTTATGGAACCTGATTGCCAGGGGAACAGCGGGCGTTATGGATAAACCATCCGTTTTCTGGTACCTGAAAGAATTTCCCATAGACCTGGTTCGCTGGAGTGTGAAAAATTCACATCGGAAAGACCTGGAATTTCTGCCTGAAAATCTGCGGGGACAAACCACCAGGATACAGATACCCTTATCAGAACAGCCTATGCACCGTCACAACACGAATCCGTTTATTTTAGATGGAGGCGATGGCGGCAGGGCTGAACTGGCAGGCGACGAATACCTGCTGCCTTACTGGATGGCACGTTACCTAAAAGTGATCGATAAATAAATGAGGATACCTGCTTACCCTTTTTGTATGAAGTATTTGTTGTTTTTACTGATCGGCAGTTTACTGGCTGTTACCGGCAATGCCTCAGTGAAAGACAGTTCAGCAGGCTATCGTATTGCCAACGCTGTTCCGGATGTATACCAGCCGGTTGAGCAGGTTGCATTTTCGGGCTTGCTGCATGAACACGTGATCATTAACCTTCAAAAGCGGCTCCTTCAGATCGATTCTGCCATATTGTTATCGGGTTTTGTAAAAAGACCCGGCAAACAGTCATGGATAGGAGAGCATATGGGTAAGTTTCTGAATGCGGCATCCAATAGTTACAGGTATTCCCATGACCCCGCCATTAAGTTGCTGATGGACGAAATGGTCCGAAAATATCTGGCTACACAATTGCCAGATGGGTATCTGGGAACTTATTTGCCCGAAAAATATTGGAAGTCCTGGGATGTGTGGGCGCACAAATATGCCATGATCGGTTTAATGAGTTATTATTCCGTTACGGGAGATCAGAAAGCAATAGAGGCGGCGATCAAAGTTGCCAACCTGATCTGTCGTGTTTTTGGCGATAAACCCGGCCAGCTGGATCTTAACAAAGCGGGATACCAGGAAGGGATGGCTTCGGGAAGCATTCTTGAACCCATGATCGATCTGTACCGTTATACCGGCAATGGCATTTACCTGGATTTTGCCCGTTATATACTTCGGGCATGGGAAACAGAAACGGGGCCAAAGATCATGAGTAAGCTTGCTGAATATGGAAAAGTCAATAAGGTGGCCAATGCCAAAGCATATGAAATGTTATCCTGCTTTACGGGTATTTTGAAATACTACCGCCTGACAGGTGAAAAAAACTTGCTCGAACCCATGCAGCTTGCCTGGAAAGATATTGTTGATAATCGTTTGTATATTACCGGTACGGCAAGTTCAGATGAAGTGTTCAAAGATGACCACTTGTTGCCGGCCGATTCAATAAGTCAGATGGGAGAAGGATGTGTAACTACCACCTGGATACAGTTTAACGAGCAGTTACTCACTGTTACCGGTGAATATAAGTATGCGGACGAAATTGAGAAGACCGTCTACAATCATTTACTCGCCGCACAAAATCCGGCTTCGGGTTGTGTAAGTTTTTATACCCTGCTGCAGGGGCCTAAACTATACAAATGTGATGATGGGATGTCTTGTTGTCTCTCCAGCATCTCCAGAGGCATTTCCATGATCCCCCGGTTGATATGGGGTAAGATCAGAGGCTCCATGTCCGTGCTGATGTTTGAGCCAGGTGAGCTTACCGACAGTATCGTTACCCCTGCGGGTTCAAAAGTATTATTGCAATTAACCGCTGTTACGGATTTTCCGGTTTCGGGTAACATCAATTATCGGGTAAATGCATCTGCTCCTGAAAAGTTCATGCTGCAGTTCAGGGTGCCATCCTGGGCGGTTAATTTTTCGGTGACAGTAAATGGGGTGAAACAGAAAAATCTTATTCGGGATCATTTTTTTCAGATAGATAGAACCTGGGGAAGACACGACAATGTGAAGGTCAGCTTTGATATGCCCTTGCAGGTGATCAGTGGAAAACCTTATTACGAAAACTCAATTGCATTCAAACGGGGACCGCAGGTATTATCACTTGATTCTGCGATAAATCGGTCCTGGCTTCCGTTTGTAACTGCCCGCAAACTAGCCCGGTACCAGCTTCGGTATAATCGCTCTGTATTACCTGCCGGATGGATCGGGAAACAGGCTTACCAGGTTCTGCAGAAGGGGACTGCCAAAGCACCCGTTTGTAACCTGGTTCCTTATGCAGATGCAGGGCAGTTATCCACTATGCAGCAGGTATGGATTCCATTAGTAAACACTCCTGAAAAATAAGCTTATGATGACTGTGTTATCACTGTGGGTAGGGGTATCCCTTGTTAAACAAATCCTATTGTATTTTATTGAGGATCATCATTTTAGACTATATCCACCTGGAAGGGAAGTGCCGGTCACTGAATTTTCAGGCTGAATGTAGAGGGAGGGGGTTTTTATTGTGTTCTGTTTTCATTGTCATCCTTTTTTATCGGTAATGGATTGGTAACATTCATAATAAATGGTTATATTGTTTATGATTTATTTTTGACGCATGCCAACAGAAAAAAAGTATGAAGAATCGATCCTGATTACTTTGCTTGCCAATGATAGCGAGCATGCTTTTCGGCTGTTGTATGAACGTTACTATAACAGGATATATAGACTCTCCATCCGCTATCTGAAATCGCCGGTTCTTGCACAGGAAATTGTGCAGGATGTGTTTCTGAAACTATGGTTTGAACGGAAAAATATGAAGCCGGAATTACCCGTAGAAGCATGGCTGGTTACTGTTGCCCAGAATAAGCTGATCAACCAGCTAAAGAAGCTGGCCAGTGAATGGAATATGCGTAAAACATATATGGAAGAGGTCAAGAGCAATGAAGCAGAAGCGGAAGCAAAACTGTTCAATGCTGATCTTGAGAAGCAGGTGCAATCGTTGATCAATACCCTGCCCCAGATGCAGAAACAGGTATACCAGTTTGCTAAAATAAATGGCTTGTCCTATAGCGAAATAGCTACCCGGCTGAATATTTCTCCCCTCACCGTAAAAACACATATGGCAAGAGCCATCGATAAGATCCGTAAATCCCTCTCAGAATTTGGAATAGGCTTATAAATAGTCCGGATCGATTAGCTGACCTGCTTCAATACAGTAGTTTATCAAAAAAAATATAAGTCTATTCCTGACAGCTATTTCCTTACCTGATCAAGCCTGTATCATTTTACAGCACTGTTTACCGTATCTGTTATCCGTAAATCTTATGTATGCAAGTAAATCAATCTAAAATTTTGCCTCAGCGATTACATGCGCTTGATGCACTCAGGGGTTTTGATATGTTCTGGATCATGGGGGCCGAAGAAATATTTAAAGCCGTTTTCAAAGCCACTGGCTCTCCTTTCTGGGGGGCTATTGCCACACAGTTCGATCATCCGGAGTGGAATGGCTTTCATTTTTATGACCTGATATTTCCCTTGTTTCTGTTTATTGCGGGTGTGGCAACACCCTATTCAGTGGGCAGAGAGCTGGACAAAGGAATCCCCAGGCATCTGCTGTTATGGCGGGTAACGAAACGCGCTATGATACTGGTATTGCTGGGATTGGTTGTTAACAATGGCCTGGTCATTAAACCAATTGCAGAGATTCGTTTCGGGAGTGTATTGGGTCGTATAGGACTGGCATACCTGTTTGCGAATATTATTTTTATTTATACAAGCAGGCAAAGTGTGAGGCTTGTCTGGTTTTTCTTTTTCCTGATCGGATATTGGCTGCTGCTCAAATTTAATGCAGCGCCGGGCTTTCAGGCCGGAGACCTAAGCCAGTCAGGTAATTTTGCATCCTATCTTGATCGGCTCATTATGCCGGGTAAATTATATCGCGGAAATCATGACCCCGAAGGACTGGCTTCTACCATCCCGGCAATCAGTACGGGTTTACTGGGTGTGCTGACCGGTAGTTTTCTGAAAAACTCTTCACTTACCGGCAACCAGAAAGTCTTTCGAATGGTAATAGCAGCTGTGATCTCATTGGGGATTGCCGCAGTCTGGAACCTCGATTTTCCGGTTAATAAAAATCTTTGGTCAAGTTCTTTTGTTATGTATGTTGGTGGACTCAGTTTATTGCTGTTAGCCATATTCTATTATATCATCGATGTTCGCGGATATCAGCAATGGGCTTTCTTTTTTAAGGTGATTGGTATGAATTCTATTCTGATTTATATGTCGGATCATTTTATTAACTGGGAATACACCACCCGGGAAAGTTTTGGCTGGCTGCTGCAACTGACCGGAGAAAACTGGGGAATGGTGTTACTGGTGGTCTGTTATGTAGGCATTAAATGGGGCTTTCTCTATTTCATGTACCTGAAAAAAGTATTCCTTCGAATTTGAGTATGTATAAAAGATAACGTGTTGTATTAAACCCTCTGCGTAAACGCCCTGTTCTCATGTTCCCTGTGGTGAATAACATTCCGAACAATAGCAACCGGCCTTTCTTATTTCTTTTACCGCAGAACAGGAGGAACAGCGTTTTCGCAGAGGGTCTTCGATGATAGTAAGAGGTTAATGGTACAACGCGTTAAAAGATAAGGAAACAGTCGCCTGGAATCAGGAGTGTACTCCGACAGCACCGGCAGTTCTTACTGCAGCCAGTGCTGTCGGGGGCAGATTATCATACGCAAAGCCCGAAAAAGCGTGATACCGTTCTTACTGCTTCGGGGATCTGAGGAACATTCCTGTAACAGCTATTTCTGGTATATTAGATCTTGGCAGATACCAGGCCTTCGGTTTCTCTCAGGCAGTAACTTTCATCCTGATCGGCCATTTCAAAATGGCAAACTGCAGCCCCGGTTTTGGCAAAAAGATCTTATGGCAACAGGAACACTGATGCGGTTCCTCGTACACTGACCCCAACTGGTAGAATAACTGCCGATTTTATTACATGTTTTTATCGGTAAACTGTTTAATTTGACTGAAACCTCGCGTTCTGTCTGCAGGTAGTTATGTGTTTGTTTAACAATATGTTCTATGGTTAATACCCGTTTTGCAGGAACGGTTTTAATGATACAAGCTATCGATAAAATTAGAATGGTATAGGAAAGACATTGTTTTTATTCTATATTTATTTAGGGAAGCCCCGTGTTTGATGGGAATATAAAACTATTGCTGAAAGATGGAGTTACAGTTGTCTGATCTTATCCTGGAAAATCCCCAACAAATGACCGCTCTGATCAGCCAAGAGGGCGTGTTTTTATATGTAAACGATATGTTTTGTTCGGTTTGTGGTTATAAAGCCGAAGAACTTCTTGGACAGAACCGGAGAATCCTCGCTTCGGGTTATCACGACCAGTCTTTTTTTGATGATTTATGGAAAACCAGCGATTCCGGCTATATCTGGAAGGGAGAGATCAGGAACAAACGAAAAGACGGTTCTTTTTTCTGGATGGACACTACCATCATCCCATTGTTTTCAGGAAGTGGCGAACTGGCAAAATCACTATCGATCAGTGTAGATATCACGGAAAAAAAAGAAAAGGAAGAAAAGCAACAGTTGCAGGAATGGATCATTGAATCCATCGATGATGCGATACTTAGTAAAGACCTGTCAGGGAAGATCACTGGATGCAATTCTGGTGCTGAAAAATTATTCGGTTATAGTCAGCGGGAGTTATTAGGAAAAAGAATTTCCATGCTGATACCTCCGGAGCTGCTCATGGAAGAAGATCAGCTGGTAGCCAATATACGGTCAGGGAAAAAAGTGGAGAATTACGAAACCGAACGGATAACCAGGGGTGGAAAACGTATACAGGTTGCCATCTCCTTATCGCCCATAAAAGATATGGCCGGACGGCTGATCGGCATATCCAAAATTGTACAGGACATTACCCTCCGGAAACGGGAGGAAAAGATATTGGCAGAAGTTGCGGAAAAGTACCAGAACTATTTTGTAAAAAGCCCACTACCCATGTTCGTGGTGGAGATCCCTGGTTACCGTTACCTTGATGTGAACCAGGCTGCTATTGATAATTACGGTTATTCAAGAGAAGAATTCCTCAGCATGTCCGCCGCTGATATCCGAACGGAAAATGAGAAGAAGCGGTTTCAGAGTGTAAGACCTGAGATCGATCCGCACAAGACATTCAACCGGGGTATTTGGGAGCATGTAAAAAAAGACGGTACGCGTATCCGTGTTGGTGTGAATGCCAGTGATATTGAATTCGAGGGCAAAAAAGCAAGACTCATAATGAGTCTTGATATTACGAGCCAGAAGGAAGCAGAGGACAAATTGCAGAGAAGTGAAGCCCGTTACCGCCATACACTGGATACCATGATGGAGGGAGTGCAGATCATTGGTTTTGATGGCACACTGATTTATGTAAATGATAAACTGGCCAGCCAGGCCAAGTTTACCAAAAAGGAAATGATCGGCCGGACTTTAACCGAGTTGTATCCCGGAGTTGAACGATCGCCCATTTACAAGTCTTACCTGAAATGCCTGAAAGACAGGCAGCCGATTCGTTTTGAAAATAAATTTGAGTTTCCCGACCAGTCGGTTCAGACATTTGAGATCAGTATACAACCGGTTCCCGAAGGTATATTTGTGCTTTCGGCAGATGTAACGGCGAAAAGAGAAGTGGATGAGAAGGTCCGCCTGCTCAATGAAGCGGTTGCCAAAAGTGAGAAACGTTTCCGTGGTATGATCGAAAGCAGCCATGATATAGTCCTGTTGATGGATGCGAGCCTCACTACCTTCTACCGAAGCCCTTCAGCTAGAAGGGCAGTTGGACTTGTGGAAGACAATTCCGCCGAATACCGGCTTTCCCGGGTACACAATGATGATGTGCCTTCCTACAACCATTCTTTTGAGCGGGTACTGAAGGAAAAAGGTATTCCAATACCCATCAGTTTCCGTTTCCGGCATTATGATGGTCATTATATCTGGCACGAAGGTTTTCTGACCAACCTGCTGGAAGACGATGCCGTAAAAGCGATTGTGGCCAACCTGCAGGATATTACCCAACGAAAGATATCGGAACAGTTACTGGAGAAAAGTGAAAAGGTTTACCGGACCATCGCTTCCAATATTCCCGGATCAGCGATCTGTTTGCTGGATGAGAACCTTGTGTATATCCTGTTGGAAGGTGATATGCTGGAGAAGTTCGGGTATCGCAAAACAGATCTGCTTGGGAAAAAGGTTGCGGATATTGTTACCCCTGACCGGGAAGAGAAGATCCTGGGCATATTTAAAAGAGCATTGGCAGGAGAACAGGTGCGTATTGAAGATAGCCTGGCGGGTTGGGATACCATGTCATCCTATATTCCGCTGAAAGATGCGACAGGCTGGGTATATGGAGTGATGGTCATCATTATCGATGTTACAGAATTGAAAAAGGCGCAAAAAGAGTTGGAAAAACTGAACCTGTCGCTCGAACATATTATTGAAGAAAGAACGGCACAGCTGATTTCCGCCAATAGGGAACTGGAGGCGTTCTCCTATTCCGTATCGCACGACCTCCGGGCACCCCTGCGCGGCATCGATGGATGGAGCCTGGCTTTACAGGAAGATTATGGAATCCGGCTGGATGAAAAAGCCAATCAATACATTGCCCGCGTGCGTGCAGAAACGCAGAGGATGGGAGACCTGATTGACGATCTGCTAAAATTGTCAAGGATATCCCGTACAGAATTGAAGCCAGTGCGGATAAATCTCTCAGATATCATAAAGACCATTTCAGAACGGTTGTTGGAGGAGAACCCGGGCCGGAATATTCACTTTACCATAGCACCTGGTCTGATGGTAAAAGCAGATGCCAAACTGCTCGAAATTGCCTGCACCAACCTGCTGAGCAATGCGTGCAAATTCACTGCCAGGAAAGATATTGCCGAAATCACTTTCGGACAAACGAAATATGAGGGGAAACCGGTCTTTTTTATCAAAGACAATGGTGCGGGTTTTGATATGGCGACCGCCAAAAAATTATTCGGTGCATTCCAGCGAATGCACCGGCAAAGCGAATTTCCCGGAACAGGAATTGGCCTAGCCATTGTAAAACGGATCATCAGCCTGCACCAGGGTGATGTATGGGCTGAAGCTGAACTGGGTAAGGGTGCTACATTTTATTTTACAATAAAAGATACGTTATGAGTTCTAAAACAATTTTGCTGGTAGAAGATAATCCGAGTGATGCTGCATTAGCAATGCGGGCATTTGAAAAAAATAAACTGTTGAACCCCGTTGTCCATGTGGAAGATGGACAGGAAGCCCTTGATTTCTTGTTTGCTGAAGGGAAATACAGTGACCGCGACATAGAAGACCTTCCTGCCCTGGTATTACTGGATCTGAAACTGCCGTTGATTGATGGACTGGAAGTGCTGAAAAGAATAAGAGAGAATATAATTACCCGGAGGGCTCCCGTGGTTATTTTAACCACATCCAAAGAAGAACAGGATGTGGCAGCTGGGTATGATCTGGGCGTAAACAGTTATATCAGGAAGCCTGTTGATTTTAACCAATTTGTAGAAGCCATCAAGCAACTGGGTGTATACTGGTTATTGCTGAATGAAACACCTCCACCAGTTAAATAATGCCGTATGAAAAAAAAGTTGCGTTTACTGCTTTGTGAAGACGATGAAATGGATGCAGCACTGGTGATCCGGCAGCTTGAAAAAGAAGGATTTGATGTGGAATGGGAAAGGGTGGATACTGCCGATGCATTAACGGACGCATTGACCCAACGACATTGGGACATGGTATTGTCTGACTTTAACATCCCTGGTTTTGGTGGTGTACAGGTTTTGGCTATTGTAAAAAAGTCCAGTTTAGATATCCCATTCATTTTGGTATCAGGAGCTATTGGTGAAGAAACGGCCGTGGAAATGATGCGGAAAGGTGCCAGTGATTACCTGATGAAAGGTAACCTGCAACGTTTGGGAGAAGCCGTTAAAAGAGAACTGGAGGAATTAAAGATAAGAAAGGCCAAAGAAGAAGCTGAAAGCATCATCAGGGCCAATGAAGAGAAATACAGGGCAGTGATCGATAACTCGCTGTATGCCATTCTCCTGTCGTGCACCGCTGGTCATATACAGGAATCCAATGCCGCTGCATCTGCCATGTTTGGCTATACACGCGAAGAATTTATACGACTTAACCGTTACTCATTACTGGATACCACCGATACGTTTTTCGAGACCAAGATCATAGAACGGGACACGGAGGGACGTGTAAAAGGAGAGTTTACGGGTATCCGGAAGAACGGGGAAAGATTTCCCTGTGAAATCGCTTCGGTTATATTTCATGATATTGAGGATAAACAGGTAAGTTGTTCTATGATTGCTGATATTTCGGCGCGGAAAAATGCAGAACAGCAATTGCGGCATGCGCTGGAAGAGATGCAGCAACTCTCCCAGCATCTGAAAGATGCAAGGGAAGATGAAAGGAAATTCATCGCCCGGGAGATCCACGATGAAGTAGGGCAACTGGCAACGGCCATACAACTGCAGTTACACCTGCTGAAACTTAAATCACAGGATATCAGCGCAGCGTTGCTTGAAAAAATTGACCGTTCCATGGGGCTCTCTGATATGATGATCACTTCGATCCGGCGGATCGCCACATCTATCAGGCCTATAGCACTGGATGAACGGGGTTTGAACGACGCGCTTCGATGGCAGTGCGAACAATTGCAGGAAAACCATCATATCAAGTGCATTTTTACGGAGGATTTTGATGATACTAAATTATCTGCTGAAGCTAAAACAGAATTTTTCAGGATATGCCAGGAATCAATGACCAATGTGATGCGTCATGCCCAGGCAAACCTGGTAGAAGTATCGATCAGGGAAGAACAGGGAATGATACACCTGGTCATCAAAGACAATGGCAAAGGATTTGATCCCAACCAGAAAACCACCCACCTGGGACTGATCGGCCTGAGAGAAAGGGCCCATTCGTTGAAAGGAGAACTAAAGTTAACAACTGGATTGGACCAGGGCACTTTGATCGAGGTTGCTGTGCCCAACCGTTGGAAATAAAATACAAGTTATGCCTAACGAACTGAAACTGCTGATTTGCGAGGATGATGAAACAGACGCCCTGCTGTTGCTACGCCAATTGCAAAAAGATGGTTACCAGCTGCATAGTCTGCAGGTAGATAATGCGCATGATTTTACCCAGGCACTGGAAAACAGCGCCTGGGATCTCATCATTTCTGATTATAATATCCCAGGTTTTGGTGGGCCACTGGCTTTAGATATTGTAAATGCCTCGGGAAAGGATATTCCTTTTATCCTTGTGTCTGGCGCCATAGGCGAAGAGCAGGCCGTTAATATGGTAAAAGCGGGTGCCAATGATTACCTGATGAAAGGTAATCTCATGCGTTTGGGGCAAGTGATCGAAAGAGAGCTCAAAGAAGTTGGTATGCGACGAGAGATCAGGGTGGCCGATCAACAGCGCAGGGTTAATGAAGAAAAGTATCGGGCCATCATCAATAATGCGATCCTTGGAATATTCATTTCGCCAGCGCAGGGAAATATCATCGAGTCTAATCCCGCTGCCCAGGTATTATTCGGTTATACGGAGCAGGAACTGCTTGCCTTGAAGAGGGAGCAGTTATTTGATACTGAAGGTGCTTTATTGATGAACCAGTTGGCAATGACGGGTGATGCGGCTGATGCAAAAGCAGAATTTACCGGTATCCGTAAAGATGGTAGCCGCTTTGACTGTGCGGTCACGATCATCAGTTTCAGGGACATCCATGGAGAGTTGATGAAGTGCAGTATCGTGGAAGATATTTCGAAACGGAAACAGGCATTGGAAAGAATTGCCGAAAGCCAGCGCCTCCTGAACCAGGCCGAAACGTTGGCGCATATGGGAAGTACGGAAATAGACCTGGTAACAGAAAAAAGAGAATGGAGTGATGAGTTTTACCGGCTGTTGGGCTATGAGCCTGGTGCTATCAAACCCGATATCAATGTGTTTCTGGAACTGCTGCCCGGTGAAGAAAAACAACGTTACCTGGAATGGTACAATTATGTAAAACAGCATAATGCCGAACCTGAACCGATCGAATTAAAACTGATCAGGAAAGATGGAACCGAAAGATACGTATTCGCAAAGGGCCAGATCAGCCGGCAGGGAACGGATCATGGTCATCCTAAACTGGTAGCTGTTGTACAGGATATCACAGACCTGAAACGGGTAATGCAGGAATTGGAAATGCAGAACCGGCAGTTAAAAGAGATCGCCTGGACACAATCGCATATCGTACGCGCGCCTTTATCGCGACTGATGGGTCTGGTTAAACTTCTGAGCGATGGGGTGGTAGGCCCGGGAGACGATCAGGCAGAGATATTTTCCTATATCCTTCAATCGGCTAATGAACTGGACCAGATCATTGCCGACATTACGGAGAAGACCTGTAAGATCAATGTTCGTCCCAAACAATCGGCATAGATTCCCCGGAGTTATTTCCCCAACGGATCAGAATACATGGAATCGGGGAAATACGTCATGCCGTTTTTCTGCACCACCGGTATACAACTGAACATCCACTTAACCGGTGTTTGCCAATCAGATGATTTGAACGAAGCTACCGGAGCCTTCACTAACAAGTTATTCCAGCCTTTTGTTAACCATACTATTGTGGGTGGCCTGTACTCGTAACCTTCATCAATCAAGGGATCTTCCAAACCCGTATTTATCCTGCCTGCTTTACTCCAATGGGGTGGTGGTATCTCTTTTCCGTTCAGCCATAAGCGGCTGTTCCTGTTATCCCATTTGCCGGCTTCAGGTGTTGGTGAATTGTTGCTCCGGGAGATATTGTAGAAACCGATCCATAGACCTATCTGCTGGTCACGATCGCTATACAGCCTGGTAAATGCATAATACGTGCTGTTCTCTTTTGCGTTCGGCAGGTGTGAACCGATCATGGGCGACCAGAAATGCTTCAGGAAGATGGTCCCGCCAAATACAGAAACGGATTTGTGTAATAGAGATGTGTCTGGAAGCATCACCTGTTCGGGTACGAATACGGCATCTGTGTTGCCCTGGTTGTTGAATGGCCCGATCAGCTTCCAATGGATGCCTGATTGTTTTACATATGGAAAAGGAAGCGAAGAAAAATAGGTACTCTTGTGATCGAGCAACCGGGTCTCGAATTCTGTGAATGCAGTGTACCGCTCTGTTCCCGGTTTGTCCATATCCGACTGGTAATTCTTCCATCCGCCGCCTCTCCAGCTGCGCTCGGCCAGGGTAAGCAAAACAGGAAAAACAGGGTTCATGGTAAGAATGTCTTTTTCATTGCTTACACGCCTGTCTGGCCAAACGCAGGCAATGGCGCCCAGCAGGTTACTATCACCCCGTGGCACATCACAGATCTGGTGGTTGAACACACTGACAACGCCATCGATCGGATCAAAATGGTTGAGGTAAAGATGTCTTGAATCGAGCGAAGGATAACCTTTTTTAGGCACGGTCTGTCCGTTCCACATCTGCAGTACAGTTCCCTGCGGCAGGTTTCCGCCCGGATCCCAGGCAATCACCTGTTTGCCGGCCTGCCTGATGGCAGCAACCATCTCCGGAAGAAAATCCCGGTTGGTGATCTTCACTTCATCGCCGCCAATATGGATATAGGGCACATCCAGTTCCCTGCACAGTTCTTCCAGGATATTTTTGCAGATAGCGGTACCTTCCGTACTCTGCATATCTACGCCCATGGCACGTTTAAAGGCAGCGCTGTGTCCCGGCATATCTATTTCAGGTACCAGGGTGATGAACCGCTCCTTGCTATATTGGATCAGCTCCTTCAGTTCTTCCAGCGTATAGTATTCGCCCGGGTTACGTTGCATATGCGAAGCTGAAGTCAGTTGCGGGTATCGTTTACTTTCCAGCCGCCAGGCAATATCTTCAGTAAGGTGAAAATGAAAGATATTCATCTTGTATTGTGCCAGGAGATCGAGTTGCATTTTCAGCTGATCAATACTCTGGAAATTACGCCCCACATCGTGCATTAGTCCTCTCCACGCAAAAGCGGGTTTGTCTTTGATGATGCATCCGGGAATACTGATCCCATCGCGCATTAATTGCCTGAGTGTTTGCAGCGCGTAGTAGATGCCTTTTTCTGCCTGGGCGTACAGTACTATCTCCGAAGCTCCGGCTTCAATTTCATAGGCTTCCTCGGCGAGGTAGGCATCTTTCATTTTTTTATAGGCGAGGCGGATATTATAAGCGGCATTCTGTGTTTCAGTATAAGGTATGTGATTCGTGTTCAGCAAGGATTTTAAATGCGCTAATTGCGAAGTAAAACGTTTGTCGGTACTGATGCCCGGCACTTCCAGCAGCGGGAAGGATGCTGGTGTCCATACCAGTTCCCTGGGTGCCGGTAACAGTGCGGGTTTGGTTGAGAGGTCGAATACCGAGGGAAATACCACTGATTTCCAACGGCGATACCCTTTGCCAGTCAGATGCAGGCCATCATTGGTCAATGTGCTGTCGAGGTGCTGGTTCTTATCTGAAAATGGCGTAAAGAGATCAACGTAAATGGCTGATTCCTCAAGGCAGATGTCCCGGATCATTTTGTTCAGCTGAAGAATGGAATCTGTTTTGTTTACATGGTTCCTGAACTGGGTGAATGCCGGGTTAACGGGTAAAACACTTTGCAGATAGACTTTTGTCACGGGGCTTTGTTCATGAAACTGCTGTACAATATTCCGGATATTGGCTGCTACCTGTGTTACAGGAATATTTTTAGCCAGGTCATTCACGCCGATCAGCAGAAAGAATTTGGAAGGCTGCATGTTCAGCAGGCTTGGCAGGCGGAGCAATACACCTGTTGTACCATCTCCGCTGATACCCCGGTTCAGGATCCCGGTGTTGTTGAACATTTCCTGCCATTCACCACCATCTGTAATGCTGTTACCGCAGAAAACGATCCTGCCTTTTATATCTGGAAGGTTTTCGAAATGAGTAACCCGCTGCCGGTAATAGGTACTTGTTTCCTGTGCCGGAATTGTGGTGCAGATAGCGGTTGTCGTAACTAGAAAGACAATCATCAGTAAGGTCTTTTTCACAATAAAAGAATAAAATGATGATATAGGATTAAAAATCTGTCCGGAAAGGGGATGCAGGTAAACCTTCCTGGTTGATGAGGTTGGCATCAACAGGATTGTCTTCCCATGCATACCTGGCTGCAACAGGATGGATCACCTGCTCGGCCCATAACCAGATCTCGTTCTTTTTGAAACTGGCCCTGGCAGGATAGAATTTTTGATCCGTTCCGCAGATCCAGATACTGCGCAATGCCGTCCCATCACTGGTACTGAGCCCCGATGAAGCATTACTACAGGTGATAATGATATGTTTTCCTTCTGTTCTGAACGATTCATAGAGAGGTCCGCCTGCAACCAGTTTCCTGTTGTATACATTGGCCAATACAGCTCTTGCTGCGCGTTCGCCTACTGTTTTTTTGTTGCGGGGATGTACATCCGTAGGATGCCCGAGATCCAGCGTTACTACCAGCGAGACAGCCGGAATATCGCGGGTTGTAGCCAGTTGTACTTCCCGGTACAGTTCCCAGTCTCGTTTGATGGCAGGAAGCTGTATGATCACAAACGGTAAGGAAGGATTATTGAAATGTTTCCGCCAGCTGTGGATCAATAATGACAGTTTGTGTTTGTTGAGCTGCGGATCCATAGCACTGCTGTCAGCGGTGAAAGTAGCGTTGGATTCGCCCTGGTACCAGATCACCCCTTTTACAGCCAGTTTTTGTAAAGGGGCAATGGCTGCATCAAAAAGGAACCCCGGCTGATAAGGATGCATGGGCATGGCTGATAGCGGGCTTTCTTCTTTCCAGGCAACCAGGTTTTGCATCACCCGTTCAGCAGTCCATGCGGGGTACAACGGGTTTTGTAACCAACCTGGGGCTGACAAAGGATACAGTATACTGTCATTAGTAATATCTGTCAAGGGCAGATAAGTTTCCAGTGGCACACCGCCGATTGAGTTGTTGATCAGGCCAATGGGCACCTGTGTTGCTTCCTGCAGGTTGCGGCCAAAAAAATATCCTACCGCAGAAAAGCTGGCGGTCGAGGCCGAATCCGCTTTTTTCCATTCACGGGAAGTGTAAAAATTTGCAGGCGTTAACTGCCGCAGGAAATCCAGCGAATACCGTTTATTGATGGGATTCAGGCTGCCTTCCCAATCGGAGAAACGTAAATTCGGATTGTGTTCCTGTATTGCTGCGATATCGCCATCAAATGACTGGTTTACCCTGAAACGCATATTGGACTGCCCTGCGCAGATCCATACATCTCCCATCAGGATATCTTTCACCACAATTTTGTTGTTTGATTCGATGACCAGCGTATAGGGTCCTCCGGCAGCAATGGGTTGCAATACCGCTTCCCATGTTGTATGGGCGGAGCGGGTGTGAATTTTTTGCCCGGCAAAATTGATCGTGATCGTACTATTGGGCGTACAACTGCCCCAGATATGAACAGGAGCATCGCGCTGTAAAACCATGTGATCGGAAAAAAGAGGGGAGAGGGTGATATTTGCCAGGACCACCTGGTGACAGATCAGGCTCAATACGAGTGCCTGGATCAGGCGCGATAATTTTTGCATAGTAAAGGATTATTCGAGGAGTTTCCTCATTTTAATGGTCTTATCGAAATGTATTTTCAGGTGCCGTTTCATAGCATCCCTGTATTTTTCCGCATTACCGGTTTCAATGGCTTTTACAATGAGTGCATGCGTAACATAATTTTTGGGAAGCTCTTCATCTTTCAGTTTCAGACCTTTGTCGTGTACATATTTGAAGATCGGCAGCAGCATCGACTGAAACCTTACGAGCGTGTTGTTACGGGCAATTTCATAGATCCTGCCGTGAAATCTTGCTTCAAAATCCATCTCAAACAAAGCGGGATAATCCTTTTCTGTTTTGAGGATGGCTTTCAGGTCTGCAATATCAGCGGGTTTGATCCTGGCAAACAGCAATTCGGCAATACCCATTTCCAGCACCAGTCGCATTTCAAACATATCCTGAAGTGTCTCTTCGCTCAGGATCTTTGGCTGCAGCAGTTTGTCGAGGCCTATCAGTAGATCGGGTTCTGTGAGGATCATGCCCTTATTCTTCTTCGATTCTATCAGGCCGATCGTTTTTAAGCGGGTCAGCGCCTCGCGGATGACTGTGCGGCTTACACCCATCGCTTCACACAATTCATTCTCCTTGGGAATGGCGTCGCCATTCCGCAGGTCCTCTTTCTTAAAAAGTTCCAGCAGTTTTGTTTCTACCTGGTCCGTAAGCGAATAGTTGATGATCGGCCTCAGCTTACTTTGTAAATTTCTTGCCCCTTCTCGTTTGCTCATAAAGATATCTTTAGATGAATAAAGATATTTCTTTTCGGATTACCGTTCTAAAATTATGTATTATGTATTACATATTATATTTTAGCACAAATTTTTTTATGAGACAACAATTGCTGGTAGTGCTGTTTGCATTGTTATTATCGGTCTTGCAGCCTTTCCGTGTGGGCGCCCAAGCTCCATCAGGAAGTTTCGTTTTCGGGGTCCTGCAGAACAGGGTTCCCGTATTAACCGGTAAAAAAGACAATCCTGTGATCGGTCTGCACCTGCCTGTGTATGGCCGGACCGAGCAGGTATTATCGGAACTGAACCTTCTTCTGAAAGGAACGCTGGAATTACGTGAGTTGAAACAGGTGAGGTTGTATTATACGGGCTCATCAGCTGCATTTTCTACCCGTCAGCTGTTAGCCAGTTCGGAACCTGCTGCCGGGCTGATCAGTTTGAAATGTGTGCAAACATTGCAGGAGGGAAACCATTATTTCTGGGTTTCGGTTGAGTTGAACCCCGGCGCCAACCTGCTGCATACCATCGACCTGGTGCCAAAGAATCTGGTGCTGAATGGTAAAATACAAACAACTCAGGCAGATTTTGCCCGCTACAGTCAGCGCATTGGAACGGCGCTACGGAATGCAGGCGATGATAAAGTGATCAGTTACCGGATACCCGGTCTGGAAACAACCCGGGCGGGAACACTGATTGCGGTGTATGATATCAGGTATAACAGCGCAGTAGACCTGCAGGAAGATATTGATGTGGGTATAAGCAGGAGTGTGGATGGAGGCCAAAGCTGGGAACCCATGCGTGTGATCATGGATATGGGTAAATATGGTGGTAAACCGGAAGACCAGAATGGCATTGGGGATCCTGCTGTATTGGTAGACCGCCAGACGGGCGATATATGGGTAGTGGCACTCTGGCTGCATGGGTATCCCAAACAACGTGCATGGAATGCATCGCAACCCGGAATGGAACCTTCTGAAACAGGACAGCTGATGTTGTCCAAAAGCAGCGACGATGGTAAAACATGGAGCGCCCCTGTCAATATCACCCGCCAGGTAAAAGATCCATCCTGGAGATTATGTTTCCAGGGGCCGGGACGTGGTATCACCATGGCAGACGGAACCCTCGTCTTCCCCGCGCAATACAAGGATTCGTCCGGTTTGCCGCATGCCACCATTTTATATAGTAAGGATCACGGACAAAGCTGGAAAATGGGTAAAGCGGCTTATCCCAATACCACAGAAGCCCAGGTAGTAGAAACAGAACCCGGTACTTTGATGTTGAATATGCGCGATAACCGGGGAGGATCCCGAACCGTCTGTACGACCCGCGATTTCGGTGAAACCTGGACGGAACATCCCTCTTCCCGTTCCGCCCTTCGCGAGCCTGTGTGCAATGCATCCATCATCAAACATATCTACCATGGTAAACCCATCCTGTTTTTTGTGAACCCCGATGCAACAGATGGCAGGCATCACATGACCATCAAAGCCAGCATGGACGGAGGTCTCAGCTGGCCGCTGCAAAAGCAGCTCCTGCTGGATGAATTGCGGGGGAATGGTTATCCCAGCCTTACGATGATTGATGACGAACATATTGGTATTGTTTATGAAGGCAGCCAGGCGGACCTGGTGTTTGAGAAAGTGGCTGTAAAGGAAATACTCCGGCGTTGAGAAAGCTGTTAAGAGGCATAAAAAAGCCGGCAAAATGCCGGCTTTTTTATGCCCGACTATTGCTGGTTTATGCCGTTTTGTAAGGAAGCCTGCGTGTATCAATTTTTTGTTAAAAGAAATTTGGAAGGGATATGTTTTTTTGTATGTTTGTATATATGTCATACATAATACAAAATTAATTGCCATGAAATCAACTTTTTTCCTGATGAGATGGATACTCGCTTTTGCGGCGGTATTCATTGTCACTTCCCTCTCTGCACAATCCCGGAAAATAACGGGAACTGTTTTGTCAGAAACAGATGGTAGTCCCATGCAGGGTGTTGTTGTTACCGTAAAAGGAAAGAAAGTCGTCACACAGACCGAAGCAAATGGAGCATTCAGCCTCCTGGCGCAGAAAGGTGATGTGCTTACTTTCAGTTTTACAGGTTATGTAAATGCCGAGGTCGTTATTGCTGACAACGATATCGTGAACCTGAAATTGAAATCCGATGTTGCCAACCTGGGTGATGTGGTGGTCATTGGTTATGGAACACAATCCAGAAGAAATGTGACCAGCGCTATCACCAAGCTTGACAAAGACGTGTTAGCCAGTGTGCCCAGGGCCAATATTGGTTCAGCCTTGCAGGGTACGGTTGCCGGATTGCAGGTGGTGAATGGAACCGGTCAGCCCGGTACTTCTCCATTGATCCTGTTAAGAGGCGGCGCTTCTATCAATAGTCCGGGATCACCCCTGGTAGTGGTAGATGGGATCATTCGTGCGTATAATGATATCCCTTCTGAAGATATTGCATCTGTTGAATTGCTGAAAGATGCAGCTGCTACCGCAATTTATGGAGCACGCGCCAACAATGGTGTTATCCTGATCACTACCCGCCAGGGTAAAGCAGGTACTGCACAGGTGACCTACAAATTTACAGGTGGCAATAACAAGAGAAGAAATGGCTACAATTATATGAATGCCAAAGATTATATCTATTACAACAGGCTGGGTAACCTGAATTCCGGCAGAACGCTGGGACAGGTAAACAGTTCGCGTGGTTATGGATTACTTGCGGGTGCAGCCGACCTGGCTTCTTTCGATATCCGCAGGTATGATGCTACGACTTCTGATCTGCTCACAAAAGGATGGGATACCGTAGGTGACCCTTATGGCGGAACCCTTATTTTCAAGGATCATAGTAAAGAAGTTGAAAACCTTGTTTTCCGTAATACCTATACCCAGGATCATTATGTGAATGTTACCGGTGGTAACGACAGGGGTAAATATTTCGCCAGCTTTGATTATTACAAGGAAGATGGTGTGATCATCGGTTCCGGTTACAAACGTTTTTCCGGAACACTGAACGGTTCTTACAAGATCAAACCCAACCTGGAAGTCAGCAGCGGTGTAACCCTGTCTACCTCTTCCCAATTGGGTGTTATCGGTTCTGAAATAAATACTTTGTACAGGACCATGGCTATCTGGCCCACATTTAACCCATGGCTGGATTCTGCTAAAACACAACCCAACCCGGGTAACGGTAATACCGATGGTAATACCCTGTACTGGCTGGGTAAAAGAGATGTTACCAACGAAGTGAACAGGATCACCTTCAATACTTCGGTTAAATGGGACCTGCTGCCGGGACTGTATATCAAAGCCACAGGTGCCGGATACCTGTTTGAAGGATTGGATCAGGGCTTCAGCCGCGCCACTCAGTTGTATGCCAACATCTTTACAACACCTCAGTCATACAGCAATACCACAAGGGAATCTTACGCTTCTTTCTCACGCTCGTTCCAGCAGCAATACAATGCGATTGTGAACTATACCAAAACATTTGCAGATAAACACAACGTAAATGCCATGCTGGGTGCGGAATATTATGGCACCAGGCAGTTTGATATGCAGGTGCTGGGAACATTGGCCCCTACAGATGATATCAGCACCGTAAATGCGGCCACAACCTTTGCTGCAGGTTCTAATTATACCACCAAATCTGAATACCGCATCGTATCATCTTTTGGCAGGCTGAATTATGATTTTGACCAGAAATACCTGCTGTCACTGGTTTTCAGGAACGATGGTGTTTCCAGCTTGCCTTCGGGCAATAAGTTCGGTTTCTTCCCGGGTATGTCTGCCGGTTGGAACCTGCACAGGGAATCATTTTTTCAGAAAAGCGGACTCTCTTCTTTCATCAATACCATCAAGCCAAGGTTTAGCTATGGTCAGAACGGTAACGTGGCAGGTTTAGGCCGTTACGAAGTTCAGGGTGGTTACGGTTCTCAGGGATTGTACAATAATGCGGCCGGCTTCCTGAATACCGCTATTATTAACAACAACCTTCGTTGGGAAAAGAGTAAGACCACTGACATCGGTATCGACCTGGGTATGCTGAAAAACCGTATCGTGTTCACTTTTGATTACTATAACAGGATCACCAGCGACCTGATCACCAACCTTTCTTTGCCAAGTTATATCGGCTTTGGTTCTGTAAGGACCAACCTGGGATCTTACCAGAACAAAGGATATGAGTTCTCGGTGAACGCCAATATTCTCAATAAGGCCAACGGGCTTCGTCTGGATGTAGGCGCCAATGCTTCTTTTGTTAAAAATAAGATCCTGCAATTGCCCAATAACGGAAATGACAAGAACAGGCAGGGTGGTTTACAGGTATATGATCCCGCCAGCGGAAAAGTGGTTTGGGTAGGCGGTCTGCAGGAAGGAGAAGCACTGGGTAATATCTATGCCTATAAGCAGGTATCTATTTTTGCAAGTGATGCGGAAGTAGCCAAGATAGCCGGAACCAGGAAAGACCTGGTAGCTGGTATCAGCGGCCCCAACAGCACATACGGTTCCGGTAAGATCACTGCCGGTGATGTGAACTGGCTGGATGTTGACAATAACGATACCATCGACTCAAGAGACCAGGTATATATCGGTAACATCAATCCAAAATGGACCGGTGGTTTTACCACGAACCTGTCGTTCAAAGGATTCTCACTGTATACCCGGTTCGAATTTGCATTGGGTCATACCATCTACAACGACCTGATTGCAAGAACACTGGGTAACTACCAGGGTACTTTCAACTATTTCGACCTGCAGAAAAGTGCCTGGTCACCTACCAATACCAACACAGATGTTCCGAAAGTGTATTACGCAGACCAGGTGGCGGCACCACTGGGTAAGAAAAACTACACCAGGAGCAATAATGCCGGAAGCGTATTGCAGAGTAACAACTCGCGATTCTATGAAAAAGGAGATTACCTGGCTTGTCGCGAAATTACCCTATCGTATGATTTTTCGAAATCATTGCTGTCCAGAACAAAGATCATCTCACAGGCCAGGGTTTATGTAAGTGCAAGTAACCTGTTTTACATTACCAAGTTTACCGGACCTTCTCCCGAACCTCCGGTATCAGGTGGAACGGTTACCGGTATCTATGCAGGTACCTATCCCACTCCTAAATCATTTGTATTGGGTGTTCAGGTTTCCTTTTAACATATCTAACAAATCATTTTATGAAAAAGAATATCATATTATTAGCAACAGGCCTAACGCTGGTTTCGATGTTCAGCGCCTGTACCAAACAAATAGAACTAGCGCCGGTGAGCAGCATCAGCGACGCCAATTTCTGGCAAACGCCTGAACAGGTAGACGCGTTTGTATCCGGACTGCATAACAGGTTCAGAGGTAGCGTAGGTACTTTCCAGAGCCTGGGTGAAATGAGATCCGATATCTTCGGAACTGATCCGGGTTCCAGCTCTGCATTTACCGGTGAAGCAACACAGGGTGTGGAGCGCTTGTGGACGAATAACCTGGATATGGATAACCCCGGTGTATCTGCATTCGGCGGTTTTTATTCCAATATCGTACAGATCAACCTGCTGATCAGTAAGCTGAACAGCACCAATATCGTGACTCCTGCCAATAAGGGTTACTATCTCGGTATCGCTTATGGTATGCGTGCTTATTACTACTTCCATATGTACAGGACATGGGGTAAAGCGATTATTCAGACAGAGCCCACCACTTCTATCGATATTGCAAGCCTGGCCAAAGCAGCTTCTACTGAGGCAGAAGTGATCAAGCTGATCAAGGATGATATTGATAATTCCATCAACAGTTTCGGGACCAGCTATACATTCCGTAATGCCAAGTCTTACTGGTCAAAACCTGCCAGCCTGATGCTGAAAGCGGAAGTATATCTCTGGACAAGTTCAAAAGGTGGCGGTACGGTAGATGCAACGATTGCCAAAACTGCTTTGACCGATATACAGACGAATACGGCCGGCCTGACTTTACAATCGAACTATGCCAATATTTTTGCTACTACCAATCGCGGTAACAGCGAGATCATATTTGCGGTAAGAAACCTGCTGAATGAAAGCACGCTTCCTTTTGCCGGAACCTTCCTGCCACAATCAGGATTGATCGCGAATTATTATGACTCTGTGGGCAACCGCAAGTTCAATGTAACTACCGATAACTGGGGAGGCTTACTCCGCGCGCCGATCAAGATCGCTACGCTCAGGAAATTTAACGATGCCGACAGCCGTAAATGGGCCTCCATACAACCTGCGTATAACCTGGTAAGTGGTAAATACGTGATCGCGGGTTGTTTTGTGAGTAAATACCAGGGCGAACAGAATGCAGGAGCCCGTTCATACACCAACGACTTCCCGATCTACCGTTATGCCGACCTGTTGTTATTGCTGGCAGAAGCAAAAGTGATCCTGGGTGAAAGTCCGGCAACAGAACTCAACCTGGTTCGGGCAAGGGCCTATGGCAGCAACTATTCTGCAGCCGTGCAGGGATTCCCTAACCAGGCCATAGATGCCAATCCCAAAGACGCAGTGCTGCAGGAGCGGTTCTTCGAATTTATTTTCGAGGGCAAGAGGTGGTACGATCTGAGAAGGGCAGGAGACAGTTATGTTTTTGCCAATACCAGCATGCCCAGTTATGAAACTTACCGGTTATTATGGCCGATCGACAGAAACAGCCTGACCAATAACCGGTCATTGGTACAGAATCCGGGTTATCCCAGTTTCTAAAATATCGGTGTATAAAATATTCGTTTTAGCATAGCAAGGAAGCAGTTTAGGTTATTAAGCTGACTGCAAAACCGGGGATTTTTATCCCCGGTTTCTTAAATTATTGTTTTTTCGGTTTTAATTTTTAAGTTACGATTATGAAAATTGAACATTTGCACGGATTGATCGCGGCCCCTTTCACTCCTATGCACAAAGATGGTTCTCTGAATCTGTCTGTCATACCCGCCTATTATGCGTTACTGAAAGAAAATGGCGTGACCGGTGCGTTTATTACCGGATCAACGGGCGAAGGTGTTTCTCTTACCCTCAATGAGAAAAAAGAAGTGGCGGAAGCCTGGGCGGACTGTGGTAAAAATGATCCTGATTTCAAAGTGATGCCCTTGGTGGGCGGAACCTGTATTGCAGACTGTATTCACCTGGCACAACATGCTAAGAAGATCGGCCTGTATGCAGTTGCTTTCACGGCGCCGTTTTATTTTAAGCCGGCTAACGTTGGGATGCTTGCAGAAGCCTGTATGGCAGTGGCTGGCTCCGTTCCGGATATGCCTTTTTATTATTACCATATTCCCGTTCTGAATGGAGTCGATTTTCCGATGATCGATCTGCTGCATGCCCTGCATGGTCAATTGCCCAATTTTGCAGGAGTCAAGTATACGCACGAGGATTTCATGGATTTTCAATCCTGCCTGAACTTTGCGAATGGACAGTATGATATGCTTTGGGGACGGGATGAGAACATGCTGTCGGCCCTGGCCGTAGGTGCCAAAGGGGCTGTGGGCAGTACCTTTAATTATGCAGCTCCGTTATATTATCAGCTGATCGATGCTTTCCAGAACAACGAGCTTGAACAGGCCCGTTCACTGCAGCAGAAATCGATCGATATGATCCGGCTGCTGGGCAAATATGGCGGTATTTCTGTGGGGAAAGCCTACATGAAATTAGTAGGGCTTGATTGCGGGGAATTTAGATTGCCTGTAAGGAATATGAGCGCTTCCGATTTTGAAAATTTCAGAAAGGATGTGGACAAACTGCTATTTCATACATTCAAATCAAGAGCCCCGCAGATGGCCGGATCCTGATCTAACCGAAATGAAAAAAATATTCTTCCATACGGCAACCCTTCTTACTTTGATCTCCTCTTCCGTTACACTTGCTGCTCAAGGCAAGGACCCCGTTTCTATTAACTGGTCATTGCTGGGGACTTTACCCCAGCCCGCTAATGGACAGCACGCAGGACTGGCTGGTGCATTTATCGGTGCCTGCGGTCCCTATCTGTGGATCGCCGGTGGCGCTAATTTCAGTAATGGATTACCCTGGGAGGGCGGTACGAAAGTTTTACACGATACTGTTTTTTATTTTCACAGGAACAGTCAGCAGGCTGTTCTGTTGCCGCAACGCAGCCGGTTGCCTTTTGCCGTGGCATATGGTACCAGTATTCGTGTACCCAATGCAGTAGCCTGTATTGGCGGACAAACCGCAACAGGGTTTTCAGAAAAAGCCTTCCTGGCAAAATTATCAGAGCAAACTGGCTCACTTGTTCTTGAGGACCTGCCCGATCTCCCATATGGCCTGGCCAATGCGGCAGGAGCACTTGCCGGAAACAGATTGTTTGTAGCGGGTGGAGAGAATGAAAAAGGTGTTGCCAGCTCATTGCTTATGCTCGATCTTTCCGCCGATAAACCTGCATGGAAAACACTGGCAGATCTTCCGCATGCGGTATCACATACCCTGTTGGTAGCACAGACATACAGGAACAAGACATACTTATACCTCGTTGGTGGCAGGCGAAAAGATGTTTCAGGCATCAGTGAATTATATGCAACCGTATACCGCTATGCGATCGATGCGGATAAATGGGAGCCCTGTGCGTCTTTACCTTACCCCTTGTCAGCACAAACCGGATTGGCCTGCGGATCGGAGAACATTCTTGTCCTGGGTGGCGATAAAGGAGTGGTATTTGGAAAAGTAGAAAGAGAGCTGGCCGCCATCGAAAAAGAAAGCGACCCCGTTATCAAAGCCAGGTTGATCAAAGAGAAAAATGAACTGCAGAATACACATCCCGGCTTCAGCAGGGAAATATTGCAGTACGATACAGAGACGGATGTATGGAATAAAGCAGGAGACCTTCCATTCCCTACGCCCGTAACGACCCAGGCGATTAATTGGGGAATAGATATTGTATTACCGTCCGGCGAAATTAAGGCAGGTGTTCGTACGCCGGATATCTGGATCGGAAGAATTGCCGGCCAGGTTAAGAAGAAATAAAAATTGGCCTAACCAAATTGCAGTCATGGAAACCAATAAAAAATATCCCTGGGTTGTAGTGGCATTATTATGGGGCGTGGCATTGCTGAATTATATGGACCGGCAAATGCTGGCCACCATGCGTCCCTCCATCCAGGTAGATATTGCCGAGTTGCATTCGGCTACCAATTTCGGCTACCTGATGGCGATATTTCTCTGGATCTACGGTTTGATGAGCCCGGTCTCCGGCATCTTCGCAGATAAGTTCAACCGCAAATGGATCATCGTCGGAAGTTTGTTCGTTTGGTCCGGAGTAACCTTTGCCATGGGATACGCTACCCATTTTCAGGAACTGTACTGGTTACGCGCCATCATGGGGGTGAGTGAAGCCCTTTACATACCGGCCGCCTTATCACTGATCGCAGACTTTCATTCAGACAAAACACGCTCACTCGCTATCGGTATCCACATGACGGGTTTGTATATGGGACAGGCATTGGGTGGTTTCGGGGCCACGGTAGCCGCCACTTATTCCTGGCAATCTGCTTTTCATTCTTTCGGACTGATCGGCATGGTGTATGCCCTGATACTGGTTATTTTTCTCAGGGAGAAAAATGGTGCAAGGGGAACCGCTGATCAACAAGCGACCGGTAGCACAGGAACTTCTCTGTGGAAAAATCTGCGTGCACTATTATCCAATGTTTCCTTCTGGATCATCCTGCTGTACTTTGCCGTTGTCAGCATTCCCGGATGGGCAGTAAAGAACTGGTTACCTACCCTGTTCTCAGATAACCTGCATATCGATATGGCACAGGCAGGCCCTTTATCCACCATCACCATTGCAGCAGCTTCCTTCCTGGGTGTAATTGTGGGTGGTGTATTATCCGACAGGTGGTCGCAAAAAAATCCCAGGGGAAGGATCTTCACCAGTGCCATCGGTTTGTTCCTCACCATACCTTCCTTATTGCTGATCGGTTTTGGCCATAGCCTGGTACATGTAATTACCGCCGCTTTTTGTTTCGGATTTGGTTATGGTATGTTCGATGCCAATAATATGCCGATACTTTGTCAGTTCGTTTCTCCCAAGAACAGAGCAACAGGTTATGGACTGATGAATATGGCAGGCGTTTTTGCCGGAGCACTGATCACGAACCTGCTGGGCAAATCGATGGACGCAGGAAACCTCGGAAGAGATTTTGCCATGCTGGCCGGTATCGTACTGGTGGTACTTTGTATACAGCTGTATTTTCTCCGGCCTGCAACCCATACGATTTCAGATTGATAGTATATTGATAAATCCATACAGAAATGGCATACACAAAAGAGCAACTGCATCAATTGCAGGCGTTTTACACAGATCAGTTACTGAACGATACGGTGCCCTTCTGGTTCCCCCGCAGTTTTGATCGGGAACAGCAAGGCTTTTTACTGATGCGCGACAGGGATGGTTCCCTGCTCGACGATGATAAAGCTGTATGGATACAGGGACGGGCCACCTGGTTGCTGGCAACCCTGTACAATACCGTTGAACCCAAAAAAGAATGGCTGGAAGGTGCGGAACTCGGTTATCAGTTTCTGAAGAAACATTGTTTCGATGCTGATGGACAGATGTTCTTTCATGTAACCAGGGATGGCAAACCCATCCGTAAGCGCCGGTATTTTTTTTCTGAAACATTTGCGGTCATTGCTTTTGCAGCCTATGCCAAAGCCACAGGCAATGAAACGATTGCGGCGGAAGCACGGGAATTATTTGGGAAATGCATCACCTATGCTACCACACCCGGCATATTGCCGCCTAAGTATACAGGTAACAGACCCTCGAAAGGTATCGGGGTGCCGATGATCATGATCAATACCGCACAACAATTGCGTGATACGATCGGCGACGACCGGTGTGATGAATGGATCAGCAAGTGGATCCGTGAGATAGAAACGGATTTTGTGAAAGATGATATCCGTTGCGTGATGGAACAGGTGGCGCCGGACGGGTCCATTATCGATCATATAGACGGGCGCACCCTTAATCCCGGGCATGCCATAGAAGGCGCCTGGTTTATCCTGCAGGAATCACGGTACCGGAACAATGACCCGCATCTGATTGGGCTGGCTTGCCGTATGCTGGATTATATGTGGGAGCGGGGCTGGGACAAAGAATATGGCGGCATCCTGTATTTCAGGGATGTGTACGGCAAACCGGTACAGGAATACTGGCAGGATATGAAATTCTGGTGGCCGCATAATGAGGTCATCATTGCAACCCTGCTGGCCTTCCTGGTTACGGGCGATCAGAAATATGCAGACTGGCACCAGCAGGTGCATGCGTACGCCTATACGCATTTTCATGACAAGGAACATGGGGAGTGGTACGGTTACCTTCACCGCGACGGAACCGTAGCCCAGGCCGCCAAAGGCAACCTCTTCAAAGGCCCCTTTCACCTGCCGCGACAGGAATGGTTCTGCATGCAGGTACTGAAGGAGTATATGCACTGATTGCTTTCCCCCAAAGCCGCTGATCTGTCAAAATCGGCATTGAAGTGATTATGCCGTATTTTCAGGAAACATACTGTCTTTTTCTATTCACCACAACAACCCGCCGTATGCCAACGATTGTTACAAGAGGTATTCCTGTTTTCCTGCTGTTCTTGGTGAGTTGGTTGGGTAATGCCCAGTCAAAGATCGATGCAACTTCCATCCGTCCAAAAATGCAATGGTTTGCCGATGCCAAGCTGGGTATATTTATTCACGCAGGAATTTATAGTGTTAAGGGCGTGGATGAGTCCTGGAGTTTTCACAATGGCAAGATCAGTTATGCTGACTATATGCAGCAGCTGCAGGGCTTCACACTGGCTAAATATGATCCCGCATATTGGGCAGAGTTGATCAGGGAATCCGGTGCAAGGTATGCCGTTATCACCACCAAACACCACGATGGCGTGTCGATGTATGATACCCGTCAAAATGACCTCAGCATCGCAAAAGCCACTCCCGCTAAACGCGATATGATCCGCCCTTTTTACGAGGAATTGAGGAAACGGAATATCAAAACAGGTGCATATTATTCGCTGATCGACTGGTCGCATCCGGATTATCCCGGTTTCCTGAAAGACAGCTCCCGGTACCAGGTAAAATATGATTATAACCGCTGGAACCGTTTCCGGAATTTTTTCCAGTCGCAGATACAGGAGATCAATTTGTTGTTTAAACCCGATCTCTGGTGGTTCGATGGCGATTGGGAGCACAGCGCCGAAGAATGGGAATCACAAAAAGTACGTAACATCATATTGTCAGCCAACCCCAATGCCATTATCAACGGCCGTTTGCAGGGATATGGCGATTATGAAACACCCGAACAGAATTTTCCCGTATCCAAACCCCAATACAACTGGTGGGAACTTTGTATGACTACCAACGATAACTGGGGGTTTCATAACGATGAGAACTGGAAAACGCCCTATGAAGTGATCAGCATTTTTGTAGATGCGGTATCCAACGGGGGAAACCTGTTATTGGATATGGGACCCAAAGAAGACGGCACCATTCCGGAACCACAGGTGCAGGTACTGAAAGAACTGGGTAAATGGAACCGGAAAAACGGGGAAGCCATTTTTAACACAGTGGCTGGTATTCCCAAAGGACATTTTTATGGTGCTACCACACTGTCGAAAGATTCTACCACGCTGTTTCTTTTCCTGCAGGGAAAGATCAGCGGCAATATTACCCTCAAGGGGCTGAAAAATAAAATTCAGGAGATATCGGTAGTAGGAAACAATACCCGTCTCTCGCATAAGATCGTAGGCAAGATATCCTGGAGTCCCGTTCCGGGCCTGGTATATATTCATGTTCCCGAAGGAGTGCAGGATCCCTATGTTACCGTGTTGAAACTGAAGCTGGACAAACCTATACAGTTATACAGTGGAAAAGGAGGATTGTCTGAATAGTTGTTGATCAACCGTAGCATCCCGCCTCGTTGTTGAATAGTATCTTTGCAGAATACTTCTAAAACGATTCGTTATGGAACTGGGTATGATGAGTTTCGCCGATATGGAACCGGAACTGGCCGGAAACAAGGGAGTGAATGGCAGGCAGCGCATGCAAAACCTGATGGAGGAAATTCAGCTGGCCGATCAGCTGGGTCTCGACGTTTTTGGCTTAGGCGAACACCATCGTCCCGATTATGCGGTATCATCGCCGGCAACTGTACTGGCAGCGGCGGCCATGATCACTAAAAAGATACGACTTACCAGTGCCGTTACCGTACTCAGCTCGGATGATCCGGTAAGGGTGTACCAGGAATTTGCTACGCTCGATCTTTTATCCGGTGGCCGTGCAGAGATCATGGCAGGCCGCGGTTCCTTTATTGAGTCGTTCCCCCTTTTCGGGTATGATCTGGATGATTATGATTCGCTGTTCACAGAAAAATTAGATCTCTTACTCAAACTCAATCAAAACGAAAAAGTTTCCTGGCAGGGGAAACACAGGCCTGCCCTACATGACCTGGGTGTATATCCCAGGGCTTTGCAGCCACAGCTACCTGTGTGGCTGGCGGCAGGCGGTACCCCGGCTTCTGCAGTAAGGGCCGCCCGACTGGGTTTGCCGTTAATGCTGGCCATCATTGGAGGCATGCCGGAACAGTTTGCTGGGTTCATGAACCTCTATAAACAAACTGCCGTACAAAACGGTAAACAGATCAGCGAACTGCAGTTGGGGGTGAACAACCATGTATTCATTGCCGAGGATTCACAGCAGGCAGCAGATGATTTCTTTCCCCATTATGCCGCTATGATGAGCCGCGTTGGACGCGACAGGGGCTGGCCACCGCTCACCCGCCAGCAATACGAAGCGGCCCGCTCACCTCGCGGTGCATTGATGGTGGGCAGTGTGGAACAGGTGGTAGAGAAGATCCTGTTCGAACACGAGCTGTTTGGTAATACCCGTTTCCTGGCACAGGCCAGCCTGGGTTTTGTACCCCATGCCATGACCATGCGTTCCATAGAATTGTTTGGAAACAAAGTAGTGCCGGCTGTGCGGAAAGCGTTGGGCGGCTCAGCAAGCAGCCTGTAAGTTTTCGATAACCAGAAATAAAACAAAACTCAACGGATACCTGAAAAAAACAAAAAACCCGCTTTTGAAGCGGGCTTTGTAGCCGGTACGGGAATCGAACCCGTCTTTGCCCCGTGAAAGGGGGCTGTCCTAGCCGATAGACGAACCGGCCGTTCGTTTATTGGGACGCAAAAATAGGGGTCCCTATCTTTTCTGCCAAACATTTTTGAAAATTAATACCAGATTTTAGCCTTATTCACCGTAAATGCAACGCTGGCACGGGGCGGCGTGAGTCGTGAGTGGTGAGTAGGTAGGGGGTAGTAGGGGGAGCAGGCGCTGCCGCCAGATAAAGCCCAGCCGGCCCCCACTACCCACTACCCACTACCTACTCACTACTCACGATTGCCGATTCATCTCTTCCCCCCAAAAAACAAACAATCGTTAACTAAAAAAATCCTCGATTTCCTGACAATCCTTGTAAATTGCGGCTCGCTTTCGATTTTTTCATCTTTAAATACGGAATTCAATGAGTACAGTTAAAGTTGCCATCAACGGTTTCGGACGTATCGGCCGTTTGGTATTTCGCCAGATCTATAACATGGAAGGTATTGACGTAGTAGCGATCAATGATCTGACAAGCCCCAAGGTGTTAGCGCATCTTTTAAAATACGACAGTGCTCAGGGACGTTTTGAAGGTGCAACGGTCACTGCTACCGACGATTCTATTGTTGTAAACGGTGAAACCGTTAAGATATATGCACAGAAAGATCCTTCCCAGATCCCATGGGGCACCCATGGTGTGGATGTGGTGATCGAATCGACCGGTTTCTTTACCGATAAGGAGAAAGCTGCCGCTCACCTGGCCGCAGGTGCCAAAAGGGTAGTGATCTCCGCTCCGGCCACCGGCGACCTGAAAACCGTTGTTTTCAACGTGAACCACGCCATCCTGGACGGCTCTGAAACCATCATTTCCTGCGCTTCCTGCACTACCAACTGCCTGGCACCGATGGCCAAAGTGCTGAACGATAAATATGGTATTCAGACCGGTATCATGACCACCATTCACGCCTATACCAACGACCAGAACACACTGGATGCACCACATCCCAAAGGCGACCTCCGCAGGGCACGTGCCGCAGCCGCCAATATTGTTCCTAACAGCACAGGAGCTGCCAAAGCCATCGGCCTGGTATTACCTGAACTGAAAGGTAAACTGGATGGTAGCGCACAGCGTGTACCTACCATTACCGGTTCACTCACCGAGCTGACCTCTATCCTGTCTAAAAAAGTTACTGTGGAAGAGATCAATGCGGTAATGAAAGAAGCCAGCAACGAAAGTTTCGGCTACACAGAAGACGAGATCGTAAGTTCTGATATCATCGGTATCCGCTTTGGTTCACTGTTCGATGCAACACAGACCAAGGTAATGACCGTTGGAGATGCGCAGCTGGTGAAAACCGTAAGCTGGTACGATAACGAAATGAGCTATGTAAGCCAGTTGGTTCGTACCGTGCATTATTTCGCTGGTCTGATCTCTAAATAAACAACCTGATAATTTGAAAATGTGGTAATTTGAAAATGCGGAAGCATAATTGAATTACCACATTTTTTTTGTCATTTTCAAATTCCCGGATTTTCAAATTTTTAAATTTTTCAGATGAGCAGATTTACCGAACACAACTTCAAAGGCCAGAAAGCCCTGATCCGCGTAGACTTTAATGTGCCGCTGGATGCTTCTTTTGCGATAACGGATGATACGCGTATGCGCGCTACCATCCCTACTATCCGTAAAATTTTGGCAGACGGCGGCAGTGTGATCCTGATGAGCCACCTGGGCCGCCCGAAAGACGGGCCTGCGGATAAATATTCTTTACGTCACCTGGTAAATCATCTCATCAAATTACTGGATGGCGCTACTGTAAAGTTTGCGGATGATTGTATCGGGGCGGAAGCCTATGATAAAGCTGCAGCCTTACAGCCCGGCGAAGTATTGTTGCTGGAAAACCTTCGTTTTTACAAAGAGGAAGAAAAAGGAGATATTGCTTTTGCGGAGAAACTCAGCAAACTGGGAAACGTATACGTGAACGATGCATTCGGTACCGCACACCGGGCACATGCTTCCACAGCTGTGATTGCGCAGTTCTTTCCCGGCGAAAAGAAAATGTTCGGACTGGTAATGGAAGGCGAAGTATCCAGCGCGGATAAAGTAATGAATCAAAGTGCGAAACCATTCACTGCCATTATTGGAGGTGCCAAAGTGAGCGATAAGATCCTGATCATCGAAAACCTGCTCGAACGCGCCACCGATATCATCATCGGCGGCGGTATGGCCTACACTTTCATGAAAGCGAAAGGAGGCAAGATCGGTAGTTCACTCTGCGAAATGGATCGCCTGGATACGGCACTGGAATTGTTGCAGAAAGCGGAAGCCAAAGGCGTCTGCATACACCTTCCTGCTGATTCGGTAATCGCCGATAAGTTCGCGGCTGATGCCAATGTGTCAACAGCCCCCAGCAATGATATTCCCGATGGCTGGATGGGGCTCGATATTGGCGAAAATGCCTGCGAGCAATTCGCCAACTGCATCAAACAATCCAAAACCATTTTGTGGAACGGTCCCATGGGTGTGTTCGAGATGGAGAAATTCCAGCACGGCACCAAAACGATGGCCACAGCCATTGCAGCAGCTACACAGTCCGGCGCATTTTCGCTGGTAGGCGGCGGCGATAGCGTGGCTGCCGTAAACCAGTTCGGTTTTGCCGATAAAGTAAGTTATGTATCTACCGGCGGCGGAGCCCTGCTCGAATACTTTGAAGGAAAAGTATTACCGGGTATTGCCGCTATTAACCAATAATAATCTGCGGTCACTGATCCCGGTCAGTTAACGGTGAACCGTTTTATCAGTCAGAATGCCATCCGCAAGGGTGGCATTTTTGCTATGCGATATACATCTAACTCGTTCCTTCACAATTATTTAACCAAAGCCCGCCAAATTGCCATCCAAATACCGGTGGCACCTGTTTTGTAATATTTGTAACGTTATTACGACAAACAAGTAAATTACAGCTAAATCAAATTTTGTATGAGTACAAAAAACATTACCCTGATCGTTATACTCGCCATCGTGGTGATATTGGGTTGGTCGGGTTGCAATGGTTACAACGGACTGGTAAAACAGGATGAAGTAGTGACCAACGCCTGGAATAAAGTACAGAGCGACTATCAGCGTCGTTCCGACCTGATCCCTAACCTGGTAAATACCGTTAAGGGCGAAGCCAATTTTGAACAGACCACCTTGACCCAGGTGATCGAAGCCAGGGCCAGCGCTACCCAGATGAAAGTGGATGCCAAAGACCTGACCCCTGAAAAACTGCAGCAGTTCCAGGCAAGCCAGGGACAGTTGTCGCAGGCATTGGGCCGTTTACTGGTGGTGTCTGAACAGTATCCTAACCTGCGTGCCAACGACGCTTTCCGCGGATTACAGGCGCAGCTGGAGGGTACCGAGAACCGTATCAAAGTGGCGCGTAACGACTTCAATGATGCGGTGCAGGCCTATAATGTAAAAGTGCGTTCATTCCCGATGAATATTTTCGCCGGTATGTTTGGTTTTAAAACCAAGGAAGGCTTTAAAGCGGATGCCGGATCAGAAAAAGCGCCTGAAGTAAAATTCTAAAATTACAGCATGCTGGGATGGTTCAAAAGAAAACCGGCCGCCTTCTTTTCTGAAGAAGAGAAGCAGCGGATCGTGGCGGCAGTACAGGAAGCCGAACAACGCACCAGTGGCGAAGTGAGGATCTATGTGGAAAGCCATTGCCGTTTTGTGAATCCTGTAATGCGTGCCAGGGAACTTTTCTTTGCACTCAAAATGGATGAGACCGAAGCACGGAACGGTGTGTTGGTATATGTTGCCATGAAAGACAGGCAACTGGCCATCTATGGCGATGAAGGTATACACACAAAAGTGGGCCATACATTCTGGAACGCCGAAGTGCAGAAAATGCTTTCCCTTTTTAACAGAAATAACTATGCAGAGGGCATTGCCGAGATCATTCGTGAGATCGGTGAGGCATTGGTGAAACATTTCCCTTTCAACAGGGAAACAGATACCAATGAACTGCCCGATGATATCGTGTTCGGAAGATAAAGTGCAGGATGCGCATGCATCCTGCACTTTACTGCCTGCTCAGATGAAAACCATTTCACAAACTATTTCCTGCCAAAAGCATAACCGGGCTGAATGAAGCGGATACTACTCATACTGATCACTGTTTTATCGATGTCTGCGGGCTTTGGGCAGAATGTTTTGCCTAAACCCAACCCGCCAAGGCTGGTGAACGATGCAGCGGGGGTGCTCTCTCCCGAACAGGTGGAGATACTGGAAAGGAAACTGGTAGCGCTGGACGACAGCACATCTAACCAGATCGCCGTGGTGCTGATCAAGGATCTTGGCGATTATGCGATCGAGGACTATGCCGTAAAATTATTCCGCGAATGGGGCATCGGTAATAAAAAGACCAATAACGGTGTACTCATCATTGCCGCCATCGATAACCGGAAAGTCTGGATCGAAGTAGGTTATGGATTGGAAGGAGCCATACCGGATGTAGTGGCTTCGAGTATTTACCGAAACGAAATTGTTCCGCAGTTCCGGGAACAGAATTATTACCGCGGTATCGATAATGCCATCAACGCATTGACCAAAGCCGCCGTTGGCGAATACAAGGTAAAACGGGAAAGAAAGGGTAACAATGGGAAAGGTGGTGGATCCATTTTCACTTTCCTGGTCATACTGGCCATTGTGATCATCGTCGTTACCAGGGGCAGCCGCGGTGGTGGCGGTGGCTGGGGAGGTGGACGTCGCAGCGGATTTGGTGATATTGCAGAAGCTGTGATACTCTCTTCTTTACTGAACAGCGGCCGGGGTAACAGCGGCGGCGGTTGGGGAGGAGGCAGCAGCGGCGGAGGCTTTGGTGGTTTCGGCGGCGGCAGCAGCGGCGGCGGCGGAGCCGGCGGAAGCTGGTAATACAACAATAACGATTCTCTATATTTTTTTCGACTCCAACATCAACCAACAAAAAGAGCCATCCCGCAACCAGCAGGATGGCTCTTTTATTAATCTGCACGAATCTACACATTCACTCATCCACTCATCCACTCATTCTATCATTCTATCATTGCTTATTTCCCTCCGGATATCTTTGCCCTCACATAATCAGCCATTTCCTTCGCACCGGCGGCTTCTTTTTTATCTGCCAGTCCTTTCAGCGCCATACCGTTGATATAGGCATCGGTCTGCGGACGGATAGAGGCAGGTATCTCATCCCTGAATTTTACGATGATGTCCACGCCTTTCTTGAACCTTTCCAGGTCGGTAACCTTAACCAGGAAATCTGCCAGCGGATTGATAGCTCCAAATTTTGCCTGGGAAAGCGGCATATCTTCAAAATTGCCGGTAACAAAATCAAAAGCAGATTCATCGCCATATTTGATGACCACATTGGTAATGGCGCTCAACAGCCTTCCTTTGTTGTCCTGTTTGGATAAGGTATTCGCAATGGCAAAAGCCTGTTTGCCATCCAGCAGTCCTAAAGCTTCCAGCGCCGCACCGGCCACTGAGTAAGATGAATCGTTGGTGGCTTTGGCAAAGAAATCTTTGTAGGCTTCATTTTTCTGTTTGGCCAATGCATCAATGGCAATGGATCTTACTACAGCATGTTTGTCTGATTTGGCAATGGCTTCTATTTTGCTGATGGTTGCTGCATCGGGTTTGGCATTGCCCAATCCCAGTATGGCACGGATACGGATATTGTAGAAAGGATCACCCAGGGCTTTCACCAGCAGGTCATAGGCCGCAGGTTCGCTGGTATTCCTGGCAGCAAAATCAATAGCGTCTCTTCTATCCAGGTATTTACCGGCATAGTTGTACTGGTGAATCCATTCAGATAAGGTTTTGGTATCTTTCTTTTCTGCCAGCAGAACCTTGTCGGCATCTACATTGATCAGGTCTGGTTTGGATGCTACGGAAAAAGAGAAAGTATCTGCAGCATTCTCTGCCCATACCGTGTAGCGTTTTTTACTGCTGCCATGATACACTTCTATAGACATCGGCAGTTTGAAGAGTTTGTCACCCGACTGTGTTTGTTTGATGTACACGCTGGCCGTCTGGGTAGGTACATCATAGCCATAACTGATCTCCAGTTTGGGATGTCCACTGCCAAAATACCATTGGTTGAAGAACCAGTTCAGATCCTTGCCGGTCACTTCTTCAAAAGCAAGACGCAGTTTATGCGCGCTTCCGTTTCCGAATTTGTTGGTAGTCAGGTATTTATTGAGCGATTTAAAAAATGCCTCATCTCCCACATAATTACGCAGCATGTGCAGGATCCGCCCGCCTTTCTGGTAACTTACCAGGTCGAACATATCCTCTTTATCCCGATAGAAGAACCTTACCAGGTCCTTGCTGCGGCTTTCGGCGCTGCCCAGGTAACTCTGCATCTCCTTATAATTCTCGAAACCGGCTTCGTCTGCACCGTATTTGTACTCCAGCCATAACAACTGACTGTAATCTGCAAAACTTTCGTTTACGGTCAGGTTGCTCCAACTTTCGGCAGTTACATAATCGCCGAACCACTGGTGAAACAGTTCGTGGGCAATGGTCCCTTCCCAACTGTTGCCGTCCACCAGTTCACGGGCATTCTGCTGGGCGCTTTCCTGGTGAAGGGTTGCGGTAGTGTTCTCCATGGCGCCACTCACATAATCGCGGCCAACTATCTGGCTGTACTTTACCCAGGGAAATTCCACACCGGTCACTTTTTCTGAAAAGAACTTCATCATTTCAGGGGTAAGACCGAATATTTTGCGGGCCACTTTCTCGTAAGACTTCTCAACATAATAGTTCACTTCCTTGCCCTTGTAACTGTCTTTTACTACGGCAAAATCACCCACGCCGATAAAGAACAGGTAGGGAGCATGCGGCAGTTCCATCACCCAGGTATCAGTTCGGGTACCGTCTGTATTCTTTTTCTGCGCGGTCAGTTTGCCGTTCGAGAGGCTTACATATTTTGCGGGAACCGTAAGTATGAACTCCTGTGTGGTCTTCTGGTTGGTTTTGTCAATGGTGGGGATCCATACAGAACTGGCTTCTGTTTCACCCTGTGTCCAGATCTGTGTGGGTTTATCTTTTTCTTCCCCTTTCGGGTTGATGAAATACAGTCCCTTCGCATCCGAAATGGCCGCACTGCCTTCTGTTTTGAACTCATCGGGTTTGGCCGTGTAGTCTATGTACACAACATAATTTTCGTCCTTTTTATAGGTCCTGTCCAATTTGATCTGCAGTACCAGGCTATCAGTATACTGGTATTTTAGCGGAATATTCTTTCCGGCCCTGACCAGTTCCACTTTGTGTATGTTCATACCCTTGGCATCCAGCTGTAAAGAATCCGTAGCATAAAAATGCGGCTTCAGTGTCAGCCATACTTTGCCATTCAGGTAAGACCTGTTATAGTCGAACCGGGCATCCAGCCTGGTATGTACCAGGTCATTGATCTTGGTGGGGAACGACCGGTAGATTTTTTTCCATGCATCCTGTCCACTTACGATACTGCTGACCAGTACTGCAAAAACAAATAAGATTTTCTTCATGAGGTATTTTTTAGGAGACATAAAGATATAGGGACACATTGAGTGAAAAGGCAGATTTTTGTCAATGGTAACAGAAATTACTGCAGATGCGGTTAAGGCGTAACGTCTGAATTAAGTAATTTCGTGCAAATCGTTGCAGCATGTCCATCCTCAAAAAGACTATCCTTTTTCTCTTTATTTGCTTCGGGCTGCTGTGCGCAACTATTGCTGAGGCCCAGCCGACGGGTTTTGTCTATCTACAGACAGAAAATAACACTACCTACCAGGTACGCTGGAATGGCAATACCTACCAGTCCTCATCCACCGGCCACCTGGTGATTCCGCAGATGCCGGCGGGGGAGCATTTGCTGCAGATCGATTTTCCTTCCAGCCTCGGTAACGGATATGCTTTTACGATCCGGCTGGCCGATAAACCCCGCGCTTTTTTCCTCCGCCAGGCCGTAAACAGCCGGTGGAGCCTGGTTGATATGATCGATCTGAGCCAGTTGGCAGGTAAAGAGATCCTGCCGTCACCCAATAACCAGCTGGTCTTTGAAGAGCTGATCCCGGCACAACCGGAGAAGAAAATGGCAGAGCCTCCGGCACAGAAAGGCCCTGGATTACCGGTTGCCAAAAAGGATACCAGGGAAACCGCTGTGGTCAGAAAGCCGCTGCGGGAGAAAGTACAGGACATCAAAAAAATATTCGACAGGGGCAGTGTTACCGGTATCGACCAGGTATATGTTATCATTACCGGTAATCGTTCCGATACCATTGCGCTGTTTATTCCCGTATTGCAGCAGCCCGATCGCCAGATGGCCGCTGCTGCAGGCCGGGTGGAAAAGACAGGGAGGGGTAGCGCTTTTGTAAGCGGGCAATGGTTCACGAAACCCGAGATCACGTTTTAAAACCGACCCCATGCCCCGTTATTTCCTGGAACTTACCTACAAAGGCACGGCATACAGCGGTTTTCAGGTACAGGATAATGCCGCAACGGTGCAATCGGAACTGGAAAAAGCCCTCCAGGTACTTTTCAGGGAGGCATTCAGTCTGACAGGCTCCTCACGAACAGATGCCGGGGTGCACGCTAACCAGAATTTCTTTCATTTCGATACGGGAGTAGCCATCACGAACCGGAACGTGTATAATTTAAATGCCATTTTGCCCCCTGATATCGCGGTAAAAGGCATTTATCCGGTGCCTGAAACGGCCCATTGCCGTTTTGATGCGGTGGCCAGGGAGTACAAATACTATATTTTTCAGCATAAGAACCCGTTTCTGGCCGATAGGGGCTGGTTGTACCCATATCCATTGGATAGGGATGTTTTACAGCGGGGGGCTGATATGATCCGTGGTTACCGCGATTTCACCAGTTTCTCCAAGCGGAACACCCAGGTAAACAATTTTAACTGCAGCATCGAAACGGCCCGCTGGTATTGGGAGCAGGATCGGTTAGTTTTTGAAGTGAAGGCCAATCGCTTTTTAAGGGGTATGGTTAGGGGGCTGGTGGGCACCCTGTTAAAGCTGGGTCGTGGGCAGATCAGTGAGGCAGAACTGGAGAGGATCATTGAAGCCAGGGATTGTTCGCAGGCGGATTTCACTACACCGGCACAGGGACTTTTTCTGAACCGCGTTTTCTATAATGATCAATTGAGCCCATTACTGACCACTGCTGTGTAAAAAACCTTTGATCAACGGGGGATATTCACAATAGCTGAATCTGTTTACAGGCATAGAGGATTTTTGGGAAAGGAGATGTAGCCGGGGGAAACCGTAAAATTTTTTATCAGCCAAAACCCTTACTGCCATTGGGTTTTAAAAATAGCCTGAAATAAGTTGTGAAAAATATTTGGAGATAAGGATTCCGGGGTTATCTTTGCAGCCCGCTTTTAGAAAAAGAGGATGTTCTTTGCAGGATTCACGAACAACAGGAAATAAAAATTTTCTGGTTTTTTAGAAGAAAAATTTGGTGGTTACACTAACAATCATATCTTCGCCGCCCGTTCAACAAAACGGTTGTTCATTGAAGAAGAAATGAGGAGAGAAAAAGAAAAATTTTGAATAAAAATTTGGTGAGTTAAAAAAGCCTCTTATCTTTGCAACCCGTTTGAAAAAAACGGTAGTTCTTACACAGGTTTTTACAACGAAAAAAGTTTGAAAATTCTTCAAATAATTTTGGTTGATAAAATAAAGGCTCTTACCTTTGCAACCCCAATAAAAAGGGAGGCTAAGTAAAGCCAAAAGATCTTTGAAAGTTTGGAAACAACAGCAGCATAAAATTTGAAATTTTATGGTAAGATTTACGCTATCAAAAAATAACAACATATCCGACGTTAATTTCGATTAATTGAGATTATAGTCAGATCAAACAACATTTACAATGGAGAGTTTGATCCTGGCTCAGGATGAACGCTAGCGGCAGGCTTAATACATGCAAGTCGTGGGGCAGCGCAGGTAGCAATACTGGGCGGCGACCGGCAAACGGGTGCGGAACACGTACACAACCTTCCGAG
>JACPEA010000014.1 GCA_016183765.1 Bacteroidota bacterium
CACGGATGTTAACAGGGTATACCTGCAACAGGGTAAACTACAGGTGGGCATCATGAACAGAGGCACCGCCTGGCTGGATACCGGAACCTTTGATTCATTGGCCGATGCTTCGGAGTTTGTGCGGGTGATAGAGAAAAGACAGAGCCAGAAGATTGGTTGCATAGAGGAAGTGGCCTTCCGCATGGGATTCATCAACCAGCAACAACTGCTTCAATTGGCCGATTTATATGCCAAAAGTGGCTATGGCGGGTATTTAAGACAGGTTAAATAATGTGGTCTTTGGTTGATTTGGAGTAAGATACTGGAAATCAATGAGTGAATGAGTGAATGTTTTGATCGCTGCCAACCGCCTGTTCTGGTGAAGCAATGAGGGAATTGTGAATGGGCAATCGTGAGTCGTGAATCGTGAGTGCATGTCGTAGGTAGGCGTTCAAAGCCAATACGTCAATGCGCAAAGGCCTCATTCATCAATGAACTGCTCCCCAAGCTACTCCGAACAAGCCAAAGACTAAAGACTAAAGACCAAAGACAAAGGAATGAGTGAATGTTTTGATCTCTGCTAACCGAATGTTCAGGTGAAGCAATGGGATTATTGTGAATGGGCAATTGTGAATTGTCAATCGTGAGTAGTGAGTAGTGAATAGTGAGTGCGTTACTGGATACCGGATGCCAGAAACTCGTAGCTCGCGGCTCAGAGCCAACATGCGTCACTAATCAATGAACTGCTCCCCAAGCTACTCTGAACAAGCCAAATGCCAAATGCCAACCGCCAAATGCTTTACCAATCAATAAACTGCTCCCTCAAACTGCTCCGAACAAGCCAAAGACCAAAGACAAACCAATGAGTGAATGAGTGGATGATAGAATGAGTGAATGTTTTGACACCTGCTAACCGCATGTTCAGATGAAGCAATGGGATTATTGTGAATGGGCAATTGTGAATTGTCAATCGTTGAGTGCAGGTAGGCGTCCAAAGCCAATGCGCTAATGCGCCAACCTGCCTCACCAATCAATGAACTGCCCCCCCAAACTACTTCAAACAAGCCAATGCGCCAATGCGCTAACGCGCCAATACGCCAATGCAGCGCATGTTCAGATGAAGCAATGGGATTATTGTGAATGGGCAATTGTGAATCGTCAATCGTGAGTGGTGAGTAGGAAGTGCGTTACTGGATACCGGATGCTAGAAGCTCATAGCTCGCGGCTCAGAGCTAGATGCTGGAAATCAATGAGTGAATGAAGCAAGCCCAAACACCCATTCTATCATGCTATCATACTATCATTCTATCATTATCTCCTCCCCTCCTGACATATTTCTAGAAAAAAATATCACTCACCCATAGGGAAGTGTCAAAAAAGCTGCTATCTTAGCTAAACTCCCCCCGTGATTATTTGATTGTCTGGTTAGATCGGTTTTTTGGGCAGGAAGTCCTGTGGGCTGCAGCCGAGGATCCTGGCGAGGTCGTTGAGGTGGCGGAGATTGTAGTGTGCGGGATAGTTCTTACTCTCCACTTTGCCGATAAAACCAACAGACATACCCAGTTCATAGGCAAGGTCGGACTGAGAAAGACCGTTTTCGATCCTTTTCTCTTTCACCCGCTCTATTACGTAACTGTCTATTTTGGTTTTCAATGCTGTCTGGTATAGGTGATTTAAAATTGAAGATTCTGCAGCTACCACTCAATCACCTATAGGCAAGTATTTGAAAAGACACAGTATTTGATGCAAGCTTATCGGCGGAAACCGTCTTTCAGCAGCAACAGTTGATAACCGCATCAATACGACAATCAGCAGCGGCCCAGGAACCGTTGCAGGTTAACAGAGGTTCCGATAATATGTATTGACTCTATATACTTTATCAACTTTATATACTTCTTCATGCCCTACCACCAACACCCGAACCCCGTGCAACTGCCTGCTAACCAGCGCAGGGAAGTACAGTCAGGGGTATTGTATTACCTGTTACTGAAACGGCATCCGCATAAAGAACGTTTTCCGATACTGCCAAAAGCCATCTGTATCTATAAAAATCATTGCCTGAAAAACCGCCTCTTACCCTCACCCATCGGACAGGCCCTGTGCCTGTTGAAAACGCAGTATGCCAAAAAGCCCAAGAACCCGGTGTAAAACAGTGGTCTAATCGCTGATCCTCAATCTATTGTACAAACCTAAAACTACTGCAAATGATCCGAATTCTTTGCTTACTGTTATTATTATGCCCATTACGGAATGTTGCGCAAAAAAGTGTTCTCACTGGCGGCATCCGTTCCGCTGCTGATACTTCATATCCCATAGCAGATAGCTTTTCTAAGGCTTCTGCATGCAGGAATTCAATCCTGGTCGCAGCCTGATGGCAGCTTCCGTTTTAACTACACAAAACCACCACTGCAAAATGAAATACATGCTTTGTATACTGACATTCCTGTGCCTGGGAACAATTTATGGGCAATACACCCGACCACTGACTGTGGGAGACAATGTTCCAGACAGGATCCTTCGGCCCATATTAAACGCACCTTTTACATCATATCACCTAAAAGCCAAAAACGGTAAACTGGTCATATTGGATTTCTTCGACACCAGGTGCGGCTCCTGTATCGCTGCCCTGCCCATGCTGGATTCGCTTCAAAACCATTTTGGAGATGCCGTCTCTTTTCTGGTGGTCAGCACTGAACCGGCAGCAGCCATCGGTCGGTTCCTAAAAACCAACCCAAGGGCAAAGCATATTCGCTTACCCTTTTTGGTGGGTGATACTGTTCTGCGCAGAGCCTTTCCGCACAATCTCTTACCCCATGAGGTTTGGATCAAAAACGGGAAAGTGATGGCCATCACCGAAGCATACGCCATCACCCCTGCCAACCTGCAGGCTGCATTATCCGATAAAGGGATCACCCTTCCGCTAAAAAAAGACCTGCTGGAATTTGACCCCGCCACACCGCTACGTAGTCAACTGGCGGCCTCGGATCCTGGACTCTTTCTGCGACAGAACCTCTTTACCAGACAGGTAAATGGACTGGGTACCAGGCGCGGAACCCAACTGAGCGCGGGGACCAAAAGGGTCTATTATATTAACTGGGGGCTTTTAAGCCTCTTCCAGTATGCCTGGAAATTTGAGGCTAACCGGGTGATGCTCGACATACCGGATCCAAACCGTTACCTGGATAGAACAACCGATCCGGATAAGTGGAAACGCAATAATCTCTATTGTTACGAAGGCATATTTCCGGAAAACTGCCCGGATTCTTTGGTATTGGAAGACCTGAGAACCTCCCTGCAATCTGCTTCTCCCCTGCTGGGTTCCTGGCAAAACAGGGAAATGCCCTGCTATGTTCTTACTACTGAGGGGAATGGGCCTGCCCGATCTAAAGCAGAAAGACCAGCTTACAGGAAAGACAATCTTTCAGACAGTGTATTCATGCAAGGGCATAGTATGCAGGCCATTACAGCCATCTGCAATAGTGCATCACAGCCCTCACCGGGAAAAGCCATCATCCTCAATGAAACAGGGATAGACTATCCGGTAGACCTGGTTATTCCATTCAAGGCGCTTTCTGAACCGGACTTATTAAGAGAAGCATTGATGCCTTTTCAGCTAAGACTCTCTCCTGCAAAAAGAAAGCTTGCCGTATTCGTATTGACAGAGAATCCATCCTATCAACCCAAAAACTAAACCGCTATGAAAAAATACCTGATCCTACTTTTTAATTGCCTGCTGATAACATGCAGCGGGTTACAAGCACAGCAGGGCTTCCAGATCAATGGAACCCTTATCGGTTCAGACAACTCCCTCCTGGTGGGAGCCAGGATCGCCCTGAAGCAATCAAAGACCCAAACCCTTTCAGCTACCGACGGCTCCTTTACGCTTACCTGCCGGTATCCAAAAGATACACTGATAATTGAATACATTGGTTACCCAAGAATGAGTCTCCCGGTAAACGTGTCCCTGGTTCAGCCAATGATTATCCGAATGACCGGCAACGGAGAGACCCTCCAGGAAGTGATCGTCCAAACCGGTTATCAGTCAGTATCCAGGGACAAAGCCACCGGTTCCTTTGCCCTCGTCAGTAACCGCCTCTTCAATGAACAGGTAGGCACTTCTGTACTGTCCAGGCTGGATGGGATTGCCAATGGTTTAACCATTGATAAAAAAAGAGCTAACTCCTTTTCTACGGGCATCATGATCCGCGGCCTGAGTACTATTGGAGGGCCGAAAGATCCGCTGATCATACTGGACAATTTTCCCTATGATGGTGACCTGAACAACCTCAACCCAAATGACGTTGAATCGGTTACCTTGCTGAAAGATGCAGCGGCAGCTGCTATCTGGGGAACACGGGCAGGCAATGGGGTGATCGTCATTACTACCAAAAAAGGGCATTTAAACCAGCCCACCACCATCGAATTTTCCTCCAATCTGTCCCTGACAGCCAAACCGGACATCTGGTATACACGTCCCATCAGTTCAACCGATTATATCGATGTGGAACAGTTCCTCTATGGCAAAGGGTTCTATAACACGAGTATCAATTCAGTAACCAAACCAGCCTTATCCCCTGTAATAGAATTGCTGATCAAAAAAAACAATGGGCAACTAACACCCGCAGAAGCAGATGCCAGGATCAATGAACTGCGTAAGGTAGATGTGAGAAATGATTTTCAGAAATACATCTATCAGACCTCTATTCAACAACAATATGCCCTATCGCTCCGTGGTGGGAATTCAAAAACCGCATGGTCGCTTTCCGGAGGTTATGACCGAAATATCTCTGAACTGTCCGCCTCACTGGAACGGATCAGCCTGCGTAGTGAAAATACCATCCGCCTGAATTCCAGGCTGCAGCTCACTGCTGGTTTATCCTATATCCAAAACACCAATGGCAGCGGTCAGAATGGGTATGGTTCCATCACCTCAGGAACAGGCGTTTCCCTGTATCCCTATGCCAGGCTTGCGGATGAAAACGGTAATGCACTGGCCTTGAATAAATCCTATCGCCAGACCTATCTCGATACAGTGGGTCAGGGTAAACTGCTCGACTGGAAATATTACCCGCTGGAGGACTATAAACATACAGTTACTACCAGTAACCGTTACGACCTGATGGCATTTGCCAATCTTACTTACAGGATCTCCCGGGACTGGACAGCGGAATTCCAATACCGGTATGAAAACCAGCGTAGCTCAAACCAGACCCTCTTCGACAAGGAAAGTTTTTTTACCAGGAATACCATTAACAACTTCACCCAGATCAATTATACCACCGGCCAGAAAACCAACAAAGTGCCCATAGGCGGGATCCTTGACCAATCCAATATACTGATGGAAGCAAAGAACTACCGGGCGCAGTTCCAGTACAACCGCAACTGGAAAAACCACCGCCTCAGCGGTTTGGCAGGAGCGGAAATAAGGGAAGTGATTACCAACACCAATACCTACCGGACCTACGGATATAACCCCGATAACCTGACTTCTGTCAACGTGGACTATACGACGACCTATCCGCAGCTGGTTTCCGGGTTCTCCTCTTTTATCCCCAGTAATAGTTTTCTCTCCAGGTTGAATAACCGTTATGTGTCCGCTTATGCTAATCTGGCCTGGACTTACCTGGATCGTTATACGGTCTCAGCCAGTGGCCGTCGAGATGCTTCCAATCTGTTTGGGGTAAACACCAATCAGAAATGGACCCCACTCTGGTCAGCGGGCGTTTCCTGGCAGCTTTCCAGGGAAAAATTCTACTCCGTCAGGTGGTTGCCCTACCTCAAACTAAATATGAGTTACGGCTATAGCGGGAATATCAATCCCAATCAATCAGCGCTGACCACCATGATGACCCAATCAACTTCCCCCTATACCCTATTGCCGATGGCAACCATCAACCAGTACGGTAACCCCGACCTGCGCTGGGAAAGATCTGGCCAGTTCAATATCCGACTGGAATTTAAATCACTGCGCAACCGGCTTACTGGCACCATTGAATATTTCTCTAAAACTGGAAAAGACCTCTCTGGACTAACGCCCATAGACTATACCGGTGTGATTGTAAGTACACTAGTAAAAAATAGCGCTTCAATGAAGGGTTCGGGATGGGATCTGGAATTGAACAGCCTGAATATCAACCGGAAATTCAAATGGCAAACCACACTGATGTGGAACATGGCAAAAAACAAGGTAACTGAATACTATACCAATTCCGCCAGGGCTTCGAGTTACATATTAAGTTCCGGAACCTACGCTCTTTCTCCTTTACAGGGCTACCCGGTGTATTCCGTATTCTCCTATCCCTTCGCAGGTCTGGATCCGCTTACAGGCAATCCACAAGGTATCTTCCAAAAACAATTGAGTACCGATTATACGGCATTGGTGGGGGATTCACTGCAGAACGCCATATATAATGGCTCAGCAGTCCCCTTATCACAACTGGCAGTAAGAAACACGTTCACCTATGGGCGGTTTTCGCTGGCTGTAAATATCGTAGGCAAAACAGGCTATTATTTCCGGCGCAGTACCATTAGCTACAATACGCTATTCAATAATGGAGGAGGCCATGCAGATTTTGCCAGAAGATGGCAGAATCCAGGAGATGAAAACAACACCACGGTTCCTTCCATGATCTATCCGGCAGTATCAAACAGGGATGTTTTTTACCAGGGCTCAGAGCCCATGGTGGAAAAAGGAGATCATATCCGACTGCAATATATTACCCTGAGTTACGACTATACACCAAACAAAAGGACAAACAATATATTCAGGCATATCAGGTTATTTGTCAATGCCAGTAACCTGGGTATACTCTGGAGGGCCAATAAAGCAAAACTGGATCCCGATTACCTCGATAACACCATCCCTCCTTCAGCTGCTTTTGCACTGGGATGCAACCTTAGTTTTTAATCACCAAAAACATAACCATGAAACGACAATATAGATATACGATTGGTTTTTTAATGATGACTTCGCTGCTGCTGGGGGCCTGCACAAAATACCTGGATACCAAACCCAGCCAGGCGCTTTCTGTACCCAGCACATTGAGTGACCTACAATCTTTGCTGGATACCTATTACAAGTTAAATAACACCGATCCTGGCGCTGCCGAAACCAGTGCTGATGACTACTACCTGACTGAGGCAGATTGGAATTCGCTGGCAGAATTCTATAGACGTCAGTATACCTGGCAGGACGACCGCGTATTTTCCAACTACCAAAATGACTGGTCGAATATTTACAGTACGGTATATATAACAAATGTTGTTTTGGATAATATCAGATCCATTGAGAGAACTGCTGGGAACCAATCTGAATGGGACAACGTGAAGGGATCAGCTTTGGTATTACGCTCCCGGTCTTTCCTTCAGGCAGCGATCATCTGGACCCTCCCATATAATCCAGCCAAAGCAGAAACTGCGATGGGCATACCCTTGCGCATGTCACAGGATTTCAATGAAAGATCCGTCAGAGCCTCCCTGAAACAAACCTATACACAGATCCTGCAGGATTTGAAGGAAGCAGCTGAACGCCTGTCACCTTCGCCGCTTCATGTGATGCGTCCATCCAGAGCAGCAGCCTATGGTTTGCTCGCGAGAACCTATCTCTCCATAGGAAACTATGACAGTTGCTTGTACTATGCGGATAAAACACTACAGATCAAAAACACACTGCTCAACTATAATACCCTAAATTCAAACAGCGCCTTTCCTTTTTCGCAGCTCAATACGGAAGTCATCATGGAAAACCTGATTCCTGTTCCGTCTCCCATTTCTATTAACCGGGCAAAGATAGATTCGAACCTATACAATAGTTATCATCCCAATGATCTGCGCAAAACCTTGTTTTTCAAAAGCAATGGCAATGGAACCTATGGATTCAAGGGAAGTTATGAAGGAGGCGGGAATCTATTCAGTGGGCTGGCTACAGATGAGGTCTACCTGATGCGGGCAGAAGCTAATGCAAAATTGGGTAATCTCTCACCGGCTATGGCCGATTTGAATACCCTTTTGCAGAACCGCTGGCGGACGGGAACTTATATTCCGGTCTCAAACCTATCCGGGCCAGTCTTACTGCAAATGATACGAACCGAAAGGAGAAAAGAATTACTGATGCGAGGTCTCAGGTGGATGGACCTGAAAAGACTAAATATGGAGGGAGCTGGCATCAACCTTACACGAAATCTGGGTAGCCAGACCTATACCCTGCCACCCAATGATCCAAGGTATGCCATTGCGATTCCAGAGGAGATCATTCAATTGTCAGGTATTCCCCAGAACCCAAGATAATAATGAAAGAACACCAATGAAAACAGTTCATTGGTGTTCTTTTTTAGGAGCCCTTAATCCCTTTTCGTAATAACCTGCGCATCCAACAGCACCTGCTTATTAGACTGTTGATTTAGCCAGGTCATGTAATCTTCTATGCTGGAATACCCATCAGGCACCTGAACCTCACAGGCCAGGGTATTACCGGAACATCCACCAGACGGAGGGTTGATGTCATACTTGGTTGGATCGAACTCTTCGCCGGATACCCCGGTGAAATAGTAGGTCAGCACCAGGTTATTTTTAGGTGCCGGCTTCATGGCAAAGGCTCCGGCCACTGCGATCAGCAGGGCCAGGATCGGAAGGATAGATGATAATTTTTTCATGATGATTTTTTTAAGTGTAAAAAAAGAAACCCATGTGTTGCTCCTTAGGCAACATTGGTGAAAGAAATATCGCCTACTCTTTTATACAGGTTTTCGGCTTACTCCCTGCGATGCATGCATCTCTTTCTTTATATTCTGCTTATATAGATACCCACCCCAAACTGATACCCCCAACAATAGCAGGTTCACAGCCAGGTGCTGTCCCCACCCCAAGCCATTCAAAAAACCACCACAGGCACAGGGTATCCGGTCAAATACACCCAGCAACACGGCCCCCACATACAGGGTAAAAACTCCCATCAGCACCAACGACAACCGAAAACCCCATACAACCAGCTTCGGAAAAAAGAGCAAACCCGCCACTGCCAACTCCAGCAAAGGCAACACCCCTATCAACAGATCCGCCAACCAGCGGGCAAAGGGCTGGTTATGCATATCATGCACAAACCGCCCAAAAGCCAACCATTTGCTGAATGCCACATAACTATACAACCCTATCAAAATCAACCGGATCAACTGTAGTATGCTGTTTTTCATAAGGCCAAATTAGCAGCAGGCAGTTATGAGGGATACGGTTTTTTGTATGAGGGAAGGGGATTAACCAATGAGCGAATGAGTGAATGAGTGGATGAGTGAATGTTTTGATAGGTGCTAACCGCATGTTAGAGTGAGGCAATGATAGAATGATAGGATGATAGAATGAGTGAATGTTTTGATCTCTGCTGACCGCATATTCAGATGAAGCAATGGGATTATTTTGAATGGGCAATTGTGAATCGTCAATCGTGAGTAGTCAGTCGTCAGTGGGGAGTGAGATGCTGGACGCTAGAAGTTCACAGCCCGTGGCTCAAAGCAATGATAGGATGATAGAACCTGCCTGCCGGCAGGTGCGCCAACCGCTCTACCAATCAATAAACTGCTCCCCCAAACTACTCCGAACAAGCCAAATGCTAAATGCCAACCGCCAAATGCTTTACCAATCAATGAACTGCTCACAAAAACCACTCCGAACAACCCAATGCGCCAATGCGCTAATACGCCAACCTGCCTTTCCAATCAATAAACTGCTCCCCCCAATCTACTCCCAACAAGCCAAAGACCAGAGACTAAAGACCAAATCCTACTCCCCACTCACGACTGACTACTCACGACTGACTACTCACGACTACCCATCCACTCATTCACTCATTCACTCATTCGCTTATCCATCCAAATCATCCAGAGCTATCATATTATGCTTTAGGGCATAGATGACCACGCCGGCGGGGGTTCTGACGCGCATTTTGCTGAAGATGCGGGAGCGGTTATTTTCGATGGTGCGGGTGCTGAGGGAAAGGGTCTCGGCAATTTCCTGGTTGCTATTCTGGAGACATATCAGGTAGATCAGGGTTTTTTCATGATCCGTGAACCTGGCTGGTTTTTTATTAGAAAATGGGTTATAGTTGCTTCTGCTGAGAAGCCTGACCATTTTTGCATTGGTGCTGTGGCAGAAATAAGGATATCCCCGGCTGACCTGATCCAGCGCCGTAAAGAGTTCCTGTTTTGGCATATCCTTGGTGATATAACCGCTTGCCCCCGCTTCCAGGGCCTCGATAACGGAGCTATTATTTTCGTAATTGGTCAACACCAGGCATTTACAGGTGGGACTTGCCAGGGTGATCTGATGAATGGCTTCTGCACCGCTGAGCATGGGCATGCGCAGGTCGGTGAGTACGATCTGTGGCTGGTGCAATTCAGCCAGCGCCACCAGTTCTGCACCATTGTGTGCCGCTGCCACCACCTGGTAGACAGACTGGGTCTGGAAGAACCCTTGCAGGCCATCCAGGTAAAGATCATGATCGTCTGCCAACAGGATCCGAATAGGCGTTTTATTCATGACCGCAGCGAATGTAAGGGTATGCTAATGGATATATCTGTGCCGGTGCCAGGCAGGGAACGGATGGACAGATGGGCTTTGAGAATATTTGCCCTGGACTGTATATGCGATAAACCCGCACCCTTGAGCCAGGTAGCGGGCTGTTCGGGTATAAAACCGATACCGTTATCGGAGAGGGAAAGTATGACAGATCTTTTGTTCTCCCTTAGCTGTAAGGAGATACGGCTGCAACAGGCATGTTTCAGTGCGTTGGTGAGCAGCTCGCGTATCAGCCGGTACAGGTGCACCGATTGGGGAAGGGAATAGAACTGATCACTGATCTGAATATCTACGGTGATGGAGACAGGATGGCTGCTGGCGATATCTGCCACATGATCCTGAATGGCAATGGCCAGGCCCCGCGTTTCCAGGATGGCCGGCACAAAATTATAAGCGATCTCCCTGATCTTGGTTTGCAGCAGCCGGGTTTGGTGGTAGATCTTTTCAACAATGGGTACAGGGTCATGGGGCTGTATCTGCTGTGCCAGCAGGCTGATACTGGCAAGGCCCGTACCCAGTTCATCGTGCAGGTCGGTATGTATCCTTCTTCTTTCCGCATCGATCAGTTCTACTTCGCGGGCCAGTTGCAGGTGGTATTGCTGCAGGCGCAGGCGGAACCGGCGGATCAGGCTAACCAGTACGATGAGCAATAGTACACTCATAAAACCAAGACTGATCAGGAATACCTGTTTGAGGTCGATGGTTGTTTGGGGATCCATAGGATGGCAATGGTGTAAGTGATATGAATCAGGATATTGATGACAGCCAGGGCCAGCCATAAATGACGGCTGACAACAGAAAAGGGGTGACTGGCAAAAAAGCTGAACAGCAGGATGAAGCTGCGATACGTATGGTATACGAAGAAAGCGAGGCAGAGTGCCAGGTCGGTCTTCTGTAATACAGGAGTGGAGTTACCCAGCAATAACTGTGTAGCGGTATCGATGCTGAAATACACCATGATCAGCGAAGCGCTGATCCGGAACCATACATTGGCCTGGTCAATGCCATGTAACCAGACATTATCGGTTAGCCAGATGATCAGTCCGGCGAAGGCGGCAACGGTAAGGGTCATTTTTTCCTGTGCCTGCATTCTTAGCAGTTGCCAGAGCAGGAGCAGGTATTCGATGAGGGTATAACAGTTAGCATTTACCTGGTTGTTATGCCACCAGTGTGCCGCTGCATAACTGATGAGTTCATTCACGGTGCCTGCCAGTAATAAAATTACCAGTGGGGCATAACGATACGATAAACGCCGGTACCTGCCTGCGGCCGCGATCAGCGGCAACAGGATAGAGCAGGCAGATACCAGCAGGATATCAAAATCGCGCATGTCATTCATTTAAGGGCGAAGGTGTTGGACAGATCGGGGGGCATTGAATGGCTTCTTCCAACAGAATACCTTCAGCAACAGTAAAATTTGCCGGCCCGGTGGGGGGAAGGATATCATGTCCGTTGGCATCTACTCCTACCAATACGGTACAGATACGCTGGTCGGGCTTTCGTCCTAAATATACGCGAAAAGACCGACAACCCGGCTGGTTCAGCAGCGCCAATACTGAAGCACCATCATAAACTTCTGAAAAAAACGCAGCAGTAACGGGTGCGGTGCGGTAACGTGAGGTAAGCGCAATGGCTTCCTGCAGAGAGATTTGATTTGGTATCATAAAATTTGTTTTGCACAAAAAAAGCGGATAAATAGTATGCTGCATAGCGTATTTATACGCTAATTCTGGTGGAAAACACTCTATTTTTCCTAAAAACCCTCCCGCATAAGTGGACTAAGTTAGATTTACGGTTGTTTTACCATGCAGCTGTACCTGAACGATATGCCGATCGCCTGCTCGAAGCAGGTTCCTGATCGCCTGCTTGCCTACCGTTTGCCCGGCACCGAGGCAAGCGTGTGGACCGAGCCCAATCGTGTTATCCTGTTACAAAACCTGGCCATTGTAACAACCGATATCTGGTATGTAGTGGCATCGCTTAAAGAAAATGACAGGTTACAGCTGAGACAAGCGGTATCGGCGCGTTTATTTGGCATCGTCTTTTCCGGTGAATGCAGTGTTCAACTGGAAAATGAATCACCCCTGCTGCTCGACCCCACCCATTTTATTATCGGCAGCGGCAATGAAGTAGTTATCACATCTGAGTGGAAAAATAACCAGTTCCTCCATTTGCTGTTGATCCATTACCCCGAATACACCCAGGATCCGTCATCAAAACGCAATGGCTGCTGGCAAACGATCGGACGGGTAAATACCCGCCTGGTACGTTCCTGCCTGCTATTAACACAAGCTTCCTATTCGCCTAAGCCCTTACCTTTTCACCATACCTGTTTATCCTTTATCAAAGAACTGATCCGGAATCATGTATATGGCGCAACCGGCTCCGCAGAACTCAGTCTTGATGATATCCAGCAACTGTTTTCGGTAAAACAGTATATACAGCAACATATTCGCGATACCCCCGATACCCAGTGGCTGGCACAACTGCATGGCATGAGTAAACTGAAACTGGAGAAAGGCTTTCATCACCTGTTCCAAACCAGTCCCTACCGTTTCCTGGAACTGCAAAAAATGGAACTGGCCAAACAGGAGCTGGCCTCCTATAAAAGCATCAAAGAAATTGCCTATCTCTGCGGCTACAATAATGCCAGCAATTTCAGTACGGCATTCAGAAGGGTTATGGGGTGTTCGCCGGGGGAGTATAGGGCAATGAGTGAATGAGTGGATGAGTGAATGAGTGGATGGGTGGTCGTGAGTAGTCAGTCGTGAGTGGGGAGTAGGATTTGGTCTTTAGTCTTTGGCCTTTAGCTTGTTCGGAGTAGTTTGGGAGAGCAGTTTATTGATTGGTGGGCGTATTGGCGCATTGGCGGGTTAGCGCATTGGCTTGTTCGGAGTAGTTTGGTGGAGTAGTTAATTGATTGATGAAGCATTTAGCGGTTGGCATTTAGCATTTGGCTTATTTCGGAGTAGTATGGTAAGTAGTTCATTGATTGGTGAGGCGTGAGGCGTTTGGCGTATTGGCTTTAGCCTGCCTGCGGCATGCGGTTCCAGGCCCCAGCTTTAAGCCACGAGCTGTGAGCTTCCAGTATCCATGAACAAACTCACGACTCACCACTCACCACTCACGACTCACGATTGACAATTCACCATTGACCATTCACAATAATCCCATTGCTTCACCAAAATATGAGGTTAGTTGGTTTTCAACATTCACTCATTCACTCATCCACTCATTCACTCATTGCTCCCCTACAGCCTTGCATCAACCAACCCTCTATCCAACACACTTTTTGCATCAAAGATGAGTGCCCCATTGTTTCGGAAACCGGGAAAATCGAGCTGTTGAAAAACCTGGTGGGCCACGGCGAGGATGACAGCATCCTGTTGGTAAGAGAAAGTTTCCGATAGCTGGATGCCATATTCCTGTGCTACGGCTTCGCTGCTGACACAGGGATCGTATAGGGTAACCTGCAGTCCTGCATTTTGCAGGGTATGGTAAATGTCCACCACTTTGGTATTGCGGGTGTCGGAGCAGTTCTCTTTGAAAGCAAAACCGAGGATCAAAACCTTAGCTCCGGGTAAATGCCCTTTTTTACGTGCCGCCAGCAGGGCAATGGTCTTTTCGGCAACGAATACGCCCATGCCATCGTTCACTTCTCTTCCGGAAAGGATCACTTTGGGCTGGTAACCCAGCTGCATGGCTTTATGTGCCAGGTAATGCGGATCTACGCCGATACAATGTCCACCCACCAGTCCCGGCTGAAAGGGCAGGAAGTTCCACTTAGTGGCAGCAGCTTTCAGCACTTCCTGCGTATCGATACCCATCCGATCAAAGATGAGGGACAGCTCATTCATGAAAGAGATGTTCACATCACGCTGGGCATTTTCGATGGCTTTGGCGGCTTCGGCCACTTTCATACTGGGAGCCAGATAAGTACCCGCAGTAATGACACTGGCATACAGATCATCAATCGATTTTGCCACAGACTCCGTGGAACCGGATGTTACTTTACGGATAGAAGTGATGGGCCGCTGTTTATCGCCGGGATTGATCCGTTCCGGCGAATACCCACAGAAGAAATCAATATTATACCGTAACCCACTCTGTTTCTCCAGTACAGGCACACAATCCTCTTCGGTGCAACCCGGATAAACAGTAGACTCATAGATCACGATATCACCTCTTTTCAAAACACTACCCACCTGCTGCGAAGCCTGTAACAGGAAATGCAGGTCAGGTTCTTTCTGCCCGTTAAGGGGTGTGGGAACGGTAACAATATAAATCGAACAGTCTGCGATATCCGCAAGCTGGCTGGTGAACTGAAGCTGAATGGCATCCTGTATCGTTTGCCTGTCAACCTCATGGGTACTGTCAATCCCTTGTTGCAGTTCCGATATTCTCACGGAATTGATATCATACCCGGTCACCCGGTATTTTCCCGCAAAAGCCAGTGCCAGCGGCAGTCCTACATATCCTAACCCAACAACAGCAATATGTGGCGATGCGCTCATAGGGTTAAAGGTAATGTGTTGTGGTGATTTGGATGAGGGGGAAGTTAATAGTTAGGAATGGTGTTGTTGCATGAATATTTTCCAATGTTTGTGGGGGTTTCAGAAGAATAAGGACTCAATATGAGCCAATTTTCGAGTTAATTATTACTTTACACCCTTTGTAATCATTGATAAGGCTGCATTTATTCATGCAACAAAGCCGTTAGGAATTAGTAATTGATGGGGATACTGGATACTGGATGCTGGCAACTTTCACTCACCACTGACGACTCACGATTGACAATTCACCATTGCCCATTCACAATTCCCCCATTGCTTCACCTGAACATGCGGCTAGCAGTAATCAAAACATTCACTCATTCTATCATCCACTCATTGATCTATCCTCCAACAGACACACCGCATGCGCCACCAGTCCTTCTTTGCGGCCTACGAAGCCCATTTTTTCGGTGGTGGTGGCTTTGATGGAGATGTCTTTGATGGAGATCTGGAGGATGTCTGCGATCACTTGCTGCATGGCGGGAACATAGGGTTTGATCTTGGGGGCTTCCAGGCATAGGGATGAATCGATATTAACAACTGTATATCCTTCTTTTTTGATCAGTTCATAGGTTCTGGCCAGCAGTATTTTACTGTCGATATTCTTGAATTCATTAGAGGTATCCGGAAAATGCACCCCGATATCGCCCAGGCTGAGGGCGCCCAGCAGGGCATCGCAGATGGCGTGTAACAGCACATCCGCATCACTATGTCCCAATGCACCCATATCGTGTGGTATCTGCACACCACCTATGAACAGGTCTCTGCCTGTAACCAACTGGTGAAAATCTATTCCATATCCGATCCGTAAACGCATGTGATTGGTTTTAATGCTGTTTCAATATTTATTTTGGTAAATGTAGTGAGAATTGTTGGGCAGGGAATATCGAGGAACCCAATTAACTAATATGTTAATGTGCTAACCGGTCAATGGGTCACTCACTCATCGGAATAGTCGCTCGGCTCCGCCGAGTGACGTCTATCTCCAGGCTTCCAGGCTAAAATTTTTAAAGCTGCCATATCCGTAACTCCCAGGACAAACACAACCCATTCATTTATTTCTTTTGCTTACATTTATGGTATGAATACTCCCGAGATTCGTCATATTATAAAAGAAACCGTGCAGTCATTTATTCCGGGTGCAAAGGTACTTCTTTTGGGGTCGAGAGCTAGAGAACAGGAAAACCAATATAGTGATTATGATGTATTGGTAGTGACTCCGCATACCTTAGCCCCCCGGGAAAAAATGGATTGCGAAACGAAAATTGGCAAGACGCTTGTTCATTTGATCAGGGCCCCCTTTGATGTGATCGTACAGAGCAAAAAAGAAATAGCCGATCGCCGGAATGCCAAAGGACATATTATATACTACGCTTTGAAAGACGCCATTGAAATATAACAGAAGAAGAGAAAAATATCCTCCTGCAATAGACAGAAAAAGCAGCCAATGATTTACTGCCGGCTCAAATTCTCATAGAAGCTTCCCCATTAATACTTGATATTGCCTGTTTTCATTGTCAGCAATCCATCGAAAAATACCTGAAAGCTTTTTTGATCCTCCATGACCGTGATTTTGGATATACGCATAACCTTGATTATTTATTAGGGGAATGTGCTGCCATCGATAAAGATTTTTCCAACCTGGATATGAAAAACATGAATCTCTATGCAGTAAGAGCCAGGTATCCTCATGACCATCTGGCACCAGATATGTCAGAAACCAGGGAATACTATCAGATAGCAATTTCCATACAAACATTGGTTAAACGCAAAATGATCTGGTAGTTTCGGTGTACTAGCAAACCTGCTTGACAGCAAGTAGATAAGTTTCGAATTGGCCGACATGCCCTCCTTAATCCTAACACCGGGCTAAAGCCCGGACACCTTATTCTTCTCCAGAAACCCTTATCCACGCCCTAAAGGGCGCGGCAATTACACTAAAGGATGCGGCAATACTAAATCGCAAGTGATTTTAATGCTGTTTCAATATTTATTTCGGTAAAAGTAATGAGAATTGTTGGGGAAAAAACAATGAGTGAATGAGTGGATGAGTGAATGAGTGAATGGCAAATTTGACGGCATGTGGGAAGTTGGGGTTTCGAAAGGAAAATGATAGAATGATAGGATGAGTGAATGCTTTGATCCTGCACGCTTGTTAAAGGCAGGTATCACAAAGGGGATAAGCAGTTGAACAGATGAGCAAGGAGCAGACGAGTGTTGAAGTTTGGTTGATACCTCTGCGGTGAATAAGAACAATGAGCGAATGAGTGGATGAGTGAATGAGTGAATGTTTTAATCCTGCACGCTTGTTAAAGGCAGACATCACAAAGGGTATATACCAATACCTGAAAGCTGCCGAAGGCTCCACAAAGTCAAATACTAAATGCCAACCAAATGCTTTCCGGCAAATAACTGCTTGCCTAATCTGCTCCTAATAAGCTAAAGACTAAAGACAAAATCGAAGTGAAGATCCCGCTCCGCGGAAGGCCAACTCCCTACTCACCACTCACTACTGCCGATTGCCCATTCACTCATTCACTCATCCACTCATCCACTCATTCACTCATTGTTCCTGCCCTACTCATTGCTTCCGTTCAGGTTAAATACGATCCCAAACCGAAGGGTATTTGATAAGGGATTACGCGTAACGCCGCTGCCGGAGGGGACCAGGTAGGAGAAATTCACCTGCATCTGGTCGATGGAGAAGCCGGCGCCGACGGAGAAGAATTTTCGGTTGCCGCGGTTCTTGTTCTCGTAAAAATAGCCGGCACGGACAAAAAACTGGTTATTGTAAGCATATTCTGCACCCAATGAAGCCTGCAGCGATTTGAGCTGGCTACTGCCATCACTGAATGATTTCATCCAGCTGGACACTACGCTGGTGGAACGGTAATCGACCAGTCTTGCCGAGTCCACGGAATAATTACCGGTGGCCTGGGGCGCAGTGGGTACCAGTAATTTATTGATATCAAGACCAAAAGTGATCTTGTTCATTTCATTGATGGCTTTGGTATAGGTAAGCCCCAGACCCAGGTTGGCGGGTATGAAATCTTTATTGCGCGAGTCGTTGGTATAACCCACTTTGCTGCCCAGGTTAGATAAAGTGACTCCCCAGTTCAATCCTTCCCCTTCTTCATTCACACCATGATAGAACAGCGACACATCGCCGGCCACTGCATTACCGGCTTTATAAACTACGCCAGTACCCACATCGCCAACCACCAGTCTGGAATTGATGTAACGCAATGCCACACCAATACTGAGTTTTTCATTCAGGATACGGGAATAACCGGCATCCATAGAAAATTCACTGGGTTTTACCGTATTCAGGATATTACCGGAATAATCGGTGAGCTGAATATTACCCAGGCTGAAAAACCGGATAGAGGTAGAAATGGCCTGCTGTTCATCCAGCTGGTGGTAAGCAGCCAGGCTGGCCAGGTATACATCTGTCAATCCCAGGTCTTTTAACCAGGGCGTATAGTTTAGGGCGATCGCCGATTTCTTTTTGGCAAAGGGCACTTTGGCCAGGTTCCAGAAAGGCGCATTGGCATCGGGAGAAGTGGCAATGGCCAGATCGCCCATACCTCCCGCCCTGGCATCGGGTGATATACGCAGGAAGGGTACCGCGGTAGATACGATATTAATAGAATCGGCCTGTGCCCTGGCAACACCATGGATACAGAACATAATTGCCAGACAGGCACTGATCTTCTTAAGAATCGAACTCATCAACAATGGTTTTAGACTGCCCCGTAAGCCAAAGCAAACAGAACGATTACGATAAATAGGATTTAGGGATATACCCATCTCTGGTTCTCTGTAAGAGCAGTAAACCGGTGACAACGCTTGCCGGTGCCCGACAAAGTTTTCAGGCTATTCTTACAAACAGCCAGAGCGGTATACTACAATACTATTAAATTAATGTGTAATGTTAAGCACCAAAAAAGGTAGAGGTCAAACCATTCAGTCAGTTTTAGAGAAGAATCAGTTGCCGGGCCGTTTCAGCCCGATCGGTTTTGGTGGCAACGATTATTTTGTAAATATAGATACCTTTTTTCAGTTTTGAACCCAACTGATCAGCCCCATCCCAATAAATCTGGCAGTTACGGGTACCGCCGGTATTGACCTTTCTCCTGATCTGTTTTACCAGTCCGCCACCCATATGGTAGATGCCGATGGTGACATCCAGGTCCGTATCGGGCTGGTTGTGTTCAAAGGCAAAAGTGGTGGCATTGCTGAACGGGTTGGGGAAATTACGCACGGCCGCTACCTGCAGGCGGTTCTGCTTTACCACCTGGCAATCCAGGCTCACTTCGCTGGAGTTATTGGCCACATCCCAGGCTTTGATACGGATGGTATGTTTGCCCTCGGTTAACGTAGGTAACTGGTACCGCACCCGGCCCCGTTGGTAGCTATCCTGGTCGGCCGTATAAAAATCGTTCAGCACGAGGATGCTTCTTTCCACCCCATCGATCACTGCCGTAATATCATGACCGATACCCGTACCGGAGGTATTGATGCCCGATGAATCGTATAGTTTCAGCAGCAGCACCGGGTTCTCGTGGGTCAGGCCGCCATTCAGGAACTGGTCATCATTCAGGTAAGGCAGGATCTGCGGGCCTGTGCGGTCTGCTATTACGGAAGTTCCGGTTCCGCCAATGACGAGATCTGTCTGCACACCATTGGCATCTTTTGCACCATCCTGCGCATACAGGCTGATCCTGGCTTTGCCTGCGGCATAGTTGATGTCTTTGGGAACCACAAACGTGAAACGGAACTTTCCGTTGGTAACAGTGGCATTGCCTTTGTACAAAATATTCGTCTGCTGCTGAAACGTCACCACTTTACTGCCCGGATCATTGCCCAGTGTCTTGACTGCCTGTGCCTGATCGTATACGGTCGGGTAAACGGTTCCGTTAAAACCGTTCTGCAGTCGGCCCTGTGCATCGGTCACTTCGCCCGTGAAAGTATATGGCTGTAGCGCGCGTAACGTATCGTTCGTGCCAATGGCATGGCCGTTGATACCGGTGAGCCGCACCCTTCCTTCGGGGAAGGCAAGTCGTAAGGCGGGATCTCCCAGCAAAGTGAACTTTCGGTTGTTCAGCAGGTCGCCGGTGCTGAGCGAAGTATAGTTCTTGGCCTGTTGCACCGATTCGCCCAGGGTCAGGTAACGACCGTCGGGCAAGGGTTTCAGGGCGATGGACAGGTAGTTCTCGTTCATTTGCCGGTTACTGTACGCGAACACCAGCCTTGTGGTGGTGAGCAGGGCAATGGCGCCATGCGCATTACCTGTAAGGATGGCGGCACCCAATGAATTTTTGGATGGATCATCGTGCGGGGCAAAATCGCAACTGGCGGTGATGAACAGCGGCAGTTTATCGGGGTTATTGAAACGGGCCAGCTCTTCCTGTGTCAGCACAGCTTCATCGGCAAGGCGCTGGTAACTGCCATGACCGCTGTAGTTCACCAGTAAAGCCCCATTGAAGACCTGTCCGACAATAGCATCATTCACCGCCGGATACCTGGCACCGGCACTGGTACTGACTACCGGGTATGCATCCAGGTAGATCTTATAGGAATTAAGCAAAGGATTGACCGAGCTGGCCACTGCTGTAATGGCTTCCGCATCTTCGAGGTGCAGGTTCTGGTCGCGGTCATCGGCCACAAAAACAGTCTGGTTACGCCAGCTGCCCAGGCTGGTTGCGGACTGGTAACGGATGATCTTATCCACCATGGTCTTCGCCTCTGCCAGGTTACGCGCGGGGATCCTGCCGATGCCGATGTCCAGGGTCATACCCGGATCATTCCGGTTGATATTGTCGGTATCATCCAGCAAGCCGAAAAAATCATCCGAAGTATGCGTCAGCAATGGCTCTAAAGAGTTCACCGATTCATAACCCGGTACCAGGTTACTGTTACCATTGATGCGGTAACGATAATCGTAAGAAGCACTGCCAAAGAGCAACAGGTAGCGGGGTCGGTCGGAGATATTGGCGCCCGCTTTGTCGAAATACATTTTTACAAGATCACGCAATGCTGCCGGATCGGGTGTACCACCTGAAAATTCCAGATACACCTGATCGGTATTGACCACCACTGTTCGATACCCATTTCGTTGCTGGTGAAAAGCAGCGAGCCGCTGCGCTTCTGTGAGCAGGGAAGGATGACTTAGAATGATATAATCCACCGCCGTTGTATTGTGCAGGTCCTGGTTGGCTATTTTACCCATGGCAACAGGCGTTAGCAGGCCGGCACCCGAAAAAGCCACATACTCACGCAACTGCGATGCATCCCTGGCAAACACAGATTGTACTGCATTGTTTGTCACACGCATGGCCAATGGCCGCAGGGGATCTGTGATCTCCCAAACAGACAAAGCACTGCCATTATTGGTAATACTGAATTGGGCCACCGAACCGTTTGCCAGCGATGCCCAGTCGCGGAACAATAATTGTCCACCGGGGGTAAAAGTCAAAGCCCTTCTTCCATGCAGTTCAAACCAGTTCAGCCAACCCTGGCTACCTGCCACACCGGGAATATACCCCAGGTTCAGTGCAAGGCTGTTCTGCGAAACGGTCCAGTTACTGGTATGGGTGGCGGTACTGGCAAATGCATCCAGGAAATATCCTGATACCGCCGGCAGGTTCACGGTTTGTGCCGTTTGACCGTTCAGCCTGACCGAAAAACTACTATTGCCTCCCACAGAGCGACTCACCAGGTCTGTGACCAGGGTAACCGGCTGGTTCTGCTGTAATCCGGGCCAGTCGACCGTAAAAGTCCGGCTGCTGTTACCGCCCAGCTGGTCATTGAATTCTTCACCCAGCCATTCTTTTCCGCTGTTCAGCAGGTTCACCAGGTCGTTCTCATAAAAATAGCGTTCCTGGAAACTGTTCACCGTAATGGTCGCTGCCGGGGATGTTGCGGGACGGGTGATCCTTTTACCCGTTCCACCGATGGTGATAAAATAATAAGCAGTATCGGCATAGCGATTTTTCTGGTGCCGGAAGCGCTGGTTGGCACTGTCACGAAGCCATCTATGAGGTCCGGGCGCATAAAACAGGAAATGATCGGAGCCATTGAAAAGTCCATCCCCCCCATCTACCACTTCGATCGGGTTTTCGATAAGGTCGTCGGGACGGGTAACCGCATTGTTCTCATCCAGCATGGCGCCGCCATTCCCATAGAAACGGATGGAGGAAGAGGCAATGGAAGCGGTGGATATACCGAGCGAGGACAGGAAAGGTAGATCCACTTTATACACTCCCTCACGGGTAACGGCTATGCGGTACCAGTTGCCTGTGGCCAGCACGGAATGCGGGGTATAGACCCTTTGTGCCCATAGAAAATTACTACCCAGCACCAGGAAAATCCCTACCAAAAAAAAAGACCGCAGGTTCATACAAATCTAAGATCGGTAAATAATGCAGGCAGCGACGAGCCGCCGCAACGAATCAGGTTTAAAATTAGGCTTTTGCTAACATCAAAGCGGATGAGCATATTAGTGGATTAGTCAAAATCTTATATATTCGCATAGACGTATCTTAGAGAAACCCAATATTCCAAATTCAATCTATTGACATGCAGTTATTGAAAACAACCAGAAATGTAGTTTTACTTCTGGCAGTGGCAGGTTCCGTGGCCTCCTGTAGTATGCTGAAAAAGAAAAAGGAGCAGTCTACGGCAACCGGTTGGAATTACAATGACAAAGACCAGGGCAACTTCTCGGTTGCTAAACCAGCAGATGTAAAAACCGCTCCGGGACTGGTATTTGTTCAGGGTGGTACTTTTACCATGGGCGCCGCACAGGAAGATGTGATGGGCGACTGGAACAATATCCCCCGCCGTATTACGGTTAACTCCTTTTTTATTGATAAGACCGAAGTGGCCAACGTGCATTACCGTGAGTACCTGTACTGGCTGGAGAACGTGTTCGGACAGGCCGGTATGGATTCTGTAGTAGACCAGGCCAAACCCGATACCCTGGTTTGGAGAAGTGAGCTGGCTTTCAATGAGCCTTATGTGGAGTATTATTTCCGTCACCCTTCTTACAACTACTACCCCGTGGTAGGCGTAAGCTGGAAACAGGCCACAGAATACTGTATCTGGCGTACAGACCGCGTGAACGAGCTAACCCTGATGAACAAGGGCTTCCTGGATAAGCGCAGCCAGATCAAAAAAGAAATGAATGGTGCGGGCCAGGACAACTTTAACAGCAAAGCCTATATCATGGGCGAATACCAGGCAACTCCTGGCAAACAGGCCACATCAAAAAGTAATCCGCTGAAAGATGCCCAGGGTCGTCCCAGGGCACAGGTGAAATTTGAAGACGGGATCATCTTCGGTGATTACCGTCTGCCAACAGAAGCCGAGTGGGAATATGCCGCTTACGGTTATATCATGCAGAACCCGCAGAAAAAGCAGAAAGGCAATGCACGTGGCGAGGAAGTGATCTCCAACAAACAGATCTATGCCTGGAAAAATGATGGTTTTGATAATATCCGTTACACCAAAAAAAGTGCGTTCCAGGGAGCTTTCCTGGCCAACTTTAAACGTGGCGCCGGTGATAACATGGGTGTGGCCGGTGGCTTGAACGATAATGCCGCCATCCCTGCTGAAGTCACTTCTTTCATGCCCAATGGTTTTGGCCTGTATAACATGAGTGGCAACGTGAACGAGTGGGTGATGGATGTATACCGTCCTGTTACCAATGATGGCGATGATGATTTTAACCCTTACCGTGGTAACGTGTTCCAGAAAGTGGACATGAGCGGTGGTGCAGGTAACCTGAGAGACGATAAAGGCCGTATCAAAATGATTCCCGAATCAGATTCAGCCCTGCGTAACCGCAGAAACTACCAGAAATCTTATGCCACCAACTACCTGGATGGTGACTCCACCAGCAACGTATTGTACAACTACGGTATCACCACCCTGATCTCCGATAAATCAAGGGTATACAAGGGTGGTAGCTGGAACGACAGGGCCTACTGGCTGGCACCCGGTGCACGCCGTTTCTTGGAAGAAGACCTGAGCACCAAAGAACTGGGCTTCCGTTGCGCCATGAACCATTATGGCCCCTCAGAATCCATTTCACGCAAATCAAAAACCGGCACTTTCTTCCCTAACCGCCGAAACAAACGATAAAAATCAGCGATCAGGAAAAGGTAGAAATACAGCAAAGCCATCCCGGATTGGGGTGGCTTTTTAGTGAATGAGTGATTGATAGAATGAATGAATGAATGGGGGGGGACGTTACTGGATGCTGGGTACTGGCTGCTGGTTGCTGGAAGCTCGCGGCTCATAGCTCGCCGCTAATTCGCCAATATTGAATAAGTTTGACACATAAAACACTTACTGTGATTATAGCCGAACTATACAAGATCTTCCAGCAACACCCCTCCGTGCAGACAGATACGAGGAAACTGAAGCAGGGTGATATTTTCTTTGCACTGAAAGGACCCAATTTCAATGGCAACCAGTTTGCCAAACAGGCACTGGAAGCCGGTGCGGCTTATGCGGTGGTGGATGAGGACGTGGACCCCTCGGACAAACGACTGATCAGGGTGGCCGATACTTTACTGGCTTTACAGGAACTGGCACATTACCATCGCCGTCAATTTACCATACCTTTTATCGGCATCACGGGCAGTAATGGAAAAACCACCAGCAAGGAACTGATCTATGCAGTGCTCTCTTCGCATTATAAGACCTATACCACACAGGGTAACCTGAATAACCATATTGGTGTGCCCCTGACCTTGCTCAGTGTACAACCCGATGCGGAAATGGCCGTGATAGAGATGGGCGCCAATCACCAGAAAGAAATAGCCGGTTACTGCGTATATACCGAGCCCACTCATGGCCTGATCACCAACTGCGGGAAAGCACACCTGGAAGGTTTTGGCGGTGAGGAAGGGGTAAGGAAAGGGAAAGGTGAATTATACGATTATCTCTCTGCGCACGACGGGACCGCGTTCGTATATGCCGACTACAACTACCTGCAGACCATGAGCCGGGCAGTACCGCATATTGTGCAGTATGGCCAAACCCGGGGTCAGGTGCAAGGACAGGTACAGGCCAATGAACCCTTCCTGGAAGTGGTCATAACGCAGGGGTTCGCTCAACCCTGCACCATTACAACGCAATTGGTGGGCGATTATAACCTGCCGAATATTCTCTGTGCCGTCCTGACCGGCAAATACTTTTCCGTTCCGGAAGAAAAGATCGTAGCCGCTATTGAACAATATACACCCTCTAACAGCCGCTCCCAGTTAGTACAGAGAGGAAGCAATACCATTGTGCTGGATGCCTATAATGCCAATCCTACCAGCATGAAAGCCGCCATCGAAAACTTCGCGAAGATTCATGCAGATCATAAGGTACTGATGCTGGGTGGTATGATGGAACTGGGCGAACATAGTGTGGCAGAACATGAGGGTATTGTACAGCTCATCAAACAACACCCCTGGGAACAGGTGGTACTGGTAGGTGGTGATTTCAGTAAGATAGGCCACGGTTTTACCTATTTCCCCAATTCCGCCGCCGCCGCCCGATGGTTTGCCGAACAGGGTTTTGAATACACCCATTTCCTCATCAAAGGCTCCAGGAGCATGCAGATGGAGAAGATATTGCAGGGGTGAGGGGTGCTGGATCAATGAGTGAATGAGTGGATGATAGAATGAGTGAATGTTTTGATCGCTGCTAACCTCATATTTTGGCAAAGCAATTGGATTATTGTGAATGGGCAATTGTGAATTGTCAATCGTGAGTGGGTTACCGGATGCAGGAAGGTTACCCAGCCGCATGCTGCAGGCAGGTATCCAAAGCCAATGCGCCAATGCG
>JACPEA010000016.1 GCA_016183765.1 Bacteroidota bacterium
ACCGGATTAGCAGCAGGAGAGCGCATCAGTGCTGTTACATTAAGCAGTCCGGGTGTCTTGTCAACTGCAGCTGTGGGTGCTTATAGTATCACGGCATCCAATGCAACGGGTACTACAGTATCTAACTATACGATCAACTATATAACCGGCATGTTAACGGTAACGGCTGCTCCGTTGACCATTACGGCCAATGATCAGAATAAATTATATGGTGTTACCGGCAACCTGGATGGTACGGCCTTTGCTGTAACAGGTTTAGCTTCTGGTGAAAGTATCAGCAATGTTACCCTGAGCAGTCCTGGAACCCTGTCTGCCGCTGCTGCAGGAACGTATGGCATTGCTGTATCGAATGCCACCGGCTCAACGGTATCCAATTATAGTATCCGTTATGTGTCCGGTACTTTAACCGTAACTGCCATTCCGTTAACAGTAACAGCGCATGATCTGCGTAAAGTATATGGAACCACCGGTGTACTGGGTGCAACTGCTTTCAGTGTAACCGGTTTGTTGGCAGGAGAGAGCATCAGTAGTGTTACGCTGAATAGCTTAGGTACACCATCTGCTGCATCAGCCGGTGCCTATAGCATATCCATATCGGGTGCTACCGGTAATTTCACTGCTGCTAATTATGATATCCGTTATGTGGCCGGTACACTTACCGTACAGTCAGCCCCTATTACCATCACTGCTTCGGATCTTAGCAAAATATACGGTGAAAACCTCACGCTGCCTTCTTCCTCGTTCAGCGTAACGGGATTGGTGAATGGTGATGCCATCAGTTCGGTAACCCTCTCCAGCAATGGAGCTGGTGCTACTGCTCCCGCTGGTGTGTATAGCATCACTGCTTCTTCGGCATCGGGCAATTTCAGTGCCGACAATTATACTATTGTGTATGTAGCTGGTTCTTTAACGGTGCAAAAAGCTACGTTGACCATTACGGCTTCAGATGTAACCAAGACCTATGGAACTGTCATCAACTTTACAGCTTATCAAACAAGCGGTTTGGCCAATGGAGATATAATCAGTAACGTGATCCTCAGCAGTACCGGTACGGTTGCTGCAGCTACTGCCGGTGCTTACAGCATCACGGTTTCTGGCGCATCGGGTACCGCCCTGAATAATTACCAGCTGGTATATGTGCCGGGTACGTTAACGGTTACCGGTCAGCAACAGCCGCTTGCGGCAGGGGCCATTGCCAGCAGCCAGACCATCTGTTCCGGCGTGGCTCCGGATGCATTGACCTCAACAACGGATGCATCCGGCGGTGCTGGCGCCATCCGGTATCAGTGGCAGCAGAGTCTTGACAGTCTTCAGTTCACAGATATTACCGGTGCCAATGCTTCAGGGCTTACCCTGTCTGCACATACCCGTAATACCTATTACCGCAGGGTAGCGTATACGGCCAATGATCCGGCTGTGTACTCCAATACTGTTGGCATGATCGTGCTTCCGGCACCTGTTGTATCAGGCAGTATAACCGGTGTTTGCGCAGCGCTTGCAGATTCTGTAACCACTTATTCTGTTAACCAGGCGGCCAATGCAAGCCGTTATGTATGGACCCTGCCCAATGGCTGGACAGGTAGTTCCGTAACCAATATGATACAGGTAGTGCCCTCTGTCAATAACGGTGTGATCAGTGTGGTGCCTTATAACGGCGCCTGTGCGGGAACCGGTGTCAGCATGAACCTGTCAGTGATCGACCTGGCCAAGTCTACGCTTGTCGCCAATCCGCCTGCCGCAACCGGTGATAACCTGAATACCAGTACGGTTACCCTGCAATTGATCGATGTTGCCGGTAACGCGATTAACTGTAGTGTGCCCCAGATCTCGTTCTGTTCTACCGCTGGTGCTGTGATCGGTACGGTTACAGACAATAACAATGGTAGCTATTCTGCTAAAGTGAGATCTTATGCCGATACGATCGTGGTATGTGCCAGTGTCGGTTCTGCTAAGTTCCGGCAAACAGCTACCATTCTATACAGTGGACCACAAGGATCCATTTCCGGTAACGGACCCATTTTTGCCACAGAAACCCCATACCTGAATTTCCATATCACGCAGGGTGCGACTCCTTATACGGTTATTTACAGGGCCGCTAACCGTACGCAGAACGATACACTTACCAATGTTGTGAGTGATGTGCCGGTTGGTGTGACTAAAATACCAGCTACCACGGGTTATAAACTGGTATCTATTATCGGTGCAGACAATGGCCAAAGGAACAATGATTTCATTGGCGATTCGGCAACGATCCAGGTGCTTGATCCGAAGATACTGGTGACGTTAACTTCTGATTCGCCTGTATTGGTAAAAGACAGCACTTACGCAACCCGATTATCGATCGATGTAAGTAATACCGGTGATGTAAACCTTCAGCGTGTTCAGGTTAGCGCCAACCTGTTGGATGTGTTCCCGGCACCGGTAGAATTTACGTTGGATAGTGTGTTATTCAATGGCAGTTCGGTTAAGCAGAACCCGAATTTCGACGGAAGAAATTCCTATGATCTTTTTGCCTGGAACCGTATGCCCGGTATGCGGATGTTTGAAAATCCATCTCCGCAGTTGCTGCAGCAGCATACGGCAATCATGGCCATAGCCACCGTACCTGTTGCCGATCCGGTGAATACGGGATTGATGGAGGGAGAGAGCCTGACCGATGCAGTAGAACTGGCAAACCCTGTTACCTACTTCTCTACTACCGATATGGCAGAGGCAAGCCAGGTTCAGGCAGAGCTTCCAGGTCTGCAGAACCCGCATTTGGAAGCCAGTCCGGCCGCTCCTTATTTCTTTGGTACATTATCGAGCCTGGATATCGGGCAGAATGCCAGGATCTACCTGTATGTGAGCATCAAACCCAACGGTTATAAAAAACCATTTGTGATGCAGGTGGCTGCTGTGGGTACGGGTACAACACCTAATGGTACGGCATTGGCGAACAGTATCTCTAACGATAATGAAAGACAGGCCGTGCATCCTGAACTCACCGGGAAAGGAGATCCTTTACCTACGGTTATTTCCTTGTTACCCGATCCGTCTATCGGCCTGGCCTTACAAACCGGAACACCGGTGATCCAGCCTGATAGCAGTTATAATGTAGCGCTGAACTATGTAGTGGGTAACTATGGTAATGTCAACCTGCGTTCAGTGGCGCTGTACCAGGACCTGTTACGTTCCATACCGGCACCGGATGTATTCAAAGTGCTGAGCGTATCTACACCAACCGTAAGCCTGGTGATCAACCCGGCTTACGATGGACGCATTGATACCAATCTGCTCTCTTCCCTGAGTACTTTGCCATACGACAGGCAGGGTGAGGTGAAAGTGTTGATCAATATCAAACCAAATGCCTACGCTTCGATTTATAAACTGCAGGCAAAAGCTACCGGCTTCTCCGCAGAAACACAGTCTACCGTGTCTGATCTATCAACCCACGGAACCCATCCGGATCCGAACGGTGATGGCTTGCCTGATGAGAGACTGATCAGTTATATTGTCATCAACAAAACCATTCCGGTACTGGAACCGGGCAGTATTGGTGTACGTAAGGTAGTAGGGGATACACTGGTGAATGTTGCAGATTATTGCGGGCCTACGGCTAATGTGCTGGTTGCCCAGGCGGCGTCTCCTGTTGGGGGTGATGAACCTTATAGTTTCCAATGGCAGAAATCGGTTGATAACAGCAGCTATAGCAATATTACCGACGCTACCGATAGTATATATGTGACCGATGCGGTTAATACAGGTATTTACCTGCGCAGGAGAGTGATATCAGGTAACCAGCTGAAGTATAGTGAACCTGTATATATCCGGATCAATAATATGGTTAAGCCGGTTGTCAATACCATTGGTTCAACAGATCTCTCTGTTGCGGATAGTATACAGATCATGGCTTCTGCCGGAACTGCATACAAGTGGTCTAATGGTGCTACCACACAGCTCATAGTAGTGAAAACAGCAGGAAACTACACTGTTACTGTTAGCGATCAGAATGGTTGCCAGGCAAGCTCAGATGCGGTTACCGTAGTACCACCTCCACCGGCAGTCCGCAATGTTACTTATATCATCGGCTCTGTATCTAATCCGGCCAATATGGGTGTACAGGTTACGGCTACGGTTCCGGGTGCCAGTCTCAAGTACTATGTATCACTCAATGCACCAAATAGCATCAGTGTGCCTGGATTACCTACGGTAGCAGGTAGTGCGGTGTACTATGTGAGCCAGGTAGTCAATGGACTGGAAAGCAAACGGGTGCCGGTACAGGTAACCATGCTGCATGCACTCGCCGTAAGCAGGCTGGAGAAAGTGGTTTCGAAAGAAGCGGAATTACAGGCGGACGGTTCATTCATCATAGGCTTTACATTCCGTGTGTTCAACCTGCGGCCGGAACTGCTCGACAGTATCCTGATCAAAGATGATCTTACCAGGGTATTCCCTTTCTCAGATAAACTGAAAGTACTGTCGCTTACGGCTTCCGGCAAACTGGTGGTGAATCCTTTCTATAATGGGGTATCGCAGATAGAGATGTTGTCTGATAAGAGCCAGCTGGCTGGTATGCAGCGTGATTCAATCAGCTTGTTGATTAGGGTGTACCCGGGTGGATTTGCCGGAGCCTTGACCAATACGGCCTACCTGACGGCAGTATCGCCTTATGGAAAATTCACCATCGCTTCTACACAGCTGGTATCGAATGATCCAACTGCCACAGGTGGTACATCGGCAGATCCTCAGCCTACCCGGTTCCTGATACCCGAGGTGAAAATCTTTATACCGGAGGCATTCTCTCCGAACAGGGATGGTAAGAATGATACCTATGTCATCATCAGGCCATATGCCACCCAGATCAGTATGGAGATATTCAACAGATGGGGCAACCTGGTATACCGCTCGAATGATTACCAGAACGATTGGGATGGAAGAGGTAACCAGTCCTCCCTGTTCGGAACCGAACTGGCGGATGGAACCTATTATTATATCGTAACAGCAACCGATAAACTGACGGGCAAAATTGACCGGTTCAAAGGCTTTGTTGTACTGAAGCGTTGATGTTTGTTTTTGATACCTACAAAAAAAAAGTTGAATGAAACGTGTACAGAAAAGATGGGTGTTGGTGATTGCGTTTGTAGTAAATGTACTGTGGGCTGTATCCGGCCATGCACAGCAGCAGCCAATGTATTCACAGTATATGTTCAATATGATGAACATCAATCCTGCTTATGCAGGAAGCCGGGGAGTTACCAGTATGACAGCCCTTTTCCGCGACCAGTGGGTGAATATGCCCGGCTCGCCCAAAACGGCTTCTGTATCGGTTGATATGGCGGTGAAGCAAAAAAAGATCGGCCTGGGATTACAGTTGTACGATGACAGGCTGGGTGTGGAGCGAACCATGGGACTGAACCTGGCCTATGCCTTCCGCATACAGACTTCAGAAAAGGGAACATTGAGTTTAGGATTGCAGGCCGGTATCCTGAACTACAGGGCCAATTATACCGGGCTGTCTACCTTCCAGTCGAACGACCCCGCTTTCAGTCAGAACGTGAATGGAATACTGCCAGCGGCAGCTGCCGGTATCTATTATAACTCAGACAGGTTCTATATAGGCGCTTCGGTTCCAGCCTTACTGAAAACAAAGATCAACAATAATAACGTGGTAGATATCAACTCGGTTACCGGTCGCGACCTGCATTTTTATGTTACTTCTGGTTTTGTAACGGATATCAATGAAGATCTTGTATTGAAGCCTTCTGTTATGATCAAATCGGCCAGCGGTGCACCGCTTGAATTGGATCTGAACCTGAATCTATGGATCAAGAACACCCTTTCGGTAGGTGGCTCTTACCGTACCGGTGATGCATATGTGGGTATGGTAGAGTGGCAAATGAACCGGCAATTACGTTTCGGCTATGCGTACGATAAAACTTTTTCCAACCTGGGGATCTATAACAACGGTACCCACGAATTAATGCTCAGGCTCGAAATAGGGCAGGAGGGCAGTAAAATGGTTTCACCAAGATATTTCTAATGACAGTTATGCGAAAGACGGTATTACCAGTGATCCTTTACCTGTTTATGCTGCCGGCAATGACCCTGGGCCAGGCGGTTGGGCAGGATGCATTACTGAAGAATGCGGAGCGCGAGTACCAGCGTCTCAGGTACACGTATGCCCTTCCTTTTTATACGGCTCACCTGGTTCGTCAGCCTCAGGATACCCTGGCTCTGCTGCACCTGGCAGATTCGTACCGGTTGCTGAAACAGAATGACTCGGCAGCCATCTATTACCGCAGGTATCTTACCCTGAAACCGGCTGATAAAACCACCAGGCATCGTTATGCAGAACTGGTTGCCAGTTTGGGTAATTATGCAGAAGCGGTACAGGCTTATGCCTACCTGAAACAATCCGGTACACACAAAAAAGATTCATTGACTGAGTTGGCCATACAGCGTATCCGGGGTTTTTCTGAAACGGGCCGTTTTATGCGCGATTCACTTGATTACCGTATCCGTTACCTGAAACTGAACACGGAACAGCAGGATTTTTCACCGTTCATGAACGGGCCTGCCCTGGTATTTATATCAAACCGTTACCGGAAAATAAATGAAGGGAAAGAATTCGGATGGGATGGTCTTCCCTTTGCACAGTTCTACCAGGTGAACAACGTGGATGATGCCATTGATGCATTTGTACCCGATCCGAAAAAAGCCATAGCCTACAACCGTATCATCCGGCCCAACCACGATTATACAGCACGTACCAGCAATGATAATGACGTGATCCAGTTGAATACGATCCCCGGGTCTTATAAGGGTTTCTTTAAAGACCTGCCTGTGTTTGCGGAAGCGCTGTCGGGTAATTTCAACCTGGGGCCTGCCTGTATTAACCAGGAAGGCAACCGTATGTATTATACCAGGAACAGCACATCACTTCATAAAAATAAATATCACCTGGAGATCTGGGAGGCCGTGTATGTAAGCGGACAATGGCAATATCCCAGGAAACTTCCGTTTGTAAAACCGGGTTATGATTTTTACCATCCGGCCATCAGTGCCGACGGCAAAACACTGTATTTCTGCAGCAATATGCCCGGCGGTTTTGGCGGCAGCGACCTATATGCAGTGAACACCACCCAGTACGGCGCCTCGGAAATACCCCGTAACCTGGGTAACCGGATCAATACTGCCGGTGATGAACTGTTTCCTGTTATGAACAGGGATACCTTGTTTTTCAGCTCAGACGGTCATCCTGGTCTGGGGGGACTCGATATCTACCGGGCTTTTCCTGCTGCGGATTCCCGTAGTTGGTGGGCACCGGTCAATATGGGATATCCTGTGAATTCCTCTGCGGATGATTTTGGTATGGTCTTCCGCAACAACGGGGAAGATGGTTTCCTGACCAGTAACCGACAGGGCACAGATGATATTTTCTACTTCGCCAAAAACGATTACCGCGTGCAGCTGTCAGGAACATTGCTGGATAAAACCCATCTGCGCCGTTTGCCGGAGACGGTGGTCACCATTCAGGACCAGGAAAAAAACTTTATTGATTCACTGGTGACGGATATGACCGGTAATTACCGGTTTGCTTTGAAGCCCGGCCATTTGTATATATTACGATTCCGGAAAGAGGGATTTACGGCAGATTCAGTAACGGTTAACCTCCGTAATTACAAAGAAACAGCCCTTGAACTGATGCCCGTAGTGCTTGCTTCGGTTGTTCCCTCCGCTGCAGGCACAGTGGTTGCCACTGCTGATACTGATAGCGACGGTATTCCCGATAAAGAAGATAAATGTCCAGATAGTAAAGGTATTCCCCGGTTAAATGGATGCCCGGATCTGGCAGAGCGGCTTTCCTCCCTTGCCAGAAATATCCTTTTTGCCACCGCCAGCGCTGAGATTCGCGATAGCTCATACCGGTCATTGAATGAGTTGGCTGCACTTTTGCTGCAGTTTCCGGATGTAACGCTTGAGATCAATGGGTATACAGATAATAAGGGTTCCTTCCAGGCAAACATACAGTTGTCGAAGCGGAGGGCAGACGCCATCAGGCAATTCCTGGTAAGCAAAGGGATCCCTGCACGGTTATTACGTGCTAATGGATATGGACCGGCCAGCCCGATCGCTTCCAATGTGCAGGAGTCTGGCCGGCTCAGGAACAGGCGGGTAGAGATGAAAGCATTTTTTAAGATCTAATCAATATGTATATGCGTTTGATGAAACCATTTGTTGTGTTGCTGGTATTGATGGGTATGGCTGTGGCAGGCCATGCGCAGAAATATGCCGCAGGAGATAAAGTGATGGTACAACTGAATGGCAACTGGATGCCAGCCGTGATCGTGGATGCCGCTTCTGCCGATAAAAAAAGTTTCCGGGTGAAACTTCTGTATATGCGTGACACTAAGAATGCTGTTATGAATTCTTTTCTGACAGTGGCCATCCAGCATATCAAACCGGATAATACGGTGGCAACCAATACCAGTACCACTACTGTGCAGCAGAAGACGGTGGCGGAACTGAACAATGCCTTACTGGGGCGTTACCAGATCTATACCGGTGTACAAAAAAATTATATTGGTCATTTTTACCTAAAGGCAGGAGGAGCCTATCGGGTGGCACTGAGTAGTGATGAGGACACGTATGCCCAGGGTACTTATGAAATAAGCCCCGATGGACAAACTTTGAAATGGTTAGGAGGTTTATTCTACCAAAACCGCTGGGAGGGTAAACTGGTAAAACAGGAAAACGGGACTTACCAAATTATCTTCAGCGGTAAGGCCATGGCTGAAAAAACAGCTAATTGACCGATCGGAAATCCCTTATTTGCGTGGTTTTTGGTCTGCGTAGCATAGTCTTATTTTAACTATGGCTGGGTGTTGAATCAGGCAGATTAAGCTTTGTATCGGGTCGGGTATCGTGGATCAATGTTCGCATTGGTCTGATCACTATAGCACGTGTTTTGTATTGCATTCGTGAAGTCTTCATTTTTTATCATAGTACCGTTTCACCTTACCTGGGTTTCCCGGATTTTAAGGAAGAGAATAGTGGTGAATTTTATGTTGAAGCGGAGAATGCCTGTGGGATAACCCGGTCTAATGAATTTGCCATTAAGCTGAAGAGATTGCCACAGCCTGGTTTTAGTCCCACTGTGGATACGATCTGTTACAGATCCTCACGCCTGATCAATGCAACTTTCAACGGAAACCTGGCCGATCCCCTTACTTATCAATGGTACCGGAATGATGTGTCATTGCCGGGAGAGTCGGGTAGCAGTATTTTCCCTGTTTTTGGTGCTGCAGGTATTTATTCGTTTAGCATAAAAGCTGCCAACAGCTGTGGTTCGGTAACCAGTCTTGTTACAACAGCGTATGTTAACCGGATCGTGCCGCAGTTTGTTGTGGATAGTGCGGGGGGGTGCAATAATGAGCTTTCTGTATCCATTCAGAACCGCACGTCACGGGCCTATTATCCTTTGCTTAGCTGGAAGGTTTTGTATGATGACGGCCTGGAGGACCAGTTAACATCGCCAACCGATTTCGTATACCATAAATACAAAACACCGGGTTATTTCGATCTTAGATTATTGGCAACAGATTCAGCCGGATGTTCGTCCGACACCTTACATTTTGCGTTGAATAACTATGCACCGGCACGGGCCGATTTTATGGTCACCGATACCTGCCTGGGGTCAAAAACAGTATTCACCAATCTGGCTCAGAAAGGTGCAGGCAGTTATGGTTATGATCTTATTCGATGGGAGACCGCTGATCAGGTGATCATGGATACTTCTGCGAGTGTTACTTTACAATACCAGCAACCGGGTATTTATCGTGTTGTTATGTATGTTAGAGGCAAAAACTCCTGCATCACAGATAAAGTAGAGAAGCAGGTGGTGATAGCCGGCAATCCTGTGTTTGCCATAGATTCAACCGGTGGTTGTAAAAACGAATTGGGGGTTACGGTAACCAGGACAGGACCGGATCATCTTGTCAGGAATTTTTTATGGAAAATTGATTATGGGGATGGTACCAGAAAACTGAACCTGGATAGCAGTTTCCTGACCGACAATCACAGGTATAACAAAACCGGGACCTATACTGTTCGGATAAATACATCCGGAAGCCTGGGATGCCAGCATACGGTACTTGAAAAACAGGTGATCAATTATGGGTTGACCAGAGCCGGTTTTTCCGTAAAAGATACCTGTTTGGGATATCCCAGTATATTTATGAATACTGCGGTAAAGGGCTATCTTAATGACCGATTTGGCTCAGTTACCTGGAAAGTGGACGGACAACTGCTGGAAGATAGTTCGTCCCACCTGATCTATCGATTCAATAAGGCAGGTTCCTATTCTGTAACGCAGTATGTGATCGGGGAGAATAATTGCCTGGCAGACAGTATTACCAGGCAGCTGCACATGGTGGAAAATCCGGTATTTGTACTGGATTCATCGGGTAGTTGTGCCGGTAAACTAATGGTTACTGTAAATAATGCCAGCTCCCATGCCAGTATCAAAAATCATTTCTGGGAAGTTGATTATGGTGATGGGCATCGTAAGATCCTATTGGATAGTTTACTGAAAACGGATTCACACACTTACCGTAGTCCGGGTAATTATCTGGTGAAAGTGAACTCCTCAGGTAATTTGGCTTGTCAAACGCAAACGCTTACAGGAACCTTTACCAATTTTGCCGTAGCCAAAGCGGATTTTAGCGTGGGAGATACCTGTTTGGGGATGCCCTCCTTTTTCAGGAATACAACTGTCAGGGGTTTTGGTAATACCGGGCATGTTTTTGCCAGATGGCAGATCGATGGTAAGCCTGTTGAAGATACGGCACCCACAGTGAGGTACACCTATGCTGCACCAGGCACGCACCGGGTGAGTTTGGCCGTGCAGGGAAATAATAGCTGTATAGTAGATAGTATCTCCAAGCAACTGGTAGTGGTGGGTTACCCGGTTGCCAGTTTCCTATACAAAGATTCCTGTGCAGGGTTTGATGTGTTGTTTAGGGATGCCAGTAAAACTTCGGTCAACGATAAGATCGCGCAATGGCAATGGAATTTTGCGGATAGAAGTACGGCATCTTTTGCCCAAAATCCGGTCCGGATATTTGCACGTGACGGCGCTTATTCGGTTAACTTATTGGTGCAGAGTGCATCCTGTCCTCAGTTCTATGATGATACCACGATTACTATCAATATTATCCGGCCACGTCCAGACCTACGGTACAATCCCTTATATGCGGTAAAGAACAGGCAAACTGTATTGGATGCCTATCCCAACGGAAGAAGTTATGAATGGGTACCGAATTTCAATCTCAATAATACGCGTATCCGTCAGCCGCTGATTAACGCGGATTTCACTGCCAGGGAATACCGGGTACACATTACAGACGCATCAGGTTGCATAAATGTGGACACCTTGCAGGTATGGGGTTTTCATCAGCCGGATGTGCATCTGCCAACCGCTTTTTCGCCAAATCATGATGGTTATAACGATGTGTACAAAGCCGAATATGTGATGATCGATCATTTGGAATACCTGAAAGTGCTGGATAAATTCAACAATGTGATCTTCGAAACCAAGTCTATAACAGATACATGGGATGGTACATACAAAGGCAGGCCAATAGCTACCGGTCAGTACCTGGTGCTGGTCTCTGCTGTTGATAAGCTGAATCAGCGTATACAGAAAAAGGTAACTGTGACTCTGTTAAGATGATCCTTATGCCCCGAACACCCTGATCCCCATGCAGGCAGTATGGGCTCCCGGCACTGTGCCCTTGCGAGCCAATTCCTGCACGAAGACACAGTGGTAAGTTGTTCTTTTTTAGTTTTTTCTCCTCCCTAAAAACCATGCCCTGCCTTTGTGTGGGCAGGATATGCCTGGTATACAACTGAAGAGGTTTTTTTACCAGGGAAAAAAATAATACATTTAACCTTCATTGAAAATATAACCAAATGGCGGGTGATTCCTCTTTTGTACCAGCGAAAGCAAAAGATAAAAACAGTTTTGATGTCATAGTGGTAGGCTCCGGGATCAGTGGGGGATGGGCTGCGAAAGAATTGTGCGAAAAAGGATTAAAGGTATTATTGCTCGACCGTGGCAGGAATGTGGTGCATGGCGACTATCCCACAGCCGGCAAATTGCCCTGGGAATTCGAGCACCGGGGGGCACTTTCTGAAGCAGATAAAAAAGATCACCATATACAGACCCGTCATTATTCTTACCGTGACGATAATAAACAGTTTTATATTAACGACACGCAGAACCCTTACGAAGAGATCAACCGATTTGATTGGGTACGCGGAGACATTGTAGGCGGAAGATCGCTTTTATGGGGCCGGGCCTGTTACCGCTGGAGCGACCACGAATTTGAATCGAACCTGAAAGATGGATATGGGGTAGACTGGCCCATCCGTTACCGCGACCTGGCTCCCTGGTACGACTATGTAGAAAAGTTTGTAGGGGTAAGCGGCAATAAAGATGGCATTACGTCATTACCGGATGGATTGTTTCAGCCACCGTTTGAGATGAATTGCGTGGAGAAAGATTTCAAGACCCGTCTCGAATCTGCCTATAGCACCCGGAAACTGATCATGGGCCGCACCGCTAATCTCACCCAGCCGATCCATAACCGTACACAATGCCAGGCACGTAATCTTTGTCACAGGGGTTGTCCGTTCGGTGCCTATTTCAGCAGTAATGTGGGTACGATACCGGCAGCGCTGGCTACCGGTAACTTAACAGTCAGGCCCGGTTCGCTTGTGCTGCATGTGTTATACGACGAACAAAAAAAGAAAGCAACCGGTGTAGAAGTGATGGACACAGAGACCCGGCAGACAGAAAAATTCTTTGCACGGGTGATCTTTCTGAATGCTTCTACCGTTGCCACGGCAGCTATATTGCTGCGTTCTGTCTCCTCCCGTTTTTCCAATGGCCTGGGTAATGGCAGCGACCAGGTTGGACGTAACCTGATGGATCATCACAAGGGGATCTCCGTAACCGCATCTGTAGATGGTTTTGAAGACAGTTATTATTATGGACGCAGGCCTACGGCTTTGTATATTCCCCGGTTTAAAAATATCCTGGAGCCGGATAATCGCTTTCTGCGGGGTTATCATCTAAATGCCAGTGCTTCACGCGGATCTGCTGAACCTGTTGAACAGATCGGTGCCGGGTTCAAAGATGCCATGAGCGAACCCGGTCCCTGGAAGATACGCATGTATGGTTATGGGGAATGTTTGCCCTATGCAGACAATCGGGTGATGCTGAGCAAAACCAAAACCGATCCCTGGGGATTACCGATGATCAGTATTGACTGTACTTTCCGGGAGAATGAGAAAGCGATGCATAAGGATATGGCGGCTACTGCAAAGGAGATGCTGGAATCGTTGGGCTATCAGAAAGTTACCGATACCTCCCGCATATCCGCTCCCGGCAATGCCAATCACGAAATGGGCACTGCCAGGATGGGAAGGGACCCTAAAACATCAGTCCTCAACGGTTTTAACCAGATGCATGAAGTGCCCAATATATTCATTACAGATGGTTCCTGCATGAGTTCCAGTTCCTGTCTTAACCCCTCCATCACGTATATGGCTCTTACTGCAAGGGCCTGCGATTATGCGGTTAAACAGATGAAGAGATTGGATATCTGATTCGGGATAGGATAGTAGCTGTTCAACAGAATGGTTTTTTTCTGGGTTCTTAGCTATTGTTGGTTGCCTGACATAAGTGTTCGGAACAAGGAATTGTCTATTCGTGTATTTTTACCGCGCCCTTGAGGGCGTGGATATCAAATTATTTTCTTGTATTTCTTTCGGGACTTTAGTCCCGGGTCCTTTTAGATCATCCTGTTAAAAAACAACTCAGGGCTAAAGCCCGATCAACTCTTTAGAAAGCATCTTATCCACGCCCTGAAGGGCGCGGCAATGTTTTTGTTAGATTGTTGGTTGACAATCAACATCGGCGGGCTGAGTATATGCATAAAAAAAACACGTAGCCATTGTTGGTTGCCTGACAACAAGTGTTGGGAACAATGAACTGTTTTTCCGTGCACTTTTACCGCGCCCTTGCGGGCGTGGATATTGATTGTTTTCTTATATTTCTTTCGGACGTTAGTCCTGGATCCTTTTAGATCATCCTGTCAAAAAATGACTCAGGGCTAAAGCCCGATCAACTCTTTAGAAAGCATCTTATCCACGCCCTGAAGGGCGTGGCAATGTTTTTGTTAGATTGTTGGTTGGCAACCAACATCGGTGGGCTGAGTATACGCATAAAAAAACCACGTAGCCATTGTTGGTTGCCTGACAACAATGGCTACGTGGTATGTCAAGAGTCTCCTGAATATCCTGATTGCATGAAAGAGCCACTTCTTAATGGAGTTTTTGTTAGATATTGGTCACCGATCAATATCGGCAGCCGGAGTAGCAATAAAAAAACCACCATAACAATTGTTACAGTGGCTTTTTGTGACCGCGTCAGGATTCAAACCTGAAACCTTCTGATCCGTAGCGGAATCAAAGGCTTGTTTTACCTTAATCTGACTTAATCCAATTTAACCTTGTTTTGCCTTGAAACCCTTATCCAGTAAGGTTTTATGGCGATCCGGTTATTTTAGTCGAATCTTTTAAAGTAACGAATTAGCCACCGGATGTTAGGCAAATTGTTAGGCAAATTTTAAAAGCAAACGGCTATGGAAATCACTATCGCGCGTGTCCTCGATAAACGGCACATGCGCAAAAAAGACAAAACTTACCGGCTGGCGATCAGGGTCACTTACGACCGCACACCCGTACCCTTTCCGCTCGATCTGTATGCTACCGAGGATGATTTTAAGAAGTTCGCTCAACCCAAGATCGGCAAAGAACTGGCTGTTGTGAGGGAAAAGCTGGTTGAAGCGGAAACCAGGGCAAGGGAGATTATCCGCAATCTGGGAACGTTCACGTTCCAGGCTTTCCGGGAAGAATTTTACAGGGAAAAACTGGCCTTAAAGAAAAGAAAGCCCTCCCGGCGCACGGCAAGGCAGCTGGAGCAGGTAACCGCTGCCTCCACCAGCAAATTTCCCCTGCCCAACACAAAGGAAGGCCGTAACCGGAAATACGGGCAGAAGAAATTTGACCGTATCCGATCCAATATCAATTTCGTGGAAATGGGGCCGGTGGCAATGGCCTTCGGCGAATACATTAAAGTGCTGGAATCGCAGGATAGGATCGGGACTTGCGAAAATTATTTTTCCGGCCTCAGAAGCCTACTTACGTTCAGACCCAACCTGCGATTCGAGGATATAAGCCCGGCCTTTCTCTATGCCTATGAAAAATGGATGTTGAGTAAAAACAATAGTTATACAACCATCGGGATTTATGTCAGGGTACTACGTGCTATTTTCAATATTGAAATACAGGATGGCCGTTTGTCGCCCAAATACTACCCGTTTGGAAAGCGGAAGTATGTCATACCCAATGGCGCCAATGTAAAAAAAGCGCTTGACTTGGGCGATATCAAAAAGATATATGACTATGTACCTGATCCTGCCAACGCCAACGAAGGATATGCAAGGGATATATGGCTTTTCGGTTATTACAGCAATGGTATCAACTCGAAAGATATAGCCTGCCTTAAATTCAGGAACATTGATGATGGGTTTATTATCCTCAATAGAGAGAAAACCAAATTCAGTACCCGCACCAAGCCTCGGAACATTGTTATTTATATCAACGAGGATATGCAAGTTATCATGGACAGGTGGGGCAATCAAGACAAGGCCGCCGGTAACTATATTTTTCCTGTTCTTTCGGAAGGTATTTCGGCCCACAGGCAGTATGAACTGGTACAGGGCTTTACTGGTATTATCAATGACTGGATGCGGGTGATCGCCCAAAAAATCGGTATTAACAAGAAAGTGACCACAATGGCCTGGCGGCATACTTATGCCACCATAATGAAAAAATCAGGTGCCAGTACCGAATATATACAGGAAGCATTCGGGCATACGAATGTGAGGACGACTGAAAATTATTTAGACAGTTTCGATCTTGAAACCAAGAAAACGTATGCGAAAAACCTGACGGCTTTTAAAGACCTGCCATAAATGTCATCACAATTTGGAATGACATTTTGATTTCATTGAATTACCTGTTTGTGGTAACAATTTGTGACTACATGTATCATCTCAAACTGTGATGATGGGCAAATTACGCAAAAAGACAGGCAGATTCCTGCCTTATGCTTTCTGATCGTGAATACCTGCGATCTTAAATTCGGATCGTTTATGCCAGGTGTTTGTGTATGGAAAATGTTCTGTCGCAGTCAGCGTGTCTTCCGGCAAACGGATGAATTGACTGTTAAAAGTCCCCTGCACATCGATGATCGGTTGGTAATTTTTCATTCGTTGCCAATCTGCCAGGTGGTCACCGGGTATGAGTACAGATATAGCACATGAAAATGCTGTGTCAGGATCTGTGATCTCAAAATTGATCATAAAAGATTGCAGCTGTTCGGGTTGGAAAACATAGCACAATCCTTCAGGTGGATAGGGTTTGTTCATGTGAAAGAACACTCCATAATTGGTAAGCGGATGCAGGGCATTTTTGAAAAACACGTCCCGTAGATGAATCCCTGTATCCGTATAAATAAAATCGTATCCCCAAATTGAAAATGCTCTGAGATAAGCTGCTTTTACCAGCGCCCGATATAATGGATTCATCTGGACGGATTGTGCCCCAAGTGTAATGACTGCTGAATTACCTGCAAGTACATTGTCAAACCACTCTTTCATTTTGGGATAACGCTCAAACCTGTCGAAATTGAAATTTAACGGACTACCGCCTGATACCAGTGATTCCCTAAAACGCCCTTTTCCTTCCTCTGTCTGCAATGTAACGGGCATTTTTGCGCCAGCTACACCGTGAACAAAAGCCTGTTCCTGTATCCATTCTTTTACAGCATAATCATATTCAATTCCGGCCTCACTGTTACATTTTTTGCAGACCATGATCTTTCCTTTTCCTTTTACACTTTTAGGTGGAAAATGATCTACGGTGAACTGATCATCCGAACGTAAATCCTCCGCACTAAGAATGGCGACCTTATTTACCAGGCAGATCGGACAGAGGTAAACATGCTGAACAGGATTGCCCGCGCCATCGTGAAAATATTTGCCGGTCCGTGTGTGCAAGACATATTGAAGCGAACGGGTATATCGCTGGCAATGCGCGATGATCAGTTTCAATTCTTTTTCGGATATTTCTTCTTCCATCAATTTATCTACCATTTAAAAATGTAGTTTGCCATGTTTGGGTTCCTTGAAAGCATCACAGGAATTAAGGTATTTTTCCATTTCATAGTTATCCTCTCCATAGATGGTCGAACTGAATTCGTATGCCCGTAGCATCATACGGATGTAAGGATCAGGATCATTCTGACGTGTTAGTCTTCTAAGTGCTCCAACATAATCTTCCCGGTAGACAGTAGGGATAATGATCTTAGATAATTTCATGCACGAAAGTTCTGCATTCAGCATTACTCTTGCAACCCTGCCGTTACCATCCAGGAAAGGATGCACTTCACTTACCAGGAACATCATATAGATTGCTTTTGCAAATGGATGCTGCAATAGTGAATACCAGTCAAATCCTTTTTTTAATGTCCCCATCACCAGTTGCCAATCGACAAATTCTGTATCTCCCGCCCGGTTATTAATATGTTTGAACTGCCCCGGATTCTTGTCTGTCCTCGCAGATAGAAGGATTGCATGACGCCTGAATAGCAAGTCTATTAATTCAGAAGGAGAAGATGGACAGATAGACATTTCGGTTTGATTGGAAACGATCTTATATGTTCCCAATACATCATGTGAATCTTCATTTCTTGCCGGCAGCGGCGTTTCTGTGGTGATGATCTGCCGCGCTTCTTCCACTTCAAAGATTGTCCCTTCAATGTAGTTGGAAAAATAGCTTTCAAAAAAAGCAAAGTTCTGATAAGCGGCACGGCTGGTATTTTTATCTGCATAATCGGGATAGTTATTTCCCGCAAGTGCGCCGTAGAGTAACTCAAAAAGTGCGATTCTGCCCGGATCAAAAGGCTCACCTAGGGCACGTGCTTTCCCTACACTGGACGATAATATGCGTACTGGTTTGGTGGTTAGCATGGCGCTGACAATTTTATTCAATTCCAGGAACTCTTTTTCCATATCCAGCGCCGGTGCAATTTCTCTCGCCCTGTCGCGCATGGCATTTAATCCATCTTCTCCTTTGACCCGGATAATGCTCTCCAGCCTTTCTTCTATCTGTTCCCTAGTCAGGGTACGGGACTGTTCACCTGTTTTCCTAGATTGCTGAAAATTCTCCAGAAACGCCCTTGCCTGTTGTGATAAGTATAATTCAGCAAAGAAGCTGTTATCACCTTCCATAATCGGTGGTCCCGCTTGTAAATGGATGATCATTCCCGGTAGTTCAATAACTTTATTGTACGTATAGGATAGATAGATATGCCCCTCTTTGGGCGTAGGTCTGCACTCCAATGCACTTCGATGGCTTAGTAGAGCCTTTGGGTATTGGGCGGCAAGAATCCTGAACCAATTGCGTTTAATGATACTTTCAGGGGTATCATGCAGGTTGCTGGTATAAAGGCTTGGGGCTATTTTTATAATAGTTCCCTGCTTGACAAGCTGGCTGATTCTTCTCGATTCCGCTTTATCAGAGGACCCAAAAAGAATCTCCTGCAGGTGTATAGGGCGATTTTTTTCCATTATCTCGGCATTTATACCTCAAAATTGAGAATATTTTATAATAAAACAACTATTTGTAAGAATATTTTGTATTAAATAGAATTTTGGCGAGTAAAATACATACTTCTGCCACCAAATGGTAAAATTGCATAATAAAATAACCAAAATTGCGATTATTTCATAATAAAATCTACTGATACTAATTGAGTTCCGGCCAACCAAGTGCCGGTATTTGCCGGAAAAAGAATCTAAATACACTAACAATCAACGTATTATGATAAAGTCATTGCCGGAAGCCGCCGCCGAAACTGCTAGGATGGAAATTCCGATTCTTCCTGTTCTTTTCCCTGCATTTCCAGTTTATAGACTTCCTGTTCGATCAGCATTTGTATATCATGCTTCACCTGGAAATAATTATCTGTCACCTGCTGGCTATCCATTTCCCTGACAGGCGGAATATTCTTAAATCCCTTTATTTCTTCGTTGATGGCGTCACTGTTGTTGACCATTTCCGAATGGAACATTTTCAGCTTAATCTTTTCATTGGGATCATCTGACACCATGCCCACAAATTCACCGGATGAAAGCGCGGATATTTTGGAAGCAGGTATGGCAAAATCAAGCTGCGTGGATTTGCTGACAGAAGTATCTGTTCTGTTAATCGAAAGGCTCTGCCTGTCTTGCATGATTTTTCCGAAACGTTCGGACAATAATTTGGCACTGTCCCCCATTACCTGGCCGCTGATGATATTGCCACAGATATTGACGATCACATCCGCCTGTTCTTTGCCATAGTCCTTGCGCAACTGGCTGAAGTCCTGCATTCCTAAGACAGGCGCCACTTTATTACTTCTTGCAGTTGCTATTAACGAATCCATGTTGTTGAAATAAATGGTTGGAAACTCGTCGAATACCAATGCGCATTTTTGCTTGCCTTTTCGATTGACCAGTTTTACCAACCGCGAGATGTATAGTGAAAGGACGGCTCCGTAGATCGCCTGTTTTTCGGGGTTATTGCCCACGCAGACAATCTTCGGATATTCAGGATCGTTTATATCGAGTGTAAAATCATTGCCTGATAGTACCCAATAAAGTTGCGGTGAAGCCAGTCGCGCCATACAGATTTTAGCCGATGCGATCTGGCCTTCCAATTGCTCCATTGCATCGTTCTCGTAGGCTGTTATAAATGGATTGATGAGTACCTGTATTTCAGGTTCCATATTCAGCACCGCAAACAACTCTTCGTAATCTACCTGCATCATTTCAATTACATGGGGGAGCGTGCAAAAGCAACCATTGCCATATTTGCGTAAATACCAGATCACTGCCGTTACAAAATTGATTGGCGATTCCACGAAAAAATCGCCCTGTCGTTTGATCCACTCCCTGTTAAGTCCTAACAATATGGTCCGTGCTGATTCTGTGGCATCGGTAATATCGAGCATATTTTAGGATCTAAGGGGTTGCAGCGGTGCGAGCTGGACAGGTTATCAAAATTGATCGCGTAAAAGGAGGGAGTATGCCCGTATTGCTGCAGGTTCAAAAGCATCCAGTTATAGGCAGGCTTAGACAGATCATCATATTTAAAGTCATAAATAAACATGGCATACCCTTTTTCGATCATTTGTCTGATCAGCGGGAGAATAATAAACCAGGATTTACCTGCTCCCGGTGTGCCGCATACAATCGAACCACGAAAGGGATTGATCATATTGATATAACTGCGCCTCAATTTGTTTTTAAGCCGGTATTGCGCCTGGTAGTTGACAGAATAATCGTTTTTGATCAGCCGTTCTTCCTGCGGGAAAGTTTCGTTGATCTCATTGAACACGTCGCGTGAGAGTTTTACATGGATCAACCTGCTTAACAGGTTGCCGCCGGAAAGAATTCCAAGGTAACCTGCACTTGTCACGATCATGTAGGAAACAGCCAGCTTTTGTATATCTGTTACCCACTGGAAAATCAATGCACTTCCAAAAAATAAAAAGACACCTGATGCCAACAGCCATACAATGCGTTTTGGGTGCAGTTCATCGCTTTTCTTTCCCTTTGCGCCCAGCAAAGAAATTACCAGTAATCCGAGGGCCATTAGTTTTGAATGATAGAAGCTGCTGAATAATCCTGTGTTTGCAGTGTTGTGTAAAATCCGGTCGGTAATATCGCTTCGCAGTCCCCATGACTTAAATAATGCATAGCAATAAAAATAATAATGCAGTAGCAGCATAAAGAAACTTGCAAACCGTGTCATGTCAAGAATCTTTCTCAATCCCATTTCGTTTTCACCAGTTGTTGACATATCGTTTATTTTTGTGTTGGTTATAGTCCAAGTGATCTTCTTTTTTTCTTACGTTTCTTTTTCAACAATGCTCCGGATGTATAATTAAATTCTTCGCGCGGTGTAATGACCACATCCAGTATATTGATTGACTGGCTTTGTTCTTTAAACGGAATCTTATGTGATTGTGCCTTTTGGTTGACAGGTAGCTGGCTAAATGCAGCCAGTCTTTCTTCCAGGTGAGCGAAGCTGTACTGCTTGCCAATATCACTACCATTGAAAACACATTTATTATTGCGATCAATAAAGGTGATCCCGTAAATTCTGCCCTGTTCGTTTTGCCGAAGCACTGTGACAACGTTTTTTTGTTCAAGCAAGCGAACTAGCGTAGCTATGTCGCGTGGGTGTTGGGCAAGCACCTGATCAATGGTATTTTTCAACCCAGCCCTGAACGGTTCTTTCAACAGTTTATTTTTCTCAAACAGGGCATCCAGTTTTTCCAGTATGGGATTGCTGTTAATCGAACTGGCTTTGATGGGAACGCCAACTTTATTGCTCTTCGCATCAAGTACACGATAGACAAGCCCACGATGTTTATAAATTCGTCCATCTTCCTGCCCTCTGTCGGCAACCACATTGTATGATTTCAGGATGGCGTTAAATTCAGGGAGAGAACAATACCGGTAAGTATTCAATATAGCATTAATAACATTGGTGATACTTTTCTTGGTTTCTGTTTTACCATATCCGATTTTCTCCGCCTGTACGGGAGCGATAGGCTTACGTAAAAGCCGTTTTTGATTTTCTGCTGGTATCAAACCGTACGCCTGTTCGATTTCTTTTCTTGCTTTTTCGGATTGGTTGCGCCCGATATTGTAGGTGTCAATCCGTTTGCCATCAGCCTGTATGGTGGTGGTCACGATATGAATATGCGGATGGCCTGCATCATTGTGCCTGTACATCAGCCAGGGCTGTGCTCCGAAACCGATTTTTTCCATATAGTCGGATGCAATGCTAATTAACCGGTCTTTGCTTATTTTCTCGGATGGATCAAAATTGAGAGATATATGCAGGGTTTTGGTAGTCGCCCTGCTGTTGAGTGAATTAAGCCTTTCAAAGCCTTCCAGTTTTTGATAAAAGTCCATATCCCCAGTATTGCGCAGGTAACCCGAGCCGTGAAGACATTCCGCTTTACCTTCCTGCACTTTGTTTTCATTGTAATTGAGTGCGGCAATAACCTTTGTCGGAGAAGTTATTTTTGCAACCATTGTTCGTAGAGTTGGGTCATGCGTGAACGGATTACTTCGATACTGGTTACTACCTGTTTATGCAGCGCTTGTTGTTCTTGTATCCAATTGCGGAACTCAGGGATGCGGTCGAGGGTGTGCAGTTTGTGAACTGCCTGGTTGAAATTGTTCCCTACGCCGTTTAACTGTTTGGTTAGTTCCAGCATGTCCTTTAAGAAGTCATCTGCCGATTGGTTACGGTAGCTGACGATAACGGGTTTTTGCAGTGCCACTTTACGCACGTAATTACTAACCGTTTTTTCGGTGCTTGTTTGCTGAAGTTTTTGGAGTTGCTTTTTTTCTGTGGAGTTCATCCTGACTTTCAGGATGAAATGGCGCACTTCTTTTTCCTTGTCTTTCATCACGCTTCATTTTCACTTTTCTAATCTGTTGTATTCCCCGCACGACTTCGGAGTGAAGGGGCAAGATGCCCAAACGTGGCCACGTTTGAACATCTTGCCGTTTGCGGGAACAGGCAAACTGCTCTTACAGAAGATAAAGGTAGAGGGGTCGTAGTTGGTAAAAAAGACATGGGCCTATTCTGCCCGAGTAAGAGGGTAGGAGATGAATAAAAAAGGGCCTACAGCAGCCCTTCATCAGCAAAAGAATAATATCCTTCGGCTGTTATAATAATGTGATCGAGTAACTGCATATCCAGTAAATGCGCGCCTTCTTTGATCTTTTGGGTAAGTCTTTTATCGGCCTCGCTGGGTTGAAGATTACCGCTGGGATGATTGTGAGAGATTATCAGTGTATTCGCATTCATTTTAAGCGCTGCCGTAAAAATAAGTTTCGGATCGGCAACGGTTCCAGAAACCCCTCCAGCCGAGGCATGGTAAATTCCAAGTACCCGGTGGTTTTTGTTCATCAGTATTACCTTGAATTCTTCCACCAATTCGATGTGATTTTCGTCCCAATGTTTTTTCAGAAATTCATAGACATCGTTCACCCGTTTTAACTGCGGTCTTTCCGATGGTTTTACCTTTGATTTGTATACCAATTCCACTTCGCTGACCATGTTCCAATCCTGGGTTGTGATTTCCTTTTCCATAATATCATTTTTTGTTTTTAAAATTTATTATGGAACACACGACGGTTTTTGGCAATCAAGGCCTGGAAGCAACGGAATAAATCCGGTTAGAGAAGACTATTAAATGGGATTTTTATGCCGGAATTTCCTGGCCGCTTCAGCCGCCAAAAAACCGAACTTTGTGTAGGAATAAATCAAATGAATCTATTCTCTGTTAAGGACGTTGGAGGTAGGTGATTTTTTTGAAATTATAGTTTGTTTTTCCTGTATCCAACAGCGCGAAATAAGTGTCATGTGGTTCTTCTTTGAATTTGTACTCAACAAAGCGGTCAAAGAATTCAATCAGGCCTTCTTCATCCAATGAGAGCATGTAGGAAAACATCCATGTTTTCCCATCCACGTCATCGCCGAGTATCCTGAAATCATGGTCTTTGTTATCTTTTTTCTGCCGTTTTCTTGTCAGCTTTATATACTCCATTAATTGGTCTTTTGTTCTACTGCCGAACTCAAGCACTTGTACAACTGCATCTATTGCATTGGGAAGCCCGGAATCTTCCAACGTCTTTACCAGCGCTTTGACGGCTGTATCGGCGTTATAAACCATTTTTCGAACTTCTTTTTTAACCTTACCTTCTTTGTAGAAATAGTATTTATTAAAGCGATCCAAGTAGCTATCAAGGTATACAAAAGAAGAGTTTGCATAATCTTCCCGTTTCATCAGGCTATCGAATCGAAGATTTTGATGTAAATAATATCCCAAAAGATCCACTTCATCCTGTATGACGAATTTGGTATGTTTGAAAAACTCTCTGCGACGATGAATGTACTGGATAAAATATGCTGGGCCCTCCATGTGTTCACAGACCGTTCGCAGGTCATACAAGCTAATCAGCCAAGGGAAAGTTTCTGCTGTAAAAAGCCCTAATGTGTTGGACACTTTAAGATTGCAAGAAATGGATTTCAGGTTTTCGATGGTCAGGGAAACAAAATAGGCCTGTTTGAATTGTGATCCGTCAATAACGACTTTTTTCCCGGTGCTGTCTGTAAAGGCAACGTCCTTTTTACCGAACAGGTAATTAAATGACCGCAGCGCCTGTTCGTGTGATTCTTTTACAATTGCTTCAATGTGCGTTTCGATGCGGTCAATGAAACCTTTCCTTGCGCGATCAGATAAGGTATGCCCCTTGCCTTCGATAAAAAAAACATTGTTGTCACAAATTACCAGACCATCCATTTCGCCACCAGGGTATTTCAAATTCAAATAGTATTGATCGGAATTCAGGGTTTTACGGAACAATTTCACACCTTCTTCCACGAGATAATCGTGCCTTTTGTTCAGGCGTTTTCCCGATTTTTTAGGATCGCCTATCATAACACGCTGGTGAAATAGCCTGTCGAGGGAATAATCGAGTAATGACAACGATGGGCAGATATACCTATCCTCATGTTTTACCAATGGTTTGTCTTTGAGCGGGTGCATGATTTCCGGCCTGGAAAAGTCAGGGTTAATGTCGCCAAAATGGAGTGACAGTAATGCCAGGAATTTCTCTACCACCATTTCTTCTACATCCTCCATTTCGACAATGTCTTTTGCCGTGAAACTAAGCGTGTGTCCGTACATAACCATTTGGTAGGTAAACATACTTGCCATGAAATCGAATTTAATGTCCTCGTCTTTCCATGTGGTGTAATTGTCCAGCACCTCCTGCGGATAGAACTGTTTGGGCTTTATTTTTCGGTACTTATACGCGATCACTTCGTCATACATCTGTTTACTTGCGGCTTTAGCATCATTCATTGATTTTTGAATCCTTTCGAGCGTAAAATCTGCTATCGTCATGCAGATGCGGATGGCTTCATCAATGGTAAACCCCAATATCTCGGTACATTCCTGATCCAACGGTGCGTAAAGCCCTTCAAGCAGATCCCAGTGATATGATTCGAATGTCTCATTTCGTACAAGTAATTCATCTGCAGAGATGGTCTGGGCGAAGTAGGGCATATCCTTAATACCGCCTTTCTCATCGTAAATATCAAACTGGCCGTAGTGAATGAATGTATATTTCCCAATAATGGATTTAGCCAGTTCAACCATATTGTGCATGTCTTCGGCCACGCTCCGGGTACGGGTAAATTCATTATAACCCAAAGAATTTGGGAATTTAAGGCAGATAAGGGCAATGTACTCCGGGATAACAGGCGATGGCTCAGGTTCGTTTCTGGCAGCTTTGTAATGCGCTTCCATCTGTAGTTTTGCGATGGCATTCCCGATTACGTTGAAAGAACCGTATTCCGTAATGATATCTTCCAGCTTTTTTATGTCCGCCTGAATCTCTTCAAGCAGTCTTTTTTTCATATCCTCAAGGGATTCATTCGGCTTTCTTCGTCTCATAAAATATACTCAATACTGCTAATTTAATAAATGCTTTTCGCTGAGTGAATACCTTATATAGATCAATACAAGCTGCCGCCCCCTTTTATAATAGCTGATCATGTATCGGGCGGCAGCTTCTCAGCATTAAAAAAGGGGCGGTAAAGCCCCCTTTTGGTGTCAATTCAGTTTAATTATAGCTTAATTGTAAACATCGGCGAACTGCCCTCTTTCAAAACTGGTGCACAAGTCGAACGCTTTTTGGGTGCGTTGCTGTGCGATGCCGCCGTACAAAAGTGATTTGAGTTTAGCCTCGTCATTCTTATACTGGCGCACATTTTGAAAGTAACCCGTTACCGAATTATAAGCCCCAAACAAAGTACCTCGGGTGGTGTCCATCGTCTGCGTTTCGTTGCTCATGGCATAACTGAAAGCGTTATCGCAGATATTCTTAAACGCGGTACTCAAATCATCGTCCTTGCCCGTCTGCAGATTATTGTACACTTCTTTGTTCGGACACATAGCCTGCTGGATCAGTTTCTTTACTTCGGGGTCGGTGATCTGTACTTTTGACCAACGGTTAAAAATGTTTTCCAGTTGTGCGCTTAATGTATTGGTAATACCCATTAGCTTGTGCGCCTGTTCCAACCTGTCTTTGGCATTGACCGTGTGGCGGATTTTAATGCAGTTGCTATGGTTTTTTAGTGCCGCATTGAGGGTGTTGCGGCAAACTACCCGAACCGGCGTAAAAGCGGCGGTAATACTTCCGTATCCATCGTGCGAAGTGGTGAGGAATAAATACTGTTCGATCAAATCGGAGTTACCCACTTTGATGTATTCGGGCAGTTTGGCGGTAATAAAAATACGCTCCCCTTTACCCAATGCCCCGGCGGTTTCGTATTGGATGCCCTCACCACCCACGATGGCATCAAAGAAACTGAAGGCTTCCACGTTCTGCACGATCTCATAATCCTTGCCCACAACACCCAACACATCGCCTGTATCTTTGCGGATGGTAGCGTAGTGGGTTGTCACACGCTTCTTATAATCCATCGCCTGACCATCGGCGTTAAAGAAGTTCGTGTATAAATTTTCTTTTACCACTTTATAATCCAGCCCCGCAAAACGCAGCGCTTCTGCACTGGTGGGGTACTGGTCGATGATCTGTCCCAGGCCGTGCCAGGCTTTTTCTTTTACACTGAAAAAACTGTGTTGTCCGTTAAGTTCGTTAAAATTAATTTGGTGTGCCATTGTAGTTGATTTTAAAATGAATTGAAATAAGGCCGGAAGGATTGCCTTCCGGCCATTGAATTACTTCCCCGCGAGGTATTTCGCAAGGCGGTTTTTGCCCCATTCGATTACGAAATCATCCCAACAAGCCGACTGGTAGATATTGTCGCTGCTTTGCTCAAACGAATCCCAATCTTTCAGCTTCTCATAATAGCTGTTATAAAACTCGTGCGCCCATGCGGTGAGTTCATCGAGAGCGGCGATATAACCCCTTTGGGACTTCTCGTATAGTTCGGTCATGAAGTTGTCCGCCAAGCAAGCGGCGTACATGCCGATTTCGATACTGTCATTTACAGGATACATAGGTGTGTTTTAAAATGGTAAATCATCCAATGGTTCAGTTAATTCTCCTGCAATCACCGGCGCGGGTGCTTCTGCCGGTTTTGCCGCTGTCTTGTTGCCGCCATGCAGCTTGATGTTGTTCACATGAAAACGTAATGAGCCTTTGGCTTCACCTTTCATGTCGTTGTACACATTTAAACTGATACGACCCTGCAATTCAACTAACGTGTCTTTGGTGAGGTACTGCGCCAAAGCGGGGTTTGCCCAATAGGAGCAATCCACATAGGTTACCACCTTGGTTACTTCGCTTGCTCCTTTTTGTTTGTAGCTGTCGTTGATCGCTACTGAAAAGTTTACAACCTGCTTTTCGCTTTTGGTTGTTTTTACTTCTGCGTCTTTGGTTACTCTTCCGATGATTTCCATAACATTTGTTTTTAAGTATGAATAAAAAATGGGTACCGGTTAATTAATGTGCTGCAAACAGGGCTAAATCCCTTGCTTCAATTTTGTTCGGTGCGTTGCGGTTGCTGTGGCGTTTAACGAGGTAGTAAATCGTCACATCTTCATTTAACAGGATCGCCCATGCTGCCTGTAATGCCCGCTTACGTGAAATGCTTTTTTGTGTTGTATTTCCCATGACAACTGCATGAGGTAAGAAAGCCGTGTGGTGTGTTTCATAAAATGGTCGTTTTCGGTTTTAAAAAAATCGCACTCGGCATACGCCTCGTTCGTTCTTATCGTAGCAACCCTTCCTTGAAATAGGATTTCGCTAAAAGCAAGGCTTTGGGAATAAAAATTTCCGACCGTGGAATAAAAAGAGAGCGGAAGCGAAAGGTTTATGCCGCCGAAAGCGGAAAAGAAAAACGGTTTTTATTTCAAAACCGAAGGCAAGTCGGAATGGAAATGCAGGTGCAGGCCTTGCTTTTGGCAAAGCCTGTCAAGAAATTCGCGCAGTAATAAGGATGAAGGTGAGTGAAACTCATGTAATAAATGTTGGCCAATGAACCGAACGATGAACGTAATGCGTCGCAAGGAACGATGCCCGTTGTTACAAACGCCAGCCACCCGCCTGTATAGAATGCCCAAACATGATAAACCTCACTCTTGCTTCCGGCGAGGCATTGGTAAACGACGATTGAACTGCTATGTTTAATTTCCGGCTGTACTGATCGAACCACATTTTTAAAGCGGATTTCGATTTGAGTTTGCAGCACTCTTTAAAATCGAACAACTGTTCTTCGGTCAATATTATCTCATCGTCATAGACCACTATGTACGTCCAGTCGTAGCCCTTCCATTTGATGTATCGTTCAGCCACTTCTTTGCGCACATCCAGTTGCTTATGACCTTCAAAACCCCGCGGCTTGATCTCCACCAGAAAAGCCTCGCCGGTGATCTTATGGCGAATGAGAAAGTCGGGCGTATAATTACCATTGTTGCCGCGCAAATACTCCGTTGGTTCGAGCGATGCGCGTTCATAATAAATAATCACTCTCTCGCGCAGGAATTCGTAATCTTCAATAATGGAGATGGCATATTTTAATTCGGTGAGGGAATCAAACCGGCATCCCCAGTTGGATATTTTCTGCGATTTGATGTATGTGAAATTTTTTTGACTGGTTGACATGACGAATGGTTTGGAGGTTAGCGATCGAGGTTCAGGATGGTGGTGGCTTTTATTTCGGAGATATACCGTTTATGGCCCTGCTCATCGGAAAAAGTGCGGTGGTGGATTTCGCCCTGCACGAGTATGTGACTGCCTTTAATGAAATTGCCGGGAATCTTTTCTGCCAGCTGATCCCAGGCCAGTATATCATGCCAAGTAACTTTACGGATCACGTTGCCAGCGTTGTCCCTGCGGTAATAATCCGTGGCGAGCCTTAACCGCGCCACTCTCGAACCGTTGACGGCAATCCGGCTGGTGGGGTCGTTGCCTAAGTAACCTATTAACTGTGTGTGATTCTGTGTTTTCATAACAAGGTGTTTTTGTTGGTACAAAGCTCAACACCTATAACCTGGAAGAAAAGCGTTAAGCGAATCCGTTTCGTTTAAGAAACGTTTCACACGGATTGAATTTTTGTATATTTATACTATGAACGAGGAAATCCAACTCACTGAAAGGCATTGCCTGAACTGCGACAAGGCATTGGATTCAAAGATGCGGAGAGATGCTAAATTCTGTAACACGTATTGCCGGACGGAGTTTAATAACAAGCGACGTTACGGCCTTCACCCGGATGTTGTCAAGGTGGACAAGATACTTCACCGAAATTTTGAGATACTGGAAGCGGCTTTAAAGGATAAGGAATACGTTTATGTGAAAAAAGAAAAGATGCTGCGACAGGGATTCAGTTTCGATTATTATACGCAAGCTAAAAATGAATACCATTATTGCTACACACTTTGTTATAAATCAAGTGATGCTGAAAAGATATGGATCGGCCGAGGCTTTAACTCAATTGTTAAAAAATACGATCAATACAATCAATAAATATGGAAGAACTGTACGAAATGGTTAAAGGGCTGCATAATCTACTTGAACATAAACGGGCCGAAATTGAGAAATCAGGAAAGACAATGGACAGCTATCTTCTTGATGAGTTTGTCAACCAGGAAAGGGAGATCGGAGATTTTGCAAAAAGTGTATCGCTTGTGAATGTTTCTACGTTCGAGATAACGGTGGTGATAGAGAATTTTAAAAGAGGCGCCGATGGGATCAAGGAACGTATTGCAAATATCGGCAAGTAGAACCAAGTAAAGGATAGCTATACGTCCAGCAACTTCATGTAATCACTAAAGCTAACCTGTGTTACACCTGCCTGAATATGCCTGATGGTCTGATACTTTTCAAGCAGCGCATCATCCGGTCGAACCGGATCAATTATTATCATTGGATTCCCTCCGGGAAGAAAGAACTTTTCCAGCATCGAATTAATACCGGGATCATGGAAGCCATAACCAATAACAATCATAAGAGAGGAAGCGCTTATATTTTCCGTAAAGTGATTGAATAGTGATTTATAAAACAGATCGTTTGAATAGAAGCGTATCTTATTTGTGGTGCCAGTCAGGAAGTCGGGCGCTATTTCATTATGCAGAGAGCGAAATTCAGATTTGCCTGTCTGCTGATTTTTGGCTTCGATAAAATATTCTGAAATACCATAGCCTGATTTGATGTGTACCCGCTGTTGGTCCGGTAATTCCGTATAGCCGATTGTTGAATCTATACTTCCATGAAGTTTATACAGGCGGAGTGGCTTTTCATAATTGCCAGTAAAATATTCCAACTTTACATAGTAGCTTTTTGAAACATCCGCATCTTTCCAGTCAAAACTACTCATTCCATAATAGGGAGAGCCGGCAAGGGTGTATCCGTCTGAAAAATGCTGAAACAAATTTGAATGATGCCTGCCCAGGTAATCAAAGAACAGATCATGGTTCAGCGTATGTACGTGAACTGTATGCCCTTGTTCGAGCATGTGAGAAATAAAACCAATAAAAGCATCATAATGGCCGTAATTGAGGCAACTTATATCTGAAACATACCTGTTGTTGAAAAGCAGGCTTGCTACCAGTTGGTTGAACGTTCGGTTGAAGTCATTGATGCGGTTGTAGCAATCCCTGTGTCCATCCTGACCTTTTAAGACAGTTTTGTTGAACTCGCTGTAAAAAGTTTCAATCGCTTCTTTGTGAGGAGAGTTTTTATCAGCGAGATAGGATGAATAGAAATCGTAGAAGGTCTCGTAATGAAATTGCAGTCCTTCCCTAAGCACACGATCGTTATAATATTCCAGGAACTTCTGCAGGAACATCCGTTCATCCCAGCGACTCCAGCGATTGTTGTCTGTCTGCCCATTTAAAAAAAACGAAATCTGATTGGAGCCGATGATGATTTCTTCTTCGCTAATCTTTCCAAGACGCTTATTGAGTTGCTGCACCGAAGGCAGACCTTCGGGAATGGAGAACCCTGAACCAAGTAACAGAGAAACATTCATTGCAGCAGCGGATTTTACATTAACGATTATAGTGCGAGCGAAGTTTTTAAAAGCGAACTTAACTGATCATTGTTTGAAAATGAAATGACCTGTAATTGCCCCTCATTTTCAGTAAGCAGTTTTTGGTCTGCCTCTTTCAGGGAAGCGGAAGTAATAAAAATCAAAGGTTTGTTTTCTTTTTCGATCAACTGGCAGCAGTGCCTTATTTCATGCTCTGACAAATCCGATTTAGAAAAATGGTTATACAGCAGGTGCTCCTTGCCTTTAATCGTTACCGCATAAATCGTCCTGGCATTTTCTCCCAACGGATAATCATAAGTAAACAGGCCCAATTCTTTCAGCGCTTCCATGATCCGTTTTTCGGAAAGTATATTGTTTAGTTGCCAAAGAATTTCCTGGGAACTTTCATGGAGTTTGTCCAGTATGGCCGAAATGCAGATATAGAAATAGGGAAGTATGATACACCCGAAGAGAATTAAAAAAGTGATCCAACCTGTATGGACCATCGGCCGGAGGTAAATAAAATAGCTGACCACAAAAAGAAAATAGAAATGCCACACATCGGTGATGAGTGCATTTTTGATGGAGATAATTTCAGACCTGGTTTCTTTTTTTGAATATTCCTCGACAAAATTGCGCAGTTCTTCTGTGTACATGGCGGCGGTAACCCTGCGCCCTTTAAAATCCACTTTCAACAGTTTGAAAGAATCCAGCAGTTTCAGGATACCGGAAGAAGTGCTTTTGTCTATCGTTAAGGAAGGCGGATATTTGTGTGCGAGGTATTTGAGTGGTAAGAATGATATTATCGGCAGCACCTGAAACAAAATTGCCCAGGCGATGCCGTAGAACGCGATGCAAAGCAAAATTCTTCCGCTCATTACAAATTCAAGCCATGCGGCGGTGTCAGTCCAGTTGAAATACCGGTATTTGCCTACACAGAGTTCATATATATTCGCTGCAAGGATGATGGTGAAAACCATTTTTGCCACTTTGATCAGCAGCGCGCCCAATTTCTCGGGCATTTCCATTAATGTCTTTACAATTTCTAACATAGAGCAGTTATCATTCTTTCTTTATCTGATCAATTCGTCTATCTGCGCTTCTTCGTCCGCACGTTTAGCGTCATACTCGTATTCTTCTGCAATTGCTTTGAATATAGCTGATGTTTTCGGCCAGGTGTGCATGGTCTGTTTATGCATTGATTCAAAACGTGCAGCGAGATTTCTTTCCTGCTGGCCACCTTCATAAGCGGATTTTACATAAGTTCCACGCTGGTTGCGCAAAGCGACCCGGAATCCTGACACTAACCTGTCGGTACCAATCTGATCGATGAGTTCGCAAATTACCAGTGGAGGTGCTGCATCGTTGTTCTTTGGAAAATAGGAGAGAATTTTTCCGAGTTCACCATCGCAGCTTTTCAGGCGGTTCGCTTTTTCTGCAAGTTCGCGTACCGTAGTTACCCAACCCCTGACTTTTTGTTCGTCAACTGAACCGTCAGGCTGTATTCCCGGAATGGTGCGCCAACTGTTGAGCAGATCGCGGGATGCTTTTGCCATTGCATGTTTTTTTTGCCATTCTTCTTCACTGAGTTCTACCCTTGGGCCTTCGTCTTCGCGGTATTGCATGGACAGCACTTCTACGAAAAAGGCTGGTTTGGTTTCCAGCTCGCGGTACAATGTCACGGGTTCGTATGGACTGTGGCGGTCGGTCAGGAATGCGAGGTACAGGACTTCGAGGTTTGCCATGCGTTCTTCGTCTATTTCATTTCTTTTGTGCAGGCTTTCAAACATACGACCAACGTTGTGCGCGCGCAGGTGGACGGTTTCGGCGGAGTGGATTGTTGCTGCATTGTATAAGATAGCGGCGATCATTTCGCTGGTCAATTCTTCAGGACCGTAGGATGCTTTTTCCAGTAAGGTTAAATGACGGTTGGCTGTTGTCATTTTTTCAAAACGATATTGTTTTTGCTGTTCGGTTTTTCCGTTGAACCATACATCTGCTTTCGACCAGAACAATTTCTGTACGGCAGGATCGGCCTTTTCTAAGAGGGCAAATGTGAAATCGCTGTCGGGTAAGGCCCAAAAGAAAGCGGCCTGCTGACCGGAAGTAAAAGGCAAAGTTTGAATCCTGTCAACAGTTGTGCTGATCCATTCTTCGCCGGAGCGTTTTACGTTTGCGATGATGTACCAATGGGCGAAATTGGCGCGGGTGTTATCGTCAGAGGCGAGTAGGTTCAACACTTTATTCTGCTCGTCAATGCTGATGGAGATGTGACCGAGAAAATAGCCCAGCCATCTTGCATTCTCTGTTCTGCCGACCGCCTGCATTATCGCATCCAGGCCATCCTGTTGGTACATTTCCTGCATGGCGTCAACGCGCATTTTTTCGAGGACCCCCTCATGATCAAAATACCTGCCGCCTTCTGTAAAAAGATGCAGGTGTTTGGCCACAGGGTTTTGCGGCTCAAAAGTTCTGAATACTTCTTCTATGCCAAGGAGGTAGGATTCAGGGATCGCCCAATCCTGTTCCTGGTGCTCACGATGGTTGTCCAGTATTTCACGTAAACCATCTGCTATCGCGAAGGAATCTTCATCGCTGATCACTGAGCGGATGGAAAGAAGGCAGTCAAGTACTTTGCGATGATCGTCTAAATAAAGACGCGTTATCGCTTTTGTCAATGCCAGTAATTTCTCTGCGTTGCCTTGGTGGTGTGTCGTTAACCAATCAACCAGGAAAGTATTAAAATCGTTGAACTCAGCGTTGGTTGGTTCGTACTCGGTTGTTGTATTGTTGCGCCAGTTGCAACGTGTAATGGGATGTGCAATACCGTGATGATCGGGAAGCAGGTTCATCAGTAAGGTCCATGCCGTACCAGGCATCACCTCACCCAGTTTTTCCAGCACTAACCTTCTTTTGTGAAAAGGCGTATCTATCTGCACATACCAAGGGACGTAGATCTCGCGAAGACTGTTCATCGCTGTATTAGTGATTGTCACCCTGTTATCATACTTTGAGAGTTTACCTAACAGGAGGGTGACACGCAGGAGATAGGACTCTTGCGTGGCGAGACTTTCCAGCGCCCATAATAAACCGGTATGATGACTGTGCGGGGTCAGGCCGCCCGAGGTTTCAATGAAGAGTTCACAGATGCTTTCCGGCCGGTTGGTTAGTGCTTCTTCCATTTCGTTCAGGAATACATCCGGCGCGGCTTCGGCAAAGCCCGGCAGGTAGCGGTAGACCGAACATAGTTTGCGGCCGTCGGCCCCGTTCAATATTGTTTTTATTATGCCATCAACAAATCTTTGCGGCTGTTCCATTCCCTGTATATTGAAATCATCGCCGAAAACGGCGATCATCACCAGGCTATGCAACATGCCTTTTTTCAGGACAGACGAGTACTCAAATTTCTTTCCCAACAGGCCAGCCATCATCTGCTTTTCCGGTTCCAGTTCCAACGCGGGATTGAGTTCGCTTAAGACCAACAGGCTGTACTGTTTCAACAGGTCGAAATCTTTGCGACGTGTATTCTGCGCCAAGATCGACCAAGCATCCAATGCGGAAGTGATTTTCCAGACGGTGCCTATTTTCAGTACGGGCGGGTCCTTCTGCAGTGTCCAGGGCAGCAATTTTTCGATATAGGTTTCGTATTCCATCCCTGACAGGGCCGCCAGTAACTGTTTATCGCCTGGACAGTTCTCGTTCCAGCCGCCAGCGAGTAAGGCAGGAATGATCACTGCCGGATGGTCGCCCTTCGCCCAGTCCGGTCGTTGGTTCTGTACAAACTGTAATAGCCTCCGCAACACCGAAAGGCTCTGCGCGGAATCTTTGGAGAGGTTGAAAGATTCATCATAAGAAAATCCCATTTCCTGCAATGCTTTTTCAAAACCTTCTTTGCGCAGTCGGGGCAGTACAAATGTGTCGCCGCCCCTCGCAGTTACATCTGCCACCAGTAATACATGATGGCCGTTTCTTACCGCCTGGTTGAGCAAACCGGAATCTTCAAAATTCATGATCAGCACCATCGGATTTTTTTGCACCATTAGTTTTCTGAAATCCATTTCATGGTCAACGATTACCGTTCTTGCAAAAAGCTCTTCCGAAAGCACCGGGGCCGCCTGCCATATCGAAGCCGCGATAAATGCCATCACTTCTTCGGCGGTAGCGGCGCCGATCACCTGCTGCGATGGTGGTCCTTCCAATAATGTAACCAGTTTTTTTGCCTGTGTTTCCCGGCCCGCCAGAACGAGCGAAGGAGGGATGGCATGTTTGCTTCCCTTGCTCCATGTTTCCCAAAACTGATCAAGTGTAATAATCTCTGTGTGTTTACCGATTGCCTGACCCAGCCATGCACCGACAATCGGGTACTGTTCCACCCATTCTTCGAGCGATGCGGCATCGAGCAGGATCACTTCTTTCCAGATGCCTTCGATATTTTTTTCCTCCATCCACTGTTCTTTGTTTGGAAAGAAACGGGATGTAATCGCTATGTAAGTTGTTTCAGCGGGAACCAATGTGCCAGGTTTGGCTGTTCTTTTAGCATAGTCCTTATTCGCTTTTTGTCTCGGCTCTTTTTCCGTGCCGATCTCCCAAACCGAAAGCCCTGCCGGCACTTTCTGGGTTGCTGTTTCGTTTTGTATGATGCCATCCCAGCCAGGATACCTGATGGCATCCCCACCGGGAAAAGAGATTTTTGTAATGCCCGCTGCTTCTGCAAGGGCAAGTTTGCGGATCAGTACCGGCAGCTGGTCCTGGCAATCCCGTTCATTGTCCCATCCCTGTAAATTGTTGGCGGTCACCCATTTCATATTACGTTCCTCCTTTGGTCAAATTTACCTAAGATTGACAGGTAGCGATCTGGTGTGCAGAAATAATCAAATAAGGATTGTAATTATTTGATTTACAAATCATTTAGTTATAAACATTCGCTAAAAGCAGCTATTTGTCCCCACTGTTAATAAAATGCTTGAATATTAGTAAAAAATAGTGTATAATTTTGTGTATTATAATGTTTAATACATGCCAATGGAAATTTTAAGTAATAAAGCAGCAGAAGCAATCAAGCATATTCGGCAGTTTATTATGGATCACGGCCGTATGCCATCCACACGGGAACTAATGAAGGAGATGAAGTATAAATCAACGCTGTCGGTTGTGCTGCTGCTCAATGAACTCGCACTGAAAGGGTTTATCGAAAAGAAAGTTGATGGTACTTATAAATTTTTAAAGGATCTCGTTTCAGGTGAGAGTGCGCGGACGGTGCTTGTTCCCCTTGTGGGGTTTGGAAACTGTGGTTCACCGATGTTAGCGGAAGAAAACGTGGAGGCAATGATCCCTGTATCAACCAGTCTCGCAAAATCAGGTTATAAATATTTCCTGCTGCGGGCGAAAGGTGATTCGATGAACGAAGCGGGTATCCAACCTGGTGATCTTTTGCTGGTGCGCCAGCAAGCCACTGCTGAGAATGGGCAGATCGTGGTGGCGCTGATCGATGATGAAGCGACCGTGAAGGAATTCCTGCATAAGGGTAATATTGTGCAGCTTCTGCCGCGATCAACAAATGAAAAACATCAGCCGATCATATTAAGTGAAGATTTCAGCATTCAAGGGATTGTAGTCAATACGATACCTGCATCATAAAATAACAATTAACGTGTTGTGCTATTAAAATCACCCCGACAATCGGGGTTTCTTGTCGCTCAAGGCCGCTGGGCCTCGTCCCTGTTCCCGGGCTGCATTTTCTTCTGCCAAAATGTGCTACGCATCATTTTGCCTGCCATCGCATTCGCTCGGCACCGAACAAAATGAGGCCCGTCCACAGGGACTGATTAGAAATTTTTCATCGATCACCCCATAATTGGTAGTTTTTATTTTTTTAAACATACAAACCTTAAATGCTCTAATAGCACAACACGTTAACAATTATTCAATCATGACACTACTACAAGGCATTAACCAATTGATCGATAATATTTCGGTTACAGACAAACAGGAAAACAGTATCACAGCTTCCATCAATAATCTTGACGGCTACCTGCTGGATAAAGACAATGATCTCCATATAGACAGCACCTTCCGTAACGGATCGTACGAACGTGATACGATTATCCGCCCACTGGATGATATCGATGTGTTCGCGGTGCTGAACCGCGATAAATGGAAAGATGAGTTCGGCAATCTCCCCACACCGCAAAGTGTTTTAACGAAGCTGAAAAACTATTTGAATGGTCTTACAGACTACGAGGGTACGGTGAGCCAGGACAGACCCTGTGTAACGATCCGGTTAAGTGATAAAGATTTCGATGTGCTGCCGAGTTTCCGCGATTTCGGCGGCGGCTACCTGATACCGAATTACGATTTGAGTTCGTGGATATATGCGAATCCTGAACTGTTGACGACCAATCTTGATTCCGTGAACCGTTTAAGAAACTATAAAGTCAAACCCACGATCAAAGCTGTGAAGTACTGGAACCGGGATATCGGCAAACTGATCCCGTCCTATCATATCGAAGAAGTGGCGATCAGTATTTTCCAAATGCATGATGGGAAGAACCAGGAAGAAATGATCCGCTGCTGGTTTGAGAATGCTGTATACTATTTACGGCAGAGCAAGTTCAAGTCGGAGAACGATTATACGACCGCGATAAAGAAAATTGAAAAGACGCGCAAGAAATTAAAGGATGCGAAGGGAAAATATGATAACGACGATGAAGCCGGTGCAAAGCTGATCTGGAAGGAAGTGTTTGGTAAGGAGTTCCCTGCAGTTGACGCTGAGGAAGTAAAGAATTTTACCAAATCACTTGCTGCAGGCACGATGCGCGTCGGTGCAACCGGACTGCTTTCAGAAACTGCAGGTTCCAGCATCAGGCCATCAAAAGGATATTTCGGAGACCATGAGACCAAGACAATATTATAATGACAGCAGCATACAAATAGCAGCGATGAAAGCGCTTTTCCCGCAGTTCAAGGCAGTACGGAAGGGAAAAGACACAATCGAATTTACCGGGCAGTTACAGGTGAAGCCGGAACTGCCTGTATATACCATTTCTGTTTTGTACGATGGCGATCAGCGCCCGAAAGTAAAAGTCCTGTATCCCACGCTTGTAGCAGAGCCTAAACATTTTTACCAGGCCAGCGGAACGCTCTGTCTTTACCAGCCGCGCGATTTTAAATGGCGGCGCTTTAAACTGATCGCGCGTGAAATCATGGGCTGGACGGCGGGCTGGATTTATTTTTATGAAGCGTGGCTGCAGTACGGTGAATGGTACGGGCCGGAAGCGGATCATGATGCCGATTTTGAAAAATATTTAAAAGAGAATTAGTATGGCAAAAAAAAACTGATGCGATTTGTACCCTTCGCAAAATCTTACAAAGTGATCGAAAGATGGAACGGCTATGCCGACCTGCTGTTGTATGTTTCTACCATATTCAGCCTTGTCATAACTTTCCTGGGCGGCGAAATGGCAGAAGCCCTCAAAACCGCATTGATAACCATCAACTGTATTATCATCGCAGCTTATGTGGGGGTCGATAACTGGTGCAGTTTATCCTTCGCGAAAACTGAAATGAGGCGGCGTGTGGACTGGCTGGATAATTCTTTCAACACCAATTATTCCGGTCAGAAATCGAAAGGTTATTTCACCAATGAAAATGTTTCGCCCGGCCTTTATAAACTGGCGGTGAATGGCTTTGAAAATTCACATCACACCCATTTTATCATATCCAAAATGCTAACAGGTATCTTTTTTAAAACAGTTGTGATCGCCGCTGTCTTTATTTTTTCTTTTTTTTACGGCAATCGTGAACTCTTTCGCCTTTTGTTTGAACTGCCCCTGCCGGTAATACTGATTCAAAAATTCATCAAGGCATGTTATTATCAATCACGTATGGATAATGTGCAGGATCGTTTTAAAACATTGTTCAATGATCTTATTCACGGTGACTTCGATAAGTATACCGCAAGTGTATTGCGCGGGGTGATCGATTATGAAGCAACACTATCCTGGGCTTCCATCCCGCTCAAAGGCAAACTGTTTGAAAAATATAAAGATCAGCTGTCGGAAGAATGGGAACAATTAAAGATCAATTACGGAATAAAACCTGTATAGATGGATATTGGGTTACACAATCACTTAAAACGGCTGGCTTCTGATCTGTTTATCAAGCACCAGGGTTCAGAACGGACGAAGATCGACCGGTCTATCAATGTGCTTATAGACCGGATGGAAGAATATTATGACGATGAAATCGAAGATGTGGTTGTGTTCGGTTCCTACAGCCGTGATACGATTCTACCGCGCCGGTTCGATCCACACTCGGATATCGACCTGCTGATCCATTTCAATACAAAGGAATACGATAAAATATTACCCGATAGTTACCGCAATTCTTTGCGAAAATTTGCGATCAAGCATTACCCGCAGTCACTGATCACAAAAGACAATCCATCGGTGGTACTTGAACTCAACCATATCAAGTTCGATCTTGTTCCTGCTGTTCTATCTGAAAGTTTTTGGTTCGGTGATACATACCGGATACCTAAGCGCAACGGCGGATGGCAGGACAGCGATCCAACTGCGTTCAATGAAAAATTAACAAGGGTCAATAAGCGCAATAACTCTGTTGTAAAGCCCGTTATCCGCCTTGTCAAATACTGGAACGCCACTCAGGGCTATCCTTATTTTTCTTATGAACTCGAAACGGCGATCAGTAAACTGGATTGGTGGTCGGGCAATATCCTGGACGACTTTTTTTATGTTGTGAAAAATCTTCCCGATTACGGACTTCCCGGCTGGGCTGCAACCAAAGTTGACCGGCTCAAAGACAATGCGCGGTCTGCGCGCAGGTATATGGAAGATGATGATGCACGGAGATGCCGAATGCTTTTGGATAAAATATTACCTCCTGTATTTGTTTTTTAAACATAACGATATGAAACAAGAAGAAATTGAGCAATATGCAAGACCCATCCGAACTGTTTTTGAAACAACCGTTCTGCATTTTGCTAACGGAGCAAAATTTCATGGATTTTTCGAGGGCAATCCTGTAGGCGAACAATCGCATACAGCACAGAACAAATGGAACTTTGTGCGCTATAACGATGGCAAAGATTCCAATGTAAAGACAATGGTTGATGGGAGTGAAATTGCCAGCATTGAAATTGTGCCGCGCGGAAAGTAACCAGTTTGTTTATGATGATTTATCGTCATCAACTGTGTTATCTTCCAACATGCCGGTATCAATGGCGATATCCAGCAGTTTAATGCATTCCTGAATCGAAAAACCATAGACCATTTTACTGGGAACGCGCACGAGGCAGGCGACCGCTACCAGCAACCCGTCTGAATCAATGATCGGTGCGCCGCTGCAACCTTTGTATTCGTTCTCATCGCGAATGATTTCCCTTGCTAAGAAGATATGAAAATGCTTATCAGTCCTGTGAAACTTTAAACCGTGTTTAAAGGCGTGTTCCATTTTCAAGTAGATGCCATCGTAATCATGTTTGATCTTCCCAAAGAATGCATAGGTTTTGTTTTGATGCGGTAGTGCTGTATCGCGGCTGTCAAGGATCATTTTGTATCCCGCCTCGATCTTAAAGGATGTAAAATCGATTTCAGGCTGAATCAGTTCTATGTTACCCTTTATCTCCGCGAATGTGATATCCAGTTTTTTACCATTTTTCAGCAGATCTTCAAACTCTTTTATTTCTGAAGTATGACCTACTGTAAACAAATCGAAATAACAAAAGCCGCCAAGCGGCTGAATGGGCGTGCTTACATTTTCAGATGGCAAATTGGTTTCAAGAAAAGTAGCAAGATTGGGATCATCGGTTACATGCCTTACCGATACCAGAAAGAAGCGCTCCCTGTGTTCCATCACAAAGCCCGAACCAAAGCCCTCTGGTTTTGGGTTGTCCCGGTCGGCGAGAAATACCTGAATTGACGAGCGCACAATAATGTCACTGACTGTTAACTGATGCTGTTCCTGTTTTTCCTGTTGTTCCATTTCCGATTGTAATAAGTGTTGACCTATCTGAATAATATACAAAAAAGCAATGGTAAATCCAAATTGCTGGCGGCCCGGTAAACCAAACGGCGCGGTTTTACAAAAGCATCGGGGCGGATGTTTTAAGTGTGGTCAAGTAGGCATTGCAGCGTTTTCCCCTGATTTTAAGTCATTTGTAGTGATGATATGATTGGCATAGCTTTATATTTGAAAAGATGAATCCAGCCCCCTTAAACGATCAGAGTTGTATTGACCTGCTGAATGCGGTCGATAACAGGGCGTTCCATTACCTGATGGATCAGTATTACCGTTCGCTATTTTTTTTGCGGGCCGGCTGATCGGGGAGCAGGCGGCGGTGGAGGATGTGGTGGAGGAAGCCTTTGTACAACTTTGGAAGAACCGGGGGGAATTCAGGGCGATGGTGGTTGTTCGTAGCTACCTGTACACCTGTACGCGTAATGCCTGTCTCAACGTTCGCAAGATGGACCAGCGCAGGGAGGCACGTCACGAAGCCTATGGGCAGATGCAGGGACGGGTGGAGCGCTTTGCGCTGGAAGAGATGGTGGAGGCCGAAGTGATGGCCGGGATCTACCGGGCTATTGACGAACTGCCGGAAAAAATGCGTAACGTATTCCGCCTGAGTTATATCGAAGGGCTTTCCAACCAGGAGGTCGCGGACAAAGCAGGGGTATCCATCAATACGGTCAAAAAACAGAAAGCAGACGCACTGGAGGTTTTGCGTAAAAAACTCGGCCCTCGCGAAATGATGGTGATCTCCCTGCTGGTCATGGGTGTAGCGGTAAGCGAGTAAAAAGAATCCCAATACCCACTTATCCTTTTTTCCTTCCGCGTTGTATATATACTTTCCAGGGTCCTTATTCGCCCTGATTTCATCGTTAAATAATCGTCAACAATGGCAACAGGCCAGGAGATCTATTCGGAAAGTGAGCAAGAGCGGCATTTGTATATGGCGGGGCTTGTGGTGAAGCAGTGGGAAGAGGTAATCACTGCCCAGGAGCGCCATGAATTAGAAGCCTGGCTGGCACTGTAGCCTATAAATCAATACTTCATGGAAGCCAGCTAACGTGATATTTCAGTAAAAACTAATATAAGAAAAATATTGCGTAAAATGAAAACATATCAGGTTGAACCAAAATGCGTATACGAGCGGCGGCTGAAGATTTCACGAAAACTGGTGATTTAAAGGAGGTGCCCGGGGAAAAGGAATCGATGGAGACTGAAGTGAATAGTCTGATTGGAAGGGGATTTGATAACGATTACGAGGCCCATACCAAGAAGTCGAAAATTGGCAAAGATGCTTAATTGTTAGGTGGTTGACTATGGATACCGAATAAGTTCTGCAGGTGTGATTATGGTCGTAAGAGCCTACCAATAGAAGGTATTCACTATTTCATCATTTGGAGTTGTTCCAGATACCGCCTTGTATATAGTATCTGAAAGTTGATCCATTCTACACCTGAAAGGACGCCGAAAAGGGGGTGCGGTGTACCCGGGTATTCACGGGTTAAATCAATATGGCTGATTAATACTAACAGTTTCTTTCTGCTGTTGCTTATTTGTTTTATTAGCTTCTGTGGTTCTTTGACAGTAGAAGCAGGATTAAGCCGTGTGGGGTTTTCCATGGAAATGAATCTATTGGCAAGACCAGCAGTGATCATATTGATTTTATCCTGTGGGTCACGTTGTGTATTCTTAGAAGCGGTCTGTAAAATGGAATTCAGCCAAAGGTCAAAGAGTAGGAGGTGTTCCGCTATTTCCCCAGCTGACCATTGATGGGCCTCCGGTTTATAGTTAAAGGCAGGATTATCGAATCTTGAAAGTTCCTCCAGTAGCTGATAGGTATTTGCTTTGAGTGAAAAAGACAAGACTACACTGTAGAGCGGTGTTTTAGAGGTCGGTTTCATGACAGGAATTTGTCAGAAAGATAGTTGATCAAAGTAGGTCAAAAAAGAGTGAAAACACCTGGTTTTGTGGGTCAGGGTATTGAAGGTGAGCCATGGATTATTACTCTGGTTAATCATTTGAAATTTTCAGCCTTCTATATAAATCTTTTAATTCACTGATTCCCATAGAATTATTTCAGATAACAACCATAGCATTGTGTGTTTTATCAGGAATAGATTTTTTTCCTGTTGTATATTTCAAAAATGCTTTCTATTTTGTTCTCTTCCCTCCAAGAGATCTCTCATTTTACACCAAAACTTATTTATTATGCGTGTCACCATGAAAAAGGATGGCATTACTGTTAACTGTATTGCCGGTGCTTATGTTGTTTTTTGGGGGCTGGATCTGGCTGAGACGGCCCGTAAGGGTTTTCGGGGATTCGCTTTTAAAAGGGAGGATCACTCCAACGGGGAGGTACAATGGATGCGGGGCATGAAAACTTTCGAAGCCGTTGCCGCGAATCCTGCCGCTGGTGAAAATTTTTCAACGGAGGTTCATCCTATTCAATCATTTCAATGGGCGGACTATTCTGTGAAGCCGGGGGTACGGTATACATATACCATCCGGACGATGTATGGGAATCCCGGAGAACTCAAAGCAAGGGGGAAGGTGGACATAGCCATTAAAACGGAGTCAGAAGAAGGTGAGGTCCATTCTGCTTATTTTAACCGTGGATCGGTTGCTACACAAGAGTATGCGCGCAGGTTTCAAAACAGGCCACCCAAAGAGGTTGGACAAGCAGCGTGGGACTGGCTATCACGTGGACTGGTGGAACACATGATCGGATTTATTGAAAGAGCCAAAAAGGGTGATTCGCTTGTGGGTGCGGTGTATGAATTTCAACATGAACGGGTACTGGAAGCCATCAGGGAGGCCAAGAGCAGGGGTGTCAAGATGAAGATTATATATGATGCGGTTGACGGTGCGACTGGCCCGCGCAAACCCAATATTGCGGCTGTCAAAGCTGCGAAAATAGCAGGTATTACCAAACAGCGATTGAATGCCAAACTGATGCATAATAAGTTCTTTGTACATTTAAAGAATGGCAGGCCGGATGCTGTGTGGACTGGTTCCACCAATATTACACTCAATGGTATTTTCGGTCACGCAAATGTGGGGCATATAGTGGATGATGAGGAGGTGGTACTAGCTTACCTGGAATATTACAAGCGGTTGCTCAAAGACCCCAGTATACCCGCTCCATCAACTTATCGAGAGGAAAATATGGAAGCGTCTCCGGTTCCCCAACATCTTAAAAGGGGCACTACGCCAATCTTCTCACCCCGAGGCACCCAACTGGATTCACTTGACTGGTATGCAAAATTAGCTGCAGGGGCGAAGGAGGGACTGTTTATGACATTTGCTTTCGGGATGCACCAGAAATTCAAAGAGGTGTATAGCCATGAGGATGACATACTTAAAATGGCGCTCATGGAAAAAACTTCGGTGAACGGTAATGAAACGGAAGATCAGGCTATTCAGATGATCCGGAACCGTCCCAACGTGGTGGTCGCCATCGGGAACAGAATTGTTACCAACGCATTTGACCGGTGGCTGGAAGAGCGGGAAACGGTGGATGGCAAGCGCAAACATGTTTACTGGATACATACCAAGTTTATGCTTATTGATCCCTTAGGAGCAGATCCCATTGTGGTAACGGGCAGTGCCAATTTCAGTAAAGCGAGTACGGACACCAATGATGAGAATATGCTCGTGATCAGGGGTGACAAACGTATCGCTGATATTTATTTCGGTGAATACATGCGCCTGTATTCCCACTATTCCTTCCGGGAGGCAGTAAAATGGGCTGGGGAAAGGGAACATGCGGGATCGCCGCAGGAATGGAAACCGCAGTACCTGTCAGCAGATGATGCCTGGATGAAAGATTATTTTAATAAAAAGGATCGCTCGGGCAGGTATGCGAGAAGGGTATATTTTGCAGGAACCAAATAATTTATTTTAAAATACTGTTTATGCGTATTGATGCCGTTACCAAAAATCCCTCCCAATTATTACATGCTATACAAAAAGCCATTAAGGATGGTACTCTGAAAACATGGGAAGCGAGGGAAGATGATAAGAAAAATATATTATACACTCATGTCCCGGAGCAATGGGTTGACAAAGCATTAATCCAACTAACTACAGGAGCCGCCAAAGTAAGTTTTACCATCAATTGGTGGGCTAATAAGGGGGAGCCCAGCCAAGAAATAAAAGGATATTATATCGGTCGCTTTACAGAGATATTGTTGGTACATTTTAGAAACTATTTTGACCGGCTGGAGACCTACGCATAAAGTTGAAATAGTACAAGTAGAAATGTACTCGAGCAATTCCTATAATGCAATTTTAAAAGGGTTCAACCATTTGTTTGTCTTTTTCACTTTTTCTTTAAATACATGTTTAGCAATAGTGTCTATCGATTCTTTGTTAGTTATGTATTGATTGTGTGGTTTCGACGCAAAAGCAAGTTAAAATAATGTATTTGTTATTTCATCATCTGAACTGTTCCAAATATCGTCTTGTATACAGTATCTGAAAGTTGATCCATTCTACACCGGACGGAGTGCCAAAGAGCGGATGCCGTGTACAAAGGTATTCACGGGTTTAATGCCGTTTCTTCTAATACTCTGTTTATGTATCGTTTTAATTATTCATTTGTTTTACTAATTCCAGATTGCATAGTTTTCATCTCATTTAATAGCGTAGAAGATAGGTTATTTAAAAATCGGGAATATAATTTCTTAGCAGAACCTTTTTGGCTTGCATGTATAGCTTGATCGAGATATAAATTAGATTGTAAATATTTTTTTTTGAGTGTTTGATTTTGAGAATTGCTTAATTGTTAAATTTGATAAGGTGATTTCATATTGTCCATCTTGGACAAATATTTCCTTTGTATAGTATACTACCAATGCGTTCACCACTTCGACCTATTTAACCAGTGGTCTATCTCTTGGTCCTGATGATAAATTATGCTATAAATTTCCAAAGATGATATCGTGCCGGGTGGGGGGAGATCTACCGGCACGATATTTTAATATTATTTAATAATCAATTGTTGTGTTTCGATTGTTTTACCACTAATGATACTTAAGTAATATATCCCAGGTAGTAATTTTTCAAGATTAATACTTGCACTTTTTGTATCTTGAAATTTTTGAGAAAAGAGAATAGTATTTTGTCTGTTAGATAAAATAACTTGAGATATTTTAGGCTGTATAATACTTTTTGTATCGCCTATTTTCGATAATGATCTTAAGGAGATATTAACCAATCCTTTAGAAGGATTTGGCGAAACAAGATATTTATATTCGGGGTTGGATATTAAACTTGGACAATCGATCGCATTAAATTTAAAATCATAGGAAGAGGTTCCACATGTATTTGAAGCACTCATATTTAATGTTAAACTGGTTTGTGTACTTCTAAAAAAATAGACGTAAATATCTGTATTACTGCCATTCCAGGAAGGCTGAGGGCTTCCTGAGTGTGAAACGTATGACCAAGATGGAGTACTGCCATAGCCAGTAGTAAGTGGAATATAATATTCAGTATTTCTACACAATTCATTTTCATCACCAGGGCCGCTATAAATCATTAATGATGTGTTAACCAATGGAGTTCCACCCACTAATTTTTGTTGACCAGTAATATCGACGTTATTATAGGTAAATGTTAGCGGACAGCTACTACTTGATATTTTTAAACTAATCGTCCCTTCTGTGTTAGCTGATCGGTTTAATGTTGTCGGATTTGAAGTGGCAGATGAAAGTGAGAATGCAGTACTTGGAGAAATTTCCCAAAGGTATCCAGAGACCCATGTGGGTACATTATTTGCTGAAAATTGTGCTGACGTACTGCAGAGGAATCCACTTCCAGGTGAAAATGAGAGTTGTGGGCGATCTCGAACGATCGGAATAACAACTTCCGAACCCTTGATTAATCCACTACCACAGCTATTTATCGCGCGAATTTTAATTGAAGACGAAGTCGTACCATTTGTTTTGTCAGCTGTAATAGTTACATTGTTCCCGGCTAGTATCCAATTAGATGGTCCACTAGAGGTTGTAGATCCCAATACCCATCCCTGAGGTAATGAATACTCATAATTTGTAATAGTACCATATTTTGTACCTGTATTGATATTTGTATATTGAATATTAGTAAAAGAGATATTAAAACTGGGTGTTTCACACAATGGTGCGTTCAATGAACTATAATTTGGGGCTATCTGGTTTAATGAACTTGGATACAGAAGTGATTTGACGTATGGAAAGTAAAAATCATATACTAAATCTTGATTAAGCGCATTATTATGATAACTTACTCTCAATCTTTGAGATACATTTTTATCAGCCAACATAATTGAACAATCAAATGTAGTTACTGAAGAGCTGGTATATATATTTGAAGGATTTGATATAACAATTACATTAAAATCAGGATCTGATATACTGATATTGCTGCAGTTATTAGGTAACGCAATATTAAAAGATAAGGTTGATAGTGGACAATATGCATCAAAGTTAGATGGTGTAATTGACTGTCCATTCGATTTGTTGAGAAATAGAATCGTTGCTAGAAGAATTGTAAATATTGGTTTCATAGAATTAAGTTTAATATTAAAATAATTTTTGAATTCCTACGCTAACAGATGTATTTAATCCGGTAATGGGAAAGCTATTTGATATACTTTTATTGCCATTCATTGAATTTTCAATTGTACTTGTTTGATGTCGATAACCCATTGAAAATTCCGATATACGGAATATAACATTTGATTGCTTACTAACTGAATAAGCTATGGCAAGAGGAAAAATTTGGAGATTCGCGAGATATTCTTTAATAATTTCTGCATTTGTACTATTCGCAGCCACCTGTCTAGTGTGGGCAAAACCTACTTTAAATTGAATGGAAGGTGCATAATAAAAATTCTTGCTAATTGGTATGAATTTAAGAGAGCCGACCATTGGTAAAATCGCATATCTAAACTGAGAAGATTGCAAATTCATAGGGGTATTCTTTGAAAACGAGTTTGTGATTTCCAAGGAAAGCCCCCCATACAATAAAGCATTTTTAGAATTTATTTTACCATATAATATATCCATTCCCATTCTTAATAGGGATCCAGTGTTGTCTGTACTTGTCACTCCGTTATTTACATTTTTGGAGTTGCCAAAATCACTATTAATGTAGTTAAGGTTAACCCCTAGAACTCTGTTTCCTGGAGTCATTTGTGCGGAAGTGATTGTCGCGCTAGTTAATAAAACGGATAGGAAGAATAGTGTTTTTTTCATAGGTTATATTGGTTTAATTATATAAATGTATAATATAATTTAAATAAAAGATACCGTGTTTTAACGGTATTTTTTATTTCCCTGATAATCAATTGTCTGGTAATCTTAAAATCAGAGGCTTCACTGTTATGTACATTTTTTCTGTTTCTCATAATTCACATCTGCAATTTCTTAGCAATTAGATTTGGTTCATTTTTTGCACTTATATTAGGTATAACCTGGTGTACAATGTTTTTCGAAGTGATTTGATAGGTTTATTTCAAGCCGTATTTCTAACTGGTATGCAAGACAATAATTTTTATTACTTCAGCACTTGCGATTGTAAGCTTCCCTGAAGTCCGGCCATGTTGAAGTTAGCAAAACTGTTAACTTTAAATGGTAAATATGAAAAAGCAAAGATTATCTGAGACGCAGATCGTTTCAATTTTAAAGCAGTACGAAGGAGGCCGTGAGGCAATGGATGTATGCCGAGAGTATGGCATCAGTAAAGCCACATTATACAATTGGCGTAAAAAGTACAGTGGTATGGATTCCACCCATCTCAAAGAGCTCAAAGCCCTTCAGGAAGAAAACCGTCGTTTAAAACAGATGTATGCAGAGTTAATGCTGGATCATCAACTAGCTAAGCACATCATCGAAAAAAAGTTATAGAGCCCTGTCAGAAGAAAGAATTGGCAGAAGGTGTGATTAAGGAAGAGAAAGTGAGTGTTGGCAGGGCTTGCCGGGTAGTATCATTACATAGAAGTGTTAGGTATTATCAAACACATAAAGACGACTCTGCGGTAATCGCCAAGTTGCAATCTTATGCGGAACAGTACCCGACCCGTGGTTTTGATGATTACTACGGTAAGATCCGTAATGAACAATTAGGATGGAGCCGTAATCGTGTTTTGCGTGTATACCGTGAGCTTGGACTGGGGCTTAGAAGAAAACATAAGCGTAGGCTTCCTGCAAGGATTAAACAGCCGTTAGGACAACAAGAAAATCCCAATACTGGCTATAGTATGGACTTCATGAGTGATGCATTAACAAGCGGTAGAAAGGTAAGAATACTTAACATCATGGATGACTGTACCAGAGAATCACTGGCTGCTTATGCAGATCACAGTATACCAGGAGAACGGGTAGTTGATGTACTGAAAGATATAATTACGGAAAGGGGTAAACCCAAATACATCAGGGTTGACAATGGGCCAGAGTTCAGAAGTAAATCCTTTATGAAATGGTGTGAGAAAAAGAAAATAGATATCCGGTACATACAACCAGGCAGGCCCATGCAAAATGCTTATATCGAAAGACTTAACAGGACTTTTAGAGAAGATGTGCTGGATGTTTACCAGTTTGACTCTCTCGAACAACTACGTATGCTCTGTGATGAATGGCAGTACAAATACAATTACTTCCATCCACACAAAGCTTTAAACGGTATGAGTCCGGCAGCAGCCAAAAAAGCCTATGGTGGGGGTACCCCCACCATAGGCTTCAGTTATCAATCAAAAGAAATTAGTCTAAATTAGTACTGTCCTAAAAAGAGTAAGTCTTCATAATCTTTATATAGTTTTGAAAGTTCTAGTTTGTCAGCAGGAAGATCCAGCCTGATCATATCTTCCGCGATCATCAGCAACCTATCTCCATCTGTACTAAGGGCACAATAGGGATCTTCGAGCAAAGGATTGTTGGTGACAAGAGTAAAGAGTTGAAAGGTCATCATTTCAATCTATATTGTTTTGAAGAATAATTTAGTGTTTAAATAACGACTTGATCGGAATGTAAAATAGGTTCTTTTAAAAATGAAAGGGGTAATCAGTATGTTCTTACTAAATTTAGAGGATTTCTTAGAACCAAGTTTGTATTCCTTTATAAGAGATCTTATTTGTAAGAACTAAGAGTTGATCTAATATTTTGGGTTTATCTACGATTGATCAAAGAGTTCCTGCTTAACATGTTCTTTTTTTAACCTGGATATAGGAATAATAGTCACTTTATCGATCAGATGCAATTCATATATAGAGTCAATTGAAATGATACTTTTCACGTATCTTTTGTTTACGAGATGTGACTGGTGGCACCTTATAAAATTGTAAACTTTAAGAAGTTTGGAAAATTCAAATAATCCTTTCGATGCAATTAGTTTTTCCCCTGTCACCAGGTAAATATGGGTATAGTTGTTTGCAGCTTCACAGCGGATGATGTCTGTGGGGGAAATGAAACGGATCTCTTTTAGTAATGGTACTGCAATTCGGTGTTCTTTTGGAGGTTGATTGACAATAGACAGCAGGTTCTTAATCTGCTCTTTCGTTTGCTTGTTATCTTTTCTAATGACAGCTTTTTGTATAGCCAATCTCAGATCATCAAACTTTATAGGTTTGAGCAAGTAATCCAGGGCAGAGCATTTGATGGCCTGGATCCCGTACTGATCATAGGCAGTTGTGAAGATGACTTCAAAATCGTAGCCGCCAAGGGAGGAGAGTAGCTCGAATGCGGTGGTTTCATGTAGCTGGATATCCAAAAGAAGCAATTCAGGGTTAACTGTTGAAATTAGTTTGATTGCCTCTTTTGCATTCGTAGCTTCGCCTACCAAATTTATTTGAGGCAGGTTTGTGAGTAACCCTTTAATATGAGTGATGCTTCTTTTTTCGTCCTCAATAATAACTGTTTTCATAGGCTGTTATCCAGTTTTCAAAATAATAGGTGGCAATGGTACTATTGGGCAGATGCTTCAGATTGAACCAAATATTATCTGTTTTATGTAGTTCCCGCAAATATTCGATCCGATCCCTTGTTAATTGTAGGCCATATCCGAGGCGCTTATTTTGTTCCTGCACACTTGTGCTATTTTGAACACCGCCATTGTCTTCGATTGTGATAACTAGGTCATTATCTCGTTTCTGAATAGCAATCACCAATTGGCCGTCTTTTCCCTTGGCTGAGATCCCATGTTTGATTGCATTTTCCACTACCGGCTGCAGAAACATGGGTGGAAATTCCAACTGGTCCAGGTCAAGCTCAGGATCGATCTCCATTTTCCATCTAAACTCAAAGCGAAGTTGTTCTACCCTTAGGTACTTTTCCAGCGTGTCCAGGTCCTCTGAAAGGGGAATCATCGGTTCACGGCTGTTCCTAAGTGTATCACGCATGATATCTGAAAAGGAAGAGAGGTACTCATTTGCTCTCTCGTTCTCCTGGTTGGTTACCAGGCCTTCGATTGAGCTGAGTGCGTTGAAAACAAAATGTGGATTTAGCTGTGTTTGGACCGAACTGAGCTGTTCTTCGATCTGTTTCCTTTTTCTTAAGTCCCTGCGTTGGCGGTACTGCTGGATTTTATATGGAACAGCGAAGAGAAAACCTATCCCAATCAGACCCAAAGTGGATCTGGTCAGCGTGGATTGGTACCAATAGGCTTGGGTTTTCAATAGATAGGTATTTACGCGCTCCATATCCTGATAACGTATGTCTAAATGATAGTTGTTATTTGATTGCAGGGAATCTAAAGAAAGCAGGTGGCCCGTTAATCTCCATTCTGGTTTCGTTTGGTCATCAGAAGAATAGAGCCTAAACAGGATGCATGAGTCTTTGTTCCAATTGTTTTTCCGGATGAGCAGATCCAGCTTCTTGCCGGGGGACAATACCAATGATCGGCCTTTCAAGCTGTCAAACCCCATCCACTGTTTTTTGGTGTCGTTTGCGGTGAGTGATTTAATCCTGCTATCAATGGGGTCTGCTGCTTGTTTCTGGCGGTATCCGGCAATTACGGGGATTAATTCGGGACGATAAAAAACAGATTGGTGGATTATTTGCAGAGTTTTTTTATTTCGGAATAAAAGCATAGCAGAATCGCCCTGGCCCAGGTCAATATCTGCTAGTAGATTTCCAAAGGGGAAAATCACCTGATTTGCTTCAACGACTATAACTGGTTTCCATTGTATAACCGGCTGGTCAGGATAGGCGCAGCTATATTCAATTTCAGGGTATTCTTCAACTGGCAGGGGGATACCCAGCTGAAACGTATGATTACTGGGAATGCCCACTTTCCTCGGGGCTAATGCAATTTGTATTTTTCCACTTAACGTATTCGTACATCCGCCAGCTGATAACCTGTGGCTAAAGACAGCAGTTTTGACGATAAAGGGTACTTTGGTAATGTAGGTAATTGTGGATAATTCCAGAGACTGACCCGTGGCAACAGATACCACAATCAGCAGGCAGCCTGTATAAAGAATTGGGTTTCTCAAATCAGTTATTGGTCATTCAATATACAAAATTCAAATGGGAAAAACCAGATACCGCCGTAATTAAGCCGATACACATTGGTTTCCGACCGTTACACATCAGGGTCTCAATGGGCAGATCCTATCAGACAGTTTTGGATTATTAAAACCAAACTGCCATGAAAACTTTTTGTCTGTTTCTCTGCTTATCCGTTCTGGCTGTCTCATGTAAAAAGGAGGATCCATCCATGCACCCCATTTCAGCCAGTCACGAATTCTTCAAGAGCCAGGCTGACATGTCCGGCCAAATACAATCGTTTATTGCAAAGCGTTTCCCCAATGAAATACTCAAGGAGATCAGCCATGTTTCCTACATTGACTCCAGGGATAAAAGTTATGCACTTGTGTTTTTTCAATCAAATAAGCGCTCAGGTAACTTATTGTTAGAAAAAAAATATCAGAACGGTGTCCTATATGCGGCTTCCGGTACCAGTTGCGAAGGTGTCGGATGTAATTGCGAGGTAATCACCACCATTAGTAATGCCGGTGATGTGACGGTCAAATGTTCCTGTAGCTCCTGCACGATGTTGGTCACCGAAACGGCTGCTCCATCAACTAATTGAAGTATGAAGGGCGTATTTGTTGATGGGCAATTCAAACCTTTCCGACAGATCCCGGCATTGCCTGATGGATATCCTGGCCCGATTATCCGGGCTAGCACGCTCTTTTTTGTCAAAGGTAATTTCGGACGCATTACCTGTCAGCGGCTTGTTTCTGGTCCCTATGAGATCTGGCATAGCGTCTATGAGGCCGCGCAGGATTGCCGGGTACGCTTTCATCATAAGCGGGCCTTTCTAGGAGTGCATGCGGTACTAGAGGGGGAAACCTACTATGATATCAATGGTTTTCAGACGGTTCGCTTCCGGGAGCAGGAATGTAATTTCTATTTCTTACCTCTGCTGGATGGTACTGTACAGCTTGAAAAAAGAAAACGATATCAGAGCCTGAACATGTGTTTACGGGCGGCACAGGTAAAGCCCTATCTCGCACATTTTGATACCGGAAAGCGGTTTACGAAGAAACTGTTTCTGAAGGAACCTGTAGTACTCCATCAAGATCCCCTGCTTATGGGCTTTGCTTTGAAAGGGATAATTCAGGAGATATTGACTTTTACTGCCGCCATTGATCAACAGGATCTTTTCTTAAAAATCAAGATCCATGAATTCCTGTTTTATCTTTTTGGGGCTAGTATTCCCTTTGATCCCATCCGTCCCGAGATCAAGGATCGCTTATTGGAAGTTAAGAAGATCATCGACCAACAGTTTACCCAGCATTTTACCATCCGGCAGTTGGCCAGAAAGTCCGGAATGAATACCACCAGTTTTAAGACCGCCTTCAAAAAGGCATTTGACATGGCTCCTTTTGAATACTTGGTGGAAATCCGAATGCAGCATGCCGTGACCCTGCTGCAAAAACGTGATCTATCCATCCAACGAGTGGCGGATGCGGCGGGCTATAAAAGCTTTGGCAGTTTTATCAAAGCTTTCAAAAGAAGGTTTGGTGTCACGCCCGGACAGATCAAAAAAACATTTCCGAACGAACCATAGGCCTTTCCAGTCAAACTATACCGGCCCAGGTTTGCTTTTCATATTTGTGCCAGCGTAAATCTGATTAAGTGATGCGGCATAAATATTTAGTCGAAATCCTATCCAGCCTGTTGATTCTATTGTTCGTTTATACAGCGGTCAATAAAATTGTCGGGTACTCCTCTTTTCAAACTGTACTAGCCCAATCACCGCTGATTGGTTCATTTGCTGCTGTAATTGCGTGGTTTTTGCCCCTGGTGGAACTTGGTACAGCCAGCCTGTTACTTTTTGGAACTACACGCAAAGCTGGTTTTTATGCTGCAGCCAGTTTGCTACTTGTATTTACCGGGTATATCACATATATGCTATTATTTTCCCCTCATCTGCCTTGCTCCTGTGGCGGAGTCCTTAAGTTTTTAAGCTGGCAGACTCATTTACTATTTAATGTGTTCTGGATACTACTGGCCATGCTGGGTCTTAGGCTGATGGGAGGGATGCAACCGGCTAAATATCAAAACAGGGAGTAAGCTGAAAACCTATAAAAGAGTAAGCAAATATTTTCCATCATTTGTTGCTACAGGAGCAGCCGCCAAAACTGGTATTTTATTTATTTATTTATTTTAAAACCAATTGTATGAAAAAGTATTTTTTTGGCCTAATGGCTGTTGTATTTGCATTGGGTGCAAGTGCCTTTACGCAGGTGTCCATGGAAATAGCGAAACCTGCTGTTTCATCGACAGAGTACGCCTATTTCTACCTGACTACCAATAATACAGGAGATGAAAACGACGCATCGAAATGGGACTATATCACCAGCCAGAATCCCGGGGATATAGGATGCGAGGGCGAAAATGTGCTTTGCACCATCTATGCGCCAATCGCCAATCCAATGGATACCCATCCTGATTTTACAGGGATCTCAGATGTGCGGGCTTCCACTTTGGTGTTCAGCAAGGTTTACAAACCTTAACCCTATGTATATTTAACAAAAGGGCTGCCATCCGGCAGCCCTTTTGCATGAAATTCACCTTGGATTTTGCACTATTCCTGTCTTAGCAATAACGGTTGCCGGAAGTGGAAGTGCGAACCGGTTGTCACCTGGGGGAAGAGAGAATATTTGTCCATTTAATTTTCTGGTAATGGTTATGGCCGAACCCTTGGCATTCTGCCTTTTGATATCCGGCCATCTTAGGTGGCGCATCAATAGTTCTTTTCGCCTTTCAGTTAATACCAATTCCAAGCAATCTGCCGCATTTGCCGCTGTTAACGGAATAAATGTGCCTGTTTTCCATCTTTTTCTAAGCAGGGTATTGAGGTCTGAAAGTGCCGCACCGGCGTTGCCGGAGCGTGCAAAACTCTCCGCCCTGGTCAGGTAAAGTTCATCTGTGGACAGGCCACAGAATAGGGTGGTGCTTCCATCGTAACTACCCACAAAACTAAATGAGCCATCTCCATTGTTCCTAAAGAACAATGATTTTCTAAGATCATTGGAGGAATAGGAATTGTAAAGGGTTGAATCTATCCTGTTCCTGATAGCAGACATCGCTGATGCAGTAAAGTGCATGATGACTTCTGCATTAAACCGGGGGAAGGGTGTCGTAGCAGGCGATATGGTATTATAGTCCAAAAGGTTGCTGTTTAGCTGCAAGGCGGAGTCCGCATATTTACGTGCATTGGTATAATCCTGTACATAGAGATAGGTACGTGCGAGTAAAGCATAGGTTGCAGATTTTGATGGTCGCATTACATGGGTAGGTGTAGCAGGTAATAAAGGGATGGCGTTCTTTAGGTCTGTAATTGCCTGGTCGTAACCAGCCTGTATACTTGCCCTCGTACTGGCGATGTTGAAATCTGAAGATAAACGGATGGGTATGCCCGGCTCTGAACCGGCCGTAGTGCTATCATACGCTTTTGCCCATAGGGAAAGGGTGGATAGAAAACATTTTCCCCGGAAAAAAAGCGCTGATCCTTTCACATTGTCCCAGACCGTTTTATTCTGGTTTGTTCTCTCAACGGTGGATAAAGATTCCAATACGATATTGGCATAGTACACAGGGTCGTAGGAGTATGACCAGTCATTGGGATAGGCATCGAATATGATTTCTTCACCCCAGGTATAGATGTTTTTATAGCGTTGTTGTGTCAATGCGTTGAAATCAGCATCTGTCAGGTAATAATTGTCACTGCTGCCTTCCCCGGCCCAGGGACAATTTTTATTCATCCGGTCGTTGTTGTCCAGTAATGCCTGCAGGTCTGCTACAGATGAGGGAATCACCAAACTTTTGTCTGGTTTGGCATCAAGGTATTTTTTACAGGAGATCTGCACTGCCAATAGGCAGCAGATAAAAATCAGGGCGATGGTATGTCTCATAATACTCTTTTTTTGTTTAGAAATTAACCCGGATTCCGAGTGCATATGATTTTGAAGGAGGTAAGCCACTTGTATAGTCTGGATCAATTGCTTTTTTATTGCTTTTCCAGATAATACCCATGTTATTGGCATTGAAGTACACTTGCAATTTTTGGAAGGCGGAGCGGGAACCTTTGGGCTGTAACTCATAACTGATATTGATAAACTGCAAACGGATATGATCTCCTTTTTCGACCAGGACATAGGAACTGTTGTAAAAATTATCCCTTGCACTGGTAGTGGGGTAAATCAGGGATGGAACCTGGGTTCTGGCTTCATCACCGGGTAATTGCCAGCGTTCGGCAAAATCACTGTGACCACTGGATGCGCTAAAGAGACTGGAATAGTTGATCGATGATCTTCTGAAATAGTACCCAAGTTTGTACACCATGTTGATGTTTACTGACCAGTTTTTATAGACAAAACTGTTTAGGAAGTTTCCCCAATATACAGGAACAGCAGAGCCACGATAAACCAGATCACTGATCAAAACGGAGGGGCCTGTGAGTGCTGTATAGTTCTTGCTTACCAGCCCATTGACAATACCTTGTGGATCACCCGACGCAGGATCAAGACCCGCCCATTGATAACTGAGTATGGAATACACCGGTTTGCCTTCGAGCGGAGAGATCGATTCTCCGCTACTCAGGTAGGCGCTTCCCTGAGTCGCAGTCTGGTTGAATCTGGTAACTTTGCTGGCTGCGAAATTGAATACCAGTGTTGGCGTCCATTTTAGTTGACCGCTAAAGGGTCGGGCATGTAATTGTATATCGAAACCATGTCCTTCCATATTGGCAATGTTTTCGGTGAGATAATTGGTTCCCAGCCCGGTAGTATAATCGACCGGTGCATTGCCAAAAAGATCCACTCCTTTTTTTGAATAGAATTCAACGCTGCCTGAAAAAAGCGATGCTTTGGTGGCAAAGTCAATACCTGCATTGAAGAGGTATACTTTTTCCCAGCGCAAGGAGGGATTGGGAAACTGTGTCACATTCGCATAAGGAAGATTCGTGTATTGGGCACCGATGGGCGTATAGCCGATGGTGGTAACCGCCGATCTGTTATTATCTACATTTCCACTGCTTCCGTAAGTAAGTCGCAATTTCAGCATCGGTAACCAGGGTACACTGTAAAAAGGTTCTTTGGAGACCGACCAGGAAAGGCCGGTAGACCAAAGAGGTACTCCTTTCTCGTTGGCCTGTACGCCAAAGAGGTTAGAAGCGTCCTTACGGGCACTGGCGGAAAACATATATCTGGAACGGAAGGTATAGGCACCATTGAAAAGCAAGGAAGTAAAGCGATTGCGTTTGCCTGAGAAAGCATTACCTGAGGGTATGGCCTGGTTGGCTCCTGTGATAAAAGTTGGGTAGGTATTTACCAGGTCCACTGCACCTACCGTCGCAAATTCATCGTTGTAGCCATAAACCCGGCTAGAATTACCGGTGGAAATGATTTCCCTGATTTCTCCTCCGGCCAGCAGGGAGATATCGTGTTTGCCCCAGTTTTTTTGGTAATTGATCTGCCCTCTGGCATTCTGGGTTTCCATGATGGCTTTTGTATTGTTGAAAATACCACCAAGTGGAACTATGTATTTTACTACACCAGTCGATCTATTGATTTGTGAAAAGCGGTTAATCAGATCCCTTGCTGAAAAACTGTTGATGTCCTGCAATGTTTCCGTCAGTCTTACCTGCCGCTGGTACTGATAATTTGCTGAAAAAGAGAGCCCTTTTCCCAGGTTGTATTGCAGTCCGGCGTTAGCCAGTATATCCTGGGTATTGGTGGATGATACCGCCCTTCGATACTCATCCAAGGGATAATACTTCCAGTCAAGCAGTTTGCCATTTCCAGCGGTATCAATGTAGGGCTCTCTGTACACATTCAGTGCAAGTGGATTACCAGCAGCATCTGCCAACTGTGCATAGGGATAGAGCTGTTGCCCATTGAAACTTCCCTGGCCATAGCCGGATCTGCCACTGCCCGAGCGGCTTTGGGTATAATACAGAGAAGTGGTCAGCTGTAAGGCATCGGACAGTTTAAAACTATTGTCCGCATATAGGTTCACCCGGTTATAAGTAGCTTTTAATTCATTGGTGTTTCTGTTCATAGCTCCTGATACATGGTAGGTAACAACTGGAGAACCCCCTTGCAGGGACAGGGAATATTGTGTGTTCACCAGGTTACTATAGAGGTATTTTGAAAAATCATTTCGAACATCCAGATTACGTAGTGCATTGATCCGGCTGTCTGCTTCGGCGGGGGATAATTGCCCGTTAGTTTTTTTGAGCAGGAGTTCCACCACTGGAGTCAAGGCAGGTCTCGAGATGTTATTGATCTGGCTTGTATAGAATCCTTTACTATATAACATCTGTTCCACATCGATAAAATCGGAGGAGGCAATGGGCTTGAAATAGGACAGATCCGGCTTATCTGCAACGGTCAATACTGAATTAAAGTTTACCTGGAGTGAGCGGTTGCGTTTTCCTTTTTTGAGTGTTATTACAATCACCCCATTTCCTGCCCTTGTTCCCCAAATAGAAGCTGCTGCCGCATCTTTAAGCACCGAAATGTTTTCTACATCATCGGGATTGATGTTATTGAGATCGCCTTCGTAAGGGAAATGATTGACAATTACCAGTGGCTGCTGGTTTCCGTAAATCGTACTGAGTCCCCTTATGGTAATGGCTGGGCGATTGCTATTACGATCAAATAGTATGCCGTTGGTGAGCCCCTCCAAACGGGATAAGGTGGTTGTGCCAACTTGCAGGTTCAATGTTTTGTTATCAAGCAAGGTATAGGACCCGGTAGCTCTCTCACGTGAAATTTTCTGATACCCAGTATTAACTGTGATTTCTTCCAGTTGATTGACAGAAAAACGCAGGAAAATGATTATAGGTGCCTTTACGTCTACCGGTACAGTTCGCCCCTCATAGTTAAGATAGGATACTTTGATACTGTCCCGGATATTGGCAACTTTTACAGTAAAACTTCCATCGGATTTGGTGGTGGTTTTGTTATGGGTACTGATCACTTCAATGATGGCACCTTCCAGCGGCTGCCGGGTAGAATCCATGATTCTGCCAGTAATAATGGTTTGGGTAGACTGCGCTTGTGCCAGGAAGGGCAAGAACAGCAGCAGATTATAGAGAAATATCTTCATATTGTTTTATTTAAAGGGTTTGGTAATATCCGTCAATACAAATACGGGCAATGTTATTCGCTCCTTGCTCATGACAAGTCCATAGGTGTTCAGGAAGGCCTGCAGTAAGGAGATGTCGTTAAATACCGCTGCGTCAGGTGAAGCAATCCAGTACAGGGCTTGGGTTGCGTCCACAAATACCGGGGCTCCGATCTCATCTTTGTTCAGCTTTCTGATCAGTGCCGCCAATGTCATTTTTCCTTGTGGCAGTGGTGGGTTCGCGGGTGTCAATGTTAATGTGTCAGAGCGGATGATCCATGCGTCCATCTCTTTTCGTTCCATGGAAGCAGAAAGGCTAAACTGCTCATTTAAGTCTGCCAGCATTTTACTTTTCATTTTTCCCAGACTGGTATAGAGGGGTGCTGTTTGTTCGTAACAGTAGGTATGCTTTATCGTCCATTCTGTATTTCTTGTTACAGGCTTATTAAAGGATTCAGTACTGCTGGTATTGAGTATCCACCGATTAACAGGAATGGTATCATGGATGGCCTGCCGGTACAATGCAATCAGGGGTAGGTTAATAAAATACATCCGTTGCAATTTTCGAACAGTATCCCTGATAAAGTCTGACATTCCGGACAGCCCTTCGATATGTGGCAGCAGCACTGAGGTATAGATGGGTGTTGTCGTGAAATTGACCGCTTCATTTTCCAGTAAAGGTTTATTCCTGTCAAAGTGAAACAGGTCCTTTTTTTGGCGGATGGGGGGATTCCCGGTCATCGCCAATTGGCGAATATTCTCTGCTGTAACCGACTCTGCATGACTGATGGCACTAACAACACCATTTTTGATCCATACTTCGTGAGGAATCAATTTGTGTGGAAACCATTGCCTGAAGAGGGTATCACCTGTAATAAAGGGAAGCTGCCAATTTTGGGCACTTCTTTCCAGGAAAGTCTGTATTGTAGCAGCTTTTTCATACCCTACTACAAACACCTGTAGGGTATCACCCATTTGTTTATCCAGGCTATCCAATTTTGGCAGTATGGCTACGCAGGGACCACACCATGTGGCAAAGAAATCCAGCAGGATAATTTTGTTTTTTGCATAAGGGAGCCGGGAAGACGAATAGGGGGCATTGATGATCTGGTTAATCACCTTATCAGGAATCTTGTCACCAATCGCTAATGGCTTGATCGTCTGTGCTTTACTATGTTGCAGGCACAGTAATGCGAACAGGCAAATAAATGCTCTCATGTAAGGAGTTTTTAAGAATAAGTAAGGAAATAACGAGGGAGGAGGGGCAATCCTACACTGGATTTTTGGGTTTCTTGGCGAAATTGGTTTTGAGCAGTACCAGGCTATTGCCCTTCAGGATGCATAAGAAAATAGGTAGCCTGCGAAATGCCTCCCAGAAAAGGGGCTGCTGTCCTCCGAGGGAAAGGACTGGATGCATGATCCATAAGAAGAATAGGGTGGTGGCGAAATAGGCATTCAGTGGAGCGTCGTTGATGAAAACCGGTAAGCTGACACCTATGGGCACGAAGGGAACGGGGCTCATTTTTTCATTACTGAGACCTGAGAAAATGTCCCGATAACAAAATGAGCACCCGTTCCTGCATAAGTTGTGTAGGGAGGTTTCCAGTCTCATCGTTGAATTTCTCAGGTTCAGCAGTAATGAGACAAAGGATATACATTAAAAGTAAGTAGAAATATTGCATTGTATGCTAATAGTCCTACAAAATTTTTGGCTATTTCTTTGAAATTTCCTCAATGAATGGCATCAAGGATGATAAAATTTTGAAAAAGTTTGGAAAGCACTTGGCGAAATGCCGGAAGGATAAGGGATTGAGTTTAAGGAAGCTTGCCGATCTTTCAGATGTTGATTTTAGCCAAATTCACAGAATTGAAAAGGGAATTACAAACCCATCTCTTACTATGTTATTATCACTTGCTGAGGGTATGGAAATTCCGATAGAAGAGTTAATCAGGTTCTAAAAGGTTAACTAATTGGGTTGTTTTCTTGCGATGTTGTAGATGCAATTTTTTGTAAGCAAATCCTTTCAGCAATTCCCTGCATCTGCTTTACCCTTTCTATTAGTGTTGTAAGTTCCTCTTTTGTAATGCTATAATCTTCTTTGTACCTGGCATCAATGTAGCCTCGTTTTAATAGATCAAAGAGATTTTTTTCATTTTTGCTTGCTTCAATTGGGAATATCAAATATAATTCCTCTGAAAGATGCTTTGCATGTTTTCGTAACTTAAACAAATTGTGAGTCTTTGGTTTATACCCAGTAAATACCAGCAGTGTAGCATAATAAATACTTTCAGTTGCCTGATGTAGTTCAAAAGCTGCTTTGCTATAATTGCCCCTATTTAAGGCATTTTCAGTATCAATATAAAATTCGAGTGATCTTTTAAACCAGATATTATAATACCGCTGAGCAATATCTCTTTCTTCCTCAGGCGTCAATTCTCTGGGCTCGGAAAACTCGACAACGCCAGTGTCATACAGCAGTACACCCTCTTTAACTATATCCGTAAAAAAATACTGCCCGAATTCCAATCCCTCATTGATATAATCAATTTCGTGGATCTCTAAATTGATAGGTTGCTTAAAATGCTGTGTCCGACTAGTTATAATATCTTCCAGTTCGTACTGTGGTTTTTCATTGAGTTGTGTAACAACCAGAAAGTCGTAATCGCTGATGTACTCATACAAAATTCCATCTTTCCCAATATATCGATGCTCCACATATTTCCCTTTGGCATAACTCCCAAATAGGATGATTTTTTCAGGGTATACGACTTCCCTGATTATATCCACGATTTCCAGGATCTGGCTTCGTTTGCTGAGGGGGAGGTGGTTGAGGGAGGTTTTCATTTGGATAAAAATACGAATGTATAGCCGACTTTTAAAGACATTCTATCATTTCCATTGAATGATTTTTTCGCTAATTAATTGATCATTTAAAAATACTTCAATAGAGGCTGAACCTGAACCTGTAAAGCTCATTTCAATTTCTCCAATTGTATCCCCGTCAGCCAGTAAAAACGACTGCCAGTTTTCTTTAAATGTGGTATGTTTCCAGTTTCTTTCAGTGCCCATTCTCAAACGCCATACATCATTGTATTGCCCAGTTAATTTTGTAATCAAGATTTTTAGAGAAGTATTCTCAGGGATTTTGGCGTTAAAACTATACGCTTTCTCAGAGGAAAAATTCGAGTGTAGCTCATTTAATACATTATCCCCATAGTATCCTGAAACATCAAATGTTGGCTTCGTGACCATTTTTGAAGGATCCTTTGTTCCAAAATACTGATTTACGGTATTCTGTCCTCCTTTCTGATCTTTGGTGACAATAAGTGCATTGGGTGCATGAATTATTTCCTTGGTTTTGTTTACTCTATCTCCTTTTATAAAGTCACCTTGAATATGGTAAGTGTTCTGAACCTTTTTGGTGGTATTTTTTTTCTTTTGTGTTGCTTCCAATTTTTCCTGCTCCTTGATCTTTAATGTATAATAGTTCCAACCATAACCTGAAATAATAGCCAGTATTGAGAAAGTGGGAGCCGCTACCATGCAAAGTTTTAGCATAACTTGATAATTTTCACTCATAAGAATTGGTGTTTTAATAGAGGTATAACGACAATGGCAACTATATTTTATCTTTTACTATCCTAATAAAACGCAAGACAAAAATAGCTTTTGCTAACAGTTGTTCTATTGTCGGAAGGTGAAATATTTTTACAGTCATTACTAATAGTTGCATATACAATTTATTTCTGAAATAAAAAAGGGTGGAAAAACGGTATTTTTTTAATTTTTATTTCCGCACATTTGGTCTAGCAAAATCAGTAAGGAATCATTTGTCTTGAGATACTTTGCTGTTTATTGCTTTAAAATCCAATACTACTGTGAATCTTATTAAGATCGCTTTATCCAATATTTGCATCCTTGTATGCGTGACCGATTTAGCTGGTCAGGATCTAAGTGCAGGTAAACCAATTGATTACGTTTCCACAGACTATATCTCCCGAACTGTTAAGAAACTTGAGGATAAATATTCTTCTTTAGAGTCAAAGATTATCAAAGCCACCCAGAAGTCATTGGATCGGCTCAAAAGAAATGAAAAAAAGATAATCCGTCGAGTACATTCCCAGGATCCAGTCGCTGCCAATTCCCTTTCTCAATCTACCAAGTTATACGATGATCTGCTGAAGAAAGTTTCTGCAGATAGTTTGTCATACCTGCAAACTCAACCCAGTGAATATCTCCCTGTTTTAGATAGCATGCAAACATCTTTGGCTTTTATTGAATCAAATAAGAGTATTTATTCAGGCTTGGTTTCAGGCGGTGGAGAATTAAAAATTATTCAACAGCAGGTAAAACAGCTGGATGCCAGTTTGCAAACTGGTTATTCTATAAAAAATATCCTAAAGAACAGGGAAGCTGAACTCAAATCTCGTTTGGGGAACACCAGTGTCGGAAAATACCTGAAAATGTATAACCGTGAGGCTTATTACTACCAGGAACAGATCAAGGCGTATAAAGAAGCTCTTAATAACTCACAAAAGCTTGAAGAGAAGATCATTGCGTTGGTAAGAGATCAACCAGGCTTCAAAGATTTTATGTCGAGGAACAGCCAATTAGGTGCATTGTTCAGACTACCTGGAAGTGCCAACCCCCAAATATTACCTGCAGGACTTCAGTCAAGAACGGATTTGCTTACTGGAATGGTATCCAGATTGGGCTCTGGTGGTGATATCCAACAATTAATTGATCAAGGAACACAGTTGGCCCAGGGCGAGTTACAAAAGCTGAAAAATCAGGTTGGCAGTTTCGGAAATGAAAGTAGTAATATGATCATACCAGATTTTAAGCCGAATTCTCAGAGGGTCAAGTCTCTTTGGAAGCGGCTGGAATTTGGCTTCAATATCCAATCATTGAGAGCCAATCTTTTATTGCCTGCTACAAGTGATCTGACTATTACTGCAGGATACAAGGTTAACGATAAGAGTACAATTGGTGTTGGCGTTGGATATAAATTGGGTTGGGGAACGGGATTGGACAATATTAGGATCAGCAATCAGGGGCTTTCACTGCGAAGTTTTGTGGACATTAAATTAAAGGGAAATATTTGGTTATCGGGTGGTTATGAGGGCAATTTTCAAAAGGAATTTGCGAGTGTCAGCCAATTAAAAGAGTTGAATGATTGGCAAAGGAGCGGTTTAATTGGGGTTACAAAAAAATATAAAATAGGCAAGAAATCTGGTAATCTGCAACTGCTCTGGGATTTTTTAAGTACTCAGCAGGTTCCTCAAACAACGCCTTTAAAATTCAGGGTCGGTTATGTATTCTAATAAATAAGTCAAACGAAATATTAATTCTACGATTGGCATAATCTGTATCGGCAAAAATGAGCAGATAGTGCCAGGGTACTTTATTGCCTATCATGAAACAAACTGTAAGGAATTTAAAATGAAAATCATGAATAAAAACAGAAAAGTGAGGCTATTGATTTTATTGTTCAGCCATCTTCTGATGTTTAATAACATACTTACGGGACAGACTGTGACGCCTTATCAGCCAAATGTACTTCCTCCTTCCCCTAATGTATCGTCATTATTAAAATACATTGATGTTCCGGTTAGTCCCTACACTGGAACAGCGGACGTTTCCATCCCTATATATACGATCCAGGCCAAGGGAAAATCGGTCCCAATCAGTTTACAATATCATACTGGAGGAATACGAGTAAAGGAGGAGTCTGGGATAGTTGGATTGGGATGGGCATTAAATAGTGGGGGTGTGATATCCAGGACTATTTTTGGAAAGGATGATTTCCTTAGTGGGGTATATTTTAATGCGCCCGTACCTGAAATCCATGGACGAATTTCAGCTAAATCTGGAATTTATACGACAGATATGGGGGATTATGGATTTGACTTTTTCTGTAATTATAATGTTCCTACTGCAGATAGTGTGTTCAACTTTAGGAGCTTATTGAACACATCCAATCTATTTTATGATGCTGAGCCTGATGTATATCAGTATAGTTATCCAGGTGGCAGTGGTAAGTTTATCATCGATAGAAACAGGAATGTGATCCTGCAAAAGCAGGGTAATTTGAAATTCTTATTTGATGTAGAAGGTAAGTGGTTTAAAATAACTGATGAATGGGGAACCCAGTATTTTTATAATGATGTAGAAATCATAACTACGAATGCAGATCCTGCCAGAAGTATTAGTTCCTGGCAACTTTCGAAAATAATTACTCCTCAAAAGGATAGTATCATATATACTTATGTGACTGATAGCACGTGGACAAGCGCATCCGCTGATATCAATGAGACTTACCGAACTGGATGTTCCCCCATTACAGGTTTAACTAGTATTGTGAGTTCTCCGAATTTGTATCTGAATAACTCCTTACAACGGATTGATTTTGCAAACGGTCGGATTCAATTTGCGTATGACACTGTTTCAAGGAATGATCTTACTGCGGCAAAAAGATTGACAGGTATACAGTTATTTTCGCGAACGCAAAGTTCAACTTTATTTCTGCGTGAGTTTCGGTTGTTTCATTCATATTTTAACAGTGAACAGTCCGATGCGTTGGAACATCAACGTTTACGGTTGGATAGTGTTCAGGAGCGTTCAGGATCATTGACCAAGCCTCCGTATAGATTTGAGTATCATTTACCGTCTAATTCTTTGTTTACTGGTAAACATTCCTTTGCTGTTGATCATTGGGGATATTATAATGGGAAACCGGGAAATACGACCTATATACCCAAATTCAGTGGCGTTTATAATAGTACTGGATCTTCGGTTTTTGTCCAGTTGGATGGGGCTGAAAGAAGTGCTGATCCTGCCTCAACCAAAGTTTTCTCTTTAAATAAAATATACTACCCGACAGGAGGCAGTACTCAATTAGAATATGAGTCCAATGATTATGATGAAACCAAGTCAATCAATGGGCCACAGGACTTCCCAGAAAAGGTTTTGGTAGACACTTCGGTTACAATCAATTATAGCGGAAGAGGTATTCTTAATGGGAATATTGATTTCAGCAAGATTTATCAAGCAGCTGGTATGGGGAACAATCTGAGTGTTACAATAACATTCCGGAGTAATAATAATGATTCCTGCGCTCCTTTTAGAAACACCTATGATAAGATTTATGTTGATTTTGCTGGGATACATCGGGATATTTCCAGCACGACCTTGAGCTGTCCGCTTAATACGCCGATTTGTACCAGTAATACGATTGGAGTCAGTCAAAATGCCGTTTCAGCCAGCCCTTATACATTACACATAGACTCTACAATAGGTTCTGGATTTGCTGGGATCACGATGATTGTCCGTTGGCAGGAGTTAAAAACATTGCATTCTGGAAACCCTACTTTACTGGGAGGGGGCTTAAGGATCAAATCAATTTCTGAGAATGATATGGATGGAATATTGATTAAGAAACGACAATTTGATTACACGTATCAGGTCGATAGAAATGGTGATGGAGTAAATGAAGCTTATTCGTCTGGTAGACTTATGGCTTATCCTTCTTATGCCCGTTATGAACCCATCCTGATCAGTCAGCCAGGTAGTACTTATTGGTGTGAAAGCCTTACCAGGTATTCCAGTTCAAATACGACTCTTACAAGTGCCATTCAGGGAAATGTGGTAGGTTATGATCGGGTTTCTGAATACCTAATTGACCCGGTAAGTGGTAAGATGAATGGTAAAACCGAATATAGATATTACAATCAGAGTGATTCTGTTTTTTCCTTTAACGGATTCCGCCTACCTGGCCTGTTTAGCATGGGAAATAGTCTCAATGGAATTCAGCTAAGTAAAGTTGTCTATTCATACAATGGTTCTCAATTCTTGCCTGTACAGTCTGTATTGAACTTTTATCGAACCCGTGACCGTCTGGTATTCTACAGCATGAAGGCTAATTATTTAAGCAGTGGCAGTGGGCATTCTAATAGTTGCCCCGGAGATTCTGCAGTGAATTATCAATATCTGGCGAATTTTTATCCCTCAATCAAAAGTGAGAAAATTCTATTGGATAGTACCATTGAAATGGTATATGGGCAGGAGACAACTGTTGCGCCGCTTGTAACAACGACTAAATACTACTATGATAATCCTTTACACAGTTATGTTACCCGTTCCAGCCGTAATGATAGTAAAGGAAATCTACTTGTTACCCAACGTAAATATCCTCTCGATTATTTACAGGGAGGAAGCTCCAATACCGGCCTTGATGTAATGGATACGTTGCTTCATCGAAATATGGTGGCTTTGCCTATTGAGCGGATAGATAGTATCTACCACTCAGGTTCGCAGGGTGGTGCAATACTGGATGGAAAATTGTCGAAATATGGATTATATAATGATGGGCTCGTGCTACCCTCCAAGGAATATGAATTGCAGGTTTCTAAGCCAGTGGTGGATTATGTTCCCTATTCGATTACAGGCGGGTCCGAAACAAAAGATAATCGCTATAGGGAGATGCTAAGAATAGATCAGTATGATGCTTCTGGGAATATTGTACAATTTACTACTACAGACAAATTACCCATGAGTTTCCTCTGGGGACATCATAATACATATCCGCTGGCAAAGGTCCTGAATGCTGATATTGGTAACGTAGCGTATTCTTCTTTTGAAAGTGAGCTGTCAGGGGGATGGGAGTTGGATAGTTCAAGTATCACTACAATATCATCAGGCTCTATTACCGGAAAAAAAGCATACCAGCTTAACGGAGTCAATAGTTTGCAGAAATCTGGTCTGACTAATTCCATCTCATATACTGTAAGTTTTTGGCTGAAAGATGGAACGGGTTCTGCATTAGTCAATAGTGCAAACGCAGTTAAAAAGGTGAATAGGTCTGGGTGGTCTCTATATGAGATAGTGCTTAGTGGAATAAACAGCATTATCATCTCCGGTTCAGGTTTGATTGACGAAGTACGGCTGTTTCCCAGAAATGCACAGATGAGTACGTTTACCTATGAACCCTTGATTGGGATAACGAGTCAGTCTGACATGAATAACCGCACACAATATTTTGAGTATGATCAACTGGGAAGACTGATAATTATTCGGGATCAGGATAGAAATATTCTGAAAAGCTTCGAGTACGGTTATCAACGCAATCAATAAGATTTATCCAGAACAATGTAAATAAAAGATATGTTACCACGAATTATTAAGACACTGCTATTGGTTTTCCTTTGGGTAGGTATAACACATAGTAATTTATATGGGCAAAAGGTAAAAACAAAGATCGTACGGAAAAACATCTTTGTTGATTCAAACTGGCTCAAATCTAGACCTGTCAGTGGGTCCAACAAAAAGACGGGCACTATCACTACCACTATGATGGGAGGAGGGGGTACTTGCCAGATTTTTGGTGACCAGAATGTAAATCCAAGTACTGGATATAGCTATAGCTTGTATTGTGATTTTCCGCCGGAGAGTGTTGTATATTGGTATGTGGTAAATGGGACAGGTTACGATAATTTTGATGGGTCAGTTACGGTTTATTGGAGTAACGGAGCTTCTCAGGGTACGCTAACAGCTTATGATGGTAATGTAGAATTAGCAACTGTATATGTCACAATCAATTCCACGCAGCCTTTGAGTGGAGGCTCCATAACCAGCAGTGGTTCCGGAATATGCGCAGGCCAGTCTCCAGGGTCTATATCCGCAACTACTGCCTCTAATGGAAGTTGCGGCTCTTATTCTTATCAATGGCAATCTTCTACTGATAATTCCAGTTGGTCTGACATCAGTGGAGCTACCGGTCAGAATTATGACCCCGGAGCTTTGTCAGCTTCGATTTATTTCAGGCGAAAAGTAAGTTGTGGTTCTGAAGTGGCGTATACCGGTTCTGTCTATTTTTCTGTGACGTCTGCTCCATCGGCGCCAGGTGTCTATGCAGACAGTTATTTCCTTTGTAATGGCGTCTCTACTACTTTACATGCCGCTACAGGCGGGACGATTAACTGGTATAACAGTGCTGGCACAAATATCGGTTCAGGTACATCTGTCGTTGTTTCTACTGCTGATAATTATTACGCAACTGCCTCAAATGGCTGTGGATCCAGTCCGAATAGTGCGACCCTGGGTATTGCAACTGCATCAACACCTGTGGCTCCGGTAGTGTCTGGCTCTGGTGGATTGTTGTGCGATGGGGCCTCAACTGTATTGACGGCGAGCGGTACTGGAACGATCAGCTGGTATTATAATGGTTCTTATTATAGTGGTTCAAGTAGTATCTATATAAATACTGCCGGCGTATATTATGCAACTGCAAATAATGGTTGTGGAAACAGTGGAGCCAGTAATTCAGTTACCATTTCTACCTCTACGACGCCAGGAGCCCCAACAGTGAGTGCAGGATCAACCTTTTTGTGTAATGGCAATAGTACTACCTTGTCTGCTTCAGGTGCCGGAACCATTTATTGGTATTACAATGGTTCTTATTATGGTAGCGGTGCTAATATCACGGCCAGTTCTGCCGGAAATTATTATGCTATTGCTTCGAATAGTTGTGGAAACAGCGGTGCCAGCGCTACTATTTCTATCAGTACATCGAGCACACCCTCGGCACCTGTTATAAGTGCCGGAAGTACGCTTTTGTGTAATGGCGCCAGTACAACATTGTCTGCATCTGGCAGTGGCACCATTTATTGGTACTATAATGGAGCATATTATGGAAGCGGTGCTAGTATTTCGGTGAGTGGTGAAGGCAACTATTATGCTACAGCCTCTAATAGTTGCGGTACCAGTGCGGGGAGTAATACTGTCAGTATCGCAACCGCCAATACTCCCGCAGCCCCTTCTATCAGTGCCACCAATACATTTTTATGCAATGGTGCATCTGCCACCCTGAACGCTTCAGGAAATGGAACGATCTATTGGTACTATAATGGATCCTATATCGGCTCCGGTACCTCTATCAGTGTCAATAATGCAGGAAGTTATACAGCTACCGCAAGTAATAGTTGTGGTACAAGTACCAGCAGCAATGCTGTCTATATAACCACGTCCAGCACACCTGCAGTACCTTCCATCGGTGCCGGAAGCACCTATTTGTGTAATGGAACGGCTACCACTTTGAGTGCTTCAGGGAGTGGCACCATTAATTGGTATTACAATGGGGCGTATTATGGGTCTGGAAGTGCAATTACTGCATCAGGTGCCGGGTATTATTATGCGACAGCCAGCAATAGTTGCGGAACAAGTGCTACAAGCAGCAGTATCACCATAACTACATCCACTTCGCCGGATGCACCATCTATCAGTGCGGGAAGTACTTTGCTCTGTAATGGAGCAGGCACCACTTTAAGCGCCACTGGAAGCGGTACCATTAATTGGTATCAGAACGGAACCTATTATGGAAGTGGTGCCTCCATTACAGTTAGCGCAGCTGCTGATTATTATGCTACTCAGACCAATAGTTGCGGAACAAGCACTTACAGTAATGTCATTTCCATAGCCACTTCTTCTACACCTGCAGCTCCTTCTATCAGTGCAGGAAGTACTTTCTTATGTAATGGTGCCAGCACCACTTTAAGTGCTACGGGTAGCGGTACGATTAGTTGGTACCAGAATGGGGCTTATTATGGAAGTGGCTCATCCATTACCGTGTCTGCGGCCGGAAATTATTATGCAATAGCCGGTAATAGCTGTGGGAACAGTGCAGGTAGCAATTCCATTACCATTACCACGTCCAATACAGCGGCTGTGCCTACCATCAATGCAGGTGCTACCTTGTTGTGCGATGGGGCGTCTACCACGCTTACAGCCAGCGGCGGTAATACCATAAACTGGTATTATAATAACAGTTATTATGGCAGTGGGAGCTCAATTTCTGTATCTGGTGCGGGTAATTATTATGCCACGGCAACCAACAGTTGCGGTACCAGTACCGCAAGTAATACGATTTCCATTACTACCTCTGCAACACCTTCTGCCCCTGTTATTCAAGCATCCGGATCTACCCAAATATGTGGTTCAGTGACAAGTGTCACTATCAATGTGATTACGGGATCAGGTATTCTTTGGAGTACGGGTGCAGGCGGTAACAGTATCGTCGTTACTTCAGCCGGAAGTTACACGGCTACAGCATCCAACAGTTGTGGCGTTTCCCCTGCATCAACACCTGTAGTGGTCACAACCGGTTCTGCTCCGACCGTAGCGCCCATCACTGTGGAAACAGGGAGTATATCAGCCTTATGTATCGGATCTACAGTAATATTGAACGATCTTACTGCTGGTGGGGTGTGGTCGACATCTGATGCTAGTATAGCAAGTATGAGTGGTTCTACCGTTACCGGTGTGAATGCTGGAACGGCCACCATTTATTATACAGTTACCAATAGTTGTGGCTCTACCAGTGTCAGTGTGCAGGTAAATGTCGTAACAGTGCCTTCTGTGGCCGCTATCAGTGGCGATCAGTCAGTTTGTTCCGGAGCCTCCTTCACAGTTTCGGATCCGACACCCGGAGGCACCTGGTCCTCGGCCAATAGTTCCATAGCGTCAGTTTCCGCTAGTGGGCTTGTTACAGGGCAGGCGGTTGGAACCACAGATATATTATACAGTGTAACCAATAGTTGTGGAACAACTACCGTTTCACATACTGTTACTGTTACAACAATCCCCGCTTTGAATTCCATAACTCCCGCTTTCTCACTATGTATTCAGGGCTCCCAGAATATAACGGCAGGTCCTGCCACTGGTGGATCCTGGAGTTCATCCAATACGGCTGTGGCTACTGTTAATGGTTCAGGGCTGGTAACAGCAGTTGCTGTGGGTAGTGCAAACCTGGTATATACTGCTACGAATGGCTGTGGATCTTCTTCCATTTCAACAGTTGTTACGGTAGGTACGGTTCCATCCGTTGATGCGATCTCGGTGGTTAGCGGAAATAAAGATCTATTATGTACAGGTGCCGACCTCGTCTTGTCCAATACGACCGCGGGAGGCGTATGGTCGTCTGACAATGCAGCTATCGCTTCTGTTGTTTCCGGTTCAACTGTAAGGGGTGTGAGCGGCGGAACAGCCAATATTGTTTATACAGTTTCCAATAGTTGCGGCGCAACTTCGGTCAGTATTCCTGTCACCGTATTGGGACCTCCTGACGTAGCGCCCATCGTTGGAAATAGTACGGTATGTGCGGGAACCAGCACCCTGCTTACCAGCACTACGGCTGGTGGCAGCTGGTCTACTTTGAACAGTTCGATTGCCACAGTTGATGCTTTTGGCTCAGTAACAGGAGTCTCCGCAGGAACTGCCACCATCCAATACACTGTAGCGAACGCCTGTACCAATACGGTTCGTTCCTTTGATATTTCGGTTGTTGCAAAACCAGTAATCGCTCCAATTTCAGGTAGCAATTCTACCTGCTTCCCCGAACAATTGATATTGAGTAATACGACTCCGGGGGGCGTGTGGAGTAGTTATGATACCAATATAGCAACAGTGGATAACAATGGAAACCTCACTCCACTGTTAGCGGGAACGGTTGTTATCGCCTATTCAGTTACCGATGCAGCAGGTTGCTCAGACCAGGTTACCAAATCGATCACCGTGTACACAAAACCATCCATACCGACGATAATCGGGCCAACTGAGGTTTGTGTAGATAATAAGGTTGTATTGAGTTCAGCTACGACAGGTGGAACTTGGAGTTCTTCGAATCCCGCGGTGGCTACCATTAGTACATTGGGATCTGTAACGGGTATTTCTGCTGGGTCTACACAGATCAACTATAGCGTTACCAGTGCAGGCGGGTGTACCTCTTTCACCAGTGTCGTATTAACTGTTAACGGACTGCCTGCAGTAGCACCGATAACGGGCAGTTCCTCCGTTTGTGTGAATGGTGCCACTACCCTTGGGAATACTACTGCCGGTGGAACCTGGAGCAGTTCCAATACGGCTGTTGCAGAGGTCGGACAGACAGGTATCGTAAACGGTATCCTCTCCGGCAATACACAAATATCCTATTCTATAGTTCAGCCCACCGGATGTATGTCCAGTGTTCAATTTACTTTTACTGTTTCTGATAAGGTTGCTGTACCGACAATCACTGGAACGGATATGATGATAAAGGGAGGTTCGTTTGGTTTTTCTACAGATACACCGGGGGGGGTATGGGGTTCATCTGATACATTGGTGGCAAGGGTTGATCCTTCCGGCATGGTATATGGCTTACTGGGTGGTGTTGCGCAGATCTGGTATACGGCTGGAACTGCCTGTGGTGTTCAGTTGGCCAGTAAATCGGTGGTAGTAGGAGCTCCAGGCTTAACAGGAGCATCCAATCTGCCGGGGACTACGGTAACAGGAACCCTTTTGCAGGATCAGGCACCAGCAGCGTACACCGCAAATCCCAAACTGAATTTCGTCAGGACAAGGATGGCTATAGCCCCGGTAGCTGATTCAGCTGCTTTCCGTGTTGCAGGCCAATCAGAGGCACTTGAATCGACCGAGTTTATGGATGGTATCGGCAGGACGATACAGACCGTGATGAAACAAGCCAGCCCTTCCGGCAAAGACATCATAGCACCTGTAACCTATGACGCATATGGCAGGGAGTCGGTGAAATACCTTCCCTATGCATCAACCGGCAGTTCCGGATGGTTCAGATCCGATCCATATTCAGAACAGTCTGCCTTTATGGGCAACCAGTATCCCGGTGAGCAGGTGTTTTATCAAAAGAGCGTTTATGAGGAGTCCCCTTTGAACCGGATTTCCAAAACCATGTCCGCTGGTAACAGCTGGGCTGGCACCGGCAGGGGAGTGGGACAGGCATACCTGTTAAACAGTTCCCGAGACTCGGTCAGGATCTGGGAAATCTCCAATGATACCCTGACCTACCTGAACCAGGATTCCCTTACCAATATTCCAAAATCTGACAAAGGGGTATATCCGGCATCTGAACTGTTTAAACAGGTTACCGTAGATGAACAGGGCAATGCTGTTCAGGAATTCAAGGATAAGGATGGGAAGATGTTACTTAAACGTGTACAGGCAGATAGCAATGCCTCCAGTGGGCATGCGGGCTGGTTGAATACTTACTATGTGTACGATGACCTGGGTATGCTTCGTTTTGTTATGCCGCCTAAGGCAGTGGATCAAATGGCGAGTTCACAGGATTGGGACCCAGGGTCTGCAGCTAATCAGGCAATGGTGGGTGAACTTTGTTTCAGGTACCAGTATGATCAGCGTAAACGAATGATCGCCAAAAAAGTGCCAGGTTCAGGGTGGGTATATATGGTGTATGATGAACGCGACCGGCTGGTGTTTACCCAGGATGCCAATCAGCGATCATACGATCAGTGGATGATCACGATCTATGACAGCCTGAACAGGCCGGTTAGTACCGGTATCATAGCGGACAGCCGTAACCGTGGTGGCATACAAGCCATGGTAGATGCCGTTGTCGCATATCCTGCACATACACCGCTTACGTATACCTATTTTGATGAATACACATTTACGGGTAAATCTTATCAGAACACGGAAAATGCTTTACTTGATGATGGAGGAAATACCTATGCAGACTCACTGCCTTCCAGCGCATCTTTGCTGACGCGCGGGTTTCAGACAGGAATGAAATTGCGTGTTTTAGGCCACCCTGACAGCCTGGCAACCGGCAACTGGATAGAGACGGTTAATTTTTATGATGAAAAGGCAAGATTGCTTCAGACCCAATCAGATAATCATAAAAATGGCCTGGATGTCAGTACGCAGCGATATGATTTTTCCGGTAAGCTTATCACAAGTCACCATGTACAAAATAATCCAGGGGCAAACCAGCATATTTCCATCAAGACGAACCTGTTGTATGATGGAATGGGAAGATTGCTTTCTGTTAAGAAAAAGCTCAACAATAACGATTCAACAACCCGATACCTTTCCCGAAACAGTTATAATGAGCTGGGGCAGTTGATCACCAAACAGCTTGGCCAGAAGTCCTTCACAGATGCCACTGAAATGGAATTACAGCAATATGCCTATTCCATCAGGGGTTGGTTGAAGGGGATCAATGCCCAGGCTACCGGGGCCATCCCGGGGGGCGGCGGATCCGGTTCAGGTCCCTGGTTTGGCATGCGGTTGCTTTATGATTCCGGCTACCAGCAATCCCAATTTAATGGCAATATTGCCGGCATACAATGGCGCAGCCGAGGAGATGGTGAACAGCGATCCTATGGTTATGGGTATGACAGGTCAAACAGGTTATTGTTTGCAGATTTCACTCAATACACGGATAATAGCTGGAACACGTCAGCGGGGTTGAATTTTACCAGTATCATGGGCAATGGGGTAACGCATACCGGCGCATATGATGCCAATGGGAATATCCTGTCCATGAAACAGTATGGGGTGAAGATCAACAGTAGCAGCGTTATTGATGAATTGCAATATCACTATAGGGGCAATAGCAACCAGCTGCAGAATGTGATCGATGCCCAGAATGATCCCCAGACTAAATTGGGTGATTTCCGGAGTTCATCGGCCTATCTTACCTCGCTGGGCAGTAAAACCAGTGCAGCAGTAGATTACAGTTATGATGCCAATGGCAACATGACCCGTGACCTGAACAAGGACATCGGAACTTCAACAAATCAGGGTATCATATATAATTACCTGAACCTTCCCTACCAGGTTGGCGTTTCGGTTAAAGGAACGATCCAATATGTGTATGACGCTGCGGGAAATAAACTGTTCAAGAAAACGGTCCAGACAGATTCGGTTACCAGGACAACGGTTACGGATTATGTGTCCGGCATAGTGTATCAAAACGATTCATTACTGTTCATAGGCCAGGAGGAGGGCAGGATAAGAAGAAAACCTGACGGAAGTTTTGTATACGATTATTTCGTGAAGGATCACCTGGGTAATACCCGGATGGTACTCAGTGAGGAGGAACAGATGGATGCCTATCCGGCCGCAACGATGGAACCGGCGCAATCCTCCGTGGAAACGGCATATTATTCGAATGTGGAAGAAACGCGTACGGCCAAACCAGCGGGTTATCCATTGGATAACTATACGGATCCGAATAATTATGTGTCGAAGCTGAATGGTAATGGTAATAAAGTGGGTCCAGGTATCGTGCTGAAGGTAATGAGTGGGGATAAGGTAAATATCCGTGCGAGCAGCTGGTATTACCTGAACGGGGCGGATCCTGGAACACCGGTGAATCCACTAAATGACCTGTTGAATGTGCTGGCAACAGGGGTGACTACGGTGGTCACAGACTTGGGTAAGTTCACACGTACAGAGTTGATCAGCAACGGGATACTGAATCCCGGGGTAGGTAGTATGCTGGATCAGCAGACGGCATCGTACAGTAATTCTACAAAACCAAAGGCCTACCTGAGCTGGTTATTACTGGATGAGCAGTTTAAATTGGTGAGCAGCAGCAGCGGGTTTGAGCAGGTGGGGGCAGATGGTGAGTTCAAGACCTGGGTAAAGAGCAACCTGCCGATCAACCGGAATGGTTATCTTTATGTGTACACGAGCAATGAGAGCCCGGTGGATGTGTTCTTTGATAATTTGCAGGTGAGCCATATACGAGGTCCATTGTTGGAAGAGACACATTATTATCCGTTCGGGTTGACAATGGCAGGGATCAGTAGTAAGGCTGCTGAGAAGTTGGAGAATAGGTTTAAGTATAATGGAGGAAGTGAATTACAGCATCAGGAGTTCTCCGATGGTTCAGGGCTTGAAATGTATGATACACATTTCAGGCAGTTAGATCCACAATTGGGTAGATGGTGGCAAGTTGACCCTAAGCTCAATTATGACGAGAGTGTGTATACTGCAATGGGAAATAATCCGATTTTAAATAATGACCCTTTAGGCGATACAACGATACGAGGTGGTGGTTTTTGGAGAAATGCATGGGAAGGATTAAAAGATGGAGGGAAAAGTACATTTAATTTTATTAAGAGCTTGGGTACAAAGGAAGGGTGGCAGAATCTTGCTAATGGCATAAATGCAATGGAAGGAATGGATGCTCAAAGTGTTGCTGCAAGAGCTCAAATGGGAATGCAGGTTGTTAATGGAATAAAAAATATTCCAAATATGACAAACGATGATTGGGGACATGCCGTTGGTTTTGGAACAGAGAAAGTTGCCGAAGGTGTACTTTTGAGTAAAGGAGCGGGAATGTTTGGCGAGTCGGCAAACATAGCTAACCCAATTCCAAGTCAGGTTTCCCGAGTTATTCCTAATGCTGTAGATGCAACAATGTTAGGTAAAGCTGGTGCAGCAGATGTGTTTGTTACCGGAGCCTTGGATTTAAAGGGATTGAATGCATCTCAAATCGCAAAAAAGTTAACAATTCCAGAAAGTAGCAGTGGCTATAAAGTGATTACCTTCCCTACTCCACAGGGCATTGCTTCACCGATTAACAGAACTACTCCTGGATTTATTGGAGGAGGGCGAACAGCGGGTGGCGCACGTGAATTTGTTATACCGAATCAGGCTATTCCGGCTAATGCTACAATTAAAATTATAAAACCATAGAATTATGAAATTGTTAAGCAGTGAAACTAACTTAGTTGGTCGATGGGAGTTTAAAGATGGTAAGATGTTAAAAGACGAAGTTGCTAAACGAATAGAGTTTCTTATTGACAAAGATTTGAAGAAGATAAAATCTGATACATCAGGGTGGGACATTTTATATTTGGATGAGAACGACGGCCGGTATTGGGAATTGACTTACCCCGAGAGTGAAATGCAAGGAGGTGGGCCACAGATACTTACCGTAATGTCGGAGAATGAAGCAAAAGCCAAATACGGTTTAATTTGACAGCATATTTTTATCAACAGCCACTCCAGATGTGTTCTTTGATAATTTGCAGGTGAGCCATATACGAGGTCTATTGTTGGAGGAGACGCATTACTATCCGTTCGGTCTCACAATGGCAGGAATATCCTCAAAGGCTGCGGGGAAGTTGGAGAATAAGAGGAAGTATAATGGAATTGAGTTAAATGAGGATTTAGGGTTGGATGCCTATGAGGCACATTTCAGAACACTTGATCCGGCAATAGGAAGAAGGTGGCCGATTGACCCGAAAGTAGATGCAGGGTATGAGAGTATATCTCCATACGCAAGTATGTATGATGACCCTATCCGATTTAGTGATCCTTTAGGTGATGAAGGTAGTGATGATGGTATATTTAGTAGAGCCTGGCAGAATTTTAAGGATAATGTAAGTTCAGCACGAGATAAGGTTGTAGGGCTTTTTGTTCAGGCAGGCGCAAATCTGAAAGATAATATTGAGAATGGTAGAACATTGCCACAGCAATTATTGAGTGACTTCAAAGCAAATCCATTAAGTGCAATAACAGGAATGGGAGTATTGGAAGCAAGAGTAGTTCCACTTGTTGCTAAAGAAGTTCGGTTTATCAATATAGAAACCAAAGCTGCGAATATTGAAGTTAAAGAAGGTGAATCAACATGGAAAGGTCCAATTAACTATAGCGAGCATTTGCCAGACCCCAAAAATGTTGCTGCTGGTAAAAAGTTTAGTCCACAGCAATTAAAAGATGCCAAAAAATTGAACATGGAATTGAACGGCGGGCAATTACGTAGTGATTTAGATGGCTCAGTTATGAACCCTTCTAAACAAAGTAAAAAGGGAGTAAAGGCAGATATGAATCAGGTCGAAGGCGACCATAAAAATGCGAGAAATCCTAAAAACACTAACCTGCCTCAGGGTACAAATAGTTTTGATAACTTGCAGTTAATTCCAAAAAAAGATAACCTTAAAAAAAGCAATAATTAATCATGATACAAGAACAGCACTTGAATAAAGAAGTTTATACGCTTAAGCAAGTTGTTCATGACGGTATGCCAATTGTTTACGTGGTTCATGATAAAGATGGGAATTGGCAATTTCTTAGTAGAGGGGAAGTGTCTGAGAGCGATTTGATGATAATAAGTTTAAAGCAGATGCTTGAAATAGATTCCTCAATAGAAGAAATACTTTGGATACCAGAAGGGATTGAGGCGATACGTGAAGGTCCTTCTAAAAAATGGACTACTAAAGTGTTTTTAGAATAGAGTAAGAAAGGTCGTATATTAAATTATAGGATTAACAAACCACTCCAAAACGGGGTGGTTTTTTTTATGCCCACACGACACTTATTCCCCTATACATACCATGAATAAGTGTGGTAAATATGGCTACAAATATTTCACCATTAAAAGCAAGTATATGATGAATACATCGAATTTATTTTTTTTACTTACACCACCGATGAAATACTCATTAAGTTACTCATGTGTGCATGGTTGGATACCCTGGACTGGATGAGGGTAACAGGGAAATTAATGGGAACCACCAGTAAGTTATCCGGCCGCAACAATGGAACCGGCGCAATCCTCCGTGGAAACGGCATATTATTCCAATGTGGAGGAGACGCGTACGGCCAAACCAGCGGGTTATCCATTGGATAGTTATACGGATCCGAACAATTATGTTTCGAAGCTGAATGGTAATGGGAATAAAGTGGGCCCGGGCATCGTGCTGAGGGTGATGAGTGGGGATAAGGTAAATATCCGTGCGAGCAGCTGGTATTACCTGAACGGGGCGGATCCCGGAACGCCGGTGAATCCACTAAATGACCTGTTGAATGTGCTGGCAACGGGGGTAACTACGGTGGTCACAGACCTGGGTAAGTTTACGCGTACAGAGTTGATCAGCAACGGGATACTGAATCCTGGGGTAGGTAGTATGCTGGATCAGCAGACGGCATCGTACAGTAAT
>JACPEA010000015.1 GCA_016183765.1 Bacteroidota bacterium
AAAGGTGGCTTCGCTGATCCCCATTTTTCTACAAACTTCCTGAACGGATGTCCCAGTCTCTGCCTGCTTCAATGCAAAGGCAATCTGCTGCTCGGTGTACTTTGTCTTTTTCATGAGCAATTTTTCATTTTTTTAAATCATTGTTGTCCGACTAAAGTCGGGGTTAACTAGTCTGTAACCTTTTTCAACAAAGGGTTACAGGCCAAATATCTGTTGTTTCAAATTCGGGGGGAGGTCATGATGAAGAAAAGGAAAGTATAGAATTAGAGCACATACTGAAGCGGGGTAAATATATGGCCAGTGAGTTCCTGACTGGAGCGGAAATTTATATAGCAAGGGAAAATTATAACCTTGCAGCTTTTATGATACATCAGGCTTTAGAGCAGGCCTTATCTACTATGGTAACAGTAAAAACCGGATATCAGCAAAGGACACATAATATTAAGCGGTTGATGAGGTATGGAGGACTAATTAGCTGGGAGTTGATAACTCTATCTGACAGTTTTACCATAGAAAACTCCATTTATATTGATAAAATATCGAATATATACTATGAGGCTAGATATTTTAAGTCAACCGTATTCAAAAAACCTATTATTGAAAAAATGTACGCCTTCGCAACACATGTGTTAGCAAGAAGTTATTAAAATAGGAGTACCTTATAAATCTTCCATAGTTGACCTACGCTGTTGTGTAAATTTTAAAGGGAATAAGTTAATTTTAAAAAGATAAAGTTGCTCTTTGTAAACAAGTGTAAGCTGTAAAGGGAAAGCCTAAGGGGTTGTTCGACTAAAAATTCGACTAAAAATGGAAAACCCGCGACCAGCGCGGGTTTTCCATTAAATAAGCGGACCGGACGGGACTCGAACCCGCGACCTCCGCCGTGACAGGGCGGCATTCTAACCAACTGAACTACCGATCCGTACCTGTATCCGGGATAAATATCCCGTTTTTCGGACGGCAAAGATAGGGGTTAAGCACTTTCAAACAAATCTTTTCAAAAAAAAATTGCAACCCCTAATTTTACCATCTTAACTGAACCCTATGCCCCAATACCCAAATAGACAATTCCTTGATTTTGAGAACCCCATCAAGGATATCTATGAACAAATAGATGACACCAAAAAGCTGGCGGAGAAAAATCCCCGGATCGACTATACCTCTACCCTGGAACAACTGGAAGCCTCAATACTGGAGAAAAGGAAAGAGATCACCCAGCACCTAACGCCCTGGCAGCGGGTGCAACTGAGCCGTCACCCGGACAGGCCTTATACCATGAAGCACATTACGAATATGTGCACCCATTTTGTAGAATTGCACGGTGACCGGAATTTTAAGGATGACAAAGCAATGGTAGGCGGTTTTGCCCAATTGGATGGCGAGACTGTAATGATCATTGGCCAGCAGAAAGGGATTAATACCAAAGCCCGCCAGTTACGCAACTTTGGTATGGCCAACCCGGAAGGTTACCGAAAAGCCCTCCGCCTGATGAAACTGGCCGAGAAATTTAACAAACCCGTGGTCTGTTTGATCGATACCCCGGGCGCTTATCCGGGACTGGAAGCTGAGGAACGTGGCCAGGGAGAAGCCATCGCCCGTAATATTTATGAAATGATCCGCCTAAAAGTGCCCGTGATCATTGTGATCATTGGTGAAGGCGCCAGCGGTGGTGCATTGGGTATTGGTGTGGGTGATAAAGTGCTGATGATGGAAAATACCTGGTATACCGTGATCTCTCCCGAAAGCTGCAGCTCTATTTTATGGCGCAGCTGGGATAAAAAAGAGACTGCAGCGGAACAATTGCGTTTAACCGCAACCGATATGAAAAGTTTTGGCCTGGTGGATGAGATCGTACATGAACCGCTGGGAGGTGCCCACTGGGATTATGCGGAAGCTTCTTCCATTCTCAAATCCTATATACAGAAAGCGCTGCAGGAAGTAAAGGACAAAGACCCTATGCAACGTGTCAACGACAGGATCGATAAATATGGCAAAATGGGATTTTGGGAGGAGAATGGAAAAGCGGTGGGGATGATTAATAGTTAATAGTTAATAGCTGGGGGGAGTATCAAACAGAAATTAAAAATAAATCAATCAACATACAATGTCTTTACGTCAACAACTGCGGGGAACGGGGGTAGCGCTGGTTACGCCGTTCACCTCCGATCTGAAAGTGGATTTCGATTCGCTGGGAAATGTGATCGATACCATGATCCAGGATGGGGTTGAATACCTCATTACTTTAGGAACCACCGGAGAAACCCCCACGTTGGATAAACAGGAGAAGCTGGACATTGTTAACTATACCTTCGAAAAAGTGGCCGGCCGGGTACCCGTAGTAGTGGGCATCGGTGGCAACAATACGGCCGAGCTCATCCACGACCTGCATAAGTTCCCGCTGGATAAGGCAGTAGCCGTATTGAGCGCTTCGCCCAATTACAATAAACCTTCGCAGGAAGGTATTTACCAGCACTATAAAGCACTGGCAGCAGCGTCGCCCAAGCCCATCCTCTTATATAATGTTCCGGGCCGTACAGGCAGGAATATGACTGCAGAGACCACTTTGCGACTGGCCCAGTTACCCAATATCGCCGGTATGAAGGAAGCCAGTGGCGATATGGCACAATGCATGCAGTTATTACGCGATATGCCGGAAGATTTTCTGCTGGTAAGCGGCGACGATGCACTGGCACTCCCCCTGATTGCCTGCGGCATGCATGGTGTGATCAGTGTGGCTGCCAACGCCTTCCCTGCCGAATTCTCTGAAATGACCCGTTTGTGCCTGAAACAGGATTTTACCGCGGCTAAAGCCATCAACGACAAGCTGATAGAAGCTTACGACCTGATGTTCGCAGAAAACAACCCCGCCGGCGTAAAAGCATTTATGGCCGAAAAAGGATGGATCGGAAACCACCTGCGTTTACCCGTAGTACCATTAAGCGAGGGTCTACATGCCAGGGTCAGGAATTACCTGAAAAAATAAGACCAGACACATACCTAAAGAAAAGGGACAAAGTTACGCTTTGTCCCTTTTCTTTACCAGGAACTACCCATCGCAGCCTTTATTTACCAGGAACGATATGATAGGTCTTGCAACAGGTGGCCGGCAGCAAATGAGTGGAATACAACAACTTGCCCAGCAAGGATCAGGCGGGGCAAAACCTCCTGTCTGAATGCCGAATATTTTATACTTTTTTACTATTATTTATGCAACTTTTACATAACGTTAGAATTTACATTACGCTTTTTTTGCATGTTGAATATGACCCGTGAGACACCCGTACACTTAAATAAGGAAAAAGACCTACAGCAATACTGCTCCATCATCAGCGCCCTTACACAAAACCTCAGTTCGGTGATGTATATGATGGACACAGAGGGAACGGTCCTGTATATAAGCCCCTCTATTCGCACCCTGCTTGGTTTTGATGAAAGTCATTTTACCGGCACCCGCTTCTGGCTCAGCCTGGTACATCCCGACGACGGCTATCTCGTGAATGAATTTTACCAGCAAATTTCAGAGCTTACAGAATTCAAAGCCACTTTACGCTTACGAAAGGCCGATGACACTTACCTGATGGTCAGCAATACCGGGTCTGTTAAAAAAGACAAGGATTCTATCCTTTATTTTATTGGCAACCTGCAGGAGACCAATGCCACCCGCGTATTTGGCCACAGCAAGGAAAACCCGATGTATTACATGGACCAGTTGATGAACAGTCTTGGGATCAGTTTTTACACCATCAACCCGGAACACCGGATCACTTACCGCAACAGGATATTTTACGAAAGAATGAAAAAGGAAAGCGGGACCGATTTTGAAGTTGGCGATCATTTGCTGTCCAAGTACTCCAATGCAAACCTGCAAAACGAACTCAGTAAGTTGTTCGAGCAGGCATTCCGGGGTGAATTTGTACAGGAGATCATCTCATTCAATAATCAGCATCTTCACATAGCGCTTTCACCACTCCTATTGGGCAATGTTGTTGCCGAAGTGGCCGTATTACACCTGAACAGTCCCAGCTATTCCGGTTTATCAGATACTGCCAACCTGCTGAAAAACAGCCTGAACAGCATCATCAACACTTCTGAAGATAAGATCTATACACTCGACAGGAATTTTCATTTTCTCTCTTTTAACCAATCGTATAAAACACTTTACCAGAATTATTATAAGACCGATCCGATAATCGGCAAACAAACACGCAGCTGCCTGGAAGAAGACAGTATGAGCCGGCAGCTGAAACCAATGTATGAAAAAGGGTTGCAGGGAGAAAAGGTAGAAGCAGAGCTCCCTGCGCAGGACAGGATACTTCGGATCATCATCAACCCCATACACAACAAGGGCAAAAAAGTGATCGGCATCTCTGTTCACTTGAAAGACATAACGTTGTTGCGCGAATCGATACAAAAGCTGGCCGAAAGTGAAGTACGGTACAAATACATTGTAGACCATGTAACCGACGTTATTTTCCAGACAGACAACAGCGGAAACTGGGTTTACCTGAATAAAGCATGGAGCAGCATCATGGAATTCAGCCTGGATGAGACCATTGGTGTACCTTTTTTCAATTTTCTGCATCCGGATGATGTGGAAAAAAACCAACGGCTCTTCACTCCATTAATTACCCGTGAGAAAAATTATTGCTCGCACGAAATAAGATATATCACCAAATCAGGCAAAATCAAATGGATCAGGGTATTTGCCACATTGCTTCTTGACCAGGAAAACAATATAACGGGTACTACCGGAACACTAAAAGACATCAGTTCTGAAAAAGAGCATAGCTATCTATACGAATTGCTGTCAAAAAATGTGAACGATCTAGTTTGTGTACATGAAATTGATGCCACGTATATCTATGTCTCGCCAACCATTCAATCCATATCAGGCTATCTGCCCGAAGAAATGATCGGGAAAAATCCTTTCGATTTCTTTCATCCAGACGATAAAGAAACAATGCTGCAGATTCACAACAGCATGAACCGGGTAATGAAGGAAGATGTCATGTCTGTATACCGTTTCAGAAACAAATCAGGTGGCTATAACTGGCTCGAAACCAGTGCGAGGTCGTTATACGACGACTTTTACGGCAGGAACCTGTTGATCACTTCTTCCAGGGTAATTGATGAACGAAAAAAAGTTGAACAGCAGATGCTTGCCGCACTGGATATTGAAAAACAATTAAGTGAGCTGAAGTCCAAATTTGTAGCGATGGCCTCTCATGAGTTCAGGACCCCGATGACATCTATCAAATCGGGAGCAGAAATTGCCGGGCTATACCTGCAGAAATACGATGACGAGAATATCAACAAAGCCCGGAATTTTATTAAAAATATAGACAATGAAATTGACCGGTTATCTGATCTGATCAATGATGTATTGTTATTAAGCAAATTCGAATCCGATACGGAACCCCTTTCAGCAACAGAGACCGATATGGAGGAACTGATCGGGAAATCTATTGTACGCCAGAACAGTCTGCAGAACGATCATCGGGTAGCTGAATTCTTTGTTTCAGGCACTGCCCGTAAACCAGTACTGGATGCCACACATATCTCACACGTGATCGACAACCTGTTATCAAATGCTTTCAAATATTCCATTGGCAAATCTCAGCCGGAAGTATATCTTACTTACAAACAGGAAGAACTGGAAGTACTGATCAAAGACTATGGTATTGGCATTCCGCCCGATGAACATAACCAGATCTTCAATTCTTTTTACAGGGCAAAGAACACGGGAAGTATCACCGGAACCGGTATCGGGCTGGTACTTGTACACAATTTCATATCCATGCACAAGGGCAGAATCTACTTTGAAAGCGAATTGGGAAAGGGGAGTTCATTCCATGTAGTGCTACCCTATGTGATGCCATAGCTATCGCATTCACCCTCAAGCCTGTACCAGGTCAAGATTGAACCAGCCATCAAAGTTTTCGGTATGACAGATGGGAAAACTTTTTTCTTTCAATACCTGGTCTTCCTGCAGGATCGCGATCTTAACGGTCTGCTCTTTCAGCTTCATAGGATTGGAGACAAATACCTTGATCAACATCTTTTTAAAATTCTCAGGAACCAGCAAACGCTGGTCAAAACAGGTACCAGTGTACTCACATATCCTGGGCAGACCGTTTTCATCAATAAACGACACCTGAAAAGAAGTAGGAAATGAAAGATGCACCATATACCCTACACAGCGTGATCCGGAAATGGCCTTATCCAGTTTCCTGTACTTCTTACCGATAGCGTATTTGATTTTTTTGAGTAACATAACGCCGTGCTTATTATCCCGATCAATTTATTTTAATAAAGAAAAGTCACCTGTACTACACGGTGACTTTTATAGCAAGCAACACTAAAAAAATGATACATTCTACAGGCACCGCTCACATTTCTTCCCGACACAATTTTAATATCTTTTTTTACAAATACAAGACCCTTAAACAAGGGGGAACAGAAACCTGCCGGAGAAAATTGTATTTCAACAATCCTGCATAGATTAATCTAACAGTTCCAAAAAGAAGCAACTTTCAAGTGGTAAACAATATTACCCGATATAACTGTTTATCTGTTTAAGCAACAATTCGGGTTCTTTCAGACAGGCATATTTTTCAAAACAGGCTTTTAACAACTGCTGTTTCTTGGCAGCATTGGGAGATTCCTGCAATTGGTAAGTCAATCTGGGTGAAGCGGCAACCAGTTCTGAAAGACTAACAGGGGTTGAAAAAGGAACGATCTGAAACTTATTCCCGATATACTGGTAACCGGGTTTACGCCTTTCAAATAAAGTCTGGGCCAGTGCGCGGGCATCGGTTCCGGTAACATATATATTAGGATCGACCGTCAGGTAGGCCGTATCCACATCGTAAAACAGGTTGATGAACTGCTGTATCGGGTTAGTATTGGCAACAGCTGAAAATTTATTATCGCCAAACACATTATAGGCAGCATGCAGACGGATAACCACTTCAAAAGAAGGTGGATACTTCGATATCAATTCAGCTGCTTTCTCCAGGAACTGTGCTGCCAGCTTTTCCACGGAATCCATATGCAAAAGCTCATCGTTTACCAATGAGAGTACAATATGATACTCAAATTTTCGGCTTACGATACCCCTGGCAAACTGGTAGCTGTTTTTGAAATTGCTGAACACATTGTACGTGTCGAATGGGAAAGGCGACAGGTGAAAATAGGAAAGTTCCTCCTGCTGTTGCTTTTTATTGATCATGCTCAACCATGTCTCATATTCCAGCCATACAGCATTATCCGATTCAGAAAAAAAAGTGATCAGCTTCTCCCCTTCTGCCTGGAATACTTCCGACAGATACTTTAAAATCAGAATATTATCACCTTTACAACAAACCATACAACAGTTTTAGACTTTATACACAAAACAATCATTTCCGATACCGGACATATCCATCGTTAATCCGTCATCAGTGTATCTGCTTTTGACGGGAAGCGCATATAAGCTTTCGGACTTTTGCCATATTTTTTCTTAAACGAAAGGCAGAAATAGGATACAGAACTGAACCCCAGTGTATATGCTATCTCGTTCACAGAAGTGAGGCGCTGACGCAGGAATATCTCGGCTTTGGTAAGTTTGGTGTTCTGGATATACTGCTTAGGTGTCATGTTGTATATCTTTTTGGTCCAGCGTTCCAGCGTAGAAATGCTCATCGACATTTTATTGGCGATATTAGGCACTGTAAAATCAGATCCCTCTACCATGGCTTTGGTAATATTCTCGAATTTCTTCTTAAACTCCGATTCAATATCGAACTGGTATACTTCCGGGGTCTTTATGAACAATTCCCTCTCCACCTTCTGCAGTATTTTCTGGCGCATAGCGATCAGGTTATTACATTTCAGCTGCAATTCGGCCGCCCTGAATGGTTTTACGATATAATCGTTTGCCCCCATCTTCAATCCCTCAAGGATCGTCTGTTCGGTTTTAATACCCGACATCAATATCACCGGTATCAACGAAAGCGCAGGATCGTTCTTCAAAACGCGAAGTACAGAAAATCCATCCAGCGGAAACGGAAGCATTACGTCCAGTAATACCAGGTCCGGTTTCTGCGTTTTCAGGATATCCAGCGCCACGATACCACTTTCTGCTTCAATTACATTATGGTAATTGGAAAGGCTATCGGTCAGTGTCTGACGAAGATCCAGGTCGTCTTCTACTACAAGGATGGTAGTGCTTTTATACTCTGCCATATATTTATATTTTAAAACGCAAAATTGTTATGATACCATTTGGCATATTGTTCTGGAATAATATGGTCGCATCGTATTTTTCAAGAATACTGATGGTCAGTGCCAGGCCTTCACCAAGTCCCTGCTGTTCATACTTTGACCGGCCGAACTGCCTGAACGAGGTATATGTAGACAATTCTTCTGCCGTGATCGTATTTCCTAAATCAGCTACGATGACCTCGTAATTATTATCAGACATATGTGTACTGATCTTTACTTTATTGCCTTTCTCTGAAAATTTGAATGCATTTTCAATGATCTCGTATAATGCCGTAAATAACAGGTTTGATTTTACCGGAAGGGCTATATCGTCCAAACCTTCTATCAGCAGGTCTTCCCTCCTATCCGCTTTCTCCGCCAGTGATTGACCGATCTGCATGATGATGTTACGTACGCCTATATGCATTGCTTCAGCTATTTCAGCCTTATCCAGTTCTTTTACTTCGTACACCCTTTTCACTTTATCAAAAGTAGACTGCAGGCGTTCAGCACTGAGCGAAAGATAATTACAGAATTCGGCCAGCTGCGTATCGTTGTACTTCTCCACGTTCTGGTGTATGAATTCAGACATGGCTTTAATACCATTCATGGGAGTATTAAATTCATGACCCAACATCAGCCTGATCACATTTTCCAGGTCTTTGGTCTTTTCTTCTACTTTTTTTATGGCCGACCGTGGCTTATCCAGCCTGGTTTCGATAGCCTTGATAAGATCGGCGCTTTTAAATGGCTTAAAAATATAATCATCGGCTCCCAGGTTCATTCCTGCCCTGATATCATCGGCCTGCACTTTGGCCGTGAGAAAAATGAAGGGCGTATCGAATTCCGGCTGTTTACGTAACTCCTGCAACATCTCAAAGCCATCCATTTCCGGCATCATCACGTCGCAAACAATCAGGTCCGGCTTCTCGGCCAATGCTTTAGCAAGACCCAGTTTGCCATTCTCGGCAACTATTACTTCATACTCGTAATAACGCAATATCTCGGCTATCGAGGCCCTGATAATCGTTTCATCTTCTACCAGTAATATCTTATCCATTCAGTTTACTAATTAGGGGGTATCCTTTTATTTCCGGAACCTGATCAGGAATGCTGACCCAAGATTCTCACGGCTTTTTACTTGTATTTTTCCTTTACTCTTTTTTATAAACAGGTTTACAATCATTAAACCAAAACCCGTACCCGTAACAGACCCAACATTTGATCCACGCACAAAGGGCAGGAAGATCTTAGCACATTGGTTTTCCGGGATCCCGATCCCATTATCCACTAACAGCAGGCTCCAATACCTTTTCGTGAACCTCAATCTGAGCACAGGATCCTTTCTTCCCTCTGAATATTTGAATGCATTACTGATAAGATTGCTTAAAATATGCGTCAACATCAATTCGTCCACTTTCACTTTCACCGGCTTTCCTTTTACGGAGAACCTCAATGACCGGCCATCCGTCCATGGCGAGTACAAATCGCTGATCAGTTTTCTGATAAGTACTTCTACATCCAGGAGCACGGGAGAATGCGACAATTTTCCAGACTCTATCTTGCTCAAGAAGAGAAACTCGTTCATCAGTTGTGTCATCTTATCTACCTGATGGATGATCCGCTCCGTATACTTTGTGATTCCGGCGGTATCTTCCCCAGCTTTCTTAGCTGCCAACATTTCTAACAGTTCCGTACTGGCGAGGATAACAGATAACGGCGTACGTAATTCATGCGAAACGAGGCTGATAAAACCAGATTTCATCTCATTGACCCTTCTTTCTTCCGCAGCAATCCGCTTTAGTTTTCGCTCTATCATCAAACGGGCTGTAATATCGTTCAGGAATACCGCTGCCCTTTTCTCCTTGCTATGATAGTTACTGAAATTGGTCAAATAATAACTGAACACCCTTTGTACACCATTATGGTCATTCAGGTAGATATAAGTAGCCGGTACATCCAACCTGCCATCTTCCAAAAAAATCTGCAGGTTCCGTAAAAAAGAATCTCTCCCTTTCTTAATGAAACTTCCGATCTTCTGTGAACCGTATTCCTGTTCCTGCAAACCCGTAAGCTCTTCCCATTTAGGATTGGCATATTTGATCTGGCCACTCATGTTCAGGGTTACCACTACCTGATCCATGGAATGTACCAGGTCTTTCAAAGCCTGCTCCCTTTCCATCAGGTTCTCTTCCCGCTCCTTGATCCTGGTAATATTAACCCCATACCCAATCACCTGGCTCACTTTTCCATCCTTATTCAACAAAGGATAAAACCGTCTGAGGTTATGAACTTTTTTCCCTTCTTTGCTATAATTGGTCTCTTCAAACTCCATCATTTCAGCAGAATCCAATGCTTCCTTAAAAATGCCTCTCCGGTAAACAGCCAGGTGCGATGGCCGGTTGGTATGTCTGCAAAAATCAAAATCATCCTTACCAATCATCCACTGACGGATCTCATCGTTCCGGACAGCCGTTTTGTTCAGAAAAAGGTACTTATGATCCTTGTCAAAAATGGCTATGTCTGCCGGAATATTATTGAGTAACTGCTCATAAAAGAATTTCTGCTCCTGGGTTTGCGCAAGAACGGATTTGATCTCATTAAAATTCTTATAAATCCACAAATGCCCTTTATGCCCGGGGTCATCAAGTAAAGGCTTATAATCCCGATAGATCGACCTCCCATTTGCAAGTACCAGTTCTTCATTCAGTACAGGAACTTTGCCCGCATATATTTTCCTTATGCCTTCTACAAAAGCTTCGGGATCCTGAAAAAAGTGCTTTGATGTTTCTGCCGACCTGGAACAATCCGAACCAATCAATGATTCAGGGCTCAGCGGTATCTGGAACAATTCACAAAACTGCTGGTTAACGAATACGATCTCGTTATCCAGTGTCTCAAATAACAAAGCATGGGAAATATTATTGAGTAAATACTTAAGCCCAGTTAACTGTTTGATACCTGTATGTAGTAAGTTTTGTTCCAAGATCAGAAATTAGTGACGCATTCTCGTAATTTATGTATCAATTGCTCTTTTACAACCTGCTTTTCCAGGTAAGCGTTGATATGCTCACCCAGTCCTTTTTCCAGAAAATTGCTATAAAAAGTGCCGCTGATAACAATCGTTTTTACTTTCTTGTACCTGTCCGTATCATGTGCCATTCTCCGGATCACAGCATACCCATCCATAACGGGCATGTTCAGATCGAGCAACAGTACCGTAGCTGTATCTTTCAGTTCTTCCAAAGCATCAAGTACTTCCCTGCCATTCCCCACTTCTACCATCCGTTTATTCAGGTCTTTCAACATATGGATTAACACGAACCGGTTAATGCAATTGTCTTCTGCAATCAATATGGTATAATCCGTCTGCTGTTCCGGTATATCAGTACATCATTTATAAGATAATGTCCGATCGCCTGTTTGACAATACTTTGGCAATCAACTCTGATTTGGAATTAACCCCCATTTTGTAATAAATGTTCTTGATATGATCGTTCACTGTGGCAAAAGATATCTTAAGAATATTGGCCACTTCTTTATAACTAAGTCCTTTTACCAGTTGTTCAAGAACATCATTTTCCCTGCGGGTGAGTAGCATATTTTTGCTTTCCCGTACAGGCTTGTTACTGGCATTGATCCGATGAATAAGTTTTTCGGCTATTAATGGGGAGAGGGCTGCACCACCATTCTGGATAATAGCTATCTGCTGACTGATCTCTTTTAGCGAAAAAGGTTTCAGCAGGTAACCATCGGCACCGCTGGTAATAGCTTCCCATACACTTTCCCGGGAACTGTCGCCGGTAATGACGACCAATTTAGTATCAGGATACTTATTCTTAATGACGGAGATGGCTTTCAGGCCGGAAATACCGGGCAGGCCAATGTCGAGAAACAGTACATAAGGCCCCTCGGTGTTATGATCGTAATGCATCAACCATTTTTCTACACTGTAGCACGAAAAAAGGGTCCGCATATTACTGTTCTGGGAAACGAATTCTTCAATACCCGTGCGCAAAGCCTGGTTGTCTTCAATAATACCAACTGTGATCATTCCTGCTCAATTTGATTTGCTTCTGAATAAATAAGTCTTGTAAACAAGCATACACATGTCGTTGCAGAACGTATACAACGAGTTCGTCAATGCATCACTTATTTTACAGGAATAAAGCAGGAAGTAAAGAAAATGATTAATTCTTGTTAATTAGCCCCCTTAAACATGGGGCTTAATTAAGGATAAACGTTTTCGGATGACAGTTTATCGCAAAAATGACCAATCATTATCATTTATATGTGCAAAACTACGACAAACGGGTATTCTGCACCTATGAAAAACAACAAAAAATCCAAAGATTTATGAACAATTTTATCTTTTCGTACATATGCAATCGTTTGCGCTGTAGTGAATTCCAGCTTACGCCAGCAGGATCCGCAACAGAATATACCGGATCGTCACGGCTTATTCATGCCTGCCGCCCCGGGCAATCTCAAGCACATGCAGTACCTGGGGAAACAAGGCATCCATATACTCTACCGATCCTTTTGTTGAACCGGGAAGCGTTAAGACCAGCATTCCTCCCACAAAACCGGCAACACTCCGCGATAGCATGGCGTAGGGCATGCGTTCCTGTCCATAACGGCGGGCCTGCTCCATAATACCCGTAAGTTCCTTATTCAGCATAGGCTGTATGATATCCGGGGTGATATCTCTCGGCGAAGCGCCGGTGCCACCTACAAACAACAGCAGCTGTACCCCATTGCCGGCCTGGATAGTCACCTGTTCGCGTATGGCATCAGCCTCATCAGGTATCACCTGGTATGCGGTTGTTTCAATAGCAACGGATTTCAGTTTTTCGATAACGGCCAAACCTGCTTTGTCTTCCGCTTTTTTCCCAAACACGGAATCCGAGCAAACGATCACAGCCACTTTGATGGATTCACCGGCAGGTAACCGATACTGTGATTTTCCTCCTTCCTTATGCAACAGGCGTATCCGCTGGATCTCGATTGACCTGTCGATCGGTTTCAGCATATCATACAAGGTCAATGCAGCCACAGATGCCCCATGCATGGCTTCTACTTCTACGCCTGTTTTATATACTGTATGCACTTCCACCCTGATCTCCACGGCAAGCCCCTGTATCTCAAAACTCACCTGTGTAAATTCAACAGGCAGGGGATGGCAATCGGGGATCACATCACTGGTTTTTTTAACAGCAAATAAGGCCGCTACTTTGGCAAACTCAAAAACATCTCCTTTGGGTACTGTTTTATGAATAATCGCGTCAATGGTTTGCTGAGAGGAAACCTGAACCGTAGCTGCCGCCACAGCTTTCCGCAGGCTGCTTGATTTATGTGTGATGTTCACCATATCATTTGTTTTCTTTCCAGGCAGTGGCCTGGTTGTTCAGTATCTCTTTTCCCCAGATAGGTAACTGGAACTTGATCGCTTCCACCAGTTCTTCGCAGGCATCTATCGCCGCTTTCCGGTGTGGGGAAGATACAAAAACATACAAACAGATCTCCCCTGCCAACACGGCACCCAGGCTATGATAGACATGCATACAGGTAAGCGGATATTTGGCAAATAAAGATTCCCTTATCTCATGCATTTTTTCCAAAGCCATTTCAGTGTAAGCGGTATACGCAATAGCCGTAACCGATCCCGTTTCTTTTACATCAGCACGAACCTGACCCAGGAAAATACTATGCGCCCCGATAGCCGTTTGTGTGGCATGTTTCTGTATGTCCTCCGCTATCTTTTGTGCGGGGATCGGGCCTTCCATGAAGATATTTTTAACCTTATGCTCTTTCATATTCCCTGTTGATTGAAGTAGGCGGTCAAGCCTCCTTTTAAACTGTATACGGGCAGATTACGGCGTGTTTTGATCAGTTGTGCCGCATACACACTACGTATACCCTGGTGACAGATCACACAGATCTCTTTTGCAGGAAGTGTTTCCAGCGATGCCTGCAGTTCAGACATGGGTATCTGCGCATCCGAGAAATCGATCCTGGGAAATTCATGCCGCTCCCGTACATCCAGCACAAATACATTGGGTTCCTGCAGCAAACGGTTGAATTCCCTCACATTGATCTCCGGTATATCCTCGTCCCCATCCTCACACACAAAGCTGTAATCCGCCTGCACAAAACTATCTTGATCAATTTCCGTTACATCGGGATGCAATGACAATACGATCTCATAGGACCGGGCCTGCCAAACATCATAGTTATACAAACGTCCGTACAAGGTTTCGCCCAGTCCAGTAAGCAGCTTTACCGCTTCTGCCGCCTGCATGGTGCCAATGATACCGGGCAATACGCCGATCACACCCGCTTCTTCACAACTCTGTATCTCTCCCCTGGCAGGCGACACGGGAAAGAGATCGCGATAGTTCAGTGAACGCCCCTTACCTGCCGTCACATTGAAGACCGATACCTGTCCCTGGTAACGCGATACCGCGCCATACACGAAAGTTTTGTGCAGTAACACGCAGGCATCGTTGATCATATATTTGGCCGCAAAATTATCAGTTCCGTCGATCACGATATCATAGGCACCAATATAATCCAATGCATTCCGGTTACTTAGCTGAAAAGGGTACACCAAGAAGCTGATTTCCGGGTCCAGCAGTTTCATTTTTTCAGCCGCTACGAAAGCCTTGTTTTTTCCTATATCTGATTCATTAAAGAGCAACTGACGGTGCAGGTTACTCCTGCTTACAGTATCCCCATCCATTAAACCAATGGCACCTACACCTGCCCCAACAAGGTATTGCAGTGCCGGGCATCCCAGTCCGCCCACACCAATGATCAATACTTTAGCAGCACGGAGTTTATCCTGTGCAGCCTGACCAAAACCCGGCAGGATCATCTGTCGTATGTAACGTTCATTATTCAACATATCATCCTCCGGAAAATGGCGGCATCAGGGCAACAATATCGCCGGGTTGTAAGGATTCTGTTTGCTGTATCATACGTTGATTCACGGCTACAAAATACCGGGCCGAACACAGGGCAGGATATCTCTCCATGAGATATGTTTTCAGCTGATCCGTATCCGTAACATCTTCTACGATCAGCCTTCCCACCGTAGTAGCATCCGTTAATGATCCAAAAAATAAAATTTCAATCGCCATACGCTTATTTTACAAAAAACAGTTTACCTGCAGCCAGTATCAATACGAATGCCAGTATATATTTCATGTTCTTTGCCTGCAGTTTCTCCGCACCCACATAAGCACCCAGCAAACCGCCTGCCAATACAAATGCAATGATGGTATAGATCTGCGGACTCAGGTTGAATCCTGTTTTCAGCTGCCCGGCAATACCTGCCATCGAATTTAAGAAGATAAAAATTGCGCTGATGGCAGCCGTCTGTTTTTGTGTAGACCAGCCCATCAATAATAACAGGGGAGAAAGCAGGATCCCCCCTCCCATACCGATCATACCCGATACCAGGCCAATGACCGCTCCGATCGAAAACAATACATACCAGCGGGGAGCAGGTTTTACCGACTGCTCGGAACTGGCCCATACCATCCGGATGATCGACAACAGCAATACCACCCCGAGCACTTGCTTATACAGCACTTCCGACACCTGCAATACACTACCCAGATAAGCAAAAGGTATCGATGCTGCGATCAGCGGCCATAACAATTCCTTACGGAAATGCCTGGCCCGGTAAAATGAGATGAACGCCATCAGCGATACCATTACATTCAACAGCAGTGCAGTGGGTTTCATCACAGCCGCACTGAATCCGAGCAATGCCATTAAAGCCAGGTAACCACTGGCTCCGCCATGTCCTACCGATGCATATAAAAATGCCACCAGGAAAAACAATGCATATAAAAGGATCTCTTCCATATATCTTAGAAAAATGGGTGAATGGTTACTTCTGTGCCTTTGGCAAAATAATGCTGGGTCTCCTCCAGCTCTATCCAGCAATTAGCCTGTACAAAAGCACTTAACTGGAACGACGCCTGCGCCTGGGATACACTTACCGCTCCATTCTCACAATACCCTTTCAGAAAAAAGCCGAGTGCCGGTTTTTTCTCAAACGGTTCTGCCAATGCAGCTCTCACAGGTTTTGCCGGAGCTCTCCCCGACAATGCATGCAGCAAGGGTCGCACATACTGGTAAAAACAGGACAATACCGATGCCGGGTTACCAGGCAGGCCGAAAACCCACCTACCTTCCGTGGTGCCAAAATACAAAGGTTTTCCTGGCCTTTGTTTTATACCATGAAACTGCCGGTTAATACCTATACGGTCACAGGCCTGTGCCACATGATCATAATCACCCACACTTACCCCTCCTGTAATAAGCACCAGGTCATGGATAGTCAAAGCCTGCGTAATCGCTGATTCGGTCTCTGCCAGGGTATCTTTGGTGTAACTTACGGTTATGTCTGCAATATGTAACTGCTGCAAACAAGCTTTCAGGCCAAAGGAATTGGATTCATACACCTGGCCGAAAGAAATGGGGGAACCCGGCTGAACCAGCTCATTACCTGTGATCACAATGGCAACAGACGGTTTCCGGATAACCGGGATCTCTGTAAGACCCAGGCTGGCCATGAAGCCTATATGCATTGTCTGAATTTCTGTGCCTTTGGGGATCGCTACCACACTTTTGCCTATCTCGGAGCCCGGCATACGGATATGACTACCTGGTTCGATCCCTTTTTCTGCACTTACCCGGACCTGGTTACCGGTAACAGTCACCCATTCTTTCTGCACAACCACATCAGCGCCTTCCGGTACGGGGCCACCCGTGAATACTTTGATGGCTTTACCTGGTTGCAATAGCAACTCACGCGAAGTGCCGGCAGGTAACTCATCCTGTATTTCCAGCAAAAGCGCTTTATCGGCAACACGGATGGCATAACCATCCATGGATGACTGCGGAAAAGAAGGTATGGACAATGGACTGATGATATCCTCTGCCAGCACAGATCCTACCGATCTGTCAAAAGGCAATAACACAGCCGGCAGTAACCTGCTCTGTGCTGAAACGATCTGCCTGGCTGCTGCTACCGATATCATAGTCTGCTATTTATCCGCCAATGGCGATCATACTCCGGTTATGTAAATGAGAGGTATCAATGGTAGTAAAATCTTTCGAGAACTGCCCACCCAGCTCTTTGTGTTTGGAGAGGATCGATTTTTCTATCAGTGCCAATACGTCTTCTCCATTACGCAAAGCCTGTAACAGATCCGTTTCCTCTTCCGAGAACAGGCAATTTTTGATCTTTCCGTCTGCCGTAAGCCTGATGCGGTTACAGCTGCTGCAAAAAGGGGCGCTCATCGTGCTGATCACGGCAAAAGTTCCAGCATGACCTTCAACCCTGTACTTCTTACAGGTATCATGCGCAGCATTTTCCAAAGGCTGTACCTCATACTGCGTTTGCGCCACTTCGAGTATTTCTTTCCAGGTAACCAGCTTATCGCTTTGCCATTTGTTGCCATCAAAAGGCATGAATTCGATGAAACGGATATGTACCGGTTCATTCTCAGTCCAGGCAATAAAATCAAGGATCTCCCGGTCATTCAATCCCTTCACCACCACTACGTTCACCTTTACGGTAAAACCCCGGTCAAGCAGCAGCCTGATATTATCTTTCACCACCCGGAACTGGTTGCGCCTGGTCAGGATCGTGAAAGTATCTTCCTGCAAAGTATCCAGGCTGACGTTAACAGAACGTACCCCGGCTGCAACCAGGTCGTCCACAAAATGATGCACCCGGGTACCGTTGGTGGTGATCGTTAATTCTACACCCAGTTCACCCAGCGACCGGATGATCGCTGCCGCGTCTTTTCTTACCAGCGGTTCTCCGCCTGTCAGACGGATCTTATTGACTCCCTGCGCCACAAAGATCTTTGCCAGTTCCAGTATCTCATCGGCCTGCATCAGCCGGCGCTGGGGCATGAATGCATATTCCTCTTCGGGCATACAGTAAAAACAACGGAGATTGCAGTTATCCGTCAGCGATATCCGCAGGTAAGTATGTATCCGTTGATGTGTATCTTTCAGCATGCGCTTATTTGATGGATGTACAATATTTTGAATAGTCTTCCGGTGTGTCAATATCCTTCTCCCCTTCGGGAAAATCCACTACAGCCACATCACCGGAATGTGTTTGTAAGATGGGTTTCGCTCCCTTATCACCCGTAAGCTGTTTCAATTGATCAAAATACTCTTTTGTAAACAGTACAGGGGTTCCCTGTATTTCTGCGTAACCGGCGGCAATGATCCCTTTCTGGGTTTCCTGCTGCACCTGCAGCATATTGTGCAATAAGCTACGAGTAAGAAAAGGCTGATCGCTTACCAGGATTATCAATTGTTGCATTGCGGACTCCTGTTGCAATAGTTGCAACAGTCCCAACCGTATCGATCCCGACATCCCTTCCTGCCACTGTTCATTCCGAACCACCTGCACACCTTCTGTTACAACAACTGATAAGATCTCATCATGATAGTACCCCGTTACCAGGCAAATGGCTGCTGGCTCTAAAGCCCTGGCCTCATCCAGCAGATGCGAAAGAATATTTGCCTTGCCGAAAGGCAGTAACATTTTGGGCTGCTGCATACGGGATGCACTTCCTGCTGCTAATATGAGTATACCCGTCCTCATGAATCCCGGTAATGAATGGCTTCCTGTTTGCCGCGCAGGTGAAGTGGCTTTTTTTGCTGCATCACAGACATGATCTCTGCCGCTATCGACAAAGCGATCTCAGCTGCCGTTTCTGCACCCAGGTCAATACCTGTGGGACCATAAATCCTGTCCTGAAAATCTTCCGTAAAAACAATTCCTTTTTGTTCCAGTTCATCCAGCATCCGTTTGCGTTTAGCAGCGGGACCCAGCATACCTACATACCGTATGCCGGTAGACAGCAATTGCTGCAACATTTCAAGATCGTAGTTATAGTTATGGGTCATCAGCACCAGTGCCGTACGTTCATCTATCTCCAGCTGTTTTGCCGCCTCCTTCGGTTTGGCTACGATCAACGAGTCGGCCATGGGAAAACGTTGCTTAGTTGCGTGAGAAGCTCTTCCGTCCACCACTGTAGTTTCCCAGCCCAGGTTATGGGCGATGGTAGCCAGCGGTATCGCATCATTACCTGCGCCTACTATGATGAGGGCAATGGAGGGATGACAGTATTCCACAAAAAAGTGCTGCTGGTTCTCCGATACTGTTAATTCAATATGTGTTGAAGATGCTGCTGCAAATACTTCGGCTACCACTGCGCTAAGCTGGGGTTGTACCAGTGACGGGAGTTCTTCCACCCTGCGTGTACCCAGGTGCTCCCCCTGGTTCACCGAATAGGCCGTAACCAGTACAGAAGGTCTGCGCTCGGCAATCACAGAGCGCAAAATAGCAATGGGATTCTCAGGATCTCCTGCATGGATGGGTTCAAAGAGTATAGAAACTACTCCGTTACAACCCAACTGTATGCCCAGTTTGGCATCGTCCTCGTCGGTGGTATCGTAAACAACCAGTTTATTTTTTTCCTGGGTGATGGCCAGTACTGCTTTCCGCAAAGCATCCCCTTCCAGGCAGCCACCACTGATAGCACCCGTCAGCTGCCCGTCTTCGGTAACCAGCATGCGGGCACCAGGCCTGCGGTAGGAGGAACCTGACACATGCACCACAGTAGCCAATGCCGTTTTTTTATGCATACGGTCAGCTTCCTCAAAAGCATGTACGATGTCTTTGATCTCTTTCATGAAAAGATGCAGGAACTATTGTCTTGCTTTTTTTACCTGCGCAGGCGTTACCGCTTTTACTGATTTGTTGCCCCAGCTGTTATAGGTGTAATTCAAAATATCCGCTATCTGCTCGTCCGTTAGATAATCCAATGGCATCATCGGGGTATTGTAGCTGACCCCGTTTACTGTGATCTCTCCGTTTTGCCCTTTCAACAGGATGGCAATGATCGAAGCAACCGGTTGCTTCTTCAGGTAATCTGCTTTGGCCAGTGGGGGGAAAGCGCCCCCTACCCCTTTGCCGTCTTCCATATGGCAATTCTGGCAATACGTAACATATAACTCTTTACCACGTGCCACACTCTGGGGCAGGTCATACGACTGTACGAAAGCTGAGCCACCGATCATCAACAATAACAGGACACTGCCTGCAACAATTTTTTTCATCATGTACTTTCTTCTACCGTCAAACAATTTTATTGATATCAAATGGCAAACGACGGATCCGTTTTCCCGTTGCCGCATAAATGGCATTACACAGAGCCGGTGCAAATGGCGGTAAACCTGGTTCGCCCACACCTTTGATACGCGGACCTCCATTGGCCAGTATATGCACTTCTACCTTGGGCATTTCGTTAATGCGTATCAGTTGGTTATTGTGGTAATTGCTCTGCACAGTTTGACCGTTCTCAAACGTAATCCCGCTTTTCACTGCAGCAGTCAGCGCCATTACCGCAGCCCCCTGCACCTGCGCTTCCACTGTATCAGGATTCACTACGGTTCCAAGATCAATCGCCGCATATACTTTTTCTATTTTGATACCGGTTCCTTTTTTTGATACTTCTACTACAAATCCACCCAAACCTGCAAAGAATTCATACTGCGCCACACCACGTCCCCATCCTGCTGGCAGCGGTTTATCCCAATGGGAAACTTCCTTCAGTTTATTCAGTAGGTTTTTGGTATCCGACTCTTTTGTCAGCATTCCTAAACGGAAAGCCATCGGGTCTTTTTTGGCTTTCACGGCCATTTCATCTATGAAACATTCATGCGAAAACGCCAGCGTAGTACTGGTCACCGCACGCCAGGCAGCCAAAGGAAGATGCAGGTAATGATGCACATACAGGTTCTTCATGTTCGCTATCTCGTACTTCTGCTCGCTGATACCTTCTGTCATCGTACCGTCTGCCTTGGTCTTGTCATAGTCTTTACGCATATCCAGCGTAGGCGAGATCACTTTGTGCTGGAAGGCAATGGCTTTACCATCGGCAGACAATGCCCCCTTCATGGCCGAGAAAGTCATAGGGCGGAAAGGTCCCATCCGGGTATCGTCTTCTCTGGTCCAGATAGATTTTACCGGGCGACCGATCTTCCTGGTCAACTGTACCGCTTCATGCACGTAATCAGGATACAGTCTTCTGCCGAATCCTCCCCCATTGAACATGACATGTATTTTCAGTTTTTCAGGAGCGATGCCATAGGTCTTGGTAAAATCATCCATGATCCTTCCCGGCACCTGTGTAGAGGTCCAGATCTCCAGTGAGTCATCTTTCCAGCTGGCCACGCAGTTCATGGGTTCTATCGGTGAATGCGATACGATGGGTGTTTCATAAAAAGCTTCCAGTTTCACCGGAGCTTCCGCGAATGTTTTATCAAAATCGCCCTGGCTATGTTCCACGGCGCCCTCCTGTTTGGAAGCGTCGCGCAAACTCTGTTCGTAGGTTTTGGTATTGAACTTGTCATTTCCCTGGTAGTCCCAGGTCACTTTCAGCGCTTTCCTTCCCTGTAAGGCAGCCCAATAGGTCTCTGCAATAACGGCTACGCCTTCGGAACGATATACACCATGTATCCTTTCGCATTTTTCTACCGCTACTACACCTTTTACTTTTTTGGCAGCACTATCATCATAGCTCACCAGTTTGGAACCCAGCACGGGACAACGTTCAATGGATGCATATACCATATCCGGCACGGCCACATCGATGCCGAATTGCGCCGTTCCGTTCACTTTCAGCGGCACATCGGGTCTTGGGCTGGGTTTGCCCAATATGGTAAAGTCTTTGGGGTCTTTCAACCGGGGTTCTTTCGGAACCTCCACTCTGGCAGCCGCTTCGGCCAGTTCACCGTAGCCCAGGCTTTTGCCCGATGGTCTGTGAAACACTTTTGCATCCGAAGCATAACATTCCGATACCGGAACATTCCAATGTGTTGCCGCCGCTGTGATCAGCATTTCGCGTGCCGATGCACCTACTTTACGTAAACTGGTATAACTGGTACGTACCGATGCGGAACCGCCCGAAAACTGGGCACCACCAAATTTCTTTTCGCCGCCGGTATGCTGAATAGTCACTTTATCAAGCGATACTTCGAGTTCTTCTGCGATCAATGCGGGGATCGACTGAAAAGTACCCTGCCCGATCTCAGGTTTGGTATTGAAGATGGTGATCTGACCGCTTTTCTCTATCAAGACATAAGGGGTCAGTTCAAAGGATTCTCCGGCAGCAGCCAGGTTCTCTACGGTAGCGACCCCGTCAGCATGGGCAGAAAGACCCAATACCAATCCGGCGCCGGTGATACCGGTTAAACGGAGAAAATTCCTGCGATCTATATTCGTAAGTTGATTAGCCATAAGATTGCGTTTGAAGTTGAAGTTTAGGATTGGATCATTTCTGATGCACGGTGAATGGCACTGCGGATACGCTGGTAGGTACCACAGCGGCAAAGATTACCCTGCATGGCCGCATCAATATCGGCATCTGTAGGCTTGGGTTTGTTCTTCAGCAAAGCAGTAGCGCTCATGATCTGGCCCGACTGGCAATAACCGCATTGCGGTACCTGCAGTTCGATCCAGGCTTTTTTTACCGCTTCACCAATACGTTCGGACAGTCCTTCAATGGTAGTGATCTTTTTACCTGCCGCAGCAGATACGGGGAAACTACAGGAGCGGACCGGGTTGCCGTCTACATGAACCGTACAGGCTCCGCATTGGGCCATACCGCATCCAAACTTGGTACCGGTTAAACCTACCATATCCCTGATGGCCCAAAGCAGGGGCATTTCCGGACTGGCATCAACCTCATAAGGCTGGTTATTGATTGTTAGCTTGATCATAAAAAAGGTTTTAGCAGGAACACATTCGCTTATAAAATTAACACTTGGAACAGGAAATTTATCAAAATTATCGGGCATTCGGAAGATGAATTTCCTGCTTTGTGCAAAAAATAACGCTTATCCCTATTTTTCCGAAGCAACTTACTTAACAGGTTGTAACAAGGATCCCGGCATTTCGTTGATTTCCGCTTGCCGGCTGCCAAAACGGCCTTACTTTCGCGCCATCAACCGGCAAATTATGAACTACGAAGAACTGGTAAGGAACCACGCTGCTGAAATGATCGAAAGACTGGTAACCTGGGCGGTGAACACCGATGCGGTGGATATTCATTTCGACTACCAGGATAATGACCAGTGGGCCATTCTGACCATGCACGTGTATGAAGAAGACAAAGAGATCTCTCTACGCCTGCATCCCAACGACCTGTACGACCTCTACTTTGGTTATTACGATGATGAAGATGAGTTCTTCGAGATCATACATGTATTAACCGACAAGGAAAAAGAAAGCATTCCCGAAGCTTTGAAAAAGCTGATGAAACATGTGCTGGATAAAGAGGAAGGCATGCGTATTCCGGGAAATTTCCTCTCGGGGAAATGATTCCGGTCAGCTGATCCGTCTGCGGGTACTAACGGTTCCGGATGAGCCGGAGTATTCTGTCGTATGAGACCGCGTAGTGTATCATCACAAACAATAGGAAAAAAGAGTACAGCCTGCCGGCATCCAGCTGGTACAACATCCTGGCCGCGGTGCTGAAAAAAAGGATCTCGATCAGTAAGCGGGTGATACCGTTCACCCGCACCAGGGTTTTCCCCGATTCTCCCTCTACCCTGAAGATAGCCCAGGCGGCTGCGGCCACGGCGGGGTACAAGACCACGGCCAGCCATTGATAAATACCCTGATGAAATACCCAGGCCCAGGTGGCAATAATGCATAAGCCCGCCAGCTCCAGGATAAAACGCAGCGCCAGGTTAAAGGGATGATTGCTCATACAGGATCAGGGATTGGATTGGATTGTTTTGCTAATATAACAAAGAGATCGCTTTAGTGCTGTCAGCTTTACCAGAATACAGTATACAATGCGGCCAGTATTCCCAATATGATCACGGAACCGATAACAAAACCGGTATTTACCCGGAACCATTTCGGGTCCACTTCTATGATGGCTTTCTCATTTTCCTTCTGCGGGAAGCACCAACTAATGAGGACCATCACAACCGCCACTGTTACAAAAGTAATCGTCATCCTGTCGAGAAAAGGATAATCAGGGAACCAATCATTTGTCCATACCGGCAGGAATTTCAAAACAGTAGAAACCGGGATCGTCAACAATGCGCCTGCCATGGCTGCCTGGGCAGTGGTTCTTTTCCAGAAAAAACCCAGCAGGAAAATGGCCAGTACACCCGGTGACACAAAACCCACATATTCCTGGATGAATTGATACGCCTGGTCGAGCGAGCGGAGTGCCGGCGCCACCAGTGCCGCTGCGATCATGGATACCAATACCGCCCAGCGGCCCACCCTGACCAGTTTCTTTTCTGAAGCGTTTTTGTTGAAGAACTTACGGTAAATGTCCAATGAGAAAATAGTAGCAATACTGTTGGCCTTGCCTGCCAGTGAAGCCACGATGGCGGCCGTTAAAGCAGCAAAAGCGATCCCTTTTAAGCCAGCAGGCAACAGGTTCATCAGTGTGGGATAGGCATGATCCGGTTTGATCACGCCCCCATCACTCATTTCCTGCAGAAACAGGCCTTTCTGGTGCAAGACATACATCGTGATTCCCGGCAATACCGCGATCACCGGAACCAGGAGCTTTAAAAAGGCAGCAAATAAAATCCCTTTACGGGCCGTAGGCAGATCGGCGCCCAATGCCCGCTGCACGATGTACTGGTTACAGCCCCAATAAGCCAGGTTGTTAACCAGCATACCGCCGATCAGAACCGATAAACCTGGTAATTCCTTGTAATAGGGATCTCCTTTTTGAAAGATCATATGAAAATGTGTGGGTGCTTCCTTACGCAATACGGAAAGTCCTTTCAGGATATCCTTTCCATAACCGTAATGTTCAGACAACAGCGACAATGCGAGATAGGTGGTTACCAATCCGCCAATGATCAGCACCAATACCTGTATCACATCCGTATAACCGATCACTTTCATGCCACCCACGGTTACAATGATCGCGAACACACTTACCCCGGCCACACACCAGAAAAAACTGATCTCCGAAATGGAAGATATGGCCAGCGCACCGAGATAGATAATGGATGTGAGGTTCACAAACACATATACCAGTAACCAGAACACCGCCATGATGGTGCTCACAGTATCGTTATACCTTTTGGCCAGGAACTGCGGCATGGTATAAATGTGGTTCTTCAGGTACAACGGAATAATGAACACCGCCACCACGATCAGGGTAGCAGCCGACATCCATTCATAGGTGGAAATAGCCAGTCCGAGTGCAAAACCCGAACCCGACATACCGATAAAATGCTCTGCGGAAATATTGGAAGCGATCAGCGATGCCCCAATGGCCCACCAGGTAAGCGAACCCTCTGCCAGAAAAAAATCTTTGGAACTGGTATTGGCCGATTTCTTTTTATGATAAATATAAATACCATAAACGGTCACCACGATGAAATACAGAAAAAATACAATATAATCAGCAATATCTAATGTATGCATAAACAGCAGGTTGGCGCAAAAATAGGTTTAATTGATCTTGATATCGATGATCCGTTGCGGCAACCAGACCTGCATCTGTCCGGCCCCGCGGTTGTTCCAGGTATAATAGGGAACGGCAGTGATCTTTTTTCTTTCCGTCTTTATATTATCTCCTCCTGGTAACACCGTTAACACAGTAGCTTCGGCCTGCAAACCAATGACAGGTTCGGTAAGCACCTGGTAAGGAATAGTCTGTACATCCGCGTTTTCCGGCAATACCAGGTTCATGGCCCGGCCCTCATTATCGGTACCTTCCACGCAATATATCAACGGCCCCCGTTGCAGGGCCACTCTTTCTGTATTGGCTTTCACTTCTGCCCGGCTGTACACACGCCTGATCTCCATCGGAAACAAAACCGTCAGCTTATCACCCGGCGCCCATTCGCGGTTGACGACCAGATATCCTTTTTCCAGTTGATATTTTACCGGATGGTCATTCACACTGACCACCGCAGCAGCAACCTGTTGCTGTGCATCATACATATACAAACCACCGGGCACAGCTTCACCGGACACCCATCCCGGATAACGTACCCGTAAAGCAAAAACTGTTTTCTTTTTTGGCGATACATGAATATCCATGGCACCCTCCCATGGATAATGGGTTTGTGTGCGGATACTTACTTCCTGGTCTTTCAGTGGAATGTTTGTCTGACTTCCGACAAATAAATTCACCCAGATACTGTTTTCGTTATAACCATATATATAATTGCCTAACGATGCCAGCAGCCTGGCAATATTCGATGGGCAGCAGGCCGTGCCAAACCAATCCCTTCTGGCCTGTTTGCCATTGGAGGCTAATACATTGCCATAAAAGAATTGATTGCCCGCCAGTGAAATACCATCCAATGCTCCGTTATATAAACTCTTCTCCAGCACATCTATATATTTCGCATCACCTGTCAGCATCCCCATGCGCTGGTTCCAGAATACCATTCCTACAGATGCACAGGTTTCACAATAGGCATTTTCATTGGGCAGGTCATAATCTACCGAGAACCCTTCGTTGCTGCCGGAAGAACCGATCCCCCCGGTGATGTACATATTGCGGTATACCACATCTTCCCAAACCGTTTTCATCGCATGCATGTACCCTTCATCTCCTGTCAATGCCGCCACATCAGCAGCGCCGGTATACAGGTACATGGCCCTCACCGCATGACCGGTGATCTCCCGCTGTTCTTTCACAGGTTTGCTGTCCTGCGCGTAAGCAGTGTCCTTCCAGTCTGTCCAGGTGTACCCTACCGCTTTTTTCTGTCCGCGTTCGCTCAGGAGCCAGTCTGCCAGGTTCAGGTATTTCTTTTGACTGGTAGCCGTATACAGTTTTACCAAAGCCAGTTCCAGTTCCTGGTGACCGGTCACCCAATCCCGTTTACCCGGACCGAACAGGGAATCAAAATGGTCTGCAAAGCGGATGGCCACATCCAACAGTTTTCTTTTGCCGGTAGCATCGTAGTAGGCAACAGCGGCTTCTATGAGGTGGCCGCCATTATAGTCCTCGTGCATGCTCATGTCCGTCCAGCGTTTATTTGGAAACTGGAGACTGTAATACGTATTGATATAACCGTCGGGCAATTGCGCTGCTGCGATCAGGTCGATCCATTCATCCGCTTTTTTCTCCAGGACTGCATCGGGATGGTTTTTTAAAGAGTAGGCGATCGCTTCCAGCGCTTTGAATACATCTGAATCGTCATAAAAGATCCCCTGGAACTTACCCTGCTTTTTGCCCGCCGCGATCTCAAAATTGCGGATACGGGGTGTTTTTACTTCTGTCTGGTCGATACACACCGGAATGGTCACCGTTGACACCTTCTCCAGTTTGGGCCGCCAGAAATCATCGGTGATCCGGACCTTCGAAAAATTAACGGCCTGGTATTTCTGTAAGGTACTTTGCGCCTGAACCATTATGCCACACAGCAGTGAGCCCGCTAACAGGCAATTCCGGTAAGAAGTAAACAACATGGCAGTAGTTTTGTTAGTAACAAGATAAGCTAAATCGGGTTGCTGTTACAGGCCTTTTTCAGATCGGATTCTTTAGGAAAACGGACCGCAGCTGAATATATCAACAACAATAGCTACTACTACCATTTATATAAAAACAGAACCATTGATTCCGGAAACCTGTAATTTCCCTATCCCGTAACCTTACCACATTAAAGAATAAAAAACCACACTATGAAAAGAACAACCTTTCTCAAAACTGTTGTACTGAGCTTTGCCTTGTCCTGCATCAGTACCCTTAGCTGGTCGCAGGCCAGTCCGGCAGCCACCGCCACCGGAACCATCCATGGCGCCAATATTACGATCAGGTACAGCAGTCCTTCTGTAAAAGGCCGCCAGATCTGGGGGGCATTGGTACCTTATAACAAAGTATGGCGTGCCGGAGCCAACCAGGCAACCATTCTGGAAACAGATAAGGATATTACCGTAGAAGGCAAGAAACTGCCTGCCGGTAAGTACAGCATCTATGCCATACCCGGTGAAACGGAATGGACCATCATCGTGAACGCACAAACCGGCCAGTGGGGTATTACCCGCCAGGGTGAGACCACAGCTGATCCGGCCAAAGACGTATTTCGGGTAACGGTGAAACCGAAGAAATCCGCCAGCATGAACGAGCGTTTGGTCTACAGCATCAACGACAAAGGTTTTGTACTGAGCTGGGAAAACCTGGATGTGCCCGTGCACATCAAATAAACCGGCAGCTCGCTGACAGGGGCCTGCTGTGCGCAACAGCAGGCTTTTGATTTAGCGTCCCATGAACGCCGAGGGCAGGTCTGCTGATCAAAGCAATACCTATGGCAGTATTTTTTATAGGATACCAGGCAGGATACGGCAGGCTGCGCAAACAATAAAATCTTTATCTTTCCGGAAAATAGTAACCAATGAAAAAAATATTAGCGGGAGTTAGTTTTCTTCTTTTTGTAGGCCTGGCAACAGCACATGCCCAGACACAAAACACTTCATCCACACAGGCTGCGATGGCATTTACAGCCGATACGTATGATTTTGGCACCATCCCACAGGGCACACCGGTAAACCATGTATTCACTTTCAAGAATACCGGCAAAGAGCCCCTGGTCATCACTTCTGTTACGGCTTCCTGCGGCTGTACCACACCTGAATGGCCTAAAGAGCCCGTAAAACCAGGTGGTACTGCTTCTATCAAAGCTATTTACAATGCAGCAGCCATGGGCCCCTTCACCAAAACAATCACGGTGGTTTCCAATGCCAATCCCAACCAGAAAGTGCTGGTGATCAAAGGTGAGGTAAAAGCACAGACCGCTACAACAGCAGCTGCTCCTGTACAACAGGCAGCTCCTAAAAAGAACTAACTTTTTCATTCGCATACAGCGCACCCCATAGCAAGACCTGCTACGGGGTGTTTTTTTATCTGCATCACCCAAAAAGCTTTTAACAGTATCTTAATAAGCCTCTGGCAACATTTTTGGTCTATGAAGTTTCTTGTGAATAAGAACCCTAACCATATGCAGCCCTTACTCAACGGTATCCAGAAAATACTGAAACAAAAACTGAACATTTCTTTTACACCCATCAGTCCCACAACAGATCTGAAGAAGGACCTGGAACTGGTTGACTGGGAGATGCAATACCTGCTGAATGCGGTAGAAAACAAATGGCATGTATCCATTGCACAAAACGAGCAGGAAAACATCGGCAACGTGGAACAGTTGCTGGCAGCTGTGCGAAAACAACGACTAAGCTAAAGTCCTACTCTGCCTACCGATTAACCCTGCAGAATTGCGGTATTGGTGTTAGTTTTGCAACCCATGTCGCTATACATCACTTCTCTTAACTCGGGCAGCAACGGCAATTGCTATTATGTGGGTAACGGCCAGGAAGCTGTACTGATAGATGCAGGTATCTCCTGCCGTGAAACAGAGAAAAGAATGAAACGGCTGGGACTGGAAATGGCACAGGTAAAAGCCATTTTCGTTTCGCATGAACATGGTGACCATATCACCGGCGTGCCGGCACTGTCAAAAAAATTCCGCTTACCGGTCTATATCACGGAAACTACTTTTTCCAACAGTAATATTCCCATTGAAGCCGATCTGATCCATCGTTTTCAGCCCCATGAAGCTGTCCGGATCGGCGGCATTGCTGTTACGGCTTTCCCTAAATTTCATGATGCTGCGGAACCCCATAGTTTCCTGGTCAGCTCCCATGAAGTGAATGTAGGCGTGTTCACCGACCTGGGTTTTGCCTGTGAGCAGCTGATCCGTTATTTCAAACAATGCCATGCGGCCTTTCTCGAAGCCAATTATGATGTGAACATGCTTGAAAAGGGAAACTATCCATACCACCTCAAAAAGCGCATCAGTGGCGGGCAGGGACATCTTTCCAATGAACAGGCCTTACAACTTTTCCTGCAGCACAGACCGGCTCATATGAGCCACCTGGTACTGGCACATCTCTCCAAGAACAATAACCATCCCAAACTGGTAGAAGACCTTTTTCAGCAGCACGCAGGCAGCACCCGGATCGTGGTGGCTTCCCGCTACCAGGAAACGGAACTGTACCATATACAGGCGAATGGTACAGCACAGACCATACAACAACCCCAACCTCCTGGGCCATCACAGGTGCAGCTTTCGCTGTTCTGATCACACACAAAAAAACCTCCCGGAGGAGGTTTTCACTATGGTCATCTACTACTGATCAATTGGTCGGCGCTACCGGCCCTTTGCGGATGGCTTTGGTAGGCATTGGCCACAGAACGGGTTTGCCGGTACGGTCATTGGGCAATACGGCCTTATCCCTCGGGAAGGTATCCTGGTCTTCACAGGCCATATACACCAGGATCGCAGTGAGTAATGCGTTATTGCGCAGATCATCAAATACCACTTTATCGTAGGTATCCCGGTTGGTATGCCAGGTGTAGTTGAAATAAGACCAGTTCAAAGCACCCAATGAAAAACCGGGTGCGCCCACTGCCACAAAGGAGGCAAAATCGGAACCGCCACCACCGGGTGTTCCGGGAAAATTGGTTTTAATGGAGTCGCGCATGTTTTTGGGAACCGCAGACAACCAACGCGTCAGATACTCCCCGGCATGCTGGAATCCCTGCCCGGAAATATTCACAATGCGGCCCGTACCATTATCCTGGTTGAACAATGCCTGCAGTTTGGCAACGATCTCCGGATGGTCTTCCACAAAAGCACGTGAGCCATTCAACCCCTGCTCTTCGCTGCCCCAATGTCCTACCAGTATGGTCCTTTTGGGATGGGGATACACTTTTTTCAGGATACGCAAAGCTTCCATCATGGTTAGGGTGCCCGTGCCGTTATCGGTAGCGCCGGTACCGCCATCCCATGAATCGAAATGCGCGGAGAGCATCACATATTCATCCGGTTTCTCTGTACCCCTGATCTCTGCAAGGGTATTGTAGGTAGGTACGGTACCCAGCTCTTTCGAATCGGTACGTACACTGATCTTAGGATGATCACCCGACTCTACCAGACGGTATAACAGCCCGTAATCTTCCAGTGCTATGTCAACCGTAGGTATGCTGGAAGTATAGGCGCTGAAGATCTTGTTCACGCCAAAACCCTGCGACCAGTTACTGCCCACCACACCTGCTGCTCCGGCTTTTTCCAGGATGATGGGTAACATACGCACAGAGTAACCCGTTTTTTTAATGCGTTTCGCCCAGGCATCCGTCTGTTCCTGCCGGGTGGCTTTCAGTTTGTCAAAAGATTCTTTGGTGCCGAATTCCTGCCAGTTCTGATCTGGCCGGCCGGTGGGTTGCTGCATGGATACCATCACAAATTTGCCTTTTACATTGGGCAGCCACTGTGCAAAAGCCAATGAATCGGCCAGGTCGGGCAGGATGATCAACTCCGCGGTGATGGCTTTTCCTTTGGTAGAAGGACTCCAGGCCAGCTGGGTGCCTTCCAGGCTTTTTACCCAGGGAGCAATCATGTCTATATGACTGATGCCCCTTTCCCATCCCTTCCATTCGCCCCATTTTTCATTCCGTGCCGGGATACCCCAATTGGTATATTTTTCAACCGCCCAATCGTTGGCACGTTTCATCTGCGGGGTGCCCACCAAACGGGGACCGATCCTATCTAATAATTCATGGGCCAATGGTTCAAGCTGGGAGTTCGTGTTGCCTTCTTTCAGGATCTGCTCAACCACAGATTCCTGCGACTGGGCAAGGACCGGGTTGGCGCTCAGAACGAAGGTCAGCATACAAAATCCGGCCAGGTGCCTGACGAAGCCGGAACGAAGTAAAGAATGAGAGGTTTTCATGTGACCAATGTATTAAAACATTGGTAAGCAGCCGAATAATTGGGATAAACGTGCGAAACCGCCTTTTTACCCGCCCAGCACCTGAAAATAGAATCGCGTAGTCATTATCCTACAAATCATCAATTATTCATTACCTTAAAATCAAAAAATGACTGATAGGCGTAAAAGGGAATAGTTAGTTACTTTACAGTATCGCATTAAGCAAAGAACCCTGTTCTGGCCATAATGAGAGTAATATCCAAGAATCCTCTGTAAAGATCTTATCTGGCCGGCCAGTTCATCCAAGACGCAACCGGTCTTATTCCTTGAAAAACCCCAGTAGCGGGATGCTACACGAGCTTTGTAGGACGAACAACTTCTACAAAGCTTTTTTTATGCCGGTAAGTGCCGGCAATCAATATACCAGATGCAGCGATGCAGCAACCGGATGGCTACTGACCAAAGTCATTGCATCAAAAGAGGCGTTGTTTAAGAGAACAGTGGCTTCATCACCGGGTTTTCTTTCAGCTCTTCCAGGTTTTCTACACTCAACGGTTTGCTGATGAACTGCGCCACTACGGGGAATTGTTTTGCCAGGGCAAAATCTTCGGGGTCGATGGTGGATGAAAGGATAATAATATGCGTGTTCGGCAATTGATCACGAAAACGGGGATCGTATTCCTGCAGGAATTCCCAACCATTCATCACCGGCATATTAATGTCGAGCAGGATCAGTTCCGGAGCCGCTGTTGAAGGATCTGCTTCTTCGGAAAATAATTTCTCAAAATACTCGAGTGCTTCACTGCCATCTATCACGGTATCTACGTCCAATGCAAAACCTGTCCGCTTCAACAGCAGCTGGGAGATCGTCAGAGAGATCGTATCATCATCAACACAAAGTACTTTTTTGAGCATTGGTTTTCGTTTGTAACATTAGCAGGCCCGGTCAATCGTTCGTGTTTGGCAAAGATGCATCTTTCAGGAAAACGAAATGAATTCTTTTTGCCTGCAGCGAAGGTAATTGATATCTTATAAGAACAGGGGAAGCCTGGCAAAAACTATGCCGCCGGTTTACATTTCAGTTAAACATCCTGCACCTGCCCCTCCTTCCCCGGGAGAAAAAAATAGTTCAGTGCATCTTCTCCCCGGTATTCGACCAGCCTGCCCTTTTTAAAAATGGCTGCGCTGTAACCCAGCTCCCGCATCAACTGCATACATAACGGGCGTTTTGCATCGTTCCAGAGCTCGGCAAACACAACAGGTCTGTGACGCCGCAACAGTTCCCTTCCTCCAAGCAGAACATAATATTCAAAATTCTCAACATCCATTTTAACTGCACTGATCCTTTGCGCCTGCTGTAGCGCAGGATGATTGTCGAGTGTGGTCACCGGCACAGCAAACGCCCCGGGCGGCTCAGTCCCCGCCGGACCCTGCCATACATAACTCAACCCATGCATGCTGCTTTTTTCCCGGGTAGGGGTCACCATGGTCAGCATCCCTTCGGTATTACCCAGGGCTGTTTCAAATACGGTTACATTTTGCAGGCCGAAAAGAGCAGCTAATTTTCGAACCGTCCTTACATGCATCGGTACCGGCTCAAATGCATACACCCGGCACTGTGGGAACTGCCGGGCCAGCAGCACCGTCATGGTGCCGATATTGGCACCTATATCCAGCAGGATGCCTTCCTGGTGTATCAGTTGCATAAAGAACCTGAATTCAGGCTGATGACCCAGGTAGCGGGTACGGAAAACCTGGACCCGGGCAAACACAAAAAGATAACGCTCTAAACCGAGCAATTGCTGACACCAGCCGCGGATTCTGTCTTTAAGCATGCGAAAAATTGACCTGTTAAAAATAAAACAGAACCAGCTGTTTTCAACGATTCATTGTAAATTCAAGGTATGGGTTACTGTTGAAACAGTGCCTTGAAAAGATACGCAACACAAAACATCCGTTACTAAGGGAGTCATCAAAATATAAAAGATCAATACATGCGATTAACCAATAAAGTTGCCGTGATCACCGGCGGTGCCGCCGGCATCGGATTAGCTACCACGGAATTATTCCTCAAAGAAGGGGCTTCAGTGGCCATCTGGGACGTTACCGAAGCGGGGAAGGAACTGGCAGACAGGCTGCTTGCAGAAGGACACAAAGTATTGTTCCGGCAGGTATCCGTAACAGACAGGCAACAAATAACCGATGCCGCTGCTGAAACAATCGGCCAGTTCGGTAAAATAGATATCCTGATCAACAATGCCGGTATCACCAAAGACAAAACACTGCTTAAAATGGGGCAGGATGACTGGGACCAGGTCCTCGCAGTCAACCTGACCGGTGTATTCAACTGTACGCAGATCATTGCCGAACACATGAAACAACGGGGTTATGGACGCATCGTATCCGCTTCTTCCAATGTGGGACTGAGGGGTAATTATGGACAGACGAATTATGTGGCCACCAAATCGGCCATTATCGGCATGACCAAAGTGTGGGCGCTGGAACTGGGTAAATTCGGTATCACCGCCAATTGTATTGCCCCGGGCTTCATAGAAACACAGATGACCCAGGCCATCCCTGAAGAAGTAAAACAAAAAATGATCCCTCTGATCCCCGTGGGGCATTGGGGTAAACCACTGGATATCGCCTACGGTTATCTATATCTTGCATCTGATGAAGCTGCTTACGTCAATGGCATCTGTTTAACGATAGATGGGGGGAGTGCGAGGTGATTGTTTAATGAGTGAATGAGTGGATGAGTGGATGAGTGAATGTTGAGAGTTGTAATAAAACGAATAGTATGGCACGTTTTACTAGTATGGAGCATCTGCGGTTTTTGCTGTTTGATGTTCACGGGGTGGAAGAGCTGTTTTCGTACGAACGTTTTTCGCACCTGGATGGGGAGCAGGCATGGATGATCATTGAATCGGCTAAACTGCTGGCCGAGCAGGAGATGTTCCCTTATTTCAAAGAGATGGATGCTTCTCCCGCGCAGTATGACGGTAAGGGTGGTGTGAGGACACATCCGCAGTTACAGACCATCATCCGGAAAGCGGCTAAGCAGAACTGGATCGGAGGATATGCTTCTTTCGAACACGGTGGCATGCAATTACCCGAAATGATCTTCAGCACCGGACATCACCTGTTCCAGGCTGCCAACAATGGAGTGGAAGGATATACCGGTCTGTCTGCTGGTGCCGCCGGACTGATCACCAGTTTCGGTTCTGCTGAGCAGATCGCCACCTATGTGCCCAGGATCTTCTCCGGTGAATGGCAGGGAACCATGGCACTCACGGAACCGCAGGCAGGCAGTTCCTTATCAGATATTGTTTGTGCTGCAACGCCTACCGGCAAGGGTTATTATACCGTAAAAGGACAAAAGATCTTTATCTCGGGCGGTGAACACGATGCCTGCGAGAATTTTGTACACCTTACCCTGGCAAGGATACAGGGCGCCCCTGCCGGTGTAAAAGGAATATCCCTGTTCATCATACCCAAATTCCGGCCAGGAACAGATGGCAGTCTCACTTACAATGATGTTTACTGTGCAGGCGATTTCCAGAAAATGGGACAAAGAGGATATGCTACTACCCATCTGTCATTCGGCGACAACGATGATTGTCATGCCTACCTGGTGGGCGAACCCCATAAGGGACTCAGCTATATGTTCCAGATGATGAACGGCGCCAGGATCAGTGTAGGACAAAGTGCAGCATCTGTGGCAATGGCGGCTTACCAGGCTTCGCTGCAATATGCCATGGAGCGGCCGCAGGGCAGGCTGGCCAGCGAGAAGGACCCCTCCCAGCCTCCTACCCTCATCATCCATCACCCGGATGTACAACGCATGCTGTTCACACAGAAAGCCATAGCAGAAGGGGCGCTGTCGCTGGCCATGGAATGTAACCGGTTATACGACCTGACGCATGTGGCCGGTGAGGAAGAAAAACAGAAATACCAACTGCTGCTGGAGATACTGACCCCTGTCGTAAAGACCTACGCATCCGAACAGGGAAGCCGTTCCGCTGCACTGGCCATACAAACCCTGGGAGGATACGGTTATACCACCGATTTCCCTGTTCAGCAATTGTACCGGGACCTGAAGATCATGTCGCTCTATGAAGGAACCACCGGCATACAATCGCTTGACCTGCTGGGTCGTAAAGTGACCATGGAGAAGGGAAAAGCGCTGGCCTTACTGGCCGAAGATATCCAACATACCATACAATCGGCCAATATATACCCCGAACTGCAGAAGCATGCCGAAATGCTGGTACAGGAATTGAACCGGATCGAGTGCGTTCTGGGACATCTTACCCGTTTTGCCCTGAAAGGAGACATTGACCTTTACCTGGCGGATGCCACCGTATTCATGGAAATGGTCTCGTATGTGGTGATCGGCTGGCAGTGGCTGAAACAGGCTACGGTAGCAGCAGAGAGGATAGCGAAAAAAGATTTCAGCCGGAACACAGAGGCTTTTTACGAAAGCAAGATCCATACCCTGCATTTCTTTTTCCGTTATGAGATGCCGCATGCAGAAGCCTGTGCCAATACCCTGCTGGCACACGGGGGATTGACCCAGGTAAAGAACATGGACTACTTTGCCTGATCTGGCAGGAGAATATCCACATCTTTGTCCGGCCACCAGCAGAAAGCCTGCGAATAATTATATTTACCGCCTGATAAAAAGCCATCAATATGCTGAAAGTAGGAGTTTTTGGAGTGGGCCACCTGGGTAAGTTTCACCTGAACAACTGGAAGGAGATCGATGGAGTGAAACTGGTGGGCTTTTTTGATCCCAACAACGAGAATGCCAAAGCGGTCAGTGAGCAATACGGCCTGAAACGGTACATGGATGAGGACAAACTAATGGATGCCTGTGACGTCATCGATATCATCGCTCCCACAGATCATCACTTCGCCATCTGCATGCAGGCCATCCGTAAGGGCAAACATGTATTTGTAGAGAAACCACTGGCACATACCATACAGGAAGGACGGGATATCGTGAACATGGTCAGGGAAGCTAATATCAAATTGCAGGTGGGTCATGTGGAGCGCTTTAATCCGGCTTACCTGGCCATCAAAGACATGCCGCTGAACCCCATGTTCATTGAAGTGCACAGGCTGGCGCAATTCAACCCGAGGGGTACGGAAGTCAGTGTGATCCTCGATCTGATGATCCACGACATCGACATTATCCTGAGCCTGGTGAAAAGCGATGTGAAACATATTTCTGCCAGCGGTGTGGCCGTTATGACAGAAACGCCGGATATCGCCAACGTCCGTATCGAATTCAACAATGGCTGCGTGGCCAACCTCACCAGCAGCCGTATCAGCATGAAGAAGATGCGCAAGATGCGCCTGTTCCAAAAAGACGCTTATGTCGGCATCGATTTCCTGGAAAAGAAAACGGAGATCATCAAACTGAAGCAGCCGGACGACACCAATGTTTTCTCCTTTGACATAGACACCCTGAACGGCAAAAAGACCATCGCCATCGCCAACCCTGCCGTGCAACCGCTCAATGCCATCAAACTGGAACTGGAAGCATTTGTAGATTCGATCCTTAACAACAAACCTACGGTGGTAAGTGAGATCGATGGTTTCCTGGCCATGGAAGTGGCCCACCAGATCCTCGAGAAGATTAGCAATACCAGCATACTCGTCTGATGATGCGTAGCCGAAAAAAAAATATCAGTTGGTACCTTATCAGCGATTATCTTTTTTCTGTAACCGGTTTACTGTTATTTTACGCCTATAATCTCTCCGGCGGCTTCAGCCTGGCAGTAATACTGAAGTCCCTGGCACTGGGCCTTGTCTGGATTATCCTGTATGCATTTGCCGGTAACTATACCCAATCCCTTTATGAAAAGTCGAGGCTGAACGAATTCACGTCAACCCTGATCTACAGTTTCCTGGGATCCTTTCTGATCCTATGGTTTATTCCCGGCAGTGAATCTTTTTCTGTCAATTCCTTCCTGCTCTATTTTGCCCTGCAATTCCTACTGGTTTTTTGGGGCAGGAACCTGCTATTATACCAGGTGAAGATCGCACTCGAAAAAGGTGATATCGTTTTCAACACACTGATCATTGGCAATACCCCGGAAGCTGTAAAACTGTATAAAGAACTCAATAAAAATTATCGTTATCTCGGTTTTAAGACCATCGGTTTCATCACAGTCACTCCCGAAACCCGGAACGGTTTAGGCAAATGGCTGCCCCACCTGGGCACAACGGAACAGCTGGACAAACTGATCGACGAATACCGGGTAGAAAAAGTGATCCTTGCCCTGGAAAAGAAACAACACCTGCTTACAGAGGAGCTGGTGAACCAACTGGCACAGAAAGAGGTGGATATCAAACTGGTGCCCGACACGCTCGACATACTTTCGGGTTCTGTCAAGACCAACAACGTACTGGGTGCTATGCTGATCGATATCCAGAGCAGTGCCCTATCGGCCCGTGAACAGAATGTAAAACGTCTCTTCGATCTGCTTTTATCTGTTACCGCATTAATCCTGTTAAGCCCGTTGTTGTTATTCATCGCCATTCGTACAGCCCTTTCATCAAAAGGCGGTATTCTGTACAGCCAGCAAAGGGTCGGTTACAAAGGCAAACCTTTTACCATCTATAAATTCAGAAGTATGGTGGCAGATGCGGAGAAAGATGGTCCTGCCCTGTCCAGCGATAACGACCCACGCATCACCCCCTGGGGTAAATTCATGCGCAAATGGCGGCTGGATGAATTACCCCAGCTATGGAACATCATCAGAGGCGATATGAGCCTGATCGGTCCAAGGCCTGAAAGAAAGGAATATATCGACCTGATCATGCAGAGAACCCCTTATTACCGCTACCTGCTGCGGGCCAAACCCGGTCTTACTTCCTGGGGCATGGTACAGTTCGGTTATGCTTCCAGTGTGGATGAAATGATCGAAAGGATGGAATACGACCTGATCTATATCGAGAATGCTTCTCTGCTGCTTGATTTCAAGATCATGATGCATAGCCTGCGCATCATTCTTTCGGGCAAAGGAAAATAATCTTTCCCGCCTCTAAATATTGCGGTATTTTTCACCTGATGAAACCAACTGTTCAAATCCTGCCTTCCTGCAGTATCCGGCACCAGCCATGGAACCACTGCGTACAGCAACAGGTGAATGGTCTCATCTATGCAACTACCACTTACCTGGATGCCCTCTGCACACAATGGTACGGCATCGTGGTCAATGATTACGAAGCAGTAATGCCCCTGCCGGTGCGAAAAAAATGGGGGATCCGTTATGCCTATACGCCAGCTTTCATACAACAATTGGGACTCTTGGGTGATAGCAGTTCCGTTTCAATGAAAATGTTGCTGCCGCTGATCCGGAGTACTGTTTCCTATGCCGATATTCATTTTAATTTTCTGAACAAAGACTTTCTGCAATCGCTTCCGGTGATGACCAGAACCAACCTGGTCATTCCGCTTGGTCGACCCATAGAAGAGATAAGAACTTATTACAGGAACGACCTGAAAGAGAATATCAGGAAAGCAGAAAAACTGTCACTGATCTATAGCCATGCCAGTATTCACGAAGCAGTGACACATTTCAGGGAACAATATGGTTCCAGGATGCAACAGGTACAGCCTGGCGACTACCAACGGTTCCTATTGCTTTGCGAAGATTTGCAATCAAAAGAACAATGCCTGGTACGATCGGTCAGGGATCAGCAGGGCGGGTTACTGGCCATTGCGTTACTATTGAAAGACAGTCGGCGTATATACAACCTGATGAACACCACCCTTCCCCGTGGACGGCACAAAGAAGCCAATCATTGGCTGATCGACCAGATCATACAGGAGTTTTCCGGCCAGCCTTTCTTATTGGATATGGAAGGCTCTGAATTACCCGGCGTTAAAAATTTTTATGAATCATTCGGTGCAGTAGCGCAACCCTACTTTCATTACCATGATAATCGCCTGCCCTGGCCGTTACGATGGTTAAAGAGATGAGCGGTCTGCCAGTATCCGCTCCGCCACCAGCAGGTCAACCGGCCGCGTAATTTTGATGTTGGTATATTCCCCTTCAATTAAAAACACTTCTTTCCCCCAAGCCTCCACTACCGTAGCTTCATCCGTAAAACTGTCGGTATAGTCCCGTTGAAAAGCAGGCAGCAGTAATTCGCTCTGAAAAGTCTGCGGGGTTTGGATAATACGGACCCGGTTTCTATCCATCACAAGATGCCCGGCGCCTTCTACCACCCGAATGCTGTCTGTGGCCGCCACGGCAGGTATGGCGCTTCCTTTTTCCAATGCCTGTGTATAACAACGCCGGATAAGGTCTGCACCCACCAGGCAGCGTACACCATCGTGCACAAAAACAATGGAAGGGGACGTAACAGATGCCAGTCCATTCTGCACCGAATGAAAACGGGTATTGCCCCCTGTTACCACCCTGATGCGCGTGCCGCCATCCAGTTCTTTCGCAAGCCGTTCTCCTTCCAACAGGTTATCACCCGGAACTACCAGGATGATCTGCAGATCATCAAAAGCCTGCAGGAATACCTGCAGGGAATACCATAACAAGGGTTTGCCCTGCAACAGCAGAAATTGTTTGGGCAGGGATGTTCCCATCCTTTGCCCGCTGCCGCCCGCCACGATCACTGCATATTTCTTCATAGTGTCATCCCTTGTTTGCACTAACAAAAAAGAGCTACCAGGGTAGCTCCTTTATTTTCTCATGTTCATAGACCTATCCCAAATATACCTATTTATAGATAGAAACTTCCGTAACACCCTTACTATTTTTCATTCCACGGTACATGCCTGCACTGTTCAATACCATGGCAGCATTGCCTTTGGCGTCTACACCGATCATACCTCCCTCTCCATGTAAAGCCATCAGCTTCCGGTTCACTACGGTATCCATGGCTTCCTGTAAACTCAGTCCCTTATATTCCATCAGACAACTCACATCATAAGCAGCAACACTACGGATAAACATTTCCCCGTGCCCGGTACAACTGATAGCACAGGTGGCATTATTGGCATAGGTGCCGGCACCGATCACCGGGCTATCGCCGATGCGTCCATATTTCTTGTTGGTCATGCCGCCGGTAGAAGTGGCAGCGGCCAGGTTCCCTTTACTGTCACAGGCAACAGCCCCCACGGTTCCGAATTTCTTGTCGCGCATCAGTTCTTCCAGGTGGTGATTGGTATGATCCAGGGAATAGGTATCCGAATCGCGGATGGCTTTCCACTGGTCGTAACGGAACTGCGAGAAAAAATATTCGTCCGGTTCCAGTTTCACCCCTTGTTTGATCGCAAAGTCATTGGCTCCTTTACCGCTCAGGAAAACATGGTTACTGTTTCGCATCACTTCGGTGGCGAGTTCTATCGGGTTGCGTACGTTACGCACCCCGGCCACTGCCCCGGCCGACAAATCACTGCCATCCATAATGGCTGCATCCATTTCCTGAACGCCTTTCTTGGTGAATACAGCTCCCCTGCCGGCATTGAACAACACATTATCTTCCAGGATCACCAGCGCCGCTTTTACGGCGTTCACCGCTGTTCCTCCCTGTTCCAGCACGGCGTACCCCAGGTCCAGCGCCTGCTGCAGACCATCACAGTAAGCCTGCTCCAAAGCAGGGGTCATATCCTCCTTCAGGATGGTGCCTGCGCCACCGTGTAATACTATGGTATAATCTGACATATCTTTTCCGCTTATCGACGTCGAAAATAGATATTTAGTCAACTGAGAAAATCGAATTATTAAAGAGGAACGTTAGAGAAGGTTCAAGCCCGGACTGGATTTGTTGCAGGACGTTTAGGGCGAGAATCGTGAGACGTGAATCGTCAGTCGTGAGTGGTAAGTAGTGAGTGGGGAGGCAATAGACCAGCCCATTCACAATTGACAATTGACAATTCACGACTGACGACTGACGATTCACCACTCACGATTCACGATTCACGACTACCGTCCCAACAACAGTTCACACTCATGCAAGAGTTTCTGCCGGTCAATCGGCACGGTGCCTACTTCTTCGCAGACCAGTCCGCCGGCAATATTGGCCATTTCGGCGGCCAGCAGCATGTTGCGGGTGCTGGCATAGACAAGGGATGCTACCGCTATCACCGTATCGCCGGCACCACTTACATCCGCAATATTGCGGACATGGGTGGGGATCAGTTTCTGTTCATCACCCTGCTGGTAAAACACCCCTTTTTCAGACAAAGTGATAAACGATATTTTGTGCTGCAGGTGTGACTGCAAGCCTTTATGCATGTGGCTGAGTGTCTGCAGGTCGATGGCATCTTCCAACAGGTTCAGTCCTTCCCTTACCTCTTTCAGGTTGGGTTTAAAGATGGTGACTCCCTGGAAAGAAAGAAAATGCTTTTTCTTGGGATCTACGCTGGTCGCTACCCCATATTCCTTACACAATGCGATCAGTTCCCTGATCACCCTGGTGGTCAGCACACCTTTGTTATAATCTTCGAAGATCAGGATATCCGGGCTGCCTGCTTTGAAATAAGCGGCTACCTGGTTGATCAGCCTGGTCTCGTCTGCGGCATCAATATCTGCCGTGATCTCTGCATCCAGCCGCATCATCTGCTGGTTACGGCTCATGATGCGGGTTTTATTGGTGGTGATCCTGTTTTCGGCGGCTACTACGTATGCGGTATTGATCCGGTTTTCGTTCAGTAAACGCATCAGCTCTCTGCCATCAGCATCTTTTCCCACAACAGAAAATACGGTTGTCTGTGCACCCAATGATACCGTGTTCAATGCTACGTTGGCGGCACCTCCTACACGCAGTTCTTTCTTTTTCAAGGCCACCACAGGCACGGGCGCTTCGGGAGAGATCCGGTCTACCGAACCCCACCAATACGTGTCCAGCATCAGGTCGCCCACAATGGCCACTTTTTTATCGTAAAAACCTGCGAACAGTTTTTTAAAATCCATCATGCCTCTTTTTTTGAATTACGCACCGCCAGGTAATACAATGGAATACCGATCAGGGTAATGATCAGCCCGGGCCAGGTGAAACTGGGTTTATATATGATCAGCATCACGCAGAATGCAACCCCCATCAGCATATACAAAGCCGGCAATACCGGGTATCCGAATGCTTTGTAAGGCCTTTCCGCCCCCGGCATTTTTTTACGGAGGATGAAGATACCCGCGATCGTGAGCACATAAAAGATCACCACGATGAACGAGACCATATCCAGCAGGTCGCCATATTTTCCACTCAAACAAAGCAGGGACGCCACGATACATTGCGCCCACAATGCCCATTCAGGAACCGCGTTTTTGTTGAGTGCACCCGCTTTTTTAAAGAACAGTCCATCCTGTGCCATGGTATAGTACACACGTGCACCGGCCAGGATCAGCCCGTTGTTACAACCGAATGTCGATATCATGATCATCAGGGCGATCACATAAGTGCCCACATCGCCAAAGATCACATTGGAAGCAGCTACCGCTACCCTGTCTGCCTTGGCAAAAGCAATATCGTGCAACGGCAATACGCTCAGGTACATCAGGTTGGCCGAAACATAAATGATGGTAACGATCAGGGTGCCCAGGAACAGGCTGAACCCGATATTTTTCTTCGGGTTCTTGATCTCACCCGCGATGAAGGTCACGTTGTTCCATGCATCACTGCTGAATATGGAACCTACCATGGAAGCTGCAATGGCACCAATGGCGGCAGCACCGAGCAGTGGTGTGATGATGGTGGCATCAAAATTCAGGCTGGTATCCGCACTGCTGGTCATCTTCTGCATACTCCAGGCATGTTGCCAGTTGGCATCCCACACATCGCTTTTAGCCATGATGAACCCGAAAATGATGAGTCCGAACAAGGACAACAGTTTGGTCATCGTGAACGTGGTCTGGATGAGCTTCCCCCCCTTGATACCCAGGGTGTTGATATAGGTAAGGAAAACGATCAGCAATATGGATACGATCTGCGCAAGATAGATCTTGAACGATCCGATCATCAATAACACATTGGCATCGGTCAGTTCCAGCCACGGGAAAAAATAACCCGCAAACTTACAGAACGCCACTCCCACGGCAGCAATGGTACCTGTCTGTATCACCGAAAAAAAACTCCATCCGTACAGGAAACCCACCAATGGGTTATAGGATTCTTTGAGGTACACGTATTGTCCTCCGGCTTTGGGAAACATGGCGCTCAGCTCCCCGTAACTCAATGCCGCGGTCAGGGTCATGAAACCGGTGATCAGCCATACCATGATCAGCCAGCCGGCGCTACCCACATTGCGGGTAATATCTGCGCTAACAATAAAGATACCGGAACCGATCATGCTTCCCGCAACGATCATGGTGGCATCAAACAGTCCCAGTGTTGGTTTGAAGGAGGTCGTTTGGATCATAAAAAAATCCCGCTTTTTGATAGCGGGATGAAGATAATAAATATGATCGAAGTTTATTTTTTCTTCTTATATAAGGCATTCAGCCCCCTGATCACATCGGGTGTAATGTTGTACACCGTGTCTTTCAGGTACATCAGGTCCGGGGAACTGGACAGGATGAAAGCATATCCCTTATCCTTGTTATATTCCTTCAGGTAGTCCTCGATCTTCTTTTTCACATCCTGCATCTTACGGAACTGTTCGTCCTGCATTTCATCGCTCATCATTTTCTCTTTTCCCTGGAAGGTCTTTTCCATCTGCATCAGTTCCTGCTGTTTGCTGGCCAGCTCGGCCTGCGACAGGGACGCAGCTACTTTCTGCAGTTCCTGGTACCTGGCGGCAAATGTGTTTTTCATATCACCCAGGATCCTGGCATTGGCCTGGTCCTTGGCCTGCAGTTCGCTGCTCACTTCCTTAAAATACTCAAACTGGTTCTGGATGGAATCCGTTTCGAAATACGCGATCTTAAAACTTCCGGCAGGAACCGCTTTGGTTCCCACTGTGGACACCCTGTCCGCAGCAGGCGAAGAAAAGTGCAGGTAAAACAAAACAGCTACCGCTACTACCAATACGATGTTCAGGCCGAGGTTCAGATTTTTCATGAAACGCTGATTATGATGGTTCGAATGAATTTGTGTGAATGTAAAGAAAGACTCCGATAAAATTAACGATTGACCCTACGATGATAATGTTAAAAAAAGTAGGAAGCTTTCACTTCCTACTTTTTATCAATCATATAAAAATTGTGGTAATCTGTAATGCTTACTCTTCTTCGTCAAAGCTCATGGCTTCGCGGGTAGTGGCCAGTACTTCGTACTCTTCCTTGCTGCCTACGATCATGTTCTCGAACTCTTTCTGACCAGAACCTGCAGGGATCAGGTGACCTGTGATCACATTCTCCTTCAGTCCCAGCATAGAATCGGTCTTACCCTGGATGGCCGCCTGGCTCAACACCTTGGTGGTCTCCTGGAAGGAAGCCGCAGAGATCCAGCTTTGTACGCCCAGAGAAGCTTTGGTGATACCCAGCAATACCGGTGTGGCAGTGGCTGGTTTGGCATCCCTTACTTCCACCAGTTTCTTATCGCTTCTGCGGAGGATGGAATTTTCTTCCCTCAATTCACGCAGGGTGATGATCATACCTGGTTTCATCTTGGTGCTTTCACCCGCTTCGGTAACCACTTTCTTGTCGAAGATCCTGTCGTTCTCCTCGATAAAGTCGAACCTGTCTTCCAGATCCTCCTCCAGGAACTTGGTATCACCGGCATCAACGATCTCCACTTTCTTCATCATCTGGCGAACGATCACTTCAATGTGTTTATCATTGATACGCACACCCTGTAAACGGTATACTTCCTGTATCTCATTCACCACATATTCCTGTACTGCAAACGGTCCTTTGATAGCGAGGATATCGGCCGGTGCGATCTGTCCGTCAGACATCGGCGTACCTGCCTTCACAAAGTCGCCATCCTGCACCAGGATCTGCCTTGTCAGCGGTACCAGGTATTTCTTCACCATACCATCCCTTGACTCAACAATGATCTCGCGATTACCACGCTTCACGTTACCGAAAGCCACCACGCCATCGATCTCACAAACGATCGCAGGGTTACCCGGGTTACGCGCTTCGAACAATTCAGTTACACGTGGCAGACCTCCCGTGATATCGCGGAGTTTTCCTAATACACGCGGGATCTTAACCAGTACCTGTCCTGCTTTCACATCGTCACCTTCTTCGATCACGATATGTGAGCCAACCGGCAGGTTGTATTGTTTGCTTTCCTTACCATCCACAATGATGGTTGGGATCTTGGTCTTATCTTTTGTTTCGATGACCACTTTCTCACGGTGTCCGGTCTGTTCGTCAGACTCGTCGCGGTAAGTGATACCATCCAATACATTCTCAAAACGGATCTTACCATTCTGCTCCGCAACGATAACGTTGTTGAACGGATCCCAGGTGCAGATCACATCTCCTTTCTTCACTTGTGCGCCGTCTTTGATATTCAGCGTAGCACCGTAAGGAACGTTGTTGGTGATCAGCAGGCGGTCGTTTTTCACGTCCATGATCCTTACCTCACCGGTACGGCCAATAACGATCTTCACTTTTTCGCCTTCGTTGTTCACGGTATCTACGGTACGCAGACCATCGAACTGGATGGTACCATCGAACTTGGCCTGTAATGTAGACTCAACAGAAGCAGAGCCCGCAACACCACCCACGTGGAAAGTACGCAGTGTCAGCTGTGTACCGGGTTCACCGATGGATTGTGCAGCAATGATACCCACCGCATCTCCTTTCTGTGCCAGGTAGCCTGTTGCCAGGTTCTTACCATAACACTTCACACACACACCACGTTTGCTTTCGCAGGTAAGTACAGAACGGATCTCAACGGTTTCGATACCGGCTTCCTCGATCTGTTTGGCCACATCTGAAGAGATCTCTTCACCTGCCACAATGATCAGTTCATCGGTAACAGGGTGGTACACATTATGAAGAGATGTACGTCCTTCAATTCTGTCTGCCAGTGGTTCAATGATATCTTCGTTGTCTTTTAACGCTGTTGTTGCATTACCACGCAGTGTTCCGCAATCTTCTTCCGAGATCACCACATCCTGTGATACGTCTACCAGACGACGGGTCAGGTAACCTGCATCCGCCGTTTTCAGGGCCGTATCCGCCAGACCCTTACGGGCACCATGCGTAGAGATAAAGTAATCCAATACGTTCAGACCACCTTTAAAGTTAGACAGGATCGGGTTCTCAATTACCTCGCTTCCGGTGCTTCCGCTCTTACGGGGCTTGGCCATCAATCCACGGATACCTACCAGCTGTTTTACCTGTGTTTTACTACCACGGGCTCCGGAATCCAGCATCATGAATACAGAGTTGAAGCCCTGTTTGTCATGTGTCATTTCACGGATCAGGCTTTCAGTGATCTTCATATCCACACGACCCCAGATATCAATAACCGCGTTGTAACGCTCGTTATTGGTGATCAGACCCATGTTATAACTTTCCCACACTTCATTCACTTCGTCTTTTGCAGAATCCAGCAACTGCTCCCTGACCTCAGGAACGATCAGGTCGTTCACGCTGAACGACAATCCACCACGGAAAGCCATACGGAATCCGAGTGTTTTGATGTCATCCAGGAACTTCGCTGTTTTAGGTACGTTCGTGATCTTGATGATGTCACCAATGATCTCTCGAAGGCTTTTCTTCGTCAGCAGAGCATTCACAAAACCTACTTCCACAGGTACGTGCTGGTTAAACATTACACGTCCTACGGTGGTTTCGATCAGTTTTTTCACCAGTTGTCCGTTCTCACGTACATTGGTCTTTACCCTGATGTTTGCATGCAGGTCAACCCGTCCTTCGTTGTAGGCGATGATCACTTCATCCATGTTGTAGAAAGCCATGCCCTGACCTTTTACGATCTCGGTATCAGTGGTTTTCTTACCCTTGGTGATATAGTACAGGCCCAGTACCATGTCCTGTGAAGGCAGGGTGATCGGCGTACCATTCTGTGGGTTCAGGATATTGTGTGATGACAACATCAACAACTGGGCTTCCAGGATCGCGGCATTGCTCAAAGGCACGTGCACCGCCATCTGGTCACCGTCGAAGTCGGCGTTGAAGGAGGAGGTTACCAGCGGGTGCAGTTGGATCGCCTTACCTTCTACCAGCTTGGGCTGGAACGCCTGGATAGACAGACGGTGAAGCGTAGGGGCCCTGTTCAGCATTACCGGGTGACCTTTCAAAATATTTTCCAGGATATCCCAGATCACAGCTTCTTTACGGTCAACCAGCTTCTTGGCCGACTTCACTGTTTTCACGATACCTCTTTCGATCAGTTTTCTGATAACAAATGGCTTGAACAATTCAGCAGCCATATCTTTTGGCAAACCGCACTCATGGATCTTCAGTTCAGGTCCTACCACGATCACCGAACGGCCGGAATAGTCAACACGTTTACCCAAGAGGTTCTGACGGAAACGTCCCTGTTTACCTTTCAGTACATCAGACAGGGATTTCAGCGCACGACCACCTTCTGCTTTCACAGCGTTTGATTTACGGCTGTTATCGAACAGTGAATCGATCGCTTCCTGCAGCATACGTTTTTCGTTACGCAGGATCACTTCAGGCGCTTTGATCTCCAACAGCCTTTTCAGACGGTTGTTACGGATGATCACCCGACGATACAGGTCATTCAGGTCAGAGCTGGCAAAACGGCCACCATCCAACGGAACCAGCGGACGCAGCTCCGGCGGAATAACCGGGATATACTGCATCACCATCCACTCAGGGCGGTTGGTGATACGGGTGCTGGCATCACGGAAAGACTCCACCACGCTCAAACGCTTCAAAGCGTCTGCTTTACGTTGCTGAGAGGTTTCGGTGGCTGCAGCATTACGCAGCGAGAAGCTCAGGCTGTCCAGGTCGATCCTTTCCAGCAAAGCATGCACCGCCTCGGCACCCATTTTGGCAACAAATTTCTGCGGATCATCATCGGGCAGGTATTGGTTGTCCTTTGGTAAATTATCCAGGATGTCCAGGTATTCCTCTTCGGTCAGCAGATCACCCATGCTCAGATTATCTTTCACACCACCCTGGATCACCACATATCTTTCGTAATAAACGATGGTCTCCAATTTCTTAGAGCTCATTCCCAACAGATAACCGATCTTGTTCGGTAAACTCTTGAAGTACCAGATATGCACCACAGGCACCACCAGTTTAATGTGGCCCATGCGCTCACGACGCACTTTCTTCTCGGTAACTTCCACACCGCAACGGTCACAAACGATCCCCTTGTAACGGATACGCTTATACTTACCGCAGGCACACTCATAATCTTTTACCGGTCCGAAAATTCTTTCACAAAACAAACCATCACGCTCCGGCTTGTAAGTACGGTAGTTGATGGTTTCAGGCTTTAAAACTTCGCCAAAACTTCTTTCCAGGATACTGTCAGGAGATGCTAAGCTGATAGTGATCTGGGAGAAAGTTGGTCTCGGTTTGTTATCTCTTTTGATTGCCATATGTTTGAGCTTTGAGCTGCGGGCTTTGAGCCGTGAGCTCTTTTAATTTTAAGATTGTTTACAACTGCAATGCTATTCGTCAGTCGTGAATCGTGAATCGTGAGTTTTTCACTCACAACTAACGACTCACGTCTCACGTATCTTACTCAAATTTCAGATCCAGTCCCAGACCTCTCAGTTCATGTACCAATACATTGAACGATTCCGGAACACCCGGACGAGGGATATTATCACCTTTCACGATCGCTTCGTAAGTCTTCGCGCGGCCGATGATATCATCCGATTTCAGGGTCAGCAATTCCTGCAGGATATTGGCTGCACCATATGCTTCCAGTGCCCATACCTCCATCTCACCAAAACGCTGTCCACCAAACTGTGCCTTACCACCCAGCGGCTGCTGTGTGATCAGGCTGTATGGTCCGATCGAACGGGCGTGCATCTTATCGTCTACCATGTGGTGCAGTTTGATCATGTAGATCACACCCACAGTGGCTTTCTGGTGGAAACGTTCTCCGGTTTCTCCGTCATACAGGTAAGTATGTCCGTTAAGTGGAATATTCGCCTGCTCACAGTACTCTTCGATCTGCGTAGTAGAAGCACCATCAAAGATCGGCGTAGAGAATTTCAGTCCCAGGCGTTTACCGGTCCAACCCAGGATCGTCTCATAGATCTGACCCAGGTTCATCCTGGAAGGTACCCCCAGCGGGTTCAGTACAATATCAACCGGTGTGCCATCTTCCATGAACGGCATATCTTCTGCACGAACGATCTTGGCCACGATACCTTTGTTACCGTGACGGCCCGCCATCTTATCACCCACTTTCAGCTTACGCTTTACAGCCAGGTACACTTTCGCCAGTTTCAATACACCGGCAGGTAATTCATCACCAATGGAAATATTGAACTTCTCTCTCTTATAGCGGCCCAGCTCTTCGTTATACTTGATGCTGTAATTGTGCAGCAATGTGTTGATCTGGTCATCGGTCTTTGCATCACCGGTCCAGCCCAATGGGTTCACATTCTGGTAATCGATGGTAGCCAGGTTCTTGTTATTGAACTTAGCGCCCTTACCGATCAGCATTTCACCAAAGTTGTTGCTGACACCGGTAGACGCTTTGTCTTTCAACAGGGTCTGCAGTTTTTCGAGCAACAGTTCTTTCAGTGATTCTGTGTTCTGCTGGTGCACTTTCTCTACTTTCTCCAGGAGCGCTTTCTCACGGATCTTGCCATTCTTGTCTTTCTTGGCGCGCTGGAACAGTTTTTTATCGATCACCACACCTTCGGTTCCGTTAGGCGCTTTCAGGGAAGCATCTTTTGCATCACCGGCTTTGTCGCCAAAGATGGCGCGCAGCAGTTTCTCTTCCGGAGTAGGATCTGATTCACCCTTCGGTGTGATCTTACCGATCAGGATATCACCTTCTTTGATGGTGGCACCGATACGGATGATACCATGCTCATCCAGGTCTTTGGTAGCATCTTCAGAAACATTCGGGATATCCGGGGTCAGTTCTTCTTCACCCAGTTTGGTATCACGTACTTCCAGTTCGTATTCTTCAATGTGTACAGAAGTGAACAGGTCTTCGCGAACCACTTTCTCATTGATCACGATGGCATCCTCGAAGTTGTAACCCTTCCATGGCATGAATGCCACCTGCAGGTTACGACCCAGCGCCAGCTCTCCGTCTTTGGTTGCGTATCCTTCTGTCAGGAAGTCGCCCTTCTTCACTTTCTGTCCTTTCTTCACCGCAGGGCGGAGATTGATACAGGTTGCCTGGTTGGTTTTGATGAACTTGGTCAGTTTGTAGATCTGCAGGTCATCATTGAAGCTTACCAGACGGTCCAGGTCGTTACGGTCATAACGGACATGAATCTCAGTAGCGTCAACGAATTCCACCACACCATTGCCTTCTGCGTGGATCTGGATACGTGCATCACGCGCAGCTTTTCCTTCCAGACCGGTACCTACGATAGGTGCTTCCGGACGTAACAAAGGAACTGCCTGGCGCTGCATATTCGATCCCATCAGCGCACGGTTGGCATCATCATGCTCCAGGAACGGGATCAGCGAAGCACTCAAACCAACGATCTGGTTCGGTGCAACGTCCATATATTCTACTTCTTCTTTATCAAGGATCGGGAAATCACCAGTCTGACGCGATACAACCTTGTCTTCTGCAAACTCCCCTTTTTCGGTCAGTGGCGAGTTGCTCTGCGCAATTTTAGCAGTATCTTCTTCTTCCGCACTCAGGAATGTCAGTTCCTTCATGTTCACTTTACCGCCCGATACCTTACGGTAAGGGGTTTCAATAAAGCCCATATCGTTGATAGCGGCGTGTACGCAAAGGGTAGAGATCAGACCGATGTTCGGTCCTTCCGGTGTTTCAATGGTACACAGACGACCATAGTGTGAATAGTGTACGTCACGAACCTCGAAGCCCGCACGCTCACGACTCAGACCGCCTGGTCCCAGTGCGGAGATACGACGCTTGTGCGTGATCTCACTCAAAGGATTGGTCTGGTCGAGGAACTGCGACAACTGCGATGTTCCGAAGAACGAGTTGATCACAGACGATAAGGTTCTTGCATTGATCAGGTCAACAGGTGTGAACACTTCGTTGTCGCGAACGTTCATACGCTCACGGATGGTACGGGCCATACGGGCCAGACCCACGCCGAACTGGGCATACAATTGTTCACCTACGGTACGCACACGACGGTTGCTCAGGTGATCGATATCATCGATCTCTGCTTTCGCATTGGTCAGGCGAACCAGGTATTTGATGATCTCGATGATGTCCTGCTTGGTCAGTACTTTTTTGGTCAGCGGGTAATCCAGTCCCAGTTTGCGGTTGATCTTGTAACGACCAACTTCTCCCAGGTCATACCGTTTGTCGCTGAAGAATAATTTATCGATGATACCACGGGCAGTTTCATTATCCGGAGCATCAGCACCACGCAGCTGGCGGTAAATGTGCTGAACCGCTTCCAGTTCACTGTTCGAAGTATCCTTGTTCAATGTGTTATAGATGATGGCATAATCTCCACCCACGTCTTCTTTCTGGATGAATACGCTCTTCACTTCCATCTCGAT
>JACPEA010000017.1 GCA_016183765.1 Bacteroidota bacterium
AAAAAAACAACCGGTATCTACTGGCTGTTGGAATTCCAGGGTCCTTCAGAGATCAACGAAAAATTGAAGATCCAGATGTTGCGCGATGAGCAGATCATGCGCCACATGATCACCCGTCTCGATAAATACGCCGTCGAGTACAACCACGTGAAAAGAAATGGCGGATTTGCAATGCAAGACAAACAGGAGGCTTAATCATGGCAAAGAACGAAATCAAATACCTGACCGCCATCAAACAGGAGAAGCCCAAGAAAAAATTCTGTCGCTTCAAAAAATATGGCATTAAATACGTTGACTACAAAGACATCGAGTTCCTGAAGAAATTCATCAACGAGCAGGGTAAACTGTTACCACGCCGTTTGACCGGTAACTCACTGAAGTATCAGCGTAAAGTTCAGGACGCGGTAAAGAAAGCCCGTCAGATGGCTTTGTTACCTTATGTAACTGACTTATTAAAATAAATTTCATTAGTAACCTTCCCTAATCACGCCCGGGCGTGAGACAGTCGGAAAGACTGGGCTCTTGGGGACTAAAACAACCAACATGCAAGTAATCTTAATCCAGGATGTAGATAATCTGGGTGGCCGTAATGAACTGGTGACCGTAAAAAATGGTTATGCCCGTAATTACCTGATCCCTCAGAAATTCGCTATTGAAGCCAGTCCTGCCAACCTGAAACAACACGAAGAGCGTCTGAAAGTGATCGCCAAGAAAGAAGCCCTGATGCTGGCCGAACTCAATAAAGTGATCGAAGTGCTGAAAGCTTCTGCCGTTTCTATCGGTGCCAAAACCGGTACCAGCGGAAAGATCTTCGGTAGCGTTACCTCTTTACAGATCGCCCGCGCCATCCGCGACCAGAAAGGTTACGAGATCGACCGCAAGCGTATCTCTATCGTGGATGAAGTAAAAGAACTGGGTACACACAAAGCAAGCATCGATTTCGGTAACGGAAACGTTGTTGAGATTGATTTTGAAGTAGTTGCAGAGTAATTACCCGCTCAACTGATAAAGCCTGTTCCCCGGAACGGGCTTTTTTTTGTCCATACACCCGTACAAACAGCAGCCCCGGTTGTGTCACTCCCTTCAGGGTCCCGTTCCCTGGTCAGCAGAAAGTGCTAACAGAACTATTCGAATCGCACCCTAAAACAGCTGTAAACAAGTATGTTACAGGGCTTTCTGCCGGCTAAAAACCGTGGTTTGATAACAGGAAAGCAGTTTCGGGTAAAAAACCAAAAAAAATAGAGCAATTCAACAAAATCCCTATCTTCGGGAGTCCAATGACAGTTCTTCCATATTCCAGAAGGTTTTAAACGTAAATGCTTCGAGGTTTTTGGTTACTGTTTTTCTCATTGGTTTTTGATCATTTAATTTTTTTAAGAACATGAACATTTACGTTGGAAATCTGAACTGGAATATGTCCAGCGAAGACCTGCAAAACCTGTTTACCCCGTACGGAGAAGTAACCAGTGCAAAGATCGTTACCGACAAATTCAACAACGACCGCAGCAAAGGTTTCGGTTTTGTTGAAATGGCTGATGATGACGCTGCCAAAGCGGCCATCGCAGCGCTGCACGACACAGAAGTCCTGGGTCGTAAGATCGTTGTGAACGAGTCTACACCACGCCCTGAAGGCGACAGAGGCGGCTTCAAGAAGAAGAGCTTCGGTGGTGGCGGCGGAAGCCGTGGCGGTTACGGTGGTGGTGGAAGCCGCGGCGGCAACGGTGGCGGATATAACCGCGATCGTGGTGGTAATGGCGGCGGATACGGTAACAGGTATTAATCCCAAAGAACCAACCCACACTAACATAAGTCCGGTACGCCGGACTTTTTTTATGCCTTGCCTTAACCTTGTGTCGGTCATCCACCATAGGTATCTGGAACAGTAAACTGGCTTTGTCTTGTTAGCTTGCTGCGTCTTTTTGCTTTTGCCTTTGCCGCGCCCTTCAGGGCGTGGATAGGATGTTTTCTAAAGAGTAGATTGGGCTTTAGCCCTGAGTTGTTTTTTGAGAAAGGTCTATACCCACCTGGGACTAAAGTCCCAAAAGAAGCACATAGAAATAATTTGTATCCACGCCCTGAAGGGCGCGGCAAAAGGGGCTGGTAACAGTATTATACAGAATTTTCTTCCGAACACCGGCGATCATCCATCAGTAATTCGCATCAAAGCCAACTGATCCCGGTTTCTTATATTTGGTAAATGAAAAACACTGCCATCACTTCTCCTGTGGCCGGCGTTATGCGCTGGGGTATCTGGGGCGCCAACTTCAGCACCACACAATACCGCGAAATGATCGAGACCTGCCTGCAATATGGTATTATTAGTTTCGATCATGCCGATATCTATGGTGATTATACCACAGAAGCGGAATTTGGTGAAGTGTTACAAGAAAGCCCATCACTCCGGCACCATATGAAACTGATCAGCAAATGCGGGATACAGATGGTCAGTCCCAACCGGCCGGAACACAGCATCAAGTCGTACAATACTTCCCGGCAGCACATTATCCGTTCCGTTGAACACTCGCTGCAGAATCTGGGTACGGACTATCTTGACGTGCTGCTCATACACCGTCCTGACCCTCTCCTCGATCCGTCAGAAGTAGCAGAAGCCATTGAACTGCTGAAAGAACAGGGAAAAATACTATCTTTTGGCGTATCCAATTTCCTGCCACACCAGGTTGAGCTTCTGGCCAAATACACTTTGATCGAATACAACCAGGTAGAGATCTCACTCATGCAGACCAGGTCACTCACCGATGGCACCCTGGAAAACTGTATGCGGCACCGGATCATCCCCATGGCATGGGCGCCGCTGGGTGGAGGCCTGTTCACAGATGACAGTCATCCCCGTTTTCGGGCCATTTCTCTTGCCGCAAATGAACTGGCGGAAAAATATAATACAGGATTGAATGAGATTTTACTCGCCTGGCTGCACACCCATCCATCCGGAATACAATCGGTCATCGGAACCACTAAAATCGAAAGATTGCTCCAGGCCAAAGCTGCCGCATCCATCAGGCTGGAAAAAGAAGACTGGTTCAGGTTGCTGGCCGCATCCACCGGCGAAGAGGTTGCCTGATATCACGCAGCCGTTTTTTAAGATTGCGCCAACGGCAGGCGGACAAAAAAGCGTGTTCCCTTATTTACCTCACTTTCCAGGGTAATGGTTCCACCGTGTTGTTCAACGATCCGCTTACAGATAGAGAGACCGATGCCATAGCTCACTTCTCCTTCAGTGCCTTTGCGCCGTGCATGTGTGAACATATCGAATATTTTCCCCTGGTCAGCCTTTGCGATGCCGATACCATGATCTGCAACAAGCAGCAAAGCCTCTTTACGGTCTTTCCGTACCTGTACCTCAATAACAGAATTGACCGGGCTGAATTTAATGGCATTGTTTACCAGGTTGGTAATTACCCGTTCGATCTTATTGGCATCCATATTTACAGGCAATTCCTGGGAATCCTTATCTGACCGGATGCGGATGTTTTTCCTGGCTGCAGTTATTTCGAGTAAGGCCAATGTTTGTGTTACCAGCAAATTAAGGTCTGTTTGCTGTAACTGTACATTGTCATTAAGTGCATCCGTTTTTTTAAGCAGGTCGTTGATCAACACCAATGAACTTTTGGAAGAATGTTGGATCAGCGTCATCATTTCTTTCTGCTCAGCAGACAGTTGATCATCTCCCAGCATCAGCTGTGAGATGGCAGAAATATTGTTGATGGGGCTTCGCAGGTCATGCGCCACCGTATTCAGGATCTTCTCCTTCTGTTCTTTCGCTATGGAAAGTTCCGTATTGGAAATCTCCAGCTGCGAAAGATTTTTGAAATACAGGTGTTTGAAATAGAACAATGACATGATAAACAAACAAAGCGGTACCAAAATCTTCAGCCCGGTGGCAATTCTCTCCAGCAAATCCATTCCTGCTAAAGGCAGGTGTTCCAAACGTAGCCACACAAATACAAGACAGAGCAGGGATGAGAAAAGGAAATATTTCCAGTGCGTATCAAAAAAGATGAGGGCTGCCAGCATCATCACCATCAGGCGGTATTCGCTTCCTGCTTTATAAAAGTACCCGTTGGCAACAGCTATGCCGGCCACCAGTACCAGCAGCAGGATCCGGAGGTTGCGCCATTTGCCGGAAGAGGATATATAAAAGGCAAAAGAAAAAATGAATATCTGCGTAATATTGAACGATGCCGGAATATAGGCCTGCCAATAGAGATTGATGATCAGCGACAGTACAGCAAATGGCAGGCCGATCATACTGAACAGGTTGAACATATAGGTCTTCTGTCCGTCGATAAAACTACGATCTTTCTCCATTCCCATTCTCAGGAAACGTTGCAGGTTATTACCCAGAAATTTGATCATCAGAAAAAGGGAATTGGATGATATGTAAGATAGGCACTAATCAAGATTATTGGCAAATGATACCAACAAGATACCAGATAAAGCTACTCTGCAAATATCCCTTTGGTTTTTTCTATTCACGTTCACCGATTCTATATACCGGTTGAACAGTTACGCTCTTCCTTTACCTGACTTCATAGCAATGAACTTTATCCGTTCATATGGCAACTCAGCTTCAGTATTGAGCAAAAAAAACCCGATCAGTAAAACTGATCGGGTTCAATAAATATGGCAGCTACCTACTCTCCCAGCGTGATGCGAGTACCATCGGCCATGGGGGACTTAACTTCTCTGTTCGGAATGGGAAGAGGTGAACACCCCCGGCAAAACCACCATAAGATCTTCATAAGTGGTAAGTACTGGGTTATAAGTTATAAGTAAAGAATACTACTTATAACTTAACACTTATTACTTACTACTTAAATAAGTTACATATTGGGAAGCTAGAAGAATTACAAGAAAAAAAATAAAGCTTACGGGCAATTAGTACTACTTGGCTTTGTTGTTACCAACTTTACACCTATAGCCTATCAACGTCATAGTCTTTGACGACCCTTAAAAGTAAACTCATCTTGTGGAAGGTTTCACGCTTAG
>JACPEA010000004.1 GCA_016183765.1 Bacteroidota bacterium
CGAAGTTGTTTTGGGGTAGACATTTGTGGGGTCGAGGATATTTTGTTGCTACCTCTGGAAATGTTACTGATGAAGTGATAGCGGAGTATATAAAGAATCAGGATGACGCATCTGAACCCAATGAGGAATTTACTGTTGTCGGCGGTTAAAGTCGGCTTCAGACGACATACAAAAACCCCTCACCTTTTAGGTGAGGGGTTTTTAGTTAATTTTTCTCATGGTATATGCAAAATCCCCGCTACAGCGGGGATTTTGCATGATGGGTATGAAAGAAAACCAGGTCAGATCCTCGCGATGCCATTCCGGAAGGCAAATAACACAAGACCGATACGGGAGATAACCTGCATTTTTTCGAACAGGAGATCACGGTAGCCGTCGACCGTTCTGGGACTGAGGCACATTTCGGTGGCAATTTCCTTGTACGATTTTTCCGTGCAGATCAGGCGCAGGAATTCTTTTTCCCGCTCGCTCAGGCTCATGGTGATCTCCCATTCATGGGCATGAACCGTTTCGGGGTCCTTATTGATTGTGTGTACGATCCTTTTATAAAGGATCTCGTTGATGTACAGTCCTTTATTGGCCACTTCGTTGAGGCCCCTCCGCAGGTCTTCCAGGTCTGTCTCTTTCAGCATAAAACCTTTGGCTCCGTTCCGTAGCATACGGATCACGGTCCATTCTTCCCGTTGCATGCTCAAGGCAATCACGCGCACGTCGGGATAATGCTGGTTCAACCAGCGGGTGGTCTCGAACCCGTTCATAAAGGGCATGCTCACATCCATCAGGACAATATCAGGCAAGTTATCAGGGTCAAGTACCTGTATGAAATGCCTGCCGTTATTGGCCTGGAACAATACCTCGTAACCGGGAAAGGTCTTAATGACATTGGCCAATGCATTGCGTAGTAAGGAATGGTCATCAACCAGCGCTATTTTGGGCATGGTAAGATTATTTAAAAGGTATAACTGTGGTTGCTAATAATTGGGATGGACAAATTGAGGGTTTTTGGTGAGCAAAACAACCGTTAAAACACCCATTTTTTTGCGTAGAACTTACCTTGACAGAACTGGTCCGGGTAATTAGTTTTACCGGTAGAAAAAGTGATGACGACTTTTTCACTATTCAGTTTTCACGGGGTTACAGACAAACCGAAGGCGGCACAAGGCCGCCTTTTGGTGTATGTATAGACAAGTAAGTGTTACAATACTTTAGCGGCATTATTGAAAATGCGTTTCTTTTTCCAGTTGTACCAGGGCTGGGGCAGGGTCTTTTTCATGACCGTATCAATGGTGCGCATACCAAACAGGTTCCATGCGCCGGTAAGTTTGCCGGTGATGGAGGGCTGCAGGGCACGGAGGCTCATGGCAAAACCGCTGTCAAGGTATTCCATATGGTGCCAGTAACCGGCGGGCATGAACAGCGTTTCGCCATGGTTCAGGATAAGGTCATACCCCCGGGCTTTTTCCAGTGCGGGAAACTTTTGATAATCCAGTTTACTTTTTCCCGGGTTGTAATAGTTGCTGAAATCTGCCAGGCTCAATACTTCAAAAGGTTTCCGGTATAAGCTGTCCGATTGGCTGTGCGGGAAAAGCAGGATACGTTTTCTGCCAGCAAACTGGGTATGCAGGATATGACTCAGGTCAATATCAAAATGCATGTGCGTAATGGAAGTAGCGCCACCGGTAAACAGCATGGGATATTTTTTCACAAATCCCTTCATCAGGTGTTCGGGCCAGGTAAAATCCTGTGTAAGCTGCGGGGCATGATCGAATATATTGAACAGGAAAATACGCCAGGCGGCAGGTCCCTGTTCGATCATGTTGATATATTCTCCGAAACTCTTGTAATCGTCGGCAGTATTGATAGGGGTATATGCGTCGCTTTTGGTGTTGTTGTAAAGTGCTACACGCTGGTCGCCCACCAATTCCTTAAAATAGTTCCAGTTCCATTTTTCGTAAGCGGGCCAGGTTTTCGAAAGGTTCCTGATCACCAATGGCTGCATGGGTTGGTAGTACTGTTGCCTGAAATCCTGCGCACTGATCTCATCAACAACATCAACAGGTTGTAATTGCATAGGGATGCTATTGGTTTTTGCAAAAATACTGGTAACGGTGTATTCTGCGAACATCGGATCGTTAAAGTGTAGTGGGTTACTTTGCACTTTTTCGAAAGAAAATATTTGCCGCGCCCTTTAGGGCGTGGATGTGTACAGCTTCTAATAAACGGTTTACCGGGCTTCAGCCCGGTGTGGCATGGTGAATCTTTTTCTAACCCTTACTTTTTAACACTGGGCTGAAGCCCAGTTATTTAATAAAAAGGAAAGAACTTATGTCCACGCCCTGAAGGGCGCGGCAAAATGACTCAAACTGGGCCACTTCCGTTAAAGTGTTTCTGAGGAAATGTTTGCGGATGATGTAACTTGCAGTATGCTGTTGCATATACACCCGGATAATCCTAATCCACGACATATCAAGACGGTGATCGAATGCCTGTTGGATGGCGGGGTGATCATTTATCCCACCGATACCATTTATGGGTTGGGTTGCGATATCTTTCAGCACAAAGCGGTTGAGCGGATCGCCCGCATCAAACAGGTGAACCCTTCGCGTTCGCAGATGAGTTTTGTGTGTTATGACCTGAGCGACCTGAGCAAGTACACGAAAAGTATTTCCACGCCGTTGTACCGGTTATTAAAAACCTATTTGCCGGGTCCCTATACCTTTATTCTCCCGGCCAGTAAGGAAGTGCCCAAGATCCTGCACAGTAAAAAAAGTACCATCGGGTTACGGGTACCCGATAATAATATTGCCCGGACCATTGTGCATGAACTGACCCACCCGATCCTTTCTACTTCCTTACCGGGAGAGATGGTAGAAGAATACACCGATCCCGAGATCATGTATGCCAATTTTTCGAAACTGGTCGATATTGTGGTAGACGGCGGTATTGGTGGTATGATACCTTCCACCATTGTGGATTGTACCAACGATACTTATACCGTTGTGAGAGAGGGCGCCGGTGCCTGGAATGAATAGACCGCCTGTTACCGGCACTTAGATCTTGTAGCTTTTCCGGTGGTATTTGCACAGTCCGTACGCTTCAATGGCGTTCCTGTGTTCAGCTGTTCCGTAACCTTTGTTCTTATCCCAGCCGTATTGCGGAAATTCTTCGTGTAATTGCAGGAGGTAGGCATCCCGGTGTGTTTTGGCCAGGATACTGGCCGCGGCAATGGAGGCGAATTTTCCATCGCCTTTGATGATACAGTGATGTGGTGTCTGCGCATAAGGAACAAAGCGGTTGCCATCGATCAGCAGTAACCCGGGTGGCCGCGTTAACCGGCTGATGGCAAGATGCATGGCTTTAAAAGAAGCCTGTAAGATATTGATCCGGTCGATCTCTTCGTTGTCTACACTGGCTACTGCCCAACTGATGGCCTGTGCTTCGATCACTTCGCGAAGGGTCTCGCGCTGCCTGGCAGGCACCTGTTTGCTGTCGTTCAGCAGTGGGTGATAAAAACCTTCAGGTAAGATCACAGCTGCAGCAAATACGGGACCGGCATAACAGCCGCGGCCTGCTTCATCCACACCCGCTTCGGGTTGTTCCGTTTGGTAGAAGAGGGATAACATAGCGGTAAAATTCATGCATCCCCGGCATAGTTTCCAAATTCATTTTACAAAACAAGGGCAGGGTCTGTTATACTGTTACCTTTGCCACTATATAGAAACAGCATCGTTATGGACACAGCAGCGCGTTCTTCCAGGCTGGTAGCAACCTGGTTATTGGTAGGGGTGGGGATGACGGTCATCCAGGTGGCCCTGGGGGGCATTACCCGTTTGACCGGAAGCGGTTTATCCATCACCCAGTGGGATGTGATCACCGGCTCTTTACCGCCGCTGAACGAACAGCAGTGGATGGCTGAGTTTGCCAAATATCGCCAGACCCCGCAGTTCCAGCTGCTCAATTTTGAGTTTACCCTGTCTGATTTCAAATTCATCTTTTTCTGGGAATGGTTCCACCGTTTATGGGCCCGTACCATCGGCCTGGTATTTGCCTTCGGGTTTATCTGGTTCCTCGTAAAAAAACATTTCAAAAAAGAAATGATCACACCCCTGGTGGTGCTGTTCTTTTTAGGCGCTTTGCAGGGAGCCATTGGCTGGATCATGGTGGCCAGCGGACTTACCGGCGATGCGGTATACGTAAAACCCACCCGTTTGGCACTACACTTCATCTTTGCATTGGGACTGCTTTGTTATTGTTTCTGGTTTGCCCTCCGGTTATTGGTGAAAAAAGAAGCCATCGTCCGCCAGGCATCGCTCAGAAAATGGAACCTGGCTATTCTGCTGCTCCTGGTTGTCCAGTTGCTGTACGGGGCTTTAATGGCGGGGCATAAAGCGGCTACTGTGGCACCAACCTGGCCAACGATCAACGGCGACTGGGTGCCGGCCAATTTATTTATCGACCAGCCCTTCCTGCTGAACTTTATCGACAATAAGATACTGATACATTTCATACACCGCGGCCTTGCCTATCTGCTGTTGTTGCTGATCGTTCTATGGTCGGTGAAGCTGATACGCACCCGGGGTTCTGTCTTATTTGAACAAACCAAACGCTGGCCGTTGTATATTGTGTTGGTGCAGGTGTTGTTGGGTATTGCTGCTGTATTGACCAGTATGGATATCATACCCGGTCGCTGGGGCGCTTTTGAATGGATGGCCCAGTTGCATCAGTTGGTGGGTATGTTGTTGCTGTTATCACTGGTCTGGATATTGTATCTTGTAAGAGATTGACGGATTCCAAAGTCATGCTATTATGAAGAAATACCTAGTGGGTATCTTTTATTCGTTGCCGGTGCAGCTGTTCCTGCTGCATTTCCGCAGGTACCAGGTATTTCTTTTGTTCTGGTACATTTTGTTTGCCACCGTGGCGGGTGAATTCATGTTCACTTTCGGGGCCAATAGCCTGTTCCTGGCACCTGAATATTTTGGAAGTATTACTGCGTTGAGTATGGCCATACTGGGTGTTGCGGTAGGCATATTCATTATGAGTTGGAATATTACCACGTTCATCCTGCATAGTAAAAACATCCGTTTCCTGGCCACTACTGCGCAGCCTTTCCTGAAATACTGTATCAACAATTCGCTGCTTCCTACTGTCTTCCTGGTGTTTTACCTGGTAAAGACCATCCATTATGCCCGTTACCAGGAATTGTTTTCGGCGATGGAAGTATGGTGGCTGCTGGCTGGGTTTACCGGTGGTGTATTCTTGTCTATCCTGGTTGCTTTCCTTTATTTTTTCGGTGCGGATAAGACCATTTATTTTACGATGGGCGATGTGATCAAGTCGGCCAATACCCGGTACAAGCAGATCTCAGGTAAAAAGGTATTGCCCAGTGAGCGTTCTGAAATGCGGGTTGACTGGTTCCTGAGTGCCAGGTTCAGTCTGCGCAAGCCGCGCGATGTAAGGCATTACAGCCAGGATTTCCTGGATACGGTGTTCAAACGGCACCATGTGGCCGCAGTGATCGCTATCCTGGTCGCTTTTATTTTCCTGATACTGGTAGGATATACTTCGGACAGCCGGCTGTTTCAATTACCGGCGGCGGCCAGCATTACCATCTTTTTTGCCATCCTGATCGCGTTGGCTGGTGCGGTTTCGCTGTTTCTGCATAGCTGGAGTATTCCATTGGTAGTGGTGGTGTACATAGTGATGAACCTGCTGTACCAGAAAGAGATCATCGATCCGCGAAACAAAGCCTATGGGCTGAATTACCTGAATAAAAATGAACGGCCGGTATATAACCGTGATTCTGTGCAGGCGCTGGCCAGCGAAGCGAATATAGATGCGGACCGGAAACATTTCATCGAGGTATTGGATAGATGGAAAGCCAGGCAGCACACAGATAAACCCGTGATGTACCTGATCAGCACCAGTGGTGGGGGAGCCCGGAGTGCGGCGTTCACCATGAATACCTTACAACGGCTGGATAGTTTGCTGAATGGCCGGCTGATGCGCCAGACCATGCTCATCAATGGAGCATCGGGTGGCATGCTGGGCGCGGCGTATTTCCGGGAATTGTATTATGAGAAGATCAATGGTGCAGCTATTGACCTGCAGCATAAACAGTATGTGGAGAACATCACACAGGACCTGCTGAATCCTTTGTTTTCCTCTTTTGTTACCAGGGATATGATCGGGCCGGTACAGAAGTTCAGCGTAAATGGTTATGAATACGCCAAAGACAGGGGATATGCTTTTGAGCAAAAACTGAACGAAAATACCGGTGGTATACTGTCGAAGACCCTGCGGGATTATGTACAGGCCGAAGCCAATGCAGAGATCCCCACCATGTTCTTCAATTCAGTGATCACCCGCGACGGGCGCAAGATGATCATCAGCACACATCCCGTACGTTTCCTGATGAAACCGCTGACCGATAGTGCGGACCTGACCGTTGCGGACCCGGATGCGGTTGATTTTAATTCCTTCTTTGCCAAGCAGGATGCGATGAACCTGCGCGTGCTTTCTGCCCTGCGGATGAACGCTACTTTCCCGTATGTGCTACCCAATGTATGGCTACCCACCAACCCGATCATTGATGTGATGGATGCCGGACTGCGCGACAATTTTGGGCAGGATGCCTGCCTGCGGTTCATATACACATTTAAAGGCTGGCTCAAAGCCAATACCAGTAAAGTGGTCTTGCTGCAGTTGCGCGACAGGAGCCTGGCTGACTGGGATAAACCTTTTGAAGGTAATTCGCTGGTTAGCCTGATGACGAAACCCTTCCTGATATTGCAGAACAACTGGTATAAGATGCAGGATTATTACCAGCACGACCAGCTTCATTTCCTGGCAGACGCCTATGGTGCGGGATTTCACAGTATCACGTTTCAGTACGTTCCATCCAAACAGGATGCACCTGCCAGTTTGAGTTTTCATTTAACGGCTGCGGAGAAAAAAGATATTTCCAGGGCCTTATATAACCAGGTGAATGAAAAGGAATTCCAGCGGCTCAGGCGTTTGGTAAAACCATGATACCTCTATTACTCTTTCCTGATACATAGCAGCTGGTACTTCCTCAGGCCTGGATCAGTGTGAAGCAATCTTTCAGTATCTGGATACTGAATTCCTCCGTGGTCTCCCTGGGCTCCCCATCAATGTGCAGTGGCGCGTGTTTCAGGTTGCGGATGGTGAGGGAAGGTGTTTGGAAATAGAGGATGTTCTTTCCTGTCATATCTTCTACCAGCTGTTGCAGTTTGTTGTTGCCGCGTATCTGCTGCAGGATGGCGAAAGGCAGTCTGGCCTTATTCATTTTTTGAACGATCACGATATCGAGCAAACCATCATTCAGGCTTGCCTGCGGGGCAATGGTGACATTGTTGCCAAACTGGTTGCTGTTAGCGATGCTGATAAAAAACGCATCTGTAAAAAAAGAAAAATTATCCAGTACAATCTGGAACTGGTAAGGATGCGCCTTAAAATAGTTGATGATACTTTGCTGCGTATAGGTCATCAATCCCCGGCTGGCTTTGCTGGCGAAATCATGCGCCACCTGTGCATCAAAACCAATACCGCTGAGCATGCAGGAAAAATGGTCATTGATCCGGAAAGCATCTACTTTCCGTGGTGTACCAGTAAATACGAGGGCCAGTGACTGTTGCGGTTTCATGGGGATACCCGCTGCCCTTGCCAGTCCGTTGCCCGAGCCTACGGGGATGATCCCGAACCGTACCGGCAGGTCGTGCAGTGCCTGGGTTACCTGGTTCACGGTACCATCTCCGCCCACCATCACGATATCTGTATATTGTTCGCGGAGTACCCAATCTTTGATGTGTTCGTAATTACCGCTGGCATTGGTGTTCTCTATGAGAAAAGGGATACCCTGCGCGGTTGTTTCCCTTTCGATCAGTTTCCGGATACCTTCCTTTCTGGATGTGCCGGATATGGGATTGATGAGGTAAATGATTTTTCTATCGGTCATCACAATATTCACTGGCTTTTAATAGTAAGCAGGATGGCAATGGCCACCTGCTGTTCATTGGGTAATTGCTGTAAAGTACGGTTGCAAAATGGTGGTCTTACCACCTGATCAGGGCGCTGGCCCAGGTGAAACCGCTGCCAAAAGCAGCCAGGCATACCAGGTCGCCCTCTTTGATCTTTCCTTTTTCCCAGGCTTCGCACAAAGCTAATGGAACAGAAGCTGCCGTAGTGTTACCGAAATGTTGAATATTGTTGTACACCTGCTCATCGCTGAGATGCAGTTTTTGCTGCACAAACTGGGCTATCCGCAGGTTGGCCTGGTGGGGTATGAGCATATTGATATCGGAAGACTGGTAACCGTTTGCCGTAAGTGATTCCAGGATCACTTCCGGAAATTTCACGATCGCTTTTTTGAAGACTGTCTGCCCGTCCATATACGGGAAGTTCTGCGCTTTGTCGATCATGGCATGGCTCATGAACATATTGGCAATAGGGGCATCGTCAAAATCGGCGTAGTTATGGGTGCCCCAGTGATTGGCATGGGTGCCGGGATTATACATGGCCAGTATCTCTGCCGACTCACCATCACTGTGCAAGTGTGTGCTCAGGATGCCCTGGTCTTCTTTTTCGGTGGGTTGCAACACCACGGCACCGGCGCCATCGCCAAAGATCACGGAGATATTCCTGCCCCGGGTACTGAGATCAAGCCCGAAAGAATGTTTCTCGCTCCCCACTACCAGGATATTCTTGTACATACCGGTCTTGATGAACTGGTCGGCCACACTCAAAGCATACAGAAAGCCGCTGCACTGGTTTCGTACATCAAGCGCCCCTATTTCTTTCATCTTCATAGCGCGCTGTAACATGACCCCGCAGCCGGGAAAATAATAGTCGGGAGACAGGGTGGCAAATACGATGAAATCAATATCATCAGCAGTGGTTCCCGCCCGTTCGATGGCTATTTTGGCGGCTTCTACAGCCATGGTAGTGGTAGTTTCTTCTGTGCGGTGCGCGTAACGGCGCTCTTTGATACCGGTCCTCTCCTGTATCCACTCGTCTGTGGTGTCCATATACTGCATCAGGTCCTGGTTAGTAACAACGTTGCTGGGCACGTATTTACCGATACCGGCTATTCTACTGCGTGGCATAGTGATCGTTTTTGTTTGAGCAGGATGAAGATAAGGAAAGTTGTGGCTTCAGCCGTGGATTGGGGAAGTTTGCCATGGGTGTTGCGGGGGGTGCGGTTTTTGGACTTTCAGGCTGGAAGCCTGTGAATAGGCGTCACTCGGCGGAGCCGAGCGACTACTCTGAAAAAATTCAGATGCATTCACCCTGAGAAGTTTACCACCACCCGGCTTGTTGGCAAACCGGGTGGTGGTTATGCGGCTGTACCTTACTGCACTGGTTTCAGCTGCAGCATATTTTTCAGGAATTCTGCGGTCTCTTTCTCCACACTCAGGATGTCTTTCGATTGGATGGGCGATGCCAGTACATGACTGCCGGCATTGGGTATGGCCACCATTTCTTCTTTTTCTACCGGTGTACCCAATGAGGCCATCATCTTTTTGATGGCGCTTACTTTTACTACGGGGTCCTGGTTGTTCTCGTCTTTATAATAGTATAGCGCCAGGACAGGCTGCTTCACTTTTTCAAAGGTCTTTTTCGTCATGGTGGTCTCCAGTAATTCCTCCAATTGTACCAGGGCTTCCAGGCGGTATTCCTGGTTCCAGTATTGTTTGTATTCGGGTGTTTTTTTGGGGATTACGTTGTAATAGGAGCCTTTTACCTTGCGCGCTATCTGCAGGCCCCAGGGGTTGTTCAGCAGCCAGGCATTGGGGTCGTTGATCTGGATATTGGGAGAATACAATACCAGTGCGGCAATATCCGGATAGGCGGCTGCCAGTTGCAGCGCCAGTGTGCCTCCGGTGGAAGTGCCCATCAGGATCACTTTGTTGCCCAATTGTTTGCCGATGGCATAAGCCTGTTTGGCAGATTCCCAGAGATTTTCGGCGGTCATATTGACCAGCGCGTCAGTGGTATCGATACCATGTTGTGAAAGTCTTGCCAGGTAAAGGTTGCAGCCAAACTGCCTGGCAATTTTCCTGTGTACCGGGTTACCCTCTTCCTGGCTGGCGCTGAAGCCGTGCAGGTAAACGATGGCGTATTCGGTTTTCTGTTTCAGTGTATCATCGAACCATACGATACGGGCTTCATTGTCGGGCTTGATCTTGTGTGGGGCTTCCTGCTTCAAGATAAAGGTCTCCAGGGCCGAATCACCGGAAGGCACTTCAGGCAATACGGTACTGTACACCGGGGTGGCGGGGTTGGGACCGAGAAAATACACCGCAGCCAGTACCACCAGGATCGCGAGCAATATTTTGAGGAAGCGCATAAAAGATCGTTTCCTTAAAACTACAAATTTGTTACCAGTATTCATAAGTGCCGGAATCCGCGTACAAAATCCTATATTAGAAACTCCAAACGGCTGCCATGACTACCAAAACACAACGATTCCCCGCGCTGGATGTATTCCGCGGGCTCACCATCTGTTTAATGATCATTGTCAATACCCCCGGCGACGGCTCGGTCACTTTTGCACCGCTGCTGCATGCTCACTGGCATGGGTTTACACCTACCGACCTGGTATTCCCCTCTTTTTTATTTGCCGTGGGTAATGCCATGAGTTTTGTGATGCGCAAGTGGGAGCAGATGACCACCGCTGAAGTGCTGGGAAAAATAGTCAAACGCACATTGCTGATCTTTTTACTGGGTTACCTCATGTACTGGTTTCCCTTTGTGCGGCTGGAAGAGGGGCATTGGGTGCTGTCGCCCATCTCGCATACCCGTATCCTGGGGGTGTTGCAACGCATCGCACTCTGTTATGGTTTTGCTTCGCTGATGGTCTATTTCCTTAAAACCAGGACCGTAGTGGTATTGAGTATCGGCTTCCTGTTATTGTATTGGGGACTCTGCTTCTGGTTTGGCGATCCCGCCGACCCCCTCAGCTTACAGGGTAATGCCGGTCTGAAACTGGACCTGTGGTTATTGGGCGAGAACCACCTGTACCATGGTGAGGGTGTGGCATTCGATCCCGAAGGACTGTTGAGCACTTTACCAGCTATTGTTAATGTGGTAGCCGGTTATCTGGTGGGTAAACATGTGCAGCAAAGCGGGAAAACCTATGAGGGGCTGACCAAGCTGCTACTGGCTGGTTTTGTGTTACTGGTGATCGCTTATTTCTGGAACTATATCTTCCCCATCAACAAAAAATTATGGACCAGTTCATTTGTGTTGCATACGGTGGGACTGGACTGTATGATCCTCGGCGGGGTGATCTACCTGATGGATATGCGGCATAAGACCCGGGCGGCCTGGTTTTTTGAAGTGGTGGGCAAGAATCCGCTGGCCATTTACCTGTTGTCCGAGCTGCTGGTGATCCTGCTGTACACTTTCCAGGTAGGAGATGAGTCGTTGTTCAGGGCGATCTACCGGGCTGTGTTCAGTCATGCAGGCGATTATTGGGGTTCTCTCTTATTTGCCCTGGCCTATATGTTACTGTGCTGGTCGGTGGGGTATTGGATGGATAAGCGGAAATGGTATGTGCGGGTGTGAGGGGGGATACTTGATACTTGATGCTTGATACTTGATGCTTGATACTTGATGCTTGATACTTGATGCTTGATACTTGATGCTTGATACTTGATGCTTGATACTTGATACTTGATGTTTGATGCTTGATATGATTCTGGATGCTGGGGTTAGGTTGGGGGTGGTATCATATTTTGATAATCAGTTAGTTATATTCTTTTTCTGTTAAGTTTAGGGGCTTACTTTGCCCTCCCGTGCTAAAGCTGTACCTTTGCAGCCTTAAAATTTTACATGGAAATAAGAAACATTGCCATTATCGCACACGTAGACCATGGCAAAACAACACTGGTAGACAGGATACTGCAAACTACCAAGGTATTCAGGGACAACCAGGAGACCGGGGAACTGATCATGGATAGCAACGACCTGGAGAGGGAACGTGGTATCACCATCTTCAGCAAGAACGCGGCCGTAACTTATAACGACGTTAAGATTAATGTGATTGATACACCCGGCCACAGTGATTTTGGTGGTGAGGTAGAGCGTGTTTTAAAAATGGCCGATGGTGTGATCCTGCTGGTAGATGCTTTTGAAGGTCCCATGCCACAGACCCGTTTTGTATTGCAGAAAGCTTTACAACTGAACCTGCACCCCATTGTGGTGATTAACAAGGTGGATAAGCCCAACTGCCGCCCGGATGAAGTGCATGACGCCGTATTCGAACTCTTCTTTAACCTGGATGCTACCGAAGAACAGCTTAACTTCCCTACCTATTATGGCAGCGGTAAAAATGGCTGGTTCAACGACAGCTTAACGCCTACTGATAATATTCTGACACTGATGGATGGCATCATCAAACATGTGCCGCCACCAAAAGTGAACGAAGGTTTTCTGCAGATGCAGATCACTTCGCTGGATTACTCTTCTTTCCTGGGCCGTATCGCCATTGGTAAAGTGACCCGCGGAACCATCAGGGAAAACCAGCCTATTGCGCTGGTACAGGCCGATGGGTCTGTCAAGAAAAATCGTGTAAAAGAACTGTATGTGTTTGAAGGAATGGGCAAACGCCGGGTAACGGAAGTAATTGCCGGTGACCTGTGTGCGGTGGTAGGACTGGAAGATTTCAATATCGGAGATACCATTGCGGATATCGATAACCCCGAGGGTTTGCCGGTGATCAGCGTGGATGAGCCGACCATGAGTATGACCTTCAGCATCAACAACTCACCATTCTTTGGTAAGGATGGTAAGTTTGTAACCTCACGCCACCTGCGTGACCGTTTGATGAAGGAGACCGAAAAGAACCTGGCTTTACGTGTGGAAGATACCGATAGTGCGGATAGTTTTCTGGTGTTTGGCCGTGGTATCCTGCACCTGGGTATCCTGATCGAGACCATGCGCCGCGAAGGTTATGAGTTGACTGTGGGTAATCCACAGGTGCTGGTAAAGACCATCGATGGTAAAAAACATGAACCTTACGAGAACCTGGTGGTAGATGTGCCTGCTGAATTCAGCGGTAAAGTGATCGACCTGGTTACACAGCGTAAGGGCGAAATGCAGATCATGGAAAGCAAGGGCGAGATGCAGCACCTGGAATTCGAGATACCTTCCAGGGGATTGATCGGTCTGCGTTCCCAGATGCTGACCAATACTGCGGGTGAAGCTGTGATGGCGCACCGTTTCCTGGATTACAAACCATGGAAAGGGCCAATCCCCGGCAGGAATAATGGGGTGCTGATCGCGAAATTCGGCGGAACTACTACTGCCTATTCCATTGATAAGCTGCAGGACCGCGGAAGTTTCTTTGTTGATCCGGGAGAAGAAGTATATGTAGGGCAGGTCATTGCCGAACACATCAAACCCGGCGACCTGAACGTGAATGCCGTGGAAATGAAAAAGCTGACCAACCACCGTGCCAGCGGAAGTGACGATGCGGTACGCATTACACCCAAACTGCAGTTCACACTGGAAGAGTGTATGGAATATATCCAGCAGGACGAATGTATTGAGGTTACTCCCAAGAACATCCGTATGCGTAAAGTGATCCTGAATGAAGAGGACAGGAAAAAGAGCAGTAAGAGCATGCAGAGTGAGGCGGTAGGCGGTTAATCCACCATTGTCTTATACTATATCAGAGCCATCCTGTGTAATACAGGGTGGCTTTTTTGTTGGGGAGGCTCCTGCAGTAAGTAGTTGGTACTGCAATTGTCGCCATCGCAACAGGGAAGTGCATTGGTACAACACACCGGGCACTGGTAATGCCCGTGCACGTGCACCAGTTGCACCAGGTGACCACAGAACAAACATTGCTGGGGTTGCATCTTATGAAATTATCAGATTCGGCAGAAATGGGCCGCAATAAGTTTTCAACACCTGGGTGAGCAAAAAAAAGCCACAGTCATTGAATGCTCAATAACTGTGGCTGGATGGTTGTAGTGAATAGCTGAATTAGTTTTTGCTGACTACCACGTCTTCAATAACCTGGGTCTTGATGTTCACATCAAACTTCTGTTTGAAAGAATTTTTACCGTCTTCGATCACGAAGGTCAGTTTGCTTACTTCGGATTTTGGCAATTTGAAGGTTTTGTCAAATTGTTTGTCGCCATAAAAACCTTTGAAAAGAATTTCACCGTACTCGTCCAGGACAGAGAGGTTAAAAGTGTTACCGGCAGGATTGCTGTATTTAACGTTGAAAGATAACTGGTTGTATTTATCAACACCGGTGTACTTGATCTCTACTTTATCAGCGGCCGGGGCTACAGGTGTAACGGTAGCGGCGTTGGCAGAAAGAAAAAGTGTAGCGGCTAACAGGTTGCCTAAGAAAAATCTTTTTGCGATGGTTTGGATTGACTGTTTTTTCATGGTGTACATAAATTTTTAGTTTGAAATAATTGTATGTCTGTTTGTTTGTGTAATGGGCATAATCATGCCGCATGGCTCACAAAAGAAGTTTACATGGGAAATAAGCAATCAGAAGAATACAGGGCTACCGTAACGGTGAAGTGAATTGGCAATTCAACTATAGATGTACATCAAAAACCCGTATGTATACCAGTTAATACCCGGATGAGGTAAAAGGTAACCCTTAGTGTATTGTTAACACAATGTTACTGATTTGATAAACTAACGTTCGTTTATAGCCAGTACTGTTATACACTGTATGTACTTGCTACTGCAGCGTGATACCATTCGATATACCTGGTCTTATCGTGCAGCCATGCGCTGAATTATTCGTGTTATATGGCCGGTTTGTTCAGTGTTTGCCAGAGAAGGTCTTTCAGTTCTGTTAACCCTTTATTGGTAACCGAAGAAATAAAGAGGTGTGGAATATGTGCAGGTAATTCTTTGCTGATGGCTTCTTTCAGTTCCTCATCCAGCATATCGCTTTTGCTGATGGCGATAATGAAATCTTTCTGCAGCATTTCCGGATTGTATTCTTCGAGTTCATGCCGCAGGATCTCAAATTCTTTTTTATGGTCATCGCTGTCTGCGGGGATCAGGAACAGCAGTGCCGAATTTCTTTCAATATGCCGGAGAAAACGATGTCCCAGCCCCTTGCCTTCGGCCGCCCCTTCAATGATACCGGGGAGATCGGCGATGCAAAAAGAGCGGTTATCGCGGTACGCAACCATACCCAGCTGCGGAACAAGTGTGGTGAATGCATAATTGGCGATCTTGGGTTTGGCTGCGGTGATCACAGACAACAGGGTGGATTTACCTGCGTTAGGAAAACCTACCAGTCCTACATCGGCCAGTACTTTCAGTTCTATGTTTTTCCATCCTTCCACACCGGGTTCGCCGGGTTGTGAATGTTCGGGGGCCTGGTTGGTGGGTGTGGCAAAATTACTGTTGCCGAGTCCGCCACGGCCACCTCTCATCCAGATCAGTTCCTGTCCGTCTTCCAGTATTTCCGCTTCTTTTTCTCCTGTCTCTTCATTGCGTGCTACAGTGCCCAAGGGTACTTCAATAATGATATCTTTTCCATCACGGCCGGTGCAATTGTTCTTGCTGCCGTTTTCTCCGTTCTCAGCCAGTACGTTCTTGAAATAACGCAGGTGTAAGAGGGTCCACAGATTACTGTTGCCGCGCAGGATGATATGGCCTCCGCGACCGCCATCGCCACCGTCGGGACCGCCCATGGCGGTAAGTTTGTTGCGCATGAAATGCGTAGAGCCCGAGCCGCCATGCCCGCTGCGCGCAAAAATCCGGATATAATCAATGAAGTTGTTTCTTTCTGACACTTGGTTATGATTAGCTGCAAATGTACGCCAATGTTATTTGTTAGGCGATTCTCTTAATTCATTCCAGCTGTGGTAACTGTTCTGCTGACCCGGCAGGTTTTGGGGTGGTTCTCTCAGGGGCTCTACGGGTTCGCGGTAAGCCTGCATTTCTTTGGGTAACGACTGGTAAAGCCGGGTTCCCTCAGTTTTCCAGCGGATCATGTCATCGCTCACATCTTTGATCTTTTTAGCGGGATTGCCAACGATCAGGCTACGGCTCCCGAATTTTTCATCGGCTTTCACCAGGCTAAGGGCGCCAACAATACATTCATCACCCAGGTCTGCATTGTCCATGATCACGCTGTTCATACCCACCAGGCAATTCCTGCCAATGATGGCACCATGTATTACAGCGCCGTGACCAATATGCGCCCCTTCTTTCAGGATAACGGTAATACCGGGAAACATGTGTATGGTGCAGTTCTCCTGCACATTACAACCGTCTTCAATGATGATGGCTCCCCAGTCGCCGCGAATGGCTGCTCCGGGGCCGATGTACACATCCCTGCCAATGATCACATTGCCGGTAACGGCAGCCTGGGGATGGATGAAGGAGGATTCGTGAATAACGGGGATATATTCTTTGAATTGATAGATCATGGGTTAAGTATATAAAGTAGATAAGTATATATGGTATATAAAGCAAATAGGTGTATAAGGTGGTGTCAGGTGTTTTCTTTTTGTTTGCGGAGGTGGTGGATGTATCCGTTGAGCATGCGTTCTATCTCTTTTAGTTGTGTTCTGAGTTGGGTGAGCGATGCTTCTGTGATATAACCATTATCAAATGCATCAACCAGGTGGTTGAATGATTCTGCCAATGAGCCCCTTGCCTGAATACAATAATGTATCTGATCGGCAAATGTGTATCTCCCATGTCCTTCTTCCAGTAAACTATTGATGGATAGGGAGCTTCGTAACAGTTGGTCCGATAGCTTATATCTTTCATCGACAGGGAATTCTTTTACCATTTCGGCAACCTGTTGCTTAAAAACCCTTGATTTTTTCCATATTTCCAATTCCTCAAATCCAAACAGCTGCTCATTTTTCATATCGGAACTTATTTACTGTATATACTTTATTTACTCTATTTACTTCATATACTTTATATGTCCACCAACTTCTTCCCCTTCCTGAAACAAGTTCCTTTAAAAACAGCCACTATCTCCTTTTCCTGATTGGTGATGGTGATATGATATAAACCAGTGCTTTTGCCGTTATGTACCTCCGTAGCTTCTGCCATAAGCGTATCACCTATCTGAACGGCTTTCGTGAAGTTGATGGAAGTGTCGAGTGCCACGGAAAGGTTGTTCCGGTTATTGCAGGCAAAAGCGAAAGCGCTATCAGCCAGTGAGAAACTGATTCCGCCATGCACGATGCCGAAACCATTCACCATTTCCTCGCGGATGGTCATCTGGATTTTGCTGTACCCTTCTCTGATCTCCAGCACCTGTATGCCCAGCCACTGTGAGAACCTGTCGTGCCGCATCATGTGTTCAACCACCTGTTGGGCCAATGCATCTTCTTGCTTCATATTATTCTCCTTTGAAATTGGGTGAACGTTTATCCAGAAAAGCTTGTACCCCTTCTGCAAAATCGGCTGTGGCCGCTGCTTTCTGCTGGTAGCGGTCTTCCAGTAATAACTGTTCTTCCAGGTTATAGGACAAGGAATGGTTCAATGCGTGTTTGATATAGGCCAATGCCCAGGTCGGCATCTTAGCAAGTGTGGCCGCTATCTTTTTGCTTTCTTCGGCAAAAGTCTCATCGCTGAATACTTTATACAACATACCCATCTGTAAAGCTTCTGCTGCCGATACTTTATCGCCCAGCATCATCAATGCGCTCGCCCGCTGAAAGCCGATGAGCCTGGGCAGATGAAAGGTTCCTCCGCTGTCGGGTATCAGACCGATCTTTGAAAATGCCTGAATGAATGAGGCTGATTGCGTAGCCACCACCACATCGCAGGCCAGAGCGATATTGGCCCCTGCACCTGCGGCTACTCCATTTACTGCAGCTATCACTGGCTTAGGCATGTTTCTTAAACGGGTGATGATGGGATTGTAGTGTTCACTTAATATTTTCTGCATACCGGGACCATTCGGGTCTACTACTTCGGCAAGGTCTTGTCCGGCACAAAATCCTTTACCTGCACCGGTAAGGTACACACAACGGATTTCGGGCAGAGAAGCACATTCGTCCAGCCGGTTCTGCAACAGCAAAGCCATTTCCCGGTTAAAGGAATTCAGTTTGTCGGAGCGGTTAAGGGTGATGGTGGCGATGGCGTTTTCTATGGTGAAGAGGATTGGGGACATGAGTGGGGAGGGTTAGGGGGTTGAAAGGGTTAAAGAGGGTTAAAATAGTTAAAAGGGGTTAAAGGGGTTAAAATAGTTAGAAAGGTTAAAATGAGTTAAAATAGGTAAAAGGATTAAAGGGGGTAGGGAGGGATGGTTAAGTCTGCTTTTGTTTTTTTAGATATCCGATATATCCGTTTAATAATTTCAGTACTTTTTCAAATTGCATTCTGGATGCTGTTAATTGTTCAAAACTTATGTAAGCTTCGTCAAAAGCAACGGTTAGGTGATCCAGTGTTTCATTTAATGAGCCACGCGCATCTCTGCAGAATTTGATGTTGTCAAGGTAATGAAACCTGCCATATCCTTCAGCAATATTTGCTGTAACAGATCTGGAAGCCCGTTTTATCTGGTCTGCCAGTCGATATTTTTCTTCTGGCGGAAGTGTTCGACTAATATCAATGATCATTTTACGAAATATTCTGGCTTGCTTCCATACCTCAAGCGATTCAAACCCCGAAGTGCTCTCTGCCATAACTACGGATTTGAACCAATGTAACTACTTTACCTATCGTAACCATTAGGTGTTTTTACCTGGTGACACTTACAATAATACTTCCAGTGACCCATATTCTGATCGTTCTCTTTCATCCTCAATAGTTCCAACTGATTTAACCCATCAAACCCTTTTAACTATTTTAACCTCTTTAACCCCTTTTAACTATTTTAACCCTTTTAACCTCTTTAACCCTTAATTTCTCACCTAATGACACTTAAAATAATCAAACGGCTCCTTACAATCATTACACTGATACAACGCTTTACAGGCAGTACTTCCAAACTGTGATACCAACCGGGTGTGGTAGGAATTACAGCGCGGGCAAGGGATGGCTTCTTCCTGCTGAAATGAATCCGGTGTACAGACCAGTTGTTTGTATTGTGGGGGCGCGATACCATAGGCCTTGAGTTTGTCTTTACCGGCTTCGGTCATCCAGTCGGTTGTCCAGGCGGGTGACAGTACCTGTGTAAGATCAACATTTTTGTAACCAGCCTGTATCAGTGCCAGCCGCATGTTCATCTTCATAGTATCCATGGCGGGGCAGCCTGTGTAGGTTGGGGTATAGGAGACAACGATTTTCCAATTCTCCTCTGACTGCGTAGCCAGGGCTTGCACATTCCTTACAACACCCAGGTCTACCACTGATAATACGGGTACTTCGGGATCTGCTACGTTTTCCAGTATGGCCCATACTTCTTTTTCTATCTGGGCAGCAGTTTTTTGCCTGTTGTTATGTTGATCGGGTATTTCCATAGGTGTTTTCTTTTCGGAGTGGTGGCTGTCACCATTCAGCTCCTGGATAAGCTCTCTGCAAAAATTGCATTTCGGCCAGTATGAATCCCAGGTGTTCTGTGTGGATGCCTTTTTTGCCGCACGACTGCATCCATATGTTGCCTGCAGGTATGGGCAGTGTAGCTTCCTCAAAAACCGTGGCCACTTTTTTCATCCAGCTGTTGCGGATGTCCTGAAGTACTACGCCATATCCATCATTCACTGCCTGCTGCTCATAAGAATCTCCCTCAAACAGTTCTCCGGTAAAACTCCAAAGTTCATCTATAGCGTGTAACATGCGTCCCCTGCTTTCTTCTGTGCCATCGCCCAGGCGGATCACCCATTCGCTGCTCCAGCGGAGATGGTAGGTCACTTCCTTGAAAGCTTTTTCTGCAATAGCTGCCAGTTGCTGATCAGTGCTTTGCTGCAGTTGCTGATACAGGAAATACTGATAAGTGCTGAAGAAGAACTGACGCAAAGTGGTCTGTGCCCAGTCGCCGTTCGGAAGCTCCGTTAACAGGCAATTTTTATAATCGATCGCATCGCGCAGGTAGGCCAGTGAATCTTCTGTGGCGCCGTTGCCGGTAAGTTTTGCTGCGTATTGGTAAAAATTCCTGGCCTGTCCTATATAATCCAGTGCAATATTCGAGATCGCTATGTCCTGCTCCAGGATCGGTCCATGCCCGCACCATTCGCTGTTCCGGTGTCCGATGATGAGTGCATTGTCGGCGAGTTGAAGGGTGTAGTTTAGGAGGGATGAGTTCATTGGTAATTGGGTAATTAGGTAAATGGGTAAATGGGTAAATGGGGGTTAGGTGTTTGATTTCTTGTCTCGCAAAAAGGAGATATAGCCGTTAAGTAATTTTAATATTTTTTGATAATCTTTTTCCAATGTAGTAAGCTGTTCTTTTGAAATGTATGATTCGTCGGCTGCGCAAATCAGGTGGTCGAGGCATTCCATGAGGCTTCCTCTGGCTTGTCTGCAGAACTGGATATTTTCCTGGTAATGGTATCTGCCATAACCTTCTGCTATATTGGCGGTAATACTTCTTGAGGCTCTTTTTAACTGATCAACCAAACGAAATTGTTCTTCTTTCGGAAAGGTTTTACAGATGTCAGAAATAGCTTCCCTGAAAAGCCTTGCCTCTTTCCACACATGTAAACCCTGAAAGCCTCCAGCATATTCCTGATCACTCATTTAAATAGAATTTACCAATTACCTAATTACCCATTTACCTAATTACCAATTACCAATTACCAATTACCAATTACCACTACATATGTTTCACCTTATCCGGTAAATTATAAAAAGTAGGATGCCTGTAAGCTTTATCATTAGCCGGATCGTATAAGGCACCGGCTTCTGCGGGGTTGCTGGCATGTACATATTGACTCTCTACCACCCAGATGCTTACGCCTTCCATCCTGCGGGTATACACGTCCCTGGCATTTTCAATGGCCATCTGCGCATCGGCTGCATGCAGGCTTCCAACATGTTTATGATCAAGCCCCTGTTTGCTGCGGATGAAGACTTCCCAGAGAGGCCATTCGGTATTTGACATGGTTGTATTCGTTTATTGCGTTAGTCGTTCATTCATTTGCAGGGTTCGCTCATTGTGTATTGCATCACCCATCATCTCATCAACAAACACTATGCTGCCGTTACCGCCTGTTTCTGTTTTCTTTTTTCTGCATAGGCCGTAGCGGCTTCCCTTACCCAGGCACCTTCTTCCCATGCTTTTTTGCGGGTCTCCAGTCTTTGTTTGTTGCAGGGACCGTTACCCTGTACCACCTGCCAGAACTCATCCCAGTTGATCTTGCCAAAATCGTAATGCCCCGTTGATCCGTTCCACTTCAGGTCTTTGTCGGGAATGACCAGGCCCAGCACTTTGATCTGTTCGGCACATACATCAATGAATTTCTGGCGAAGTTCGTCGTTGGTAAAACGTTTGATCTTCCATTTCATGCTTTGCAGGGTATTCGGGCTTTCATCGTCTGTGGGACCAAACATCATGATACTGGGCCACCACCAGCGGTCAATGGCATCCTGTGCCATTCTTTTCTGCGCTTCTGTTCCTTTGCCCAGCGTAAGCAGTATTTCAAATCCCTGTCGCTGGTGGAAACTTTCTTCTTTACAGATACGCACCATGGCCCTGGCATAGGGGCCAAAACTGGTTCTGCAAAGCGGAACCTGGTTCATAATGGCTGCGCCATCTACCAGCCAGCCAATGGCGCCGATATCAGCCCAGCTCAGGGTAGGATAATTAAAGATGGAAGAATATTTGGCTTTGCCGCTATGCAACTGGTCATACATCTCATCGCGCGAAATACCGAGTGTTTCAGCGGCGGAATACAGGTAAAGACCATGGCCGGCTTCGTCCTGTACCTTGGCCAGTAAAATGGCTTTGCGCCGGAGGTTGGGGGCACGGGTGATCCAGTTGCCTTCCGGTAACATACCTACGATCTCACTGTGCGCATGCTGGCTGATCTGACGGATCAGTGTTTGCCGGTATTTCTCCGGCATCCAGTCTTTGGGTTCGATCTTGATCTCTTGGTCGATCTTGTCCTGGAATATCTTCTCGAAGTCTTTTTCCATCGGGTATTGATTAGTATTCAAAAATAGGGAAAGATATATAATGCTAACGAATGTTAGCTTCGATTATATGTAAAATTATGCAGTACGTTAGCTTGTTGAACGTATGATTTGAAAACCGGTGTGAGTTCTTAACATGACCGAATAGTTTACGCTGGTATTCACGCTTATTTACTATCAAAATCCACCACCACTTTTTCCGTCCGTGGGTGTGATTGGCAGGTGAGGATAAAACCCTGCTCAATTTCATCCGGTTCCAGTCCATAGTTAACATCCATGTCAACTTCGCCTTCTACCAGTTTAGCGCGGCAGGTACAGCAAACACCGCCCTTACAGGCATAAGGCAGGTCGGCACCGTGCTGCAGTGCGGCATCTAGGATAGACTTCTCTTCAAAGCCCAGGTCAAAATCAAAGGATATTCCGTCGAGTTTAATGGTGACCTTACTTTTGATATCCTGCGGATGACTTTTTTGTGTTTTTTGTTCCTTATCCTTTTTAGCTCCGGGTGTAGTAAAGAGTTCGAAATGGATCTTTTTTTTGTCTACCCCCAGGTTTTCCAGTTGTTCTTTTACTGAGAAGATCATTTCTTCCGGACCACATACAAAAAAGGCATCGGCCTGTTGGGCATCAATGGCTTTTTCGCAGAGCATAGCGCATTTCTCACCGTCGATTCTTCCGAAGTTGATGGGGGCATCCGTTTTTTCCCTTGAGAGGATATAGATCACACGAAAACGATCCATGTACAGGTTCTTCAAAGCTTCCAATTCTTCCTTAAAAATGATGGTATGTCGGTTCCGGTTGCCATATACCAGGGTAAAACTGCTTTTGGGTTCTGTGCGTAAACTGGTTTTGATGATGGATAACACAGGTGTGATGCCACTGCCGGCCGCAAAACCCACATATTCCTTTGCCTGTGCCGGATCCAGTTCTGTAAAAAACTTACCCAGGGGTGGCAGTACATCGAGTGTATCCCCTTTTTTCAGCGTGTGGTTGGCATAGGTGGAGAACAGTCCATCGGTTACCTGTTTTACCGCTACACGGAGTTCCTGGTCCAGTGGGCTGCTGCAAACCGAATAAGACCGCCGGATTTCCTGTCCGTTAATATGGGTACGGAGGGTAATGTATTGACCTTGTTTGTATTGAAAGGTTTCTGCCAGTGCTGCGGGAATGCTAAACGCAATAGACACGCAATCGCTGGTCTCTCTTCTTACTTCAGCTACTGTCAGTGGATGAAAATGTAATGACATGGTGAGTGGTGAGTCGTGAGTGGTGAGTCGTGAGTCGTGAGTGGTGAGTCGTCAGTTGTGAATGGTCAGTTGTGAATGGTGAATGGGGCAACGGTTATATCAATGCTCGGGATCAATGATGCTTCACTCCCTACTCCCTACTCACCACTGACGATTCACGGTTCTCTTAGTGATTCACCAATCCACCTACCAGGATGGTGATCATGTTCTCTTCCAGTTCTTCTGCGCTGATCTTCTGGGTGGAGCGGTGCCAGCTTTCAATACCGCTGATGGCATGCAGCATGATGAGTACCGCGGTAGGTGCGTCAATTTTTTTGATCTCTTTATTGCGGATACCCGCTTCTATGATGGCGGCAAAACGTTTGCGGTAAATGCGTCGCTGGTTCTGGAAATTGGAGAGGTAGGGATCGGCCAGGTGTTTCCATTCACGGTCGCTCACGTACACTTCCTCATAATGGTGGATCATTTCGTGGATGTGAAAACGGAGCAGCTTCTCCACTTTCTGGATAGAACTGATCGGTTCAGCCTCTATCTCGTCGATTTTGTGCGTGAAACGGTTGGCTACGCTGAAGCATAACTCGTGCAGCAGTTCTGTTTTGGATTTGATGTGGTTATACAGGCTGGCAGCTTCTACGCCTACGGCTTCTGCCAGGTCGCGCATGCTGGCAGCTTTGAATCCTTTTTCGCGGAACAGGGCCGCGGCTTTGGTTACGATCACATCTTTGCGCGAGATGTTTTTGTCGGTTTTTATTCTGGCCATAAAGCGAAGATAAAACAACTAACGAATGTTAGCAACCTTTTTAAGGATAAAATATTATTATGTTAGTTTTTAGGATGTGTGGATGAAGGATTTCGAATTGTAGAGAGAATATAAGGTTCTGGAATAAGCATTCGTCATACATGAATCCATCATCCCATCATTCGCCAATCCATCAATCAGTGGACGGAACCCTGAAGTGCTTGCGACGCAACAGGCGATGCCTTTGGTGATACAGCTGGTAGTAAAATAAATCGCTGTATTACGGGCTTTTAGGTGGTTATGAACTAATTTCGCCCACCGATAACAAAACTTATTTTATGTCTTTAGTTGTAGTAGGCTCCATGGCTTTTGATGCTATTGAAACGCCCTTTGGTAAAAGTGATAAAATTGTGGGCGGGGCCGGTACCTATATCGCCTGGTGTGCTTCCAATTTCACACCGGTAAAACAGATCTCCGTTGTGGGGGGCGATTTTCCACAGGCTGAGCTGGATGCATTGACCAACCGTAAAGTAGACCTGGAAGGGGTTCAGATCAAAAAAGACGAAAAGACTTTTTTCTGGAGTGGACGTTACCATATGGACATGAACACCCGCGATACACTGGATACCCAACTGAACGTACTGGCCAATTTTGAGCCTGTGGTTCCGGAAACTTACCAGGACTGTGATTTCCTGATGCTGGGAAACCTGGTGCCTGCCGTACAGGCCAGCGTGATTGCACAAATGAAGAAGCGTCCCAAGCTGATCGTAATGGATACCATGAATTTCTGGATGGAGATCGCCATGGACGATCTGCGCAAGACCATTTCGATGGTGGATGTACTGATGGTGAACGATAGTGAAGCCCGCCAGTTGAGCGGCGATTATTCACTGGTGAGAGCCGCCGCTACCATCATGAAAATGGGACCTAAATACCTGATCATCAAAAAAGGGGAACATGGCGCACTGCTATTCCACGATAACCAGGTGTTTTTTGCGCCTGCTTTACCCCTGGAAGACGTGTTTGACCCCACAGGCGCCGGCGATACATTTGCCGGAGGTTTCATGGGCCATTTGGCCAAAACCGGCGATATCTCTTTTGAGAACATGAAAACAGCGATCATCGTGGGAAGTGCCATGGCATCTTACTGCGTGGAGCGTTTTGGTACGGAGCGTTTACGCGAAATTACCAAGGCGGATATCGATAACCGACTGGCAGAATTTGTGCAGCTGGTGAACTTTGATATTGACCTGGTAGGATAAGCCAATCTGCTGAAACACTAACCAGTGTTAGTGTTGGCGGGAAAATAGTTTTGGTAAAACTGAAGCTTCATAATATTTTTGCACAGCAATGATGCATTTGAAACATACAAAACGTACTAAGAAACCTCTCTAACGGGAAGTGCTTTGCGTTTGTGTATACCCATATACTTGAAGCCTTCCCGAACTGGGGAGGCTTTTTTACTTACCGTATAACCCTAACAAGTAACCATAAACAAAAACAAACAAAATGAAAGTAGCCGTAGTAGGTGCCACAGGACTGGTGGGTACCAAAATGTTGCAGGTATTGGCAGAACGTAATTTTCCCGTAACGGAACTGGTTCCTGTAGCTTCAGAAAGATCTGTAGGCAAGGAAGTGGAATTCAAAGGGAAAAAATACAAAGTGGTGAGTATGAGCGATGGTATTGCCGCCAAACCTGCTGTGGCTATCTTCTCTGCCGGTGGCGGTACTTCACTGGAATGGGCCCCGAAATTTGCAGAAGCCGGTATCCGTGTCATTGATAACTCATCCGCCTGGCGCATGGACCCCACCAAAAAATTAGTGGTGCCGGAAGTGAATGCTGATGTGCTTACCAAAGATGACATGATCATCGCTAACCCTAACTGTTCTACCATACAGATGGTGGTTGCCTTACAGCCACTGCACAAGAAATACCAGATCAAACGTGTCGTGGTAAGCACCTACCAGAGCGTGACCGGTACCGGTAAAAAAGCGGTGGACCAGCTGTTCAACGAAAGAAAAGGAACGGAAGGCGATATGGCATACAAATACCAGATAGACCTGAATGTGATCCCACAGATCGATGTGTTCCTGGATAACGGCTACACCAAGGAAGAAATGAAAATGGTGAAAGAAACCAATAAGATCATGGGCGATGATTCGATCCGTGTTACCGCTACTACAGTGCGTATTCCCGTAGTGGGCGGACACAGCGAAAGCGTGAACGTGGAATTTGCCAATGATTTTGACCTGGCCGAAGTAAAAGACCTGCTAAGCAAAGCGCCCGGAGTGATCGTTCAGGACGACCCTGCTCAGGCATTATATCCCATGCCATTATGGGCGCACGAAAAAGACGAAGTATTTGTTGGTCGTTTGCGCCGTGATGAAACGCAGGCCAATACCCTGAATATGTGGATCGTCAGCGATAACCTGCGCAAAGGTGCCGCCACCAACGCAGTGCAGATCGCTGAGTTCCTGATGGGTAAGGGGCAGCTGTAATGAGTAGTGAGTCGTCAGTCGTGAGTGGGCAATTGTGAATGGTGAATCGGCAATAAATTGCAATGATGAATGGGTACTTGTCATGCCCATTCACAATCGCCAGCTTCCTACTTACGACTGACGACTCACGAATCACGATTGACGACTCACCACACTCACTCATACAATGCCTGATTCAGAAAGAGGATCATGGGTTGTAAGGTCTCGAATGCGGCTGTGATCTTTTTGACCAGTCCTTTTTCTGTAAGATCACTGTCGGCAAGCGGGGTTGTGACTACCCAGCTTTTCAGTTTGATATAATCGATCGCAGGATTGTCTTTTTCGTATCCTTTCGGTTCACGTACCAGGCTCATGCCTTCATTTTTGTCGAGGTCTCCGTAACAGGATCTGAATTTTTTATGCTGGATGATGTCTTTGAATGAGTCCCAGTTATAATCGATCTCCTGCCGGATCTTTTTTATCTGATCCGGTTCTGGCATATAACAACCGCCGCCCATGAAACAGGCGCCGGGTTCAATATGAAAATAATAACCTGCCAGGGATGACTTTTTGCCGCCCGCAACAATATAGGCGCCCATATTACTCTTGTAGGGCGCTTTATTTTTGCTGAAACGCACGTCGCGGTTGATACGGAACGTGCAGTCTTTCGCCGTCAGGTGTGCAATCGTTTCGTCTTTTTTGGCAAATTCAGCGATCACTGCATTTACCAGTGCCGCCATATCGGCTTTGGCGGCTTCGTAAACTTTCCGGTTCTTCTCAAACCATTCGCGGTTGTTGTTCTTTTTAAGGTCTTTCAGGAACTTAATGGTGGACGCTTGTAACATAGCAATTCATGTATTTGGATCGCACATTCGTGTAGCTGATGTCTCACACCAAGGCACAAAGGCACGGTTTAGTTGGATATCAATTGTATAAATTCATCTTCCGACAATATTTTGATGGTATTGATCTTTTTGGCTTTTTCCAGCTTGCTTCCGGCATCTTCACCCACTACCAGGTAATTGAGTTTGGTGCTTACACCACTGGCTATCACAGCTCCCTGCGCTTCGGCCAGTGTTTCTGCTTCGCTGCGTTTCAGTTTGGATAGGGTTCCGGTAAACAGGAAAGTCTGACCGGTCAGCGCACCTGCAACCACTGCTGCTTTTTTCTCATTGTTCATCTGCAGACCCAGTTTCTCCAGCTGGTGCAGCATATCAATATTCTGTTCGTTCTGAAAGAACTGGGAAATACTTCTGGCCACTTTTACGCCTACATCTTCGAGGAGCAGCAGGTCTTCTTCTGATTTATCAGTGAAATCAAAGAGATTCTCGACGGAATTAGCCAGTGTTTTGGCCGTGGTCTCTCCCACAAAACGGATGCCCAATGCATAGATCAGCCGGTGAAGTGGCTGTTTTTTAGATGCTTCGATAGCGGTTTTCAGGTTGTCGAGACTTTTTTTGCCGAAACCTTCCAGTCTGCCGATCTGCTCATAATCCAGGCGATAAATACCGGGGATATCCTGTAACAGTCCCAGCTCATAAAACTTGCGCACATTGGCTTCGCCGAAATTTTTAATGTCCATGGCGTCTTTGCTTACAAAATGGATCATCTTCTCCACCACCTGGGCCTCGCATTCAATATTGATACAACGCCATACGGCTTCTGTCTCTTCTTTATAGAGTTCGCTTTTGCAGACAGGGCATTTTTTGGGAAAGAGGATGACTGCTTCACTGCCATCTCTTAATTCAGGTAAGGATTTTACGATTTGTGGTATCACATCACCTGCCCGTTCGATCAGAACGGCATCACCGATCTTGAGGTCCTTTTCCCTGATATATTCTTCATTGTGTACAGAGATACTCGAAACAGTGACCCCGCCGAGATACACGGGATCAAGTTTGGCAACCGGTGTTACGGCGCCGGTTCTTCCTACCTGGAATTCTACGGCCCTCAGTCGGGTAGTGGCCTGCCGGGCTTTGAACTTGAAGGCAATGGCCCAGCGGGGATGGTGGGAGGTCATGCCCAGTTTCTCCTGTAATACGGTATCATCTACTTTCACCACCATGCCATCAATTTCATAAGGCAGGTTGTCGCGGCCGGCTTCAAAATCCAGGCAATAATCGATCACGGGTTGGATACCTTTTACTACGCGTTTCTCTTTTTCGGGCGATCGGAACCCAAGGTCCCACAATAGTTTCAGGGAGCCTGAATGACTTGCCAGTGGGTCGTCGTTACCTGCAGCGGTCCAGTTGCTATCTCTTACAAAAAAGCTGATATGGTATAAAAAAGCATCCAGGTTTCGCTCTGCCACTTCCCTGGGATCTTTCATGCGCAGGCTTCCGGACGCTGCATTGCGCGGGTTGGCCAGCGGGGCCAGGTTCTGCGCGGAGAGTAGCTCGTTGTATTTGCTAAAGGACTGTTTGCTCATGATGATCTCACCGCGGATCTCTGCCTGGCGGATGCCGTATTTTGAAAAAGCAGCCGATAAGGGGATGGAGCGGATCTGTTTGATATTGGTAGTGATATCTTCTCCTTCCACCCCGTCACCACGGGTAGCGGCACGCACCAGCCGGTCGTTCTCATAGATCAGCGATATGCTGGCGCCATCAAACTTGGGTTCGATGCAATATTCGATCCTGTTCAGTCCGCTCAGCTCGCGGGCTTTCCGGTCAAAATCAGTCAGGTCCTCCGCATTGTAGCTGTTATCAAGGCTCAGCATGGGCACCAGGTGCTGCACGGTAACAAAATTCTGGTTCAGGCTGCTGCCCACACGCTGGGTGGGAGAGTCGGAAGTAACAGACCCGGGATGGGCTTTCTCCGTTCTTTGCAGTAACTGGTACAGACGGTCATATTCGTAATCAGATAATAGCGGTTCGTTCAATACATAGTACCGGTATTCATGAAATCGTAATACATCCCTTAACCCGGCTATTGCCACCAACGGAACGGTTTCTGCCGTTTGCGACAGGAAATCCAATGATAGTTTCTGTAGTAGCTGTATCTGTTCTTTGTTGTACATAGACCTTGATTGCCGGATAAAGGTAAGTCGCTGTGGCATGAAAGAGAAACCGCTGTTAAAAATGCGGCTCCCATTATGAAACTTTGTATCTTGTCGGCATTGAAAAACAGGGATCAGGCCCTGTTGTTTTTAATGAATAGCCATGATGAAAAAGAATGCCGTGCCTGCCACACAGGAGCAACAACAGATGCGGGAAGCCACTGCGCTGGTGCAATCTTATCCCAAAGTACCGGTAACGGTCGATTGTGTGATCTTTGGTTTTGAAGAGAATAAACTGAAAGTATTATTGATCAAGAGCGACCTGGAACTGTTCAACGGGCGTCTTTCTTTGCTGGGCGATATTGTCCAGAGCAACGAGGAACTGGATGATGCTGCATACCGGGTACTGAAAGAAAGGACGGGGATGAATGATGTGTTTCTTGACCAGGTTCGTACATTCGGCAGTCCTAAACGCCACCCCGGCGGCCGGGTTATCACCGTGGCTTATTGCTCTTTGCTGAATATCAATCACCATGAATTAAAGATCCTGGATAATGAACTGCACTGGCACTCTGTGGCCAGTCTGAAAGAAATGGCATTCGATCATAAGGAGATCGTGGATGCCTGTTATGCGTGGTTGCAGAAAAGAATACAGGAACACCCGTTAGGCTTTAACCTGCTGCCGGATAAATTTTCTCTGCGCGAACTGCAGAACCTGTATGAAGCCATACTGGGTATTTCGCTCGACAGGCGGAATTTCCGTAAGAAATTTGCCTCTATGGACCTGCTCATCGATATTGATGAAATGGAGCAGGATGTACCGCATAGGCCCGGCAAACTGTATAAGTTTAATTTTGAGAAATACGAAAAGAATAAACGGAAATGGGTAGGCATCGATTTCTGATAACAGGTCTGCCCGGCCTCGCCTCTTTACCCCTTACATCTTTTTAGATAGTATCCCCTTGTTGGGTTACTTTTACCAAATAAAGATCCCGGTATGTTACATTCAATGACAGGTTATGGAAGGGCAGAGCAAACATTGGCCGATAAGACCTATCTGGTGGAAGTGCGCTCGCTCAATGGCAAACAGTTCGATCTCCGTTTGAACATACCCGCTTTGCTGAAACCCTTTGAATTTGAAGTAAGGAACCTGCTGAACGAAGGCTTGCAACGGGGCAGTGTGGAATGTACTATCAGCATCAAACAAAATGGCGCCAGTAAACCCGTATCTATCAATACCGACCTGGCCAAAGCCTATTTTGAGCCTGTGGCGCAGCTGGCCAACGAACTGAAGCTGGAGACCGGTGATATCCTCAGCACCATCCTGAAACTGCCGGATGTGATCACTCCCTCAACGGAAATGCTGACAGATGAGGAGTGGAAATTTTTTGAGAAAATCCTGAAAGAAGCCATTCAGCACCTGAATAACCACAGGATGGATGAGGGCAGATCAATAGAAAACGATTTGTTACTGCGTATCAGTAATATTGAAACCCAACAGAAAGAGGTCGAAAAACTGGAACCGCTGCGTAGGACCAAGATCAAAGAGGGGCTGGTAAAAGTGCTGGAAGAGAATGTGGGCAAAGAAAGCTACGATGCCAACCGGCTGGAGCAGGAGCTGATCTATTATATAGAGAAGATTGATATCAGCGAAGAGCAGGTTCGTTTAAAGAACCACTGCGATTATTTCAGGGCGATACTGGCCGAAAAAGAAACCAGCAAAGGGAAAAAACTCTCGTTCATCCTGCAGGAGTTTGGCCGTGAGATCAATACCACCGGATCCAAAGCCTATGATGCCGCTATCCAGAAATGCGTGATCCTGATGAAGGATGAACTGGAGAAGGCAAAAGAGCAGATACTGAATGTGCTGTAACAACCGGCTTTCCTATCTTTGTAAAAATCACCTGTGTGAAACAAATTCTTTCGTTTTTCCTGTTGACACTGGCTTTCGCCTCCTGCCAGACACTGGATGTATTTGAAAAAACGGCTTTTTTCCCCGATCATGAGTGGGCAGGTAACCGCAGGCCCTCTTTTACTTTTGCGATCGAAGACACTGCAGCCGCTTATCATATATCAGTGGTATTCCGCCACGAAGACGCTTATCATTTCAACAATATCTGGCTCAATGTTACCACGCAGGCCCCCGGTGATACCGCCAGAACACAATTGGTAAATGTTACCCTGGCAAATAATAAAAAAGGCTGGCTGGGAACGGGTATGGGAGATGTGTTCGACCACCGGGCCCGGATAACCCGCATGCCGGTGAAACTGAAAAAAGGAAATTATACTTTCATCCTCCAGCAGAACATGCGCGAAGAACCCCTGCAGTACGTACTGAATGCCGGTATCCGTGTTGAAAAAGTGAAGCCATGAAAACAAAGCTGATGCCGCAGAAACTGGTGGTGGTTTCCCTGGTTTACTGGGTATTGCTTACGTATATGGTGGCGGCCCTGCTCTGGTGGTTCATCGCACTCGAAAAACAGAACCGCGATATTACCCGGATCCGCATAACGGAACTGATGAAAGATGATCCCGCTTTCGAAACAAAATACGAGACCATTGTAAGGGCCCAAAAACGCAAGACCGCCCAGTATATAGGCGAAGGGTCTACTTTTCTTGCCCTGATCCTGCTCGGTGCCGTATTTGTTTACCGGGCCACCAGGCGACAGCTGAAACTGTCGCAGCAGCAGCAGAATTTCATGATGGCCATTACCCATGAACTGAAAACCCCCATTGCGGTAACGCAGCTGAACCTGGAGACCCTGCAGAAAAGGAAACTGGACGAAGAAAAACAACAGAAACTCATCAACAATACCCTGCAGGAAGCTAACCGGTTGAACAGTCTTTGCAATAACATACTCCTGGCTTCGCAACTGGATGCCGGAAACTATTTGCGGGGCGAGGAAGAAGTGAACCTGTCTGACCTGGCCGAAGGCTGTGTGGATGATTCCAGGACCCGTTTTCCGCACAGGCAGATCCAGGAACAGATAACACCCTCCCTGTACCTGAACGGAGAACCGCTGTTATTACAGATGCTGGTGAACAACCTGCTGGAGAATGCTTTAAAATATTCACCCAAAGAAAAACCCGTAACCATTAGTTTGGCAGAAGCAAACGATAAGATTGTTCTTACGGTCAGCGATGAAGGACAAGGCATACCCATCGGCGAAAAGAAGCGGATATTCGAGAAATTTTACCGGTCTGGGGATGAGAATACCCGGAAAGCCAAAGGAACCGGCCTGGGGCTGTATCTTTGCCGTAAGATCGCAGACAATCACAAAGGCTACATTTCTGTGACAGATAATTCTCCTTCGGGCAGTAGTTTTACGGTTACATTTCCTTTAGTATGAAAGAGTCTAAAGCAATCATATTGTTGGTAGAAGATGAAGAGAACCTTCATGAAGCACTCAAACTCAACCTTGAGATGGAAGGTTATGAAGTGGTATCGGCTTTTACCGGTAACGAAGCACTGGCAAAGATCGGAAACGAATATTTCGACCTCATCATCATGGATATCATGCTGCCTGAAGTGGATGGTATCAGCATTACCGAATCGGTCCGTATCAACAATAACGAAGTGCCTATCCTGATGCTGAGCGCCAGAAATAGTGGTGCAGACAGGGTACTGGGACTGAAAAAAGGAGCGGACGATTACCTCACCAAACCGTTCAACCTGGAAGAGTTATTGTTGCGGGTTGATAAACTCATCGATAAGAATAAAAAGATCCAGGTAAAGGAGTCAGTGGGTGATGTGTATGAGTTTGGCAATAACCGGATCGATTTCAAAGCCCAGGATGCGATCACCTGGAACGGCCAGCAGATCGAACTCAGTAAAAAAGAAGCCATGCTGCTGAAACTGCTGATCGAGAACAAGGGCGATGTGGTTACCCGCGAAAAGATATTGCAGGTGGTTTGGGGATACAATGTTTACCCCACTACCCGTACCATCGATAATTTCATCCTCAGTTTCCGGAAATATTTCGAGGAGGATAGCCGTAATCCCCGGTTCTTTCATTCTGTCCGCGGCGTGGGGTATAAGTATACCGGTTAGCCAGAGACCCAATTAATCCTTTACGTCAACAATATTTGACCCTGATCAGCGTTAAATGTTTGCAAACTCTGCTTACATGTCGCTACAAACATTAATCGATTTCCTCGAGCCGGTCAATATCGCACAGATCTCCAACGACGAAGGTTTCAAAGACACACAGTTAGGAAAACATATCACGGTATATGATGAAGTGTTCCCGGATATTTCAGAAGCGGATATGGTGCTCGTAGGCTGTGGTGAAATGCGTGGCGCAGGTATGCAGTACACGAACACGGGTTCTCCTGACGCTATCCGTGCAGAATTCTATCGACTGTTTCACTGGCATACCGATGTGTCCGTGGCCGATCTGGGCAATGTAAAATGCGGCGCTACCCTGCAGGACAGCTACGCCGCACTCCGAACCGTGGTGCAGGAACTGGCGGAGCAGGGGAAAAAAGTGATCATTATCGGTGGATCACATGATAATACGCTGGCACAATACCAGGCATATGGTTCGATGAACAGGATCATAGATGCCGTTTGTGTAGACTCGCGCATTGACCTGGACATGGACAGTGTGTTGCCGGCAGATAATTTCCTGGTAGAGATGTTCACGGGTGTGCCCAATCACCTGAGGCATTATACCCATATCGGTTTCCAGAGTTATTTTATGCACCCGCAGATGCTGGAGACGATCGATAAACTGGGATTCGATTGTTACCGGGTGGGTAAGGTAAAAGAAGCCATTGAAGAAATGGAACCCGCCATCCGCAACAGCGACCTGTTCAGTTTTGATATTGCAGCGATACAATATGCCCATGCACCTGCCAATCACATCACCCCCAATGGTTTTACCGGCGAAGAAGCCTGCACCTTACTGCAATATGCGGGCATGAGTAAGAGCTGCAGCAGCATCGGTATTTACGGGTATATACCGGGACAGGACCAGCACCAGCTTACCGCTAAACAGGTATCACATATGTTATGGTATGTAATGGACGGGATCCAGAAAGGCAAAAATGAAGCCTCACTCGATAACCGCAGCAGTTTTGATGAGTTCACCATCGCATTTGCAGAAGTGGAGATGGACTTCCTGCGCAGCAAAAAAACAGGGAGGTGGTGGATGAAACTGCATGACGGCAAATATGCAGCCTGCAGTTACCAGGATTACCTGGTGGCCAGCCGTAATGATATTCCTGAAAGATGGATGCGTGCCGTGGAAAGAAGTTAGAAGTTGACAGTTGATCTATACAGCAAAGCCCGGGATGATCGGGCTTTGGTATTTCTTATGCTGAATGATCCGGAAAAAGCAACAATCCTGTAAATTACAGCTCCCTAATGAACGGTTTATGAAAAGACAGCTGACCCCACTCCTTCCGTTATTGGTATTCCTGGTACTGGCTTCTTCCTGCAGCCTGCAGAAACAGATCGCCAGGGAAGCAAAAAAAGACATGCTGGCACAGCCTGACTTTACCCCGGCACATGTGGGCATCAGTATTTACGATCCTGCCGCACAAGAATACCTGTATAATTACCAGTCTGACAAATATTTTGTACCAGCCAGTAATACCAAACTGTTTTCCTGTTATGCCGCTTTGAAATACCTGGGAGATAGCCTGGTGGGGATCCGTTATGTAGACAAAGGTGATGGTATTGTAGAAGTGGAAGCGAATGGTGATGCCAGTTTTCTGCATCCTGATTTTAAGGACCAGCCTGTGTTTGATTTCCTGAAAAAACAAAAGAAGATATTATTGACGGATGATAACTGGAAAGACAATGCCCTTGGCGCCGGCTGGGCCTGGGATGACTATAACAGCGATTATATGGCGGAGAGAAGTATGATGCCTATCTATGGTAATGTTGTACGCTTCACGTATACAGGTTCTCTCAGGGCATCCATTCCGTATTTTCAACAGCAGTTGCAGGAAACGGCTGCCACCGGTAAGGGAACATTTACGGTAAGGAGGTCTTTTGGCAACAACCAGTTTTTTACAAGACCTGCCACAGGTAAATTTTCAGCAACGGATATCCCGTTTTATACCTCAGACAGATCATTGCTGACCAGGTTGCTGGCCGATACCCTGAAAACGAATGTAGAACCGGTGCATCTTACCATCGATCGGTTGCCGGATGTAGTGAAAATATATTCACAACCCACTGATTCGTTGCTGAAGATCATGATGCACAGAAGCGATAACTTTTTTGCCGAACAAACCCTGCTGATGGTGGGTAACGAAAAGCTGGCTATGATGAATACGGCAAAGATCATCGACACCCTTCTCAAGACAGACCTGAAAGACCTGCCCCAGAAACCCAAATGGGTAGATGGCAGCGGACTGAGCCGCTATAATCTTTTTACACCGCAGGATTTTGTCTGGGTACTTACACAAATGAAGAACGAATTTAACTGGGAGCGTATCAAGACCATTTTGCCAACCGGCGGAACCGGAACCCTAAGCGGACTGTATAAAAATTATGAGGGACGCATTTTTGCCAAGACCGGAACACTCAGTAACCATGTGGCACTCAGCGGTTATATCCTTACCCGAAAAGGCAAACAACTGGTGTTCTCCGTGCTGGTAAATGCACACCAGACCTCTGCTGCCAATGTGCGTAAAGGGATCGAGAAGTTTCTGACCACGCTGATAGAGAAATATTAGCGGCATACAGGTCCTTTTTGCAAACAGGTCATCTTCCGAACATCCGGTCCAGGTAATCCTCTTTGAATTCCAGGTAGGTAGGACTTCCGGTGGGTGTTACATTCGGACTGTTGCAGGTGAACAGTTCTTCCACCAGTACCAGCATTTCTTTCTGCGTTAAAGCCTGTCCTGCCTTGATGGCCTGTTGCCTGGCCATACAGCGCACCAGTTTCTCGCGTTTGCTGAATTTGACATCGCTGCTGAAATGTTTGAACTGTTCTATCAGCAATTCAATGGCGTGTTTTTCGTTGCCGGCCAATACATCGGCGGGTATGCCCTGTATCACAAAACTATTGTTGCCAAATGGTTCTACCTGGTAACCGATGGTCAGCAGGTCGGGCAGGAGCTCGGTGAGCAAAGCAGCATCTGAACCGGCTACTTCCAGTGTCACCGGGAACAGGCTTTGCTGTGTGGCCATCTGTTGCCCGTGGGCAGCCAGTCCGTACCGTTCATAGAGTATCCGCTCATGCGCCAGTTGCTGGTGTACCAGTAAAAAACCGCTGTTGGTAGAAGCAATGATATAGGTGTTGTGTAATTGCAGCAAAGGAGTGTCGGGCAATACACGTAACCCGGTCTGCGGTTTTGGGCCAGTGGTTTGCAGTTGCTGCGGTAAAGCGCGTTCTGTGTTCTGCGTCGTGCTTTCGGAATTCGCTGGGTTGTAAAACGTTTTCCAGTGTTTCAATTCGCTCTTCTCCTGCTGATCATTCCGTTCAATAAAATGGGCCTGGTTCTTCTGGGTGAAGGTCTTGAACAGGTTGGAGGAGGAAGCGGCGTCTTTTTTGTCCGTGGTGAAGGGTTTACTTACCGCGTCTAATCCCTGTATTTCCGGGTTCAGCGTAAAATCCAGCGAGGGCGCAATACTGAACTGCGCCAGTGCATGTTTCACCGCAGCCTGCACAAATGCATACATGATCTTTTCATCCTCGAACTTGATCTCCTGTTTGGTAGGATGTACATTGATGTCCACCTGCGATGGGTCCAGATCGATATACAGCACATAACTCGGAAAACTGTCTTTGGCGATCATCTCCTCAAAAGCACTGTTCACCGCATGATTCAGGTAAGCGCTTTTGATGAAACGGTTGTTCACAAAAAAATACTGGTCGCCCCTTGTTTTACGGGCAGTTTCGGGTTTGCCTACAAAACCATAGATATTCATGTAATCGGTTTCTTCATTCACACTCACCAGTTTGGCGTTGTAGGAAGAACCCAGTATCTGTACAATACGTTGTTTCAGGTTGCCGGCTTCCAGGTGAAATACCTCCTGGCCATTGCTGGTGAGCGAGAAAAAGATGCCCGGGAATGCCATGGCCACACGGGTGAACTCGTCAACGATATGCCGCATTTCTGCTGCATTGCTTTTCAAAAAATTCCTGCGGGCGGGTACATTGAAGAACAGGTTCTTCATGCTGATACTGGTGCCCGCTGCACAGGCACAGGGTTCCTGTTTCACCACCTGGCTGTTCTCTATCTCAAGATAAGTACCCAGTTCATCTTCGGCGCGCCGTGTCTTCAATTCTACCTGCGCCACCGCCGCCACAGATGCCAGCGCTTCGCCCCGGAAACCCATGGTCTTGATACGGAACAGGTCCTCGATATTCCGGATCTTACTGGTGGCATGACGCTCAAATGCCATACGGGCATCTGTTTCGCTCATGCCCCGGCCATTATCAATCACCTGTATCAGCGCTTTGCCTGCATCGGTCACGAACAGACGGATCTCGGTAGCGCCGGCATCGGCGGCATTTTCCAGTAATTCCTTAACGGCACTGGCCGGCCGCTGGATCACTTCCCCCGCCGCTATCTGGTTCGCAATATTGTCCGGTAATAACTGTATGATATCCGCCACTACAAATCCTGGTTTGATAAAGGGAGCAAAAATACCACTCTCCTTTAACTTTTTGAAAGTTTTAAAACTTTCTCAAAGTTGCTCCCTTGGCGTAAATTTGCCGTTCTAAACAGCCTGAATATGACATTGAGTGCGGATATTAAGAAACTGGAACGCCATTTTGTTCCCCAAGGTTTTGTAGTGACCGATTGGGCCTCCCTGGAGCCTTTTTTCAAAGACCTGTCAGAAAGGAAACTGGATTCCCGGTCCGACCTGGAGAAATGGCTGAAAGATATGAGTGAGATAGAAGCCGTAGTGAGCGAAGATGCCTGCTGGCGCCAGATCAAAATGACCTGCGACACCACCGATAAATCGCTGGAAGAGGCGTTCACCTATTTCTGCATGGAGATACAGCCCAAACTGCAACCCTATGCCGACCTGCTGAACCGGAAACTGGTAAACTGCTCCTTCACCCGGGAACTGGACCAGCAGAAATATTTCACGTACCTGCGCAGTGTCAAAAAGAATATCGACCTGTTCCGCGAAGCCAATATACCATTGCAGGCAGAACTGAGCGTAATGCAGCAGCAATATGGCGCCATTGCCGGTAAAATGACGGTAGAAGTGGGCGGACAGGAATATACCCTGCAACAGGCAGCTAAATTCCTGGAAAGCCACGACCGGAAATTGCGGGAAGAAGTATACCGCAAAATACAGGAGAGAAGACTGCAGGATAAACAGGCCATGCACGACCTGTACACGCAGCTTGTGCATAAAAGGAACGAAGTGGCCAAGAACGCCGGTTTTGCCAATTACCGCGACTATAAGTTTGTGGAACTGGGCCGTTTCGATTATAGCAAGGAGGACTGTTTCCAATTCCATGAAGCGGTGAAACTGCATGTGCTGCCACTGATAGAGAAGATCTACCAGAAGAAAAAAGAGAAACTAAAACTTGATACCCTGCGCCCATGGGATACAGAAGCGGAACCGGAAGGGGTGGAGCCACTGAAACCCTTCACCAATGGTAACGATCTCTACGAGAAATCGGTGAAGTGTTTTGAGCAGATGAACCCGTTTTTTGCCGATTGCTTGCGAAAGATGAACGATTTGAAACATTTTGATCTCGAAAGCCGCAAAGGCAAAGCTCCCGGTGGATATAACTGTCCGCTGTCTGAAAGTGGTGCACCTTTCATTTTCATGAATGCTGCCGGGCAAATGAGCGATGTTACCACCATGGTACACGAAGGTGGACACGCCATACATTCTTTCCTGGCACACGAACTGGAACTGAGTGCGTTCAAAGAATATCCAATGGAAATTGCCGAAGTGGCCAGCATGAGCATGGAGCTGTTCAGCATGAATCACTGGGAAGCGTTCTTCGATAACCAGGAAGACCTGAAACGCGCCAAAGAACACCAGCTTGAAAGGACCATCACCATTTTCCCCTGGATCGCGATTATTGATAAGTTCCAGCATTGGGTATACGAAAACCCCGATCATACCATCGAAGAGAGAACAACGGAATGGATGAAGATCCTGAATGAATTCTCTACCAACAGCATCGATTATACCGGCCTGGACATGTTCCGCGAAATAGGCTGGCAGCGCCAGTTACACCTATTTGAAGTGCCTTTCTATTATATCGAATATGGAATTGCCCAGTTAGGCGCCATTGGTATGTGGATGCAGTACCAGCAAAACCCGCAACAGGCTTTGCAGAACTACATCAATGCCCTGAGCCTGGGCGGCACCAAAACCTTACCGGAATTATACAAGGCAGCCGGTCTGAAATTCGACCTGTCTCCCGCCCATATCAAAACACTGATGGAATTCACCGCCACCGAAATGGATAAGCTGTAAACTGCCTCGCACACGAAGAAAAAGAGAAGGGAACTTCGGAATATCCTTCTCTTTTTCTTCGTTTCTCTTTTATTGAAATCATCCTCCCAACAAAAAACGCCGCCTACCCGGCAGCGTTTCTATTATATTAATTTTCCTTAGGCGGTTCCTGTCTGGGTGGCCCCTGCGGCGGCTTCTGTCCCTGTGGTCTTGGCCCCTGGTTCCTTTGCCCTCCCTGCTGTCCCCCGCGGTTTTGTTGCGGAGGTCTTTGTCCCTGAGGTCTCTGTTCTCTCTGGTTGGGTTGTTTGGGTGCCTGTCCGCCGCCTTGCTGCTGCGCTCCACGGTTTTGTTGCTGTGGCCTGCCCCCTTGTTTCTGTCCCTGTCCGCCGGCATCTCTTTGACCCTGTGGCCTGCCTCCCTGGTTTCTTCCGCCCTGGTTCTTTTGTCCCTGCTGGTTACCACGGTTACCACGCTCCTGGTCTCTTCTGCGGCGGTCGTTTTTTTCCAGTGTTTTTAAACTGATCTGTCCTACCAGGTCAACAAATGCTGCCGGTTCATTTTCTTCCCTTTGTTTACTGCTTACAATTTCAATGGCCTGTAATTCATCCACTTTCTGCCCTTCGCGGTTCAGTCGTTTGATCTCTTTTACGCGTTGTATGGTCAGTGGGTAGTGTTTGGTGTTATTGGGCAACACATACCACATCAGGTTCTTGAAGATATCTTTTTTGATCAGGTGTGCGGTACCCATGGCGGTATCCAGGGTTTCTGCATAATCGGGAAACTGCTGCAGCGCATCCAGGTAAGTATCCAGTTCGTAGTTCAGGCAGCATTTCAGCCTGCCGCACTGGCCGCTCAGTTTGGTTTGATTGATGGAGAGGTTCTGGTAACGGGCGGCGGTGGTATTTACGCTCTTGAACTCGTTCAGCCAGGTACTGCAGCACAATTCGCGGCCACAGCTTCCGATACCACCCACTTTGGCGGCTTCCTGGCGGATACCGATCTGGCGCATTTCCACTTTTACTTTAAAATCGCTGGCATATACTTTGATCAGCTCACGAAAATCCACCCGGTCGTCGGCGGTATAAAAGAATGTGCCCTTTTTGCCATCGGCCTGTATCTCCACTTCGCTCAGTTTCATTTGTACATTCAACTGGCGGGCAATGGCACGGCTGCGGGCCAGGATCTCTTTTTCCCGGCTTTTACTGATCTGGAAGGTCTCAATATCCCTTTCCGAACTACGGCGCAGGATCTTTTTCATTTCCGCACTGAACTCATCTACCCCTTTTTTCTTCATCTGCAGGCGTACCAGTTCACCGGTCAGGCTTACTTCGCCTACGTCAAAACCACTCACCCCTTCTACGGTCACATAATCACCTTTGTCAAAATATTGTAATGTGGTATTGCGGTAGAATTCTTTACGGCTTCCCTGTTTAAAAGTGATCTCAATGACCTTACAATTGCTTTCAGGGTCGCTGAATGGAAGGTTTAACAACCAGTCGTGCACATTCATCCGGTTACAGCCACCCGTGCTGCAACCGCCGTTGCTTTTGCATCCCCCCGGTTTTCCCCCGTCTTTGGAGGAACTACATGATCCACAGCCCATATTGAACAGATAAGTGGTTAGTTAATAAAATGAGAGGGACTGTTTGGACGGGCAATAGTACTGCTATGATGCTTTGGTTGTGTCACTCACGTCAGGGTCCGGGGCGTTGATCGGCCCGGCCGGTACAAACGTGATGCTCGCATCTGCCTTCAAAATATATTGATAAGCGTAAAACAGTGCAACGTGTATGACTGGGAACCGGTTTCAGGGTACCCCCAACCTTACACAAACCCACACAAAATCCTTCTCACTGCCTGGTTGGCATGTATGGTCAGGCACCTGCCCTCCGATACCACCTTCCGAAGCTAGTTCATCAAAATTAGGGTTTTGTTCTGAATGATATGGTACAGTTTAATGCTCAGGGCCTGGAACAGCATTTTGGCATTGGCATTCCGCTCTATATAGTAGGCGGCCCGGTCAAGCTCCTCAATAATGGCCTGTTGCTGGCTCACAGAAGCTATTTTGTTCAGTCTTTGGGCAAAATCCTTCTCATGATCGCCCAAAAACACCCCATCTGCCCCCAATATCTTGATCCGGATGCTCTGCTCAAGCAGGTGGTTAAAATAGCGGAGGAACTGTTTCTGTTTCTCTCTGCCCAGTTTGGCGGCTTCTTCGGTGAATTTCACCTGTGCCATGGGACCACCTTTCAGGGTGGCATTCAGCCATTCGCGAAGCAGGCTCTGCCAGTCCTGGTCGGCATGTTGTATCAGTTGCAGGGCTTCCCGGTAATTACCCTCGCAGATCCCGGCTATTTGCCGGGCAGCATCCGGGGCCAGTTTGGCCCTTTCTATGAGTGCCTGCTCTATTTCGCTGTTGCCGGGCATGGGTATCTTTACCAACTGGCAGCGACTCAATATGGTCGGGAGTATCTGCTCATCGTTCTCAGCCACCAGGATGAATAAGGTATTGGGTGGGGGCTCTTCTATCAGTTTCAGTAGTTTGTTGCCCTCCTTGCCCAGGTATTCCGGCATCCAGAGCAGCAGCACTTTGTATTCGCTTTCAAAACTTTTCAGGCTCAGTTGCCGGTTGATCTCGTTGCATTCTTCTGCGGTGATATTACCCTGTTTGTTCTCAGCACCAATGAATTGCAACCAGTCGTACACATTGCCGTAAGGGTAATTTTTCAGGAACTCCCTCCACTCAGCTATATAATCCGAACTAACGGGTTTATCGCCCGATTTTTTTGGGATCACCGGGTAGGTGAAATGAAGGTCCGGATGTATCAGCTGTTCAGCACGTTGAAAAGCCGGCTGGCCGGCAATGGCATCAGGATGTATATAGGTGGGGGTAGGTTCCAGTGCCGTCATGCCACCGAACAGGTCTTCCACTACCGGTGCAGGTTGGGGAAGTGATACGATGTATTGCGCAAAAGCCAATGCCAGCGGCAAAGCGCCGCTTCCTTCCTTGCCCAGGAACAGCAAAGCATGGCTCAAACGGTTCTGTTCTACCATTTCGGCCAGGTGTTGTTTGACCGCCTGCTGACCTATCACATCTTTGAATAACATTGCAGATTCGGGATTCTAAGGCGTCAAAAGTAAAGGTTCCTGAAAAGAAAAAGGAGAATGTTTGTTAACAAACATTCTCCTTTTCAAAAACATATGATCCGCAAATACGTGAATGGATTATTTCAGGTATTTCAAAATTTCTTCGCTGTCGGGTTTTACTTTGCTTTCAAAATAGGCGATCATTTTGCCGTTCTCATCCAGCAGGAATTTGTTAAAGTTCCATTTGATCTCTGCATCCAGCACACCGTTCTGGTTTTTGTGGGTAAGCCACTGGTAGATAGGGGCGGTATCATCTCCTTTCACGCTTACTTTGCTGGCCAGCGGGAAAGTTACGCCAAAACGGGCTTTACAGAATTCCTGGATCTCCCCATCGCTGCCTGGCTCCTGTCCGCCGAAATTATTGGCCGGGAAACCTACGATCACAAGTTTATCCTTGTATTGTTCATACACTTTTTCCAAAGCTTCGTACTGGGGGGTATACCCACATTTGGAAGCTGTGTTCACCACCAGTATCTTTTTACCCTTGAACCTGGCAAAATCAATGGTCCCACCTTCAATGGATTTCACTTTAAAACTATGTATGGACGGGTTGCCCGGTAAGGTAAAAGCGCTCAGCATAACTGCAATGGCAATGGTTAGGTAGTATTTCATGGTTGGTTGTTTTTGTAAAGAACAGATAAATATAAAAAAGGTTTTGCATTAGGAACGGTTAAAAGTGAATAATAATGGCAAGCGTATGATCGTTTTACCATAATCCAATTACTAACTATTGACTATTAACTACCCAGTATATCCTACTGCCGCCACGCTCAACTGTGTTCCGGGGATTTCCAGTATAGACGATCCGCAGGCTTCCAGGGTTGCCCCGGTGGTGATCACGTCATCCACGAGAAGGATATGTTTGTGGGTCAGCGATTCCGGCTGTGTCACTGCGAACACATTTTCCATATTCTGCCAGCGGCTTAACCGGTTACGATGGGTTTGTGTTTCGGTAAAACGCACCCGGGTTACGGCATTGATAAGAACGGGCTTTTTCCATATCTCCCTGATGCCTTCGCATAACAGGGCTGACTGGTTATAACCACGGATGAATTCTTTCTGCGGATTCAGTGGAAGGGGTATCATCACTTCTACTCCCGCAAAGCGTTCAGCATTGGCCAGTGCATGTCCCAGCATCCTGCCTAAAAAATAGCCTGCTTCCCGGTTATTCTTATATTTTAACTGAACCAGCAGGTGTTGCAGTAATGAAGCTTTGGTAAAATAATAAACTGCTGCGGCATGATTCACTGGTAATCTTCCATAGAAAGTTTTTTCTACCGGGTTACCGGCTTTGTTAAAGAATCCGGTAACCGGCAAACGGTGTATGCAGCGGGTACATAGGAACTGCACATCAGATACCAGGGCCGAGCCGCAACCCTCACAGTTATGCGGATAAAAAAGATGCAACAGGGAAGACAGGTATTTGCTACCAAAACTGGTCATGATGCAAATTTCCTTTGGCATTGCATAGGGAAATCAGGTATTTACCGCAATTGAGTGGTAAGTAATAAGTGCTAAGTAATAGGTTGCGGGCTAATGGGAGGTGGGGTTATATCTTAGAAGAGTTGCTGGTATACTTCATCCACCCTGCTGAGGGCTATTACCTGTATTTTATAGGCTTTGGGGTCGAAGCTTTTTTTGTTGTATTTGGATACGATGATCTTTTCAAAACCCAGTTTTTCCGCTTCGGCAATCCTTTGTTCAATACGGTTTACGGCGCGGATCTCACCGTTGAGGCCCACTTCACCGGCAAAACAGATATGTGCGGGCAGGGGTGTGTCTTCGTAGGAGGATAGCAGGGCGCAGATCACCGCCAGGTCGATGGATGGGTCTTCCACTTTAATACCACCGGCAATGTTCACAAAAACGTCTTTCAGGCCAAACTGGAAACCTCCTCTTTTCTCCAGCACGGCCAGTAATAATTGTAAACGGCGCAGGTCAAAACCGCTAACGGTTCTTTGCGGGGTTCCGTATACGCTTTGTGTTACCAGGGCCTGCACTTCAATCAATAATGGGCGCATGCCCTCCAGTGTTGCTGCAATGGCACTGCCGCTTAACTGTTCTTCTCTTTGAGCGATGAGTATTTCGGAAGGGTTGGCAACGATGCGCATGCCGTCTCCCGTCATTTCATAGATGCCTAATTCCGCGGTACTTCCGAAACGGTTCTTCAGTGTACGCAGGATGCGGTAAGCATAATGCCGGTCACCTTCAAACTGCAGAACGGTATCTACCATATGCTCCAGTATTTTGGGTCCGGCTATCGCTCCGTCCTTGGTGATATGGCCGATCAGGAAAACGGGTGTATTGGTCTCTTTGGCAAACCGCTGAAATTCCGCTGCACATTCCCGGATCTGTGAAACACTGCCTGCCGATGAATCGATCAGGTTGGATTGTAAAGTTTGTATCGAATCAACAATCACCAGCTGTGGCTTCAGTTTCCTGATCTCCTGAAAGATGGTCTGGGTGCTGGTTTCGGTGAGTAAATAAAAATGATCATTGTGAATTTTCAAACGGTCTGCACGCATTTTGATCTGCTGTTCACTCTCTTCCCCACTGATATACAGAACACGCAGTTGATCGATCAGCAGCCCGTTCTGCAGGAACAGCGTACTTTTTCCGATACCGGGTTCTCCTGCCACCAATATAATGCTGCCGGGAACAATGCCACCGCCCAGTACACGGTTCAGTTCCGTATCTTTTGTGGCGATCCTTTTTTCAGTAGTACTTATGACATCCTGTAAAGCAACTGTTTTGCTATTCCTCTTTTCACTGCTGTAGTTGTTCCAGTTTTCTTCCTTGTTGGTTCCCTTATCAAGGATCTCTTCTGTAAATGTGTTCCATTGTGAGCAGCCCGGACACTTACCAATCCATTTAGCACTTTCATATCCGCAGTTGCTGCAGAAGAAGGCTGTTTTTATTTTACTCATGCGATAAAGATAAACTGAGTTGCGAATGTGTTAACACCGGGAGCCAAAACGATGAAAGTAATGTAAGCGGTAACGGATAGTAAACCGGGAAAACAAATGTTGGCGGCCGGGAAAACTGAATTTTCAAAGCGGCATTCCCGGAATGTAAAAGGGCCAACATTACTGTTGACCCCGTTACTTACTAACCCATTAAATTCTTGCACTAAATTACAATAATGAGGCAGATTCCAAAATTATTTTTTGTCACACCCGACAGAATTCCTTTCTCCGAGAATAAGTCATTTTATTTAGTTTAATTAATTATTATAATTGTAAATAATTGATTATTAATATTTTATAAATAAATCATGAATCATCTCTTTTTTCGCGACTTCTTAGCTATTCAGTAAGAAAGTGATTATGAGTTGCTTAAACATTGGCAACAATTATATAAAAATATATTTAATGTGTTAATGACATGATAACGTTTTTCGGCGATCTGACAGCACCCTGATTCTTCTTTCTGGTGTTAAGAAGGCCTAAATCGAATAAATAAAAATAATATATGTGTTTAACCAGATTTCTGACCGTATTATTTTGAGAAAAGACGACAAATCATGTTTTTTAAAAGGAGGATGTGATTTTTCGTATCCAGGTAAAATAATAGGTCATAGTAGTCTTTCTCCCTGATGATTTTTAGATAATAGGGTTCCCTGAATGGCATCAGAATGGATTTTCACCGATAAAAATCAGTGTTTCACCCAAAATAAGGAACTATTTTAACATACATTTAGGATTAAAAAAAGATTAAAATGTCATAATAAAAAAGGTTAAAACGCAGCTTTTCTTTTACTTAGGTGGTCAGAAAGGCTGATAAACGGCCACTTTCAAAAAAATCACAACATGAGAAAAAAACTGCTAATGACGGTTTGCGCATATGCCATGGCCATACTGGTCGGCTTTGCACAGACAACTGTAACCGGTAAGGTTATGGACGACAAAGGGTCTCCTGTATCGGGAGCCACTGTATTAGAGAAAGGTACCAGGAACGGTGTCAGCGCCGGAAACGATGGTGTTTTTTCTATTAAAGTAAAGAATGGCGCAACACTGGTGGTTTCTGCATTAGGTTTTGAAACCAAGTCCATCGCCGCATCTTCTTCCAACCTGATGGTTCAGCTGGTTACCGATATCCGCTCCCTGAGTGAAGTGGTGGTAACGGGTGTGGGCGCTGCTACCAGTAAGAAAAAACTGGGTATCGCTGTTGAGGCAGTTAACGTGGGCAACCAGGTAAAGGTTCCGTCTGGCGATGTTGGCCAACAGCTGGTTGGCCAGGTAGCCGGAGCGCAGATCTCTTCTACCAATGGTAACCCCGGTCAGCCGCTGAATATCCTGCTGCGTGGCATCAATACCATCCAGGGCGGAACTTTCCCGATGATCCTGATAGATGGTCTGGAAGTACGCGCTACTGACCTGGGTTCTATCGACGTAAACATCATCGAAAGGGTGGAAGTGGTACAGGGTGCCGCTGCAGCCTCTTTGTATGGTGCGCAGGGTGCGAATGGCGTTATACAGTTATTCACTAAAAAAGCGAAAGCCGGCCGGCTGAATATTGATGTCAGCAGCAGCGCTACCACCAACGAACTGCTGAACGTGGGTGGCCTGTCCAAATCCAAATTCCACGCTTTTGCCACCGACGCCAGCAACAATGTCATCAAAGCTAACGGTCAGCCCCTGGTCTTCGATCCTGCTTTGAGTGCATATGATGCAAACGTTCAGTACAGTGCATTAAACGTAGCCAGCTTTGCCAACAAAGCTTACGACAAAAACCTGCAGTACTACGACCACTATAAAATGTTCCTGAAGAAAGGATATGTACTGAACAACTCCGTGACCATCTCCGGCAGCAGGGATAAAGTAGATTTCCTGTTGTCTGCTTCTTACAATAAGCAGAACTCCAACTTTAAAGACAACGGAGACTACGCACGTACCAATTTAACAAGCAAACTGAGTGTAGAACTGGCCAAGAACCTGAAACTGACCAGTTTGACCCAGTTGGTGTATACCAAGAACACGCTGAACGACCAGTCTGGCCGCAGTATCTTCTTTAGCATCAACAACTCACGTCCTTTTGCCAACTACGACTTCAGGGACCAGGATGGTAACTATGGCGTATACTTTGGTGATGCCGTGGGTGTGAACGGTGCCAACCCCAATTTTGTTAACCAGTACACCAGTACGCTGATCAACAAAGTGGATATTGTTCAGAACTTCAACCTGAACTACCGTTTTGCCCGTTACCTGGAACTGGATGCTAAGTACAGTCTGAATGTATCGAACAATAACACTACATACCGTTTCGAAGACCAGTCGCTGAATAAGAACGCGGTGTATAACGATTACTTCTACAGTAACTATAACCCCAATTCTTCTCCCACCAGCACGGGTGAGATCGACAACTATGTAGAGCGTACCACTTTCCAGAACTTTGTAGGTACGGCTACCGTACGTACAGACTTTGATAAGGATTTCGGACTGAAAGTTCCTGTGAAAACTGTTACCACTGTTGCCTTCGACTATCGTAAGAATAACTACAAGCAATTCGCAGCCTATGGATACGACGCTCCTGGTTACAATCCATGGAATGCTTCGCAGGCTGCTGTATATAAAGTGATCTCTGATTATGTAGAGCCTTTCATCACATACGGTTTCCTGGCCAACCAGCGCTTTGAATGGAGCGACCTGGCCGGTGTGGCAGTAGGTGTAAGAAGCGACTATTCTTCTGCTTTCGGCAGTGGTGCTACTGCACAGACCTTCCCAAGAGGCGATGCGTTCCTGAACATTTCACGCTTTAAGTTCTGGGAGAGTTCCAAGATCTCCAATGTGATCTCTGACTTCAAGATCAGGGCTGCTTATGGTGAAGCGGGTATCCAGCCGGGTGCTTTCCAGCGTTTCCCGGTACTGGGTGCGTCAAACCTGGGTTCTAACAGCGTGTTCAGATTTCCTACCACCAGTCCTAACCCCAAACTGGCAGTGGAACTGTCTAAAGAAACTGAATTCGGTTTCGACCTCGGTTTCAACCTGCTGAAGGGCGACTGGTTGAAAAATGCCAACTTCTCTTTCACTTACTGGAAAAGAAATACGGATAATGCGATCTATCGTGTAGATGCCGCTCCTTCCACCGGTGTGGGTAGCATCCTGAACAATGCATTCGGTCTGGGATCAAATGGTATCCAGGCTTCATTGAACCTGAATGTATTGTCTAAGAAAGACTTTAGCTGGGATTTCACCACTAACTTCTCTAAGCAGACTTCAGAGATCACCAGTGTAACAGGTGCCGATGTGGTGGTCCTTTCTGCCGCGGGAAGTACCGGTTTGACCCTGAAGCCCGGTTTGAAGATCGGCCAGATCTTCGGCTTCCTGGTACTGAGGTCAGTTGACCAGGTAGATCCTAACACAGGTCAGCCTTTCATCCCCAAAGCCAACCAGGGTAATTACACAGTGGCCAGCAATGGCTGGGTAGTGAACAAGACCACCAAACAACCGATCAGCTCTCCTGGTCAGTACAGTTTTGGTGATCCTAACCCCAAGTTCAATATGAGCTTTATCAACAATTTCAACTACAAAGGGTTCCTGTCACTGAGTATGCAGTGGGATTGGGTGAACGGAAGCCACCTGTACAACCAGACCAAGGAATGGATGTACCGTGATGGTATCCACTCTGACTATGCAACGCCATTGAATATTGATGGCGTAAGCCAGGCGTATACTGCTTTCTATCGTGGTATTTACCAGGTGGGACAGAACAACGGTACCAAAGATTACTTCTATGAAGACGCTTCTTTTGCCCGTTTAAGGAACCTGTCTGTAGGTATCGATTTCTCAAAATTGCTTAAGATCAAAACATTCCAGCGTTTACAATTGGTGCTGTCAGGTCGTAACCTGGTAACCATCACCAAGTACACAGGTATGGATCCGGAAGTAAGTTCAGGTTCATCCAACTCTTCATTTGATCGTGGAGTTGACCATAACACGCTTCCTAACACCAAAGCCTATACCATTGGTTTGAATGTTGGATTTTAATCTTAATCATAAAATTTAGAAGACATGAAGAACAATAAAATTCTGGTTGGGATACTGGGTATGGCTTTGAGCATGACTGCTTGTAAGAAGGACCTGGATATCTCCAATACCAATCAACCTACGCCAGAGAGCGCACAGAACGAAGCCGGTGTGATATCGCTGGCCCAGGGTTCTATCTACAGAAATGGTTTTTACGACCTTAAATACTCCGATGGTGTTTACGGACGTTTCTGGGCCGGTGCTACCGGATTCCAGGAACTGATGGGTGATATCATTGGTGCAGAAGCTGCGAATGCTTTTATGAACCAGATCGGATGCCCCAATAAGGTGACCCTCGACAACGGTACCGTTGTACTGAATCCAAGCGCCATTAATACACAGTACGCTTTGCTGCGTAATATCAACAACAACCAGCAGCAGGGTAGTAACGCCACTTATTATGAGTGGGCATACATGTACAATATGATCACTGCTGCCAACTCGATCCTGAAGATCTCCGAAAGCACCACATTTACCGGTGCAGGTGCCGCCACCAAAAAAGCAACGGTTCAGGCCTGGGCTTACTGGTGGAAGGGATACGCATATGCAAGGATCGGTTCTATCTATTATGCAGGTCTTATCCAGAATGCTGCGACAACCGATGCAACCACCAACGGTAACTATGTAACCAAGGAAGCGATCATCACCGAGTCAAATGCGAACTTCGACAAGTGTGCTACTGCGCTGGCTGCTGCTACTTCCGCTACCGATTATTCCACTGTACTGGCGCAACTGCTGCCTTCATTTGTACAGAAGGGGAAAGGGGGTGTACTGACCACCGCTATGTGGCAGCGTAACATCAATACCATGAAGGCCCGCAATATCCTGGTGAATACGCCGAAATCAGCGATGACCGCTACCCAGTGGCAGTCTATCCTTACTTTGGTAAACAACGGTATCACAGCTACCGACTATATCTTCACCGGACGTACCGATCCTAACGGTGATTTCCTGGGTACTACCGTCGCCGACAAGATTCAGTCTCAGGGTAACGCCACCAATACCTACAAACTCAGTGAGCGTTGGGTGCAGGAGTTCAGGGCTGGTGACAAGCGGAAAGACAATAACGTTCGTACGCTTCCCAACATAGGTATTTTCAATACAGACCGTGGTAACTCGTTCAACACCCGTTTCAGCCTGACCAATGGTGGTTCCGGTCTTCCGGGTGTGATCGTGTACGCAAACCTGGTGGCAGGTGCCAACGAGATCACCCTTTGCGGAACCTATGAAGAGAATGAGCTGATGAAAGCGGAAGCGCTGATCCAGACCAACCAGATCGACCTGGGTGCTAAATCCATCGATAATGTAAGGGCTTACCAGGGTGCCGGCCTTGCCGCTCTGTCCGCAGGTATGACCCAGGCAGCTGCTTACGAGGAACTGAGAAGTGAAAGAAGGGTAGCCCTGGCTTTCAAAGGATTGTCTTTCTATGATGCACGTCGCTGGGAGATCATCGCGCCAGACAAATCACGTACAGGATGTAATGTGATCTCTGCTGCCGGTGTACTGAATACCAATGCTACCATCGTATACGGATTCCTGGATTACTGGGATGTTCCGGATAATGAACTGGCCTACAATCCTGCAGCAGCAGGTTCTGCGGCGGTTAAGAATCCGAAGCAGTAATATCCTGAATATATTTTCCTGGTAACAGGATCGATCAGGGCCCTTAATTGGGCCTTGATTGTTTTAGGGAAGGTTGTAACTTACCCGTACAAATCCGATCTATGCGTACCTGTTATGTGCAACTATTCCTGCTTTTTTTTCTCGGCAACGGCATTGCGGCCCAGAGTAATGGCCTAGTGGTGAAAGGCAAGTGGCCCAGCCAGGTATTCATCAGCGATGTGAACGGACGCCCTTTTGAAAGCCGGTTTGACGATGTAAGCGGCTCGCCTTATTTCAATGCAGCCTACAAGTATGCAGACATCACACTGAAACAGGGAAGAAAGTTCTCGCAGGTTAAAATGAAGATCAACCTGGTTACGCAGGAAACCATTTTTGTATCGGCCAACGGTATTGAGGGCTATATGGAGGCAGGTATGGTAAAAGAGATCAGTTATGCGGATACTACCGCGGGTGGTATCCTGCTGTATAAGTTTCAGACAGGCTTCCCGGCTGTGGACAGGCAGAACGATAAACATTTTTACCAGGTACTGGCAGAGGGGCGATGCAGCCTCCTCAGGTCGGTCGTTAAGAAAGTGATAGAACGACGCAATGAGCTGTCGGGCGAAGTGGTTAAGGAATTTGAATCAACTGAAAATGTTTACCTGTATGTAAACAGAGAAATGAAACGGTTCAAAAAGGACAAGGAGGCTGTTCTTTCGGTACTGTCGGATAAACAGGCAGAACTTAACCAGTACGTGACTGAATGCAAAACGAATTTCAAAAACCTTGACCAGGTGGTACTGTTGCTGAATTATTATAATTCGCTTTGATCCATACATACTATAAAAAAACTCAGGTTGTTGAACCTGAGTTTTTTTATGCCTGATGTGTTCATCAGAATTTGATCTCTTCTTCGTGTTCGTTGAAGAATTTGAATTCGATGAGGTGATAATTGGTATTGGCCTGCGCCTTCAGGTTGGTCTTGTATTTACGCTTCCATTTTTTGATGATGGAAGTGAAGAAACCTTTGGTGAGGTAAGAGTATACGATCGGGTGCACCACCAATGTCAGGTTCTTGTGTGCATGGGTGATCAGGTAATGCAGGCGTTTTTCGATCTCATCTTCCAGTAACAGCGTTGAAGTGATCTTGCCGGTACCGTTACAGGCCGGACAGTTCTCGGAAGTATTGATGTTTACTTCCGGGCGCATACGCTGGCGGGTAATCTGCAGCAGCCCGAATTTGGAAATTGGCAGTACAGAATGTTTGGCCCGGTCGGTCTTCATATAACCTTCCATTGCTTCCTGTACCTTTCTTTTGTTGTCGGGCAGCTTCATGTCGATAAAGTCTACCACGATGATTCCGCCGATATCCCTCAAACGAAGCTGGCGTGCAATTTCCTCTGCCGCTTCGAGATTGGTTTCAAGGGCATTGTCTTCCTGGTTATTGCTCACGCTTTTGTAACCGCTGTTCACATCGATCACATGCAGGGCTTCTGTATGTTCGATGATCAGGTAAGCGCCGCTGGGCAGGTTTACTGTTTTGCCAAAAGATGATTTTACCTGTTTGGTAACCCCAAACTGGTCGAAGATGGGCAGGCCGTTATTCTGGTACAGGCTTACGATATCTGTTTTATCCGGCGCAATACGCTGAATATAACTCTGCGTTACCGTGAACAGGCTCTTATCGTTCACCACCACTTTGTTGAAATCGGCACTGAGCAGGTCGCGCAGGATGCTGGTGGTCTTGTTCTCTTCGCTCAGGATCCTTACGGGAGCCACGGCGCCTTTCAGGTTGGTCTTGATGGTTTTCCAGGTCTCCTGCAGTGCCAGCAGGTCCTGGTGCAGTTCGGCGGTGCTCTTGCCTTCGGCTGCGGTCCTTACGATCACGCCAAAATTCTTTGGGCGGATGGCTTCCACGATCTTATGCAAACGTTTCCTTTCTTCCGAAGAGTGGATCTTTTTGGAAACGGCAACGATCTCATTAAAGGGTGTCAAAACCACAAACCTGCCGGGAAGCGATAATTCGCAGCTCAGGCGGGGACCTTTGGCTGCGATCGGTTCTTTCAAGATCTGGACCAATACATGCGGTTTGCCGTTCAGTACTTCGTTGATCTTACCGGTTTTCACGATCTCCGGTTCGGAATGGAATTTGGAAAAGTCGAACCCGTTCGGGTCCTTGTTGTTCATGGCCAGCTGGGTAAATTTCAGGATGGAACGTACATAAGGACTGAGGTCGGTATAATGAAGAAATGCATCTTTTTCAAACCCAACATCCACAAATGCAGCATTCAGTCCAGGGATCAGCTTTTTTACCTTGCCAAGATAGAGATCGCCTACGGCAAAACTGGCATCCGTTTTCTCGTTATGCAGTTCAACCAGTTTTTTGTCCTCCAGGAATGCGATCTCCACACCTGTCGGACTGGCATTAATGATTAATTCTTTGTTCACAAAATAGCAACTTTTACATACAAAATAACAGCCGGGTATGCGGCAAACCAACACACACTTAGATCCGTATCGCTCGTCACCGGATCGGGAAGGAAAAGGAAAAGTTGCAGCGTAGAAAGGTAGTGACGATATCCTGGAAAGTGTCAAAAGCAGTCACACCAAAAGTGTGACTGCTTTTTATAAAGGTCAGATGAAAGAACAGGATTACTTGTTCTTCTTCTTATGACGATTCTTTCTTAAACGTTTTTTACGTTTATGAGTCGCAATTTTATGACGCTTTCTCTTCTTACCACAAGGCATACACTTAGTAATTTTGTTTGTTAATGAATAGATTTATTTTTTCAATTCGGTAATCCTTTTATCGAGCTCTTTCTGCGCTTCCGGTATTTTTACCAGTGTTTTCACTGTTTCATACCATTTCACAGCATTGGTCTTATCGCCCTTCGCTTCGTAACATTCGGCAAGGTTAAAAATGGCTTCCAGGTTGTCGGGTTGTTTCTGAACAACGATGGAGAACCGTTCAATGGCCTTGTCGTACTGTCCGCTTCTTTTCCCTCCCATGCCTAATACCATCTGGGCGTATATATTGCCCGGATCTTTCTGGGCAATCTCCCGTACAGGTAAGATACCTTCCATTGGATTGTCAGAAATATTGCCGAACAGATAACAGGCCCCGATGCCGATCCGGCTCGAATCGTTGGCGGGGTTCAGTACCAAAGCTTTCTCTAAAAGAACTTTTGCATTGCTGGCCAGCCAGTTTTGCATGGCCGGTTGCCCCTCTGTCATCAGGTTATCTAAAAACAGATGGGCGGCAAAGGTGAGGCTTTTTTCAGAATTTTCCAACTTGGCGGCCTCTGCAGTATAATAAGCATAGGGCTCGAACATGCGGGCCGAGTCTTTCCAGAAGCGCGCCAGCTGGTGAAAAACGTGTAACTGTTGCTCTTTTACATCACCCCGGATAACGGAATTCTCCAGTTTCAGGAGGCGTTGGTTCTGGGCAGGACTGATCTTTTCCTTGGCTTTTACCAGGATCTCTTCAAATTTAATTGATTGATGATCAGTGTGTTGCTCTTGTTTTGCTTCTGTAGCAGGTTGTTTTTTGGGGATGGTTTTGCCAAAAAAATACAGAAGAACAAATAAAAGGAGACCGGCTCCGACCAATAAGTATTGCTTTTTTTTCACTCCAGGTTGCTTTGCGCAAAGTTAGTCAGGCTTGCGTTTGCTTTTTACTTCGCTAACAAATTCTTTCGCCGGTTTAAAAGCAGGTATATAATGTTCAGGTATTTCAACGGCCACATTCTTTTTGATATTACGCCCGATCTTGGCAGCACGCTTTTTGGTAATAAAGCTGCCAAACCCGCGTATATAGATGTTTTGGCCGTTTGAAAGGCTTTCTTTCACTTCTTTGAACATGGTTTCCAGCGTCACCAATACATCCACTTTCGGAATACCGGTTTTGTCTGAGATCTGGTTAATGAGATCTGATTTTCGCATTGTTAATGGTTTTAAAGTAGGTACAGACCTTAAAATAAGATAAAAATATCGAATAATGCAAGAAAGATGGCGTAAATATTATAGGCGTTACTAATTGATAAATAAAAGGTTCAAGAATCGTGGTCAAAAACATGTTTGATATATGATATTATTGTTATATAGTTTAATTTTTAGCCATTCATCTTTCGAGCTGTTCTTTTGAGTCATATTTGTGCTTCAGGTTATGGAAAAAACGTTTACAAATACATTATTGCGCTGGCATAAACAGCATAATGACCGCGAAATGCCCTGGAAGGGGGAGAAAGACCCCTACAAAATATGGCTCAGCGAAGTCATCCTGCAGCAGACCCGCGTGGCCCAGGGCTGGCAGTACTACAATAATTTCATCCGCAAATATCCTACTATCCAAAACCTGGCCAAAGCGCCTGATCAGGAAGTATTTAAATTATGGGAGGGGCTGGGTTATTATAATCGCTGCAAAAACCTGCTTTTTACTGCCCGGCAGATCGTGAAGGAACGGAAAGCTGTTTTTCCCGATCAATACGAAGACATTCTCGCTTTAAAGGGTGTTGGTCCCTATACGGCCGCCGCTATCGCCTCTTTTGCTTACAATCTGCCCTACGCCGTGGTGGATGGGAACGTATTCAGGGTATTGTCGAGGTATTTCGGAATAGAAGAGGCCATAGATTCTGCCAAGGGTAAACAGCTTTTTACAGAACTGGCTACCCGGGTGCTTGCCAGGAAAGAAGCAGGTTTGTATAACCAGGCCATCATGGACTTTGGAGCCACCATCTGCAGGCCTTTTGCCCCCGCCTGCATTCATTGCCCGCTGAACAGCCACTGCAAAGCTTTTGCAGAAGGCAGGGTGAACCGGTTGCCCATCAAAGAAAAGACACTGTTACGGAAGAACCGGTGGTTTTACTATTTCCTTTTCAGTTATAAAGGAAAATACCTGCTGAACCAGCGCAGGGCCAATGATATCTGGCAGAACCTGTTCGAGTTTTACCTGCTTGAAACGGAAGAGCAGGTATTTTGGGACGAAACAAAAGTGAGGCAATGGTTGCAGGAACAGATAGGTGTCAGGAAAGCGGTGGTGAGCAAGATCTCTTCTTTGCATAAACAACAACTTACCCACCAGCAGATCAGGGGGCAGTTCATTCGTGTAGAACTGGAAAGTCTTCCCCGTTTCCTGGAGCATTACCGTTGGGAAACACCGAAAAGCCTGCAAAAACTGGCATTCCCCAAATTCATTACCGGATACCTGGAACAGGATGGGGTATAAAAAAGTAGTTTCATACTATTGTACCGGCTTTGTATAACGTTCGTGAAATTTTACAGCCCCCTTCTTTTCTTTCTTAAAAAAAGTTATTTTTAAGAGTGATTCAACTTTCGACGAACTTAAAACCTATCGTATGAGAGGCGTTAACAGAGTAATGTTGATCGGTAACCTGGGTAAAGATCCGGATGTGCAACACCTGGAAGGAAATATCGCGGTGGCCAAATTCCCATTGGCAACTACGGAAACCTACAAAGACAGGTCGGGCAAACTGGTATCGCAAACAGAGTGGCACACGGTGGTATTATGGCGCGGACTGGCAGAACTGGCGCAGAAATACCTGCACAAGGGAAGCCTGATTTATGTAGAAGGCAGGCTGCGCACTCGTAGTTGGGAAGACAAGGAGGGTAACAAAAAATTTGCTACGGAAGTGGTAGGCGATAACCTGATCATGCTGGATAAAAGAGCGGAAGGCCATGGCGCTCATGGAGCACATGATCCGCTGGAGGGATATCCTGGTGATGAGATACCGCCCATCACCGATCCGGGTGAAAGTCTGCCTTTCTGATCAAACCTGTAAAAAACTATACTTTTGGTAAACAGAATCAGGTTGTAATACGCCTGATATGCTGATCGTTCATTAAAAATGCTGGCTTTGGATCATCACCCGGTTCTTCAGATATTTTCACATCCTACTTTACTGGCAGCCATACAGGCACAGGGTACCACCGTTCTGGTAATGATCCTGTTCCTGTTATTGTTCCTGTCATTTGTACTGTCGGGCTCCGAAGTGGCGTTCTTCTCGCTTAGCTATAAAGACATCAATAACCTGAAATCGAAACAGCAGCCTGCTTACCAAAGGATCGTAGACCTGCTGGAAGAGCCCAAAGTGTTATTGGCATCCCTGCTCATAGCCAATAGTTTCATCAATATTTCCATCATCATCATCTCCAACCTGCTCATCGATAACATGTTCAATTTTGAGCAGTTCGACGCGGTATGGATCGAGTTCCTGATCAAAGTGATCGTTGTGTCGTTCCTGCTGGTCCTGTTCGGTGAAGTGATGCCGAAAGTGCTGGCCACGCAGAACAATGTGCGGTTTGCCAAAGACTTTGGAGGTATTGTACAGGCGGTTTCTTATACCTGTGCCGGACTGAGTAAACGACTGGTCAGGTATTCGGATATCATTGAAAGAAAACTGACCAACCGTCCGGGTGGATCCTATAGCCTGGAAGAACTGGATCATGCCATTGACCTGACCACGCAGAATACCGCATCGGAAAATGAAAAGAATATCCTGAAAGGCATTGTCAAATTTGGCAACATCACCGTGAAACAGATCATGAAAACAAGGGTGGATGTGCATGGGGTGGACCATAGTCTCCGCTTTGGGGAGCTGATAGCCACGGCCAGGGAACTCAGCTACAGCCGTTTGCCGATATATAAGGAAGACCTGGATAATGTAGTGGGTATGATTCACACCAAGGACCTGATAGCCTACCTGAACGAACCGGATGATTATGACTGGCACCCGCTGATGCGCCCGCCCTATTTTGTACACGAACAGAAATTCATTGAAGACCTGCTGAAAGAGTTCCAGTCTAAACGGATCCATTTTGCAGTCGTAGTGGACGAATTTGGCGGAACCAGCGGAATCGTTACGCTGGAAGATATCTTAGAGGAAGTGATCGGTGAGATCAAGGATGAGTTTGACGAAGAGGAAACGGGTTACAAAAAGCTGGACGAGTACAATTATATCTTTGAAGGCAGGACCATGATCAATGATGTATGTAAGATCATGGATATCCCCACTGATACTTTTGATGTGATCAAAGGCGAAAGCGATTCGCTGGCCGGTCTGGTGCTGGAGCTGGCGGGAGAAATTCCGCAGCCTGCAAAAGTGCTGCAATCGGGCGACTTTGAATTCACCGTGCTGGAAGTGGAGAAGAACCGCATACAGAAAGTGAAAGTATCGATCAAGCCACAGTTACCATTATGATGAAATCAGCGAATAGTGTAGGGCCCAACTGCCTTATTGTGCCACGGCGGGTACGCACAGTTACGGTCATGGTTAGTTGTCTCTTTGTTTTTTCCGTGATCCTCTCTTCCTGCAACAGCACTTTTACGCCGAAGCCCGCAGGTTATTACAGGATCGATTTTCCGGAAAAAAAATACCAGGTGTTTGATGCGCCCGGTTACCCTTATTCCTTTGAATACCCGGTATACGGACGGGTGGTGAAAGACAGTACATTTTTTGGTGAAGCCACGGAGAATCCCTGGTGGATCAATGTTGATTTCCCGCAATTCAATGGGCGCATCTACATCAGCTATAAAGAGATCGGCAGGAACAATTTTGACACGCTGGTGAAACACTCGTTTGCCTTAACGGGCAAACACACGGCCAAAGCCTATTCGATAGATGATACCCTGATCGCTACCCCGAACGGAGTTCACGGGATCTTTTTTACAGTGGGAGGAGATGTAGCAACGGCCAACCAGTTTTTTGTGACCGATTCCACCCGTCATTTTTTAAGAGGGGCACTTTATTTCGATGCCACACCCAATGCAGACTCGCTGGGTATCGTGAACCGTTTTCTGCTCGACGATATGAAACACCTGGTCAACACTTTCCGCTGGAAGAAATGAGTTTCGGGCTCCTGAACATTTCCCAACGGTAAAAGCCGCCCTGGAAAAGGCGGCCGTAAGGCAAACGGTACACCCTGCCGGTGACCTGTTCCTGTGTAACGGCCCATGGCCGGCAGGGTTACGTTCGAAATGTTAATTCTTTCAGAGCCCCGGACGGTAAATGCTGCCTGAATGGGATTATCTTTGGCGGCGAACAATACCCGAGAGATAGATGATAGCAATTGATAATAAACTCATCAGCGATGAAGTGCTGGAAGAGCAGTTTGTTTGTGACCTTACCAGGTGTAAGGGCGGCTGCTGCGAAGATGGGGATGCCGGTGCACCTATGGAAAAATGGGAACTGGAGAAACTCAAGGAATACTACGAAGTGATCAAACCCTATATGACCGAAGAAGGGATACGTGAAGTGGAAAGGCAGGGTAAGTATATTTACGATAAAGAATTCGGCTGGGTAACCCCCACCATCAATGGCGCTATCTGTGTGTACGGATACCGCGATAAGCAGGGTGTGATCAAGTGCGGGATAGAGCAGGCATATAATGAGGGTAAACTGGACTGGAAGAAACCGATCAGCTGTCACCTGTTCCCGATCAAGATCCAGAAAAGCAAACGTGATCCTGATATGGAATATGTGAATTATGAACCGAGGGAAGACCTGTGTGCTGCGGCCTGCGCACTGGGCAAGAAACTGAAAGTGCCTGTGTATGTTTTCCTGAAAGATTCCCTGATCAGGAAATACGGAGAAGAGTTCTATGCAACACTGGAAGCCACTGCCGCACACCTGAATAAAAACAAGTAACCATAAGAATCCCGGCTGTTAAACCAATACCATCCTCACATGAAAGATACCGCAGCATCCTTCATTGCTAAGAGTACGATCAAAGCGGCCGACCTGGAGCACAGGCGGAAGATCAATTTCAATATCGGTAAATACAATGCCGTAGTGCCACAGGGCAAACAGCAGTTTGGCGGTCAGGTGATGGATGCACGTGAACTTGCCAAGAACCGTAAATGGGATGCCATTGAACATCTTGACCAATACCTCCTGGAATTTGAGAAAAAGATCACGGCCCGCGGAGCCCAGGTGATCTGGGCCGAGAACGCTGCTGAAGCCACAGATGCCATTGGTAAGATCTGTAAAGAGAAACAGTGCAAAACGCTGGTGAAGAGCAAGAGCATGGTTACCGAAGAGATACACCTGAACCATTACCTGGAATCGATGGGTATTGAAAGTGTGGAGACAGACCTGGGCGAATATATTCAGCAGCTGGATGGAGAACCTCCTTACCATATTGTAACACCTGCCATGCACAAAAGCAAGGAAGATGTGGCCCGGTTGTTTGCCGATAAACTCGGCGTGCCTGCAGGGCTCTCACCCGAAGAGCTTACGCTTGTTGCCCGAAGGATACTTCGCGAAAAATATGTAGAGGCGAAAGTAGGTGTTACCGGCGCCAATTTTATTGTGGCCGATGTGGGTGGTATTGCCGTAACAGAAAATGAGGGTAATGCACGTTTAAGCTGTGGTATGCCCAAAACACATATTGTGGTGGTAGGCATTGAAAAAGTAATACCCTCCCTCAATGACCTTGCCTTATTCTGGCCCCTGCTGGCTACTTATGGCACCGGGCAAAAGGTTACTTCCTATAACACACTGGTATCGGGTCCCCGCCAGGAAGGTGAGACCGACGGACCGGAAGAAATGTATGTGATACTGCTGGATAATGGCCGGACCAACCTGCTGAAAAATCCTGTATCGCGTGAGGCATTATATTGCATCCGCTGCGGCGCCTGTTTGAATGCCTGCCCGGTATACAAGAATATTGGGGGACACGCTTACGAAACCACGTACAGCGGCCCGATCGGGAAAGTGATCACGCCGTACCTGCGTGGAATGGATGATTACAAACACCTGAGTTATGCCTCTTCCCTGTGTGGCAACTGCACGGAGGTCTGCCCGGTACGCATCAACCTGCACGAATTGCTGCTGGATAACCGCCACGAAGCCGTGGTGAGCGGATCCAGTTCTTTGGCTGAACGACTGGCCTGGAAAATGTGGAAAACGGCCAGCATGAATCGCGGCATGATGAACATGGGTACGGGCAAGATGAAGAACTGGGTGGTGAATAAAGTATTCAAAGGCTGGACAACCCACCGTAGCGAGCTGGATTTCAGTGCGAAGACCTTTAATGAGATGTGGAGAGAGAAATACCGATAACCATCCCATAATCCTGATTCATTGGAAAGCGATAGTGTTGATACGGTAGTGGTGTATACAACGCGTATAACAGCGCGGGTGAAATATATTTTTCATACCCTGTTTGCAAATATTCTGCTTACAGATTCCGTAGAAGTCTTTCCTGATAAGTCAGCGATTTACATCAATTATTCGCACAAACCCATAGAAGGTTACTTCCACGTTGTACCCGCTGGACTATTAACAGAAGAAGATATTTATGAGCAGTCCATTAAAACTGCTCACTGGGAAGGCCTTCCCATATTTTTTCAGACACCGGGCGATCTGCCTTTCGATATGTTCTCTGCTTCTTTTTATCTGCTATCAAGGTATGAGGAATACCTGCCTTATGAACCGGACCTGTATGACCGGTATCCGCATACAAACAGTATGGCATACAAAGAAGGTTTCCTGCAACAACCATTGATCAACCAGTGGCTGCAAAAACTGCAATATATTTTGTGCGAACGGGCGCATCGGTCAGTACTCAGGCTGTACCCGTCTGCCTTCCGTTTTATTCCTACCTACGATGTTGATGAGGCATTCAGTTACCTGCACAAACCTGTCTGGAAAAATGTGTTGGGTTTTTACCGCGATCTGTTGCAGGGGAAGTTTGAACAGGTGGTGGAACGTGGTAATGTATACAGCGGCAGGAAAAAAGACCCCTACGATTCATTTGACTGGATGGAAGCGCAACACAGGCAACTGGCTATCGAGCCTGTCTATTTTTTTCTCACGATCCTGAAAAGAGGCAGGTACGATAAAAATTTACCGGCAAGTTCCAGGCACCTGCAAGAGCTGTACAGGCGGTTGTCACTGAAACATGCGGTAGGGTTACATCCTTCCTGGCAGAGTGGTACTGAAAAGGAATTGCTGGAGAAAGAACTGCAGGCCTTACAAAAGATCATTCAAAGGCCGGTATCCATATCGCGTAATCATTATCTGCGTTTCCGTTTGCCAGATACGTACCGGCAATTGCTGGCGACAGGCATTTCCGAAGAATATTCCATGGCCTATGGAACGATAAACGGGTTCAGGGCCTCTTACTGCCAGCCTTTTTACTGGTACGACCTGGGAAAAGAAACGGCAACCACCCTTCGCATACATCCCTTCTGTTTTATGGATGCTACTTCTTTTTTCAGCCAGGGATATGGTGCAACTGAAGCGGCGGAAGAACTGCAATACTATCACGATATGGTGAAAGGGCTGGGTGGCGAATTCATCACGGTTTTTCACAACCATTTCCTGACGGAACAACCGCAATGGATACCGTGGCGGGAAATGTACAGGGATTTTTTGGAAAAGAATTTCGGATAAAAGAATGGAAGTTCCGATTCGGTGAATGAGGCTCACATCGCGTCAGCATCTGTTGTCTGTGTCAGGATCTCTTTCTGTTTCCGCAGGCTCTGGTTCACCAGGTATACGCCTACCAGCGTGATCAGTGAACCGATGATGATGCTGATCGTGATCTTTTCACTCATCACCAGCGACCCTACAAAAATAGCAACGATGGGGTTGATGTAGGCGTACAGTGCAGCCACGGCAGGTTCCAGGTGTTTCATTGTGTAGATGAATGCAGCGAAAGTGATGAGGTTACTGGCGATAACCAGGTAGGCGATGGCTCCCCAGGTTTCGGCAGGGATATCGGCCACTGGTATATGATCGCCCGAAATCAATAACATGAGGTACAGGATGACAGCGCTGATCAGCATCTGCCAGCCGGTGGCGTTATAGGCGTTCATCTTCATCTTGGTGCGCGACAGTACAATGGTTCCCACGCTCCAGCTTAACATGGCCAGTACCGAGAGGAGGATGCCCCATACATATCCTTCCGTTTGGTTCTGAAAGGCATTGTCGTAGAACACCACAGCAATACCGCCGATGCCCAGGAACAGTCCGATAAAAGTGCCTGTTGTGATCTTCGTGTTTTTAAAGAAGATCCTTTCAATGATCACCACCGAAAGCGGGTATAATGCAGAGATCAGCGCGCCCATACCACTGGGCACATATTTCAGCGCAACCGTAGCAATGCCATTGGCCGACAGGAATAGGAGCACAGCCATCATGGTCAGCCACCGGAACTCTTTCCAGGTAGGTATTTTCTCCCCCTTTACTAAAAAAAATGCGACCAGTATGACACCTGCAATAAACTGCCTGATAGAAGCCACTTCCAGTCCGGGCACTTTCTGCACGCCAATCTTACTGGCGATCCAGCTGGTTCCCCAGACGATGCTGGTAAGTGTTAACCCGATATAAGCTTTCTGTTTGGTGGTCATTATGCAGGCTTGCCGCCACCTCCCCTGTCTGGAGAGGTGTTTGTTGTCTTGGATTAGTGTTTGAAGTGGCGCATACCTGTCATCACCATGGCCAGACCATTGGTAACACAATAATCAACGCTGTCTTTATCTCTTACTGAACCGCCGGGCTGTATAAAAGCTTCGATACCTGCGGCATGGGCGATCTGTACACAGTCATTGAATGGGAAAAATGCATCAGAAGCCAGTACAGCGCCTTTCAGGTCAAAGTTGAACTGCCTGGATTTATCGATAGCCTGGCGCAGTGAATCGATGCGGCTTGTCTGTCCGCAACCTTTACCCACCAGCTGTTTGTTCTTGATCAGTGCGATGGCATTACTTTTCAGGTGTTTACATACCAGGTTGCCGAATACCAGGTCTTCTTTTTCCGCGTCGGTAGAAGGACGGCCGCCCACTTCTTCCCATTTGCTGTAGTTGCCTACATCGGCACCCTGTTCCAGTACGCCATTCAGGAGTGATTTGGAAGGTATTTTCAGTTGTGCATTCAATGTTTTCAGTTGCAGCAGTATGCGGTTCTTTTTGCTCTTCAGTACTTCCAGCGCATCTGCATCGAATGCTGGGGCGATCAGTACTTCGAAGAATATTTCGTTGATGGCGTCTGCCGTGGTTTTGTCGATGGTGTTGTTGCAAACCAGTACACCCCCGAAAGCGCTTTCAGGATCACCGGCAAGGGCCGCATCCCAGCTTTGTTTTACGGAAGCCCTCTCGGCGATGCCGCAAACATTGGTGTGTTTGATGATGCCGAATACGGATTGTTTTGATCCGGTAAATTCCTGTATCAGCTGAACAGCTGCATCCACATCGACCAGGTTGTTGTAAGAAAGTTCCTTGCCGTTCAGTTGTGTGAACAATTCAGAAAGGTTACCATGGAAAGTGGCCGACTGGTGGGGGTTCTCGCCATAACGCAATACCTGCTGCATGCCGGGGTTAAAATAGTTGCTGATGGCAATATCGTAATGCATAACTACTTCAAAGGCTTTGGCCGCATAGGTTTTACGCTGTTCGAGGCTGGTCTCTCCTTTTTGTTCGGTCAGTAATTTTTCGAGAGAAGCATAATCGTCTTTAGCGGCGATCACTACCAGGTCGCGGAAGTTTTTGGCGGCAGCGCGGATCATGGACGGGCCGCCGATATCGATCTTTTCAATGATCAGTTTTTCTTCGCTGGTGGTACGTAGGGTCTCTTCAAAAGGGTACAGGTCAACGATCACCAGGTCGATCTCTGGTATCTTATATTCTTTCATCTCTGCCAGGTCCTGGGCCTCATATCTTCTGCCCAGGATACCGCCGAAAATAGCAGGATGCAGGGTCTTTACCCTGCCGCCGAGTATGGATGGGTAAGTGGTCAGGCTTTCTACGGGTACACAGGTAATGCCGAGGTCTTCCAGGAATTTCTGCGTTCCGCCGGTAGAATAGATCGTGATCCCGAGCTCTTGTAATTTTTTGGCAATGGGTTCCAGTCCGTCTTTATAAAAAACGGAGATAAGGGCAGATTGAATTTTCTTTTGCATGTTGTGGTGTTTAACCCGGTGGGGTTGGATAAATTAAGAATGGCAATCGTTCTCAGAGATCCATTTCATAAGCTCCCTGCTCAGAAATGGTTTGGTGCCGCAAATGTAGGCTGTCGGCAGCTTTTTTCCAGTACCGTATTTTCCACAATGGATTACTGCTGTCAAATAGATAGGCTGAACAGGCGAACCGGCTGGCCAATTGCGCAAGTTTGATATCGGGGTTACCGCTGAGGATGATGAGATCCACGCTGATCTTCCTGGCGGGTACAGGAATGGTAACGGGCTGGTGAATGATCAGGATCTTTTTGTGCGGCCCTGCCACCAGTGGCCCCAATACTTTTATGCGGGAAAGGGATTTCCGTTCGGAAACGCCATACAGGATACGGGAAGGGCGCAGGTGGTAGCTGGCCAGGGTGCTATTATGCAGGCGTGCATCGCCCAGGAACAGGCAGTCAGCGCCATCCAGTATATCGATGGCCCGGTAACGGGGTATATTGTATACGATCAGCTTTTGTTGCTGTTTTTGCCGGATCCGGGTAAAACTACCCGCCAGGAACAGCCCGGCGGCACAGCAGAGACCGCCCATGAGCCAGGCAGTTCTTCTGGAAAACAACCAGGCAGCTATGCCGATCAATATGCCATACAGTAACCAGAGTTGTAACAGGCTGAATGGGATATTGCCGGTTACAGCAAAAGGCAACCGGCTGGTCTGCTCAATGAGCCGGTTAAGCAGGTTGATGCAGAAGCTGAGTGCGGCACCTGTAAACTGATTCAGCAGATCCACAGGATATACCAGCAGCAGGAACATCTCGCCATATAAAATGATGCCGGATAAAGGCACGGCGATAAAGTTGGTGAAGAAGAACAGGTTGGGAAACTGGTGAAAATAGTACAGTACCAATGGCAGCGTGAACACCTGGGCCGAAATAGTGATGGCACTGAGTTGCCAGGCTGCTTTGAGGAGTTGATTGGCAAAATAGAGTCGGCGATACAGGGGTTTCGTGAAAACAACGATACTGAGTACGGCGCTGTAGGAAAGCTGGAAACCCACATCCCAGAGAAAATAAGGGTTATAGGCCAGCAGGCAGCAGGCAGATGCGGCCAATGTATTGTAGATATGGTTTTTTCGTCCCAGACTTTCACCGATGACGATAAACGAGAACATGACAACAGACCGCAGGATGGAAGCACCGGCGCCGGCCAGTAAACTGAAGCCCCAGAGCACCGATAGCATGATCAGTGGTTTGCCCCAGTATAACCAGCGCTGTTTGCGGAAAGGCTTCAGCAATAACAGCAGCAGCCCATAGATCATTCCGAGGTGCAGGCCACTGATAGCGATGATATGCACCACGCCGGTATTGCTGTAGGCAAGCACCAGGTTTTTGTCAAGATCATCCCGGTAACCGATCAGCAAAGCCTCGGCAAGACTGTATGTTTTTTCTGCAGGCATCGCTTTACGGATGATGCCAAGAACTGCATTGCGGGTACGGATGAAGAATGCAGTTACTTCATTTCTGTTGGATCCATTCAGTACCGAATAGGAACCCTTTTTCAAAAATACCTGGTAATGGATGTCCTGCCGGGCGCAGTAAGTTGCGTAATCAAATGACCCGGGGTTCCCGCTGCTGGTAATGCGTTGCAGTGGCTGGCGCAGGGTCAGCATAGATCCATACTGAACTGCAGGAGGTACGCTGTCTTTTGTGAAATATAACAGGACATGACCACTGACACGTTCCCAGCTCTGTCTGCGGTAAAGCCAGTCGATACTGGCCATCGCTTTGTAGGAATTGCTTTTGCTGACAAGTGGCTCCTGCAGGGTAACGATCAGTTTTGACGTATCTGCCAGGTAGTGGCCCGCCCAGTTTGTATGGGAACTGCTGTGTTGCCACTGCATTCTTATAGCGCCGAAGCTAAGCAGCAGCAGGTTCAGCAATACGCCTGTGACCCATCTCCATTGGTATTTTCTGGAAACAGGGAGCCGCTGCATTACAAAGACCAGCAGGAGGGCAGCAATGCCAGCAATACCGGTGAAACGGGCAGGTAGTTCTGTGTATTCTGCCAGTACGATGCCGGTTACGAACGGAACCAGTAACCGGAGCATAGGTGAAGTACGCCAGAAAGGGATGCCAAATTGCCGCATAACCTAAACCTACACAAAACCGGTTGCCTTTTTCAGAACCGGAACGGAATCAGGTATAAATACGGAGTATAAGCCGGTGTAGCAGGGTTCGCTGGCAAATGTTTGGCAGTGATGAGGCCCGTACCGATTTTCCGGTAAAAATTAATTTGGAAAACCTCTTTTCTTTTTTAAAAAACCCAAAAACAATTGTAGCTTCGAATTCGATATGTGTATAAATTACACATTACGATTTGAGCCATGCAGAAGATCTGCTACATGAAAGGAGTAGGAATAGCCTGCTTGCTGCTATTCCTGATAAGTCCATCCTATGCGCAATTATTACGGTGGTCCCCTGTATTTCCAAAGGAATCTTCCCTGCCCGTAACCATCACCTGCGATGCTTCTGCCGGTAATAAAGGATTATTGGGGTACAACCCTGTTTCAGATGTGTATGTTCATATTGGTGTGATCACCAGTCTCAGTACCAGTTCTTCCGACTGGAAATATGTGGTGAATACAAATTTCAATGTGCCTGCAGCATCAGTTCAGGCCAGTTCTCTGGGAAATGACAGGTGGTCGTTTACGATCAATGGCGGCTTGCGGTCGTTTTTTGCTATTACCAATGCTTCGGAACGGATACTGAAGATCGCCATACTTTTCCGGAACGGAAATGGCAGCAAAGTGCAAAGGAATACGGATGGTTCTGATATGTATGTGCCGGTGTATGATGATGGATTATATACACGTATCGATTCTCCACTGCAGCAACCTTTGTTTCGTCCCGTCCCGCAAACGTTTGCAGCCGCAGTTGGGGATCATCTTCCGGTAAAAGCCGTATCCAGTAAACCGGCTGACTGCCGGATTGTATTCAATGGAAATGTGGTGGGTGTTGCGGCGGCAGCCAGTTCCGTGAGTGCTGATCTTGTGATCAATACTACGGGTTCGCAAACGGTTATTGCGGAAGCGGATGATGGCGTCAGTATTGCAAGGGATACGCTCCGTTTCCTGGTAAATGAGAATGTGAAAATAGCAGCTTTGCCGGCGGATGTAAAAGATGGTATCAATTATGAACCGGGCGACAGTTCGGTTATATTGGTGCTTTTTGCACCTCATAAAAAAAGAGTGGCGGTATTGGGTGATTTTACTAACTGGACCGAGTCGCTTTCCTCGCAAATGAATATGACACCCGATAGCAGTCGTTTCTGGCTGCGTATCGGTGGTCTTGTGCCGGGCACAGAGTATGCTTATCAATACCTGGTGGATGGAACTGTCCGCATAGCGGATTATTATGCTGAAAAAATACTGGACCCGGCCAACGATCCGTATATCCCTGCCAGTACGTATCCCGGCCTTAAAGCGTATCCCTCCGGGAAAACAACAGGTATCGTAAGCGTTTTGCAAACGGCAAAGCCTGCCTATAACTGGGCGGTAAATAATTTTAAACGACCCGACAAAAAAAACCTGGTGATCTATGAATTGCTTCTGCGTGATTTTATTGGGACACACGATTTCAAGACACTGAAAGACACCCTGAATTACCTGGTAAACCTGGGAGTGAATGCCATTGAACTGATGCCCTTCAGCGAATTCGAAGGCAACCTGAGCTGGGGGTATAATCCTAATTTCTTTTTTGCACCTGATAAATATTATGGCAATGAAAACAGTATCCGTCAGTTTGTGGATGCCTGCCACCAGAAAGGTATTGCGGTGATCATGGACCTGGTGATGAACCATTGCATGAGTTCATCGCCCATGGCACAACTGTACTGGGATGCAGCCAATAACAGGCCTGCAGCGGACAATCCCTGGCTGAACCCGGTGGCCACACACCCTTATAATGTAGGCAATGATTTCAACCATGAAAGCGAGGCAACCAAAAAACTGGTGGCTGATGTAGTGCGGCATTGGCTTACAAAATATCAACTGGACGGGTTTCGATGGGATCTTTCCAAAGGGTTTACCCAGGTGAATAACCCTGCTGATGTGAATGCATGGAGCAGTTACGATGCCAGTCGTATTGCCACCTGGAAAAGAATATATGATACGATGCAACAAGTATCGCCCAATGCCTATTGTATACTGGAACATTTTGCTGCCAATACCGAGGAAAAAGAACTTGCTGATTATGGGATGCTGTTATGGGGCAACCAGAATTATGCATTTAACCAGGCAACCATGGGTTATAACAGCGGCAGTGATTTTAGCAGCGGGATATCCAAAAGCAGGGGATGGTCCAACCCCGCACTCATTACCTATCAGGAAAGCCACGATGAGGAAAGGCTGATGTACAAAAACCTCAGCTATGGCAACAATGCCGGAAACTATACGGTGAAAGACAGCGCTACTGCCCTGAAGCGGAATGAGATGGCCGCTGCTTTCTGGGCCATGATACCGGGTCCTAAAATGTTATGGCAGTTTGAAGAGCTGGGCTATCCTTATTCCATCAATACCTGTGGCACGGGTACGGTAGATCCCGGTGGCGGCTGTCGCACAGAAGCCAAGCCCATTCACTGGGAGTATCTGAACCAGCCTGCCCGTAAGGCGCTGTTCGATGTATATGCCAAACTCATCAGGCTGAAACTGACACTTGGTTTTGCCGGCACTTTCACAGGCAATGCCGTTAGCTGGGATCTTTCGGGTTATGTAAAATGGCTGCAACTTAAGGGCGATTCACTGCAACTCATCGTCATTGGAAATTTTGATGTGAATCCGCAGACGGCTGCCGTCAGTTTTCCCTCGGCCGGTACCTGGTACAGTTACCTGGGTAGCGCCATCAAAACTGTGGATGCAGGTCCGCAAACCATCAGTCTGCAGCCGGGTGAATACTATGTATATACCAGCCGCAACCTGAATCATGCAGTGGTTACAGCCGTTAACACGGTGGTAAACGATCCGGTAGTTTTTCCGGTTTCCATCATGCCCAATCCGGTTATCGGTTCCGCACAGGTATTGTACCGGTTACCGGAAGCGGCCGATGTTACCGTTGGCATACTGGATATGTCAGGTAAGAATCTGGGAACTGTTTTCAAAGGGTTCAGACCTGCGGGAAAACGGACGCTTACCCTGCAGGGGGCTTTCCTGGCAGAGAAAATGCAGGCGAACGGAATATACCTGTTGCGTATACAATATAACCGGAAAACGAGGGTAGAAAAATTTATGCTGATCCGATAAAATAATAATGCACATATAAACAGAAAAAACAAAGATTATGAAATCCAAACGAATGCTTGTCGCTTTGTTTCTGGCTCTCCTGGTTTGCAGTTTGCAGGCCCTGGCCCAGGACAGAGTGGTTACCGGTAAGGTAACAGATGCTAAAGACGGAAGCGTGATGGCAAATGCAACCGTGCAGGTAAAAGGCACTAAAACAGCAACCCAGACCGATGCCAGCGGATATTATGAAATTGTGGTTCCGGCTTCAGCGACCAAACTGCTGGTCACTTCGGTTGGATACGGTGACCAGGAAGTGAATATCAGCGGGAATACGGTTGATGTTCAGCTGAGTGCTACCACCGTACAACTAAGTGATGTGATTGTGATCGGTTATGGTACGGTAAGGAAAAAAGATCTTACTGGATCTGTTTCGGTAGTGGCCGCCAAAGATTTTAACAAAGGGCCCATCACCACCCCCGAACAACTGATCGTGGGTAAAGTGGCCGGTGTTCAGGTCACTTCAAACAGCGGTGCCCCCGGTTCAGGTAGTACCATCCGTATACGGGGAGGTGCTTCACTGAATGCGAGTAATGATCCTTTGATCGTGATCGACGGTGTGCCGCTCGACAATGGCGGTATCAGCGGATCAGCCAATGCGCTTTCCCTGATCAACCCCAATGATGTGGAATCGTTCAATATCCTGAAAGATGCGTCTGCCACGGCCATTTATGGTGCACGAGGTTCCAATGGTGTTATTATCATCACCACTAAAAAAGGTAAAAGTGGAAAACCGGTGTTCAATTTCGGCACGCAGGCATCCCTGTCGGCAATCACCAAAGAAGCCGATGTATTATCTGCCGACCAGTTCCGCAGCATCGTAAATGCCAACGGAACCGCTGCACAGAAAGCGCTGCTGGGTAATGCCAATACCAACTGGCAGAAACAGATCTACCAGACTGCTTTTACCAGCGACAATAACCTGAGTGTTTCCGGTTCACTTGGTAAAATGCCTTACCGGATTTCAGCCGGTTACCTGAACCAGGAGGGTGTGCTGAAAAAAGATAAACTTCAACGCACTTCGGTGAATATCAGCCTCACTCCCAAATTTTTCAAAGACCACCTGTCTGTTGCGCTGAATGTATTGGGTAGCCAGAGCAAAAACAAATTTGCCAACCAGGGTGCCATTGGGTCGGCCGTTAATTTTGATCCCACACAGCCTGTAACATCGGGAAGCAGCCGTTTTGGCGGATACTGGGAATGGCTGGATCCCACTTCTATCAGTGGATTAAAAGGACTTTCTCCCAGGAATCCTCTTGGATTGCTGCTGATGCGTGATGACCGGAGTACCGTTCAGAGAAGCGTTGGTAGTGCGCAGTTTGATTACAAAGTACATTTTCTGCCCGACCTGCGTGTGAAACTGAATCTCAGCTATGACATTTCAAAAGGAGAGGGAACCGTGTTTATTCCCGATAGCGCTGCTGCCACCTATAACCGGTTCCAGGATGCAGCCGGTAAATGGAAAAGCGGACAGAACAATTATTACAGGCAGGAGAAATCAAACGGGTTTATTCAGTTTTACCTGAATTATGTGAAAGAGATCGCATCCATCAAAAGCCGTGTAGATGTAACGGCCGGTTATGAATACAATGACTACCGCACTACTAATTATTCGTATGCAGATTATTCGGCAGATGGCACCAAACGCCCGAATTCAGATCCTACCTATGCAGTGGACAAACCTCAAAACACCATCGTTTCTTTTTACGGAAGATTGAATTATGCGTTCATGAACCGCTACCTGTTAACAGCCACTTTCCGGAGAGACGGATCTTCCAGGTTCAGTCCTTCCAACCGCTGGGGTAATTTCCCCTCTGCGGCACTGGCATGGAAGATCATCGAAGAGCCCTTCCTGAAGGGCTCACGTGCGGTGAGCGACCTGAAACTACGTGTGGGATATGGTGTTACAGGACAACAGGACGGTATCGGTGACTACGATTATATATCTTATTATAACCTGAGCAGCTCTACGGCGCAGTACCAGTTGGGAAATACCTTTTACCAGATGTACCGCCCCGGGGGATATTACGCCAACCGTAAATGGGAGCAGACAGCCACATCCAATATTGCCATTGATTATGGTTTCCTGAATAACCGGATTACTGGTTCACTGGAATTCTATTACAGGAAGACCAAAGACCTGCTGAACCTGATTACACAGCCGGCGGGAACCAATTTCTCTAACCAGATTGTAGCCAATGTGGGTGATATGGAGAACAAGGGTGTTGAATTTTCTGTGAACCTGGTTCCGGTGCGCAAAAAAGAACTGGAATGGAATATAGGATTCAACTTTACGTATAATAAAAACAATATCACCAAACTCACCATATCAGATGATCCCAATTATCCCGGTAACCTGTATGGCGGGATTTCCGGCGGTACGGGTAACACTATCCTGATCAATTCAGTGGGGTACAGCCGCGGATCTTTCTATGTATACAAACAGGTGTATGATAAAAACGGAAGCCCGATTGATAACCTGTTTTCCGACAGGAACCGGGATGGTATCATCAGTGATAAGGACCTGTACCGTTATAAAAGTGTAGATCCGAATGTATTACTCGGTTTCAGTTCCAGTGTGAACTATAAAAAATGGTCGGCTGGTTTTGTCATGCACGGAAGCGTAAACAATTATCTCTACAACAATGTAGCTTCCAGTACAGGTACGTTGCGAAATATCCTGAACCCCCTCAACTTCCTGAGCAATGGTTCTGCCGATATTCTTAAAACAGGATTTAGCGGTAACGGTTCGCAATACTATCTCTCGGACTATTATGTGCAGAATGCCTCTTTCCTGCGGATGGATAATATCAGCGTTGCCTACAATTTCGGGAAAGTGCTGCATAACAAAGCCAACCTGCGTGCAGGTGCCATTGTGCAGAATGTATTTGTGATCACCAAGTACAAGGGGTCTGACCCGGAGATCAATGGAGGGATAGACAATAATTTTTATCCCAGGCCGCGTGTGTATGCACTCAGCCTCAATCTTGATTTCTAATTCAATCCATCATTCATAATAACAGATATATGAAAAATACATTCTTAAAACCATTCCTCGTCGCAGCTTTCATGGCAGGTGCCTGGGTGTCCTGCACCAAGAAGCTGGACCTTATACCTACGAATGGAATTACGGCTGCCAATGTGTACAGCACTACGGCAGGTTATAAACAGGCATTTGCCAAGTTGTATGGTAGTTTTGCCCTGACCGGGAACCAGGGACCTGCCGGTAATGGCGATATCCAGGGTATTGATGAAGGAACTTCCGATTTTTTCCGTTTGTACTGGAAAGCACAGGAGCTGAGTACAGATGAAGCGGTAGTAGCCTGGGGAGATCCTGGTATCCAGGATTTTCACCGTATGAACTGGACATCGGATAACCCTATGCTGAAAGGGTTGTATTACCGTTCTTTTTACCAGATCACGCTTTGCAATGATTTTGTGAACCAGGCATCCGATGCTACACTTGCTGCCAGGGGTATTACCGGTACAGAGGCAGATAATATACGCGCTTACAAAGCTGAAGCCCGTTTTCTGCGTGCCTACCAATACTGGGTGCTCATGGACCTGTTTGGCAATCCTCCTTTTGCAACAGAAACGGATGCTATTGGTACTTTCCTGCCTAAGCAGATCAGTCGCGCAGACCTGTTTACGTACATAGAGTCTGAATTAAAAGCCATCGAACCTTTGCTGCCTGCTGCCAAGGCAAATGAATATGGGCGTGCAGACAAGGCCGCGGCCTGGGCATTGCTTGCGAGGATGTATCTGAATGCACAGGTATATACCGGTACGGCAAAATATACAGAAGCGATCACCTATGCGCAGAAAGTGATTGGTGCGGGGTACACACTTGTTGCCGATTATCGCTGGCTGATGCGCGCCGATAACCAGCAGAATACCAATGAATTTATTTTTACCATTAATTACGACGGACAGAAAACGCAGGGTTATGGCGGCACCACTTTCCTGGCACATGCTTCGCTTGGCGGATCAATGAATGCCGGCGATTACGGGCTGGATTATGCATGGGCCGGTATCCGTGCCACCAAGAACCTGACCAACCTGTTCCCCGATCTGACAGGGGCCCAGGATAACAGGGCCGAGTTTTATACCAACGGACAAAACAAGGAGATCAATGACCTTACGGTATTCACAGACGGCTACGGCGTAAATAAATATGTAAACAAAACAAGGCCCACCACAGCAAATATGCTCACATCTGGCAGTGCGGGATCGAACCAGACTTTTGCCGATATCGATTTCCCCGTATTCCGACTGGCAGAAATGTACCTGATCTATGCGGAAGCGGTTGTTCGCGGTGGTGCCGGTGGCGACCTGGTAACCGCCCTTGGCTATATTAACAAACTGCGCCAGCGTGCTTATGGTAATACCAGCGGAAATATCATACCCACACAGCTTACTGCCGATTTCATCCTGGATGAGAGGGCCCGCGAATTGTATTGGGAGGGGGCACGTCGCACAGACCTGATCCGTTACGGAAAATTTGTGGAAGGTACTTATCTCTGGCCCTGGAAAGGGGGTGTAAAAGATGGTGCATCAGTAGGTGATTTTCGCAAGCTGTACCCCATTCCTTCATCGGATGTTTCTTCCAACGTTAACCTGAAACAAAATCCCGGCTATTAATCCGGATCAATGTTATCATTAAAACATAGATGTTATGAAAACAAGATTTTTAAAATTCTTACTCATCGGAGCGGCTTTTTGTTTGGTGAACGCCTGCACAAAAGATGAGGCAAGAGATACTTTTGTGGGGTCCACTGCACCGGCCTTAACGGCATCTGTCTCCTCCACCATACCCCTGGCGTATGCAACAGCAGACCAGGAAGCGGTGAAGCTGTCGTGGACAAATCCGAACTACCAGTTTGCTTCAGGCGTAAGTTCACAGGATGTTTCTTATCTGATAGAGATAGATACTACCGGCGCCAACTTTACCAATCCTTCCAGGCAAACGGTTTCCTTAAGCAAAGACCTGTCTGTTTCTTTTACTCAGGCACAACTGAATGATTACCTGTTGAACCAGCTGCAACTGAAAGCCGGTATAGCACATAACCTGGATATTCGTGTAACGGCATCTCTTGCCGCTGCTGCAACAAAAGTGGTATCGAATGTATTGAAGTTCACGGTCACGCCTTATGCCATTCCGCCCAAAGTAGCAGTGCCTTCTTCCGGTGACCTGTTCCTGGTAGGAAGCGCTACAGCCGGAGGATGGAACAATCCTGTTCCGGTGCCCAGCCAGAAGTTCACCAAAATAAGTGCCACTTTATATGAGATCACGGTACCCTTAACGGGTGGCCAGGAATACCTGTTCCTGCCGGTGAATGGCGACTGGAGTCATAAGTATGCGGTAAAAGATAAAACTCTTGCGGGCCTTGCGGACGGGGGAGATTTCGGGTATGATAAAAACGACAATTTTCCCGGCCCGGCCACCAGCGGCACGTACAAGATCTCTGTAGATTTTCAGCGTGGCAAATTCACGGTTACCAAACAATAATGCTTCAAGGAAAACAAGTCATTAAAAAAATAAGGTTATGGAAAAAATAATCAAACGCTTCGTTCTTGCCTGTATCCCGTTACTCGCGCTGGTTGCCTGTAAAAAAGAAGGCGATCTTGTTGTGTATGCCCCGGGAACCACGGCGAACATCAGCACCAGCGCCAGTGCGGTTGCAGCAACACCCGCAGATTCACTGAAAACAGTATTTACGGTAAGCTGGAGCAGTCCCAGATATTCTGTGGATTCGTCTACGGTAAAATACATTGTTGAAATTGACTCATCCGGCCGGAATTTCAGCAAAGCGGTGTCCAAAACCGTTACCGGTTTGCTCAGTGCTTCGTATACGGCGAAAGAACTGAATAATATCCTGCTGGGATATGGGTTCTCTTTTGGGGTTGCATACGATATGGATATACGGGTCACTTCTTCTTATGCCAATAACAATGAGCAGTTGAAGTCGGCTACGATAAAAGTTAAAATGACACCCTATAAGATTCCTCCCAAAGTAGCACCACCGGCTTCAGGAAAACTGTTCCTGGTAGGCAGTGCCACTGCTGGTGGATGGGGTAACCCCGTTCCCACACCCACACAGGAATTTTCAAAAATCGATTCTGTTACCTACGCAGGGGTATTTGACCTGACAGGAGGCAATGAATTCCTGATATTGCCTGTGAATGGTGACTGGAGCCATAAATATTCCGTGGGTGATAAATCTGTTACAGGCTTAAATGCTGGAGGTAGTTTCGGGTATGACCTCAGCGATAATATTCCGGCACCCGGCACCAGCGGCAAGTACCTCATCAAGCTTGATTTTCAGGCCGGTAAGTTTACCGTAACACCGTTTACCGGCGTATTGCCAGTCAACCTGTTCATGGTAGGCGATGCCACCGCCGGTGGATGGAGCAATCCCGTTCCGGTACCCACCCAGCAGTTCACACGCGTGAATTCTTCACAGTTTGAATTAACTACGGCGATCACAGGTGGAAAACAGTATTTGCTCTTACCTGTGAATGGCGACTGGAGCCATAAGTTTTCAGTAGAAGATAATTCCATTGCCTCCCTGAAAACCGGCGGAACTTTCAAATATGATGCACCTGCCAATTTCCCCGGGCCCGATGTTACGGGTAATTATAAGTTTGTGGTAAATTTTGCAACCTATACGTATACAGTTACGAAACAGTAGCGTGGGATTGGTTCTTAGTAAGTAAACAATAAAAGAGGCCGTCGGGCCTCTTTTATTGTTTATGTATTGGCTGATTCAGCCCAAAAGGTTATCGGCTCAGGTTCATACTTCTTTCCTTGTACAGGGTACGGAAGTAAGGGTCTCTCAGATCTTTGATGAAGCGGATGGCTTCGCCGGTGCTCTTCATTTCGGGACCCAGTTCCTTGTTCACGCCGGGGAATTTTTCAAAGCTGAATACGGGTTCTTTGATCGCGTAACCGTCCAGTTTTTTCTCCATGGTAAAGTCGGTCAGTTTAGCTGCGCCGAGCATCACTTTGGTAGCGATATTCAGGTAAGGTATCTGGTAGGCTTTGGCAATGAAAGGTGTGGTGCGCGATGCCCTTGGGTTGGCTTCGATCACGTATACTTTACCGTCTTTAATGGCGAACTGGATATTGATCAGACCTTTGATCTTCAGGGCCCTGGCAATTTTCTCGGAATAATATTCCATGGTTTCCACCACCAGCGGGGTCAGGTTGAATGCAGGTAATACCGCGTTGCTGTCGCCACTGTGGATACCAGCGGGTTCAATATGTTCCATCACACCCATGATGTGGAAATTCTCACCGTCAAAAATGGCATCTACTTCAGCTTCCTGGCAACGGTCAAGGAAATGGTCGATCAGGATCTTGTTCCCCGGCAGGTGTTTCAGCAGGCTGATCACGGCTTTCTCCACTTCATCGTCGTTGATCACAATACGCATGCGCTGTCCACCGATCACATAACTGGGTCTTACCAGTACAGGGTACCCCACGCGGTTGGCTACAGCAATGGCCTCATCGGCATCCACGGCAGTGCCATATTCCGGGTAGGGGATTTTGAGGTCTTTCAGCAGGTCACTGAACCGGCCGCGATCTTCGGCGATATCCATGTCTTCAAAATGGGTACCGATGATCTTGACCCCGTTCTCGTGTAAACGTTTGGCCAGTTTTAAGGCAGTTTGTCCGCCCAGCTGTACAATCACTCCTTCGGGTTTTTCCAGTTCAATGATCTCCCAAAGGTGTTCCCAGTATACCGGTTCGAAATAGAGTTTATCCGCCATATCAAAATCGGTAGATACGGTTTCGGGGTTACAGTTCACCATAATGGCTTCATAACCACACTCTTTTATGGCCAGTAGGCCATGTACGCAACAGTAGTCAAATTCAATTCCCTGGCCAATACGGTTAGGGCCACTGCCCAAAACGATGACTTTTTTCTTTTGCGAAGGAATTGATTCGTTGGAGTTCAATGTAGGGTTCATTTCTGCGAGGAATTGCGCAAAATTAGGGTTACGGGCGAATTTTGGGCGATTTTTTTTGAATAGGCCCGGAAATTCAATGCCACCGCGGCCTGGAACGTTTTGCCCAGGCCTCCGATGGCAGGAATCTGACAGATACAGCTAATCTGCCGGTACTAACAACAGTTCGTATTGTTTTTGCCGGAACCATCCTTGTCTTTCACCCCGGCAGTTTTGAGTATGAACTCCAACGGGCAGAAGCGGGTAAAAGATGATTGCAGCAGGTTGGCCCCTACGAATGCGGCAAGCCATAACCACTGGATGTTGACATTAAATGCCAGGATCACGCTGGTAAGTACAAAAGTGCCGGCAACGGCGCGAACGATTCTTTCTTTCATAATGTATCTGTTTTTTTATTTTGAGAAATTATCTACGGGTACGATAAAGGCCCGCAACGGAAAATCCTCTGTCAGGCTATGGTTGTATTCTTGGATCAGTTTCAAGGCAGCCGCTGCTTTCTCTTCTGCGGTGAAGGAGAACAACAGTACCGAATCAAAACGGGCTTCACCTGCGGTGAACCAGTCGTCCAGCAGGTTATGACTGCTCCCGTCCTTGAATCCGCTGATGTCTGTAGCGCTGAATACATATATCTCTGCTTTTTTCAGGAGAGCAGCGGCCTGGTCGCTGTATTCTTTCAGTGCGGTGATGATAAGTAGTTTCATGGTGTCTGTTTTTATTTGGTTTTGTTGCGCATCATTTTAAAATAGAGCAAGGGTACTACCAGCAGCGTCAGGAAGGTGGAGGTAATGGTTCCTCCCATCAGCGAGATGGCCAGTCCCTGGAATATCGGATCGAAGAGGATGATCACAGCACCCAGTACTACGGCACCTGCGGTCAGCAGGATAGGAGTAGTTCTTACGGCACCTGCCTCAATGATCGCCTGCTTCAGTGGAATGTTCTCGCGTAAACGGATATTGATGAAATCGATCAGCAATATCGAGTTTCGCACCATCACACCCGCCAGGGCAATGAAACCGATCATGGATGTGGCGGTGAAATAGGCGCCCATTACCCAGTGACCCAGCAGGATACCGATCAGGGATAGCGGTATGGCCGCCAGCATGACCACCGGAACGGTGAAATTCTGGAACCAGCCCACAATGAGCATATAGATGATGATGATCACGGCTGCAAAGGCAATACCCAGGTCGCGGAACACTTCGTAAGTGATCTGCCACTCTCCATCCCATTTCAGGGTATACACATCTTCATTTTCTGGCTGGTGGGTATATTCTTCCGCCAGCGCCGTATATCCTGCCGGCAGTTTGATGTTCTTCAGGCTGTCAGATATTTTAGAGATGGCATAGAAGGGACTCTCCAGCTGACCGGCCATATCTGCCAGTACATACACCACTTCTTTCTGGTTCTTACGGTAAATACTCTTGTCCTTTTTCGTTGTATGAACGGTCACTACATCGCGCAGCGCCACCTGGTTGCCCTGCATACCGGTCACCTGCAGGTCAAGCACCTGGCTGATATTGCTTTTATCGGCATCTTTCAGCTGCAAACGGATCGGTACCTGGTTAAAAGCATGGGGCAGGTTCAGGTTACCGGATGGCATACCTGATAAGGCAGCCTGAACGGTAGCGGTTACCTGAGCAGTGGCTATGCCATGGCGCATGGCTTTTTCTTTGTCAACGGTTACCTGGTATTCGTTCTGGTCGTCTTCCACCATCCAGTCGATATCCACCACATCTGCCGTTGAGGTCATCATTTGTTTGATCTGACGGGCAATGGCGATCTGCTGGTCATAATCCGGTCCGTACACTTCTGCCACCAGTGTAGAAAGAACGGGAGGGCCCGGAGGAACTTCCACCACTTTTACGTTGGCATTGTATTTGGCAGCGATCTGCTGAATAGGTCCACGCATTTCTTTTGCGATATCATGACTCTGTTTGCTGCGCTCGGTCTTGTCTACCAGGTTCACCTGTATGTCCGCCACATTATCCCCTCTTCTCAGGTCGTAGTGACGCACCAGTCCGTTAAAGCTGATCGGAGCTGAAGTACCCACATATCCTTCATAGTTCTTTACCAGGGGTTGCGCCGCCACATAACTGGCGATATCGGATGCTACCGCCTGTGTTTTTTCGAGTGTGGTACCTTCGGGCATATCGATCACTACCTGGAACTCATTCTTATTATCGAAAGGCAGCATTTTTACAGCTACAGATTTGGTATAGAACAATACCATCGATCCCAGCAGTATCACAACAGTACCCATGATGAAGGCCCATCTTTTCCAGCGTGTTTCCAGCATGGGCAGCAGGAAGGAGGTATAGATCCTGTAGATCTTACTCTCTTCCAGTTTTTCACCATGGTGGTCTTCGTGGGCATCACCTTTTTTCTCTTTCTCGCGGAGGAAGAGGTAACCCAGGTAGGGTGTGAGCGTCAGCGCCACGATCAGTGATAACAGCATGGCAATGGATGCGCCGATCGGCATGGGACTCATATAAGGTCCCATCAGTCCGGACACAAATGCCATCGGTAAAACCGCAGCAACTACCGTGAAGGTTGCCAGGATGGTGGGGTTACCCACTTCATTGATGGCATAGATGGCTGCCTGTAATGGCGGCAGTTTACGCATCTTGAAATGCCGGTGCATGTTCTCGGCAATAATGATGGAGTCATCTACCACGATACCTGTAATGAATACCAGTGCGAACAGGGTGATCCGGTTCAGTGTGTAATCCATCATATAATAACTGAACAGGGTAAGGGCGAATGTTACAGGTACTGAGAGGAATACCACCAGTCCACCGCGCCATCCCATGGCCAGCATCACGAACAGGGTCACTACCACGATGGAGATAAACAGGTGGAATAGCAGTTCCGATACTTTATGCGATGCGGTATCGCCATAGTTGCGGGTTTCACTTACCTGTACATCGGAAGGAAGCAGGCCTTTTTTCAGGTGTTCCACTTTCGCTTTCACCTGTGTGGCCAGCTTCATGGCATCGGCGCCTTTTTTCTTGCCGATAGCCAGGGTTACAGCGGGGTAAGAGGCTTTGTATTTTTTGTAGCCGGCAGTATCTGCCTTGCCATATCCATAAAATACATACTGCGATGCGGTAGAAGGGGCTTCCTCCACTTTGGCCACCTGCTTCAGATATACGGGCTGGCCGGCTTTCATGCCTACCACGAGTTTTGCCACATCTTCTGCGCTATTCAGGAAATCGCCTGTCTGTACAGAAAAAGCAGAGTCTGTTTGCACCAGGGTACCTGCGTCGGTTTGTGTATTGCCTGCCTGTATGGCTTTGCTGATGGTGAGGAAATCAACCCCGTTCACTGCCATCAGTGACTTGTTCAGCACCACTTTCACTTCACGGTTCCTGCCGCCTGAGAGGCTGATATCGGCTACATCCGGAACTTTCTTTAATTCATTGGAGAGCTCCTGACCGATCAGTTTTAAACGGTAGTCGTCGTATTGTTCACCCCACAAGGTGAGCGCCATTACCGGTACATCATCAATGGCCCTTGTTTTGATCAGGGGCAATGTGGTGCCCTGCGGCATCGCATCCATGTGTTTCATGAGTTCACTGTACAGTTTCACCAGTGAACGCTCCACATCTTCACCCACATAGAACTGTACGATCAACATGGCTTGTCCCTTCATGGAAGTGGAGTACACATATTCCACACCCTTGATATTGGAGATGAATTTTTCCAGGGGTGCAGCTACTTTGGTCTCCACTTCTTTGGGCGAAGCGCCGGGGTAGCCTATAAAGATATCGGCCATCGGAACCTGTATCTGCGGTTCTTCTTCACGGGGCATCAGGAAAGTACTGTAGGCACCGATGAGGAGGAAAGCGAACATCAGCAGGATGGTCAGCTTTGACTGTAAAAATGCTTTGGCTATATTACCTGATAGTCCTTTTTCCATAGATTATTTTTTGATGGTTACAGGCGCACCGTTGTATAAGTTGCCTTCTGCTGACAGAATAAAGGTTTCGTTAGCGGCCAGTCCGGATAATACTTCTACCTGGTCGCCGGTGGTATTGCCCAGTCGTAACCAGCGCAGCAGCGCAGTATTTTGTGAGCTCACGGTGTACACACCTGATAACTGATCGCGGGTTACAATGGCTTTGGTAGGGATCAGGATCTTGCCTGCCTCTTTTGTTGTATGGGTAATATTTCCTTTTACCGGTATGCTCAGGTGTACATACATACCTGCATATAATTGTTTGGCTTCTGCGGCAGGAACAGAGATCTTCACGATATACTGTCCGCCTGTAAATTGCGAAGAAGGGTTGATCTGGCTCACTTTTCCGGTAATGAGTTTGTTCACGGATTCGATACTCATTTTCACCTCATCTCCCAGTTGTACAGCAGCGATCTGGTTCTCCGGAATGGAGGCGCTTACCTGCAGGTTACCGGATTGCTCCAGTGTCAGTACTGGCATACCCGGGTTGGCCATGCTGCCCGCATCGGCCAGTTTCTGGGTAATGGTGCCAGAGAAGGGTGCGGTTACATGTGCGTAGGTCATCTGCGCATTCACTTCGTTGCGCATTTGTCTGGCAGCATCCACACTGGCTTTGGCTGATTGGTATTGTAAGGTTATCTGGTCCAGTTCTTTGGCACTGGCACTTTGTTGTTTGTACAGGGCTGTGTACCTGTCAAGATCCTTTTGCGCAGAACGCAGGGCAGCTTCTGCCTGTGCAATCATGGCATCGGTCTGTGCCCTTTTAGCGGTGATGTCTGTGCTGTTAACAGAAAAAAGCAACTGTCCTGCAGAAACACGATCACCCACTTTCACTTTCATCTGGGTGATATAACCCATTACGCGGGTACTGATGTTAACGGATTGGCTGGCTTCTACCTGTCCACTGGCTTCTATAACCCCTGCCTGCACGGATGCACCGCCTGCAGTGGTTGTTTGTACCGTTATGGGTGCTTCGCTTTTGGCGGCTGTCTCTGTTGTATTGCCGGAGCAGGCTGCCAGGGAAATCAATGCCGCGGCGGTCAGCAGGGAAAGATTGAGTCTATTAACTATCATAGCAATGTATTTGCGGGTTAATTATTTGGTGGTGGTTAAGAATTGTAAATAGGTAAGCGTGCTTTTCTGCATGAACTGTGCCTGTGCCAGTAACATTTTCTGCTGTGCCAGCTGGTTTTGTGCCATCAGTACATCGGTGGTGTTCACCAGGCCCTGGCTATAGCGGTTGCGGATGATGCGTAAAGCTTCTTCTGCCTGTTCGGCAGCAGTGGTCTGCTGGCTGATCCGGTAACGGGTGTCGTCCAGCTGGCGTTTGGTTTTACGGATCTCGACCGTACCCTGTTGCAGCTGTTCCTGTAATTGTTCCTGCAGTTTTGTTTTTTCGAGTGTCTGGGTGGCGGCTTTGTTCTTTGCCTGGTTGCCTTTGAAGATATCCCACGATAACTGGAGGCCTGCGAAATAGGCATTGGCGCCGAATCCGAAGACCTTTTTATCGTTCAACTGGTAGTTGCCAAAAGCATTGAGTTTGGGCAACATGGAGTTTCGGGTGCTTTTGATGGCCAGGTCGTAGGCCAATACGGCTGTATTCATGGCCCTGATATCTGAACGTGCGGTTGAAACGCTGTCGGAATAATCAGCCACAGATAATATAACGGGTTCTGTGCTGTAAACCTGTCCGGCTTCCGTATTCATTAACTGACTCAGTTGGTCTGAGATGTTGCTGATCTGTGATCGGGCCTCGGCAAGCTGTGTCTCTACTGTTTTTACCTGTACTTCTACCTGTAACAGGTCTGATTTCTGCAGTAATCCCTGCTGGTAGCGGTCGTTGGTGAACCGGTAGATCTCTTTTACGGTGGCCAGCGCATCCTGTAAAACCTTTACGGCCTCATAGGCGAACTCAAGTTGCAGGTAGGCGTTGGTGACCTGCATGGTAACTGCTTCTTTGGTGCGCTGGGTTTTGAAAGCGTATACTTCTGATTCTTTCAAGGCCGCTTTGCGCAGAAAAGTCATGTCTGGGTTGAAGAGGGGCTGCTGCACACTCAACTGTGTCATCACGTTGGATGTGGCGCCCGGGCTGTTCAGTGTGGCAGGAATAAAATCGCTTGACTGCACCTGTGCCTGCTGTAACTTGAAGCCAAAAGCGGTCAGGGGCTGGTTGGTGGTAAAACCTGTATAGGAAAGGGTTACCTGTGGCAGCCAGATGGCTTCTGTTTGTTTGAACTGGGAAAGGGAAATCTTTTCAGCGGTTTTGGCAATGGTCACCTGGCTGTTTTGCTCCTGTGCCAGTTTAATGGCATCGCTGAGCAGCAGGGGTTTGGGATTGCCCTGTGCTGTAGCAGCTACGGCAGCAAATACCGTTGCCAGGGAGAGCGTCCAGGTACGCAGAAAATAAGAAATACGGCTTGTATATGTCATATGCTTCTTTTTGTGGAAGCAAAAGTACCAGCCTAAAAAAGCCTGTACTGTAACATATGTCACATATCCCGTAAGTGAGTTGGGGAACCTTAATCCTGCAGTTCTTCGCAGTAGTAACCGGCTTGTTGCAGCAGGTTTTCGACCGATTGGGCCGACAGTTCCCCTGCTTCTATGCGGAGCACATTATCGCAGTCGTGCATGTCCACATTCCAGCGTTGTATGCCGGGAATGGTTTGTAATACCGTTCTGGCCTGGTTAACCAGTTCAGGATTGTGCAGGTTGGTCTTGAAAACGAGGATATTCATGGTATGGATCGTATTTTCTCTAAAATCTCTATTTGATCGGGATAGGGAAGCCTGTTTGTGCTAATGGATACCTGCATCGGCATCCTGATCCGTTTTACCCCACATGCGGCAACGGTTGCGCCATTCCTGTTTGATCTTCTCTTTTTCTTCGGGGGTCATTCCCTGCCATTTCTCCTTCATCCCCTGTTTCCAATGGCTGTTTTTCGGACGGCAGCCCCATCCGCCGCCGCTCCCGAATAGTATCTTGCTCAGCAGTAACAAACCCAACGCCTGCCAGAAGCTGATCTCCGAAACGCCACTGACGGCCGGTGCCAGTACCTGGTTCCACAATGCCATCACCACATAACCCAGCAGGCTGCCAATGACTATGGCCAGTACAATAAAACCTGCAATCTTTTTTATCCAGAATTTCTGATTCATGGCAATCTTGTTTATGTATATAATAATTCGTTCCGCAAACTGCTAAGCCTTTCTCTCAAATGAAGGACGGCGTATCGTTTCCGGCTGAGTAAGGTATTGATGCTGTCTCCCGTCTGTTCCGAAAGGGTCTTGAACGGGATGCCCTCTATTTCGTTTAATATGAATACGTCCCGTTGTGCCTGCGGCAGCTCGTTCAGCGCGTCGTGAAGTGCTTCCCAGAAAAGGTTACGCAGGTAATCGGTCTCGGGATTGTTCGATTCGTCGAAGAAGAGGTTGGTCCAGTCAAAACCAGCTTCGTCATCAGCTTCCGTATATACATCTTCGAGCAGGTCCGGTTTCCGTTTGCGCTGCCGGTCGGTGATCTTGTTACGGGTAACGGTGAATAACCAGGCCGTCAGTTGTTCAATGGGTTGTGTATTGCCGATGAACTGGTAGAATACATCCTGCAGGATATCTTCGGCATCCGCTTCATTGGTTACCCTTTTACGGATAAACCCCATCAACCGTTTGCTGTACGTGTTGATGACGTCGGTGATCATATTCCTTCGGGTTTCGACCATTTGGGCAGGTATCGTCAACGCCTTATTCATTTATAAGAACGGTAGACGGGTAAGGCAAGGTAATATTTTAGCCCGGGAAAAATTTTAACGGTATAGCGGGAGGAAGTAGCATATCGAATATTGAGCAAGGAATGATGAATGTTGGCCGAACTGTCACTTCAACATTCATCATTCCTTGCTCGTCTGTTCAATATTCCTCACCTGAGTTCTCCTGCGGCTTCATGGTCGTCGTATTGGTTGCGCAGGCGGAGCAATTCTTTTTTCATATCGGCCAGGATGCCCTGGTACTTTTGGTCGTTCACCAGGTTGGTGAGTTCGGCGGGGTCTTTCTGCAGGTCAAACAGCTGCCATTCTTTAACAGTGTAGAAATAGAGCAGTTTGTAACGGTCGGTTCGAACCCCCACGTGTTGCAATACGGTATGGTCTGCCTTGTATTCATAAAAATGGTAGTAGAGACTGTTCCTGGGCAATGTTTTAGCGGGGTTTTCGAGAACAGGCCGCAGGCTCAACCCCTGCATGTTGCCAGGTATGGAGGCTCCCGCAACGTCCAGGATAGTGGGTGCATAGTCGATGTTCTGCACCAGGGTATTGGTCCTGGTTCCGGGTTTGATATGGCCGGGCCATCTTGCCAGCAAAGGAGACCGCATGGAAATATCGTACATCCATCGCTTATCGAACCAGCCGTTCTGACCAAGATAAAAACCCTGGTCTGATGTGTAGATCACCAGGGTATTGCTGGCCAGTCCGCTCTTGTCCAGGTAATCCAGTACCCTGCCGATATTCTCGTCAACCGATGCCACGCAGGCCAGGTAGTCCTGCATGTACCACTGGTATTTCAGTTGTAACAGTTCTTTTCCCTGCGGACGCAGTTTGCGGATGGTTTCACCACGTTCCTTGTAGATCTCTATGAAACGTTTTCTTTCTGCAACCGGTACGCGGTTGATGATGGACCGGTAATAATTGATCTCTGCAGAATCGGGTTGTAACCAGGGGATATCCATCAGGTAAGCGGGATCCACTTTCAGGTCGCTGGATAGTTTCATGTCGGGCAGGATGCTCATGGTCTGCAAACGCCAGGCAGCACCCCGTCCTGTGGTGTCCGTGTACAGGCTTGCCGGTTCGGGGAAGGTTTTGGTATGGTATAATTCCAGATAACGCAGGGAAGGGAAGAAATAACGATGCGGTGCTTTGTGATGTAACAACAGCATAAAGGGTTTGGTGCTGTCTCTTTTTTCCTGCAGCCACTGTAAAGATTCATCCGTGATCACATCGGTGGCATAACCATGAGAGGTGCTGGTATCGCCATTCATGTGGATGATGCGGGGCTCATAGTATTGCCCCTGTCCGGGCAGTATCTTCCAGTAATCAAACCCGGTAGGGTAAGTGCTGAGATGCCATTTGCCGATCACGGCTGTCTGGTAACCGGCCTGTTGCATCAGTTTGGGCATGGTCTGCTGTGAGCCGTCAAAACGGGAACGGTTGTCGATAAAACCGTTCTTATGCGAATGAAGGCCTGTAAGCAGGGTAGCCCTTGCGGGTCCGCAGATGGAATTACCCACAAATGATCGGGTAAAGAGGATACCTTCTTTTGCCAGCCTGTCGATATTGGGAGTGTGGATCAGTGTTTTGTTATAGGCACTGATAGCGTTGGCGTCGTGGTCATCACTCATGATATAGAGGATGTTGGTTTTTTGCTGACCCATTGCGAGTAATGGAATCAGGCCAAGCAGGATAAACAGTTGTTTCATGATGGGGGTGTTCGTGAGTTGTCAATGGGCAATGGTGAATGGTGAATCGTGAGTAGGGAGTAAGGGATATAGATTGATGTATAATAGGGGGTCATTCACAATTCACCATTGCCCATTACCTACTAACCACTCCCTACTCACGATTCACCACTCACGCGAAACAAATTACTGCTTTTATGATAACGGCGTAACTTTAGGATCTGAAAAAACAGACTTATGGAATTTGGCCGTGTGCCCGAATCTGAATTGGGAAATATTGATTTTCGTTTAGCGGCCGAACCCGTTTTTAACCAGGCGGTACTACCGGGTAAACCGGTTGCTGATCCCAAAGTGTACTTAGGTTGTGCCAAATGGGGTAGGACCGAATGGGTGGGAAAGATTTATCCACCCAAGACAAAAGAAAAAGATTTTCTGTCGCATTACGTAAAACATTACAACAGTATTGAACTGAATGCCACACATTATAAAGTGTATGGTGCTGAAGCCATTACTAAATGGGCAGAGAAGGCGGGCGACAGGGATTTTGTATTCTGTCCGAAAATGTACCAGGGCGTTACACACAGGGGAACTTTGCTGAACAAGGATTTTATCACTTCCGGGTTCCTGCGTGGTATTGTGGCTTTTGAAAAACACCTGGGCCCTGTGTTTGTTCAGGTAAGTGATGCTTTCAGTACCCGTCGTAAAGAGGAGCTGTTCCGTTTTCTGCAATCGCTGCCCACGGATATGCAGTTTTTCCTGGAGGTGCGGCATCCCGATTGGTTTTCGGATGAACAGGTCCGGACGGAGCTGTTTGATTTTCTCCGCTCCATCCGGATGGGGATCGTGATCACCGATACCAGTGGCAGGAGGGACTGTGCACATATGCACCTGACAGTGCCCAAGGCATTTATCCGGTATGTGGGCAACAGCCTGCATCCGACGGATTATACAAGGGTGGACGATTGGATTAACCGCATGCAGTACTGGCTCAACAACGGGTTGGAGGAACTGTACTTTTTCATGCATATGCACGACGAAGCCTATTCACCTGAACTGACAGTGTACATGGTGGATAAGCTGAATGCGGCTTGCGGACTGAACCTGACCAAGCCGGCGTTTTTGCCACCGACTACTTTATTCTGATCATGTAAAAAAGGGTTATGAAAAAATATCTGATCATGTCTCTGATACTACTGCTGGCTGGTTGCTCCGGCACACGGGTTCTGCATACTGAAACAGGTGATAATGCAGACCTGACCCGGTACCAGCGCTTTGATTTTTTCCAGGTAAAAGCATCCGGCGATACAGTAAGTGCCTTGTTCACTGAGCGGATCAATGTATTAAAAGAAGCCATTACGGTGGAAATGGAGCGCCGGGGTATCATTACACTACTAACCATCCTCAGTTGCTGGTTAATATCGGCATCCGTATCAAGGAAGAAGTGCAGACAAGGGAGACCGACTGGCGTACTGATGGCGCTCCCCGTTATATCGGCCAGCGTAATTACAGCTGGAAAAGCGAATCGATAGAAGTAGGCCGTTATCATGAAGGCACAGTTGCCATTCACCTGGTGGATGCCGCCGAGAACAAAATGGTGTGGAGAGGTATTGTACGCGGCATTGTTCCGGAGAACCAGAAGAATGTACAGGCTGAAGTGCAGAAAGGCATCAGTATGCTGTTTGATAAGTTTCCTGTTCCGAAAAAACAATAAAGGTTCCTGTTTACCTGATCTCATACAATTCTTCCCAACGTGTGGTATAGCGTGGGCTGCGCAGTTCCTGGCGCATCTTCCAGTTGCGGGTAGTGCCCGAAGCAGCAAACTTGAGTACGTCATCACGCATGGCGAAGTTCACATTGTCGATCATGCTCATCAGCATGCGGTTCCTGTTGCCGGAGGGTTCATTAAAAAGGTTGCCTTGTATGGAACTGTCGGGAACGATACCGCTTAACATGACCCCCGCTTTCTTATACACTTTGGTGTGATCGTATAACCGCTCTGCCAGCGATACGGCTGGTTTGATGAGTTCATGCGTACAGGAAGTGGCCAGTGGCAGGATAATATGGCTGCTGATGGTGGGTCCGTGTCTGAAATGGGTGCTGTGCGTCTGCTCGCGCGGCACCACGAATACACTGATGGTATTGGCCGCGCTGTGTTGCCTGCGTAATTTTTCTGCAGCACGGGATGTGTAAGTGGCGATGGCTTCCTTGATGTCTTTCAGGTTGTTCACCGGGCTGCCGAACATACGTGTGGTAGCGATCATTTTTTTGTTCACCAGTTCATCCAGCATATGTATGCTCTCGATGCCTTTGAGTTCGCGTACCAGTCTGGCGCCGGTTACCCCACCCAGGTGTTTGGTGGCCCAGTTGATGTCTTTGATGCTGAGGTCATATGCGTTATTGATATTGCTGTTGCGGAGTTTTACCGAGTATTGGTGTCCAATGCCCCATACCTCTTCAATGGGCGTTCGTTGCAGTGCCTGCTCGGTTTTCCGGGGGGTGTCGAGTACGAGTACGCAGTTGGTGACCTGTTTGTGTTTTTTGGCCAGGCGGTTGGCCACTTTGCTCAGCACTTTGGTGGGCGCCACACCGATGGATACCTGTATGCCCGTCCATTGCTCCACGGTCCTGCGCAGGTGCAGTGCAAATACCGGTAATTCTTCATTCGGTATATGCGAGAGATCGAGAAAACATTCGTCGACCGAGTATACTTCCACAGTATTCCGGGGAAGCTGCATGCGCAGGGTTTCCATTACGCGCCAGCTGAGGTCGCCGTAAAGATTGTAGTTGGAAGAAAAAGTGGCCACACCATATTTTTCTATCAGCGGTTTGGCTTTGAAATAAGGGCCGGCCATTTCAACACCCAATGCTTTGGCTTCATCACTTCGGGAGATGATGCAGCCGTCGTTGTTGCTGAGTACCACCACGGGCCGGTGCTGCAGGTCCGGCCTGAACAGGCGTTCGCAGGAGCAGTAAAAACTGTTGCAGTCGACGATGGCTTTCATGACAATGGTTGATGGTTACTTGATAATTGGTGAAATGGTTTTCAGGCAAGCTGCGTTTCTGCTCTGCCCAACGAGGGGCGGAACGGTGCCGTGTGCGACGCAACGGATGCTGCACACGGCACTGTGGCCGGGCCCTGTCAAATGGTTCTGATAGAATGTACAACCACGCCCCATACTGCGTAACTGCTGAACTCATCCACCTGAATATTGCCGTATTTTTTGTTTTCGGCCGCCAGTGTGGCGCCTTTGATCTGTACCTGTAAACGCCGCACCAGTAGCTCGCCATTGAGTATGGCCACGATGATCTTCCCGTTCACCGCCTTGATGCTCCGGTCAACGATCAGCACATCACCGCTGAAGATGCCGGCATCTGTCATGGCATCGCTGTTCATGCGGAAGAAAAAAGTGGCCGGTTTGTTGCGGATCAGCTGTTCGTTCAGGTCAATGCCGCGTTCCATATAATCATCGGCCGCGGCACCAAAACCGGTGGCGTTGGCAGTGGGGATGTTCCACTGATTGAATTTCTTGGAGCCCTTGTAGGCGGCTCCGTACCATGTTTCCCCGTCCATATAAATTAAATTTTGCTATGCTAAATTATTTAGTAAATTTATGCTAAAATCATTATCCAGGTAAAAATATGTTTATGGAAACAGGGTTAGTAAGCAACCGGCCGTTCCACGCACCGGTGCAGCAATTTTTTGAGTACCTGCTGGTAGCCAAACCGGATGCGGCAGTATATGATAAATTGATACAGGAGAAACAGCGGTTTACCCTGCAATACCATGCACCCATTGCCGAGAAAACAAAACCCCATATTACAGTGGCCAATTTCCTGGCAAGGGAAGAAATGGAGTCTACCATTATCCGCTGGATGCACCGCATCATCAGTAACCAGCAACGGTTCAGGGTAACGTTGGACAGGTACTGCGGTTTTAAACCCCATACCATTTACGTAAGGGTGCAGGACCACCTGCCTTTTCAGCAACTGGCCAGGGAACTGAAAGTGGTTGACCAGTATGTGCGGGGATATGGTTGTCCTGAAATGCACCTGATCACAAGGCCGCATATGACCATTGCGAGGAGACTGTCCGCAAGCGTATACCAGCAGGCAGAGGCGGATTATGCGCAAAAGGATTTTCAGGCATCATTTGAAGTGAATGAGCTGGTGCTGCTGCGGAGGACACACCAGTTCGATGCCTGTAAACAGGTAAACGTGTTCGGTCTTCGGCCCTGACCCATCAGGTTCTCTTTCTGCCCGGCAGAGAGGCAACCAGGGAAAGAAGGGTTACCGTTGCGCATTCAGTGATCATAGTCATCATAAACAGAATCATACCCCCTCAGCGCTATGCGATCAGATATATTGATGAATTACGCCACTGCTGAATATATGCTGGTGATAGAGCCACCGGAAATCTTGCGTGACCAACTGCAGGCTGTAAAGAAACATTTTGCAGACAGTTACGATTGTGCGGAGGCAGTCAAGGGTAGGCCACATATTACCCTGCTGCGTTTTCAGCAATTTGAAATGATTGAAAAACGGGTCATACACCGTTTGCGGGTAGTATCGGAGGCGCATGCCTCGTTTCTGGTAGAGCTGGAGGATTTTAGCAGTTTTCCCACGCATACCATCTGTTTTCGGGTCAGTACGCAGACGCAGACAGGGCAGTTGATCAAATCATTGCGAACGGTACAACACCTGTTAAAGATAGATAAGGAACGGAAACCGCATTTTATTACCGAACCACACGTTACGCTGGCCACCCAATTGCTGCCCTGGCAATATGAGAAAGGCTGGTTGGAAATGAGTCATACGCATTTCAGCGGGCGTTTCATGGCAGAACAGCTGGTACTGCTGCGCAGAAGAGAGGGAGAAACAAAGTATGAAACGGTGAAAAGGTTTGTGATGAAGAATGAGAAGACGCATATGGTACAAGGCGCCTTGTTTTGATGCCCGTTTGTAACAAAGGTTGATGTATGGTGTAAAAAAGAGTCCAATGGAAGAAGAGCTGCCTAAAGAAAATACTTATTTGAAAGGCCGCGGCGCCCAGTTTAATCCGAAGAACCGCTTTTTGAAAAATGAGAAGGTGCGGGAACAGGTGGAGAGTATTGATGACTGGACCGAGCCTAACCTGGCCACGGTTTACCTGGAAGATCATGCCAAAAGCATTGTGAACAAAGTGGAGAGTCCTGATGTGGGTATGTGGTACAGCATGAATCCCTACCAGGGATGTGAACATGGCTGTATCTATTGTTATGCCCGTAATGTACATGAATACTGGGGGTATAGTGCCGGCCTCGATTTTGAACGGAAGATCATTGTGAAGAAGAATGCGCCGGAACTACTGCGTAAATTTTTGATGAACAGGAATTGGGAATGTGTTCCTATCAGCCTGAGCGGCAATACCGATTGTTATCAGCCTGCAGAGAAAAGGTTCGAACTTACCAAACGCATGCTGGAAGTGTGCCATGAATTTAATCAGCCTGTAGGAATGATCACCAAAAATGCCGGTATCCTGCGTGATAAGGTCCTGTTACAGCAGATGGCAGAAAAGAAACTCGTAAGCGTACTGGTCAGTATCACGTCCTTTAATGAAGACCTGCGGCGGGTGATGGAACCCCGTACCACGACGGCGCAGCAGCGTTTGCGTGTGATCAGGGAGTTAAGTGATGCCGGCGTACGAACCGGCGTGATGCTGGGCCCGATGATACCCGGACTGAACGAGCATGAAATGCAACGTATCATGGAAGCAGCCAGTAAGAATGGGGCGGTGTTTAGTGCGTATACCTTTATCCGGTTAAATGGAGCCATCAAACTGATCTTTCACGACTGGCTGTACAAGAATTTTCCCGACAGGGCCGATAAGGTATGGAACCTGATACAGCATGGCCATGGTGGTAAGGTGAATGACAGTCGTTATGGTGTACGCATGCGTGGCGAAGGGCCGATCTCCGACCTGGTGGCACAGCAATTTAAAAAATACAATAAACTCTATGGCCTCAATGCAGAGCGTTGGGAACTGGATTGCAGTAAGTTCAGAAGGCCGGGCGAGCAGGGTAAGTTGTTTTGAGAGAGAATTTGTATATTGTATTTCCTCCCGCTGAATATAATAGACTTCGCTCGATTAAAAATCTATTTATGGCACGTAAAGACTTGCACGAAAAGCCGTTTGATGAAACGACAATTGCAAAATTGGAGGTATTTGAAGATTATGCTCAAGCATGGATTCCAACTTTTGTAATGAGTGGGATAAGTAATACAATCTGCATTTTTGATTTCTTTGCGGGGACAGGGTACGATAAAAATTCGGTCGAAGGAAGCCCAATACGAATTCTAAATAAAATCAAACAACAAATTGGGAATATCTTTCAAAAAGGAATAAAGGTTAAAGTATATCTAAATGAATGGGAGCCACAGAAAAAAGAGCAAGAAAAATTTGACCTTTTAAAAACGGCCTGCCTTGATTATTTGAAACAAAATAATGATGTAAAACGAGCAATTGAGTTAGAATTTTACAATGAAGACTTCGAAGACTTATTCCCCAAAGTTTTGCCAATTATTCAACAGTATCCTAGCCTCGTTTACTTTGATCAAAATGGAATTAAATTTTTGTCGGAAAAGTATTTTTTAGAATTAGAGAAAACAAAGCAAACTGACTTTCTTTATTTTGTTTCAGCATCTTATTTTTGGCGATTTGGAGAAAGCAAAGAATTCAAGGTTCATTTAGATATTGACATGGCAGCTGCCAAAAAAGACCCATATAGGTTTATTCATAGAAATATAATCGAACAGCTAAGACAAAAACTGCCGTCTAATTCTAAGTTGAAACTATATCCTTTTTCCCTCAAAAAGGGGCCAAATATTCACGGAATTATCTTCGGTGCATCACACCCAAGAGCTGTAGATAAGTTTTTGTCAATTGCATGGAAAAGAAATGAAACAAATGGAGAAGCTAATTTTGATATAGATGAGGACAATAAAAAAACTCAACTGACAATATTTGAAGGGAAAAGGTTGACAAAAGTGGAAGATTTTAAAGATAGGGTTCGAAGAAAAATATTGGCAAACGAAATAAGAAACAATTTTGACCTGCTAAATTTCGTTTATGATGAAGGTCATGTTGGGAATCATGCTTCAGAGTGTTTGAGGGAAATGAAAAAGAATAAAGAGATAAATTTTGATGGTAATTCTCCATTAGTTACTTATGACAATGTTTATAAAATCAAGAAAAAAATCGAATATAAAATTTTATAATAATGGCACAATCAAGCATTGAATGGACAGAAATGACCTGGAACCCAACCACAGGTTGCAATAAAATTTCTGCAGGCTGTAAATTCTGTTACGCAGAGGTAATGTCTAAGCGTTTACAAGCGATGGGGATTGATAAATATAAGGATGGGTTTGAATTGAGAACTCATGAGGATGCTTTGGCAATTCCTTATTCTTGGAAATCGTCTAAGGTAGTTTTTGTTAATTCTATGAGTGATCTGTTTCATAAAGATGTACCGTTGGATTTCATTCAAAAAGTATTCAAAGTAATGAATGGGAATCCACAGCATACTTTTCAGGTGCTTACAAAACGGGCAGATATTCTGTTTAAATATCACAAACAACTGAACTGGACACATAATATCTGGATGGGGGTTTCTGTGGAAGATTCTAGGGTCACGAAAAGAATAGATTACCTGCGAAAGACGGGTGCAAAGGTGAAATTTCTTTCCTGTGAGCCATTAATTGGTCCATTATCTGATATAAACCTTACGAATATCGATTGGGTGATTGTTGGAGGAGAAAGTGGTCGAAAGCCGAGGCCTATGGATGTAGACTGGGTATTGGATATTCAGCAACAATGTGAAAAAGCGAAGGTCGCTTTCTTCTTTAAGCAGTGGGGAGGCGTTAATAAAAAGAAAACGGGTCGTGAATTGAAGGGCAGAACTTATGATGAAATGCCGGAAATCGTTCACGGAGTTGAAATGGCTTATTAACTTCCTCAAATTTCAGTTAGCAATCTTCTTACCTTCGGGTCATGAAAACAATCGGCCTTATTGGTGGGGTTACCTGGTTATCTACTGCTGAATATTATCGCATACTGAATGAGTTGGTGAATGCCAGGGAAGGAGGTGTGAGCTCTGCCCGTATCATTATCTATTCTGTCAATTTCCAGGAGATCAAAACACTGACAGAGGCCGGTGATTGGGACCGTATTGCCGGAATCATGTGCGATGCGGCCCGCCGCCTGGAAAGGGCCGGGGCCGATTGCATACTGCTGGGTGCCAATACCATGCATAAGGTAGCGGATGCGGTGCAGGAAGCGGTGTCTATTCCGCTGATACATGTGGCCGTGGTTACAGCCAATGCGATCAAACAGCAAAATATAGCTACGGTTGCGCTGTTGGGCACCAAATATGTGATGCAGCAGGAGTTTTACCGGCAAAAACTGGAAGAGCAGGGCTTGCGGGTATTGATCCCCACGCAGGAGGGAATTGATTATATCAACAACGCTATCTATACGGAATTTGCCAAAGGTGTTTTTACCGCCGAAGCCAAACAGCATTTCCTGCAAATTATTGATACCCTGGTGACACAGGGAGCATCGGGTGTCATTTTCGGCTGTACGGAAATCCCCATTTTGTTGAAACAGGAAGATTGCAGTGTTCCTGTGTTTGATACCACTTTACTGCACGCAACAGCCGCAGTTGATTTTGTGTTGTCGTGAAGAGGGGGCGGACTTATCAATTCCTTATCTGGTTGAAATGGATCGTTTGTTTATGAATGAACTGCTTGCAATGCCGGCCGGATCCTGCCAGAAAGAACAAAAGGTTCAGTAGCTTTCCGTACGAAGCTTTATTTTCGCCATAAATCAGGCAGTAACATGGAGGCAGTGATCAAAGCCATCGGCGAACTTTTTGTGTCATCCGGTCATCCCCGGCCCGACCGTATTGAGAAATTACCGCAGAGCGGGAGTGACCGGGTGTATTTCAGGATATACGCCGGTAATGAAACTTTTATCGCCACCTATAACCTGAACCAGCGGGAGACCCAGACATTCATCTATTTCAGCCGCCATTTTAAACAGGTCTGTTTGCCTGTTCCCAAAATACTGGCTGTGAATGCAGAGGATACGATCTACATACAGGAGGACCTGGGCACAGAATCCCTGTTGAATAAACTGGAGCAGAACGGGCATGGGGATTATGTGTATGGATTGTTTCAGCAGAGCCTGTCTGAACTGGCACGCGTGCAGATCCTGGGCGACCAGGGGTTGAACTATGAGTGGTGCCTTACTGCCAAAGAGTTTGGTAAACAGGCCATCATGAGTGACCTGTTGTATTTCAAGTATTATTTCCTGGACACATTACAGCTGCCCTATGATAAACAGGCCATGCTCGATGATTTCGATGCCTTGAGTACCTATCTTACACGTACGGAGAACAAATATTTTATGTTCCGCGATTTTCAGAGTCGGAATATAATTGTGAAAGAAGATAAAGTGAGCTTTATCGACTACCAGGGGGGGATGAAAGGTGCGCTGCAATACGATGTGGCATCTCTGCTCTGGCAGGCCAAAGCGGAACTGAGCGAACAATGGAAAGATTCACTGCTTGATTATTACATGGACGAAGTGGATAAACTCCTGCAAAAACCGGTTGATCGCATCACTTTTGTGAGCCAGTATAATGGTTATGTATTGATCCGTTTACTGCAGGTGATGGGCGCTTATGGTTTCCGCGGATTGTTTGAGCGGAAGGCACATTTCCTGGCCAGCATACCGTTGGCATTGCGCAACCTGAAATTTTTTATCGAACATAAACGCATCGGTATCGTAACCCCGGAGTTCGACCGCGTACTGCGATTGGTGGTGGCCGAAGATATGATCAAGCGATTCGAACCCATCCAGGCGAACGAAAACACTCCGCTGCTGATCGAGATCAACAGTTTCAGTTATAAAAAAGGAATTCCTGCTGATCCGACAGAAAATGGCGGTGGTTTTGTGTTTGATATGCGCGGTATCCTGAATCCGGGTCGTTTTGATGAATACAAAACCCAGACGGGGAAAGACAAGCCCGTTCAGGATTTCCTGGAGCAGCGTACGCATATGAACGAATTCCTGAACAGCGTTTGGGACCTGATCGATATTACTGTGGCAGAATACCTGCGCCGGGGATTCAGTCATCTGATGATCAACTTTGGTTGCACCGGCGGACAACACCGCAGTGTGTATGCTGCGGAGCAAACAGCCCGCCACCTGCGTAACAAATACAAGGTAAAAGTAAAACTGGAGCACACCAATCAGGCGAACTGGGTAAAGGACTTGCCTGCTTCCAGCTAATCCGTAATCCATCAATCTTCCAATCCATTCTGCATGAAAGCAATGATCTTCGCCGCAGGCCTTGGTTCCCGCTTAAAACCCTGGACCGATTTTCATCCCAAAGCACTGGCTTTGGTGAATGGGAAGTCGTTGTTGCAAAGGAATATTGAATACCTGCAGCAGTTCGGTATCCGCGACGTGATCGTGAATGTGCATCATTTTGCCGATCAGGTGGTACAAGCCATCGAACAGTATCATGGATGGGGTAGCCGGGTAAGTATTTCAGATGAAAAGGATGAAGTGCTCGAAACAGGAGGCGGACTGAAGAAAGCCGCTGCTTATTTTGCCGGCGAGAAAGACTTTGTGGTCATGAATGCTGATATATTGACCAGGCTTGACCTGGGAGCCATGATACAGCAGCACCGATCAGGAAATGCTTTGGCCACACTGGCTGTGAGTGAAAGAGAGACTTCGCGTTATTTCCTGTTTGATGAAGAAAATATCCTTTCCGGCTGGCAGAATGTAAAAACAGGCGAAGAGAAGATTGTACGTAAAAAGACCCCGATTTTTCGTAAGGCTTTTAGTGGTATCCATGTAATCAATACCGACTTGTTGACCATGATCAGACAGACCGGTAAGTTCTCGATGGTTGATGTATACCTGGACCTGGCGAAAGAACATATTATTTCCTGTTATGACCATACCGGAGCCGTGCTGATCGATGTGGGCAAGCCGGAAAATATTCAAAAGGCAGAAGCTCTCTTTCCCTAATATTGATACATGAACAGGATCCGTTTTGCGATCGTAGGTTGTGGTGCTATTACAGCACGTCATGTGGTTCATATACAGGCTTATGGACAGCTGGTAGCTGTTTGTGATGTGGTTGCTGATAAAGCACTTTTATTTGCAAACAAATACCGGGTTCCCTGCTACTTTACGATAAATGATCTTCTTGCTGGTGAAACAGTCATTGATGTGGTAGTGATCTGCACACCCAATGGATTGCATGCCGGCCAGTGTGTCCAGCTCTTGCAAAAAGGGATGCATGTTCTGGTGGAGAAACCCATGGCCCTCACGGTTTCCGATTGCGAGCGAATGATCCGGACGGCGGAGCTGTCGGGGAAACAATTGTTCACTGTGATGCAGAACCGTTTCAACCCTCCCGTTCAGGCGGTTAAAAAAATACTGGATGCGGGTGGTTTTGGCCAACTGTATGGCATGCAGCTCACCTGCTTCTGGAACCGCGATCAGCACTACTATCAATCAGCGGACTGGCGGGGCAGCCAATCGCAGGATGGCGGTGTGCTGTTTACGCAGTTCAGTCATTTCATCGATCTCGTATATTGGTTTTTTGGTGAAGTGCAAAACGTGCTGGCCATGACTGAAAACCTGGCACACAGGGATGTAAGTGAAATAGATGATTGCGGAGCGGTTATCCTGCAATTCAGGAACGGCATGATCGGGACCATTCATTATTCAGTGAATAGTTTTCAGCAGAACAGGGAGGGCTCGCTGACCATTTCAGGTGAAAAAGGCATGGTGAAGATCGGTGGGACCTATTTGAATACGATCGAGTACACATCGTTCCAGGACCAGGTATTGGAGCAACTGCCGGCGGGTTCAGGTGCAAATGAATATGGAACTTACCAGGGCTCTATGAGCAATCATGATAAAGTCTATGAAAGCCTGGTGAATACGCTGGAGAATGGCACACCTTATTACACCAGTAGTCGGGACGGACTGAAAACGGTGGAGATCATAGAAAAGATCTACCGTGCTGCCAATTTGCGCTAACTTAGTTTACTGTCTGAATGAAATATCAATCAACCCATATCGGCATTCGCGATGTGCAATTCGGGGAAAATGTCCGGGTAGTTGAGCCTTGTAATTTATATGGCTGCCAGATCGGGCATGATTGTTTTGTAGGCCCGTTTGTAGAGATCCAGAAAAATGTGGTGATCGGTGATCGTTGTAAAATTCAATCACATTCCTTCATCTGTGAAAAAGTGACCATCGGCTCGGATTGTTTTATCGGCCACGGCGTCATGTTTGTGAACGATACTTTTCAACAAGGAGGCCCGGCGGGTGACCCTGCTCTATGGAAGCCGACCCATATCGGCAATCATGTGTCCATAGGAAGTAACACTACTTTGTTACCCGTTACCATCTGCGATCAGGTAGTGGTAGGCGCCGGATCGGTAGTTACCCGGGATATCACAGAACCCGGCGTGTATGCGGGTAATCCTGCAAGGAGAATTCAATGAGTGGATGAGTGGATGAATCGTCAGCCGTGAGTGACGGTGATACAGACTCCCTACTCACGACTCACGATTCACGATTCACGATCCCTACACTTTGATATAGATCTTCTTCTTATCCAGCAGGTACACAATTGACCAGTACATGGCGATCATGCATAAGGCATACAGCAGCGATCCAACGCGGAGGTCGGTAGATATATTCTTGCAGATATGCTCATAAAACCAGGGGAAAGCGGAAGTATACACGGGTTTGCCTTCGGGAGAAATATGATCTTCCCAGCGGAGAAGGGCCAGCACCCTTGGTAAAAAACCGCTTAATACAAAAATGAACAGCGGGTTCTTTCCAAACACATCAAAAAACCGGCTCCAGGCGCCTCTCTTTTCCCTGAACTCGATCAGGAAAATGAGGGTGCTGAGCACCAGTATGGCAAGACCGGAGGTATACAGCGTATAACTGCTGGTCCAGATCTTTTTGTTGATGGGGAATACCAGGTCCCAGCAGTAACCGGTGAAAACCAGTACCAGTCCCGTAACAAACAAGTTGGATAACATCTCAAAACTCTTTCCTTTCTGCTGTATGTATTGTCCAACCAGGAAACCGAAGATCACCTGAACAATGGCGGCAAGCGTGCTTGGCAGTCCTTCGGGATCAAAGGGAACGCCTTCACCTTTATAAATATGGGTTACACCCAGGAGGTTGATGTCGATCTGTGTGCCAAACCAGCCTTGTAAGCTATAGGGGTCACCCGGTGTTCCCAGCAGCAGGCAGATGAGCCAGTATACCAGTAATAAAATTCCGCTGATCACAAAAGAACCCCTTGCTTTGGCATAAAACACGATCACCGAGGCAAAGAAATAACAGAGCGCGATCCTTTGCAGCACACCCAGTATGCGAACATTCTCCCACGGTTTGCCTACGAGCATCTCCCCGTCCCATTTGATGAAAGGGCTCCAGTTCAGGAACAGGCCGATCGCAAAAATAAGCAGGGTTCTTTTGATCACTTTTTTCCAGAATACGCCCTGTCCTGCCTGTTCAAAACGGGGCATCACAAATGCCATGGCATTACCTACCGCGAAAAGGAAAAAAGGAAATACAAGATCTGTGGGAGTGGCCCCATGCCAGGGTGCATGTTTCAGCGGACCAAAAATATGGCCCCAGCTACCCGGGTTATTGACCAGTATCATCAGGGCAACCGTGGCACCCCGGAAAACATCAAGCGAGTAATAGCGTTGGTTCATGGCAGGCGTTTATGGAATGAAGATAAGAAAGTTAGCTGCATAGTTTACCGGCTTTTCCCTCTGAATGGGTTTGGATAGTTGTGATTTCTTTCACGGGTTACTAGCTGTAATTATTGTTACTTTGTGGCTTACCTATATCATTTATTTGCGTATGAGCAGGAATGTATTGATCACAGGCGGAGCAGGATTCATTGGTTCCCATGTGGTGCGTTTACTGGTGAACAAATACCCGGATTACCGGATCATCAACCTGGATGCTTTGACCTATGCCGGTAACCTGGAAAACCTGGCCGATATTGAGAAAGCGCCCAATTATGTGTTCTCCAAAACCAATATCCTGGATATTGATGCGCTGAAACAGGTATTTGAGACCTACCAGGTCAGCGATGTGATCCACCTGGCGGCCGAATCGCAT
>JACPEA010000003.1 GCA_016183765.1 Bacteroidota bacterium
CGCTCCATCACGATCTCGTTACGCTCAATACTCACTACCTCACCGGTATCTTCATCCACGAAATCTTCCACCCAGGTTCTCAGAACGCGGGCAGCCAGTTTCTTACCTACCTGGTTGGCCAGTGATTTTTTATCGGCTTTCACCTCATCGGCCATACCGAACAGTTCCAGGATATCCTTATCGGTCTCAAAACCGATGGAACGCAGCAGCGTAGTTACCGGGAATTTCTTCTTACGGTCGATGTACGCATACATCACGTTGTTGATATCGGTAGCGAACTCCATCCAGGCGCCTTTGAAAGGGATCACACGGGCAGAGTAGATCTTGGTTCCGTTGGGGTGAATGGACTGGCCGAAGAATACACCGGGTGAACGGTGCAACTGCGATACCACCACACGCTCTGCACCATTGATCACAAAGGTACCGCGGGGTGTCATATAAGGGATGTTTCCTAAGAATACATCCTGTACGATGGTCTGGAAGTCTACGTGCTCCTCATCATTACAGCTCAAACGGAGTTTGGCCTTCAGGGGAACAGCATACGTTAATCCGCGCTCCATACACTCTTCAATGGTGTAACGTGGCGGATCAATGAAATAATCCAGGAACTCCAGCATGAAAATGTTACGCGTGTCGGTGATAGGAAAGTTCTCCTTGAACACACGGAACAGCCCTTCCACATTACGTTTGTCGGGCGTTGTTTCTAACTGGAAAAATTCTCTGAATGATTCTAACTGAATGTCGAGCAGGTCAGGGGCATCCGCTAAATGTTTGGTTTTACCGAAGCCGACCCTGTTGTTCAATGTAGTTGTAGACATATGTGTGAAAACCGGTTTTTGTGCGAAAAAATTTGGGGAGAACTGGAGGTTCTCTTAACGTACAATCGGCTCATTCATCATTCAAACAAAAATGATACAAATGTCCACCCGCTAATTAGCCCAAAATTAAGGATGGCAAAGGTAAGGATTAGAGGGCAACTTAAAAAACAAATTTTGGACCAAACCACCCAGCTGTGGAAAAGAAATCGCCAAAATTGGCAAGCTGTCAGGCGGGGCATGAAAAATTAGCAATTAATAATTAATAGTTTTAAAATTTATTAATTATTAATTGCTAATTATTAGATACTTAGGTTATTTTTTACCAGATTTTCGCCCTGTTTTCAGGTTTCCGGTACATTTTGTGTTTCTCGGTTACCCCGAAACTGTTATAAAACGGGTCGAAATTGGACAATGGCCCCAATACCCGGAACTCATCAGGCGAATGGGGGTCGGTCGTGATCCCGGTACGTACAATTTCCGGGCGGTTTACAATACGCCAGGCCTGGGCAAAACCCAGAAAAAAGCGTTGATCAGGCGTAAATCCATCGATCTTTTGATCACTCCTGCCCTGTTCTGTCAGTTTAAAAGCATCCCAGGCAATGGCCAGGCCACCGATATCCGCCAGGTTCTCTCCCAGTGTCAGCGCTCCGTTTACATGTAGGCTGTCCAGCACCACGTACTGGTTATACTGGTCCACTACGGCTTTTGCCTTTGCCTGGAACAGGGCCCCGTCTTTGGCCGTCCACCAGTCTTTCAGGTTACCCTGCGCATCGTATTGCCTTCCCTGGTCATCAAAACCATGGGTCATCTCATGACCGATCACCAGGCCAATGGCGCCGTAATTGATGGCGTCGTCTGCCTTACCATCGAAAAAGGGGAACTGCAGGATCCCCGCAGGGAAAACAATCTCATTGAAGGTGGGGTTATAATAGGCATTCACAGTGGGTGCGGTCATGCCCCACTCTGTCTTATCCACCGGTTTGCCGATCTTCTGCATGCTTTCCTGGTAATCATGGCGGGCGATACTGCGGTTATTGGCATAGAAGTCATCGCGACTGATGTTCACATCCGCATAACTTTTCCATTTATCCGGGTAACCGATCTTTTTCAGAAATGCAGCCAGCTTTTCCTGTGCCCTTTCTTTGGTAGTATCACTCATCCAATCCAGTTTGGCTATGCGGGCCTTGAATGCGGTTTGCAGGTTGTTCACCAGTTCGTCCATCCGTTTTTTGGATTCAGCGGGGAAATATTTCTGTACGAACAGCTGCCCCATCAGGTCTTTCAGCCCATTATCGGTCATGCTCACCATTTTCTTCCAGCGGTCCGGCTGCACTTTGGCGCCGGAGAATAATTTGCTGAACGAGAAACGTTCATCCCGGAAAGCCTTGCTCAGCAGGGCCGCATTGCCGGAGATATAATCAAACTTCACTTTCTGCTTCCATACTTCAATGGGTTGTGATACCAACAGCGCACTCAAAGCCTGGTAATACCTGGGCTGGGCTACATTCACACTGTCTGTATGGATCCCCATTTTCGCCAGTACATCGGTCCAGCCGATATTGGGCGCCAGTTTTTCCAGCTGTGCCAACGATAGCTTATTGTAGTTCTTTACCGGATCTCGCTGTTCCACGGGTGTCAGATGCGACTGCGCGATCAGCGTTTCCAGTGCCAGCACCGATCTTCCCGCTTTTTGTGCGGCATCCGGAGCCATACCGGTAAGGGTAAAATAGGTAGCCGCATGTTCGGCCAGCTTGTTTCGCTGGTTTACCGTGATGGAGTCTGTTTTGGTGTAATAGTCCTTTTCAGGAAGCGAGGTACCGGTCTGGTACAGCACCAGGATATTCTTCGCACTGTTGCGTTCATCGGCGCCAACGTAGAAGCCGATCAGGTCGCCATTGCCTTCCCTGGCATTTTCTGCCAGCAGGCTCATCAGCTCCTTGTGGTCCTTTACCGCATCGATTTTGTCCAGCATCGGTTTTAGCGGTTCATAACCAGCTTTTTCGATGGCCACCGTATCCATACCACTCGCATAAAAATCGCCCACTTTCTGTTCGATGCTGCCCTTGGGATGATCTTTTTTGGCCGATACTTCATCCAGTATCGTCCGCATTTTGGTAAGGTTATCCTGGTACAGGGTATAAAAACTACCCCATCCGCTCTGGTCATCAGGGATCCTGGCATTTTTGATCCAGCCGCCATTGGCATACCGGAAAAAATTATCACCCGGATGCACGGTCGTGTCCATCCCGCTGGTATCAAAGAAAGCTTTGTCGGATCCAGACCTGCTTTTACAGGAAACCAATACCAGCAAAACACCCGCCATCAGAAGAGTCGTCTTTTTCATACAGTGGTTTTAGTGACTGTAAATATTAGGAATCAGGACGATATTTCAAAACCGCTGGTCAATGGTGGGCGTGAGGCGGCAGGCGGCAGGCGTGAGTAGTGAGTAGGAAGTAGGGAGTATTTGTGAATAGGCAATTGTTAATGGACCAATTGACAATTCACCATTCACAATTGCCTACTCACCACTCACCACTCACGATTGACGATTGACGATTGCCCATTCACACAAAAAAGCCGGTGAGCAAACGCTCACCGGCTATATTTTCTCAGCGAAACAGTAATTATTTCACTTCAACTTCAGCACCAGCTTCTTTCAGCTTAGCAACTAAATCATCAGCTTCCGCTTTAGAAACGCCTTCTTTTACTGCTTTTGGAGCACCGTCAACCAGGTCTTTTGCTTCTTTCAGACCCAGGCCGGTCAGTTCTTTAACGATCTTAACAACGCCCAGTTTGCTTGCACCACCGCTAACGAGGATCACATCGAAAGATGTTTTCTCTTCAACAGCTGCAGCACCACCGCCGTCGCCGGCTGCTACCACTACTGCCGCAGCAGCTGGTTCGATACCGTAATCAGCTTTCAATACATCAGCTAATTCCTGAACTTCTTTTACTGTTAAGCCTACTAATTGTTCGGCTAATGCTTTAACGTCTGCCATGTGTTTTAAATTTTTTCCGTCTTCATATCACGTTTCGGTGTGATCCGACGGAGGGTTTAAAAAAATTTGATTCTATTAATTTGAGAATTTGACAATTTGAAAATTTGACAATTTTCAAACAACAGCATCCCAGTTAATCCTTGTTCCTGAAACCTGAATCATGTGCCTTCATATTCAAATCAGCACATTTTCACATTTTCAAATGACTACTCTGCAGCAGCACCTTCTGCCTGCTTCTCGTGGTGTTGGATCAAACCAGCCAGTACACGTTTTGCAGGAGACTGCAGTAAGCCGATAACTTCTCCGATGAGTTCGTTCTTGGTCTTGATCTTGGTCAGTGCTACCAGTGTGTTATCACCGGTGTACACATCACCATTGATGAAAGCCGCTTTCAGAATCGGTCTGTCGCCGTTGCTTGCCTTACGGAAAGAGCTGATGATCAGAGCCGGATCCTTGGGGTTCTCAGAGAACATCAGGGCGGTCACATTGTTCAGGGCTTCATAAACACCTGCATACTTCTCAGCATCCAGCGATTCCAGCGCCTTACGGATCAATGTGTTTTTTGCCACCTTCATCTCAACCTGCTTGTCAAAACAGGTGCGACGCAGTTTGGAAATCTGCGCTACCGTTAAAGATTCTGTATCGGTAATGTAGAAGTTATTGTATTGACTGAACTTTCCTTTCAGAATTTCAATCACTTCATTTTTTTGATCTTTTGTCATAACTAATCTTTTTAAAAACCCGGGTCATTTCCCGCTGAAAGCGGGATCACCAGGATTAGTTCATTAATGATTTGGTGTCTAATGTGATACCCGGGCTCATGGTGCTGGCCATGCTAACCGCTTTCAGGTAAGTTCCTTTGGCAGCAGAAGGCTTCAGTTTGAGGATCGCATTGATCAGTTCTGCACTGTTCTCAGCAATTTTCTCAGGAGCAAATGAGATACGGCCGATAGAAGCGTGTACGATACCCGCTTTATCCACTTTGAAAGCAATTTTACCGCCTTTTACCTCATTTACGGCAGCAGCCACATCATTGGTAACAGTACCGGTCTTAGGATTTGGCATCAGGTTACGTGGACCCAATACTTTACCCAGTTTACCGATCTTAGGCATTACGGCAGGAGTAGCGATGATCACATCCATATCCACCCAGCCGCCTTCGATCTTGGTGATGAACTCATCCAGACCTACATAATCAGCTCCGGCTTCTTTGGCAGCAGCTTCTTTATCCGGTGTACAGAGAACCAGGACTTTTTTGGTTTTACCGGTACCATGTGGTAATGATACGGTGCCACGTACCTGCTGGTCTGCTTTCTTAGGGTCTACACCCAGGCGGATATGCAGGTCAACAGAACTATCGAATTTGGTGCAATTGATCTCTTTAACGAGTGCTGAAGCATCTTTCAGGGAATACGCTTTGTTCTTATCCACCTTGGCTGCAGCTACTTTTCTTTTTTTAGTAATTGACATTTTTTACTGTTTTAAGGTGAATCATTAGTTTTCCCAGGGAGCTTTACCTTCTACAGTCAAACCCATACTGCGTGCAGTACCGGCTACCATGCTCATGGCGCTGTTCAGGGTGAATGCGTTCAGGTCAGACATTTTATCCTTGGCAATAGCTTCTACCTGTTCCCAGGTTACTTTACCAACTTTCTGACGGTTACTTTCCTTAGATCCGGTCTGGATTTTGGCGGCTTCCATTAACTGGACAGCAGCAGGAGCGGTTTTGATGATGAAGTCGAAAGACTTATCAGAATAAACAGTGATCAAAACAGGAACTACTTTTCCCATTTTGTCTTGGGTTCTTGCATTGAACTGTTTGCAGAACTCCATAATGTTCACACCCTTAGAACCGAGTGCGGGGCCCACTGGAGGCGCAGGATTGGCTTGACCGCCTTTCACCTGCAGCTTCACGAAGCCAGAGATTTCTTTTGCCATTTTTTTAAGATTTAATTGGTAATAACGTCACGCCTGCGGCGCGACTCCCAAATTCAATCATTCTTTATTCTAAAGAACTTTTGGGGCGGCAAAGGTAAGCAACCGTTTGGGAAAAAACAAAGAAATTGGGGGATTGGTTAAAATAGTTAGAGGGGTTAAAGGGAGTTAAAAAGGGTTAAAGGAGGTTAAAGGGGGTTAAAAGGGGTTAACCTGGTTAAAGGGGGTTAAAGGAGGTTAAAAAGGGTTAAACTGGTTAAAAGGGGTTAAAGGAGGTTAGATGGGTAATAAAAACCGTTTCTCCCCCCTTTTTAACGATTTTAACCAGTTTAACCCCTTTAACGGCTTTAACCAGTTTAAAATACCTGAATGGCAGAAAACAAAAAAGCCACCCCGGATGGAATGGCTTTTTGATGATATCGTGTGTGTGTGTTTAACTTATTTTCTCTACCTGCATGTAACTCAGTTCTACCGGGGTGGAACGTCCGAAGATCTTTACGGTCACTTTCAGTTTTTTCTTCTCGTCGTTCACATCTTCGATCACACCATTGAAATCGTTGAACGGACCTTCAATGATCTTGATGGTTTCACCAACGATGAATGGCTCACTCATGGTCACGCCCTGGTCGTTCAGCTCATCCACTTTACCCAGCATCTTGTTCACTTCGCTTTTGCGGAGGGAGATGATGTTTCCTTTGGATCCCTTACCGTCTGTGAGGAAGTGCATCACGTTGCTGATGTTGCTGATATGCTGCACCATGTCATCATTCAGTTTGCCATCCAGCACTTCCATCATTACGTATCCGGGGAAATAGTTTTTTTCGCGCATCACTTTTTTACCGTTCTGCACTTTGTACACTTTTTCCATCGGGAGGAAGATCTGCTTGATGATCTCCTGCCAGCCGCTACGGATGATATCCTTATCCAGGTATTCTTTTACTTTACGCTCCTTACCACTCACCACACGCAGTACATACCATTTGGTATCGGCCTGCGGCGCGGCGTTTTCGGGTAATGGGGTATCTACTACTTCTTCCATGCTGTTTTACTTAAATAATGAATAAACCAGCTTCAATAACTGGTTACTGGATAAATCCATCACCCATACCATTGCTGTAATGATAACGGTAGCCACCAGTACGATCACCGTGCTCTGCTGCAGCTGCATCCAGGTAGGCCAGGTCACTTTTTCCAGCAACTCGTGGTAACTCTCTTTGAAATAGGTAGTGATCTTGTTCATAGAACCAATTTGACAATTTGTGAATTTGATAATTTGAAAATGCCGTTCCGGCGGCAGGAATTTTCCAATTCGAAATACTCATTTTCAAATTTTCAAATTACCTGATTTTCAAATTACTCAGCACGGGCACTAGGATTCGAACCCAGATCGAAGGTTTTGGAGACCTTAATACTAACCGTTGTACGATGCCCGTAGAAAGCTAAAAGCTGTCCGGAAGACCGGAACAGCTTTTAGAATATGTTACAAATGTAATAGAAAAAACATTTGCTTGCAGCTAAAAGCCTATAGCTTACAGCTTATTTTATGATTTCAGTAACCTGACCGGCACCTACGGTACGTCCACCTTCGCGGATAGCGAATTTCAGACCTTTTTCCATAGCGATCGGAGCGATCAGTTTTACAGCCAGGTTGATGTTATCTCCAGGCATTACCATCTCTGTTCCGGCTGGCAGGGTACACTCACCAGTTACATCCGTAGTACGGAAGTAGAACTGAGGACGGTATTTGTTAAAGAATGGCGTGTGACGTCCACCTTCTTCCTTGCTCAGTACGTAAACCTCACCTTTGAATTCAGTATGCGGAGTGATGGTACCTGGCTTACAGATTACCATACCACGACGGATATCTTTTTTCTCAATACCGCGGAGCAGCAGACCTGCGTTATCACCAGCCTGACCTTCATCCAGCAGTTTTTTGAACATTTCCACACCAGTTACGGTAGAAGTCAGCGGAGCGTCGATCAGACCAACGATCTCTACGGGTTCACCTACTTTGATGATACCACGCTCGATACGACCGGTTGCAACGGTACCACGACCAGTGATAGAGAATACGTCTTCCACAGACATCAGGAATGGCATATCGATCGGACGGGGAGGCAGTGGGATGTAGGTATCTACAGCATCCATCAGTTCTTCCACGCATTTAACCCATTTTTCTTCACCAGCCAGTGCACCTGTAGCAGAACCTTTGATGATCGGAGTGTTATCGCCATCAAAGCCTTTCTCAGTCAGCAGTTCACGGATCTCCATTTCTACCAGTTCCAGCAGTTCAGGATCGTCAACCAGGTCAACTTTGTTCATGAACACCACCATACGGGGTACACCTACCTGGCGGGCCAGCAGGATATGCTCCCTGGTCTGTGGCATAGGACCATCGGTAGCAGCTACTACCAGGATAGCGCCGTCCATCTGGGCAGCACCGGTAATCATATTCTTCACATAGTCAGCGTGACCAGGACAGTCAACGTGCGCATAGTGACGGGTTGCAGTTTGATATTCAACGTGTGCAGTATTGATAGTGATACCACGCTCTTTTTCTTCGGGCGCGCCATCGATCTCATCATACTTTTTCGCCTGCGCCAGACCTTTCTGCGATAAGATGCTTGTGATGGCAGCAGTTAAAGTGGTTTTACCGTGGTCAACGTGACCAATGGTACCAACGTTTACGTGAGGTTTCTCCCTCTTGAAGGTCTCTTTAGACATTTTTATCGGTTTTTAGTTGTGTTTAAAAAATTGATGGCCTTCCGGCCTTTTATTAATAATTGTTCCTTTTCAGGATCTCCGCACATTACCTGCCCCTCATTCACTACTGAGCCGTTAGTGAGAATCGAACTCACGACCTCTTCCCTACCAAGGAAGTGCTCTACCCCTGAGCTACAACGGCTTAACTCAGTTTGCCATCTAAAAGTTTGCAGTTTGAACCACAGACCACAGACCACAAACAACAGACTGCTCTGAGCGGAAGACGAGGGTCGAACTCGCGACCTATAGCTTGGAAGGCTATCGCTCTACCAATTGAGCTACTTCCGCTTGTTTCATTTGAGAATTTGAGAATGTGGTAATTTGAAAATTACCCTTCATCTCAAACGCCAAATGTTTACAAAGAACTGATACTCCTTTTCAAATTTTCTCCCGCATAAGCGGGATCAAATTTGAAGAGTGGGCAGAGTAGGGTTCGAACCTACGTACTCGTGAGAGAACAGATTTACAGTCTGTCGCCTTTAACCGCTCGGCCATCTGCCCAAAAGAGATTTGTGGTTTGTGGTTTGTGGTTTGTGGTTTGTGGTTGTTACCAGAAACGACAAACTACAGACTACAAACTGTGATGCTAGAGCCGAAGATGGGACTCGAACCCGCGACCTGCTGATTACAAATCAGCTGCTCTACCAGCTGAGCTACTTCGGCGTACACTATTGTAACCGGTAACGCCGGAAGGTGAAAATGGTGGTTTTCAGCCCTTTTATCCGTTGCCCAGAATTACAAAACACAAAGAACTATCCCATTTTTTGGGATGGCAAAGGTAATGGAAAACTTAATTCAGCAAAATTTTGAAACGAAAATTTTCAGGCAGTTTTCAACAGGTTTTTCAACGCGGCCCGGAAAAGCCCGTTTCAGGGTAGTTGTAAATGGCTTTCCCGGGGATTCCGGGGCGAATAGACCACCGGAACCGAATCGTGCGGTACCACCCGGTTGGCGGTCTCCATACTGTCCAGAAAAAGCTGCCCACCCACCCTGAATTCGTAATTGATCAGCAGCCTGCCGGCCGCAACTGTCCTGCGTTGGGTGATATGCGCCCTGGTCTCACCTTCCCGGGAAGAGCAGGCCGCTAACAGGCAGAAAACGGATAAAATCAGGTATATTCTCATAGGATCTCCCTCCTAATAAAAAAGCTCCCCGTTGTGGCGGGGAGCTTTTTAAAAAAATTTTAAGCTGCTTGTTTTTCTTTTTTTCGTTTTATCTGTGAAACAATAGATTCCATTGCACTGTCGAAAGACTCTTCAAATGATTTTGAGGACGCTTTGGCAAAAAAGTCATGCTTCGGAATATGAACACTGATCTCCACTACTTTATCCTTGATCGTATGCACCACATTGTCCAGTTTCAGGTAAATATCCACTTTCAGGATCTTGTCATGAAAAGTACCCAACTTTTCAACTTTACGGTTTACATACTCAACCAATTTGTCGTCTGCGTCAAAATGCACAGTTTGAATGTTAACGTTCATGGCAACTCACGTTTAATCGGTGAAAAAATAATATTTAAAAGAACTTTTTGATGATTTTCAGGACACCGGATCCGTACCCCTTGCTTCTGTCTGAAAGGTACAACTATATACAAGAAAGAACAAGAAATACATTCGTTTTTAAAAAGATTTAGGACGCCCTTAAGATTTAGGCTTTGGGATGCGCTTTCTGAAAAACCTCTTTCAGTTTTTCAATCGTATTATGCGTATAGATCTGCGTGGCCGCCAGGCTGCTATGCCCCAGCAATTCCTTTACTGCATTGAGTTCTGCGCCATTATTCATCAGGTGTGTGGCAAAACTGTGACGTAATATGTGCGGACTTTTTTTCTGGATCGTCGTTACCTGCGCCAGGTGTTTTTTTACAAAAGCATACACGGAACGCGGTTGTAAGGCCTTTCCTTTTTCCGTAACGAATACCTGATGAATTTCGGACTCTTTTATCGGTTTATCCTGCACATAGTCCAGCAATGCCCGCATCAGTTCTGCCGATACCGGCAGTATCCTTTCCTTGTTACCCTTACCCAATACTTTTACCTGCGATTGAGCGGCATCCAGCTGCGATTCTTTCAGGTTGATCAGCTCGCTCAAACGCATCCCTGTGTAATAGAACAACTGCAATACCAGGCGCTCGGTCCTGCCCTGCCAGTCGTCAGAAAATGCCACATGTTCAAACAGGATGGCCATGTCTTTCTGCTCTACAAAAACCGGCAGGCGTTTGTTCACCCTGGGGGCGGTAACAGTGGTCATCGGTGTCTGCTGCAGTACGTCCGTCTTCATCTGGTATTTAAAAAATGACCTGAGCGTAGATATCTTGCGGTTAATGCTTTTGGAGCTAAGTCCCCCATCTTTCAGCTCTGCCAGCCAGCTGCGGATATACAGGGATGTGACCTTGTTCAGCGCCGGAGCATCAAACTGGCTGGCCAGATAGGCAAAAAACTGCTCCAGGTCGTTCTGGTACGACAACAAAGTATGCTGCGAGTACCTTTTTTCAAATTTGAGGTAATCGAGAAAGGGTTGTAACTGCGGGTACTGAGGTATGGGCATAAAAAAAGTAGCCTAAAGTTAATAAACTCAGGGCTACTTACTATGATTAAGCCGGAAAACGGGGTATTATCCCTCGATCTTTCCGCTGGCTATATTCTGCTTGTAGATTGCTTTCAGGATCTGTCCGCGGCGAACTACGGAAGGCTTGGTGAAAGCCTGGCGCTCTCTCAGTTGCAGCAAAGTTTTACTTTTTTCAAACTTCTTCTTGTACTTTTTGAGTGCCTTGTCGATGTTTTCACAATCTTTTGAATCGATGATAAGCATAGCTATGATACCTCCTCAGGTGTTTTTTAGGACGGCAAAGATAGGGATTGATTTGGAAATACCAAATATTTAGAGGGGTGGAGGCTGGGGGCTCATGGCTTGCGGCCAATCAATGAGCGAATGAGTGAATGAGTGAATGAAAAAGCCAACCTGCTTTACCAACCAATAAACTGCCTCTCTCAACTATTCCAGATCAACTAAAGACCAAAAGCCAAAGACCAAAGACAAATCACTGATTGAATGGGCAATGGCCGTCGTCTGTAGTGAGTGGTGAGTGAATGTTGTTGGAGGCTGGATACTGGATGCTAGAAGCTCACAGCTCGTGGCTCAAAGCTGGGTGCTGGATACTGGGGGCTGGAAGCTAATAGCTGGTATAAACTGGTGCGGGTTTCTCGATTTTCGAAATTAACTTGCAGGCATGTTTACAGGAATTATAGAAAATACGGGCAAAGTAGCCGCTATATCCCCCCGGGGGACCAATCTCAGCTTCTGGATAAATTCTCCCATTTCCGATGAGTTGAAAGTTGACCAGAGCGTGAGCCATAACGGGGTCTGCCTCACCGTTGAGGCTGTGGAGCCCGGCCGCCACCTGGTGACAGCCATTGAGGAGACCCTGAAAAAGACCGAACTGGGCAACTGGCAGCCTGGTACCGAAGTGAACCTGGAAAGATGTATGCTCATGAACGGGCGGCTGGATGGCCATATCGTACAGGGCCATGTAGACTGTACCGCCCTCTGTACTGCCCGCAAAGAGCTGGCCGGCAGCTGGGAGTTCAGCTTCCAGTTTCCCGCCGAATTTGCCCACCTGGTGATCGAGAAGGGCTCTATTGCAGTAAATGGCACCAGTCTGACCTGCTTTAACGTTACCCACGACCATTTCACCATCGCAGTGATCCCCTACACCTACGAACACACCAATATCCACCAGCTAACCGTCGGCTCCCGGGTAAATATTGAGTTCGATATCCTTGGAAAATATGTTCAGCGCAGGTTTGAAGTGAGTCGTGAATCGTGAATCGTCAGTCGTGAGTAGTCAGTGGTGAGTAGGGAGTTATTGGGAAGCATTTACCTGTGAATTGTCAATTGTCAATGAGTAATGGTGAGTGTTCTAAGGTGAGCAGGACTACGAACCTGGCCGCCAACCCAAACATTCACAATTCACAATTCACACCTCACGATTCACGACTGACGATTCACGCCTCACGATGTAATGGATTTTCCCTTCAGTGCGCCGCTGATGGCTGCGTCCATGGCCCTTTCGGCAAAGGGGCGGGTGACTTCGTTCAGCTCTTCTATCTTGGTATGGATCAGGTTCTTATCGTCCATAGTAAGCGCCAGTTGCAGCACCTGCATGGCAGTTGCGGTGGCCGTGATTTCCTCTTTGGTCAGGAGTGATGCATTTTTACCGATGAATTTTTCTGTTACGTCCAGGATCTGTTCTCCTTCGGTACGGGCTTCCACCAGGGCGCGCACCTGCATGTCTTCTTTGGCATGCGTAAGGCTGTCCATCAGCATCTTTTCCACTTCCTCATCTGTGAGGCCATACTGGGGTTTCACTTCGATCTCCTGCGCTACCCCACTGCGTAATTCTTTTGCTTTCACCACCAGGATACCGTCGGCGTTGATGAGGAAACTCACTTCCACCTTGGGCAGACCGGCAGGCATACCGGGTATGCCTTTCAGGCTGAACTCGGCCAGTTTGCGGTTGTCCTTCACCAGGTCGCGTTCTCCCTGGAATACGGAGATCCGCATATCGCTCTGGCCATCTTTCTGCGTTGTATACTGCCGCCCCACTTTGGTAGGGATCTTGGCATTACGGGGGATCAGGACATCCATCAAACCGCCCATGGTCTCAATACCCAGGCTCAGCGGGGTGATGTCCAGCAATAAGAAATCCTTGTTATTACCGGCAAGGATATCGGCCTGTACAGCCGCTCCCAAAGCCACCACTTCATCCGGGTTCACCGAATCGTTCACGGGTTTGCCAAAGAATTCGCTGACCGCATTTTTAACGGCAGGCACACGGGTACTGCCCCCTACCATCACGATGGTGTCGATATCGGCCGTAGTCAGTCCTGCATCTTTCAAGGCATTACTGCAGGATTGCATGGTCTGTTCGATCAGCGGGCGTATCAGCGATTCAAAGGTTTCACGTGAAAGTGAGAGCTGGTCGCCATTCCAGTCAACAGAGAAACTATCCTGACCACTCAACTGTTTCTTGGCTTCTTCGGCACGCAGGCGCAGTCCCTGTGAAAGTTCTTTGTTCTGTTTCAGCTCTTCCAGGCTAATACCGGCCTGTTCCATCCAGTATTGTACAATGGCCCTGTCCATATCATCGCCCCCCAGGTAAGTGTTCCCGTTAGTGCTTAACACTTCAAATATGCCATTGCTGATGCGCAGGATGGAGATATCGAAAGTACCCCCGCCCAGGTCGTAAACCGCGATGGTTTTTTCTTCCTCCTTATTCATTCCCAAACCATAGGCCAGGCTGGCGGCGGTGGGCTCGTTCACAATGCGCAGCACGTCCAGTCCGGCCAGTTTACCTGCATCGCGGGTAGCCTGTCGCTGGGCATCGTTAAAATAGGCCGGCACGGTAATGACCACTTTGCTCACGGGTGTCTTTAGAATATGTTCGGCTCTTTGTTTCAGCTCTTTCAGGATATATGATGACAGGTCGATGGGCGAATAGAACTGGTTACCCACCTGCACTTTTACCAGGCTGTCGGCATCATCATCGATCACTTTATAGGTAAAGAAGCCGGCATTCTCTTTGATGTCCCTGAAACTCTTTCCCATCAGTCTTTTGGCGCTGAAGATGGTGTTCTGCGGATCAGTTTCCATGAATGCTTTGGCTGCCTCACCAACGGTGGGGTTACCAAAACCATCGAAGTGTACAATACTGGGCACCAGGCTGCTGCCATTGTGTTCTTTCAAGGCCACCGGCTGTTTGCTTTCCGGGTGAATGATGGCCACCAGGCTGTTGGTGGTACCCAGGTCAATACCCACGATCATCTCTGCCTGCTGTAAACTTCCGGTTGCTATGTTGATACCTATTTTAGCCATATCTCTATTACAAATTACAGGGTACGAAGTTGGATCCCTCTCAAAAATTAACTGCGAAAGTAAGCCTTACCATTGCTTATCGGTTGCGAATTCAGGAATGAATATGGAACAGGATCGTGGCGGACAGGGCGGCCGAAGTATGGCAGCTTGTCCAACCTATACTTCCACCAGCCGGGTCCTGCTCAGGTGATCGTGCAGGGGTTTTCCCAGTAGGGGGATGAAGAACAGGTCGATAATGGTGAGCCTGGCAAGACTGCGCACCAGGACTGCCGGAACAGATGCCCTTTTGCCATCCAACCCGACCACTTTGGAATAGGTAAACCATTTACCCGGCGTTCGGGAAAAGATGGATTCAAACAGGAAATAATACACGAACAGTATCCCGAAAAAGAACCAGCCAAAATGATAGTAAGGATAACCCCAGAATTTCACATACCAGTTCCATCCCTTGAAACTGAAATAGGCCAACGCAAAGATGATCGCGGTATCGATCAAAAAATTCAGGGTACGGGTGCCGTCGCCAACTGTTCTCATGCTGCAAATGTAGTGAATCGTGAGTGGTGAGTCGTCAGGCGTGAGTGGTGAGTAGGTAGTGGGGAGTAGTGAGGCGTGAATCGTGAGACGCGAATCGTCAGTCGTGAGGCGGCAATTGTGAATTGTGAATGGGCAATGTCCAGCCCTCCTACATTCACAATTGACAATTCACTATTCACAATCACTGACGACTCACGCCTCACGACTCACGATTGCCCATTCACCACTCAGTTTCCTTACTTTTGCGCAAACAGCAACAGAGATGAACCTGATAGAAGAATTACAGTGGCGGGGTATGATACAGGATATCATGCCGGGAACAGCAGAATTATTACAGAAAGAGACCGTTTCGGGTTATATCGGTTTTGATCCTACTTCAGACAGCCTGCATATCGGCAGCCTGGTGCCCATATTATTGCTGGTTCATTTACAGCGTGCCGGGCATAAACCTTTTGCACTGGTAGGCGGCGCCACCGGTATGGTGGGCGATCCCACAGGCAAAAGTGAGGAACGCAACCTGCTCAGCGAAGAAGTGCTCCAGTTCAACCAGGCCGGCGTTCGTAAGCAGTTGGAGAAATTCCTCGACTTCACCCCCGGCAAAGCCAGTACTGCGGAAATGGTGAACAATTACGACTGGTTCAAGGATTTCCGTTTTCTCGATTTTATCCGCGATGTGGGCAAACACATCACGGTGAATTATATGATGGCCAAAGACAGTGTGAAGAAACGACTGGACAGTGAAGTGGGCATGAGTTTTACCGAATTCACCTACCAGCTGATACAGGGCTACGACTTCTACTGGCTTTACCAGCATAAAAACTGCAAACTGCAGATGGGCGGCAGCGACCAGTGGGGAAATATCGTGACCGGCACAGAACTGATCAGACGCAAAACAGGGGGCGAAGCCTTTGCCTTTACCTGTCCGCTGATCAAAAAAGCAGATGGCGGCAAATTCGGTAAAACGGAGAAAGGCAATGTATGGCTGGATCCAAAGAAGACCTCCCCTTACCAGTTCTACCAGTTCTGGCTGAATGCCAGTGATTCTGATGCCACACAGTGGATCAGGATCTTTACACTGCTTCCCAAGGAAGAGATCGAGGCTTTACTGGCCCGGCAGGCAGCGGCGCCCCATGAGCGTGCCCTACAGAAAAAACTGGCGGAAGAAATCACCTGTTTCGTACACAGCCGCGCCGATTATGAATTTGCGGTGAAAGCTTCGGAGATCCTGTTTGGCAATGCCACTACCGAAATACTGCAGTCTTTAACAGAAGAACAACTGCTCCAGGTAATGGAAGGGGTACCCACCATCGAGATCAGCAAAAGTTTACTGGATGCGGGTTACGAGATAGTCAATTTCCTGGCCGACACGCAGATATTCCCCAGTAAGGGCGAAGCCCGGAAAATGTGGCAGGCTGGCGGACTTAGCCTGAACAAGAACAAGATCGGTACCGACAAAACACAAGTAACAAATGCAGACCTGTTGAACAAGCAGTACCTGCTGGTTCAAAAAGGTAAAAAGAATTACTACCTGGTAAAAGCGATATAAACGATCCCCTTAACAACCGTGCCTTTGCGCCTTAGTGAGAGAATAACCACACAAAGGCACAAAGGCACGGTTGTTTTATTACTGAACGGTCTTGATCACGTTCCACATCTGTTCGGCCACAAAGAGGTTGCCAGTATGGGTCAGGTGTACCCGGTCGGTGGTGAGGATACCGGACTCTTTGTTCTGCGGGTTATTCTTCAGGTTATAGTTGATGAATCCGGCACGCAGGTCTACCAGCGGAATGTTTTTCCTGGCGGCAAAGGAACGTATCCAGTTACTGTACTGGTTCAGGTCGCCATCCTGCTGGTTGGAGTTATCGGTTTTTTCGCCGATCACGGCCGGGGTACAAAGCACCACTTTGCTGCCCGACGTCTGCAGTTTGTTCACCACAGCCTCGTAAAAACGGCCGAACTTATTATAATCGGTGCCTGTTCCGCTGGAAGTCTTGTGCCACACATCATTGACCCCTACGTAGATCACCACGATATCTGCATTGTGTTTGAGTACATCTGATTCCATTCGCAGGTAGAGATCATAGATCTTATCGCCACCGATACCCGCACCGATGAGCTCGTATTTATCCGCTCCCATTTCCGCGGCTATCAGGGAATCCATGAGCCTGATATACCCCCCGGGATTAGCCCCAGCCTGGGTAATGGAATCGCCAAAGAATACGACTTTCTTTTTCTTATCAAAGTTGAATGACATAAGGATCATGCTGGTTACAAATACGGCGAGGAGAATGAGTTTGCTGGTCATAGTTGGTTTTATTGTGAATGGTGAATGGGCAAAGGGTAGTCGTGAGACGTGAATCGTCAGTCGGCAGTCGTGAATCGTGAGTAATGCAGGTACTGCAGCCCCTAACTCCCTACTCACCACTTACCACTTACCACTTACCACTCACCACTCACCACTCACGATTCACCCCCTCGGCCCCAAGATACTGATTTCTGGTCCACGCAAACAGGGTATCTAACAATCGATTCCGGCCGGCGGGCAAAAGAATCCCCGTAGAACCGGAAAAAATTTGGAACAATTGTTGCCCCACCCTATTTTTGCACCCCATTCGATAAGAATGTGCGGATTGCCCGATAGTATAAGGGTAGTACAACTGATTTTGGTTCAGTATGTCGTGGTTCGAATCCATGTCGGGCAACAAAAGGGAAAGGAGCAATTCTTTCCCTTTTGTATTTTTACTAATATCCCCCTGCCTGCTCTTTTTAGCTGAAATCACTTCTGGTGGCGCGACGGATATTCACGTAGTTGCATAAAAGATCCACCACTGGCTTACTTCTCCTGCCTGCCTGAATCTGGTGACCATTTTGCGGTCTTCCCACTACATTTGAATACATATTTTATACTGATAATCAACTAATTAGACCCAATTTACATCGGGATCTTTAAAATTGGCACGGTATTTTCATCTACCTGGATATAAATGATCCGCTATGAAAAAGTTATTTACACTGGTTCTATTACTGACCACCCTTGCTGCAGTTAGTCCGGCACAGGCCCAGGTAAAACTGAACGTGAACATCAACATTGGCAACCAGCCCGTTTGGGGACCGGTAGGCTACGATTACGTTGAATATTACTACCTGCCTGATATTGATGTGTACTATTATGTGCCCGAACGCAGGTTCATTTACCTGGAAGGCAATCGCTGGATCTTTGCAGCCAGTTTACCCGGCCGTTATCGCGGGTTTGATATTTACACCGGCTACAAAGTAGTGATCAACGAACCCAGGCCTTACCTGCGTGGCGATGTGTACCGGGTAAAATATGCCCCCTACAAAGGCGGCCGTGGACCCAGACAGGTCATTATCCGCGACAGCCACGATAACCGGTACAAACAGAATGGCCCTTCCTATAACCCGCATAAAGACAGGGGTAATGGAAAAAACAAGGGCCGCGGCAAAGGACACGACGACTATTGATACATCCATGAACAACCACTATATAAAAGCAGGCAATACGCCTGCTTTTATTGTAATAAAGAGAACCCATGATAACTGCCCCCGGAGGGAACGCTTATCTTTTTGAAAAAAAGCAGCGACAGTTTCTGTGATCCTCAACAGCCATCCAGTATCACCGGTATTGCCAATCCATCTCCGCCAAACTTCGGCGTTCAAGATATTTAATATTGATAATCAATTACTTAACTCAATCCGTTGGTGAATTCACTTACTAATCTTTTTCCGTACAAGACAAACCTGTTGTAACCTATTGATTGTCATTATTTAGTAGGTAGATAACCTGCAGATGACCCGTAGATAACCCGCCTATAACCCGCAGATAACCCGCCTCTTTAAAGAGGCGGGATACAGGGGAGATTATTAGGGTATATTAGCAGTTTATCAGAGAAAGCTCATACGCTAAGATCAGGAAAGAAGCAGCCGCAGTTCTGTTGTAGATCCAGGTCAGCTATGCAACAAGTTTGCACCTGCGGGTGAAGTAACCGGTCTCAGTTTTTCCGCCATCACCGGGCAAAACATTTGCATTGTTTTTGTTTAAAAGTCAGCAGGATAGCGCTTCTGATCGATTGTTTTCTGTTGTATCTTTATAAAGCCTATTTGACAGGCTTTCCTGAAGCACTCCCCCGCTACTTCTCAAAGCCTTGCCTTTTGACACTAATACAAAGAAAACTGCATCCTATTCGGTCAAACTACTGATTGCCATGAAACAGACGACACAACCCATGTTATGGCTTGTTGGAACACTGCTTTTGTTCAGCATGGTGTTAACCTCCTGTACAAAAAACACTGCCCGGACAACTCCCGCCAATATCCAGTTAACCGAAGCCATCAGAACCCGGCTGGCAGCAGCAGCCGACAGCGTATTCAAAAAAGGGCAAACACCTGGTATGATCGCTATCCTATCGGCAGAAGGAGAAGAGGACCTGATCCTGAAAAGAGGCGTAGCCAATATGGCCACCGGTGAATCGATGAGCGAGAACAGTTACTGGCGCATTGCCAGCAACACCAAAACATTCGTGGGCGCAGCAGTGCTGCTACTGGTGGAAGAAGGAAAAATAAACCTGGACAGCTCCATCTCTTTTTACCTGCCGGAATATAAAATACCCAAAGGCAACCGGATCAAGGTTCGGATGCTGGGTAATATGACCAGCGGTCTATACAATTATACCGATGATGATTATTTTTGGATCCGGATGAACGCCGATCATTTTGTGAAGACCTATCCTCCGGATTCCATGCTGGCCATTGCTTTCAGTCGCCCCAATAATTTTGAGCCCGGTACACAATACGAATACTGCAATACCAATACTATTCTGCTGGGCCTGCTGATGGAAAAAGTTACCGGCAAAACTGCCCGGGCCGTGATAGAAGAAAAACTGCTGCAACCCCTGCAGCTGACCCATACCTACTGGGGAGGTCCCGATTTTATCAGCAAGCCCTATATTCATGGCTATAACAAGGATTATACCGTCCTGCAGGATGCGACTAACTGGAACCCTTCCTGGGGATATACAGCCGGCATCTTGATCTCCAATTTTGCCGATATGAAGATCTGGGCCAGAGCAGTGGCAGAAGGCAGTCTGTTATCAGAAAAAATGAAAAAGGAACGATTTGGCTGGATCGGCAACTATTATGGTTTCGGTGTCATGAAAGCAGGACCCTGGATCGGCCACTCCGGTAATATTCCGGGGTACAACTCGCATGTTCTGTATGATACCGGCAGAAAAATGACACTGATCATTCTGACCAATATGGATACCGACACACCGGTCGAATCTTTTTCGGAAGCATTCAGGACCATCCTTAACTGATCGATCCTGCAGGCCTGTAGCTATTTTTGTACCAACGTTTCAATAACAATCCTTGAGGTTAATCGTATGCCCAATTCCATGAAGACCCTTTTACAAGAGATCCGTAGCTGCACCGTCTGCAGCAAGCACCTTCCGGATGGCCCCAGGCCCATTGTTGCCGCCAGTTCCAAGAGCAGGCTGATCATTATTGGCCAGGCCCCGGGAAAACTGGTGCATGCCTCCGGCATTCCCTGGAACGATAAAAGTGGTGATAACCTCCGCAACTGGCTGGGTATTGACAGCCAGACTTTTTACGATGCTGATAAAGTAGCGCTGATCCCCATGGGCTTCTGTTATCCCGGAACCGGTAAACATGGCGACCTGCCTCCCAGGCCCGAATGTGCCCCGTTATGGCATCAGCGCTTATTCGATCTGTTATCGGGGTCGCGGCTGACCCTGCTGATTGGTCAGTATGCACAACACTATTACCTGGACAACAATGCCAAAAGCAACCTCACCGAAACAGTGCATCATTTCAGGAAATATTTACCGGAATATTTTCCTTTACCCCATCCTTCTCCGAGGAATAATATCTGGCAGGCAAAAAATAAATGGTTCGGCAAAGAAGTATTACCGGAACTAAAAAAAAGAGTGGCTGCCTGTCTTGTCTGACCTTTGTCAATACCAGTATCTTCTTGGTGCGTAAAAAATCCGCTGCCATTCATACACACCAGCCTCAGTTCAGCCATATTACCCTTTGTACGCAGAGGAATATCCCTGATATTTATCTACCCAAACAGCAACACAAATGAAGATAGAAAATATCGCCCCTACGGATATCGACACCGTGTTTGACCTGTACCGGATAGCAGCCGATTACCAGCGAAGCAAACAAACCGTAGTGGTATGGCCTGAGTTTGACCGGGATATGGTGGAAACAGAGATCAGGGAACAACGGCAATGGAAACTGCTGATCGATGGTCAGATTGCCTGTATCTGGGCAATTACTTTCAGTGATGAACAGATCTGGGAAGAACGTAACCGGGATACTGCCATCTATATACACCGTATTGCCATCCACCCGGATTTCAGGGGACAGCATTTTGTGAAACGGATCGTTGAATGGGCAAAAGATCATGCCAGGCTGCACGATAAAGCGTATATCCGCTTGGATACGCTGGACCGGAATACCGGCCTGATCAAACACTATACAGCATCGGGCTTTACCTTCCTGGGTATGTTCAATATGCAGAACACAGAAGGTTTACCCGGGCATTATCACGGGAAACCCGTTTGCCTGTTCGAGATTCCGCTATAAACCGGTCATGAGGGTTTGATTTTGGCGGATCTATTTGCTAATATTGAAGTGTAAAGGATTTTTTTTACCCTCATATTCCCTTGTTATGCAAAGTCGCAACAATACCGTTACAGATGTGCCTTCCTATATTGCCGGTTTTCCGGCAGGTACCGCTAAACTGCTGAAGCAATTCAGGGATATCATACGCAAAGCCACCCCTGAAGCAGAAGAACTGATCAGTTATGGCATGCCGGCGTATAAATACCATGGGGTACTGGTGTATTTTGCCGGATACGAGAAACATGTGGGCTTCTATCCTACCCCTTCCGTTATCAAGGAGTTTGCCGGTAAGATCTCCCGATACAAGTATTCAAAAGGCGCTGTCCAGTTTCCGCTGGATGAACCCATTCCGGTTTCACTGGTGACCCAGATGGTCAAATTCAGGATGAAGGAGAACCTTGCCAAAACAGCGACGAAAAAAAGGGCCAAATGAAGCCCAAACAAAAAATGCAGGAAGTTTCTTTCCGGGATATAGACGAATTTCTCGACTACCTACCTGCTGACGAACGAATGATCACCGAGAGTTTGCGGCAGATCATACTTGGCTGCGATTCCCGCATCACAGAAAAGCTTTCCTATAATGTACCGTATTACAAACTGCACAGACGGTTCTGTTTTATCTGGCCTGCTTCTATATTATGGGGAAAGAAAAAGAGCTATGAAGGGGTTCGGCTGGGATTTACTTCGGGGCACCTGCTCTCCGACGCAAGCGGTTACCTTGACCGGGGTAACCGGAAATTCGTATCGTATAAGGATTTCCGGTCTGTTACAGAAATAGAGGCGGATACACTCAGGGCCTATTTATACGAAGCGCTGGCCATAGATGAGAATGCCGCCAGAAGTAGGTCTTTCAACAAATTTTGACCCGTTGTATGAGCTACGGATAAATCAAGGGAAGTATTGTACATTGTTGTATGGGCAACACAAAACCAGCGCATGAAAAAAGGGCTTTTATTCAGGATACATTCATTTACGGGTTTATTGTCGGGTATTTTTATCCTGCTGATGTCGATCTCCGGATCCGTACTCGTATTTCATGAAGAACTGGACAGCCTGCAACACCCGGCCATGCAACAGCAGGCGGGCCAGCCTTTGTTACCGGTCGACAGCTGTTACCGCAGCCTGCAGAAAGAATTTCCCCATGCACAGATCAGCAGCTGTATGCTGGCAGAGAATACCGGGCAACCGTTCATTTTTTCGGTATATGATTCTTCCTACCGTAAGGGAACACAGACCATGCAGGTATTTGTACATCCGCAAACCGCGCAGGTACTGGCATTCCGGGGAGCAGGTAAGGACAGGGAACATAATTTCATGGCATGGCTCACCGTATTTCACAACTCGTTCCATCTTAAGAAAAAAGGAGAATGGCTACTGGGTGTTTTTGGCCTACTGTTCCTGGTAAGCCTTTGCACCGGCATCATTCACTACCGGAAAAAGATCGTTCCTGTTCTGTTGTTCAAAAGACCCCTGTACCGCCGGAACAACCTGCACCAGCTGATCGGCGTGTATGCCCTGCTGTTTAACCTGCTCATTGGCGCCAGCGGGGTATGGATGCAGCGGTATGTATTTACCCGGGCGTTCTATGCTGCGGAGCAACCTTATACAAACACCCGAAAACCATCTCCTGCCCTCTTCTTTCGCCTGGACAGCTCCCTGAAATCCGTTCAGCGGCAACACCCGGCTTTTACCGCTCATGTCATTTATTTTGCACCCAACCGGGAAAGAAATACAGCCGTGTATGGAAGCCGCTCTACCAATCATTTCATTCATTCAAAAAAATTTGCAGATGCTGTTTTCCTGGATAGTGCAGGGCGTATTGCCAGGACCGCTTTTGTAACCGAGATCATCCCGGAAAACCGGAGAGATATCATCAATGCACAGCTGCATTTTGGCCGTTACGGCGGATGGCCCGTAAAACTCTTATATAGCCTGTTCGGCCTGACCGTGGCGATACTGAGCATCACCGGTTTCCTCCTCTGGCTCAAAAGATCCACCCACTAAAAAACCGTGCCTTTGTGCCTTTGTGTGAAAATATTCTCTCACAAAGGCACAAAGGAACGGTTGGATCTCTTTAGCAGATGTAGGCTTACCTGGCCTTGTTCAGTTCCGCTTCTTTTTTAGCCCGGTAGTCGGCATCTTTGGCCAGTTTCTGGATCTCGTCCAGCCTGGCGATATAGAGGCTGCGGCCATGGGTTCCCAGCACCAGTTCATTCTCGCGCGGGTGTTGTACCAGGTCGTGAACAGGTACGCTGTAAGGAAGTCCTTTATTCCACATCATCCAGCTGGCGCCGCCGTCGATGCTTACATACAAACCTCCATCGGTACCCACATAGAGGATATTTTCGTTGGTCAGGTCTTCTTTTACCACGTTAATGGGTTCGTTGGGCAGGTTTTTACCGATCACTTTCCAGGTAGCGCCATAATCTTCACTCACGTAGAGATAGGGCAGGAAATGATCGTTGCGATACCCATTCAGCGAAGCATATACGCGGCCCTCTTTGAAGGCGCTGGCAAATACACGGCTCACATACAGACCTTTGGGTAATTTTCTATTGACCAGTTCCCAGCTGTAACCGCCATCTTTGGTCACCTGGATATTACCATCATCGGTTCCCACGTAAACCAGTCCAAAACGCAGCGGGCTCTCACTCATGGTCGTTGCGGTACCAAAAGGAACATCGCCCTGTTTGGGATTGGTGGTCAGGTCGGCGCTCATCACCACCGAACTATCTCCCCGGTTAAAGGAGCGATGGAATTTGTTACTGCCATAATAGAACACATCCTGGTTATGACGGCTCAGCAAGATGGGCGTCTGCCAGTTATAACGCAGCGAAGCTTCACCAAGATCGCGTGAGGGGCGAACAGATTTATACTCGCCCGTTGCCAGGTTCTGTCTTGCATAAGCCCCGAACTGCGAACCACTGTACACGGTCTTGTTATCGCGCCAGTCAACCTGCACCTGCATACCATCACCGCCGCCGATACCGGTATACGGGTTATGTCCTGAATCGAACCAGTCGAAATTTTCGCGGGTAGTGCTTTTGCCGTACCAGGTTCCGTTATCCTGTAAACCGCCATATACGTTATAGGGCTTGGCCATATCAACCGCCACATTATAGAACTGACCTACAGGAGGTGTATTGGCTTTGAACCAGTGTTCACCATTGTCGTAAGTGATGTTACAACCGCCATCATTACCGATCAGCATATGGCTGTCGCGTTTGGGGTTCATCCAGGCCACGTGGTGGTCGGCGTGTACATTATCGCCACCAATGAACTTGAATGTTTTACCGCCATCGATACTCATCTGCACGTCAAAACCGGTAAGCACCACTTTGTTATCGTTGGCTGGACTGACAAACACTTTACCAAAATAGTAACCATAGGTACTGTACATGGTCAAAGGTTTGGTATTGGTCTTTTTCCAGGTCTTACCGGCATCATCGCTACGGTAGAGTTCACAACCGATAATGGGTGTTTCGAATAAAGCAGTGTTGGCATCAAACAGGTAATCCCAGATCACTGATGGTGAGAAACGGCCATTGGCTACGGATTCTTTGATTGAAGCTGCGGTATATTTCTGCGGGATCCCGTTTCTGCGGTTGCTGATAAAGGCATTGAATTTTTTATCGTCCAGGGCCTGGAACTGTTCTTTGTTAAGTTCCTTGAAATCGCGCAGCACATAACGGGTAGTATCTGTTTTACTGAGTGCGGTATCCGGCTGGTGAAAATTGTTATCCACCACCGCATACACCACATTCGGGTTTTGCTGCGATACGGCAAGACCGATACGGCCTACGCCATCGCCACTGGGGAAACCACTGCCTTCTTTGGAAACCAGTTCCCAGCTATCGCCGCCATTGACACTCTTGTAAATACCACTGGTCTTACCGCCTTCCTCGAAGTTAGAAGCACTGCGGGTTTTGTACCACATGGCTGCATACAATTCGTTTGCATTTTGGGGGTTCAGGTCAATATCGATGGCGCCGGTATTGTCATCAATAGCCAGCGACTGCTTCCAGCTTTTACCGCCATCGGTAGTCTTATACACACCTCTTTCCTTATTGGGCGAATAGAGGTGTCCCAGCACCGCCACCCAGGCCGTATTGTCATCGGCAGGATGCAACAGGATCTTACCTATATGGTGGCTTTCGGGTAAACCCAGGTATTCCCAGCTCTTACCGTTATTGCCGGACTTATACACACCGATACCTGCATAGGAGGAGCGGCTGCTGTTCACTTCGCCGGTGCCCACCCAGATGGTGCGGGTTTTCCAGTTCACCGCAATATCACCCAGGGTAAGGATATCTTCCGAATCGAAGATGGAGACAAAACTCTGTCCATTATTGGTGGTATGCCATAGACCTCCCGAAGCATAGGCCACATAGAATTCAGTGGGGTCATTGGGGTTTACTTCCAGGTCAACCACGCGGCCACTCATAACACTGGGGCCGATATTTCTGAACGAAGTGCCATTCAGCAGCGATCGCTGCAACAGGGCTTTACGCTGTTCCGTTTTTTGTAAACGATCTGAAGCGGGGGTGGGTTTTACCTGCGCCATTGCCTGTACGGCAATGACCAGGAATAACAGGATTGTTAATCTTCTCATAGCAGTTATAAATAATTGATAAATTCGAATACCCAATATAGCAATTATGCGTCTTCTGCTGTTACCGTTACTCATATTATTTTCCGTATCGGCACATGCCCAATATAAAAGCTTTCGTATTGGTTCTAAAGGGGATACGTTGAATATCGTAGACAGTAAGGGGCTGAAACAGGGCAAATGGCTGATACATACAGACCCCCTGCGCGGCAACCCCGGTTACGAGGAAGAAGGCGCTTATGTGAATGACCGGAAAGAAGGTTTATGGCGCAGGTATAACCTGATGGACGACCTGGTGGCCACCGAGAATTACCGCTGGGGGAATAAGAATGGTATTTGCCGGTATTTTACCATTGGAGGCCTGGAGCGGGAAGAAAGCTGGCGGGCGGTGAATCCAGACAAGACCTATGACACCATTGATGTTGCTGACCCGAAAGATCCAAACAAATACGAAAGGGTTGTAATCAAAAACGAAGGCAATTCGTTGCGCCACGGCACCTGGAAATACTATTACCCCCCTACCGGCAAACTGATCGCCACAGAAGCGTACTTTCTTGACCAGTTGCAGGAACCCGGTGCCGAAAACTCCGCCCCTGGACTCACCAAGATCAGTACCGATACCACCAAAGCCAAACCGGCTAACAAGCCCAAAGTAGTACTGGATTTCGAAAAAAAGACCTCCGGCAAAAAAAACAAAGTCCGCGACGGCCGCACCGGCGGCTAACCCCCCTCCACCCAATCCCCCTAACCTATTTAACCCCTTTTAACCATTTTAACCCTCTTTAACCCTTTTAACCCCTTTTAACCCATTTTAACCCATTTTAACCCTTTTAACCCTTTTAACCCCTTTTAACCCCTTTTAACCCTTTTAACCCTTTTAACCTATTTACCCCCCTTAACCCCTTTAACCACCCCCAGGCAACCCTTCCCCCACCACTACCGTATACAAAACAGGATTTGTAGCTTTAAGCAGTCTTATTATCAAAAACTGTATCCTGTAACCATTGCCCCGGGAGATACACCAGATATCGAGCCTGATCACCGGTTGTTGTAAAAACGACCGTAACAGCCAGCGTGACCTTTACCACTGGCTGTACGACTATGCCATGAAGATCTGTTACCGTTATGTGAACCGGACCGAGGAAGCCGAGGAACTGGCCAGCGAATCTTTCATCAAATTATTCAGGAGCATACAGCAGTTCGATGGTAACCGGAACGGGGAAGCAGAAGCTTTGCTGAAGGGCTGGTTCAAACGGATCGTGGTCAATACCTGCATCGACCACCTGCGGCGTACCCACCTGAAACTGGTGAGCCAGGAAATCAGTGAAGAAGGGGAGATTTTCATGGATAAGCAGGAAACCGGTATTGACAAACTGATGTACCAGGAGATCATTGACGCCATACGGGAACTAAGCCCCGTTTACCGGACCGTATTCAACCTCTTTGTGATAGAAGGGTTCACGCATGAGGAGATCTCTGCACAACTGAATATCAGCGTAGGCGCATCCAAGTCGAACCTGTCGAAGGCAAGACATAACCTGAGAAAGATCATTACCCAAAAAACAGCGTATAAAGTATATGTATAATCTTGGTGACGATAAGGAACTGGACCGCTTAAGCAGGGAAGCTGCGGGGGGATATGCTCCACGGGGGAAAGCCAACTGGCAGGCGCTGAGTGAAGAGCTGGACAGGATCATGCCTGTTACGGAAGAAAAAAAGCGCCGTTTCCTGTTCTGGTGGCTGTTACCCCTGCTGGTGGCCGGTGGCGCAGTTGTTTACTGGATGAACAACCGGCAGGAAACACCGCAACAGGAAAAGACCGCTGTTGCCGCAACGCTTCCCACAACAGTCAAAGGCGTTACTGATCCTGTACAACCTGTTATCACAAAAGAACCTGTTCCAGCCAATAAGGACCTGGCACTACAAAACACTCCGCCTGTTTCTTTTACACAACAACCCATTTCATCCAACACTGTAACAACAGTTCAAAAAGAGCAGAACAGCAATCCGTTCAACCAGGCATCACTGTTTAACAAGTTGGACGATAACAAAGATCCCATCGGGCAGGACAGTTCTTCGGCCCTGATCCAGCCGGCAAAGAGCGAAAAATTGCCGGCATACAACAGCATAGTGATACAGGAAAAAAATAAGGATTCACTCATTTTATCTCAACATAACGAACAGGGGCAACCGGTAACGACCCTATTGAAAACGGATTCCAGCACTGAGGCAGCCCACCCAACCGCTGGAACAAACGCACCGATAGTTTCCGTAAAACGCTCATCCGGAAAGGGTTTCAGTTATGCTTTGGTGGTGGGTGTTGATAAAAGTACCGTGAAGTTCAAGTATGGCAACCATCCGGGCATGAATATCGGCCTACTGGCGGGTTATCATATCAACAACCGATGGTCAGTACATACAGGCGCCATTTACACACAAAAAAATTACAAAGTGGCAGGAGCCGATTTTACTGCACCCAAAGGCACCTGGATCAGCTATTACAAACTTGAAGACGTAACCGGTTACTGCCGCATGTGGGAAGTTCCTTTACTGGCCAGGTATACCATGGGCAATACAGCCAACAAAAGCAGTTTTCTCAGTGCGGGCCTGTCATCTTATTTTATGACCAGGGAAAACTATGATTATTTCTATTATTACAATGGACAGCCGGTAACGCGGAACAGCAGCCTGAACTCAAGCGACAAACATATCCTGTCGATCGTTCACCTGTCCGCAGGGTTCGAGAAGCAGCTGAGTAAGAAATGGGCCATCCAGGTAGAACCCTATGCCAAACTACCCTTAGGTGGTGTAGGATTCGGCAATATCAGTCTCAGCAGTTTCGGCCTGAACCTGTTACTGCAACACAGGCAACCAGCTAAGAAATAAGAACGTATCACCTATGAAAAACACCTGTCTTATCCCCCCTTCGGTTTCAGAGCATTGGTGCAGGTAACGGATGCAATGATTTATTAACGGGGCTTCATTGTATTTTGCTGCATCAGTAAAAAAGCAACTCTTCGGAGTTGCTTTTGATTATCGAAGTGAGTGGTGAGTGGTGAGTAGGGAGTAAATGGGCAATTGTCAATTGTGAATGGCACAGTGCCTCCTTGATGTCCCTATTGACCATTCACAATTGCCCATTCACGACTCACCACTCACAACTTTCCACTCACCACTCACGACTCACCATTCACGACTCACGACTCACGACTCACCACTCACGACTTCCCACCCTGTCAAAATGTTTCCTGAAGAACAAAGCATGATGGTCGATGGCATTGGACCAGTAGGCCCAGTTGTGTTCGCCGGGCCGTTCGGTGTACTCATGCGGGATCTTTAGCGCCAGCATTTTTTCATGTACGGCCCTGTTCATGGGTAACACTTTGTCCTCGGTTCCGCAGTCGATCAGGATGGACAATGAATCTTTGGGATATGTCTCGATCGTTTTCAAGGTACTCCAGTTGACCCAGTAGCTTTTATTGGTGGCCGTATCGCCCAGGCGTTTATCCAGGTCATAGCCTTTGCTGATCACGGTGATATGTAATGCTCCGCTCATACTGCCACAGGCGCCGAATGTTTCGGCATGACGGAAGGCAAGAAAGATACTGCCATGTCCTCCCATACTCAAGCCTGTGATGGCCCTGCCGTTCCTGTTATTGATGGTGCGGTAATGCTGGTCGATATATTGTGGCACTTCTGTAGCCACGAAAGTTTCAAAACGATAGGTGCTGTCTACGGGACTGTCGAAGTACCAGCTGGTATAACCGCCGTCCGGGCAAACGATCATCATCCCGTGCTGGTCGGCCAGCTGCTGTATATGCGGTACTTTCTGCACCCAGTTGGTATAACTGCCAAAAGCCCCGTGCAGCAGGTACAGCACCGGGAAACGTTGCTCATTCATACTGTTGTACGATACAGGCCTGACCACCACCGTTTTCACATGGCGGTGCATGCTGTTGCTGTATATCTCAACCGTATCAACAGTGGCAGCACGGCTGGAAAGACACAAAAGAACCGTTAGGAAAAAACAAAGTGTTTTCATGATGATTGCTATTAATATTTTATTGCTCTGATCAAGGATCTACTCGCTACTCTCTTGTGAATGAGCCATCAGCTATTGCCCATTACGTGAATCGTGAGTGGTGAGTAGTGAGTTGGCAATTGTGAATGGTGAATGGTGAATGGCGTATTGCCCATTCACCACTCACCACTCACCACTCACTACTCACCACTGCTCCTTCACAAATAAAGCCACCGCAATTAAGCAGTGGCTTTATCCGTTCAGGGCTATGATTGCTTATTTTCCTTTCTGCAAGGCATTCTGCATTGGGTTAACCCCCTGCGACTGGCCACGTGTTCTGTTAGCGGCTTTGAACAGGGAGAACCTGCTGGGTTCGGCAGCAACCGCTCCTGTTTTGGGCCAGCTATTATTGGTTTCATTGATGTCGGCTGTTTCCTTCATCGGGTCAAGTTTGATGCTAACCGCTTTTTTCCTGGTGAGGAACAGTTTGGTTACGCTGTTTTCATTCTTGCGCCAGATCTGGGCAGGGATCCTTTGTGTTTCCTTGCTGCCATCTTCGAAACTGAACTCAACAATGATCGGCATTACCAGGCCGCCCTTGTTGGCAAAAGTGATCTCATAGAGGTTCACATCTGCATAGTTTGCTTTTTCCGTATCGGTCAAACCGGCAGGCGGATTAAGTGCAGGCGCTGGCATTCTGGTAACGGAATCATAAGGTTCCAGACCTCTTGCATACCTCCAGTAAAAATCACGCAGGCTGGTATCGGCATCGGTGAGGAACACGATCTTTTTGTCTTCGCGGTTGCGGACCTTCGAAATATCATCGAATACCGGCAGCATGGGTTTGTCCATGCCACGGGGGCCATCAGCACCCATTCCGAACCTTCCGGCGCCTCCAGCAGCAGCAACTGCATTCGGATCGAACACGGCATGTTTAACGGTATCGATCGCTATATCACAGGGATCAATGCCATAGAACCATCCTCTCCAGAACCAATCCAGGTCTTCGCCACTTGCATCTTCCATGGTACGGAACAGGTCGGCAGGTGTGGGATGTTTGAAAGCCCAGCGGCGTGCATATTCCTTAAATGAATAGTCGAACAGCTCACGACCCATGATGGTTTCGCGGAGGATGTTCAGACCGGTAGCAGGTTTGGTATAGGCATTCGGACCAAAACCAATGATGTTCTCACTGTTGGTCATAATGGGTTCCAGCTGGTCTTTGGGCAACGACATATAATTCTTCATCGATGAAGCAAAGCCCATGCGGGATGGATATTTGTTATCGTACAGTTCTTCCGTGAGGTATTGTACAAAAGAGTTGAGGCCCTCATCCATCCATGACCACTGGCGCTCATCGCTGTTAACGATCATCGGGAAGAAGTTATGTCCCACTTCGTGGATGATCACACCCAGCATTCCCTGTTTGGCTGATTCGCTGTAAGTGCCATCTTTTTCGGTACGGCCATAATTGAAACAGATCATCGGGTATTCCATTCCGTTAGCAGCTTCAATACTCTGGGCTACCGGGTATGGATAAGGGATAGAGAATTTAGAGTAGGTCTTAATGGTATGCGCCACTGCTTTGGTTGAGAACTTACGATACAGGCCATAGGCTTCTTTACCGTAGCCACTCATACACATCACTTTTTTACCTTCCACATAGGCGGGCATGGCATCCCAGATCAGTTTACGGCTGGCGGTCCAGGCAAAATCCCGAACATTATCGGCCTTGAATACCCATGTTTTTTTGGCGGCGCTTTTCTGCTTCTCAGCTTTGGTGGCTTCATCCAGTGTAACCACTTCTACAGGTTCTTTGGCATTCTGTGCCTGGTTCCACCTGGCCAACTGCGCGGCAGACAATACCTGGGGATAGTTCTGGCACTGACCGGTGGCCAATACCACATGATCCGCAGGAACGGTCATCTGTACATTGAAATTTCCGAATGTGAGTGCAAACTCTCCGCGGCCGGTGAACTGGTGGTTCTGCCATCCCTGGAAATCGCTGTACACGCACAAACGGGGGTACCACTGTGCCATGGTGAACAGGTGGTTGCCATCTTCGGCAAAGAACTCATAACCACCGCGGCCACCGAAAGTCATCCGATCAGAGATCTTATAGTTCCAGTCCAGGTTAAATACGAATTTCTGACCGGGCTTCAGGGCAACGGGCAGGTCTACGCGCATCATGGTTTTATTAACGGCATATTTCAATGCTTTACCAGTGGCATCGGTCAGTTTGGTGATCACAAAACCATACCCGTTATCCGTATGCTGCGATGCCAGTTTCTCAACGGCATTCAGCGAAAGGGCTTTGCTCAGGTAGCTTGCATCCTGGTAGTTGGCATTGTTGGCCGTGCTGTGTTCGTTCTCATCCAGCTGCAGCCAGATATAGGTCAGCACATCAGGTGAATTGTTGAAGTAGGTAACGGTTTCGCTACCTTTTAATTTCAGGTTGGCCTCGTCCAGCTCGCACCTGATATCGTAATCGGCGCGCTGCTGCCAGTACTTGGGTCCGGGGGCACCGCTTGCAGTACGATACTCGTTGGGAGTCGGCAAAATCGTTCCCAACTGCTCAAACTTGTTTCCGTGGTTTGAAGTGGGGTTGTTACGGATGTCCTGGGCCTGTAAAAAGCCGGCTGAGCAAAGCAGCAAGGACATGATCAGTAATTTTCTCATTCTGTTTTTGTTTTAGAAAGGAAGTCTTTCGATAGCCATCTGAATTGCGATCGCGAAAATACCGCCTGTTGCATACAGGATATATTCCCTGCGGTTACATTTCAGAATGGATACGAATATAAAGGAAATCAATAAAACGCCTGTTACAATCAGCAACTGCCCCAATTCCAGCCCTATATTGAAGGCCAGCAGCTGCGCCACGATATTGGTATCCCTGCCCAGCAGGCTTTTTAGGTAGTTGCTGAAGCCCAGTCCGTGTATCAACCCAAAGAACAGGGCAAAGAAATAAATGACAGGATATTTTGACCGGTACACGAACTTTTTTACGAATACATTACTGATGGCGGTAACAACGATGGTGACGGGTATCAGGAACTCGATCCATTTTACCGGGTATTCCAGCACTTCAAATACGCTCAAGGCCAACGTAATGGAATGACCGATGGTGAATGCGGTTACCAGTACCAGTATCTTACGCCAGTCGCTGAACTGGTAACGAAGGCAGAGCGCCATCACGAACAGGATATGATCAATACCCCGCAGGTCGGCAATATGCTTGTAGCCCAGCTCTAAATAAAGTCCAAAATCATTCATGTACAGGATGTTAAATTAATGATGACATTTGTAGCTGTCAAAAAACCTATTTGAATGGTAAATATACTGGTTCAGTGGATGATGACGGGTATTCTGGCACTGTTGCACCCGTTCTATGTTTCTGTTATAGACATAAATCATAATGCGAAAGACGCCACTGTGGAAGTGAGTGTGCGCATATTTGCCGAAGACCTGGAAAAGGCCCTGCAGAAATATACCAGCACCAAATTAGACATTCTGAAACCGGCCGACAATGCATTCCTGGAAAAACAGATCGGCGCCTACCTTACCCGCACCATCCGTTTAAAGATCAATGGCCAACCTGCCACCCTGCATTACCTGGGACATGAAATACAAAAAGAAAGTGTGTGGAGTTACCTGGAGATCCCCAAAACGACCGATGTGAAAAAACTCGAGATCGACTGCTCCCTGCTCTATGATTTTGAGAAACTACAGAGTAACCTGATACATGTAAAAGCCCGAAACACCGATAAAAGTTACAAACTGGACTATCCGAAGAATTATGCGGTATTTGAATTCTGAACAAAGGATCAGATGAACAAGGAACAGATGAGCAAGGAACAGAGGATCGGAAATTTATTTAATGAGTATTCAATGTTTTCCTGATATTTTATTCACCGCAGAGGCGCAAAGAGCGGAGAGTTGCGCAGAGGTCATCTAAACTTCAACCTTCATCATTCCTTGTTCATCTGTTCAATATTCATCATTCCCTTCGTCTGTTCCTTGCTCGTCTGTTCATCTGTTCCCTACTCTTCTTCCTTATCTGTGTCTTTCGCAGTTACGAGGATCTTGTCGATTCGGTGATTATCCATGTCCACGATCTCGAAAGTGAAGATCTTCCACTCCATGGTATCACCGGTGCTGGGGATCTTTTCCAGTTCATGGATGATGAATCCGCCCAGGGTATCAAAGTCCTGGTCGCCTTCTTTCATCCATTCTGTTTTATCGAAGTGTGAGAGAAAATCGTAAAAAGGTATCTGCGCGTCTATGAGGAAGGAACCATCGGCCCTTTCGGTGATCTCGTGTTCTTCATCTTCTTCCTGCGGAATATCGCCCACGATGGCTTCCAGGATATCATTCAATGTCATCAGTCCCTGTACACTGCCATATTCATCCACAATGAAACAATGGTGGATCTTGGTCTGCTTGAATTTTTCCAGCACCTGGTAAGCGGTATTGTTCTCCGGAACATACATGGCTTCGCGCATGATGGAGAAAACGGTGACGGAAGGGTCGGCCGCAAACAGGTCTTTGATGCTCACCACACCTTTGATATGGTCGATATTGTCTTCGCAAACGGGGTAAATGGAATGGATGATGTCTTCCATCGACTGCTTTATTTCCGCAATGGTCCTGGATCCATCGATCCAGGTGATCTCGCTGCGGTGCGTCATCAGGGAAGTGATGTTACGGTCGCTCAGGTGAAATACCCGTTCAATGATATCCTGTTCGGCTTCTTCAATGGCGCCATGTTCGGTTCCTTCGCTGATAATGGCTTTGATCTCCTCCTCTGTTACCTGGTTATCGTTTCCTTTGATCTTGAGCAATTTGATGATGCTGCTGGCAGAAATACTGAGCAGCCAGATAAAGGGATACATGATCCAGGTGACCAGCCGCATGGGTGCTGCCGCAGATTTTGCTATGCCTTCCGGGTTGCTTAAACCCAGTCTTTTGGGAACCAGCTCTCCCAATACCAGCGAGAGATAGGTCAATACGATCACGATCAGCGTGGTGGCAAGGGTGCTGCTGTAAGGCGCTATCCATTCAAATTTTGCCAGCCATTGCTGCAGGGGTATTTTAAAGCTGTCGCCCGAGTAGATACCGGTCAACACGCCGATCAGGGTGATACCGATCTGTACGGTGGAAAGAAATGTTTCGGGGTGATTGGCCAATTGCAATGCCTGTTTGGCATCGGAATCGCCTTTCAGTGCCTGTGCTTCCAACCTTGCCTTACGTGCCGAAACCAACGCGATCTCGGCCATTGAGAACAAGCCGTTGATCACGATCAAGATCAATAAAATGATTACTTCTGTCATAGCTGTACTTACCCAAAACTAATCAATCCCTGTTAAATCATCATTAAGGTCTGTTCCCGAGCCTGACCAGCACATATTTTGGAACTTCCTGGTCGCGGGTGGCGGGGTTCAGGAAAGGAAGGGTTAAAGCAGTAACCCCAAAATGGGGTCCCTCATGTAATACAGTGGCCTGCGGGAAGGTTCTGGTGAACACCGGCAGACTGTCTTTCATCGTGATCACCAGCTCGTCGTCCCTGAAAGCGGTTACGGACAGTTTGGTGGGAAAGATATGTTTCGCATAAAAATGCAGGGCCCGGCCCTCCTGAATGCCGTACAGTCCGATCTTTTCTTTGGGCAAATGTTGGGTGTTGATGAAAGCAGCTGCATCGTTGCCCAACTGGTATTTTACCACGTTGGGATAAAAACCGGTGCTCAGAAAACAGTTCACCCCGATCACCGTATACAGGGCGATGGTGAGCACCAGGGGCAGGGGCAGCTTCTTATGCGAGAACAGGATCACAAAAAAGCCGATCAGTCCCAATACTGCCAGCACCGTAACATAGACGGGTATATTGAACGGCCATTTCATGAGTATGATCACGGCCACCCACAATAGGCCGAAGATAACTGCATGTACTGCCAGCAGGGGTTTTCTCCAGGACAACAGGGCCTCTGTAAACAGCAGCTGGTACAGGAAACGCGCCGTTACAATGGCCGCCAGCGGGAATACCACAAAAATATAATGCGGCAACTGGGCCTGGCTACGGGCCAGGATACAGTAGGTAACAATAAAACCTCCGGCACTTACCCACTCTTCTTTGCCGGTGAGATGACATCTTTTCTGCAGAAGTTCCTTCACAGAGAATACCAGTGCCAGCAGAAAAAACAGGACCCAGGGCAGGAAACTCCAGAGCATATTCTCCAGCAGGAAGGTGAAATGGTTCATTTCGTTGAACACATTCTCACCGGTATACCGGCCAAAACTTTGTGTCCAGTAATAAAAGCGCAGTCCCGACCTGATCGGCACCCCATTGATCATTTTACCCGGATGCAGATCGAACTGCTGGTACAGGCCGATGCTCATGGGTACCAGCATCACTGCAATGATCAACACACCCACCAGGTATTCCCAGCGGAACAGTTGTTTCCAGTCGCGCCGTAATACCACCTGCGGCACAAAAGCAAAAGCAGGCACCATCAGTGCAATCGGCCCCTTGGTCATCATACCGCAGGCGATGGCCACAAATGCCACCAGAAAATGTTTCCACCTGCCGGTCTCATACCAGGCGGCCATCTGCCAAAGGCTCAAAGCCACCCAACCCATCAGCATGGTATCGGTGCGCACATCGTGTGTGATGAGGAACAGCGCCTGCGAAGAGGCCAGCACCATGGCACTTAACTGCGCGATCTCCCTGTTGTAATAAATCCTTGCCAGCCGGTAGGTAGACAAGACCGCCAGCAATGCAAAAAAGAAGGATGGCAGACGGTAGGCCCAGTCGTGTACACCCAATAATTTCATACTCAGGGCCGATAACCAGAACAGCATCGGTGGTTTATCGAGATAATCGTGCCCCAGGTCAAACACCTGCAGGAAACTTTTATTTTCCAGCATCTCCCGGCTGATGGACGCATATTGCGAGGCATCGATATCCATCAAAGGCACCAGGAACATACCCAATAGATATACAAGGGCACATAAGGAAAGGATCAGCCGGTAAACGCGGTTAGGGATCATGAATAGGGGTTAATGGATCAAAAATAAAGGATTTTATTGCGTACCGTCATGTCCTATTAAACGGACAATGGCCGGCAAAAGAGGGTCATACGGACAGGTCGATCTTTCTGTTGAAGTAAGTGGCTGTCAAATACCCGATCACCGTACCCAGTATCGCTCCACAGAACACATCCAGCGGGTAATGGACCCCTACGTATACCTGGCCGTAACAGATGGTGGCCGCCCAGGCAAAAAACAGCCAGCTCCATCGTTTCAGGATCGGTTTCAGCGTCAGAAAAACAAACATCGCAAAACCAAAATGATTGGTAGCATGCGAAGAGGGAAAACTGTAGCCACCGGAACAGTTGTTCAGGATCAGCCGTACCTGGCTCATGAACAGTTCATCGCGACAGGGCCTGGGCCTGGCAATCCAGTTCTTGATGAGGGAACTGCTGATCTGGTCGGTAAGTGTGGCGGTAAGCGCAGCAAACAGGATCCAGGGGATCGCTTTCTGTTTAAAATTCATCAGCGCAAAAACGATCAGGAACAGGTACAGAGGCACCCAGGCATTGGCTTCGCGGTACCAGGGGAACAGGCTGTCTAAAAAAGGACTTGTCCACTCCGTATTGATCTTCAGGAACAGCCGGGTATCCAGGTAGCGGAGCCATTCCCAGGCATTTTCGAGAAAACTGTTGAGTAATACGGGGGTTGACATGCAGTAAAGATAACGATAACAATGAGTGAATGAGTGGATGAGTGAATGAGTGGATGAGTGAATGTTTTTTTTGAGTTAGCTTTTCCTGGCCACGATGATCATCCTGGGGGATTTTTTTACGTCGTAGCGGCCCAGTTGGTAATCGCCAAATACTTCCTGTACCTGCATGCCCTGGTAAGAGAGCATATCGGTAAAATCGCCGAGTGAGAATTTGGCCACACGCTCGGTATAGAGGTGTTTGGGGGCATTGTTTGCCGCATCGGTGACCTGGATCTGTTTGAAGAAATGATCTTCATCCTGCCACTTGGTGATATGAAAAGTAATGCCTTCGATGGTGGTGGTGAAGGTTTTCTCCAAACGCTCTTCGGTATAGTGTACGTTCAGGTAGTCGATCACAAAAACACCGTCCTTTTTCAGGCTCTGTGCAATGGTGCGGATGGCATTATCGTGCTCGCGGCGGGTTCTGAAATAGCCGAAACTGGTAAAAAAGTTGAACGCATACTGGAAATAATTCATCCAGAAAGGCAGCCGCATATCGTGCTGGTAAAAATGCAGGTTATCCGATTCTTCCTTTTGGGCTTCTTCAACGGAAGCTGCCGAAAGGTCGATACCGGTCACATCAAAACCCATATCGGCCAGCACTTTGCTATGACGCCCCTTTCCGCAGGCCACATCCACCATATTTGCGCCCACAGGGGGGTGCAGGTACTGTATCAGTGTCTGAATAAACTGCAGGGCTTCCTCCTCATCCCTGTGCTGGTACAGCAAATGATAATAATTTGAGTTAAACCAGTCCTTGTACCACGCTTTATCCGGCATAATTGCTCATTATCCTGCAAAATTACGCCAGCAGAGCAAACAAAAAATTTCTATTATGTTTGCATCCCTAAAAACCGATTTCATGGCATTGATCAAGAGCATTTCAGGAATCCGGGGTACCATTGGCGGTAAACCCGGCGACACGCTTAGTCCGCTGGATGTGGTTCGTTTTACCGCTGCTTTTGGCACCTGGCTGACCCAGCAGTCTGATAACCGGAAAGTCGTGATCGGCCGCGACGGCAGGATCAGCGGTGAATTGGTACAAAGGCTGGTGGTAAGTACGCTGAATGCGTTGGGACTGGACGTGGTGGACCTGGGTCTGAGCACCACCCCTACCGTAGAAATGGCCGTAGTATTTGAAAAAGCGGCCGGCGGTATCATTTTAACTGCCAGTCATAACCCCAAAGAATGGAATGCCCTGAAACTCCTCAATAACCAGGGAGAATTCATCAGTGGCGAAGTGGGCGCCAAAGTACTGGAACTGGCTGCTCAGGAAGACTTTGTATTTGCCGGGGTTGACCAGCTGGGATCTTATACCACCAACGACCAGTTATTACAACAGCATATCGACGCTGTGATCAATTACCCATTGGTTGATGTGGCCGCCATCAAAAAAGCGAAGTTCAATATCGTCATAGATGCCATCAACAGTACCGGAGCTATTGCAGTTCCGCAGTTGCTGAAAGCGCTGGGTGTGAAAGATTTCACCGTTCTGAACGAGGAAGTGAACGGCAAATTCGCACATAACCCCGAGCCGCTTCCCGAAAACCTGCTGCAACTGTGCAACGAGGTAAAAAAACAGAATGCCAGCATGGGCATTGCCGTTGATCCTGATGTGGACAGGCTCTGTTTTGTGTGTGAAGACGGCAGCCTGTTCGGTGAAGAATATACACTGGTTGCTGTGGCCGACTATATCCTGTCGCAGCGCAAGGGCAACACGGTGAGCAATATGTCTTCCACCCGTGCCTTAAAAGATGTGACCCTCAAACACGGTGGCGAATACACCCCAAGTGCCGTGGGCGAAGTGAACGTGGTGAACAAGATGAAAGCCGTGAATGCCGTGATCGGTGGCGAAGGCAACGGCGGTATCATCGTTCCCGACCTGCATTATGGTCGCGATGCGCTGATAGGTATCGCCCTGTTCCTGACGCACCTGGCCAAACAGAAAAAATCGGTTCGCCAGTTACGCAATACTTACCCGGATTATTTCATGAGTAAGAACAAGATCGAACTCACGCCGGGATTTGACCTGAAGAATATCTTCGACCATATCCAAAAAAAATACAAGAAACATCCCATCAATACAGAAGATGGATTAAAGATCGAGTTCGAGACCGACTGGGTGCACCTGCGTACCAGCAATACCGAACCCATTATCCGCATCTATGCAGAGAGTAATTTTGAGACCACCGCGTCCAATATTGCACAAAAGCTGATGCAGGATATCCGGGAAGCTATGTAAAACGGCTGTTATTCGGGTTCAAACATACCGAAACCCAGGATCGGTGAAAAGTCTATGGATCATGAGGAATCGTCATGGACCATAGACTTTTCTTATTTTTGTCCTATGAGCGAAAGAATCTACCTCGACAATGCCGCTACCACCTCGCTGGATGCGCAGGTGCTGGAAGCGATGATGCCTTACCTGACCACCCATTTTGGCAACCCTTCTTCTATTTACAGTTATGGGCGCGAGTCGAGGATGGCGGTGGAGAATGCGCGTAAAAGCGTGGCCAGGATCCTGAACGCACATCCTGCAGAGATCTTTTTCACCAGTGGCGGAACAGAGAGCAGTAATACCGCTATTACTGCTGCCGTGCGCGACCTGGGTTGCAAACACATTATTTCTTCCGTTATTGAACACCATGCCACTACCCATACGGTTGAATACCTGTACCACAATGGTGAGGCATCGGTCAGTTATGTGAAACTGCTTCCCAACGGGCATATCGATATGGAAGACCTGGAGAAACTGCTGGCAGAAAGTGAAGAGAAGAGCCTGGTGACCCTGATGCATGCCAATAACGAGATCGGCAATATGCTCGATATACATGCTGTGGGCGAACTTTGTAAACTGTACAATGCCATTTTTCACAGCGATACTGTGCAGACCGTTGGTCATTTCCCTTTCGACCTGCGTAATACACCTGTTCACTTTGTAACCGGCGCGGGTCATAAGTTCCACGGACCCAAAGGTGTGGGTTTGCTGTACATCAACGAGAATGTGAAGATCAAACCTTTTGTACACGGTGGCAGCCAGGAAAGGAATATGCGCGCCGGTACTGAAAACCTCTATGGCATTGTGGGATTCGCCAAAGCGCTGCAACTGGCCACCGAACAGCACGAACAGAACAGTGCTTATATAAAAGGCCTGAAACTGTACATGATGGAACGCCTGAAAAAGAACATCAAAGGCGTTTCCTTTAACGGGGACCCGCTGGGACGTAGCCTCTATACCGTATTAAGCGTGAGCTTCCCTAAAACGGAGAAAAGCGAGATGATCCTGTTCAACCTCGACATCAACCATATCTGCGCCAGCGGTGGCAGTGCCTGTACCAGCGGTGCCGATCAGGGTTCACACGTCATCCGCGCCATCAACAACAACCCCAACCAGGTCACCGTACGTTTCTCCTTCAGCAAACACAACACCAAAGAAGAGATCGATGTTGTGGTAGAGAAGCTGAAAGAACTCATATAGAACAGATGAGCAAGGAACAAGGGACAAGAAACAAGGAACAAGGGACAGGCGAAGGGGTGAATATCGAACAAGGAATGATGAAGGTTGAAGTTTGGATGACCTCTGCGCAACTCTCCGCTCTCTCCGCCTCCGCGGTGAATAAAATATCAGGAAAACATTGAATACGCATTAAATAAATTTCCGATCCTCTGTTCCTAGTTCATCTGTTCAACATTCCCTACCAATAGTCCTCTTCATGACGGCATAGAAACTCAAAAAACTCATATAGAACAGACGAACAAGGATCGGAGTAATCACTACCTCATCTGTTCCTTGCTCATCTGTTCCTTGCTCATCTGTTCATCTGTTCAACATTCCCTACCGATAGTCATCTTCATTGAACGCATCCCCTTCTTCATCCAGGTCAAAAGAGCCCAGGTTCATCATGCTGCCCATCAGGTCCTTGAATTCAATTTTTCCGTCGATCATTTTTTTGCTGATCATGGAATAGGTAGACAGACCGTGCAGTACAAATTCCATCAACAGGGCATTTTCCTTTTCTTCGGCGTGCGGGAAATATTTTTTCACGAAACCGTATAACCCATCTACTTTATAGAGGTTGGCGATCTTGTCGCTGTCTTTCATATCCAGCAGCAAGTCCAGGTGATTGCCTGCATCAAACCAACGGGTAATGGTCTTGTAGGGGTTCTCGGGTTCTTTTTCTTCTACCGATCTTTTACCGGCACTTCTTTTTTTCTTCAGTTGTTCCGGGTTGGGGAAATATTGTATGAACTGTGTCCGGATAGCTTTATCCAGCAGATTCAATGCCACCTGGTAGGGGCCTTCCTGTTCACCCTCGTACACCAGTTCAATTTTACCGGTGATAGCCGGAATGATCCCGGAAAGATCGCTGATCCAGACCTGTGTATCATCTTCCTGATGAATAATGGCACGGCGCTCCGCACTACTCACGGCATTTTCATAAGCCGCGATGGTCAGGCGTGCGCTGACGCCGCTTTTCTTATCCACATACTCATTCGACCTGGCTTCAAATGCCACCTGTTCTATCAACCGTTTTACCAGGTCGCTTACTGCCACCCTTTCTTTCTGGACTTCCAGCACATCCGCTTCCTGTTCGGTAATGGCCAGGGAGGTTTCAATATCTTTGGGATAGTGAGTTAATATCTGGCTCTCAATTCGGTCTTTCAGGGGAGTAACAATACTCCCGCGGTTGGTATAATCTTCTGGGTTTGCCGTAAAGACGAACAGGATATCCAGTGGCATGCGCAGCTTGAATCCCCGGATCTGGATATCACCTTCCTGCAGGATATTGAACAGGGCTACCTGTATCCTTGCCTGCAGGTCGGGCAGTTCATTGATCACGAAAATACCCCGGTTACTCCGCGGGATAATGCCGTAGTGGATCACTTTTTCGTCGGCAAAACTCAGTTTCAGGTTAGCCGCTTTGATGGGATCAATATCGCCGATCAGGTCGGCCACGCTTACATCCGGTGTGGCCAGTTTTTCGCCGTAACGCTCACTCCGGTGGATCCATTGGATCGGTGTATCATTGCCATGTTCCGCTATCAGGTCTTTGGCGAATTTGCTGAGTGGGTTCAAGGGATCGTCGTTCACTTCGCTTCCGGCCACCACGGGGATGTATTCGTCAAGCAGGTCCACCATCTGGCGGGCCATACGGGTCTTAGCCTGTCCGCGCAAACCCAGGAACAGGATATTATGGCGACTCAATAACGCGCGCTCTGTATCCGGTATCACCGTGTCTTCGTACCCCAGGATCCCCTCAAAAGGGTTCTCCTTATTGCGTATACTGTTGATCAGGTTTTCCCTGATCTCTTCTTTCACCGATCTTGACCGGTAACCGCTTTTCTGCAACTGGCCAAGGGTTTTTATTTTTTTGATGTCCATAGTTCTTTTTTTACTGAGCAACGAATCGTGAGGCGGCAATCGTGAGTGGTGAGTGGTGAGTGGGTAGTAGGGGCTTACTACTTACTACTTACTACTTACTACTCACGACTAATACACCGTTCTCCGTTTGCCGCTTTCAAAATCTTTGAAGATGAAAGCGCCCAATTTATCCAGTGAGGCAAAAAATGCTTTGCCTTGATTGGTCTCTGTGAATTCCTGAACAAATTTCTGCAGGTAAGGGTCTGATGCGATCATGAACGTGGTGATCGGTATCTTCAGCTTCTTACACTGGGCCGCCAGGTTGATACAACGGTTCACCACTTTCCTGTCCAGACCGAAACTGTTCTTATAATACCGCCCGCCGATCTTTAAACAGGTAGGTTTGCCATCGGTGATCATGAAGATCTGTTTGTTGGGATTCTTCCTGCGGCGCAGGATATCCATTGCCAGTTCCAGGCCTGCCACGGTATTGGTATGATAGGGTCCCACCTGCAGGTATGGCAGGTCTTTGATCTCGATACTCCATGCGTCGTTACCGAATACAACAATGTCCAACGTGTCTTTCGGGTATTTGGTGGTAATGAGCTCACTTAATGCCATGGCCACTTTTTTGGCCGGCGTTATCCGGTCTTCCCCATACAGTATCATCGAATGCGAGATATCGATCATCAATACGGTGGAGGTCTGTGTTTTAAAATCAGTTTCCCGGATCTGCAGGTCATCTTCCTTCATCGAAAAACTATCAATGCCATGATTGATCTGCGCATTGCGGATGCTTTCGGTAAAATCGATCTGCTCCAGCATATCGCCAAACTGGAAGGGACGGGTATCTGAATTCTGTTCATCCCCCTGACCCGGTTTGAAGGTCTGGTGATTGCCCTGCTGGGTCTTCTTCAGCTTACCGAAGATCTCTTCCAGGCTTTTCTTGCGGATGGTCTGTTCCGATTTACCAGTAATTTTAAAACTTCCATCGATCGGATTTTCCTGCAGGTAACCGTTCTGTTTGAGGTCATCAATAAAATCCCCCATGCCGTATTCGTCATTGGTGAACTGGTATTTCCGGTCAAGCTGGTTCAGCCAGTCCAATGCTTCCGATGCATCTCCATTGGTATAGGTGAGTAACTGCATGAAAAGGTCGAGCAGTTGCTCAAACCTGCTTTTATCGTTCTCGTTTGGATTAAAATGTACGAACCGGTGTCCCCGCATAACTGTAAACTACAAAAAAATGAGTAGTACAATAATAACGAAGATGCGGGGTATTGGTTTTCGGATTAGGAAATTTAGCAACAGCTTCACACAAAAACAGCCCGGAAAATCCCGGGCTGTTCTATATGATTGGCAAACCAGTCTTTATTTTTTTGCGCCATCGCCCGCTGCTGAGTCTCGCGGGGCCATTAACTTACCGGGTATCCGGATACGCGGGTTGTACACACTCTCCATCTGGTCAAGCTGTTGTAAATAGTATTCCACCATACGTTTCTCATCGGCCATATTCTCTGCTTTATGTCCACCCAATGAATTATAATAACGCACCTGCTGCTGCAGGTCTTTCTTCACCGATGTGGATACTTTATTGGCCAGCGTGGTGTCTTCTGCCATATAACAGGCCTGCAGGAACAGCAATGATGTACGGTTATGCATGTTGCCGCGACTGGTCATACCATAATCAAAATTACCGGCGCTGGTGAGCATCTTATCGGCTTTCTCCAGCACTTTGCGGGCTTCCTCTTTACGGTTTTTTGCAGACAGATCCATGGCCAGGTCTGCATACGCAGTCCGGATAGTGCCCAGGTGGCGGCGGTTCTCTTCGTCAAAATAAACCCCTTTCACATTGGCGTTACCAAAAGCAAATACATTCATGGCTTTCTCTTTCATCCAGTCTGTATTCACGCGGCTGTTCTCCACAGGCACCAGGCGGTAGGTCAGTCCATCCCTGCGCAGGTACTGGTCAAAACCAAGGTCGGTAGTGGGTCCTGTGAAATAGATCGGACGTTGCCATTTGTTGGCGGAGATGATGTTCAACAGCGCCAGGTCATTTTTCACCAGTGCATTCTTGGGTATGTCAAAGCGCAGTTCACTTACCACGCTGTCATTGGCATTTACGGTACCGTTCTTCAGCACAAAGGCCTTATCAACCGGTACGGATACTTTCTTGACAGGATAGGTATTCAGTCCCTCACCGTTGCCCCTGTCGTCCATTTTGGCCGGATCATCACTGCCTACATAATTTTTCATGAGATCATACAGGTCGTAATAGGTGTTCTCAGGAATGCTTGGCTGCGGGCGGTACAGCACATAATCGCGTTTACCCCCTTCGATCTGTTCGGCTGTCCAGATCACATCAACGGGATCACTCTGGTTCACTTTGTAACGCAGTTCATTGATGTACCAGTCGATCCCCAGTAAACTGAAATTCACTACACGAACATCCGGGCGGATGCCTTCCACTTCCTGTGCATACCAAAGCGGGTAAGTATCATTATCGCCGTAACTGAAGAGGATGGCGTTAGGTGCACAGCTTTCCAGGTAGTCTTTAGCGAGGTCGCGCGGCAGTTCTTTTTTGCTGCGGTCATGGTCGTCCCACTCCTGCTGCGCCATCACTACGGGAACAGCCAGTAAGCAGACCACCGTAGCCAGCGAGGCCGCAGTTGCCTGCGATAACCCCTTCGTCAGCCAGTCGCGCACTTTCAGCACACCCAGGCCGATCCATACGGCAAAGGCATAGAAACTGCCCACATAAGCATAATCACGCTCACGTGGCTGATACCCCGCCTGGTTCAGGTATAACACAATGGCCATACCGGTAAAGAAGAACAGCAGCAGGTTGATGATGCCATCGTCTCCCCTTTTCCTGAACTGGTAGAACATTCCCAGCAGGCCGAGAATGAAAGGCAGGGCGAATAATTTGTTATTGGCCTTATTGTTTTTGAGGCTGTCAGGCATATTGCCCTGGTCGCCATAGATCATGTTATCAAAGAAAGAGATCCCGGTGATCCAGTTACCATCACGCACATTTCCGGCGAACAGTCCCTGGTTGTCGTTCTGCTTACCGGAGAAGTTCCACATGAAGTAGCGGAAATACATCCAGTAGGTCTGGTATCCCATGAAGAACTTCACGTTATCGGCCTGCGTGGGTGCCCTTTCGTATTTGCCTTCGCGGGTTTTGTTGATGCCCAGGTAGTACGCATAATAATCGGCGTGATTCTGGTCGTTGCTGGGATCCCATACTCTGGGCAGCACCATCTTATCTTCTGCGGCATACACGTATTTGCGGTCCTGGCCCAGCTCAATGTATTTATCATGCGATTTCTGGTAACGCATACCTGTATTCTTGACGTCTACCGGGTCAGCTGTAAATTTCTGTCCATAGAGCAGGGGGAAATCTCCATACTGGTCGCGGCCCAGGTATCCCACCAGGCTGATCGGGTTATCTACATTGTACATGTCAACCGAAGGATTGGCATTACTGCGGATCATGGTGGTCACATAAGTGCTGTACCCTACCAGCATAAAAACAAAACACCAGATGCCGAGGCGTAAATAAGCCCATGCTTTTTTGCTGGCGAATTTCAAACCGAACCAGATCAGTGCGGCTACCAGCACAAAGAAGAAAGTGAAACCGGAGAAGAAAGGCAGTCCGAAGCCGTTCACGAAATAACGGTCAAAAGTACCCGCCAGTTTTACCGAATACTGGATTACCCCTACCTGCACGATACCGGTGATTGCACAACCGATGGCAAAGAAGATATAGATACCGCCATAATAGGCTTTTTTATCCTTACCCCATTTCTCTACCAGGAAGAGCAGACCAATAGCCGCCAAAGCGCCTACCAGCATCAGGCCTGCCATGGTACCGTCCATAGGTACATTATCGGTAGACTCGGCAGAGGCGCTAATCAGTGCGCCGATCACAGCCAGCACGCCACCGATGGCCACTATGCGAAGGAACCATTTGCGCACCACATTATATTGAAAAGAGTCTCTTCTGCGGAAATAATACACCATAACGATGGCCGGAATGGTCAGCAGGTTCAGCAGGTGAACGCCGATAGACAATCCCATCAGGAAAAAGATGAACACGATCCAGCGGTCTGCACCGGGTTCATCAGCATGGTTCTCCCATTTCAGGATGGCCCAGAAAACGATGGCAGTGAAGAAAGAAGACATGGCATACACTTCGCCTTCCACAGCACTGTACCAGAATGAATCGCTGAAAGTATAGGCCAGGGCGCCTACTGAACCTGCGCCCATGATCGACCATACCTGGCCCATGGTAAGGGTGTCGCTGGTTTTCACGTTGGCGATACGTCTGGCAAAATGGGTAATGGTCCAGAACAGGAATAAGATGGTGAACCCGCTGGCCAGGGCGCTCATGATGTTCACGGCTTTGGCGGCAGTGAGTGGATTATCACCGAACAGGATAATGAAGACACGGCCCAGCATCACAAACAGCGGGGCTCCCGGAGGGTGGGGTATCTGAAGTTTAAAACAGGAGCTTACAAACTCACCACAATCCCAGAAACTACCTCCGGCTTCTGTGGTCAGGATGTAAACGGTACAGGCTATCAGGGCTACCACCCATCCAACAAGATTGTTGATCTTCTTAAACTGCATTTGTTTTGGTTTTTTAAGACTGGCAAACATAACTTTTATATCGTAAACCGGGAAATGGAGATGGGGGTTTGCCCTATTTTAAGAAAACCTTAGGGTGAAGGTACCGGGGGGAAGGAGAACCGAAAGGCTCCTGCCCAAACTGCTAACTTTCCTATCTTTGCCCCCTCTATGGAAAAAAAGCGGACCGTTGCCTTTCACACTCTGGGTTGTAAACTCAATTTCTCAGAAACCTCTACCCTCTCACGTATGCTGGAGAACGAGGGTTTTGAGAAGAAGGAGTTTGACGACCAGGCCGATGTGTACGTGATCAATACCTGCTCCGTTACGGATAATGCCGATAAGGAATGCAGGCAGCTGGTGCGCCGCATCCAGCGCAAGGCCCCGGAAAGTTTTGTGGTGATCACGGGCTGTTATGCCCAGCTGAAACCCCAAGAGATCGCATCCATACCGGGGGTTGACCTGGTACTGGGCGCCGCTGAAAAATTCAATATCGCCCAACATATCGGCGAACTGGCCAAGGGTGATGCAGCCCGTATCTGCAGCTGCGATATTGATGAAGTAAGCGGCTTTAATGCCTCTTTTTCGCAGAACGACCGTACCCGGACCTTCTTAAAAGTGCAGGATGGCTGTGATTACAACTGCTCTTTCTGCACCATCCCCATGGCCAGGGGAAAAAGCCGCAGCGATAATGTGGCCAATGTGGTGGCCCATGCCGAACAACTGGCCGCCGATGGCGTAAAAGAGATCGTACTGACAGGAGTTAACCTGGGCGATTTTGGCAAGGGCCCCGATGGTACCATCAAATACGACGAGAACTTCTTTGACCTGGTAAAAGCGCTGGACCAGGTAAACGGTATTGAACGTTACCGCATTTCTTCCATCGAACCCAACCTGCTCACCAACGAGATCATAGCATTTGTAGCCAACAGCAACAAGTTCATGCCGCATTTCCATATTCCGCTACAAAGCGGAAGCAATGAGGTACTGAAGCTGATGAGAAGGCGGTATAAAAGGGAACTCTATGCAGAACGTGTGGCGCTGATCAAGACCCTGATGCCGCATTGCGCTATCGGCGTGGACGTGATCGTAGGTTCCCCGGGAGAGACCGATGCCCATTTTACAGAGACCTTTGAGTTCCTGCATTCATTGGATATCTCTTACCTGCACGTATTCACTTACTCGGAACGGGACAATACCAAGGCACTTGACATTAAACCCGTAGTACCCATACCGGTCCGCAACGAACGCAATAAGACCCTTCGTAATCTTTCCTACATGAAGATGCAATACTTTACCAACCAGTTTACCGGGCAAACCCGGAAAGTATTGTTTGAAGCTTTTGAGAAAAACGGCATGATGGAAGGTTACACAGACAATTATATCCGCATCAGCACACCTTACCGGAAAGAATGGGCGAATGAAGTGGTGGATTGGAAGATGTGAGGAATCGTGAATCGTGAATCGTGAGTGGTGAGTGGTGAGTAGGCAATTTTGAATGGTGAATGGTCAATTCATTCACCATTCAAAATTGACCATTCACAACAACAATACCCGATCCTCTATTCACTCACGACTCACCACTGACGACTCACCCCTCACGACTATATCGGCGATAAAAATTCTGCAGGGAATTCGACGACCATCACCTGGCCAAGGCTTTCCAGTTTCACATAGACCTTCTTGCGGCCACCCCGTAAAACGGTGCCTTCATTGCCCATGAATACGCCGTGGTTCACTTTGATCCGCATTTCTTCCTTGTAACCCTCCTGCGACAGGATGGAAATACTCGCATCTTTTTCGGCAAGGTATTTTTTGATCAGGTCCACTTCGTCATGCTTGATCACGGCCGGTTTGCCCAGGTAGTATACAAAATTGAGTACCCCGTCTGTCATCAGCACTTTGGAGCGTTCCGTGACATCAATATGCACAAATACATAGGATTTGAACAGGGGGTCTTCGATCACTTTTTTGCGATCGCTCCACTGGCGTTCCACTTTCTGCAAAGGGCACCAGCTTTCTATCCCCTTCCTGACCAGCGCGGTATCTATCTTTTTCTCCCAGCGGGGTTTCGTGTATAAAGCATACCATTTTTTTTCAACTTGCATCGCAGTCAGCCAATTTAGTATTGCAAAATACTGTAATAATTTTCAGGGCATCTATTTTATTTGGCAACCATCTGCACCTGCGAGTGTACCATTTCACTAACGACCTTCACACTCTCATCAATATGCATATCGGTCTTTAAAAATTTGAGCCAGGCCTGGTAGCGTTCACCTTTTGACGAATCAGGATTGTTATAGAACTTATCCTTATCCGCAGCCAGTGCTGAAACGTTCAGGTCCTGCTTTGCTTTTAAGAGTGTATTATTCTGGTTCACGGTGGACATGATCTGCTGCTGGCGGGTCTTATATTTTTCCAGATTCAGATCAACCGGAAGTTCAGCATTTTTAGCCAGCCACTGCAGGTTGTTCTTCAACAGGTTCAGGGATGGATTGCTTTGTATCCTTTCGTTCTCTTTTTTAGCGAGGTTTTCCAGTCCAAAATTGTTGCTCCAGGTCTGGTAGTTCAACTTGGGGATCTCATCGTAAGGCAGGGCGCCGGGATTGTCCTTTTCACGGCCCTTGTAATATTCCAGGGCATCGGGTAACACAATATCCGGAGTCACCCCTTTTAATTGGGTAGAACCGCCGTTGATTCGGTAGAATTTCTGGAAGGTAAGTGTCATCGCTCCCATATCGGTACGGCCGCTGAACAGGTCGTTGCGGTTACCGAACGGCACCTGGCGCTGCACGGTACCTTTACCATAGGTTGAAGTGCTGCCGATGATCACGCCACGTTTATAGTCCTGTATGGCTCCGGCAAAGATCTCACTGGCAGAAGCGCTGAACTCGTTCACCATCACCGCCAGGGGACCATCATACAATACCGACTCATCGTTATCGCGCCAGGTATTCTGGTCAACCCGGCCGTTCCTTTCTTTTACCTGTACCACGGGTCCGCTTTTAATGAACAGGCCCACCATTTTCACCACTTCATACAGGGAACCGCCACCATTGCTGCGGATATCGATCACAATACCTTTTACGTTCTCGGCTTTCAGCTTCTTCACTTCTTCCGCCACATCTTCCGAGCAGTGATGGCCGCTGGCATCTTCAAAATCGGAATAAAAATCGGGCAAAAAGATATAACCGATCTTATCATTACCGTTCTGGATCACGGCGCTTCTGGCATACCTTTCGTCCACCACCACTTCCTCGCGGATCATGGAAACCATTTTGATGGAACCATCCTGTTTCTTAATGGTCAGTCTTACTTCTGTTCCCTTGTTGCCACGGATCAGTTTTACCGCATCGGTGGTTTCGTAACCGGTAACATCCACAGGCTCCTCTTTGCCCTGTGCCACTTTGGTGATGATATCATTCACCACGATCTCGCCCGATTTCCAGGCGGCTCCACCTGTGACCACAGCGGCTATCTTGATGCCATAATCGTCTTTCTGCAGCGTGGCGCCAATGCCATAGAATTTACCGCTCATGTTCTCATCAAAAGACCTTTTCTCCACCGGCGGAAAATAATCGCTGTGCGGATCCATCTGGTTGGTGATCACATTGATGAATGAGTTGAAGCGCTCATCTTCCTTGAATGTCTTCTGGATACGCTCATAGGTCTCATTCATGATCTTGAGTACTTTTTCGCGCGATTCCCGTTCCAGTGTACTGTCGGCTTTCACCACAAAATCCTTCTGTCCTTTGTTTTTCTCCCTTTGCGTCAGCAGGTCGGCATATCTTTCCAGTGTATAATATTTCAGCTTCTTGCGCCAGCGTTCTTTTCGTTCCGCTTCAGTATTGGCATAATTCAGCTTGTCGCCGTTCAGTTCTACGGTCTCATCGGTGGTAAAACCGAAGGGTTTGGCAAGTATCTCCCGGTAAATACCCATCACATCTTTAATGCGCTGATCGTACACCGCACTTACCGCAGGTGCGAACTGGATGGGAGCCGTTTCATGGATCTCTTCATCGATGCTGTTCTCGTATTTTTTAAGTGTGGCGATATCGGACTGGAGAAAATGCGTCTTATCGCCGTCCAGGTCTTCCAGGTATTTTTTGAATACCTGGCGGGAAAAATCGTCGTTGATACTCTTTGGGCTATAATGCTGTTGCTCCAGGATGGAACCTACGGCGTTCAGCAACCGCTGTTTCGGGGTAACCAGTATGTCTGTATACCCGATACCGGAGGTCCTGAAAGCAAAGAACAGGCCGCCAAACAATACGATGGCCACCAACAATAACCCTTTTCTACTCTTCATAAAATGCGTAAATTTTTGCATGACTGTTCCAAAAATAGCCTAAAAACTGGTTGAGGAGCCAAGACTTATCCCAATTAACAAAGGTTTTGATGAGCAGTTCGGAAAAAGATTGTGTAAAATCACGTTCAAGTAATCCTGAATTTTCCTATTTTTGCCGTCCCAAAAACGGAGAGCGTAGCTCAGTCGGTTAGAGCGTCAGTTTGTGGCACTGAAGGCCGTGGGTTCGAGACCCATCGTTCTCCCTCTGTAAAACCTATCCCGCCTTAAGGCGGGATAGGTTTTTAAATTTTATAGACATGAGCTACGCCCTGGTACTGATTCCCCTGATCTCTGCTTTTATCGGATGGTTCACCAACTGGATCGCCATCAAAATGTTGTTTCACCCCAGGGAGCCCAAAAAGATCCTCTGGTTCACGCTGCACGGCATTTTTCCCAAAAGACAACGGCAGTTCGCTGAAAAACTGGGTAAACTGGTCAGCGCTGAGCTGCTGTCGTTCAGCGAGATTGAATCCAGGATCACCCATCCGGATAATCTGAAAAAGATCATGCCGCATGTAGAAGGGCATATTGACCAGTTCCTGCGGGTAAAACTGGCCGAACAGATGCCTGTGATCAGCATGTTCATTGGTGATAAGACCATTAACGAGCTGAAATCGGTATTCCTGGCCGAACTGGAGACCTTATTCCCTGTTCTCATGAAAAACTATATGGGAACCCTGCAGGAGCAGCTTGACCTGGAAAAGATCGTGATCGAGAAGGTTGCCGGTTTCTCCTCTGATAAACTGGAGCAGATCCTGAACAGCATCATGGCAAAAGAGTTCCGCTTTGTAGAGATCATTGGCGGAGTGCTGGGTTTTGTGATCGGTTTATTACAGATTTTGCTGACCTCTTTGTAAGAATTACCGATTAAAAGGGGTAATCACCGACGAAATCGATAGTTCTACCCCCCATGTTCCAACTTTGTCCATTCAAAATTGTCTTATTACCGCTGGTGTAATGAAAAACGGGCATGGCCCTATTGCATCGCAACTTTGCATTATATAATTAGAAAAGAATCATGAGAAAATTATTTACGATTGCCATTTTCAAACTCCTCGTTATCACGGCTTTTGCCCAGATGCCCGGAGCCATGCGCGGCGGAGGTAACTCCCAAAGCATGAATATTGGCCACTTTTACGGTAAACTGGTAGATAGCAAGACCAATAAAGGACTCGAATCCGTTACCGTTCAGCTGGTAGGCAACCGTTTTGATACGGCCACCAAAAAAATGAAAGAAGCAATATTGAGTACCCTGATCACCAAGGCTAATGGTGATTTTAGCTTTGACAACCTGCCCGTTTTTGGCAATTTCAAACTGAAAATCAGTGCTTTAGGTTACAAATCCCTGGAGAAACCCATCAGTTTCGGTATCAAAATGCCACAGGGTGGTGGAGCCAATATGCAGCAGATGCTGGCCATGGCCGACAAGGACCTGGGTAACCTTAAAATGGAAGAAGATGCCACCAACCTGGGTAACGTAACCGTTACCTCTTCTGCCAAACCATTACTGGAACTGGGTATCGACCGGAAAATATTCAACGTAGACAAGAACCTGGTCAGCTCAGGTCAAACGGCTACCGAGATCATGAAGAGCATCCCTTCACTGAACGTGGATATCGATGGTAATGTAACCATGCGTAATGCCAGTCCTACCCTGTTCATCGACAACCGTCCAACCACCCTTACGCTTGACCAGATCCCTGCCGATATCATTGACAAAGTGGAACTGATCACCAATCCTTCCGCTAAGTTCGACGCTTCGGGCGGTAATGCGGGTATCCTGAATATTGTACTGAAAAAGAACAAAAAAACAGGTTATAACGGCGGTATCAGGACCGGTATCGATTCGCGTGGTAAACTGAACCTGGGCGGCGACCTGAACCTGCGCCAGGACAAAATTAATTTCTCACTAAGCGCCAATTTTAACCAGCGTAAATCCCTCTCGAACGGTATTACCGACAGGACCAACCTGCTGTATACCCCCAGCACCGTGTACAATACCAGCAATGGTACCAATAACGGGCATTTTGGTTTTGCGCGTGCAGGACTGGATTTCCTGGTAGACAACCGCAATACGATCTCGGTGGCAGGCAACTTCATGAGGGGCCAGTTCGATAACGAACAGACGCAGCGGGTTGACTCTACCATCAAGTCAACATTCACTTCCTATAACCAGATCAGCACCAACAGCAGTGCGATCATGCGGAACGTAGGTACCCAGATCAGCTACAAGCACAATTTTACCAAGAGCGGGCATAACATTTCTGCTGACTTCAACTACAACTCCAGCAATAATGAGAACAACGCCAATATCGGTACACAGACCTATAACAGCAATGGCACAACCAAAGGACAGGCTTTGCTGCAAAAGACATTGGGCAGCGGCGCCACCAAGAACTATATTCTCCAGGCAGATTACGAGAACCCGCTGAGCGATGACAGCAAACTGGAAGCGGGTGTAAGAACGGCCATCAGGGACTTTCATAACATGAGCGATCAATACCGCTACGATTACAGCAGCAGCAGTTATAACCTGGTTCCGGGCATCAGTAACAAATATAAATTTTACGACCAGGTATCAGCGGCATATGCCACTTACAGCTTCAAAGTGAAAAAATGGAGCTACCAGTTAGGTTTGCGTGCCGAGAGTTCCAATTATACCGGCACCCTGCTGAATGCCAAAGGGCAGGATTCAGCCACTTTCAAAGTGAAGTACCCGCTGAGTTTATTCCCCAGTGCGTTCATCACGTATAAGATCAACGACAAACAGGACCTGCAGCTGAATTATTCCCGTCGTGTGAATCGTCCTAATTTCTTCCAACTGATGCCGTTCCCGGATTATTCCGATCCGCAGAACATCAACATCGGTAATGCCGGACTGAAGCCCGAGTTCACCAACTCATTCGAGGTTTCGTACAACAATGCCTATACCCGTGGCGCCAATTTCCTGGCTACTGCTTTCTTCAAGCATACGACAGACCTGATCACCCGTTATGTGTACAGGGATAAAAATGGACTGGTAAGTGGCGATAGTGCTTATTTCAACACGTATATCAATGCTGATTACAGTTATTCTTATGGCCTAGAACTGACCAATAAAATAGCATTGACCAAATGGTGGGATTTTACCGTGAACGTAAACCTGTTCAACTCACAGATCAATGCAACCGTACCCGGCCAAAGCCTGAGCAATTCCATGGTGAGCTGGTTTGGTAAAATGAACAACAACTTTAAAATAGCCAAGGGTTGGTCTGTTCAGTTCAGTGGCGATTACCAGGCAAAATCTGTATTACCTCCAAACTCCGGTGGTATGGGCGGCCGTGGCGGTGGTGGTATGATGTGGGGTGGTCCGCAATCTACCTCGCAGGGTTACAACCTGCCCCGTTATGGATTTGATATGGCTATCAGAAAAGACTGGACATGGAAGAACGGACAAAGTGGATCCCTGACTCTGAGCATGAACGATGTGTTCCGTACTCAGGTCTTCAAATCATACTCTGAAAGCACTTTCTTTACCCAGACCAGTGAAAGAAGAAGGGACCAGCAGGTACTCCGTCTGAATTTCAGCTACCGCTTTGGTAAGTTTGATGCAACCCTGTTCAAACGTAAGAACACCAAGGCCGACCAGGGTGGAGGAATGGAAATGATGCAGCAGTAGCAGTGGTAAAACGCTAATCAAAATAGCCGAGCCGTCCTTTTGGGCGGCTCTTTTTTGTAGCCCAGTCAGGTGGTTTTGCGCAACTGTCGTTTCATGGCCAGCATACCTAGCAGCGGGCCTGCGGCAAGTAGCAGGTAGAGATACCGGGAAGGAAGATCATCGCGCAGGTAATTGAGGGTTTCGATACTGAGAATGGTGATGGTAAAACCGATAGAATTGGTGATGGTAAGCGCTGTACCCCGGACTTCAGGTGAAATGGAACCTGCTACCAATGTAGAGAACTGCGGAGAATCCGCCACCACAGACATACCCCATACCAGCATCAGCAACAGGAATACCGGGAAAGGTAATTGAAAAAAGAACGGCGATAACAAACAGCAACTTGCGGAGATCAGCAGTGCCAGAAAAGCGGTTCTCGCACTACCCCATCTGCGCGAAAGATAACCGCCCATAACACAGGCCGGCGCACCGATGGCGATCACGAGAAACGACAGCAACGCAACAGGCTCATTCCCCTGGTCGTTATGAACCGAAAAATAAGTATGGAATACAGAAGGCACAAAAGCCCAGAATGCATAGAGCTCCCACATGTGACCGAAATAACCAAGAGCTGCTGACCGGAAATCTGCATTACGGAATATCTTCAGCAATACTGCCGGATCAAAACCGTTGCTCCTGCTTCGGTAGGGCCCATCTGGCACAAACAACCCGATGATCCATGCACCTGTTACTGACAGCAAAGCGCTTATAGCGATCACCCATTTCCAGGAGAAACCGGCTGGGTATACATGCACCAGGTGTGGAAATGCCGTACCCAATACCAACGCTCCTACCAGCCAGCCCAATGCGGTGCCCAGCCCCTGCTGGTGATGATCAGCAGCGATCTTCATGCCCACGGGATAGATACCTGCCAGGAAGAAACCCGTGGCAAAACGCGCCAGCATCAATGAGGAAAAACCTTCCGCTACAAATACAGACAGGTTACACAAGGCAGCGGCAAGCGCACATACCACAAAAACACGCGAAGGAGAAAACCTGTCTGACACCGTAAATACCGCGAACAGCAAAGTTCCCGTTATAAAACCCAGTTGTACGGCAGACACCAGGTGTCCCAGCACTTCGGTGGACAAGGCAAAATACCGGATAATATCGTTAATGACCGCATTCCCTGCAAACCATACAGAAGTACAGGCAAACTGCGCTGCCACAATAAAAGGAAGTACCGTTACTGATCTTTGCTTTTGCATAAGGAAGATATAGGTGTTCCCTTTCAGCTGGAAGGCAGAAGTCGACAGGTCACTGGTTCTTACCTGTGAGCATGGGTACAAAAGAGAACAGATCAAAGGCCTCTTCGCTCACAGTTCCATCTTCCTGTTTGGTCAAACGAAGCATGCGTTGCGAACCTGCTTCATCCAATGGTATCACCATCAACCCGCCGGTTTTTAACTGTTCCACCAGTTTGGGTGGTATTACAGGAGCAGCGGCGGTGATGATCACTTTATCAAACGGTGCATAGGTGGGTAAACCTTCAAAACCGTCTCCGAAAAAGAATTTGATATTGGGGTATTTGCTTCGGAAATAATATTCTTTCTGCAGGTCGTATAACTTTTTCTGTCGCTCAATGGTGTACACCCTCGCCCCCATTTCGGCAAGTATGGTTGCCTGGTACACACTACCTGTGCCGATCTCCAGTACTTTGTCACCTTTTTTTACCTGCAGCAACTGGGTTTGGTAGGCTACCGTATAGGGTTGAGAAATTGTCTGACCGGCTGCGATCTGAAAAGCCCGGTCCTCATAAGCGATTTTATCAAAAGCCGAATCCAGGAAATAATGGCGGGGTATGGTATTGATGGCATCCAGTACGCGTTCATCCGTGATGCCTTTTTCACGCAGCAGGTCAACGAGTTTCTTCCGCAGCCCCTTATGCTGGTATGTGTCTTCGTATTTTCTCATAAACACTACGAATATACTGCATAGTCGGCTTGTGACAGGTTAAGAAACCCGGCTGTGAACAGAAACTGTTAAGGCACAAAATTAACCCACATTGGATCAATGTTTTGCAAGAATAAGACTACTCAGCTTACAGAACGGCTGGTCCGCATCAGGAACCTGGCTTTAAAAAAGCACAGGCGACTAAGAATTCAGCACATCTGTGCAATCGTAGCAACGATTACTGCAGGTTCATGTCAGCAATGATCGCCCTGATCTTATCCTCCAGCAGGGCATACGTGCTGTCGAAATCCTCTTTGCGTTGCAGTTGCGTGTTTACACTGAAATAAAACTTGATCTTGGGTTCGGTACCCGATGGCCGGGCCGAGATCTTGGTGCCATCTGCCGTTACAAACTGTAATACATTGCTTTTAGGCAGTTCTATCTTCCAGCTTTCACCGGTTGCCAGGTTGGTGCCTTTCTGTAACTCATAATCCAGCAATGTGGCCACCTGTGCCCCGGCAATGGTTTTGGGTGGATGGTTGCGATAGCTCTCCATCATATCTGCGATCTCTTTCTGCCCATTCATTCCTTTTTTGGTGATGCTGATCAGGTTTTCGTAGTAGAAACCATACTTGATGTACAGTTCTATCATTTTATCGAAAAGTGTTCTTCCCTGGTTCTTTTCGTAAGCAGCCATCTCGCACATCAGGGCCACAGCACTTACCGCATCTTTATCGCGGATCTGGTTACCGATCATCAGTCCGAAACTTTCCTCACCGCCAATCACATAGTTCTTCTGTCCGTCCAGTTCTTTGATCTTTTCGGCAATCCATTTAAAACCGGTGAGTACATTATAACAGGCCACTTCATTCTGCCTGGCCACTTCGTTGATCATTTCGGTGGTAACGATGGTGGTGATCACCATATCGTTGGGCTGCGCAATGCCTTTGGCCTTTCTTGCCTCCATCAGGTAACTGAAAGCCAGTACTGCGGTCTGGTTGCCATTCATTAATACCCATTCTCCTTTGTGATTCTTAACGCCAATACCTACCCGATCAGCATCGGGGTCTGTACCCAGTAAGATATCCGCATCCAGCTCCCTGGCTTTTTTCAAACCAATACTCATCGTCTCACTTTCTTCCGGATTCGGATAATTGACTGTAGGAAAATTGCCATCGGGTGTGGCCTGCTCTTCCACAACGGTCACATTGGTAAAACCAAACCGTTTCAGCACTTCGGGTACCAGCGTGATGCCGGTACCATGGATCGGTGTATACACGATCTTGAGATCTTTCTGTTGGGCGATCACATCCGGGTACACACTCAGGTCTTTCACCATATCCAGGTAAGCATCATCCATTTCCTTACCGGTCAGGGTGATATTGGCATCACCGCCGTTCCATTTCACTTCATTCACACTGGTGATGGCTTCCACTTCCCTGATCACATTCTTATCATGCGGCGGTACCAGCTGTCCGCCATCGTTCCAATAAGCTTTATACCCGTTATACTCCCGTGGGTTATGTGATGCCGTGCAGACCACTCCTCCCTTACAACCCAGTTTCCGGATGGCAAAACTGAGTTCGGGTGTGGGACGCAGGGCTTCGAACAGGTAGACTTTGATACCGTTAGCGGCAAATACATGGGCGGTGGTCTCTGCAAAAAAGCGGCTGTTGTTGCGACTGTCGTGCGCGATTGCCACTTTCACTTCTTCATTCCCGTATGTCTTTTTCAGGTAATTGGCAAACCCCTGCGTAGCCATTCCGATGGTGTACTTATTAATGCGGTTGGTGCCTACACCCATAATACCACGCAGGCCGCCGGTACCAAATTCAAGGTTCCGGTAAAACGCATCCGCCAGTTCATCGGGGTTCTCTTTCTGTAATTGGGCAATGGTATCTTTTGTGGCCTGGTCGTAATGTCCGTTAACCCAGACATTGATCCGCTCCTGAATGGCAGCATCCATACTACTAAGTTTAAGTGAAGGTTCTTTTTCCTGACAAGTTTATGAATATTTTTTGCATTTTCAACCAACTGTACGGGATCTCTCCCGATTTACGGCGACCCTATCCGATCATACTGAAACAGATCATTGGGCGGCATTAAGGGCTACTCGACATATGCACCCGTCAACACCCCATTCTCCACTTCTACCTGGATATGTTCCTGCAGCGTGGTGGCCACAGACAAACCCACATAATCCGGGTTAATGGGAAACAGTTTGTGCATACGTTCTACCAGTACCAGGGTCTGGATACTTTTGGGGAAATATTCCAGCAGCGGTTTGAGCGCATACAGTAAAGTGCGACCGCTATTGGTCACATCATCTGTGATGACTACATGAAGGTTATCGAGAGAGATCTGTTCATCCAAAGTGATCTCTACAGGGTGTTTCTTATCCATGGTCAGCGAGAGCACTTTGATCTCGTTACTGGTATAATTTTTCAGCAGTCCTGCTATTTTCTCTGCGATCACGGTGCCACTGTTCCGGATGCCGATCAAAACAACCGGCTCCGTATCTCCGTTCAGGCTTTCAGCCAGTTCCAATGTCATCCGGTGCAGTTTCTGTTCTGCCGCTTCCCGGTTCAATATGTATTTCTTTGCTGCCATAATCAGGATTTATCAGTCAAAAGTAACAACAATAAAACCAACCCACAATCCCTTTACAACTCGCCAATTTGTTATCTTAGCAAAATAAGCGATTACTATGCACTATCTACAGCAAATCCTGTTCGCGGTCATTTCTGTGGTGGCTGTCTGGCTATTTGCCAAAAAAGCAGGCGAGATCAGAAGAAATATCCTGCTGGGCAAAAAGGAGCAGTTGAACGACCAGCCCGGTAAACGCTGGAGTAACCTGCTGTTACTGGCGTTTGGACAAAAAAAGATGTTCAAGAACCCGCTGGTGGCCGTCATGCACTTCCTGATCTATGCCGGTTTTATCATCATCAACCTGGAAGTGCTGGAGATCGTGCTGGACGGTATCCTGGGCACCCATCGCCTGTTTGCCCCGGTGCTGGGCAACCTGTACAACTGGCTGATCAATGCATTCGAGTTCCTCGCGCTCGGCGTGATCTTCGTTTGTGTGGTATTCCTTAGCCGGAGAAACCTCCTGCACCTGAAACGTTTTCTCAGCAAGGACCTGAACGGCTGGCCCAGGAGTGATGCCAATTATATCCTGTTTACCGAGATCATCCTGATGTCTTTGTTCCTGACCATGAACGCTGCCGACCAGGTATTACAGGCCAGGGGAAGCGAACATTATCTGCAAACAGGCTCTTTTGCCGTTTCCAGTCTCATCAGCCCGCTGTTCGCCGGTCTGAGCGATGGTAACCTAACAGCTATCGAACGCAGCTGCTGGTGGTTGCATATAGTTGGGATATTCACTTTCCTGAATTACCTGCCTTATTCCAAACACCTGCACATCCTGCTGGCATTCCCGAATGCTTATTTTGCGCGACTGGAGCCCAATGGTAAAATGAAGAATATGCCCGAGGTACAGCAAGAAGTGCTGTACGCCATGCAACCCGAAACCGTACCCGCCGATGCGGTACCGCCCGCACATTTCGGCGCGAAAGATATTTTTGAACTGAGCTGGAAAAGCCTGCTGGATGCCTATAGCTGTACCGAATGTGGCCGATGCACCGCTTCCTGCCCGGCCAACCTTACGGGGAAACAGCTGAGTCCCCGCAGGATCATGATGGCCACCCGCGACCGCATGGAAGATATTGGCCGCAATATCAACCAGCATAAATCGTTTGTAGCCGATAACAAAACACTGCTGCATGATTATATCAGCGTGGAAGAACTTCGCGCCTGCACCACCTGCAACGCCTGTGTGGAAGCCTGCCCGGTAAGTATTTCCCCGCTCGACATCATCACCGAACTGCGCCGTTCCCTGATTATGGAAGAAAGCAATGCTCCGCAGGAATGGAACAGCACATTCAGCAATATCGAGAATAACTTCGCCCCCTGGAAATTCTCACCGGATGAACGGGACAAATGGGCGGCAGAAACAGCCTAGGAAATATCGAATATTGAATCCCGCCATGGCGGGAAATGATGAATGGATCTGTTTCGATATCCGGCCTTGCTCGTTTAGATTGAAACTTATTTTATGAAACTCTCCGCCTTCCCATTCTCCATCTCCGACTTTGCCGATATCGCGCCGGAGATCAAACCGGGCATTACGGGCTTTGCGGAATGGAGAACCTTTTTCCGTGACGATGTGAGGATCCGGCAGGTGACCTACTCACCCGAATACCTGGCCGATCACTGGTGCAGCAAGGGACATATCATTTTCTGCATAGAAGGATCCATGGAAACGGAGCTTGCCAACGGCAGCAAACATACTCTTAGCAAAGGGCTTATTTATACGGTGGGCGACGATAGCGATGCGCACAGAACCTATTCAAAACAGGGATGCGTGTTACTGATCATTGATTAGGTAAAACGCCTGATCAAATGGCTTGTAACCAGGCCAATTTCTTACATTCATTACACTCTGTTATATGCAAATTTCAGCTACATTCGTATAAATCTTTCGGATATGAAAGTGAACACCATGGCAGAGATGATGGCAGCAGGAGAAAGCCCCGATATCCTATTCTGGGTGGGATGTGCCGGCAGTTTTGATCAGCGTGCGCAGAAGATCACCAAAGCTTTTGCTGCCATTCTTGATAAAGTAGGTTTCAAATATGCAATCCTCGGAAAAGAAGAAGCCTGCACCGGCGACCCCGCCAGGCGAGCCGGCAACGAATTCCTTTTCCAGATGATGGCTTACCAGAACATCCAGGTGCTGAACGGTTATGGCATCAAAAAGATCGTGACCACCTGTCCGCATTGTTTCAATACCCTCAAGAACGAATATCCCGAACTGGGCGGCAACTATGAAGTGATCCACCACACCAGTTTGCTGCAGCAACTCATTGACGAAGGACGGATCAAACTGAAAGAGGGTGGCAGTTTCAAAGGAAAAAAGATCTCTTACCACGACAGCTGTTACCTGGGCCGCGCCAACGGTATTTATGAAGCACCCCGAAAAGTGCTGGAAGCGCTGGATGCGGAACTGGTGGAAATGAAACGTTGCCGATCCAATGGCCTTTGCTGCGGAGCCGGTGGCGCACAGATGTTCAAAGAGGATGAACCGGGCGATAAACGCATCAACATTGAACGTACGGATGAAGCACTGGAGACAGGTGCCTCGTTCATTGCCTCTGCCTGTCCTTTCTGTAATACCATGATGACCGATGGCGTCAAGAACCGCGAAAAGGAGAATGAAGTGGCCGTACTGGATATTGCAGAAATGATCGCCGCAAATATGGAATAAGTTTTCGAAGTCCTTACCGGTTTACACAAACCCAATGATACCTTATGTTCGCCCGAAAAAATTTTAGCTGGAAAAAATGGCTGGCGATCACTGTCTACATGTTTGCCGCCACCCTGCTCATCAGCTGGCTGTTATCGCTACTCTTAAAGGAATCGCCCGAAACCAGGGGCCAGCTTTTTACCCGTTCCGCCATTCTGACCAGGCTGTTTGCAGCGGTACTCAGCGGAACCCTGCTGAGTTTTATGCGTTTCAGCCGTAAATCCTGAATAGCACACAAAACGGGCCCGCTTTCACCTCCAAACCCGGTTCATGCGGAATTATGGCAAATACAGTAATTTTGTAGTATGGACTTCGAATACAGACACCTGATACCGGAAGATTTTCCCGCTTCCTCCCGTGTATGGCTTTACCAGAGCAACCGCCTGTTTACCATCAGTGAAGCATTGGAGATTGAAGATATGCTGAAACAGTTCATCGGGCATTGGAAAAGCCATGGCACACCTGTAAAAGGATATGGCAACCTGCTGTTCGGCCAGTTCATCGTGCTGATGGCAGATGAAACACATACAGGCGTAGGCGGCTGCAGTACCGATAGTTCCGTTCACTTTCTCCAGAAAATAGAAGCCGCTTTTAAAGTGGATATGTTCAACCGGCAGAACCTGGCATTCCTGGTAAAAGACAAAATTGAGACCATTCCGATGGCACAACTCAACTATGCTTTGGAAAACGGGTTCCTTACGCCTGATACTATCTATTTCAATAACCTGGTGGCCAACAAGAAAGCATTATTCACCCAGTGGATGGTGCCGGTCAGGGAAAGCTGGCTGGCCTCACGTATTGCCCCACAATCGGCAGGCCTGTAAGCGGGGACTGATACCGTGAATTATTTCTGTTGCAATTTATCCAACGCTTCTTTGCGCTGTTTATCGTTCAGGTTACTGCGCACCATCACTTTGCTCAGCTGGTAACTCACCGATAAACGGAAATTTCTTGTATTACTGATACTGTAACTCTCTATATTGAAATTGCTGCCATAGGTAAACCCGTTGTATTGCTGCAGACCAAACGGATCGATGGCGGAGATACCGATGATCACACGTTTGCTGAAGAATTTCCGCTGTACACTCAAACTCATGTTGACATTGCTTCGCGAGCGGCCCTGCGGAGTGGCAAAACTGGTATAGCGGTTATTGGCTTCTATGATGGTAAGGTTATCCGGCGAATAGGTGTAGTTGAATGTAGCGTATGCCGTTCCCCCATCCACATAGCGATACAACTGTTTTTCCCTGGCGCTGTATTTGTTGTAATTGTATCCGCCACTGATGCTGATCCGCAGCTTTTTGGCAACGGTGATACCACTCCATACACTGGCCTGGTATTCCTCCTGGTCTGAGATGTTCTGCCAGGTGGTCTGCGTTTTACCGCTATCGATCAGCGTGCGGATCGAATTGAATACATTCTTCACCCGGTTATAACCCAATGAGGCATTGATATTGAACTTCTTTGCCGCATAGCTGACGTTAAGATCAAAATTATCGGTCAGTGAAGGTTGGATATAGGGATTCCCAAAACGGACATTGAAGGGGTCGCTGAAATCGATACTCGGGTTCAATTCATTCATACCCGGCCTGCGGATGGTTTCGCGGAAAACAAACGACATATTGAATTCCCTGTTAAATTCTTTACGCAAAGTAACATTGGGTAAGATACGCCAGTAACTGTTATTTGCATTGGGTGCGTTGCCTTTTATAAAACGAAAATCGGTCCTTGTATTTTCTGCCTGTGCCCCTACGATCAGTTTTACATTGTGCCACAACCCCACCACCAAGGCCAAACGGCCGGTATAGACAGACTGGTGAAAATAAAAATCATTACTCAGTATCGCATTCTCTACCAATGACTGATCGGTTTTTCTGAGAAAGCTGGTATTGAGCATATTGTGCTGTGTATTGGACGAATAACTGCTTCCCATGGAAAGGAATACCGTACCGGTATCGTTCAGCGGCTTGTTGTAATTTGCATTCAGGTACCAGGATGTGATGTAATTATCTGTCAACTGCACCTGTGTAGAATCCAGTCCTGTTGGTAAAAAATCGGAGCTGAGAAACTGCTGGTAAAAATCCCGGTTATTCTCGTTCTTACTGAAATTGATGCCGCTGTATACCTGCAGTTTCTCTACGGGATTCTTTCCCTTCCACTGGTATGAACCCGAGAAGCCATGATTGTAACCGTTACCTTCGTAGGCATTATCACGCGAACTGGCTTTGTATACGTTCAGGAGACTGTCGCGATTACTGTATAATACATGGCTGTTGTTTTGGTAAAAATTCAGATTACCCTGGTATACAAAACTGGCGGTACTCTTTTTAGTAAAATCGTAATCGGCCTGGAAACGGGCATTGGGATGCCTGCTGTGGTTATGAAATTCGGACTGCGAATAAAAATAATTAACAGAATCCCGGTAAATATTCTGGCGGTGCGACCAGGAATTTCCCTGGTTCACAGAAGATCCGTAACCAATACCTGAACTGATATTAAGTTTACTGCTGCGATAATTGAAGTGTCCTGAAACACTGCCTTCACCACGTGTACCACCGCTTACACTCAGTTTCTGGTAAATACCTACGCGGCCCTTACGGGTAATGATATTGATGACACCTCCGGGATACGTAGCATATTCAGGCGGAGGGTTTTGCATCACTTCCACTTTCTCCACCACATTGGCGGGTAAACTCTCCAGCAGATCTCTCAGTTGTTGGCCTGTCAGGTTCACTGGTTTCTCATCCATCAGTATCAGGGGTTCTTTACCACGCAACAACAAAGTACCATCAGGATTCGCATTCATCAATGGCAGGTTGCGCAACATTTCTGAAGCATTGGTACCATTACTGAGAGGGCTTTCTGCAACGTTATAGACAACTTTTCCGTCACGGTTCTCAATAAGTGGTTTTTCTGCATACACCACTACTTCGTTCAAGGCTGCAGCCGAAGTGCTTAGCCTGATATCACCCAGGTTAATATCCACCCTTTCGGTATATACATGAATACTGTCCAGATGGTATTGGGCAAAACCCACCACATCGATCGTTAAACGGTAATATCCGAAAGAAAGTTTTTCAAAATCAAAACCCCCGTTTTTATCCGCAACCAGGCTGAGGGGCGTTTGGTTAATATCACTTCGGGTCAGCAACATACTGGCAAACGGTAATGCTTTACCGGATGCATTATCCAGCACATTGCCGATCAGGCTTCCCAACTGAACTTTCTGACGGTTATTTTCCTGCGCGTTCAGTGAAGTAAAGAAGCCTGCCAATAGTAGTACAACCCAAATTCTGCCCATGTAAGAATAGCTGGTTACAAATTAAGTCATTGAGAGAGAATCCTTCAAATTATTGTCATTCTATAACTATTTTTGCCGCTATAATCGGTCAATATGTACACTGTTTACGGAATACCCAACTGCGACACAGTAAAAAAAGCCCTTACCTGGTTAGAGGCACACCAAATACCCTATAGTTTTCACAACTATAAAAAACAGGGCATCACAGCAGCCAAACTGAAGAACTGGAGCAGCCAGACAGGCTGGGAAGCATTGGTGAACAGAAAAGGTACCACCTTGCGCAAGCTGGATCCTGAAGTACAGGCATCCATCACCAGCGAGAAAGCTGCCATTCAACTGCTGGCCGCGCATACCAGCGCCATCAAACGTCCGTTGATCGAAAATGCTGATGGGAATGTGACTGCCCTCGGATTTGATCCGGTTGTTTACGAAAAGGCCTTCAAAAAATAAATCGTTCACAAAAAAAATCTCCGTTCCCTGCAAGAGGAAACGGAGATGATTCATTTTTACAGGATCTATTATTTCAGGAGCTCCTTCAACCTGTTCTGCAACTCCTCGCCGCGGATATCGCGCGCAATGATCTTACCATTCGGATCGATAAGCAGGTTGGCTGGGATACTCTGTATGCCATATAATTGCGCTACCGCATTGTTCCAGTATTGCAGGTCACTGACATGGGTCCAGGTAAGGTTATCCGCCTTGATGGCAGCCAGCCAGTTGGGCTTGGACTGGTCAAGGGAAACACCCAGTACGGTAAAATTTTTGTCTTTGTAGGATTGATAAGCCGTTACTACATTCGGGTTCTCCATGCGGCAGGGTTTACACCAGCTTGCCCAGAAATCAACCAGCACATATTTGCCTCGGAAAGAAGCCAGTGATACCGGTTTTCCATCCACATCCTTCTGTGTAAAATCAATTGCCTGTGAACCCACTTTGCCAATGAACTTCTTTTCGATCTCCCTGGCAAAACTTCCCCGTCGTGCAGAGGGCAGCAGCTGCCGGTAAGCAGTTTCCAGGTCTTCTACATTCTCAAAAAGTGGCATCACCGCAAACAAAGCCAGTGAACTTACCGCAGAAGAGGGTTTTTCCCTGGCAAAACGTTCCGCATTCGTTAAGGCCCGGGTTCTGACCACCGAATACAGTTTGATCAGGGAATCCCTGCCGGCTGCATCCTTCTCTGCATTGATCAGCTGCACTTTGTTACGCAACTCTTCGAACAGGGGATTAAAAGACGCTTTGAATGACTCATAATCCGTTTCCGTGGCCGATCCCTTCACCTGAACCGTAGCCGGCTCAGCCAGGTTACCGGAAACCGTGATATTGTCATTAAAGATGAACAGGTCCAGTACCTGCTGGTACCCGCTGAAACTTACCTGGAAAATATCCGGTTCCGTCAGTTTTCCTTTCAGGGTAAATACCCCTTTTTTCACTTTATCCTTCGCAATAATATTGCCGGTACTGCCACCTCTTAAAACCACTTCTGTACTGTCTTTTACACCTGCCAGGTTTCCCTTGATCACAAAACCTCCGCCAGAGGAAGGCGTCATCATGCTAAAACCCTGCCCACCCTGTGCCAGGCTCATCAATGGCATCAATAATACTACTACCAGTAATCTTTTCATATTTTATTTGGAATGACGTTTTTGAAGTATATCCATTACAGCCTGTAAATTATGTCCTTTCGCGTTAAGCAAAAGCAAATAATGGAACATCAGGTCGGCCGCTTCATTCAGGAACAGGTCGTCGTTACTGTCTTTGGCCTCAATCACCAGTTCTACTGCTTCCTCACCCACTTTCTGGGCTATCTTATTCAATCCCTTGCCAAACAGGCGTGCCACATACGATTCATCCGGAGATGCTTTCTTACGCAGGCGGATAATATCTTCCAGGTAAAACAGGAAATTATCACTGTGATTACGCTCACTCCAGCAGGTATCAGCGCCTGTATGGCAAACCGGCCCCAGCGGATGCGCTTTGATCAGCAGGGTATCATGGTCACAGTCTTCCGTGATGCTTTTCAGCTCCAGGAAATTACCGCTTTCTTCCCCCTTGGTCCATAAGCGTTTTTTACTGCGACTGAAGAAAGTCACTTTCCCTGTCTGCTCTGTTTTTTCCAATGCTTCTGCATTCATAAAACCCAGCATCAGCACTTTGTGCGTATGGAAATCCTGCACAATGGCCGGCACCAGTCCATCCGCATATTTGGCAAAATCTATTTTCATGTTTCCAGCTTTTTGTTCCTGTATCAGCCCCTGTTGCGTCGCACACTTGTACGGCATCACATTATTCGGCTGTTATTGTTGTTACCCGTCACCGGGGGTAAAGGTACAGTAAGTATTGTTTTGCCAATCCTGGCAGCAATTTCAGAAGCATTATTGCCTGACCACGATACCTTTATCATGCAGATGACTTTTCAGCTCCGGTATCCCGATCTCCTTAAAATGGAAGATGCTGGCAGCCAATGCTGCATCAGCCTTTCCGGTCGTGAACACATCCACAAAATGATCCATCGTTCCTCCCCCGCCCGAAGCGATCACCGGTACAGGTAGGCTTCCGGCCAGGGCAGCGGTAATGTCCAGGGCAAACCCCTGTTTGGTACCGTCGTGGTTCATCGAGGTCAGTAATATCTCCCCTGCGCCCAGGTCTACGGCCTGCCTGGCCCAGTCGGCACAGCGCGTATCGGTTTTAACGCGACCGCCATTCAGGTACACATACCATTCTCCATCTGCTTCCTGTTTGGTATCAATAGCCAGCACCACACACTGGCTGCCAAATTCCCTTGCCAGTTCTGCAATGAGTTGGGGGTTCCGGTAAGCTGCCGTGTTCACAGATATCTTATCGGCACCGTTCTGCAGCAACACGCGCACATCTTCCACGCTGCTGATACCGCCACCCACTGTAAAAGGGATATTGATATGGTGCGAGATCTTATTCACCAGTTCGCTCAGGGTCTTTCTTTTCTCTACGGTTGCCGTAATATCCAGGAACACCAGTTCATCCGCTCCCTGACGGGCATACAAGGCACCCAGCTCCACAGGATCACCGGCATCCCGGATATTCTCAAAGTTGACCCCCTTGACCGTTCTGCCATCTTTGATATCAAGGCAGGGTATGATTCGTTTTGTTAGCATATAGCTGTCTTGCGTTGCTGCAGGAGGTTATGCTCCGCAACGGTCCGCTTTTAAAAGTTGATCAATTCAGATAAGTTGATCCTGTTCTCATAGATCGCTTTGCCCACAATAGCGCCACAGCAACCGATCAGTTTCAGCTCTTCCAGGTCTTCGAGCGTGGCCACGCCACCACTCGCGATAAAAATAAGATCCGGAAAACGGTGAATGATCTTTTCGTACAGTTCTATCGAAGGACCTTCCAGTTTTCCGTCCTTACTCACGTCGGTACAGAAAACCTGTGTGATACCATAACCGATGTATTTTTCCAGGAAACTGAAAATATCGATCTCAGTGGTTTCCAGCCAGCCTCCGACAGCAATCTTCTCATCTTTCACATCAGCGCCCAGTAAAAATTTCTCTGCCCCGTATTTCTGTATCCATTCCACAAATAAAGTTTCATTCTTTACCGCCAGGCTGCCAATGGTTGCAAAAGCTGCACCAGATCTGAATACCGTGCGCAGGTCATCTTCGGTTTTAATACCTCCGCCATAATCCACTACCAGCGAAGTAGCCTGGGTAATGGCTTCCAGGATCTTCCAGTTTTTAATGGCCCCCGCTTTGGCTCCGTCCAGGTCAACCAGGTGTAAACGCTGCAAGCCCGCATCTTCGAACGTTTTTGCCACTTCCAATGGATTGGAGTTATAGATGGTCTTCTGGTCATAATCGCCCTGCGTAAGGCGGACACATTTTCCATCAATAATATCGATTGCGGGTATGATCTGCATGAGGAGAGAGGGTTATCTGAGAATGAGTAATTAGTAATGAAGCTTTCTGGAAGGTTATTTTATAGATGGATAAAATTTTTCAGGATCTGTTCACCTACTGCAGCGCTTTTCTCCGGGTGAAACTGGACACCGTAAAAATTCCCCTTCTGCAGGGCGCTGCTGAAACGAACACCGTATTCTGTAGTAGCAGACGTTTCATCGCATAAGGCTGCATAGTAGCTATGAACAAAGTAGCAGTAGGCTTCTTTCGGAAGATGACTGAACAAGGGCTCACGGGTTTCCTGCACCAGGTTCCACCCTATCTGCGGTATTTTAAGACCGCCGGAAAACCGTTTCACCGTTGTATCAAAAATACCCAGGCAATCCGTGTTGTTCTCTTCGCTGTGCCTGCACATCAGTTGCATGCCCAGGCAAATACCCAATACCGGTTGTTCCAGGTTTTTGATTAGGCTATCCAATTGTCTCTCTTTCAGGTAATGCATGGCACTGCTGGCTTCACCCACACCGGGGAAGATCACTTTATCGGCCGACCGTAATAAGGCATGATCATCCGTTACTACAGCTTCCATCCCGATCCTTTCCAGTGCATACAATACAGACTGGATATTTCCGGCGTTATATTTTACAATGGCAAGTTTCATAGTACACAGGGTTCTTTCTTAATTCAATACTTCTCCCAGGAATTGCCGGGTGGCTGTTTCAATATCTGTGGCGCTTTCCAGCATTTTGATATAAGCAGTCCCAATAATGGCGCCATTGGCGTATTTGCAGGCCGACTGGAAGGTCTCTTTGTCCTTGATACCAAATCCTACCAGCACGGGATTCCTGAGTTGCAGAGATTGCAGTCGCTGCAGGTACAATTCAACTGCAGAAAAATCCTTATCCTTACCGGTAGTGGCTGATGAGCTTACTGCATACAAAAATCCACTACTCAATTCATCCAGCTTATACACACGCTCTTCAGAAGTTTCGGGGGTTACCAGGAAAATAAAATCCAATCCGTATTTCCTGATGATGGCTCCATACTCCGTTTCAAATTCAAACTCCGGCAAATCCGGCAGTATCAGTCCATCCACACCCACGGCTGCAGCATCTGCACAGAATTTTTCAAAGCCGTATTGCAGTATCGGGTTCATATATCCCATCAATATCACCGGTACGCGGATCGTTTTGCGGAAATCTTTCAGTTGCGCAAACAAAGCGGCCAGTGTCATCCCATTGGCCAGGGCACGGGTGCTGCTGGCCTGTATCATCGGACCATCTGCCAATGGATCACTGTAAGGCATACCCAGTTCTATCAGGTTCGCGCCGCCGTCCTGCAAGGCCTTCATTACGGTCAGCGTGCTGTTCAGTTCGGGATAACCGGCCGTACAGTATACATTCAATACCTGTCGTTTTTTTTCTGCGAAAAGTTGTTGTATTCTGCTCATAATTTTCCAGGTGCCGCCGGTTGATCAAACACATACTGGCAGCATTACATTTTATGGTGTTACATAGCGTTCATATAAGTAGCCAGGTCCTTATCGCCCCTACCGCTCAAACAAAGCACGACTTTATCCGTTGGTTTCAGTTTCAGTTTTCCCAGCACGGCAAATGCATGCGCCGTTTCCAGTGCGGGGATGATGCCTTCTGTTTTGCTCACATGAAAAGCCGCCTGTAAGGCTTCTTCATCCGTTGCACTCAGGAAGGTTCCGCGGCCACTGGCGAATAAATGCGCATGCAGTGGGCCCACCCCGGGATAATCCAGTCCGGCCGAAATGCTGTGTGGCTCCACTACCTGCCCGTCTGCAGTTTGCATAACCAGGCTTTTGCTTCCATGGAGAATTCCCGGTTTACCCAGTTGCGTAGTGGCTGCACTCATACCGCTGTTCACACCATGACCCGCAGCTTCCACAGCTACCAGCTGTACACTCAGTTCATCCAGAAAATGATAAAAAGCGCCCGCTGCATTACTGCCACCGCCCACGCAAGCCACTACATGGGTGGGTAATTCACTTCCTGTTTTTTCCTGTAACTGCCAGCGGGTCTCCTCGCTGATCACACTCTGAAAACGGGCCACCATATCCGGATAAGGATGCGGTCCTACCACACTACCGATAATGTAATGGGTATCTGCCGAATTATTGATCCAGTCGCGGATAGCTTCATTAGTGGCATCCTTCAATGTTTTACTGCCACTGGTTGCGGGTATCACTTTTGCTCCCAGCATTTTCATACGGGCCACATTCGGTGCCTGGCGCTCAATATCTTTTTCACCCATGTATACAATGCACTCCATTCCTTTGAGGGCACATACTGTAGCGGTAGCCACTCCATGCTGGCCGGCGCCGGTCTCGGCAATGATGCGTGTCTTACCCAGTTTTCGCGCCAGCAATATCTGACCGATGGTATTGTTGATTTTGTGGGCGCCCGTATGGCAAAGGTCTTCGCGCTTCAGGTAAATGGAACTGTTAAACTCTTTGCTCAGTCGCTCTGCCAGGAACAGGGGCGTTGGTCTGCCCACATAATCTTTCAGCAACAGCCTGAATTCCTGCTGAAAAGAAGGTTCATACATGATGTCGAGATAACGGGCTTTCAATTCTTCTACATTCCTGTGTAACATTTCGGGAATATAGGCCCCGCCAAACTGGCCATAATATCCCTGCTCGTTGGGTTGCTGATAGGTTTGGGTTGCTGCCATCTTATTATGATAATTAGATCTGTTTTACGGATTGTATAAATGACCGAAGCCTGTCCATGTCTTTGATGCCCGGTGTTATCTCAAATTTACTGTTCACATCTGCCGAGAAAAGGTCTTTCGATACCGGCTCCCCGGAAAATTCTTTTAGTTTAGCCACATCAGTAGGCCCGATACCACCACTGAGAAAAAACGGTTTGCCAATATTCAGACCACGCAGGATGTTCCAATCGAATTGTTTACCGGTGCCTCCATACCCAGCGCCTTCGGTATCGAACAGGAACATATCGGCAATATCCATATAGTCTTTCACTTTCCACAACACATTGTCTTCTTCACGTAAACGAAATGCTTTCACCACACCCACATAATTGGCAATTTTTTCGCAGTACTTAGGGGTCTCGTCTCCATGCAGCTGTACCAGGTACAGGCCACATTCATCCACCGTCTGCAATACCTCTTCCGCAGGTGCGTTCACAAATACGCCCACTTTATTGATATGTTTTCCTTTGATCTTTTTAATCTCGGCCTGCGACATGAATTTGTGAACATAACGGGGCGACTTGGGATAGAAAATGAATCCTGCGAATTCAACTCCCATGTCATCGAGTTGGAGAACCTGCTCCGCACTGGTCATACCGCAAACCTTGATCCGCATGTTATTTTGCTTTTAGTTGATTAACAAAATCAGCAAAAGCAACCGAAGGACTGGCCTGTTTCATAAAATTCTCCCCTATCAGAAACCCGGAAAAACCGGCCTGACGTAAAGTTACAATAGTATTCACATCGCTGATACCACTTTCTGCTACTGCAGGTTTTTCCTTGGGTATCTTGTTAATAAGCCCCAGCGAAGTATCGATACTGACCTCGAAAGTCTTGAGATTGCGGTTGTTAACACCCACCAGGTCCACCGCTTCGCAGATATGTCCCAATTCTTCTTCATTGTGTATTTCCAGCAATACTTCCAGTCCCAACCTTTTTGCCGTAGCCGCCATGGTTTTTACCTGGACCGGCGTTAAACAGGCGGCTATCAGCAGGATGACTTCCGCTCCATAAGCTTTGGCCTCGATCAGCTGGTACTCGTCGATCATAAAATCCTTACGGAGCAACGGCACATCATTAATGGTGGCCGCCAGCAGATCATCCAACGAACCGCCAAAGAACGCATGGTCCGTTAAAACAGAAATACCGGAAGCACCGTTTTTGGCATAGGCACTGGTCACTTCTTCCACTGTTACGCGGTCGTTGATGATGCCCTTGCTGGGAGATTTTCTTTTGAACTCTGCAATAATGCCGGTACGGGCCGGATCTGCCAGGAACGATTTCAGTGACAATGTATCACTGGTAAAGAATTTCTTCCGCTCCAGTTCCGCTACCGAAACGCTGGCCTTTCGTTCGGCCACTTCCTTTTGTTTCTGTGCTACTATCTTGTCTAATATGTTCATGTTATTGCAGGCTGATTAAAGTTTGTAATGACCGGTATGCTTTACCGCTTTCCAGGCTTTCCACGGCAGCATGATAAGCGGCATCATAACTGGTATAATTACCGGTGCAATGCAATGCCATAGCGGCATTGGCAAGTACCACGGCATTTTGCGCCCAGCTACCTTCGCCCTTGATGATCCTGGTGAAGATCCTGGCAGCTTCTTCCACAGAATTACCACCATAAATATCTTCTGCAGCCACAATACGTTTACCCAGTTGTTCGGGTGTCATGATCTTCTCTCCATCCTGCGTGATCACTTTGGTATCGCCGGTTAGAGATATCTCATCATATCCATCCAGGCTGTGTATGATGGTAAAAGCGCTGCTGGTCTGTTGCAACAGGTAATTGTAGATACGGGCCATCTCCAGGTTGTACACACCCACCAGCTGAAAATCAGGTTCTGCGGGGTTGATCATGGGTCCGAGCATGTTAAAAAAAGTCCTTACACCAAGATTCTTACGAATAGGCCCTACGATCTTCATGGCCGGATGGAAAATAGGTGCATGCAGGAAACAGATATTGGCTGATTCCAGTTCTTTCAGCAAACGATCGTTATCATTCTTGAATGTGTAGCCCAACTGCTCCATTACATTCGATGCACCACTGATCGCTGTAGCACCATAATTGCCGTGTTTGGATACTCTCTGTCCGGCTCCTGCCACAATAAAACAGGACAGGGTAGAAATATTAAAGGTGTTCTTACCATCACCACCGGTGCCCACAATATCCATCACCGGGTGGCCTTTCAGGTCCACTTTCACACATAACTCCAGCAAAGCATCCCGGAAACCCAACAACTCTTCAATGCTGACCGTACGCATCAGGAATACGGTGATGAATGCCGACATCTCCGCTTCATTATATTGGCCACGCGACATGTTCACCAGCACTTCCTTTGCTTTTTCCCTGGACAGTGTTTTGTACTCGAATAAATACTGTAATATTTTTTTCATTGCTATTTTTTTAACCAGTTACGCATCATGGTTTCACCGTCCGGCGTCAAAACACTCTCAGGATGAAACTGTACACCCTCCACATCATATTTCCGGTGCTGCAGGGCCATGATATAATTGTTGTCGTCTTTTGCCGTGATCTCCAGCTCTTCCGGAAAACCTTTCTCCTCAACCACCCAACTGTGATAGCGGGCCACTTCAATGGTATCTGGCAGGTTTCTGAAGATCCTGGGTGAGTGGTGAATGCTGAGTGCTGAGCCGGCCGATGCAGGGTGCAAAACATGGATCTTTGTGGCCACGCCATGATACACTGTGGACAAATTGGTGAGCGTGGCCCCGAATGCCTCTCCGATAGCCTGATGGCCCAGGCAAACACCCAGTATAGATTTGCTTGCCGCATATTCTTTGATCAAAGGCAGCAGCATACCAGCTTCAGACGGAATACCCGGGCCGGGGGAAAGAATGATCTTATCATATTCCTTCACTTTTTCCATAGGCAGTTCATCATTGCGGTACACATCCACCTGGCCATGTGTGATCTTCTGCACCAGGTGAACCAGGTTGTAAGTGAACGAATCGTAATTATCAAAGACTAATATTTTCATGGTATTATTTTCTTTCTACAGGTGTTCGTTCGTAAATCAGATCTGTTCCGCTATCTCTATGGCTTTCTTCAGTGCATTCAGTTTGTTGTTCACTTCCTGCAATTCGCTTTCGGGAACACTGGCGGCTACCACACCGGCACCGGCCTGGTAAAACAGCGTATTGTTCTTACTGAGGAATGTGCGGATCATAATGGCATGGTTGCAGCGGCCATCGAAACCGATGAAACCGAGTCCGCCACCATAATAACTCCGTGCGGTGGGTTCATAATCATCTATGATCTCCATTGCTTTGAACTTAGGTGCCCCGCTCAGTGTGCCGGCCGGGAAGGTTTTGGCAAGCAGTTCAAAAGGATTCTGGTCTTTGCGCACTTTACCGGTCACTTCGCTTACCAGGTGTATCACATGACTGTAATACTGCACCTGCCGGTACTGGCTCACTTCCACTTCATCGCAGGCCCGGCTGAGATCGTTTCGTGCCAGGTCTACCAGCATCACATGTTCTGCATTTTCCTTGGCATCGGTGAGCAGTTTTTCGGCCATCTGCTGGTCCACCGTATCATCGCCTGTTCTTTTGAAGGTTCCGGCGATAGGGTGTACGATGGCTTTCCCGTTTTTGATAATCAGCTGGGCCTCAGGCGATGAGCCCATCAGTTTATAATCACCATAATCGAAAAAGAAAAGATAAGGCGATGGGTTCACACTGCGCAGTGAGCGATACACATTGAACTCATCACCCGAAAAACTCTGCTGAAAGCGCCTGCTCAGCACGATCTGGAACACATCGCCGCGCAGACAGCGCTGGATACCTTTCTGCACCATTTCCATGTAAGTTTCATTGGTCATATTAGACAGTTCCTCACCACGAACCTTGAACGGAAATACCGGCGCATCCTTACTCCTGATCAGCGATTCCACTACCGGCAGTTCAGACTCGATGCCGGGGATCAGGTTCTCACAGATATACAGTTCATCCTTGAAATGATTGAAGGCGATCACATACTGGTACAAGCGGTATCGGATCAGTGGTATGGCAGGCTCTGTGGCCGAAGCAGTATGCAGGGCAATGGTGTCAAAGAACTGTACGGCATCAAAAGCTGTGTATCCAAACAGTCCCTGGGCGAATTTCCCTTCTTTGGCCGCAGGCTCATGTGCATGAAAACGCTGCATGAATGACCACAGCTGTCCGGGAACTTCTGCCGTATCCTTGATAGCCAAACGCTCCGGTTTCTGACCCGGCAGTTTGAATTCGATGCTTTTGGTCGATGAAATCTCGATACCAGCGATCGCATTGATGCAGATAAATGAATAACTGTTCTCCGCGGCATGGTGATCGGTGCTTTCCAGCAATACCGTATCCCGGAAACGGTCACGCACCCGCAGGTAAATGCCCACCGGCGTAAACAGGTCGGCCAGCATTTTCTTGCACTGTGTCTGTAATTCTATTTTCTTCATATTCCTTTTTTAAACCCACCCGGCATTCTGTGAAGAAGTTTCAGGGAGGGCAGTAACAAAAAACCCCGACAATCTCTGTCGGGGTTCTGAATAATATTCAAAAAAGTACTGGCTATGCCATTACAATCCCCGAACGGAGTTTGTATGCCACCACCAATATTTGTTTGTGATCTGGTTCATTACAGGCAAAGTTGTGGGAGAAACTTTGGAAAAACAAATTTTTTTTAAGTGGGTACGATCGTTTGTTAACTTCACAGTAATAAGAACTATATGAGAATATCCGCGGCTTTACTGCTTTTCTGTCTGTTCTGGACATTCTGCGCCGATGCACAGGACACCGCTTTATTACTGAAACCTGACCGGGTATTTGACGGGGAATCGATGCACAACAACTGGGTAGTGCTGGTCAAAAAAGACCGGATCGTTGCTGTGGGAGATGCCGGTTCGGTGAAACCCGAGGGTGCCTATACCACCCTCAACCTGAAAGGAAAAACATTATTACCGGGTCTGATAGAAGGGCATTCGCACCTGTTGCTGCATCCATATAACGAAACCAAATGGGACGAGCAGGTACTCAACGAATCCAGGGCAGAAAGAACGGCAAGGGCGGTGGTACATGCCAACAAAACCTTACTGGCAGGTTTTACCACGGTGCGTGACCTGGGCACTGAGGGTGCTGATTACGATGATGTGGGATTGAAAGCGGCGATCGATAAGGGAATCATACCCGGACCGAGAATGATCATTGCCACCAAAGCCATCGTAGCCACCGGCAGTTACGGCCCCAAGATGAAAAACCTGGATCATCATCTGATCAGGGGCGCGGCCGAAGCGGATGGTGTGGATGCCCTGATCAAAGAGACCCGGACACAGATCGGGAACGGAGCCGACCTGATCAAAGTATATGCAGATTACCGTTGGGGACTGGATCCAAAAAAATCAGAACCCACTTTTACACTGGACGAGTTGAAAACGGTGGTAGACGTTGCTGCCAGCAGCGGCCGTAAAGTGGTGGCACATGCCAGTACGGAAGAAGGCATGCGCCGGTCCATATTGGCAGGCATCTCCACCATTGAACATGGTGACAATGCCAGTGAAGCCATTTTTGACCTGATGCTGCAACACAAAGTAGCTTATTGCGCCACCCTTAGTGCAGCAGAAGCTACCAGCGAATACGATGGATGGAAAAGGGGCAGCCTGCCTGAACCCAGGCGCATCACTACCAAACGAAAAGCTTTCCAATTGGCACTACAGAAAGGAGTGACCATTGTGTTTGGCGGCGATGTAGGCGTTTATCCGCACGGCGATAATGCCCGTGAAATGGAAGCCATGGTAGCGTATGGCATGCAACCTATACGGGTTTTACAAAGCGCCACATCGGTCAATGCAGATGTGTTCGGATACGGCAACAGCATTGGTAGGATCAAAGCAGGTTTATTGGCCGACCTGGTAGCCGTGAACGGGGATCCTTCTGTGATGATATCCGATATCCGCAAAACAGCATTGGTCATCAAGAATGGAAAGATCTATTTGAATCAATAATAAAGAAGAAATACAACGAACATGAAAAAATTGATTACCATTATCGGCCTTTTCTTTAGCACGATCAGCATGGCTTCCGCAAGTAGTGCCGACGATATAGTTGGCATCTGGCTCAGCGCCAGCGGGGAGGGCAAGATACAGATCTACAAAGAGGGAGACCTTTATTTCGGCAAACTTTACTGGATGAAAGAACCCAATGGTCCTAGGGGTAACCCGAAATTAGACAGTAACAACCCCGACCCTGCTCTCAGAAACAGGCCCTTACTGGGCTTGGTAATCCTGAAAAATTTCAGGTACAATGATGGCGAATGGAACGGCGGTCATATCTATGACCCCAAGAACGGGAAAGAATACAAAAGTTACATCAGGCTAAAAGACGCACAAACGCTCAGCTTACGCGGTTATATCGGCATTTCGCTCCTGGGCAGAACGGAACTGTGGAAGAGAGCGGGCTAAGGGTGAATTGCCAATTGTCAATTTGTGAGTAGTGAGTGGTGAGTGGTCAATAGGTAGTATAAGCCATTCACTTCACAATTCACCACTCACCTACAACACCCCCTTCGTTGAAGGCAGTTGATCTGAGAGCGGATCACGTTTTACTGCCATCCTGATGGCTTTGGCAAAAGCTTTGAAAATGGCTTCGATCTTATGGTGTTCGTTGTCTCCCTTACATTCAATATTCAGGTTACATCTGGCTGCATCGCTGAATGATTTGAAGAAATGAAAAAACATTTCCGTAGGCATCTCCCCTATTTTCTCCCTTTTAAATTCAGCATTCCATACGATCCAGTTGCGTCCGCCGAAATCGATCAGCACTTTGGCTTCCGCCTCATCCATGGGTAAAGCAAACCCATACCGCTCCATACCGCGTTTGTCTGCCAGTGCTTTGGCAAAAGCTTCTCCCAGTGCAATGCCCGTATCTTCAATGGTATGGTGCTCATCAATATGCAGATCTCCCTGCGTGGTAATGGACAGATCCATCTTGCCATGCCTCGCTATCTGGTCTAACATATGATCAAAGAAGCCCAAACCGGTAGTTATCTTCGCCTTACCACTTCCATCAAGGTTCAGTTCCACCCGGATCTTGGTTTCGTTGGTATTGCGTTCATGCACCACTTTACGCAGACCCAGTTTCAGGAAAGTATATACATCGGCCCAGTTACCCGATTCAAACACGATGGTATCGCGCAGGCGGGCTTCCTGCTCATCTGTTAGCTGGTGCAAAGGGGAATGCAGGTAAATGGCTTTACAACCCAGGTTTTTGGCCAGCTCAATATCACTCCACCTGTCGCCGATCACAAAAGAATTAGCCAGATCAAATGTTGGATTATCCAGTATATGCTGCAACAAAAGCGTTCCCGGTTTACGGGTAGGTTTGTTGTCACTGGCAAAAGTCCTGTCGATGATCATCTCATCAAATTCAAATCCCTCTCCCTTCAATGTACGCAGCATCAGGTCATGGTAAGGATGAAAATCCTTTTCAGGATAGGAGTCCGTTCCCAGTCCATCCTGGTTGGTCACCATCACTTTATAATAATCCAGGTCGGCGGCTATGCGCGATAAAGCGGTGATCGCTCCCGGAATGAATGTGGTCTTATCAATACTGTCTACCTGGAAATCGGTGGGTGGTTCTTCCAATACTACTCCGTCCCTGTCTATGAAAAGGATCCTTTTCTTTTTCTGTTCAGTAGAAGAAGTATTAGAAACTGTATCCTGTTTGTTACTGCTCATGATTGGGTTGCTTTGCTCATTTTATTCTGGCACGTACCGCTTTCACTTCGGTAGCGGTTACCGCATCCGCTTTATTGCTCCAGCTATTGCGGATATAGGTAAGCACATCTGCTATCTGCCTGTCTGACAAATCTGCGTGTGCGGCCATATTGTTACTGTAGTATTCTCCATCCAGTTCTACGCGATCCTCGAATCCTTTGAGCACGATGCTGATCAGGCGGGCCTTGTCTTTGCCCAACACACCGGATGCGCCATCGAGCGGTGGGTTCAGATGTGGCACGCCACCACCGTCTACCTGGTGACAAGCCAGGCAACGTTCCAGGTAGATGGTCTTGCCCCTGTTTACAGAAGCTGTTATACCTGCTGAAGCCACAGCTACCGGTTTTTTAGCCGGTAGCTGTTTTTTCGGTGCTGTCTGAAATGCCATCAATATTAAAATGAAGACAGGCAGGATCGATATTTTCTTTATCACCATTATTTTCCTTTATAAACGATACGATAAATGGTTCCTTTGGAATCATCAGATACATAGAGTGATCCATCAGGACCTTGTGCCAATCCGGTAGGGCGGTGTTGTGCACCACGGGTTCCGGTAACCACTTCCACACCTGCAAAACCATTGGCAAAAATCTCCCACTTACCGGGTATGCCGTTTGCATCAAAAGGTACAAAAGCTACATAATACCCTTTCTGTGGCAGGGGTGCACGGTTCCAGGAACCATGGAATGCGATAAAAGCGCCATTCCTGTATTTGGCAGGGAACATATTACCTGTGTAAAACAGCAAAGCATTCGGAGCCATATGCGCAGGAAATGCCACTACCGGATCAATGAATTCTTTACCGCCTTCCTTTTTACCATCACCACCGTATTCAGGTGCCAGCATTTTTTTATTCTGGAAAGGGTCGTAATAGATGTAAGGCCATCCGGCATTATCACCTTTTTTCAGTGCATACATGGTCTCTGCCGGCAGATCTGCATTCTGCTGATCGGTGAACAGAGAGGGGAAAATATTGTGCAGGTCATCGCGGCCATGCTGCATCACAAACAGTTGGTTCAACTGGTTATTCCAGTCAAGGCCCACCACATTGCGCAGGCCGGTTGCATATTTAATTCCATCGCCATAGGTCTGGTTCAGTTTATCGGCCCTGAACTGCCAGATACCGCCGGCAGAATCCAGGATGGGGCAAGGCATACGGCCAAGAGAACCTGGCTGCCTGTCGCGCTCCTGGCAGGAATTAGAGTAAGCGCCGATATTCACATAGATATTTCCGTCATTGTCCAATGTGATCGATTTGGATTCGTGCTGACGTCGGTTGATGAGTCCGGTTATGATCTTCTCAGGCTGCATGGGACTGATCACTTCCCCTTTCTCATTCAGTTTATAACGAAACACTTCCTCATCAGAAGAAGCATACAGGTATCCGTTTTTGATAGCGATACCGGTACCACCATAATTACCCATGCCGGTGATCTCTTCTGCTTTACCATCACCATTGGTATCGCGCAAGCGGAGAACAGCTTTTCCTTCTGCCACACGGCCCATCAGCTTTACATAAATATCACCCTGTTCAGTAACTGCAATATGACGGGCGCGGCCCAGTCCGTCGGCCACTTTCAATGCGCTGAAGCCGGCAGGCAGTTTTAACCCGGCATTATCCGCATCAGCTACTACTGAATTGGGTGCCGCCAATCTAAGTGAATCGGATGCGCAGGCAGTTAAACTGCTGAGCCCTGCAACAGCCAGAAAGAGTGAGAGTACAGAAATGGTCTTTTTCATATATGTTTTGATTAGGGGTTGAATTTACAACCTAATACAGACAAATCACCGCTTTGTTTATTGATCATACCATTCTTGCATGGCATCTACCAGTAATGTGTTCTCTTTTTCAGTGCCTATCGTGATTCGCAGACAGTCTTCACAGAGTTTGACATTACTCCTGTCCCGCAGCACGATACCCTTTCCCAGTAAAAATTCATAGATCTTTCTTGCATCCTTTATTTTCACCAGCAGGAAATTGGCATCGGAGGGATATACTTTTTCAACCGTTGGCATGGAACGAAATACATCTGCCAGCGCCTCCCGCATATCCACCAGTAAACGGATCATATCATTCACCTGCCCTACTTCATCCAGTGCCTTTAACACCAGGTCCTGCGTGGCCTGGTTGATATTATAGGGTGGTTTTACCTTATCCAGTAACGCTATAATGGACGATGAAGCAAAAGCCATGCCCAACCGGAGTCCTGCAAGGCCCCATGCTTTGCTCAGCGTTTGCAATACTACGAGATTGGGATAATCTGCCAGTTCCTGTATGAATGATCTCTGCTGGGCGAAATTGATATAGGCTTCATCCACCACCACAATACCTTCAAAATTGTTCAGAACCGTCTCAATATCCGTTCTGTTGAGAGCGTTACCGGTGGGATTGTTGGGCGAGCAGAGCCAGATCAGTTTGGTATTGGCATCTACCAGGTTCTCCAGGTGAACCAGGTCCAGCTGGAAATCTTCGAGCAGGGGCGCTTTCTTCACCGCCACATCATTGATATGGGCGCTTACTTCGTACATGCCATAGGTTGGCGGGCAGATAATCACAGTATCCTTGCCGGGTTCGCAGAAACAGCGGAACAACAGGTCGATACACTCATCACTGCCATTGCCCAGGAAAATATGTTCCGGACCAATGCCCTTGATGACGCTCAATTTCTGTTTAATGGCGCGCTGGTGCGGATCAGGATAACGGTTATACCATTTGGCAAGCGGGGAACCCAGGCTGTTCTCATTGGCATCCAGGAACACTTTTGCCTCACCGCTGAATTCATCGCGCGCAGAGGAATACGCTACCAGCTTTTTGATATTGGGGCGGACCAGTTGATCGAGATCGAATGACATATTATTTTCTTTATTCTTTGAATGATCAGTGATTTTATCCTTTTTTAAGACGGACACGTACCGCATTGGCATGTGCATCCAGCCCTTCGGCTTCCGCCATCAGCACCACGGTCTCTGCGATGTTCTGCAAACCCTGCTGTGATAATTTCTGGTAAGTGACTTTCTTCACAAAACTATCTACACTTACCCCGCTGTAGGCTCTGGCAAAACCGTTGGTAGGCAATGTGTGATTGGTGCCGCTGGCATAATCGCCCACACTTTCCGGCGAATAGTTACCGATGAATACAGAACCCGCATTAACTACCTGCGCAGCCAGTTCATCCGTATCCTTACAGGAGATGATGAGGTGTTCGGCAGCATATTCATTTACCAGTGCCAGCGCTTCCTCCCTGTTCTTGACCAGGATGGCCATACTGTTAGCAAGGGCCTTTGCAGCCAGCTCTTTGCGCGACAACTGTACCAGCTGTTGTTCCAGTTCCGCCTGCACCAGTTTTACCAATGATGCAGATGTGGTAACCAGTAATACCTGGCTGTCTACCCCATGTTCGGCCTGGCTCAGCAGATCGGCAGCAACAAATGCCGCATCGGCCGTATCATCTGCCAGCACACAAACCTCGCTCGGTCCCGCCGGCATATCTATGGCGATGCCTTCCTGCTGTACCAGTTGTTTGGCGCAGGTCACGTATTGGTTACCCGGTCCGAATATCTTATACACCTGTGGTACGGTATCCGTTCCGTAAGCCATGGCGGCGATGGCCTGTACACCACCGATCTTGTACACCGCCGTAATGCCGGTAAGGGATGCCGCATATAAGATAGCCGGATTCAGCTTACCATCTTTACCCGGGGGCGAACACAACACTACTTTTTTGCATCCCGCGATCTTTGCCGGAATAGCCAGCATCAAAATGGTGGAGAACAGGGGAGCCGTACCGCCGGGTATATACAGGCCCACTTTCTCAATACCAATACTCCGGCGCCAACATTGTATGCCGGGCATGGTCTCTATCATTTCAACCGCCGAAGTTTGTTTTTGGTGAAACAGCTCAATGTTGGCAGCAGCCTGACTGATAGCCTGTTTCAGCTCAACGGAAAGCATATCCGCAGCTTCACTGATCTCTTTCTCCGACACAACGAAACCTGCCAGATCCACACCATCAAACTGGCGGGTAAATTTTTTAACAGCCTCATCACCCTCCAGCTTCACTTCGTTCATCACCTCCCTTACTTTCTGTTGCAACGAACTGTTATCAATAGCAGGCCGCGTAAGCAATGGCTGCCAGGCGGCTCTCTCGGGGTATTGTACAATTTTCATATTCCTGTTTTCTAAAAATTTTAAATAGAGCAGGTTATCGTGAGGCGTGAGTAGTGAGTTGGGAGTTGGCAATGGTCAATTGTGAATTGTGAATGGGTTAGCTCTTATTGACCATTCTCTATTGACAATTGACTATTGACAATTCACCATTCACAATACCCCATCTCCTATTCACTACCTACCTACTATCTACTACTCACTACTCACTACTCACTACTCACTACTCACTACTCACTACACGATCATCTTCTCAATCGGCACCACCAGAATTCCCTGGGCACCGGCTGCTTTCAGCTGTTCAATGATATCCCAGAATTCATTTTCATTCAGTACACTGTGTACGCTGCTCCAGCCCTCTTCGGCCAGTGGCAGCACAGTGGGACTTTTCATACCAGGCAACAAAGCAATGATCTCTTTCAACTTGGCATTGGGTGCGTTCAGCAGGATGTATTTGTTGTTCTTGGCTTTTTTAACCGACTGGATACGGAATAACAGTCTTGCGATCAGTTGTTCCTTTTCCTCGCTCAGGTCTTTGTTCTTGATCAGCACCGCCTGGGACTGCAGGATACTTTCCGTTTCTTTCAATCCGTTCATGAACAAAGTAGAGCCGCTGCTTACCAGGTCGCAGATGGCATCTGCCAGGCCAATACCCGGAGCTATCTCCACACTGCCGCTGATCTCATGGATCTCTGCATCAATACCCTTCTCTTTCAGGAAATCGCCCAGTATCACAGGGTAACTGGTAGCGATCTTCCTGCCGGAAAGGGACTGAACGCCGGTATAGTCGTCGCCCTTTCTTACGGCCAGGCTCAGTCGGCATTTCCCAAAACCCAGCTTCTCGGCCACGGTCACTTTCTTTTTCTTTTCATACACCACGTTCTCACCTACAAAACCGATATCGGCCACCCCATCTTCCACGTATTGCGGGATATCATCATCACGCAGGAAATATACTTCGACCGGAAAATTGCTGGCTTCCGCTTTCAGTTTGTTAACGCCGTTGCTGATATCGATACCGCATTCTTTCAATAAACGGATCGAATCATCATGCAGCCGGCCGCTTTTCTGGATCGCCAACTTGAGCTTGTAGCCAACTGCTGCTGTTTTTTGAGTACTGTCTTTCATACCATTGATCGCTTCGCGATGTTTTTTTCTCTGAAGTATGATAGCCCCCCTTCAGAGGATGGGGGCAAAAGCAAAGGGCCTACCCTTCGGTAAGCCCTTTAATGTTTTATCGTAAACCACACAAAACACCAACAGCCTACCCCTGGGGTAAGAAATGATGGTGATGAGTATGTGCGAATGTTTTCATATCAGGACACAAAAGTACAGCCTATGCTATTTACCCGCAAATTTTTTTCACTATGACTTATCGGAAGCCCAATAAAGCCTGTTTTGTCAGTATCTTGGGTACCCTAAAGATCAGCCTTGGCGAAAAAACTTACAGTTGTTATTATTGTCTCGTTGGATTATGTTCGTGTTTACCAATAACCCCTACTATACAAACTAAACTATCATGAGAAACAAAAGACCGATCACAACCCTCTTACTGCTCTTCTTTGCAGGCAATATTGCCTTTGGGCAGGATGCTACGAGCTACCAGGTGCCCCCCAAAGATGTGGCCGACCTGCTATTGGCTAAACCCACACCTGCCGTCCGCATTGACAGTAAAGCAGAATGGATGTTACTGAGCGAACGCAATTCGTATCCTACTGTTGAGGAGCTGGGACAACCCGAGAGCCGTATTGCCGGCCTGCGTTTAAACCCAAATAACTACTCGCCCAGCAGGCAGCTCTTTGTCAACAATTTCCGGTTAAAGAACATCAGGAGCAACCAGGAATTTACAGTAACCGGATTACCCGCTAACCTGCTGGCAGGTAATGTGACCTGGAATCCATCCGAAACCAGGATCGCATTCACCAACACTACCGGCAAACAGGTAGACCTGTATGTAATTGATATTGCCACCAAAAAAGCCAGTAAGCTGAACAAACAGGCACTGAACACGGTATTGGGCAACGTTTACACCTGGGTAGATGATGTTACCATCCTGTACAAAGCCGCCACACAACCTGCGGCCTATGCACCCAAAAAACCCATAACACCCAAAGGTCCCACCATTCAGCAGAACCTGGGTAAAACAGCACCCAGTCCTACTTACCAGGACCTGATCAAATCGCCTTACGATGAACAGCTGTTCGAGTTCTTTGCAACCACGCAACTGGTACAGAACAAAAACGGCGTGGAAACCAGGATAGGTAAACCTGCATTGATCAGCAGTTTCTCACTGTCGCCCGATAAAAGATACATGATGGTACGTACCATCCGAAAACCTTTCTCTTACTTAGTTACGGCCAATGGTTTTCCATCTACCATCACCATTACCGACCTCAGCGGTAAACTGGTAAAAGTGCTGGCAGAACTTCCTTCAACGGAAGGCACACCTTCTGGTTATGACAATACGCAGAACGTAGCGCGTGGTTACGACTGGCGTGATGACGAAGCGGCAACTATTACCTGGGCCATGCCGTTGGATAGCGGTCTGATCAAAAAACAAGTCGAGTTTCACGACGCAGTATATGCTTTAAGCGCGCCTTTTACCGGCGAGGCAAAAGAGCTGTTCAAAACCAGCATGCGATATGCAGGCACTACCTGGGGCAATGCCTCATTGGCGCTGGTGACTGAAATGTCTAGGTCTAAACAGATGTTCCGTGTAAGCCGTTACAACGCTTCTTCCCATACACTGGAGTTATTGTATGAGCGTAATATGACAGATGCTTACAACAATCCGGGATCTCCTGTAATGGCAAAGAATGCGTTTGGCCGTCCAAGCATCCAGACCACTGATAACGGAAGCAAGGTACTGATGAACAATACCACAGGAGCCTCACCCAAAGGCGATCTTCCGTTCCTGGCCAAGTTCGACCTGACCAGCAAACAGAACGAGATCATCTGGCGTTGCCAGGAAGGTGTGTTCGAAGCGGTAGAAGACGTGATCGACGCCAATAAACTGGTACTACTCACCCGAAGGGAATCGCAGAAAGAAGTTCCCAACTATTATATCAAGAACCTGGTATTGCGTATTGCCGATAAAGCCATCACCCATTTTACCAATCCTTACCCGCAACTGGAAGGCGTGACCAAAGAAAAGATCAAATACAAAAGGGCTGATGGGGTTGACCTTACCGGCGACCTGTACCTGCCCAGGGGATACAACAAGGACAAGGATGGTCCGTTACCTGTGGTGATCTGGGCCTACCCGCGCGAATTCAACTCTGCCGCTGATGCCGCACAGGTACGTGGAAGCAAGGACCGTTTTACCACCTTGAGCTGGGGCACACCCATCTATTATGTAACACAGGGATATGCCATCCTGGAAAATGCAGAAATGCCGATCGTTGCATCGGGACCGGATAAAAAACCGAATGATGATTTTGTTGCGCAATTAACACTGAATGCAGAAGCCGCCATCAACAAACTGGTTGAAATGGGTGTAGGCGACAAAAACCGTATGGCCGTTGGAGGACACAGTTACGGTGCCTTCATGACAGCCAACCTGCTGGCGCATACCCACCTGTTCAAAGCGGGTATTGCCCGCAGCGGTGCCTATAACAGAACATTGACGCCATTTGGTTTCCAGAACGAGGACCGCACTTACTGGCAGGCGCCCCAACTGTATTATGAGATGAGTCCGTTCAGTTATGCAGACAAGATCAAAACACCGATCCTGCTGGTACATGGCGAAGCAGACGACAATACCGGCACTTACCCCATCAACAGCGAACGTTTATTTGCCGCCATTAAAGGAAACGGCGGCACGGTTCGTTTTGTATACCTTCCCTATGAAGCGCACGGCTACCGTGGTAAGGAAAATGTGCTGCACACTTTATGGGAGCAGTACCAGTGGCTGGAGAAATATGTGAAGAACGCTAAATAAGATTACTTACAACAATAAAAAAAGGTTCACAGATGAACTGTGAACCTTTTTTTATTGCTTCAGCAACTGCTCAACTGTTTCTTCAAATTCTTTTTTCAGCTGTTCATGGTACATACCCGCACCTGGTCCGACAAAACCGGCTTTGATCTTTGCCACTTTACCATCCCTGCCAATAAAGATAGTGGTAGGAAATGCTTTGATAGGTGTGATCTGTGGCAGCGTTTTCTCCGTGCGCAGACTATCTGATACCGCAACCCCCGTATTCAGTAACGGATAGCCGACCTGGAACCTATCCTTGAATTTCCGGATACTGTTGCGGGCCCTTTCTGAATCCGTACTATACTCGTATGCCAGGCCAATGATCTCAACCCCACGCTGTTTATTTTTCCGGTAATAGTCGCTCAGGAAAGCTGTTTCATCCATGCAGTTAGGGCACCAGGAGCCCATGATCTGAACGATCACAGCTTTATTTTTAAACCTGGCATCATTGATCGATACCCATTTATTATCGAGATCACGGAAACGGAAATTGAGTTTTTCCTGGCCATCTTTCAGGTAAACAGCAGCAGCATTGGGCAAATCCGCAGCATTGTTCCGACCCGCCACCCAGGGTTCTTTTCCGGTGGCACCTGAATAGAACATGCCTCCGGTTATTTCATTCGCATTGTTGATACCTGCCGTAAACAGGAAAGCATGCGAACCATCAAAGGTTGACAGCTGCAGGCTGTCGCCGTTCACCACACCGGTGAGGTAGCGGTAATCGCCGGAAGGTGCGAGGAAAGTTCCTGTAAGCTGGTTCCCCTTTTGCTGCCAATCGCCGATAGCGGGTCTTGTGGTACCATTGGGACGGGTCAAAGTTACCTGCCACTTACCCGTGATATCGTTTTTGGGAGTTGCCAATACCGGTTGTGCAACAGCAGTCTGCCATTCAGCAATGAATGGCATCACGATCCATTGGGTGGAACCCGCATTGGTCCAGGAGCCTTCCCATCTTTGCGGAGATACTCTTCTGGCGCGGAAATACGATTCAAAAACCGGCATTTCAATGAATACAGAATCGGTAGTATACCGGATCTTGTCTACCCGCAACTTTTCAGCTGCATTGACAATGTACATCACCGGCTTCTGGTTCTCCGTTCGAAGATCGAAATGAAAACGGATCTGTTTCCCGTCTTCACGCAACAGATAACCGAACCAGGCAGTATTTTCCGCCCTCTTTTGCGCATGCGCCATTGTGAGCATGGCCACACACATCAATACCCATTTTACACGTTGATATACCATAACCTATTTTATGGTACGAAAATAGAACTCATGTAACAACCTGTTATGTTAATTTACAGGATTCGTAAATGAAGATTTATCGGATATATTTGTACGGGTATATCTCCATTTCACCTTGAATCATCGGTTATGGTTACCATTTTACTGATTGCAGTGTTTGTTATTGGTTACCTGGCTATTGCTTTTGAACACCCATTGCAATTGAACAAAGCCGCTCCTGCACTGATCACCGGTGTCCTCTGCTGGACCATTTACCTCCTGCAGGGAACTGACTCGCACACAGCTGTAGAAGAACTGATGCACCACCTGGGGGAGATCGCTTCGATCCTGTTTTTCCTGTTGGGCGCCATGACCATTGTGGAGCTGATCGATTCGCACAATGGTTTTGAGATCATCACAGAAAAGATCACCGCCTCACGTAAATCAAGCCTGTTAGTGCTGATCGCCGCCATCACTTTTTTCCTTTCGGCACTGCTGGACAACCTGACTACAGCCATTGTTATGACGTCGCTCTGTGCCAAGATACTGTCAGATAAAGAGGATAAATTATGGTTTGCAGGCATGATCGTAATCGCGGCCAATGCAGGCGGAGCCTGGTCGCCACTGGGTGATGTAACCACTACCATGCTCTGGATCGGCGGACAGATTACTGCACTCAACATCATTAAACAACTGATCCTGCCCAGCCTGGTGGTTGGCTTGATACCTACTTTGCTGATTGCCAGGCGTTTTGCCGGACAAACACTGGTATTACAGCCCCTGGCCACTACCACGGCCAGGGAGAAAAAAGAAGGAAGCATCATCCTGTTCTCCGGCCTGGGTTTTCTTGTATTTGTTCCCGCATTCAAAACCATCACCCATTTACCCCCGTTCATGGGTATGCTGCTGGCACTGGGTTGTATGTGGATCATCACCACCCTGCTGCACAAACAGAAAGACGCGGAACTGGCAGAAAAATATACCGTTGCCAAAGCCCTGCAACGGATCGACTCATCCAGTATCCTGTTCTTTCTCGGCATCTTACTGGCGGTGGCCGCCTTACAGTCTGTTGGCTTATTGACACAGTTGGCCGTTTTTTTAAGCACACATTTACAGAACGACTACCTGATCGGCACTACATTAGGTGTGTTATCTGCACTTGTAGACAATGTACCACTGGTAGCAGCATCACAGGGCATGTACGACCTGGCCACTTACCCGACCGATCACCCCTTCTGGGAATTCCTGGCGCTCACTACCGGAACAGGTGGCAGTATGATCATCATCGGCTCCGCAGCCGGTGTGGCTGTCATGGGTATTGAAAAGATCGATTTTGTCTGGTACCTCAAAAAGATCGGCTGGCTGGCTTTGTTAGGATTCCTGGGTGGCATTCTCGCATTCATTCTGCAGCATGCGCTGCACCTGTATTAAATATCGCAGGTACTGCAAAAGCTGCTTTCATATTTCACAGGCAATCTTTATCTTACAGGTCTTAAAATGATCCCGAATGCGATACCTGCTTGCCCTATGCCTGTGGTTTTCAGTCCCGGCTCTGTATGCCCAGCACTATTACCTGTTTGTCGGTACCTATACCACGGGTAAAAGCAAAGGCATTTATGTATATGATTTCAACACCCAGAATGGAGAAATGACCTGGGTGAGTAATACCGACAGCAGCAGCAACCCTTCTTTTCTTGCGGTTGCGCCCAATGGCAGGTATGTATATGCCGTTAATGAAACCGGGCGCAATATTCCCGGCCGGGTAAGCGCCTATTCCTTTAACAAAACCAACGGGCAGCTGCAGCTGCTGAACCAGCAAGCCAGCGGTGGCGATGATCCTTGTTTTATCACGGTACATCCTTCGGGCAAATGGGTGGTTGTGGCAAACTACAGCGGTGGTAACCTGTCGGCACTGCCGGTAAATCCGGATGGAACACTGGCAGCTTATGCACAACTCATCCAACACAAAGGTTCCGGTGGTAATAAGGAACGGCAAAGCAGTGCACATGTGCATTCCACGTTTTTCTCGCCAGATTATCAATATATCCTTGCGCCGGACCTTGGTATGGACAAAGTGATGAGTTATCGCTTTACCGCTACCGCTCAAAAACCTTTACAACCCGCAACCGTTCCTTTCAGTGCTTCCGAACCGGGCAGCGGACCCAGGCACCTGGCATTTCATCCCAATACAAAATTTGTGTACCGCATAGAAGAGCTTACCGGAACGGTTACGGTATCTGCTTACAGTAATGGTATCATGAAAAATATCCAGACCATTGCCACTCACCCGGATGATTTTACCGGGCAGCCCGGCAGTGCGGATATCCATGTGTCGCCCGACGGAAAATTCCTCTACGCCTCCAACCGGGGCGAAGAAAATAATATCGCCATCTTCTCCATCCACCCGGTTTCCGGGAAACTGGCTATCGTGGGTTACCAAGCAGTGGAAGGTGCACAGCCGCGAAATTTCATCATCGATCCCAGTGGCAAGTATTTACTGGTAGCCAACCAGAAGACGAATAATATCGTGATCTTTAAAAGAAACCAGGAAACCGGTTTTTTGCAGGCCACCCTGCAGAAAGTGGAAGTACCGAGCCCTGTATGCCTGCAGCTATTGGCAAAATAAAAACAGTATTCCGTTACCATAAAACAGCATTATGCAGAACTGGAAGATCAAAGCCTCGCTTTTTCTCAATTACTTTGTTTTTGCCATCCTGCTGAACAGTGTGGGAACCGTTATCCTGCAGGTACAGAACAATTATGGCGTGACCCAGGGCGCTGCTTCGGTACTGGAAGCATTCAAAGATCTGAGCATCGCCATCGTTTCGTTCCTGGTCTCATCCTACATAACGCGTATCGGTTATAAGAACGCGATGCTGATCGCATTAGGGTTTGTAACAGCCATCTGCTTCATCATGCCGTTTACCGGAAGTTTTTTCACTACCAAACTATTGTTCGCCGCTGTGGGTTCGGGTTTCGCGTTGATCAAGATGTCTGTTTACAGTACCATTGGCCTGGTTACCCGCAACGAGAAAGAACATATCAGCCTGATGAATTTCATTGAATCGTTTTTTATGATCGGTATCCTTACCGGTTATTTCATTTTCGGCTATTTTGTAGACGATCACAATCCACAATCCACCCAATGGCTGAAAGTGTATTATGTGCTGGGCGCCATCTCCCTGGCAGCCTTCCTGCTGTTGTTAAGTGCGCCACTGGACGAATCAACGGTGAGAAACCAGGAAAATGGTTCCCTCGTAAAGGACTTTGGCAAGATGTTCCGGCTGATGGTATCGCCCATTGTACTCGTATTTATTTTCTGTGCTTTCTTTTATGTACTGATAGAACAGAGCATCATGAGCTGGCTGCCCACGTTTAACAACAAAGTGCTGCTGCTGCCCGCTGCCCTAAGTATACAGATGGCCAGTATCCTGGCAGGTTCTACCGCCGTAGGCAGGTTCCTGGCGGGATTACTGCTGAAAAAAATGAACTGGTTCCTGGTACTGGCCGGATCTTTGCTGCTGGCCGCTGCATTAGTGTTACTTGCCATACCCATGGCAGAGAATGTGTCTGGCAAACCCATTACCGGATGGAGCAGCGCACCTCTGGCCGCATTCATCTTTCCCCTCATCGGGTTACTGATCGCTCCTATTTACCCTGCCGTAAATTCCGTGATACTGAGTACACTACCCGTACAGAAACATGGATTGATGAGTGGTCTCATCATCATCTTCTCTGCATTGGGCGGCACAACGGGTTCCATTATCACAGGACATATTTTCGAAAAATACGGCGGGCAAACTGCCTTTTATTTTTCTCTTGTCCCGATGGCCATACTCATCACCTGTCTCTTTATTTTCAAACGCCTGCAAAACCGGTTCAAACTGGCCAATCCGGAACAGGGACATCAATGATACACACATGGAGACAAGCAACTATCTTACACTGGATCAGCTGTCACCGCTGTATGAAGACGTGCAACGCAGCGGGCTCTTTGCCGATTCCAAATATTTTGTGGATGCTGTTCCTTTACAACCCGTGCCCGCTATTGTTGCCGCCTATAACAGTGCTAAAACAGCAGCAGGCTTCAATCTCCTGGCATTCATAGAATCTCATTTCCAATTACCACCCGAACCGGATAGCAGTTACCGGTCGGCCAACAAACCCATTACCCTGCATATAGCAGAACTATGGGATGTACTGACCCGTATGCCCGACCAGGAAGCCGGCACTTTGCTTCCGCTGCCTTACCCCTATATTGTTCCGGGTGGCCGTTTTCGGGAAGTATATTACTGGGACAGTTATTTCACCATGCTTGGTTTACAGGTATCCAAACGGGCAGACATTATTGAGAACATGGTAAACAATTTTGCTTACCTGATAGATACGGTTGGTTTTATTCCCAACGGCAACCGGAGTTATTACTTAGGCCGTTCACAACCGCCTTTTTTTGCATCGATGGTATTGTTGCTGTCCGAAATGAAAGGCGATGGTATTTTGCTGCATTACCTGCCCCAACTGGAAAAAGAATACAAGTTCTGGATGGATGGAGAAGAACAGCTTTCTGATACCGTCATCACACACCGCCGTACAGTACGGATGCCCGATGGTGCTGTACTGAACCGTTACTGGGATGATTTTGACACACCCCGGCCGGAAGCATTTATAGAAGACCAGCACCTGGCCAATAAATCAGGCCGTAACCCGTCGGAAATGTACCGGCATATCCGTGCAGCAGCAGAATCGGGCTGGGATTTTAGCAGCCGCTGGTTCAGGGATGGCAACGATATGGGCACCATTCAAACCACCGAACTGATTCCTGTTGACCTGAACTGTCTTTTGTGTTCCATGGAAATGCTGTTATCCATCATATATGGCAATCAAAACAATGAAGTAAAAAGCAGGCAGCTGTTGACACGTTTCATTCAAAGAAAAACTGCGATACAGAAATTTTGCTGGAACGAAGAAAAAGGATTTTATTTCGATTACCAGTTCCGCGAGAACCGGTCTGCAGAAGCCTATACACTGGCGGCCGTTTTTCCACTGTTCTTTGCCCTGGCGGATATGACACAGGCGGAGAAAGTGGCGGACATCATTGAGACCAGGTTCTTGCAGCCTGGCGGACTGCTCACCACCCTGCACCATACCGGCCAGCAATGGGATGCACCTAACGGATGGGCCCCACTGCAATGGATCGCCTACCAGGCGTTCAGCAGGGTACCATACGGGTTCCATTCACTTGCCCAAAAGATCAGGAACAACTGGATGCACAACACTGAAAAAGTGTATGCGGCCACCGGTAAACTGATGGAGAAATATAATGTTACAGATACCGACAGCCAGGCGGGTGGCGGTGAATATCCCAACCAGGACGGTTTTGGCTGGACCAATGGCGTGTACCTGAAATTCAGGTCGCTCAGTTAAGAGCTATTTGTGTTTCCGGTGTTTATGGTGGTGACTTTTCGGGGCCGGATGCAGGCGCTGTTTCTCTGCTTCAGAAACGATCTTACGCTGGTTCTGCAATGCGCCTAACCCAATGAGAATGATACCTGCGACCATATATACGTACTGGATCATAAAAGTTTCTCCCAGTAACAACATCTGAAGCGTAACAAACGTACAGAGCAGCACCCCCTCCAGCATAATCAGAAAAGAGTAACTGCGGCCCTTACGCAGGGTTTGTGCCATTGCATACATACTGAATAGTCCTACTACAACCAGCAGCACCCAACCAGCCAGCAGGTAATCTGTAAAATAAGAGCCATTCAACAGGTAAAAAGGTAAACCGAGCGAAGCTCCGGTAGGATCGGTGATCATGTGATAACTTCCATACAACGCAGTGATGGCGAGCAGCACTAATATGGCAACGGACAACTGACGGGCTGTTTTCATCTTATGACATTATTTATACAAATAAAGAAAAATAAGGCCGTTAAACAAATGACGATGGTCATGAAACCTTAAAACAGTAAAACTCTGGCAATGACCGGTATTTTTACTGTTCATTTGATGTTACTGCTCCAGTTAAAGAACTCATCCACATCTTTCTTGAACTGCTGCAATGCCGGCTTATGGATATAGTACATATGTCCCGATTCATAGGTATACACTTTCACATTCTTCCGCTGTTCCGGTCTGAGGAACATATGTTCCAGGTCGTATTGTGCCGTAAAATAAGGCGTGGCAAAATCGTAGTAACCACAGCCCAGGTACACTTTCAGGGAAGGGTTCTTCGACATGGCATCGCGTAAGCTTTCGGCTACGTTCAGGAACTGGTTCTGTACGTTGTTGTAATTCCAGGGACCTACATCACCAAAGATATTATAGCCTTTCTCTTCCTTGAAGTTGAGTTCTTTCTGGAAATAGTCGTTGATGGCAGCCGTGAACGGACCATCGATATTGGCAAAAGAGGGGTCAAAGCTGAAATTCTCTCCCCCATCGTCAATGTCGCGCCCGGTAAACCGTGCATCCAGGCGGCCGATGATCAGGCCATCTGCACGTCGGAGCTCTTTCCAGAAACGGCCTTCTTCCACACGCAGGTTGCTGCGCAGGCAGAACTCTTTGCTCAGTCCCGTGTAATAACTCATTTTAGCAGCAACCGCTTCTTTCTCCGCATCGATCAGCCAACCGCCTTTCAGCAAGGCGGATGCATATTCGCCCAGTGCAAACTGTTCTGCCTCATGTAAGGTCTTTTTCAGATCGGCCTGTAAAACCGGCGCCAGTTTTTTATGGTACCAGGCAGCTGCAGTATACGAAGGAATGTAGAGGGCCCGCGGCAGGTCATTTCCCACATAATAATCATTGGTACCAAAATTCAGTACGGCCGAGATCAGGAAGATCCCATTGAGGTAGATGCGGTAACGGTCCTGCAGGAACTTAGACAGTCCCGCCGCACGTGTGGTACCATAACTTTCTCCCGCCAGGAATTTGGGTGAACCCCATCTTTCATACCTCGACAAAAAATGACGGATAAAAGAGCCCACGTAAGAGATATCTTCCACATACCCATGGAACTGTTTGGGATTTTCGCCAGGGGCGGCGCGACTAAACCCGGTGGATATGGGATCGATGAACACCAGGTCGGTTTTATTGAGCCAGGTATATTCATTGCTTACATATTGGTAGGGCGGTGCTGTGGCCGTTCCATCATCCTGCATCAACACCCGTTTGGGCCCCAGGCCACCCATATGCAACCAAACCGAAGAAGAACCGGGGCCGCCATTGAAGGTAAAAGTTACGGGTCTTTTACCCGCCTCTTCACCCTCTTTACGATAATAGGTAAAGAATACTTTCGCGATCAGTTTGCCTGTATCATTCTTCAGGTTCAGGTAACCGGTATGCGCCGTATAATCGATCTTTTTACCATCGGCTACCACGCTGTTCCTGGTTACAGTCACTTCTACACCGGCAGGAACGAGTTCGGGTATGGTGGGAGCAGGTGTCACTGCTTTTTGGGAAAACGCAGTGATGCTAACCAGGCAGGTTAGCAGGCCAATCATTTTTCTCATACGATCAGAATTGAATCATCAAGATACAGATTGTTTTCAATACGATGCGTCATCGTGGTTTTCCGCTTTGGAATACATTTTCCTGCCAGGACGCAAAGGCGCGAGAATCTATTTTTTGACAGCCAATACTTCTATATCGAATACAAGCACACTGTTGGGAGGAATGGCTTTGCTACGGCTGCGGATGGTATATGCCAGTCCGGAAGGAATTACCAGCCGGATCTTACCGCCCACGTTGCACATGGGCAGACCCACCTGCCAGCCCTTGATCAAACGCTTTAAGGGGAATGTGGCAGGTTTTTCCCCGGTCTGGTCAAAAATACTTCCATCTTTCAGCAGTGAGCCTTTGTAAAAAACGGTCACCGTATCATCCGCCGAAACAGCGGCACCGGTACCTTCCCGAAGCAGCTGATAATACACACCCTCGTTTGAACCCGTGGTATCGATCTCTTTTTTTCGCACTGCTTCCTGTATCAATAACCTGTCTTTTATGGCCTGGCTGGCACTGTCGGCATTTTTTGTCCAGTCAATCATAGGTCGTTTGCCCGCAGCACTCCTGTCGAACACCTGTCCATATACCGCATTGGCTTTTTGGAAGCCTCCATTCCACAGGTAAAACCTATCATCGGTCACACCACCACCATAATCTATCCGGTCACCAGCTTTACCGGTAGCATCATAAGAGAAAGTACCTTGGGTAAGTTCTTTCCATGAACCATTCTCACGCTGCACCCATTGATTTCCGAAAAACACTTTGCACTGCAGCTGCCCGTTGGAGCCTACAAAATTTTCGCTGAAAGAATAGAGGTTTTGCAGGTATTTACCATCGAATGGCGCTTTGAAACTGGCAATGAGTTTCCATTTCTGCAGTTCGGGCACGAAGAAATATCCCGTGTAGATCGTTGTTGCCGTGGCGCTATCGGCCAGCGCGGTCACCATCAGCGGGTAGGTTTGTCCGGCTTTCCAGGGGTACACCCAATGACTATGACCACCGGTTCCTTCATTGCCGAAATCATTCGCTATCACATCCTCTCCCTTGGCCAGCAATTGTACCTTGTTGGAATCAGGCACTTTGGTACGGTCAACGGCTTCGTTTCCTGCATCCCATACAGAAAAGATCACACGCCGTTCCGTTGCACTGTTTACCTGTATACCAAAATAACCCCTTGCAAAACCACAGGCCATATAATAACTGTGTTCCAGGTCAGCCCCTTCGGGAATGGTGATCTCGTTATAGAAAGCCACTGCTTTCACCGAATCGGGTAATGGATAACGCAGGTGCACCGATGCTGCATTGCGGCGGGGTTTAGGATTGAAATGAATATCTGCCACAGTACCGGTAAGTTCTATAGCACTGATATCAGCTATGGTTGGTCCCGCTTTTTTTACTGCTTTGAGCTGGATGGTGTAAAAACCGGTATCACGGATCGTATAGCTACCCGCAGGTACCTTCGTAAAGGTTTTACCGGCGGGCACCTGCAGTAATTTTTCCTTTCCGTTAAACAGCAGTTTCAGTTGCGAACCTGCTACCGAATTTCTTGCCAACAGTGTTAGCTGAAGCGTCCCTGTTTTGCGTACATAAAAAGAATAGCTGACCGCTTGCCTGGTATCCGTCCAGTGCAGGCCTTGCTGTACCGAGAACATATCCGACGCCTCTTTTTCAACGGGTATTGCATAACCGGTATAAGCCGGGATACGGACCGTTTGCGCGCATAAGGCAACTGCAATAAACGTACAGAGAAGTGAGAAGCAATAACGCAGCATGGTTTGGTATTTAGGTAACCAAACTTAACAACAAAACTTCAGGAACCCCTCATAAAATCACGAAACCAGTAACCCGAGTTTTTAATGGTGCGCAGTTGTGTGGCCAAATCAACATGGATGAGCCCGAAACGGGGATGGTATCCCTCAGACCATTCAAAATTATCGGTAAGTGTCCAGGCAAAATAACCGTTTACATTCATACCCTCTTTTTTGGCGCGCAGTACCGCTTGCAGGTATAGTTTAAAATAGTTGATCCGTTCCACATCATTCACCGCACCGTTCACTAATATATCTTTAAAAGCAGCTCCGCCTTCTGTGATAATGATCTCTTTAACACCTCCATACAGCCAGAAACGTTTGATCATGCGGTAAAAGCTGTCCGGGTTGATCTCCCAGCCCATGGCCGTATGCGGCACTTTACGGGTGGTGGCTTTCACTTCTGAAGCGTGGAGGTACGGGATCAGCGCATTATACCTGACCGTTACAGAAAAATAATTCTGGATACCGATGAAGTCAAAATTGAATTGCATCCGTTCAGTGTATTTCCAGGCTTTGTTGTGCAGGTGCAGTTTGTCCAGCAAAGAAAAATTTTCCACCTGCGGATATCCCCTGCCCAGCGCAGGCTCAATAAACAACCGGTTCAGCAAAGCATCGGCTCTTTTGGCAGCCAGCATATCTTCTTCCTTTTGTGTGTAAGGCATCACTTCGCTGCAGGAGAACGTAGTGCCGATATTGGCCCGGGGCACCAGCGCCCGCACCAACCTGCCTCCCTCTGCCTGGCAAAGCGCTGCATTGTGTACCGCTGAGAAAAAATTACTGATACCCGTTTTACCCGGGGCATGCACACCCAGCATATATCCCAATGAGGTGAATCCCATGGGTTCGTTCAGGACGATCCAGTTCTTTACCTTATCGCCATATTCCTCGCAGCAAACCGTAACAAAACGGGTGAACCATTTGAGCATCTGGTGACTGGTCCATCCGCCATTACGCTGCAGATCCTGCGGCAGGTCCCAGTGGTATAAAGTAACATAAGGCACCAGGCCCAGCAGCAGGCACTCATCTATCAAACGGTGATAAAAAGCAACACCTTCCCTGTTTACCCTGCCAATACCTTCCGGCAGGATCCGGCTCCAGGAAATGGAAAAACGAAATACCGTAAAACCCAGTGCTTTTACCAGCATCAGGTCGTCCTTATAACGATGATAAAAATCGCAGGCCTCATAGGGTTTGGCTCCACCCTTTATTTTACCGGCGCGACGGGAGAAGGTATCCCAGATAGACAGTCCCCTGCCATCGGCAGTATACGCCCCTTCGTTCTGAGCAGCAGCTATGGCCACTCCCCAAAGAAAATCCTTACCGAAGCTATTTGCCGAAAAATGTTGCGGGTGTTGCAAGAGACCGGTTTTGGCAAAGTTCCCCGATGCATTTGTTAAGATGGTATTAAGCTATCGTTATATTTAGTGATCGTTTTTATGTGCCTGCATTCCTGGCTGGCACTTACCTGTAACCCGAATATCTTCACCTGTACCTGACCAGTCATGTAAAAGAACATGACCACCTTGTATCGCCTGCCGGGTTTTGTCCTAACCATGTTATAGGATAGCCGAAAAGATCGAAGATCCTTTTGGCAAAGATGAAAATGATCTGCCTGTACATCGGAACGCAGAAAATGCCAGGGAATACTTGAATGATTTTTTTAGACTGATAATCAATCAGATAGAATAGAAAACGAGCTGCCGGTAGATAATATATTTGTCATAATTTAATCAAACGTTTGTTTAATTCAAACATTTGTTTAAAATTTGCGTCCTCAAATTCATCGCTATGTTACAGGAAAGTTCCGGGCAGGTTTTATCAGACAAGAAAGAACATATCCTCAATGCTGCCATTGAGTTGTTCGCCGAAAAGGGTTTTGAAGGAAGTTCTATCCGCGACCTGGCAGCCCGGGCCGAGGTGAATGTGGCCATGGTAAACTATTATTTCGGCAGCAAGGAAAAGCTGTTCGAGACCATTGTTGAGCACCGTGCCACTTTCATGCGTGGCAAATTGGATGAGATTGAGGCCGATACTACGCTGAGCGAGATCGGGAAAATTGATGCCATCATTGAGAACTATGTTGCTAAGATCCTGTCACAGCCCTCCTTCCACCGAATTCTGTATCAGGAGCTGCTGAAGGAGGAGCGCGAGGCTCTGCACGAGAATATCATCCGGATTTTTGTACAGAATACCCATACACTGCGCAACATTATTGAAAAAGGCATCCGGAAAAAAGTATTCCGGAAAGTGGATCCTGAACTTACTATGGCCACGCTGATCGGCACTATCAACCAGGTAATGTTATCCAAATCGCTCTGCGTAATGCTGGTGGAATCCAAAGATAATTTTGATCCCTATACAGACGATGCCTTTCAGAAAAGGGTTATTAAACACCTGAAGCAGGTAATGCATTCGTACCTGTTGGAACAGATGAACAGATGAATAATGAACAGATGAACAAGGAACAGATGAATTTTGAACGTCTCTAAAACCAAAGACCAATAGAACAGATAAACGCTCTATAACTATAAACAAGTAAACAACAGCCTTATGTCGCAAGCAAGCAACGAAAAAAAATCACCGGTAAAACTGATCGTATTGGTACTGGCCCTGGTACTGGCCGGTTTTTACGGGTACAAGAAGATCCATTTTGCCTTTACGCATGAAACCACTGATAATGCACAGGTAGAGACCCAGATCACGCCGGTATTACCCCGTGTGGCGGGTTATGTAAAACATATTTCCGTAAAGGATTACGATTCGGTAAAAGCAGGCGAACTGGTGGTAGAGCTGGACGATGCTGAACTGCAGACCCAGTTACTGGAAATGGAAGCCGATTACCGCCAGGCAGATGTAGATATCATCAACGCCAAAGCGGCACTCAACAACGCCGTAGTATCGCTCAAAGTAAACAAAGGCAATATTGAACTGAGCCAAGTACGCCGTAAAAAAGCGGAGGACGATCTGAAACGCGACCAGAACCTCTATGCCGACCAGGCCATTACCCGCAAACAGCTGGACGATTCAAAGTTCAATGCAGAGACCACATTACAGCAATTGGAGAACAGTCGCACCGACCTCACTGCGGCACAGAGCCGTATTGCGGTATTACAGGCAGGTGTACAGAAAGCCACTGCTGCGCTGGATGTGAAAAAAGCAAAGATCGAGCAGACCAAACTCAAGATCAGTTACACCAGGATATTTGCGCCGCAGGCTGGCCGGATCGGCAAGAAAAATGTATCGGAAGGACAGTATGTGCAGGCCGGCACCCCACTTTTCTCGATCGTGAACGATACCACTTACTGGATCGTGGCCAACTTCAAAGAGAATCAGTTGAAGAAACTCTACCCGGGCAAGGAAGTGGACGTGGAAGTGGATGCATTCCCCGATGTGAAGATCAAAGGCACTATTGAAAGCCTGAGTGAAGCCACCGGCGCTAAATTTTCCTTACTGCCCCCCGATAATGCCAGTGGAAACTTTGTAAAAGTTACCCAGCGCGTACCGGTGAAGATCCAGATCAACAACATCAACCAGTACCGAAATATGCTGCGCGCCGGTTTGAGTGTGTATGTGAGTGCAGAAATCCGTTAACTAAATCCCCGCCTCCTGCAAGGAGGATAAATTATATACATGGCAACACCTAAAGGATTTGCGAGAGCGATCATTGTGCTTACAACGGTCACAGCCGCAGTGATGGAACTGATCGACACTTCCATCGTGAACGTGGCCCTGACCGATATGAGCGGCAGCCTGGGGGTGAACATTGAAGACATGAGCTGGGTAATTACTTCCTATGCCATTGCCAACGTGATCATCATCCCGCTTACCGGATTTCTCGCAGAATATTTCGGAAGAAAAAATTATTACATCGTTTCCATGATCATCTTCACCATTGCCTCGTATATGTGCGGGCAGTCTGACACACTGGTGGAGCTGATCATATGGCGCTTCGTACAGGGTGTGGGAGGCGGCGCGTTACTGTCTACCTCGCAAGCCATCCTGTTCGATGCATTTGAACCCAAAGACCGCCCTATCGCTTCAGGCCTCTTCGGAATGGGTATCGTATTGGGTCCTACGCTGGGGCCTACACTGGGAGGTTATATCATCGACCATTTCTCCTGGCCCCTGATCTTCATGATCAATATACCCATCGGTATCCTGGCCACTTTCCTTTCTTTTACTTTCATTGAAAAAAAAGAAGGAGAGGGAAAACGAAAAAAAGAGATCAAGATCGATTATACTGGCATCCTGCTGCTCTCCGTAGGCATCGGCTGTTTACAGTATGTGCTGGAGCGGGGCGAATCGGAGGATTGGTTCAGCAGCAACATCATCCGCATTACCGCGATACTGGCTTTTATCGGCATGGTGGGTTTCATCTGGTATGAACTCAGTATCAAGAATCCTGCAGTGAACCTCCGCGTGCTGGGTAACCGTAACCTGGCTTTCACCACCATCTTTACGTTCGTTGTGGGCGTGGGACTTTTTACATCCGTTTTCGTGTTCCCCGTACTTGCTCAACGCACACTGGGTTTTACGGCATACGAAACCGGTCTGACCCTGCTGGCGCCTACCCTCATTACGGTACTCATGATGCCCATTATCGGGAAGACCATGAGCAAGGGCGTTTCTCCCATACCTTTTGTGGTAATCGGTTTTCTACTGTTCGCCGCGTATGCATGGATGAGCGCCAATGTTAGTCCGGATGTGGGTAAACAGGATTTCTTTATACCCCTTGCCTTGCGCGCCATAGGTATCAGTATGGTACAGTTGCCACTGATCAACCAGGCAGTAGCAGGTTTACAGCCCAAGGACTACGCTGCAGGTATTGCACTTAATAACATGATACGTCAGCTGGGCGGTGCATTCGGTATTGCACTGGCCAATAACTATATCGCCCATCAATATGCGCAACACCGTTACGACCTGGTAAGTAAAGTAACCGGCGAGTCGCAGATGTTCCTCGAAAGAAGTAATACCCTTACCCAGGGATTTATTGCCCGTTCGGGTGATGTGGCCGGAGCCGCTAACAAAGCACTGGCAACCATCAATGCCATTGTTGACAGGCAGTCGTATTACCTCTCCTATCTCGATACGTTCCGGCTCACTGCTGTTTTCTTTGTCCTTGTGATACCGCTGGTAGCTTTCCTGCGGGTAAAGAAAAAATCAGCCGCAGAAATCGCTGCTTCTATGAAAGCAGCTGCGGAAACGCATTAGGAGAATGAGTGCGTGAGTGGGTGAGTGAATGGAGTAAAAGAATATAAATAACTATTCGCCAATCTTCGGACTGGTTTTAAAAAGTATAAACGTAAAATGAAAAAAATAATCTTTGTGTCAACCCTTTCATTGATCAGCCTGGCCAGTCATGCGCAGGTGAAAGTGAATACGGAACTGAAAAACCTGATCGGGCTGTCGTTCGGATATTTTCCAAAACTAAAGGAAGTAGAGAATACGGTTATCACCGCGCAGGAGAAACTGGCGCTCACCCAGCTGAATAAATTTCCCGAGGTCACGGCGGATGCCTCCTACGCTTATGTCAGGCCCAAGATCGAATTACCCCTCAATGGCGAAAAATTCCAGTTTTCACCCTTGCACAACCTGAATGGTGCGATCAATGCCAACTATGCACTGTTCGATTTTGGCAGGTTACAGGCCAGCATCAACCGAAGTAAAGACGACCTGCAGTTTGCCAGACACCAGGTAGACTACACCAAAGCCCAGCTGGCATTCCAGGTGGCCAATGTGTACTACAATATCGTGTTCCTGCAAAAAGCCATCAGCATTCAGGACAGTGTTCTTAGCTTCCTGAACGAGAACAGGCGGATTGTAGAGAGCCAGCTGGGAAATGGGACTGCATTGCGCATAGACCTGCTGAACATACAGGCAGCCATCGACAATGAAAAAAACAGGAAGGTTGACCTGAACAACAGCCTGCAGAAACAACTGAACCTGCTGGAATACACTACCGGCAGCCAACAGAGCAACGGGCAGAAATTTGATTTTGATGTGAACCTGACCGATGCCAGCAATGCACTGATGACGGCCCAAACACAAAACCCAGATTTTATCCTTGCCAAAGACAGGATCCAACAAGCCAGCAGTGACCTGGCCATCACCAAAACTACCGATAAACCCGTGATCGGTCTGCGTGCAGCAGCAGGTGTAAAAAATGGCTATGTACCGTATATAGCCGACATGCGTTTCAATTACCTGACCGGCATCTCGTTTTCGGTACCCATTTACAATGGCGGCAAGAACAAACAACAGCAGAAACTGCAGCAGAATATCATCAAACAGAACGAAATGGCGGTAGAGAGCCTGAGCAGCGCTTACAAAAAAGATATTGAACAGGCGCTGACCGACATCAGCAGCAACCTGGAGCGCATCAAAAATACCCAGGGACAAATTGAGCAGGCGCAAACCGCCCAGCAACTGGCCAGTGTCCGTTTAAAAAATGGCACCGGAACCAACCTTGAAATCACCAATGCCAGTACTAACCTGCAACGGGCCGCACTTGCCCGGCTGCAATATGAGTACCAGTTATGCCTGGCTAAGCTAGAGTTAACAAGATTAATGGGGTATCAGTATTGGTAGTTAATAGTTAACAGTTAAAAATTAATAGTCTACAGTTAGTAGTTAGTAATGGCAGGTGTTGTATTACTGGCTACTAACTGTTATTTCGCTTCAAACCAGATGGGATTTTCATCATTGGGGGTAGCGTTGTAGTTGATGAAGAGCTCTTCGCCTGCTTCAACAGGGCGCACGGTTATGATGCTCATGCGCTCGTCTTCAAAATCCATGTCGTAGTTACAGTTAGCCTGGTAAGAATGGTTGTACATGGACAGGTAGCCCAGGCCAATACAACACTGTTTACTTTCAGGACCCCATTCAAAAATATAATTGTACAGTTGGGTCTTCTCTACTTCTGCTCTTTCGGTTTCGTTCAGTACCAACACCGGAGAAACTTCTATCAATGTTCCTTCCGGAAGGGGTTCTGTGGTAAACACGCCCCGGCCCCGATCACCGGATGGCGCTATGACTAATACAGGAAGAATCATGACATGAAGATAAGAGAAATGAACGGATGAACAGATGAGCAAGGAACAAGGAACAAGAAGCAAGGAGCAAGGAGCAAGGAACAGATGAACCTGCCTGACGGCAGATAGACAAGGAACTCCGTCTTGTCGGGAAATGTTGAAGTTAGCCGCCCTCTGCGCAAGCTCACCGATTTCTGCGGCTCTTGGGTGAACGGAATAATGAAATACCTTTAAATAAAAAGCAAAGGCTAACCGCAACAAGAAAAAGACTCTAATCCGATTCATTAATGCGCTTCACCGCAACCGCTATTTTCGAATCTGCTGTTCCGTAATACAGGAACCATTTGTTCCGGAACTGTGCAAGTCCTTCTACAAAACAAACCCGGTTCACCTGTCCCGTTAATTCGTAAGGTTTATCGGGTTTCATAAAATAATTGTCGAGCCGTCTGATCACATTGGTGGGATCATTTTTATCGATCAGCACCTGCCCCGCCGCATAGGTACCTTCAGGCAAACTGGTATCGCCGATAGCAGGAATATTGCGACTATTATAGATCAGCAAAATACCCTTTTCCGTAAGCATGGCCGGCGGACCGGATTCAACCAGGTCACTGTCAAATTTTTTGGCACGGGTAGTCACTACTATTTTCAGATCGGGCATATTCAGCGCCTGTCCCCGTAACGGAATGGGTGCTTTTTCTCCGGGGGCCATTTCTACCGGTGTCCAGTTAACCAGATCATCTGAAGTAGCGGCCCATATATACTGATCACCCCAGTACATCCAGTATTTCCCTTTGATCTTTGCAGCTATGATCCTGCCATTCTCATACCGGGAAACAATGCTGCCCGATTTGGACCACAGATCTGCATACTTACCATTCATGGCAACCGCAAAGACAGACCCATGTTTGGTCCAATGCAGCAAATCCCGGGAACTGGCCATCAGCAAACGTGCGGTCTTACCATCAAAAGCGGTATAGGTCATATAGTAGGTACCGCTTTCATCTTCCACTATGCGCGGATCTTCGCACCCGCCCTGCCATTCATATTTTTGGAACGCATCATGATCCGGGAAGAACACCGGTTCCGGATTCCGTGTAAAATGCAGGCCATCTGTGCTAACGGCAAGACCGATCCTGGACGTACCTCCGGGCAGACCGATTTTATCCTGTGCCCGGTATAACATATAGATCTTATTATCCTTAACCACGATGGCAGGATTAAACACATCTTTCTCCTCCCAGGCCAGTTTCTTTTTCCATATCGGATCGAAAAACTGGTTATTCCCTGGTGTTAACGCAGGATTATTGTTATCTGCTTTTTCAAAACCAAGCATGGCCCAGTTCGTACTGCCGTCAACTACCACGATCGTCTCCTCTTTTGAAGCAGGATTATTACAAGCGGGAAATGAGGTCAGTATGACCAGGAAACAGATTACACAACCTAATGACCGGGATGTTTTCATCACCATTATTTTCTTTGTGTAATCAAAAAATATTTTCTGTACTGTTTATGGGTTCACCGCATATAAGATCCCTCCCAACAGGTGCTTCAGAAACAAGGTGTCGCTGAACGATTCGTCGGTATGCCCGAGGGCTGTATAAAAAGAACGGCCTCCATCAAAATCATGATACCATGCCATGGGATGCACATCACCATTGGTACCGCCTGTATAACTCTTTTCATCAATGGTGATAAGGGTATTCAGGCCTGGTTGTATACTCTTAAAATTATACCACTCATCAAAACGTTTCCATGACCTGGGGAGGTGCTGGGTGGAGATATGGCTATCATTAACCACCTGCAGCATTGCTTCCTGCTGTTTGGGATGGCTCTGGAAATAAGCGCCTACCAGCTGGTTATACCAGGGCCAGTCATATTCCGTATCTGTTGCCGCATGCACTCCAACAAAACCATGTCCTGAACGTATGTATTGCTCAAAAGCAGCCTGTTGCTCATCGTTCAGCACATTTCCGGTAGTGCTCAGGAAAACGACCGCGGCATATTTTTTTAGCGTTTTCGGAATAAAATAAGAAGAGTCCGTTGTGGTGTCTACGGCAAAATTGTTTTCCAAACCCAATTTTTGAATAGCAACGAGTCCGGCAGCAATGGATTTGTGATGAAAACCTTTTGTTCTGGCGTATACCAGTATATGCGGCGTCTTTTTTGTTTCGATAAATGAGACCAGTGCCAATGCGAGGAGCAAAATGCCAATAAGTCTGTTAGTTTTTTTCATGGTGTATTTTTATACGGTTAAGTGCTTATTTAACTTTTTTTCTTCGTTCCATCATTTCACGCCAGGTAGTGATGATGATCTTCTCATCCTGGATGGCTTTACGCAGGGCAGGATCCATCATGGCCAGCATATCGCCCCTGCGCACCGGGCCCGAATCTGAAATATGCGGAAACACATCAGAGGTAGCGGTACAATGCATGATCATCATGGTAAGACCCGGTTTCAGTGAACGGACACCTTCAATATATTTCTTTGTCTTGTAGGCCTGGAGTTTGGCATCATCCGATGCGATCTCTTTTGGGATGGGCCAGCCATAACTCTCATTGTGCAGATCGTCCAGTACGGGTAAACCGGCCTTCCACAACAGGTTACCGATCATGCGCATTTGTTGTATCTGCTCTTCAGGTGCATGCATTTGTGCTTTGATCAATGTTGCATGACCGGCAGGCAGCATCACCGGTATCTGGTTATCGATACCCAGTTTTACATATCGCTGCGTAAATTCAGGGGTGGCCAGCAGCGTGCCCATATGCGTATCGAAATGGGTAGGTTCAAAACCCATGGAACGGGCCCTTTCCAACTGTGCCCTGATCTCCTTTTCCACTTCATCGCCGCTGGCATGTTGCACCACATCATTCACGCCCGGCCATAGAGCGCCTTCTGCATCCACCAGTCCGGGCGTGGTATTCTTACCCGATAACGGTCCCCAACGATACCCCTTCCATTCAGAAGTGAGTGTCAGGTGCAGGCCCGCATCCAGGCCCGGATGCGCTTTCATGTACTGGACAAAGGCCGGCACCCACGGACAGGGCATCATAATACTCAGGGAACTGGCTACGCCTTTGGTGATGGCATTGATGGCACCTTCATTGGAATCGAACGACATACCCACATCATCCACATGCAGGATCAATAGTTTGGTCCCACGGGGATACCCCAACTTTTCAGCATAAGTACTATCGCTTTGCGAAAAAACACCAATACAGAACAGGCAGGCAGTGAGGAAAAGGGAAAAGATCTTTTTCATGGTGGAATTTAAAATAAACAATCGTAGAAGACCGCAACAGGTCAATAAATAATCATTAATTGCTAATTATTAATTACTAATTATGCTTACATTCAACCCTCGCAAATCACAGATTAAATCTAACGAAAGAAAATCAAAATAATGCTGCTTATGAAAGCAAAAACGGGTTCATTACTGGCTTCCATGATGTTTTTTGAGTATTTCATCTGGGGTGCCTGGTACGTGACCATGGGAACCTATATGGTGGAACACCTCCATGCTACCGGTATTGAGATTGGGGCTACTTACAGTGCACTGGCCATTGCTACCATGATCTCCCCATTTTTTGTCGGACTGATCGCTGACCGTTTTTTTGCAGCACAAAGGATCATGGGGGTCTTACACCTTGTTGGAGCCCTGCTGCTGTTCCTGGCCACCAGGATTGAGCACAGCAACACGTTTTATTGGGTCATCCTGGTGTACTCGCTTCTGTATATGCCCACCATCGCTCTGAGTAACAGCGTAGCATTTTCACAAATGACCGATCCCGGTAAGCAATTTCCCTGGATACGGGTTTTCGGTACCCTTGGCTGGATCGTTGCCGGCGTGCTCATCGGTCAATTGGGTATTGAAAAAACTTCTGCCACTTTCCATATGGCCGCTGCGGTCTCTGCAGGACTGGGGCTGCTGAGTTTTGTATTGCCCAATACACCACCCAAAGCACAGACCTCGGATGCATCGAGCGCTTTAGGCACAGAAGCCTTCGTACTCTTCAAAGAAAAGCCCTATCTCATCTTTTTTATCGCTGCCATACTGGTGTGCATACCACTGTCGTTCTACTATGGTTTTGCCAACCCATTCCTGAATGAGATCGGTTTTGAAAACGCTGCCAGCAAGATGACGCTGGGACAGGTTTCAGAAGCGGTATTCATCCTTGCCATCCCATTTCTCTTTAACCGTATCGGCGTAAAAAAGATGTTATTGATGGGCATGAGTGCCTGGATACTCAGGTATATCTGTTTTGCCTACGGCAATGCCGAAACCGCCAGCTGGATGTTGTATGGAGGGATTATACTCCACGGTATCTGCTATGATTTCTTCTTTGTCACCGGTTATATGTACACCGAGAAAAAAGCCGGGGAAAAGATCAAAAATGCCGCGCAGGGTTTATTCACTTTCGCCACTTATGGCGTAGGCATGTTTATCGGTACCTGGTTTTCGGGTTTTACAGTTGATCAGTACAAATTAGCAAACGGCACGCATAACTGGCAGGGTATCTGGATGGTACCGGCCTATATCGCCTTAGGCGTACTCATTTATTTCATATTATTCTTTAAAGAAAAGAAATCAGCCGTTTCGTGAATCGTGAGTGGTGAGTGGTGAGTGGGCAGTAAAAATTCTCACCACTCACCACTCACCACTCACGACTCACCACCGACCAATCAAAATTCAATAACCACACAAATAACACCCAATTATGAAACGAATTGCTATGCTGGGTTCCGGTTTTATCGGACGATTTTATGCTGACTCATTACAAGGTTACAGAAGCCGGGATAAGGTATTCAGTATTTATGCCCGGAGGGAAGAAAGTGCGAAGAAATTTGCAGCAGATTATGGCTGCCAGCACTGGACCACTAATATGGAAGAAGCCATCGCGCATCCAGAAGTGGATATTGTTTGTATCGCCCTTCCCAATAACCTGCACGAAACCGCTGTTATGCTTTGTTGCAAACACAAGAAAGCCGTGATGACCACCAAACCCCTCGGTCGCAATGCAGAAGAAGCCAAACGTATGTTGCTGGCCGTAGAAGAAGCCGGCATATTTAACGGTTATCTGGAAGACCTGGTATATACGCCTAAATTCATCAAAGCCAGTCAGAGTGTAAAAGAAGGAGCATTGGGCAGAATACTCTGGGCCAAGTCAAGAGAAACCCATCCTGGCCCGCACAGCGAATGGTTCTGGGATATTGAACAGGCTGGCGGGGGGTGTATACTCGACCTGGGCTGTCACTGCGTTGAGATCACGCGTAGTTATATCGGTAAAGACATTAAACCGGTTGAAGTCATGTGCTGGGCCGACACACAGGTAAAACCGATCGATGCGGAAGATCATGCCATTGGCCTCGTTAAATACGAGAATGGCGCCATCGGACAGTTCGAAGTCAGCTGGACCTTCCGCGGGGGCCTTGATCTGCGCGATGAAGTGATGGGAAGCGAAGGAACCATCTGGATCAATAGTTTCCTGCGAACCGGTTTTGACATGTTCACCACCGGAAAAGGCGGCGATTATATTGCCGAGAAAGCGGAAAGCAATACAGGCTGGTTATTCCCCGTAGGCGACGAATTGAACGAACTGGGTTACAACCACATGTTCATGGATATGTTCAACGCCATGGAGAAAGGCATTGACCCGAAAGAGACCTTCTATGACGGATACGTGGTGAATGCGATACTGGATGCTGCTTACCGTTCTGCCAAGACAAAATTATGGGAACCGGTAAAACTCGATATCTGGAGAGGCAAAACAGGATTAAGCAAGGAAAGTCACCTGGTTGAATACGATGCCGATCACTACCTGGTAAAAGAAGAAATGACACATTACGGCACTAAAAAACTCATCCTCAAAAACAAACAATCCGGCAAGATCATTGAACGGATCCTTGAATAATGAATCATGAACAGGGAATGTTGAACAATGAAGTGTAGGCTTCATTGTTCTTTCCCTGTTTTTATTTTAAACAAGCAATCATCTCATGAAATACAACCGTCGGTCAGGGTTATCAGTAACCATCTTGCTGATGGCACTGGTCTCCTGCAAACACGATCCTTCCGAATGGCCTGTCTATGGCGGCAGCAAAACAGGCATACACTATTCTCCACTGGCAACCGTTGACACCTCCAATGTGAACCAACTGGCAGTTGCCTGGGAATATCATACAGGTGATGCGGAGGAAAGAACACAGATACAGGTAAACCCTATCGTGGTGAATGGCATACTTTATGGTGTATCGCCTAAACTTAAACTGTTTGCCCTGGATGCCGCTACCGGAAAAGAGAATTGGGTTTTCGACCCGGTTGACACAATTACCAGTGTGCAGGGGAAGGGATATTTTTCGATGAATGTCTGCCGGGGTGTTACTTATTTCAGTAACCAGGGAAAAGAAGCGCGCATTTTTTATGCAGCAGGTGCACACCTCTACTGTATCGATGCGGTCAGCGGCAAACCTGTGAACAGATTCGGAACAGCAGGCAGACTGGACCTGCACAATGATCTTGACCGGGAAGCAAAGGACCTGTATGTTGCCTCTACCACTCCGGGTATCATCTACAAAGACATGATCATCATAGGAACCCGGGTTGACGAAGGAGCCACTGCTGCACCCGGACATATTCGTGCATATGATGTGTATAGCGGAAAACTCAGGTGGATCTTTCATACCATACCCCATCCGGGTGAAGAAGGGTACGAAACATGGGATGACAAAGAAGCCTATAAACATATTGGCGGCGCCAATGCCTGGTCGGGTTTTAGTCTGGATGAAGAAAAAGGTATTGTGTTTGCACCCATCGGTTCAGCTTCCTACGATTTTTACGGAGGCAAAAGGACCGGGCAGAACCTTTTTGCCAACTCTGTACTGGCCCTGGATGCAGCTACCGGCAAAAGGATCTGGCATTACCAGACAGTACACCATGACTTATGGGACAGAGACCTGCCCACAGCACCCGTATTAGTGAATATTACCAAAGACGGGCAAAAAAGAGAAGCCATTGCACAGGTGACCAAATCGGGTTTTGTTTTTCTACTTGACAGAACAACCGGGGAACCGGTATACCCCATAACAGAAACGCCGGTTCCTACAGAAACAGAACTGGCAGGAGAAAAACCCTGGGCCACACAACCCATACCCAGTTTTCCGAAACCCTTTGTCAGACAATTGCTCACAGAAAACAACCTGAACAGGATCGTTCCGGAATCTTCCTACCAGGATATCAGGAAAAGATGGCTGGCAACCAAACATGCGCATCTTTTTACACCTCCTTCCAAACAAGGTACGGTCATTTTTCCCGGATTTGATGGAGGTGCAGAATGGGGCGGCCCTTCCTTTGATCCCGGTTCAGGGATCTTGTATGTGAACGCCAGCGAAATGCCCTGGATACTGACGATGGTAGATATCAAAGACCAGAAAAAGAAAGAAGAAACCAACCTGGAAGCCGGTAAACGTTTATACACTACGACCTGTATGTCCTGTCATGGTGCACAGCGACAGGGATCCGGCAACAATCCTTCCCTGCTGGGTATTGAAAAAAAGTATCCGATCGATTCATTTAAAGCCTTACTCGGCAATGGCCGCAGAATGATGCCGGCATTCAAACAACTCAGCAGTGCAGAAACCGAAGCCATTGCATCCTATGTGCTTTCGATCAGGAGCAGCCAGGAAAGATCTTTCGTGGCGCCACCCAAACCAACAGATCCCTATGCCCAGGTGCCCTATACTTCCACCGGTTATAACAAGTTCCTGACCAAAGAAGGTTATCCCGCGGTAGATACACCCTGGGGTACTTTAAACGCTATCAACCTGAATACGGGCAAACTGGAATGGAAGACCACCCTTGGCGATTACCCGGAACTGAAAGCCAGAGGCATCCATTCAGGAACCGAAAACTATGGAGGCCCCGTGGTCACAGCCGGAGGGCTTGTCTTTATCGCCGCCACCAGCGACCATACCTTCCGGGTATTCAATAAACGTACTGGCCAGCTCTTATGGGAATATAACCTGCCGGCATCAGGTTTTGCCACGCCTTCCGTATATGAAAAGAATGGACAACAATTTATCGTCATCGCCTGCGGTGGCGGTAAACTTGGCAAAAACTCGGGCGACAGTTATGTTGCGTTTGCGTTGAGCAGCAAAAAATGACGGAGAGGAGAGTTAAAAGGGGTAAAGTGGTTAAAATAGTTAAACTGGTCAAATAGATTAAAAGGGTAGTTAAAAAAAGTTCTTTGATACAATACATTTTAACGGTAACAGCTACTATTTGAATCATTTTAACCTATCTAACTATTTTAACCAGTTTAACCTATTTAACGGCTTTAACGACTTTAACCAGTTTAACGATTTTAACCACTTTAACCCTTCTAACCACAATGACGTTTATCCTGTCAATAATTATTTATTCCATTCTACTTCTGCAGACTTCACATCAGAAGAGCTGGTGCCGATATGGATAACAAATTTTCCAGGCTCCCATACCTTTTTGAGTTCGCTGTTAAAGAATTTCAGTTCATCGGTGGTAACTGTGAAACTGATCTCTTTCGATTCACCTGGCTGCAACATCACTTTCTGAAATCCCTTCAGGTCTTTCACAGAACGGCTTACGCTGGCAACCGGATCTGAGATATACAATTGCACCACTTCTTCACCGGCATATTTGCCACTGTTGGTCAGGGTTACGGATGCCGTCAGTTTTTCCTCCCCTTTCAAAACGGTCTTGCTCAGTTTTACGGGACTGTAATCAAACTGCGTATAACTCAATCCATAACCAAAAGGATACAAGGGCTCATTCACTTCATCGAGGTAACTTGTTTTGAATTTGGCTCCTCCGGTTCCATCATAGGGACGGCCGGTATTCTTGTGGTTGTAATAGATAGGGATCTGCCCCACACTGCGTGGAAAAGTAGCAGAGAGTTTTCCGGAAGGGTTGTAATTGCCGAACAAAACATCAGCAACAGCATTTCCGGCTTCTGTTCCCGGTGCCCATGCTTCCAAGATAGCAGTGGCATGTTCGTTCTCCCACACAAGTGTAAGGGGTCTTCCATTGATCAGCACGACAACCAATGGCTTACCGGTTTTGTGTAAAGCTTTCAGCAAAGCCTGCTGGCTTGCCGGTAAACTGATATCCGCACGACTGGAAGATTCTCCGGACATATTTGCCGACTCTCCCACCACCGCTACCACTACATCCGATTTATTGGCTGCAGCAACAGCTTCATCGATCATTTCCTGTGGTGACCTTGGGTCGATCACAGCCTCTACTCCCAAGGCATTCACACGTTTCAGGAACATGGCCGTATCATCCGTGATATTGGCGCCTTTGGCTGAAATAATATTCACGCCTGATCCGGCTACATTTTTAAAACCTTCCAAAACGCTGACCGACTTGTTCCAATCGCCGGCAACTACCCAGGTACCCAGCATATTCCTGCGGTTATCGGCAAGAGGACCTACCAGTGCAATCGTACCGGAACGTTTCAGCGGCAATACCTGTTTATCGTTCTTCAGCAGCACCATGCTATGTGCCGCGATATTGCGGGCAGCAGCGCGGTTATCGGCCGTAAGTATTTCTTTAGCGGGCCTGGATTCGTCGATATACCGGTAAGGATCATCAAATAGACCCAACTTGTATTTAGCTTCCAGGATGCGCAGGCAGGCTTTGTCTATATCTGCCACAGTTACCTTTCCTTCTTTCAATGATTTAGCCAGTGTGGTCAGCATACCTTCGCCCACCATATCCATATCCAGTCCGGCTTTGAGCGCCAATGCAGAAACAGTCTGCAGGTCGCCCATACCATGGTTGATCATTTCATTCAGCGAAGTGTAATCAGATACCACAAAACCATTGAAGCCCCATTCCTTTCTCAGCAGGTCTGTCAGCAACCATTTGTTACCGGTAGCAGGTACGCCATCAACCAGGTTAAAGGAGCTCATGATACTTCCCGCACCAGCATCGATCGCCGCTTTGTAAGGTGGCAGGTAATATTCATACATCTGTATGCGGCTCATATCAACGGTATTGTATTCACGTCCCGCTTCTGATGCCCCATATAATGCGAAGTGTTTTACACAGGCCATCAGGGTATTGTTCTTTGACAGATCAGTACCCTGGTAACCACGTACCATGGCCTGCGCGATCTTGCCACCCAGGTAAGGATCTTCACCGGAACCTTCCGAGATCCTTCCCCAACGGGCATCACGGGCAATATCGACCATAGGTGAAAAAGCCCAGTTCAATCCATCAGCCGTTGCTTCTTTGGCAGCGATACGGGCCGATTGCTCAATCAGTGCCATATCCCAGGAAGTAGACAATCCCAGCGGAATGGGGAAAATGGTCTTATGACCATGGATCACATCCAGGCCAAAGATCATGGGTATATGCAAACGCGAGCCGTTCACAGCCAGCTCCTGTGCTTTTCTGACTTTCTCGGGCGAAGTAATGCCGAACAATCCGCCTACCATTCCTTTTTTGATCTTATTCTCCACATCGGTACTAACCACGGAACCTGTTACTGCAGCGCCGCCGGGTATGATCAGGTTAAGCTGACCGATCTTTTCCTCGAGGGTCATCTTGGCCATCAGCGCTCTGGCTTTGGCCGTATAAGTGCTTTGAGAGAAGGATGGATACGCGAGCAGCAATAATGCACCGGCCACAAATAGCTTTTTCATAACAATATTTTTGAAGTGAATGCAGACAAACAGGTTTACCTGCAGAAGACGGGCCAAGTTAGAAAAATTTGCCTGTTTATTGGCTGACGAATGTCAGGAAAATAAAAAGACCCGCCATTACTGAGCGGGCCTTGGGGATTGCTATCCTGAAACCAACCTTGCTTGCTTTGATTATTTCAGTATTTTTTTAATATTCTGGTAGCTGGTAGCAATGTTTTCGAACGGTTTGGGAGCCCCATCCTGTTCAATAAAGAAATATTGCATACCTGACTCACCGGCATGATCAAAAATCCGTTTGAAATCGAAATGTCCTTTACCCACTTCCAGGATATGTTCAAATCGGGCATCCATATCTTTCACATGCCAAAGATGAAAACGGCCCGGGTGTTGTGCGAACATGGCAACCGGATCTTTACCGGCTTTCAGGGCCCAGCCCAGGTCCAATTCCATTTTCACCAGGTCCTGGTCTGTCTGCGACAGGATCAGGTCATAAGGCACTACTCCATCTACTGTTCTGAATTCCGCATCATGATTATGATAAGCAAAAAGCAGGCCTGCTTTTTTGGCGGCTTCGGCAGATCTGTTCAGCGTATCGATAGACGATTTGATCTCATCGAGCGAACCAATGGGCGTATTGGCGCAGACAAGGTATTTCACACCGCCTTCAGCAGCCAGGTCAACCAGTTCCTGGTAATCATCGCGCAGGTTTTTCATCGGCGGTATCACCATGGGTTTGCCATCTGCACCAACAGGCATTTTGGAACCGGGCGGTAATTTGAAAGGGGCACCCAATACATGGTGCGAACGCCAGTGCATACCCATCCCGTTCAGCATGGATGCGAATTCTTTGGGCTTCATTCCATAAAAACCACCTTTTTTGCTGAAAGCCGATTCAATCTCTGCGTAACCGATATCTGCGATCTTCTTCAGGTTACCAGGTACGTCTTCATCCAGTACGCCAAATAAAGTGAACAATTGCAGGCCTACACCCGGCATTGCATATTTGCTGGCCATTACTTTGGCCAGCAGCTCTTTGTTCAGTAACAGTCCGCCCAGGGTCATGGCTGCGGTATTTTTCAGGAATCTTCTACGTGTATTCATGATGATTAAAATAATGGTGAATTAATAGGTCAGACCAAATCCGAATTTGTACAAAGGGTTTTTTGAATCGTAGGGAAGGTCTTCTTTCTGGTTACGAACAGCTTCCATGGAAGAAGGCAATTCAAAAGGAAGTTTACCACCGGGTTTGGCCTTACCAAAGATCACATCCATGACCGCAGCATCACTTGCTCCAAAGTCAGCCAGCACAGCTTTGGCCTTGGCATTGATCTCCGGAAAAACCGCGGGCCTGTCCAGGTAAATATCAACGATGGTCGGAACCGTATTCATGATCTGCAGAATACTGTCGCGTTCCTTCTGTTTGAAATCCAGATCGCCGTGATGAAACATCCTTGCCATGAAATTAGGCGTCTCTACCGGCACCCAGGGTGTATTCAAACGCAGGATGGCAATATCCGCTTCGGCAGGCTGGTTCACCACAATGCCATATTTGCTCACGACTTTGGGGTCCATATTTCCGGCATAGATCTTCAACTTCGGGTTTGACAAAGGCAATGCCCCTTTACCGGTATTGGTATTCTTCAGCAATACCATGGCCCTTCTCTGTGATTCCTCTCCTGCTTTCACAAAATCTGCACGACCCACTGTTTTTAAAGCATGATCCACATCCACATAGGGATGATCGAACAGTCCCAGCTGGAATTTCTGGCGCAACACGCGGGTAACGGATTCATCAATTCTTGACTCCTTGAGTTTGTCTTCCTTTACCAGTTTCACGACCAGTTCGGGTACACTTTCTCCGCCAAACTGGTCAACACCTGCATTGATCACTTTCAACACACGCTCTTCCGGTGTCAGTTTCTCTACACCCCATGCACGGGCAGGCCATACAAAAGCGCCCATATTGGCATCGGTGATGAGTCCCCAGTCTGTGCAGACCACACCATCATATTTGTACTGTTTCCTAAGCAGGTCTGTGATCATGGCTTTATTGAAGGAGAAAGCCACATTCTCATTAGACTGGTCTACAGGAATTCCATAATAAGGCATAATGGCCGATGTGTGTGCTTTGAATGCCGCTTCAAACGGGATCAGGTGGTATTTGAAATTATTGCCGGGATATACCTGTCCTTTCTGAAATTCAAAGTGAGGGTCGAGACCTTCTTTCTGCGGACCACCGCCCGAAAAATGTTTGGTCATGGCCGCCACACTGTTGCTGCCCAGTTGCGTTCCCTGTAATCCTTCCACATAGGCTTTGGTCATGCGGGCAGCCAGGCCGGCGTCTTCACCAAAAGTACCGCTGATACGGGGCCAGCGGGGTTCAGTAGCCAGGTCGGCCATGGGATGCAGCGCTTCTCGGATACCCACGGCAACGTATTCCTGCCGAACGATATCTGCAAACTTCCGGGTAAAAGCATCGTCGCCGATAGCGGCCAGTCCAAGCGGCTCACAGAACAGGGTAAACCCGTTGGCAGCCATCGCAAAAATATTCTGGGCAAATGCATTGCGCGGATCAGAAGCTACTGTGACCGGGATTCCGAGCCTGCTTTGTTCCGCATGTTTCTGTACGTTATTGTACCAGGTGGCCAATGCTTTGATATCCGGCACCTGCCATAAGTTGATGTGATTCATTTTTTTCCCGTCGATCAATTGCGTAGCGACAGGGATACGGTCGAAGAAACCCGTGCCGCTGAAATCATTCAGCGATCCATCAGCCGCAATCTTGGCTCCATTGATGAACAAAGTGCCCGCTTTTTCTTCCAGTGTCATCTGTGATAACAGGTCTTTCACCCGTTCGTTGATGGGTTGTCTCGCATCTTCATACACATCCATTTTCCCGTTCTTGTTCAGGTCGCGGAAAACAGGCGCCGCCTTACCGGGTCCATTATCCGGAAAGGTCACCCAGGAAACGGTAACCAGCAGCAGGGATAGCACTGTGAATAACAACAGGGCTTGACGATTGTTTTGTTTTTTCATATTCATTGCGTCGTTATGACACAATAATACTGATTAAATAGGAAAATCCAAACCTGAGCCACTGTTTTCCCTAATTTTAGCAGCACTATGAAACGGGATATCTCCATCAAAGAAACCATACTAAGGGGCAGCGATTTCTTTATGCCCTCAGTATCACTGGATTGTGTCATTTTCGGGTTTCACGAGAACGAGCTGAAAGTGTTACTGCTGAGAATGAAAAATGCCGACACCTGGGCACTACCGGGCGGTTTTATCTACAAAAAAGAAGACATAGAAGATGCTGCCACCCGGGTATTGCGCGAAAGGACCGGTCTGCATGATATTTTTTTGCGGCAGTTCCATGTATTCGGACAGCCCAGCCGTTCAGAAAAGAAGTTCCACAGCAATATGCTGCGGAAAGACGGCATCAAGGTAAACAAGGATAACTGGATCCTCCAGCGTTTTATTACGGTGGGCTATTATGCGCTGGTCGATTTTGCCACTGTCACACCGGAGCCCGACCCCAGTTCTGTTGCCTGCGAATGGAAAGACATCCACAGCATCCAAGAATTGTTCATGGACCACAAACATATCCTGGATACAGCGTTATATACCTTACGGATGCAATTGAACCATGTTCCCATCGGTCACAAACTGCTGCCGAAGAAATTCACGATGCCGGAATTACAGAAGCTTTACGAGACCATACTCGACAAAAAACTCGACAGGAGAAATTTCCAGCGCCGCATTCTTTCCTTCGGGTTCATCAAACGCCTGAAAGAAACCCGCAAAGGAGGTGCCCATAAAGCCCCTTATCTCTATTCCTTTGACCTTAAAAAATATAAAAAGGCATTGGAAGAAGGATTACAGGGAGGCTGGTAAGGTCATAAGACGATCTTTCATCAACAACAAAGGCACCACTTGGGTGCCTTTGTTATATCAGATCCGGTCAACTGGTCAGCGAACCGACATCAATTTACCATTCACTGTTTTATTTCCTACCCTGAACTGGTAGATCAAAGTTCCACTGATAGAAGAAGGAGTTGTGAAATCTACCTGTTGTGCAACACCTGCCTTCATGGTTCCGAGGAAGGGAACAGCCAGTTTACGACCGGTCATATCATACAACTCAAGTGTGGCCATACCCGAAACAGTTGAACGAAGCGTGAAACTGATCTTGCTGACATATGGATTCGGGAAAGCGGTCACCTGCACAGCCGGGCCATCTTCCACTACCATTGACTGTTCTGTCTTCACAGAAGCATTGACAGTAGGTTCAGAAGACCCATTCAATATGGTACCGCCATTACAATTACTCAGGCTAACAGAAGTAGTTGTATTCGGGATCGCGGGAGCCGCAGCTGAATTACCCCACTTGGCCACAAAACTGCTTCTCGATGGCAGTATTCCGGTGATCGGTTTACCCACTACAGATTTGGCATCGTACTTCACCGCAAGCGTAATGACCGTGCCAGGCTGTACATTTTTGAAATTGATGACTGCATCACCAATAGTGGCAGCTTCGGCACCGGTAGCGATCTTGGTACAACCATTGGCAAAAGCGAATACATACCCCTGATGAAGACTGAACTTAGCCCCGCCCAAAGCGCCTGACGCGGTTTGACTCACATATACAGAGAAATTAGCAGCAGGGGCTACAATATTCGTATAATAGAAGAACACACCCGGTGTAGCATTGAATACGGTGGTTTTACCCGAAACGGTTTTGGGCGTCAGGCATACGGTTGGCAATAGCACCGCTTTTCCTGAATTGAATAGGGAACAGTTCACTTCTGTGGGGTAAATACCTGCATTGCTCCTGCATTCATTCACCAGAACAGTTACCGTAGCTGAATTGCTACAACCATTGGCATCGGTTACCGTGGCCGTATAAACACCGGCACTTGTCAACAGTGCACCGGCGATGGTCGGATTTTGCAGGTTAGAACTAAACCCATCAGGACCAGACCATTGATAAGATACCCCGCCGGTAGCAGTGAGTGACATGGCAGATCCTGCACAAACAGAACCCGGACCGGTTGCAGAAACACTGATTTTGGCAGGTTCTGTAATCACAGCAGATGCTGTAGTGGTGCAACCATTGGCGTCTGTTACCGTTACAGAATAGGTTCCGGCGGCAAGTCCGTTCACATCTTCTGAAGAAGCCGTATTTGACCATACATAACTATAAGAACCTGTACCACCGCTCACTGAAAGATCGATAGAACCGTTTGAACCACCGTTACAAGTTACATTCGATGCAGTAGCCGTGGCCGTTAACAAGGCTGGCTCTGTTATTATTGAGGAAGCCGTAGCGGTACAACCATTCGCATCCGTTACCGTTACAGAATAGGTTCCGGCGGCAACATCACTCAATTGTTCTGTTTGAACACCATTTGACCACGCATAACTATAAGGACTTGTTCCGCCGCTTACACGCAGAGATACCGCACCATCGGTGCCGTCTTTACATCTCACATTAGATGCAGTGGCCGTAGCGGAAGGAACAGGATTAACCAGCGCTGTAACGGCAGTTCTGCCCAGGGAGACGCATCCGGTAGTGCTATTGATTGCTTCCGTATAATAGCTGGTGGTGGCATTGATAGTAGGCGTACTATAAGAACCTGTACCGGTTAATAATGCAGTACCGCCGGTTGCATTTGCATACCAGTCGATCACAGCTCCGCTGGTAATGGTTTGAGCGGCCAGTGTTACCACACCTTCTCCGCAACGTGCCGCACCTGTAACAGTGGGAACTGCCGGTGCCGGGTTAACCAGTACCACAAATTGGTCTTCCTGGCGGCAGCCTGCCTTGGTATACACTACCCGGTAGGTTCCAGAGGAAGCAGGAACCTGGTCAATATCCAGAAAAGATGCTGTTGTTGTTTTTTGTGTACCATCGGGAGCCGTCCATGTGTAAGTGTCAGCACCGGTGGTAGCGTTCAGTTTTGTTTTACCCATTGTTTCGCAAACTGTAACAGTGGCGTAGTTCTGTACTTTAACCGGCACCCTGATCTGCAGGGAACTGCATCCGGTGGTGGTAAATCCGTTACCTACCCCATTGTTCACATTTCCATTTCCAAATTTCAATACTGCATCTCCTAAAATAGCATCATAACGACCATTCAGGGTAAGTTTGAAATAATTGTTGAGCGCCTTGCCTGAAAATTTGATCAGACTATTGGCAGACTGACATTCTGGTGTGGAACCGTCGGAATAAACGGGTGTGGTAGCAGTCCAGGTGATCCCGTCAGTAGAATATTCTGCATTCCTGACAGATCCTTCCAGGCAGAAATTTGCCATATTCATATGGCTAAGACCTGTAAGACTGGTGGTCTGTTCAACACGCCAGGTAAACGTAGTAGTTGAAGCACCGGCATCATAGGTCTTTTCCAGTAAATAAACATTGAACCCGGCAGAAAAAGTGGGCGTTTGTGCAGACGCCATCGCGGCGGATAAGACAAACATTACCAGCAATAATAGACTCCTGGTGGACAGGATGTGTAAAAATTTTTTCATGGCATTAGTTTTAGATTCTGTGTTCGATAACTTATCCGAGAATGATTGGCAGAGATTTCAGTAGTCTATCCGCCAGTTCTTCTCTTTCTGGATATTGGAAAATGAGGGGGACAACAATTTGTAGAAAATGAAATTGTAGTACACAAATCTACATTTGTAGTTTTTATCCTACAATTAAAATCATATTAAAAATAATTATTACTATAAATAACTATTATATAAGTAAATTATCACTTTATATAGAATAAATTATAGAATAATGTCTACAAAAAATATCCAAGTCAAGGCAGGAAAATAGGCTAGTCACTATTCAGATATACAAAATAACACCCATAAAGAGTAGATTACGACAGACCGAGATCGCAATTATAAGGTCTGGTATAAGGTGAAAGAATGAATGAGCCAGGAAAATGGCAATCATGGGCAGGCAGGACACCTATCAAAAAAAGGCAACAGGTAGATTCCATAGGCCTATGAAATCTACCTGTTGCCTTTTTCCTATCTGTACCTGTTTTTTTAGAGGTTCCCCTTTTTTAATTCATCAACAGCAAAATTAGCGGCCCTGGCCGTTAAAGCCATGTAGGTAAGTGATGGGTTCTGGCAGGCCGATGAGCTCATGCAGGCGCCATCCGTAATAAATACATTTTTAGCATCCCATACCTGGTTGGACGCGTTTAAAACAGATGTTTTGGGGTCTTTGCCCATACGGGCCGTTCCCATTTCATGGATCCCGTGCCCAATGGCATGCCCATTGTCCCAGGTGTGTACATTCGTTACCCCGGATGCTTCAAACATGGCTTTCAGTTCTTCCACAATGGCTTTGCGCATTTTCTTTTCATTGTCTTTCAATTCGCAATCCATGGATAATACCGGCAAACCCCATTTATCTTTCCTGTTTGGATCCAGCGTGATCTTGTTCTCATGATAGGGAAGTATTTCGCCAAAACCTGTAGCGCCGATACTCCAGCCACCGGGTTCCGTAAGGGCCTCCTTAAAATCAGCTCCAATATTCAGTTCCGCAATATCCCTGCTCCATCCGGCCCTGCTGGCGCTTCCCTGGTAACCAAAACCACGAAGAAAATCACGTTTATCCTCACCAATATTGGCAAAACGCGGAATATAAAATCCATTGGCCCTTCTTCCGAAATAATATTTGTCTTCATAGCCCTCCACCTGGCCTGTTGCCCCCAGGTTGTAATGATGGTCCATCACATTATGTCCCAGCTCACCGCTGCTGCTGCCCAGTCCGCCCGGCCAGATATCCGTTGCCGTATTGAACAATACCCAGGTAGAATTCAGAGCCGAAGCATTCAGGAATACTATTTTTGAGTAGTACTCATAGGTCTGGTTGGTCTCTGCATCCAGCACTTCCACCCCTTTGGCTTTTTGGGTATCCTTGTCGTAGATCAGTTTGGTAACAATGGAAAATGGCCTCACCGTCAAGTTCCCCGTTTTCATGGCTGCAGGTAAAGTGGAAGATTGCGTACTGAAGTATCCGCCAAAGGGGCAACCTTCCCAGCAACGGTTACGGAACTGGCATTTTGTTCTTCCTTCAATGGCTTCTGTAAGATTGGCTACACGGCCAATAAACAGGTGCCGCGCGCCTTTATAGTGTGATTTGATCCTGGCAGCCACATCTTTCTCTACACAGTTCAGGTCCATTGGTGGTAAAAACTGCCCGTCGGGCAATTGCGGCAGGCCCTCCTTTGACCCGCTGATACCGGCAAATTTCTCTACATGATCATACCAGGATGCAATGTCTTTGTAACGGATCGGCCAGTCAATGCCCACGCCTTCTTTTGCATTGGCTTCAAAATCAAGATCACTCAAGCGGTAACTCTGTCTGCCCCATAAAATGGAACGGCCACCCAGCTGGTAACTACGCCACCAGGTAAAGGGTTTCACTTCAGTGTACGGACAATCCTCTTCGTTTGTCCAGGAATCCATTACTGCCTCACTGGCTGCCCAGCCGCGGTGAATGACAGGGTATTTCTTCCTCTGATCAGCAGTTGTTCTGCCACGATGCGCAAAGTCCCAGGGGTCTTTGGATGCAGTCGTATAGTCCTTGATGTGCTGATAATCCCTGCCACGTTCTAGCATCAGAACTTTCAGCCCCTTCTCAGTAAGTTCCTTTGCCGCCCAGCCACCACTGATACCCGATCCCACTACAATTGCATCAAAACTGTTTTGCGTTTTGGCTTTGTTGTTCACATTGGTTGAATCTGCAGACATACTATTTAAATTTGCGGATTACGGATTAACGGATTGTACAAACACACATTCTTACACCCACTCACCACTCACCACTCACTACTCACCACTCACTACTCACCACTCACCATTGCCAATTGCCCCCCTCACAAAGCCCCTTTCTTCAGCTCCTCCACTGCATGATTAGCCGCTCTCGCCGTAAGAGCCATGAAAGTGAGTGACGGGTTCTGGGTGCTGGTAGAAGTCATACAGGCACCGTCCGTGACAAAAACATTTTTACACTGGTGCAACTGGTTCCAGGCATTCAGCATGGAGGTTTTGGGATCCCTGCCCATACGCACCCCGCCCATTTCGTGGATATCCAGTCCGGGAGCCTGTTTGCTGTCGCGGGCATTGATATTGGTGCAACCCGCTCTCTCCAGCATTTCTTTTCCCTGCTCCAGGAAATCCTTTAATAATTTTTCATCATTATCATCATACCCTACCGAAGTGATCAGTTGCGGAATACCCCATTCATCTTTCTGGTCCTTGCTCAAACGGACATGGTTCGATTCTTTGGGAATGGTTTCTCCCTGCATCATCATATAAATGCCCCAGTCGCCTGCTTCGGTCAGTGCGTCTTTGTAATCACCACCGATACCTTCGGCCCATGCCCTGCCCCTGCTGGCACTGTAATGCACCATATAACCGCGCAGAAAATCCATTTCCTGTTTGTATACGTTCCGGAAGTTGGGCATCATCACGGCTGTGGGCCGGCGCCCGTAATAGTATTTGTCTTGCGGCCCGTCATACGATGCTGTTAAAGATCCCCGGTAATTATGGAAAGCCACATATTTACCCAGCAGACCATTATCGTTGCCCAAACCGTTGGGAAAACGGTTAGAGGTAGAATTCAACAGGATCAGGTTGGTATTCAAACAGGCGGCATTCACAAAAATGATGCGTGCAAAATATTCAGTAGCCTGGTGGGTTACGGTATCGATCACCCGAACACCGATGGCTTTTTGTTTCTGTTCATCGTAAATGATGGAATGTACCACCGAATTGGGACGAAGTGTGAGATTTCCCGTTCGTTGTGCCCAGGGAATGGTGGTGGAATTGGAACTGAAATAACCTCCGAATGGACAGCCCCTTTCACACAGGCTTCTTGCCTGGCACTGGGTACGTCCCTGTTGTATATGGATATCCCTGGGTTCTGTCAGATGTGCGCAACGGCCCTGCACCACATAGCGGTCTTTGTAATGGGCTTTGATCTTTTGCTGGATCTCTTTCTCTACGCAATTCATTTCCCAGGGCGGCAGAAAATCACCATCGGGCAGGGTTTCCACTCCGTCTTTATTACCGCTGATACCGGCAAACCTTTCCACATGCGTATACCAGGGTGCCAGGTCATCATAGCGGATTGGCCAGTCAACCGCAAAACCATCGCGGCCCGGGCCTTCAAAATCGTATCTGCTCCAGCGTTGTGTCTGCCTTGCCCATAACAACGATTTACCACCTACCTGGTATCCACGGATCCAGTCGAAGGGTTTTTCCTGCACATAGGGATGTTCATGATCCTTCACAAAAAAATGATCCGTGGCTTCGCCATAAGCGTAACAACGGTTCACTACCGGATCTTTTTGTGCGATGGGTGGCGGCATTTTACCCCGATGCGGAAAATCCCAGGGGTTCTTGGTAGCGGTAGGATAATCTTTCAGGTGTACCACATCTTTTCCTCTTTCGAGCAACAGGGTCTTCAACCCCTGCTCACAGAGTTCCTTGGCAGACCAGCCGCCACTGATGCCGGATCCTACCACTATGGCATCAAAAGAATTTTGCGCAACACCTTTGGTGTTGACATGAAGTGTATCGGGCATAGCAAGCGATATTCAATGATAGAATGATAGAGTGATAGAATGATAGAATGACTGGTACAGTCTATCATTCTATTTCATCATCACTTAAATCTAATATATTATTTTTCTTTCCGTATGCTCCGGTAAGATTATTATCAACTTTTGGTAATTTTATACCACAATTCATTTTAAATTCAGCAATATGGAATATAGAGAAATTGGCCAGTCGGGCATACAGGCTTCGGCCATCACTTTTGGAGCCTGGGCCATTGGGGGATGGATGTGGGGTGGAGCTGACCGGAAAGAGGCACTGGAAGCCATCCTGGCTTCTTATGAGCTGGGCGTTACTTCGATAGATACGGCGCCGGCTTATGGACAGGGACTCAGTGAAGAGATCGTAGGGGATGCTTTGAAGACCCTTCCGAGAGATAAGGTACAGGTCCTGACCAAATACGGGCTTCGCTGGGACCTGGACAAGGGCGAATTCTTTTTTAACAGCATCGACAATTACGGCAATCCCATCGTGGTCAACCGCTATTCAGGCAAAGAAAGTATCATCCAGGAATGTGAGAACAGTTTGCGCAGGCTGGGTACGGATCATATCGACCTGTACCAGATACACTGGGCTGATCCCACCACACCTATTGAAGAGACCATGGAAGCCGTTTTACAACTTCAACAGGCAGGAAAGATACGCGCAGCAGGTGTCTGCAACTATACGGTTGATCAGATGAAGACCGCCGAAACCGTTCTTTCGCTGGCATCCAACCAGGTACCTTATAGTATGGTCTTCCGTGATATAGAAAAAGATGTGGTCCCCTACTGCATCGAACAAAAGAAAGCCGTGATCGCCTATAGTCCCTTACAGCGGGGCTTGCTGACCGGCAAGATCAAACCCGGTCACCAGTTCAACGAAGGCGATACCCGCCAAGGCAACCGTTTCTATTCTGATGAGAATATCAAAAGGATCAATCATTTCCTCGACGATCTCCGGTCACTGGCGGCAGATAAAAATGCCTCACTGGCACAACTGGTCATTGCCTGGACCCTTCGGCAACCCGGTATCACACTGGCATTGGTGGGCGCCCGCAATGCAGAACAGGCAAGCCAGAACGCCCGGGCAAGCAATCTCCTGCTGAGCCAGGAAGAGTTGCAGCTGATCAATGACAAACTGGGCAGACTGGAGCTGGTGCCCTGATCAGCCTGAACGGCATTACAAAAATCATCCTGTCATCAACGACCCGGATCCGTCCATCTCAAAATTATTTTTGGTGATCCTGGGTCAGGTCATTTATATTTGCCTACCAAACAAGTAGACTAATTAATACCCTATGCAGGCAGATCCCAACATCATCGCTTCCGTTATTTGCATTTTCCATTCTCACCGGAACAGACAGACCTGTTGTTGCTGACCTGCTTCCTGATCACTGTTTTGCATCAGAACTATTTACGCAAGTCGTCTGTTTACCAAAATTATGTACCTGTTATCTTTACAACCCTTCCCATGAATCATTATAGAAAAATAGCTATCCTGTTATCGGGCCTCGCCCTTTCCACACAGTCCTTTGCCCAATCCGCCGATGCCTACCGGGCCAGCATCGATAACTGGCATCGTACCAGAACAGAGAACCTGAAAAAAGAGAATGGCTGGCTGAACCTGGCCGGACTGTTCTGGTTACCCGAAGGCAGTAACAGTTTTGGCAGTGATTCAACACAAGCTATTGTTTTTCCCAAAGGAAGCATTGCTGCGCAGGCAGGTTATTTCATTCGAAAAGGTCATACCGTTTCATTGCTTACCCAGCCGGGCGTGAACATCACCATACAGGATACTGTCGTAACAGATCGCATCATTTTCCAGCCAGATTCGATGAAGACCCCGGTATTGGCGCATGGCTCTCTGAGATGGTCGGTGATCCAAAGAGAAGACAGGATCGGCATCCGCCTGCGCGACCTGGACAGTAAAGAACTGAAACATTTCAAAGGTATCGACAGGTACCCGGTAAATGCGGCATGGAAAACTACAGCCAAACTGGAGACCATCGGACAACCAGGGCTCATCTCCATTACCAATGTGCTGGGACAAACCAATCTGCAGAATGCGGCCGGTAAACTGGTATTCACCCTGCAGGGAAAAACCTATACGCTGGATGTTCTGGATGAGGGAGAAGAAGAACTTTTTATTGTTTTTGCAGATGCCACCAATGCCACGGAGACCTATCCCTCCGGACGTTTCGTGTACATTCCAAAGCCCGATGCCCAGGGAAATACAGTAATTGATTTTAACAAAGCCTATAATCCACCCTGTGCTTTTACACCGTTTGCTACCTGTCCCTTACCACCGCCCCAGAACCGCCTGCACTTGGCGATCACGGCAGGGGAAAAGAATTATGGGAGCCACTAAACCAGACAGATAACTAAAATTTTGCCAGAACCGCACCAGGCTATACATTTGCAATCCTATCGGCATCAATTGGCTTTCCTGCAAAAGATGACCGGTTGTATGGGGGGTTAGCTCAGTTGGCTAGAGCGCTTGCATGGCATGCAAGAGGTCGTCGGTTCGACCCCGATACTCTCCACTTAAAAGAGTCTTGATGTTCAAGGCTCTTTTTTATTTGTCTTACTCCAGGTTGGATCAGAGCGTCCCCCCATCGGCGGGAAGGTCGTCGGTTCGACCCCGATACTCTCCA
>JACPEA010000006.1 GCA_016183765.1 Bacteroidota bacterium
CAAGCTTAAATCGACAAGAAAAATTTCAATCTAAAATATTATGATTTTTTATTTTATTATTTCAACCAATATCTCAACCACACCCATCAAAACGCAAAAAGCGCCGATTTTACGGCGCCTTCGCGAAAAAAATGTAGTCCCACTCGAACAGTTTTCGAACCATTTTATGGATGATTTAAGACGGCTGGCTGCAATAGTAGCCTGATTGCCAGTAGATAATCTGCCTTTTAGGAGGCGGATGGAACTTTTGTGCGTAGTAGATAATGTGAAGAATGATGAAAAAATTATTGAGAACTCAAGCATTGGTGAAAATAGTGGAGGGGATATTTTTTATCCCAAACTCCTTTTTCTTTCACCAGCCATCTCTCTTTTTTAAAATAGTGTCTCCGCCTCGCCCACCGCCTTCTGGTAATACAGGCAACTTCTTGCCTAAAGTCAAGGAAGTATAGGGCTTTATTTTCATTTTAAAACCAAGAATCATGGCAGAGATAAAACGCAGAACACTGACATTAAGCTCAGGAAAGCAAATAAAATTGTACGGAAACAGTATCGGTATTGGTAAGTCACTAGAGGTGGCTGAAGGGTATGCCCCCAATATTTTATCCTTTGTTTCTAACGAAGAAAAGGAAAAAGCTGTTCCAGGGGTTTCCAATCCCCACCAACTTACAGCAGAGGAGATAAATGAATTAGCAGATTATTCCATTCGGTTATGGCTGGATTTAAAAGACAATATCCGCAAATACGGAGTGAATAGTCCCAAAGTATTTAACAACGATGCTTTACGGTAACTGCAATAGGGTAAGTAGAACTTAATCTAAAAGCTGCTATCATTTTTACCTGACTGACAGAATTTCCGGTGCTAAACTTTTTGATTTATCAAAGCTGGAATGATCCATAACAGAATGAATTGTGTAGTCTGGGATTTTAAGATTAAAGCCCAAGTTGACGATTGGCGACCGTTGCTAACAGTATTTAATTTAAGCTCTCCAAAATGATGAGAATTGGTATAAAAAATTCATCACGCAGGTAGGGGATTAGATGCATCGGTGCAGTCGGTACTATTCCAACCCCATAGAGGCAAAATCAAAATTGAGAAAAGGGTGTGGAAGTTGTAGGGCAAGCGGTGTTGTTGTCGAACATAAATGTTCTCCAACTCCGCTTGCCGACTGCTCCCGTTGGTCGCATTCGGGAGAGGCAATAAGACGATTTAAAAGAGTGATTATGGAAAATGTGAAGAAGGGGCAGAGAAAGGCCGGGAGGCCCGTCAAAGCCATTAAAAAGGAAATCAGGGCCTGTGTGAGATTTACCCACCATGAATACTTTATTGTTCGTGAGAAAGCTAAGCAGGCTGGTATAAATACTTCTGAATACATCCGGCAAACGACTATTCGGGGCAGGGTAAATCCCCGGCTCACCATCGAAGAAAGCCAAATTGTCCGCCAGTTGATCGGCATGGCGGTCAACCTGAATCAGGTGGCAAAAATCTCCCATAAGGAAGGATTATTAAAGGCTATGCTGTATTTCGAGGAGTACCGGACACAGATTGATCAGTTGATAATGAAATTAAAATCATGATTAGTAAATCCATTCCAGCCCATTCATTCTATTATACTTGCAGGTATATTCTCAATAAATCCGGCGCAGAATTGCTGACAGCCGAAGGGGTAAGGGGATACGACTACAAGTTAATGGCCGAAGATTTTCAAATGCAGCAGCAACTCAGGCCTGAGAAAAAAGTTGCTTGCTTTCATTCTATCCTAAGTTTCTACCCAGGTGAAAAACCATCTGATAAAACTATGGCTGAGATAGGACAAAAATATTTGACAGAACTAGGGATAGTAAATACCCAATATGCGATAACCAAACATACGGATAAGGCTCACCTGCATTTGCACATAGTCGCTAATATGGTGAACAATGAGGGGAAGTCTATCAGCGACAGTTGGATTGGCTTTCAGGGAAAGAAGATCGCCCAAAAACTTACCCAGGCGTATGATTTAACCCCGGCACTGGAAAAGAGCCAGCGGCTCATAAACCCGGAAATAGGGAATCTATTAGAAGCAAACAGGGTTAAAATGTATATGGTGATTTCAGAGAATCTCCCGCTATGTCAAACAATAGAGGATTTGGAAAACAAGCTAAAGAAGAAGGGAATAGAGGTTAAATACAAGTATAAAGGTAAGACCAATGAAAAGCAAGGGATAAGCTTCCGGTTAGGAGAGCACACCTTTAAAGGGAGCCAGGTAGACAGAAAATATTCATTAACTGGTCTGGAAAGGATATTGACATCTCAACAAAAGCAAACATTATTAACGGAAAAGAAGAGCTCAGAAAAGCTGGCTACCCATCATTTGAAACCCACTAAGCAAATGGGAAACCGTGCTATTTCCACTCACGAGACAGAGGAGAGCATAGAGCAGAAAATAGTACAAGGAATAGGAAAAGCTGTTGAAATATTAATGAAGCCTGAATTTTCGCAAGAGAATGTACCCCATGAGTTTTCAGAGAAAGCCTTGCGCAAGAAACGGAAAGGACTGTCAAGAGGACTTTAATGTAGAACAAAGCGAGAACTTAAAAACTATAAAAATGAATGAGCAAGTAAACCAAAAGAATGCAGCATTTATGGAAGTAACCTCTCATAAAGTTGAAGTGCAAGACCAACGGATTATGGTAGTCGAAGAAAACCTGAGCCAGGTAAAAGCAGACACCGAAGCTCTCAAAAGGCTTTCAGAAGAAATTTCGGAGTTTCATTCTGATCTGAAAGACATGAAAACGATGCCACAAAAGATAGAACAACTTTCTACCCGACTGGGAGTAACACTCGAGCTATTACAACAACCTGTTCCAGGTAAAGTAATCCACCATCATTACATTCCAAAACTGATCTGGATTGCAGCAGGGCTATTCTTAATACTATGCATGGTTTGTATGGGCTGGTATAATACGAATGGTAAACTCAATGGCTATCTTGCGAACGATACCAAGTATAGGCAGCTACGGCTGGATACTTCCCAACGTAGTCTGCAACGATATATGGATAGACTGGATAGCTTGTATGAAGTATCACCTGATATGCGGGAGAAGGTAATTGCAACAGAGGATGAGCGAAAGGTAAATTTCGAACGGTTGCAAAAGGCGGAACGATTGAAAGCAGAAGCGAAGGTTCTTGAGAAAGCAGCTGGGAAAAATAGCACCTTACAATAAAATGAAGATTATGGAGTCTAATGAAATTTAAATTTGTGTCAAAATCTTCTTTTGAGACGAATAAAAAATAATGAAAATCAAACTTAATAGAATATTTAAAATCACAAATCGGTCACTAAGAATGTTCCATCCCACGAATATTGGGAATGTAAGAAAAGGGAAAATAGCCCCCATTAAATACAAATAGTAGCCTTCCTTTTTTAATTTTCGCATTTGGAAAGCTCCATAAAGACACAATAGAGATCCGATAAGGGATACGGTTAAAAATGGGAGTTTATTTTGTACCAATTTCTTGGTCATCTCAAGTGCATCCTCATTCACAAATTTTTTGGCAAACTCCGGTATTTTGTTATCTGAATTAGCAAGTATTTGATTCATCCTGCCCATGTTCTCTTCAATTGTTTCATATTGCCAAATTGCGCTAATTATATTCAACGAACTCCCTATAAAGGTTAGAACTACCAAGACATTAAGTATAAATTTTTTCTTATCCTGCAACTTATTTATTTCCATTATAAAATCTAAATTTAAAACTATGACTAACGTTACTTAGCGATATCTCGAATTGGTTTTGCAAAATATTCAGTGAGTTGTGCTAATGTGTCAGTATTATTACTTAAATCTCGTATGATTTTTCCTTTCTCAATTAATACTATTCGTGAACTAAGATCAGTAATATGAGTAAGATCATGACTTGATACAATAATAGTTGCTCCGGCGGAATGCTGATAGTTTTTGAGAATCTCTTTTAATACAATTTGCGAGGTTGGATCGAGACCATTGAATGGCTCATCAAGAATAATTACTTCCGGCTGACAAATTAGCGTAGATACAATTCCGATTTTTTGCCTATTCCCAGTAGAATACTCTCGTATAAGTTTCTTTTTTCCAAGAACTTCGTTAGAAAGAAAAAGGGAATAGCGTGAAAGCTCCGCATCAATCTCACGTTTTGTGAAACCGTAAACATTTCCAACAAAAGAAAAGAACTCTTCTGGCGTAAGAAAGTCAAGGAGAAAATTTTCATCAAGAAATGATAAGGTATATCCTTTCCAAGAATCATCTTCTGCAACATTAAAAATACCAGAGCGAATTACACCTCTATCTGCCTTTATAAGATCTAAGATAAGTCGTAATAAGGTAGTTTTACCTGCACCGTTATTGCCAACAAGCCCTATAATTTCCCCTCGCTTAATAACAAGCTCTTCAATGTCTAAAACAACTACGCCACCATATTTTTTTTGTATATTTTGAATTGAAATCATAATTGTGCATTTAAGACTTAAATCGAAATCCTTGTAAATTTTTATACTTTCTATACATGAATGCTGGAACAATTATATTTTCTATCCACCATATGTGAGTTACAAAAAAAATAATACCAACTGCCGACAATCCAATCTTTGCAACGAAATCATTAAACAAATAATGAATAATTGCATACAACCCACATGGAAGTAAAACAAAAAGTACTGACAGTACAACTTGATTTGCACTGGTCCCTTTGTATTTTAAGATATCATTTTCATTTGGATTCATTCGCTTAGTATTAAAAGTAGCGAGATACAAAATTATAAAAGAGATAATGCCAATAGAAAACAAAAACAGGGAAGTAAAAAATGCCACATCGACCGTGCTTTTAAAATAAAAAATAATACTACACGGGACAAAGACGATGATTGTCAAAAACAAAAGCAAATAATATTTTGCCCGTATATAATTTGTGAGATTTATTTTGCGACACAATATTCCGTCCATTCCTGAGCTTTCCCAAGAAAAAATGTATTGTCCATACAGTGCGGGGCCAATAGACAGAATAATGGATAAAGAAATCAAATAAATAAACTTATGAGGATTTGTTTCATGGAGGATCATGATCAAAAAAAATCCAATGGAAAGAGGCAACATAGATAGCATTTGTCGAGATCTTTTATTCCTAAATAAAAGAAGTATCTCGACAATAATATATTGAATTATTGTATTGTAAGAGAAGATTGATTCTGAAACTTGTACTTTTAGTAGTAAACTTTTATTCGTACTACTGGAGATATACTCCCAATAGAATAATTTGGATAGAGTAATTTGGATGAATCTAATCAGAATTACTAGTGTTGCTACTAATGTTACTAAGTATATGCTGTCCCCGTTTACCAAAAAATCATTGTTGATATAGGGAATGTAATATGACGGTATTGGTAAATAGAAACGACTTTCAATAATAATAAATAAAAATAGAATTGGTAAAAGATGGTAATATGCATTTTTTGAAAACAAAGATTGAAACAATACAGTAAAGTAATTGTTAAGTGCTGTAAGTAAAATTATCAAAGTCGTGAATAATGCTGTTCCAATTGTTCCGGTTGCTTCCCCAAAATGATCAACATAAAATGGAATAAAAAGTACTATTGGTAATACGTTATATATCGAAAGTAGGCTGAACAAGAGTGAGAAATTAACAAGCGTAGACCGCTTGATATTTAATCGCAAATACGGGATTATTTTGAAAGACAAAACTGATTGAAAAAAGGTTCTAACAAATAGATCTACAATAAAAAACCAGGTGAGCAAAGATTTATAAACTTCAATGGGATTGCTTTTGAAGAGTGTAGACAATTCATTTATCGAAAATCCTATAAAGGCAAACATAAAAAGGAAATAGAGTGATAGCCCACTTTTTATAATAAATCCTATTTTGCTTCGTTGCCCATTCCTGACTACCGATTTCCAGTGAAATAGGAGTATACTGGCAAACGTATTAAAATTGAGGTTTGAACTATTTTTTTTCATATATACTGTATTGAGGCACTCAATAAGCTATGCAGGAATCTCATTTTTAACTACTGAATGAATCTCTCCATTTTTTAGAGTATATATCTGATCGGTAAGGAGCATTAATTCTTGCTTGTGGGTGATAAGCATTACACCAGTTTGATTTGTAATTTGTTTCACCAATTGAATTACAAAAGACTCCATATTTGTATCCATAGCTGACGTAGGTTCATCGAGCAGCAGTATTTTTGGCTTTTTATACAAAACGCGTGCTAGCCCGATAAGTTGCTTTTGACCTCCGGAAATACCTGTACCTTCTTCTCCAAGTAAAGTGTCAAATCCCTTCTGAAACTTTTTGAAATATATATCGAACCCATATTCCCGAGAAAAGTCTTGAACCTTTGCATAGTCTTCTGTTGAATTACTTAGGCATATGTTATATATAACAGTCCCGTTTACAATATCAACTTCTTGTTGCATTATACCTATGCTATCCCGCCAATGGTGAAGTGAAATAACTTCACTGGAAACTCCGTCAGCTAGGATGCTGCCACTGACAGGATGATAAAATCTACCCAATAGATTCAAAAGACTTGTTTTACCACTTCCACTTTCGCCGACTAGACAAGTAATCTGGCCTTTGGAAATTGTAAGTGATATATCCTTTAAAAGAAGTTTATGACCAGCAAAGCCAAAATGTATTCTTTCTAAGGTAATGTTATTAAACTCAACTAACCGATTGTCATTTGTCCCATCTTCTAAATTGTCGTTATTATCTTCCGGCTTAACGCTTGCAAATTCATAAATGCGATTAAATGCTATTTTGGCTCCTTGCACACGGGTGTTGACAAATGTAAGACTACTTACTAATGGTAGAATTGAAGCAACTATTGATATTATTGCAATAAACTCACCGGTTTTTAAATTTCCACGCAGCAATAAAATAGAACTATACCAAATAGCGGAAATCAAAAATAAAGCAGAAATGATATCTGTCAAAAGCTGAAGACTAATACCGATTTTATTCAATCCCCAAACCTTTTCTTGAAACAACCCGTAAAATATCCTATTTATATCTGCAAACTGCAACTGCTTATTATTAGCTTTTATTGTATCAATAGATTGCATCGTATTAATATAATTACTGGTTTTGTGAGCGTTTGATGCCATTAGTTCTCTTTGACTATTGACTACTTTTTTATGAAAAATAAGAGATAGGAATAGGAAAATTGGTATTGAGGCTAAAATCACCAATCCGACCTTATTTGAATAGAAAAACAGTATAATAAAAGAAATAAATACAATTAACGTTTCTTTCATGAAATCGCCGAAAATATATGCAATAACTGTTTGAATTCTAGTCGTGTCATCCATCCTTGCAACTAATTCGCCAATCTTTCGGTTCGAAAAAAATGTCTTTGGCAAATGCAGGAGATTGCGAAAGAAAAAATCAATAATCCGGTTATTGAAATTTCTCCCTTGTTGATTTAATAACTGCCCTCTCACATATGTAAGCCAGCTTTTAAGTAGAACTAATAACCCAAGCCCGATTAAGGAATATTGTAGCTTATCAATGCTTCGGGCTGGTATAATGTTGTCGATAAGCTGTTGTGTGAAAATGGAAACACTTAACCCAATCGTAGCAATAAAAAAACCAATAATAACAATCGAGGTTAATGGAAAAATATCTTTTTTAAAAAGATCAAAGAACCATCTTTTCTTTTTCTTCTGGGCATCATATACCTTAACGAATTTTTCGTTTACTTCTAACTCGAGAATATATTTTGATGCCCAAATATTTTCAAGTTCTGATTCTTTGTATTTCACCAATCCACGAGCAGGATCACCGATAACGAAAACTCCATTCTTGTAATAATACAAAACCACATAGTGATGAAGATGTGAATCAATGACAACGTGAAGTATCACCGGATGGGTGATCTCTTTCAGATACTCACTATTTACTTTTAGTCCCCGTGGAGAAAACCCGCATTTTTCTGCGGCTTGATACAAGCCAAGTAAGGTGGTCCCGAATTTTGTTGTTCCACTAAGTTCTCGCAACTCTTCAATCCCTACAAAACCATCATAGAAAATGATAACGGATGAAAGACATGCTACACCGCAATCAGATTCATCAATTTGATGAGTACTGAATTTTGTACGATTAGCGCTTTTCATATCCGATTTCTTTACGTATTATTTGTGATGAACATTCTCCAATAAACGCTTTTATCGGTTTGTTGGTTTCATTAAATATATAAGTACTAGGAAACACTTTAAATTCAATCTTTTTAAGTATTTCTTCAAAAGTTGTAGACAAAACGATAAACGATGTACTATTGATATTCATTTGTTGTACAAATTGCTCAAGCTTTTTATGTGATGCCGGAGATAAAAATATTACCTTAAAATTGTTAAACAATGCTTTATTCCTAACCATATCTTCAATTTGAAATGTGCAATGCTCACAATCAGGGTCAAAAAAAACAAATACTTTAGCGGAAGTAAATTCAGAGAATATTATAGTACTCACATTCTTACCCTCCAACGTCAAAGCATCTATATTGGGAAAGCTTATACTTTCGACTTTTTTAGTCATTTTTTTTTTGCTGTAGATATATATACCAAATCCTACAGTAGATAGAAAGATGAATAAAATTGTTGTTATGGCAAGCGCTCTTTTCACAAATGCACTTTTTATTTTATAAATAAGTTTACCGACATATTTACTACTATCCAGAGAGAAAAACCAAGAAGGAAATAGATGGATACAAATGCTATTGACTTTGTAAAAGTTGTTCGCGCGATAGATTTATATAATAAGCTTAAAACTATCAAATATAGTAGTGAGTATATACTTAATGATTTAGAGGGCAAAATTGCCCAAGAATCTGACGGGATATTATTCTTCATTAAAGAATAAATAGAAAGTGAGCCATCAAACTCATTAATATTTTCTTGTCCATATATTAGTTCATATACAAAGCCGATCAAATCTCTAAAAATGTAAACGAATTCCGATAAAAGAGAGATCTTAAATATCTGCTTTGCTGATATTATTTCGTTTTTAGAATAAACGCCAAGAAGCAGACAAAAAGTGTTGAGAAAAATCCTGATAAAAATGAACAAGACTGTTAAAAGTGGAAACACCCAAATTATCTTCTTTGTATCATGAATAAGTTGCTTCACACTATTGTCTGTAGCAAAAGGCAATATTTTTTTAAAATGTTCATAATCGAAAAGAATAAAATAATTATAAGAATAAATTATTAAATAAGTTATTGTTATAAGTATTATAAATTTGTAGGATTTGGTTTCTTCTAACCATTTTCTTATAGGAAAATCGAACATTGCGAATGTTTTAGAAAAGTAAATCTAAAAAATACCAGGCCGCATAATGTTGTTAAACGGCCCGGTATTTAAACAAAGGTTAAATTGTATTTGAATAGCCACACGATTGTTGCCACACATCATAGGCATAAATTACAGCAGCTACTCCGCCGGCGCAACCTGCACCTACTGTTCCTGCACATGCAGCTCCTCCAGCAGCACTAACTGCGCCGACTAAAAGAGTCGCCATAAAGCATGACATTCCACCTTCGATAGTTTCCATTTCTTCAAATGAAATTTGGTTTGCGATTTTCATATTAATTGATTTAGATTATTTCAATCCTTTCTAACACCATGGATCAAATATTCAGCGGTTTTTAACTTGCTTATACTGCAAGGTTTCCGGTTTTGAGCAAATAATGCTTCGGGACCGTGTTTGCTTCCCCCCACTATGTAGTGTATAGCTTACATCCTTTTTTATTTTTCTTTGGGTCAATTAAGGAGTAATGTCCCGCAATTCTTGCGCAAAAAATATCTTTATACCAGAATACAGATCCGATATTGGCTCGTTTTTGAACATACCGCTACAATATCTCTTTTTAGATTTTAATAGACTATTTCAATAGCCTACTTCTATTATGATTTGCTTTATAAATTTTGTCAGAAAGGGGGGAATCACTGACAATTAACTATACTTCTTGAAGATATGAAAATATTAAATATCAAAGCATTATTTTTTATGCTGTATTATACCGTATATAACAGATGAATTTTAAGTACTTTTAAGAATAGTTTGCACAACATGTATGCCAATTGGGGTATAATGATTATTACCTTATATTAATAAGTCGATGAAGAACAAAGTATTTTTCTTAATATTACTGATAGCCTTAACAGCTTTTTTCTTCGCCCGACAATCTGTTTTATCTTCTCGGATAATTAAAAATCATGCTGTCGTGTGCGGAAAGATTTTAGACGCTACTGCCGGAAAAGGCTTTAGCATCAGATATGCATTTGACTTTGACGGTAAAAGTTATCAATTCAACCACTCATCGACAAAAATGGTTTATGAGAGTTATAAAAATGGCATTTCAACTATCTTAATTGCTCTCGAAAGAGAAAACCCAAGAAATCATCAAATACTTTTTACCGCCGAAGAGTATAGTCGTTTGAAAATTCTAAAAAGTGATACTATAAATGTCAGGTGTAATTAGCCGTATTCAAAATTAACCTAGGTATTATACTTCTTCCATCAGGTTTAATGCACTTATTTTCATCCATAAGTAACATTATTGTTTGATATACAAATGTGCAGTGGGGAAACAATATTTGAATACGTAGTTGGTTAGCAGATTTTTTAAGTCTGTAACGACTTAATTATTGAAAACTACCAATGAGGTCGTATTGTCTGAGGGAAGGGAATATGCAAAGAGCATAAAGCGTATTCCTGCTTCTTTAATGCATAGCCTCCAATGGAGGTTGATCCGGGATGTCGCAAAACTGAAAAACAATCATTTATTTATGTTTGTCCAGAAGTTTCTGTAAAAGTTCCATTTTTTCTTTTTCCGCCTGCAACAAGCGTTCATACAATTTCCTGTTTTCTGTAATTTCTTCGCCCCATTTGTCTAACGGATTGAAATTACATTTATAGTTGAAATTTGCACCGTGGTTAACACTATTATCGTTGAAAGTATTGATATAATTAATGGCAGCTTCTTCGTCAAAATTCTTAATTGCCTCCACCGGAATCTTCAAAACTTTAGCCACCTGTTCCAATAATTCCGATTCAATCACTTCTTTCTGTTCCAGCAGAGATATTTTACGCTGATTCCAGTCTTCTCCTAATTCCAGTGCCAAGCCTTCCTGTTTGATACCCAGCATTTCCCGGAAACGCTTTATGTTCCTGCCTTGGTGTATTGTCTTTTCCATAATGTTAGTTTACGCTGGGTACAAATATAACAAAAAACAATCGCGTATCATACCGGGTAAAATACCTGCTTTTTTCGGTAAGATACCAGCTTTTGATATTGTATAGCGGGTTTTGTTCAGGGACATTTAGTGTCTAAAACCCAGACCATGACTATCAAAAGTAACCCCACCCCAGCAAACACCACTTCATGCATCCTCCGTTTCCATGATCAAGCATACCAGTTAACTTCGGATCAGCTACGAAAACAGGCTGGTAAGAAGATTGTTGCAGCTAACAATTGGTATCCAGCCACGCTTAAATTTGTTTCTTTTAAAGATGGCAAGCTTCAATTATTAAATTCCTGTAACAAGCTTTCTTACAAACTTATTCTACAGTTAGTAGCGGGCGGATTGCAGGCTACTTGTAATTGCAGTAAAACGTCTGCCGTCATTTGCAATCATGTATATGGCGCTCTGTGTACCATTATATGGGAACTGGGCGGACACTATTTTGAAAAATTGCAGCATGACGGAGCCATGCCACTCGCATTTGCCCATAAAAATCATTTTGACAAAAAGGAATGCAAAGCTGGCCTGGATGTTTCGGTAAGACCAGAACTGGGAAGTGTTTTTAAGTTAGATCAGCGGTTAGCATCAGTTGGTGTGCCTTCGATGCTTACACTTCCTGTTTCTACTGCAACTCCATTTATTCCCCTGCCTCATAAAGCGTATAAAGATGCCCTTGATGAGGCGATAGGTTACCTGCTGATAATTCCTTTCAGGAACAGGTTCCTGCCATTTGTGGTTCCATGTGCCGGTAAGCTAAATAAGAATAAAATAGGCATTAAGACATTTTATGATTTTCTGAGTGGGGCAAAGAAGCAATACAATCATTTGTTAACCGATGGACAGCAAGAACTGAATACAGCCTGTTATGAGTTGTGGAAACTGACAGAAAAATTACCAGGACATCTTTTGGAAGATCATGAAATAAAAAAGGTAACGGATAACAGGCTATTGGTATTTGAGGCATGGCATAAAATGATGACCTTGTTAAAAGAGCAGTCATTTGTGTATTCCTATTTTCTGTATCGAACAGAGGAATTTAAAAAGGACAGGCCTGCCAAAGGAAGGACACGACAAATCCAAATAGCTTCAGAAACGCCCGAACTACACTTTGTGTTAACAGACCAAGGGGCATTCTATCAATTGACAATGGAGGTATTGGTTAAAGGGGAACCACTTACTGACTATGAAGCGGACACTACTTTTTTTATCTCACAGGGGCTAACCATTTACTTGCTGTCTTCCTTAAGGGATGCTGCCATAGCACAATGGATGGACTGCTCAGGCGGGATGATGACTGTTTTTAAAGAACATTTCTCCCAATTTGAGCAAGCTATTTTGGCGCCTATCAGACAGCACTACAAGGTAATCACACGCAAAGCCATTAAAACACCGAAGCCCATTAAACCATGAAACCTTTTTCAATTTACCAGGCGGCATTTGACGGCTTCCAGCAAACACAAGAAAGGATAGTGAGCCTGATCCAGGAAGTGGCACAGGTGGACAGGATTTATTTGTTAGGAGGCTCTTTACACAGGCACAGGACTGAGAGCATATTTAACCAGCTAGCACCTTCCTTACAATATGTATCAGATTGCTATTGCCTTGTATTAGTACCAACCACACAAAAAGCACCATTAATGCAGTTGCAGGATCAGATAGAACAGCATTGTGCAAGGGTAATGCCTGCAACTATTTTATTATTGGCAACCTCGCAGTTTGATGGCTGGCTCGCCGATAGTCATGCTTTTGCTATACAGGTATACCAGTCGGCACCGCTACTGCTGCAAACAGATGAAGGCTACAAAGGAATCACAGGTCAATATGATGAAATTGCTGAACAAGAGAGAACAGCAATGATCTACAAAGATGGACTAAAAAAGGCCGAGGAATTTTTAGCGGGGGCAGATTTGTACCGACTAAGAAAACAAAACAAGATGGCAGCTTTCATGTTACACCAGGCGGCAGAACAAGCATTGGGAGCAATGGTAAAGATTGGCACTGGCTACTACAGTTGTACGCACAATATCGAAAGATTGCTGCGATATGCGGGCATGGTCACCAACCGTGTTACTGAAGTCTTTCCCAAAAACACGGAACCTGAAAAACGGCTGGTAACCCTTTTGCAAAAAGCCTATATAGATAGCCGTTATAAGGAAGACTATTTTATCAGCGAAACCGATCTGCTTACCTTAACTGATAGGACACAGGCACTTAAAGAATTGTTGCAAACGCTAAGGGGGAGATAAAATAAAATGACGAAAGAATCGATCAAAAAAGAAAGTAAAAATACCAACTGATTGGAAACATCCAAATGGTTCGGCATAAACACAGGACCCACCCGCTTGGCCATCCTTTATTCCGCATTCCTTTTGGATGGTTCCAATCAGTTGTTGCGAAGAGACTTTCTTTTTTTCTCTTTTTTTTCTTTTGGAATGTATTCAGGCCTGGTTTACAAAATGTTCGATCTGTGTTACTGTGTTGTTGGGGTTATGAGCAGGGTAATGTTTTTGGAAAAAGCGGATAAAGTTTTCTTTGCTATCGGGCTGCTCCCACTGCATTACCGGGTAGCAGGGTAATTGCATTAATTTAGGTGTTCTGATAAATTCATTCAGTGCTAAATAGGGAGTAGCATAATAAAACGAATTGTCGATCAGTTTTTTGTAACGTGCTTCCTTTAATGCCAATCGTAAATCCTGGATCAGGTCATACGTTTTACAAATACCTGCCCCATGATGAATCGTATCTGCCAGCGAGGATAATCCTTCATCGTGCAAAAATGTGTATAGGTAATTTATAAACCCTGGCTCGGTCAAACTGAGCAGGTCCCGACAGTAGTAGGCGTATTCTTTTTTAAAAAGGTCAAGGGAAAAATCATCAGCATTTTTGTTGATGATAAATGCTATCAATGCCTCTTCCTGTTCGATCACTTCTTTGATATCCGGGGTATAAACCCGGCCTGCTACTCTTAAGGAGTATTTGGGATGCGAGAAAAGGTCAAAATAGTAGCTTTTAAAAATGATGGGAGTCCGGTCAAAAGTAACCTGAACATAAATGGGGTACATCCATTTCGTATGGAAAAGCACCTGCTTGATCCTATCATTGGGATAGGTTTTGTAGCTGGCTTTGTATTCTTTAGTTGATTTGGCCATTAAACCGGATTAAATAGGGTCAAGTTGAGAGAACCACTTTACCTGCCTTAACCTAAAGGTACATAGTCGGCTCAAAGTGGACACTGAAAAGAAGAATGAAAAATTTTCATAAAGTTATGCAAATAATTTGTTTTAGCATAACAAAAATAATAAATTGCATATATAGCATGTTGCTTACACGGGGTGGTGTGTGATGGACTTATTAAATGTGTGGTGTAAGATGGAAAAATTAGTGCCGGAAAAGGTAGTAGAGATACTGCGTGAGAAAGGAGTGGAGGTAAGCCTGGAGCAGGCGCGGCTGATACTTGAATTCCTGCGCAAACTGGCCGATATAGCCGTCAACCAATATTTAAATAACAAATGAACAATCCACATAGATTTTTAAACAGCTGTCAACCAAAATAACTTTTATGAAAAAAGCAGATTTGTATATCCGTGTGAGTACAGACGAACAGGCAGACAAGGGTTACTCCCAGCGAAGCCAGGAAGAGACCTTGCGTAAGTATTGCCAGATAAACAATATAACAGTGGGCCAGGTGATCTATGAAGACCACTCAGCCAAAACCTTTAATAGACCCCGCTGGAATGAACTGCTGGCTGGTTTAAAGCGCAGTCGCAGCCGTGCGGAACTGTTACTGTTTACTAAATGGGACAGGTTCAGCCGCAATGCTGGGGATGCCTACCAGATGATTAACACTTTGAGAAAATTTGCGATAGAGCCGCAGGCGGTGGAACAACCACTGGATTTGTCCATCCCTGAAAACAAAATGATGCTGGCTTTTTACCTCGCGGCACCGGAGGTAGAAAACGATCGTAGGGCATTAAATGTATTCTTCGGTATGCGCAGGGCTAAGAAAGAAGGCCGCTGGATGGGAACGGCACCGGTGGGCTATGCCAACAGGATAGATGAACAGGGAAGAAAATATATCGCACCCAAAGAACCGGAAGCCTCTGTAATAAAATGGGCATTCGAAGAATTGGCCAATGGACATTATGCTGCCGACCAGATCAGGCAGGAGGCCAATAACAGGGGATTGACTTGCAGCCGTAGCAACTTCTGGAATGCGATCCGCAACCCGGTGTACTGCGGTAAAATCCCTGTCTGCCAGTTTAAAGAAGAAGAGAAAACCACCGTGCATGGACAACATGAACCGATTATAAGTGAGGCATTGTTCTACGAAGTACAAGATGTATTGGCGGAAAGAAAAAGAAAGGAGCGACCAAAAACACAAATCACTGTTGATGAAAACATGCCGTTGAGAGGTTTTTTGATTTGTCCCAAATGCGGACGCATGTTAACGGGTAGTGCTTCCAAAGGGCGGTACAATTATTACTACTACTATCATTGTGTTTCTTCCTGCGGGAGCCGTTTTAAAACAGAAAATGCAAATAGCCTTTTTGTAAAGGAGTTAAGAAAATATACGCCCAGACCAGGCATGAGTGATGTGTATATATTATCACTAAAGGAATCTTACCATGAGAAGACACACAGCCAGCAGAGCGACAGAAGGCAATTGTTAACCCAGATAGATGAGTTAAACCTGCGCTTAAGAAATGCGAGAGAGATGGTAGCGGATCAGAAAATAGATCCGGAAGATTACAGGGAATTAAAAACAGATTGTGCAACTAAGATCACGATGTTGGAAGCAAAATTATCAGGCTGTGCTGAAGCAGAGCGGGGAATAGATGGGCTGCTATATAAAGCAGTGGATAATCTATGCAGACTAGATACCTTATATGAAGAAGGAAGTACAGTACAGAAACGCCAGATCATAGGTTCGATCTATCCCGAAAAACTTGTTTTTGATGGATTTGGATATCGAACCACCCGACTCAATGAGGCTGTTCGTCAGATATACACGCTGGATAAGGGTTTGATGGAAATAAAAAACCGGAAAAGCAACAAGAATTTGTGCCTTTCCGGTGAAGTAGTCCCGACAAGAATCGAACTTGTATCTAAAGTTTAGGAAACTTCTATTCTATCCATTGAACTACGGGACCGGGAGAGATTTGTAGTTTGTGGTCTATGGTTATTTCAACAGCAGACCACAAACTACAAATCTCTAATGGGTTGCAAAAATAATAGATTCTGGTATTCCCCGTTCAACAGATTTAAGGGAACGCTGGAGGGGGGATTTTGCATTCCGGGACAAATAAATGCTGCCAAATCAGCGATTTCTTCAGTATTTTCAGGGAAATAAAACAACCATATGAAGGTATTTCGTTCTTTACTGCTGCTGATGGGCGTTTTTGGCAGCACTCAGTCGCTGCTGGCCCAGGCATCTGCCCCCAAACCCAAAGCCGTGCTGAACCATGTGGCCATTTATGTGGTAGACCTGGAAAAGACCCGCTCTTTTTACAGTGGGGTATTCCAGCTGGACACCATCCCCGAGCCCTTTCACGATAACCGCCATATCTGGTATTCCATCGCCCCCGGCGTGGCCCTGCATGTGATACAGGGAGCCGATCAACCCAAAGAGTATTTCCTTAATAACCATATCTGCTTCAGCGTGCCCAACACCGAGGCATTTGTAGCGCTGCTGAAAGCCCGTAACATAGCCTATTATAATTCCAAAGGCATAAATGGGGAGATCACCAACCGCATAGACGGGGTAAAACAGATCTGGGTGAACGACCCCGACGGCTACTGGATAGAAGTGAACGATGCGAAGAACTAGTTTCGGTGAGTCGTGAATCGTCAATCGTGAGTGGTCAGTAGTGAGTAGTGAGTGACAGGGGCTGGAAGGAATTTGTCTCCCCACTGACCACTCACGATTGACGACTCACGATTGACGCCTCCCGCCCCCCATTGCCCCAATACCAATTCACCCTATCTTTGCCGCTTTCAAAAGAGGGTTATGAAGTTTTACAATCTGTTGATCAAATATCGTTTCTGGTTAGGACTGCTGTCTATTGCGCTGGCAATCACTGTGAATGTGCTCAGCGGATTCTGGCCTTCCTTTATATTGTATTTTATCGGGGTGATCGCCCTGGCGAGCCATTTCTTTATCGGCCCCCTGCGCCTGATACAGGAACCCATGGAAGCCGGTAATGTTGAAGAAGTGGAAAAGATCCTGGCTTCTATCTGGTACCCCAACCTGCTGTACAAACCGGTGCGCTCCACTTATTACACCATCAAGGGTAACCTGGCCATGATGAAGCAGGACTTTACCTCGGCCGAAGCACACCTGAAAAAAAGCTCCGAACTGGGTTCACCCATGCCCGAAGCAGAAGGATCGAACAAACTGCAGCTGGGTATGATGGCTATGCAGCGGGGCGACCTGAGGCAGGGTGAAAGTTATATCCGTGCCGCCATCCGTGCCGGTATTCCCGATAAGGAAAGCGAAGCGGTGGCTTACCTGAGCATGTGCCAGATCTTCATGAACAAAAGGGAGTTCCGCGCCGCCAAAGACTTTTTCCGCAAAGCCAAAGCCTGCAAACCCAAAACACAGCAGGTGCTGGACCAGGTAAAAGAGATCGAAAAATATATCTCAAGAATGCCCGGATAAGAACAGGGGAATATTGAATATTGAACACTGAATCTCGAATAAGGAATATCGAATGCCGAAGTGGTTTTTAGGGAAACGCTTCGGCATTTTTATTGGTGACTGTTTTGAAAAAAGATGCCCCTGCGCAATGCAAATGACGCTGCGATCCTCATTCACTCCACGGCTCCGCGGTAAAAGGGGCTTGGCAAAAGCCGCCATTATTGCCACTGAACCCGATCCTGGTTCAACATGCTCCTGTTCAGCATTCAGCATTCAGTGTTCAATATTCGATATTCCCTACCTTTATTCCTTGAAACGTTCCATCCTCCTTATCACCCTTTTTCTTTTCACGGCATCCACCCTGGTAATGCCCTATGCTAATTTTGATGATGTGAGGTCACTGCAGGCTGTTTATAACCATTGTCTTAAACAGGACGCGGATATGGATTTCCTTGAATTTATCGGCGAAAAATTACTGGTAGCAGGTTTTGATCCCGACGAGGAAGATGAGTCGCCTGTTGGTTCACACCCGTTGCAACCCATCCAGGGCAGCAATATGGTGCAGATCCAGAGCGGTGTTTTGTACCAGCAGCAGACACAGGAAATAAACCTGCAACAGCCGGCAGAGATCCCGGTAGCCATCCCGGTAAGCAATACGCCCCTTTTCTCTAACGATTACCATCCGGGAATTTTTCATCCGCCGGGTATCGCCTGATTGTTGATACGTATCCTGTTATTTTCAAACATCATAAGATGGGTGTACCGCATGGTATGCCCGTAAATATATTTATTGTATGAAAACATATATTATCATGGCCATCGCATGTATGGCACTCAGTACCATCGTTCCCGCGCAGGAAACCCAGGCGCCCACCGTAGTGAAAAATGCCTTTCAGCAGAAATTCCCCAACGCCAGGGAAGTGAAATGGGATAAGGAAGGGGAAGGGGAATACGAAGCATCATTTGTACAAGACGGAAAAAAAGGCTCGGCCAATTTTTCTGAAACCGGTGAATGGCTGGAAACAGAAATGGCCATTCCCGTACCAACTTTGCCTAAAGCGGTCATAGACGGATTTCACAAGAATTTTCCCGGTGCCGGTATAACAGAAGTGTACCAGATAAGCACGGGTAAGGGCAAAAGTTATTTTGAGATCGAGTATACGGTAAAAGGCAGGAAGAGAGAAGTGAAGCTGAATAACAATGGAAACCTGTTTAAATAACAATGCAGGTGCAGCCCGCCCCGGTGGGCTGCACTTTTACTATGATCATATCTACCAATTATGAAAAAAATCATCTTGTTTTCGATAACGTTGTTGGCAGCGATACCTGTTTTTTCGCAAATGCAGACCCTTTCAGGTATGGTAAAAACAAATACCGGTCCTTTACACGGGGTAAGTGTACAGGTACTGCCTGCCCAGAAAGGAATTGTCACCGATTCAAGCGGGCGTTTTGTATTACTCCTGCCGAAGGGAAAACAAACCCTGCGCTTTTCTTATACCGGTTATGCCGATAAGGATACGGTGATCTATGTAACCGGTAACAGCACCCTGTTCGTTCTGCTGGAAGAGAAGAAAGACGACCTGGGTGAAGTGGTGATCGTTTCTTCCTCCCGCACCAATTCGCGCATAGAGGATCTGCCCACCAAAGTAGAAGTACTGGGTGCCGAAGAGGTACAGGAAGAGAACGGTATTAAACCCGGCAATATCGCCAGTCTGCTCGGAGATATCGCGGGCATACAGATCCAGCAGACCAATGTGGCCACCGGCAATGCCGATATGCGCATACAGGGTTTACAGGGCAAGTACACCCAGATCCTGCGGGATGGCATACCCCTGTTTGGAGGGTATTCGGGCAGTTTCAGCATATTACAGATACCGCCGCTCGACCTGCAACAGATAGAACTGGTAAAAGGTTCCAGTTCTACCCTGTACGGCGGCGGTGCCATTGCCGGTATGGTGAACCTGGTATCCAAAAAACCGAAACTGGACAAACCGGAAAAAAGCTTCACCATTAACCGGTCCACCCTGAAAGAGAATAACCTGAACCTGTTCTTCTCGGGAAGAAATAAAAAAACAGGCTACACATTTTTTGCCGGTGGAACCCGGCAGGAGGCAGTGGATGTGAATAAAGACGGTTTTTCAGATGTGCCATCTGTAAAATCTGTGTTGGTTCACCCGCGACTGTTCATCTACGGCGGACCCACTTCTACCGTTATACTGGGATATACACTCAGCTACGAGAACCGCAATGGAGGCGATATGCAGGTATTGGATAAAGGAAGTTCCGCGCAGCATCAATTCTTTATCCGGAACAGGAGCCTGCGGAATACGGGCGATATTACCTGGGAGAAAAAATTGCCCGCAAACGCGCAGTTCACCCTGAAAGCAAGCGCCAGCCATTTTAACCGCGATGTGGAGACCTCTCAGTTTGGGATGCGGGCCGGACAGTTTACCTGGTACACAGAAGCTGCCTATACCCGCAAAACGGAGCAGCATAACTGGGTGGCAGGCATGAATTTTAACGGGGATGATTTTCGAAAAGACCTGCCCGATAGCAGCCTGGTTCCCAATGAGAAAAGCAGTACCCTTGGCTTTTTTGTACAGGACGACTGGAAATTCCATGACCGGTTTACCCTGCAATCCGGCCTCCGGGTAGACCTGCATAACCGCTATGGAACTTTTGTGCTGCCGCGATTATCGCTCATGTATAAAATGAACCCGCAGATAACCATGCGTTTGGGAGGGGGGCTGGGTTACAAAACACCTACACTTTTCAACAGCGAAATAGATGAACGCGATTACCGTTACCTGGCGGGATATACCACATCGGTAAAAGCAGAGCGTTCATTGGGCATGAATTACGATATAAATTATAAGAAGAAGTTGGGTGAATGGGAACTTACCCTGAACCAGACTTTTTTCTATAACCAGATCACAGCGCCACTGGTATTGCAAAAAGCAGGCCTGGTTTCACCGGTATATTTCTATGCCAATGAGGCCGACCGGTTGCAGACGGGAGGTTTTGAGACCTATGTACAGGCAAGGCACCAGGAGCTTGAGTTATATCTGGGTTATGTGTATACCCATGCCAGCCGGAATTATGCAACGGCAGATAAGCGCAACCTGCCACTGATAGCGAGAAACAAGTTCGCCACTGTGATCGCCTATGAATTCAGTGAACATTTCAGGGCAGGCATTGAAGCGGCCTATACCGGCAAACAATGGCTGGAAGATGGAACCACCACATCGCCCTACCTGTTTGCGGCAGCCATGATGCGATACAATGTGGGGAAGATCGCTTTTGTACTAAACTGTGAGAACTTACTGGATTACAGGCAGAACAAACATGCCACCGTGGTGTTCCCGCCATATACCAACCCGGTTTTCCCCGAAATATGGGCACCCCTGGATGGGCGGGTAGTGAACCTTTCCATGTATGTAAAGTTTTAGGTGGTAAACCCGGCGGCCAGATTCTTTAAAGAAACTGACCAAAATCATATAATAATTTTCCAAAGATGAGTAGCTTCATGGGAAGAAAACAAGGAGATCCTGTGAAACCGGGTTGCTAAAACTTGTTTTGTACCGATATCAACCCTGTAAGCTCATTACTCAAAAAAATAAACAAGTATGAAAAAGAACATGGGTAACATCGACCGCATCATCCGTATGATAGCGGCAATTGTTTTTTCGGCATTATATTTTACCGGTACGGTGACGGGCACTGTTGGACTGGTACTGGTCATCCTCGGTGCTGTGTTCCTGGCTACCTCGTTCATCAGTTTTTGCCCGCTGTATACACTGTTCGGTGTGAATACCTGTGAGAAGAAATCCTGATTAGGTACAAATGGCAAGAGGGGGCGGCCCCCCGCGCCCCACTTGCATTTGTCTATCACAAAAGTTTACTGTAAGGCCTGGTATACGGCCACTTTGAATTTTTCCGCGATCTCCCCGTGCGAAAAAGGGTACTGCTGCAGTACAAACTGCGCCACGATCTTCTCTTTCGGATCTATCCAGTAAGAAGAGGCGAACATACCACCCCAGCTGAATGTGCCGGGCGATAAAACTGTTTTTGCCGCCGTGGTCTCGGTCACGATCTCAAAACCCAGACCAAATCTTGCCTGTCGCAGATCGCCTGTCTGGTTCATGGTCATCATGTCAACACTGTGCCTGCTCAGTAATTGTTTGCCGTTATAACTTCCCTTATTCAGTAACATCTGTAAGAAAAGCGCATAATCGTAAGCGGTAGAAACCAGTCCGCCGCCACCCGAATAAAAACTGCCACCAGCCAGAATCGGATAATCGCGGTAAAATTCCCCGTTCACCTGGATGATCTCAGCGGTATTGACCGCTTTTTTCTGCTGGTCATCGGAATGCAGCATGGCCAGTCGACTCTGTTTTTCTTTCGGGAGATAGAAATAAGTATCCTTCATTCCCAGCGGTTCAAAGATCCTTTTTCGGAAGAATTCGTCGAGACTCATGCCGCTCACCACTTCTATCAGGTAACCCAGCACATCCGTATTCAATCCATAGGTCCATTTTTCGCCGGGCTGGTGTACCAGTGGCAGGCTGCCCAGTTTTTTGATGTTATCGCCCAGTTTCCCACCCTTTAACCCGATACCACCCACCACGCCGGCTTTGGCATAGATGGCATTCATGGTCTCACTGCCGATCTGGGCATAACCAATGCCCGATGTGTGCGTCAGCAGTTCGCGTATGCTGATCTCTTTTTTGGCAGGGAGGGTGGTGTAGCTGGTATCAGCTTTATTGAAAGTGTTCAGTACCACCGGTTTTTTGAATTCAGGGATGTATTTGCTGATGGGATCATCGAGCAGGAACCTGCCTTCTTCATACAACAGCATTACCCCAACACTGGTGATGGCTTTGGTTTGTGAGGCGATACGCCAGATCGCATCTTTCTGTAAAACCCTATTCTTTTCTTTATCATCATACCCGATGGCTTTATGGTACACGATATGGCCATCCTTGGCCACCAGTGCAATAGCCCCGGTTATCCAGTTACTGTCGATATACTCCCGGACCAGTTTGTCGATCCGTTGTAAACGCTCCGCAGAAAAATGATTTTTCTCCGGCACACCCACAGTTAATAAGGAAGGGGTACCTGTTTGTGCGGTAAGACGCAAAATTGCCAGCAAGGCAAAGCAAAGGAAGAGCAGAACCTGTTTTCTCATATGTTTCGGTTGAAACGGTAAGTTCATAAACAATTCAGAGAAAACAAAGGGAATATTGAACAGATGAGCAAGGAACAGATGAACCGATGAACGATATCCTTCCGATCATCACTTTTTGTTCAAAATCCAATATTCGTTTCACCACAGCGGCCTGGGAGTTTTCACAGAGGTTTGATCCCCCACTTCATCATTCATCTGTTTCTTGCTCCTCTGTTCATCTGTTCCTCTGTTTGCCCCCCTAGTCTCCCCATATCTCCGCATGCCGGGCAAAATAGGGGATGGCGAAAGCGCCCATCAGCCCGGTGAGCAGTTCGAGACCGAGGGTGAGGCCACGGGCACTGGGGGGCATGGGATTGCCGGTGGGTAACATATTGGGACCAAGCGGGACCAGGGCCACCACCAGGGTCAGTACCAGGCAGAGCGAGATGTAAACAAATAGTCCTTTACGTACAAACTGCATGATGAGTGAATACACAATACCACCTACTACCAGCGTAGGGATGGTGAAGAAGATGATGGAGTTGATGTTGATATATTCGGCAAACTCATACCCGGTGATCTTCCGGTAAACCAGGTCGAAGATCAGTCCGATAATGGCGGTGGCGATACCCACGAACAGACCACCCAGGATCCCCCGGGTAGAAATGGAATAACGGTATGCCGTTGAATTGTTTTCCATGGAAAAGGTTTTTGGTTAGGAAATGGATACGGAAGACCGTGGTAACAGGAAAGCCAGGCAAGAGGAGATATCCGGTGGGTTGGTTTGTAAAAATTACCGTTTTTTATTGAAATAAGCAATAGTTCACCCCGGTTTGTTCCTGTTATTCTCTTAGTTTACTATTGTTTTGTTCGCCCCCGCTTCGCCTTTTCTTCGCTCCGTGGCCGGTAAATCAGCGAAAAAGGCGAAGCGGGGGCGAACAAAGGGTAGTAAAAAGGTATAGCCGGAACGAAGGAATAACGAAGCAATAATGAAGGAAGAACGAAGGGATAACGAAGGAGGGGCGTCTCACAGAAGAAAATCAAATGCACCTGCCCTGTGGAAGCTGTGGGTATGGCAACTGTAAGCTTTTCAGGCTGGAAGCCTGGGGATAGGCGTCACTCGGCGGAGCCGAGCGACTGCTCCGGAACGAAGGAAGAACAGCCGGGTCGTAAAAAGGGTGTTTTTCACGTTTTCTTTGTGGATGCAATCCATTACCTTGGTTGGGAAATTAATTGTATGCGATTGTTGTAACCATTGCCGCTTTGAAAGCGATTTCCTAATCATTCCAATGGTCAACCGTTTAACCAATATTTCTAATCACTAAGCCTCAAAACTTAACTCGTAAAGGGTTGCTTTTTCGTTGCACGTATGTCAAATATTCGTATATTATTGATTCTGATACTGTTTGCAAGCTGTAAAAAAGCGGTGACCCCACCTGACCTGCCTTTTCCGGAACTGACAATCGATTTCCCCTGTGTAAATGTTAAGGACTGCGGCGCAGTTGGCAATGGAGTAACTGATGACAGCAAAGCATTCGAATTGGCTATGGACAAAGCGGATTCTCTTAAATGGCCGGTCTATATTCCGATCGGTGTTTATAAAGCACGTATTCTTCTGTCACATAACGGTCTGAATTTGATCGGGGGGCAACAACCAGGTGCAGGTCTGTCTGCCGGCAGTATCATACTTGGCAAAATTGATTGTAACTACAAGCAAAATGTGATCATTCAAAATCTTGGTATAGATTCCCGTGGTCAGCTGGCGCCTGCAGACGATGCGGCATTATCCTCCGGCACTAAAGATGGGACGCTTTTTTTAGGCCAGCAGTTTAAAAACATAAGCATTATAGGGGATGGGTATGCGGGTTATAAACATGGCATACTTTGCCAGGCGGGCACAGGCATTGGTATTAAAAATGTTATTGTGTCCTCGTTTTATCACGGTATCGCCATACGGTCCAGTGATGTGACCATTGATAGTGTTGCTGTAAATTATTGTGGTTTTACGTCAATAGTGATCAAATCCGACCGGGGTAAAAACATACTTACCCAAAATGTATCTGTAAACAATGTTACCATCAAAGGGGATCCCCGGAATCCTTATAACCGTGGGGGGGAAGTTTTAGTGGTATCCTATGGAGATCCGCAGAGCCAGACAAAAAATGTGCATATTCAGAACGTTGTTAGTAATTATGGGAGTGAAGCCTGTGTAAAAGTGCAACAGGTACAGGGAACGGTAAACAATGTTTCGATTCAAAACTGTTTTGCACAAAACCAGGGGGACAATTCAATAAGAGCCTGTTATGATGTGGACGGCGGATCGGATATTACATTTACAAATTGTACTGCCGATAACTCACTTGGTTACGGTTTCAGGTGTACTGGCACGGTTCGTAATGTGAGGGTCCAGCATTCTATCGAAAAAAAATCGGGAGTTGGCGCCTGGACAGGATCATTTACTTACCTGCAATTGAATGGTGTAGAAATCATTAAGTGAGTTCCCTGCCCCATTGAATGGATAAATCAGTGAAAAAGGCGAAGAAAGGGTAATAAAAAGGCATAGCCGGAACTAAGTAATAACGAAGCAATAATGAAGCAATAACGAAGGAGGGGTGTCTCACAGAAGAAAATCAAATGCATTTGCCCTGGAAGCTGTGGGCATGGCAACTGTAAGCTTTTCAGGCTGGAAGCCTGGGGATAGGCGTCACTCGGCGGAGCCGAGCGACTGCTCCGAGAGCGCGCAGCTTCGCAGCGGTCAATCATAAAAACCACTTCATCATTCCTTACCTGCCTGCCGTCAGGCAGGTTCATCATTCATCATTCATCATTTCTTGTTCCTTGTTCCTTGTTCCTCTGTTCCTCTGTTCAATTTCCCACTGTTTTTTCCACGATCTCCGGAAAATACCGGTGTTCCAGCGCATGGATCTTTTGGGCCAGCTCTTCGGGGGTATCGCCGGGTGCTACGGGGCAGCGGGCCTGGAAAATCGGGGTTCCCTCATCAAAATGCTCATTAACATAATGTATGGTGATCCCGCTTTCTTTTTCGCCGGCGGCGATAACGGCTTCATGCACCCGCATACCATACATACCCTTGCCGCCATATTTGGGCAGGAGGGCGGGGTGTATGTTGATGATCTTATCCGGGTAAGCTTTTATCAGTGCATCGGGTACTTTCCAGAGAAAACCGGCCAGTACAATGAAGCGGATATGGTGTTCCTGTAATTCGGCCAGGTAGGCATCTCCCTTAAAAAAACGCTCTTTTTCGATCAGCAGGGTGGGGATTTGATGGGTCCTGGCAATAGCAAGCACTCCTGCACCGGGTTTATTGCATACGATCAGTGCCACCTGTATGGAAACATGTCCTTTCAGGTGTTCAATTATCTTCCGGGCATTGGAACCGGCGCCGGAGGCGAAAATAGCGATGGCGGTAGGGGGCTTTGTATGGGTAGTTTTTGGGGCAAGGCTGGTAAATCCCAGTCTGAAAAGCAGTTTTTTCTCGTATTTCCAGAAAAAAGCCCACTGGCCCAGCAGAAAACCATAGCTAAGCAGGATCACCTGGTAGCCAAACAGCAGCATACCCACCCGTAACAGCAGTTTCCAGAGCCAGAAACTGGTCTCGTCCATGCCTAACCAACTGGTAATGTATCGGGTAAGCGTGGCGGTGGTGATTCCGGTAAGACCAAAAACAATAAAAAGTATCCAGAATTGACGGGTGCTTACCCCCCATTTTTCCTGCAGGCGTTTAAACATGCTTCAAAAATGGGATAAAAATCTGACTAATCTTTTGCCATTTGGCAAATAAACAGTTCCGATCAATATCGTTCCAATTTCATGACATGTTTTGCAAGGACCCAGCCCGTATTGGCTGAAATGCAGGCCTGGCAAGGATAAAAAAATTTTTTAGCCTTGGAGTTTTTGTCAGCTTCCTGTCATATTTTTGCAGCCGTTCACGGATATTTTTCCACACCAAGAACCACAGTTTGTGAATATGATATCTTTTAGACGTTTCGCCAAAACAAGCCTTACCGGAACTATTCTTTTCCTGGGTTTTTCTCTGGGTACCACAGCAAATGCACAAGACGGAAAAACACTTTTCCAGACCAATTGTGCGGCTTGCCACGCGGTGCATAAAAAGTCCACCGGACCGGCCCTGGCTGGTGTGGAAGATCGCTGGACCGACAAGGCCAAACTGCACGCCTGGATCAAGAACAGTGCTGCCGTGTTAAAGTCTGGCGATAAGTACGCCAATGACCTGTACCAGGAGTACAGCAAAACCGCGATGCCGGCTTTCTCAAGCCTGTCAGACGGCGATATTGATGCCCTCCTGGCCTATATCAAGTCTGTACCTGCCCCCGGTGCTGCTGTACCCGGAGCGGCTGCCGCTGCTGCGCCAGCTGCTGAAGGCGACAATACCCTGTTATTTGGTATCCTCACCCTGATCCTGGCCGTTGTGGCCCTGATCCTGTTACAGGTGAATGCCAACCTGAAGAGATTATCCGACGAGCGCGAAGGATTTGCGCCTGTTGAGCCGGTTCCTTTCTGGAGGAACAAGGCATATATCGCTTTTGTGACCGTGATCCTGTTCATCGTGGGTGGTTACCTTACTTCCAAAGGCGCTATGGCACTGGGCCGCAGCAAGGATTACCAGCCCGTTCAGCCGATCTACTATTCTCATAAGGTACACGCAGGTGTTAACCAGATCAACTGCCAGTATTGCCATACCGGTGTTTACCAGGGCAAACAGGCCACCATCCCTTCCGTGAATGTTTGTATGAACTGTCACATGAACATCAACGAGTACAAAGGAGAAAAACTGTACAATGAGGATGGTAAAGAGGTAGACGGTACCGCCGAGATCAAAAAATTATACAAATACGCAGGATTTGAAGAGGGTAAACCCTGGGATGCCACAAAGGCCAAGCCGATCGAGTGGGCCCGTATCCACAACCTGCCCGACCACGTATATTTCAATCACTCACAACACGTAAAAGCAGGACAGGTTGCCTGTCAGACCTGCCACGGCGAGATCCAGAAGATGGACGAAGTAAAACAGTTCTCCGACCTGAGCATGGGCTGGTGCATAAACTGTCACCGCGAAACCAAAGTGCAGTTCAAAGACAACGGGTTTTACAGTATTTACGAGAAATACCATCAGGACCTGAAGTCTGGTAAGATCGACAGTGCAAAAGGCATCACTGTTGAGAAGATCGGTGGTACAGAGTGTCAAAAATGTCACTATTAATTAGCTGACAACCGGAAGTTTGAAGGTCTGACCATGATTTTCGAACCTTGTGTTCAAATGATTTTTTAGAAAAGCAGTATCATAATAGTATTAAAGAAGGAGAGGATTTTTGAGAAGCTTAACCGGCATTTTCAAATTTTCACATTCTCAAATTTTCAAATTAGCATATGGAGCAAAAAAAGCACTGGCAAAGTTTTGGAGAGCTGAATCAGTCAGACGCATACAACAAGGATGTGAAAGATGAATTCAGGGAAGACCTACCTTTTGTTGCCGATGAAAGCAAAAGCACCAGCTTTTTAGAAGCAAAAGCGCCCAGGAGAGACTTTTTAAAGTACCTCGGTTTCAGCACCGCCGCTGCCGCTGCAGCAGCCAGCTGTGAAATGCCTATAAAAAAGGCCATCCCCTTTGCCAATAAGCCGGAAGATGTAGTGCCTGGTGTTTCCAAATACTATGCTACCACCTATGTTCAGGACGGTGATGTGGTAAGTGTTCTGGCCAAAGTCCGCGACGGTCGTCCCATCAAAATAGAAGGTAATGACCTGAGCCCGATCACCAAAGGCGGTACTTCCGCCCGTGTACAGGCTTCTGTACTTGACCTGTACGATACCGCACGCCTGCGTTTCCCTACCATCGACGGTAAGGAAGTGACTTTTGAAGCGATCGACAAAGCCGTTGCCGGTGCCATTTCCGGTCCGGTGGTTGTGTTGACCAGCACAGTTACCTCTCCTTCTACCAAAGCCACTATTGACCAGTTTGTTGCCAAATATCCCGGAAGCCGCCACGTGACCTACGATGCGATCTCCTATAGCGGTATGTTACTGGCCAATGAAGCCACTTACGGTAAAAAAGCCATTCCATCCTACCATTTCGAGAATGCCAAAGCGATCGTTAGCATTGGCGCCGATTTCCTGGGTACCTGGCTGAGCCCGGTAGAATTTGCCAGGCAATATGCAACCGGTAAGAAATTAGACGAGAAGAACCCCGAGATGAGCAAACACATTCATTTTGAAGCTGTGGCCAGTCTCACCGGTTCCAACGCCGATGAAAAATATTTACACCGTCCCTCTGAAACAGGAGCGGTGGTGGCTGCCTTATTAAGCGCCGTTAACGGCCAGGCAGTAACGCTTTCCGATGCCAAACTGAAAGCAGGCGTTGAGAAAGCAGCCAAAGCGCTGAACGAGCACAAAGGCGCAGCCCTGGTAGTTTGCGGAAGCAATGACGTGAACGTCCAGATCATCGTGAACGCCATCAATGAAGCGATCGGTGCCGGTGGTAAAACCATCGACTGGTCCGTTACTTTACAAACCCGCCAGGGTGTTGATGCAGACTTTACCCAACTGGTGGGAGATATGAATGCCGGTTCAGTAGGTACCCTGCTGGTCTATGGCGCTAACCCTGCCTATACCTGGTATGATGCGGCGCAATTCAAAACAGGCCTGAAAAAAGTAAGAACAACCGTTTCTTTCAATACCAAAATGGATGAGACCACGGAACTGTGCAAATACGTAGTTCCTGATCATCATTACCTGGAAAGCTGGGGTGATGCCGAACCTGTTACCGGTCATTATTCCTTTATCCAGCCTACCATCTATCCTTTATTCAAGACCCGCCAGTGGCAGGACAGCCTCCTGAAATGGAGTGGTGCCACCACCGATTACCTGGCTTTCCTGAAAACATTCTGGAGCGCCAAAGTGGGTGGAGAGACCGGATGGGACAAAGCCCTGCAGGACGGTGTGATCAATCCGGCCGCCGGTGTTGCTGCCGGTGCAGCCTTCAATGGTGGTGCAGTGGCCGGTGCAGTGGCTGCAGCGGGTACCGCTAAAAAAGGCGGTGAAGTGGAACTGGTGCTCTATGAAAAAATTGCGATCGGTGCCGGACAAGGTGCCGCTAACCCATGGCTGCAGGAGTTACCCGACCCGGTTACCCGCGCTACCTGGGATAACTACGTGATCATATCGCCAGCCCTGGCAAGGACCCTGTTGCACATTGACCTGAACAACGGTGGCCAGGCGGATGCTTATGAAGTGAATCCTCCGAAGAAAGTGGTAAAAGTTACCGTGAATGGCAAGAGCGTTGAACTGCCTGCCCTGATCATACCCGGAACCCATCCCAATACCATCGGTATTGCGGTTGGTTACGGAAGAAGCGAGAAAATGGGTAAGTCTGTGGTAGGAACCGGTAAGAACGTGTTCCCGCTGGCTTCCCTGGACGGCGCAACCGTCAACTTCACCAACGTAAATGTTACCATTACTGCCACCGGCGATAAATACCCGGTAGCTTTAACCCAGACACATAGCCGCTACGATACCACACAGGGTAACCGTACGGAAGTGATGAAAGAACTGACACTGGCCGAATACAAAGCACATCCCACCGAGATCCGCGAAGAGCGTGAAGCCGAGCTGAAACCCTGGGGTGGACTGGAGAAATTCGAGAGCCAGGGTACCATTTATCCTGTGTACGACAGACCAGGCATCAAATGGGGCATGAGCGTAGACCTGAACACCTGTAACGGTTGTGGCGCCTGCGTGGTGGCCTGTACCGCAGAGAACAACGTTTCTGTGGTAGGTAAACCGGAAGTACTGCGCGGACACGAAATGCAGTGGCTGCGTATTGACCGCTATTTCAGCGGCGACATGGACAACCCGAACGTGGTGTTCCAGCCCATGATGTGCCAGCACTGTGATAACGCTCCCTGTGAGAACGTTTGCCCGGTAGCCGCTACCAACCACAGCAGCGAAGGTTTGAACCAGATGACCTATAACCGTTGTATCGGTACCAGGTATTGTGCCAACAACTGTCCGTATAAAGTGCGTCGTTTCAACTGGGCCGATTACAACGGTTCCGACAGCTTCCCTGATAACCAGGTGGGTATTGTGAACGATGTGGTACTGGATATGAGCGATGACCTGACCCGCATGGTACTGAACCCCGATGTTACGGTGCGTGCCCGTGGTGTGATCGAGAAATGTTCTTTCTGCGTACAGCGTTTACAGGCCAGCAAACTGGTTGCCAAGAACGACAGCAGACCGATGGTTGACAGCGATATCAAAGTGGCTTGCCAGCAGGCTTGTCCTACCAACGCCATCACATTCGGTAATGCCAATGATGCCAACAGCGCTATTGCCAAAGCAAGGGTAGAGAACCCGAACCGCCAGTTCTATGTGCTGGAGCAACTGCACGTACTGCCTAATGTGACCTATATGGCAAAAGTGCGTAACCTGGAAGAAGAACACCCTGCAGCCGGTGCTAAGGCAGAAGGAGCCGGGAAAAAAGAAGCAGCGGCGCATCAATAGTGTGAATGGGCAATTGTGAATGTTTGTTTGACAATTCACCATTGACAATTCACGAATGACGATTCACAAAGCCGGGGGGCGAGCCAGGGTACAAGTGTGCGACGCAACGAAGCTGAAGAAAGAAGAAAAGTTGATTCAATAAAAATACTGTTCCGCCGCAAGCGGGATGGACCCATAAACAAGACCAGATGCATTTAAAGTACGAATCACAGCTCAGGGAACCATTGGTGAATGGCGACAAAAACTATCACCAGGTTACAGAAGACATCATTCGCCCTATTGAAGCGAAGCCTTCCCGGCTTTGGTATGTCGGTTTTTACATCGCTGTCGCCTTGTTGCTGTTTGGTGTATATTCCATTTACCGGGATGTAACCTACGGTATTGGCCAGTGGAACCTGAATAAGACCGTTGGTTGGGGTTGGGACATCACCAACTTCGTGTGGTGGGTTGGTATCGGTCACGCCGGTACCCTGATCTCAGCGATCCTGCTGCTGTTCCGCCAGGGATGGAGAACCGGTGTGAACCGTGCGGCGGAAGCGATGACCATCTTTGCGGTAATGTGTGCGGGCCAGTTCCCGATCTGGCACATGGGCCGTGTGTGGATGGCTTTCTTCGTATTACCTTATCCGAATACCCGTGGTCCGCTGTGGGTGAACTTCAACTCTCCCCTGTTATGGGACGTATTTGCGATCTCTACTTACTTTACCGTATCGCTGCTGTTCTGGTACAGTGGTCTGATCCCTGATCTGGCTACCGTGCGCGACCGCGCTTTCACCAAACTGCGTAAGCGTTTATACGGTATCGCTTCTTTTGGCTGGACAGGTTCCACCAAACACTGGCAGCGCCACGAGAGCCTGTCGCTGGTACTGGCCGGTTTAAGTACGCCGCTGGTATTGTCGGTACACACCATTGTATCCTTCGACTTCGCCACATCCGTTATTCCGGGCTGGCATACCACCATCTTCCCTCCTTACTTCGTTGCCGGTGCCATCTTCTCAGGTTTTGCCATGGTGCAGACCCTGATGGTGATCATCCGCAAAGTGTTCCAGATGGAAGACTATATCACCATCGGTCACATTGAGGCGATGAACAAGGTAATTGTACTCACCGGTTCCATCGTAGGTATTGCCTACCTGACCGAGTTGTTCATGGGCTGGTACAGCCAGAACAAGTACGAGGGTTACACCTTCTGGTACAGCCGTGCTTACCTGTTCAGTCCGTATGGCTGGAGCTACTGGGGTATGATGGCTTGTAACGTATTGAGCCCGCAGATCTTCTGGTTCCGTAAAATGAGGAGGAACCTGTTCGTGACCTTCTTCATGAGTATCATCGTGAACATCGGTATGTGGTTCGAGCGTTTTGTGATCATCGTTACTTCCCTGTACCGTGATTACCTGCCTTCCAGCTGGTCTGTTTATTACAGTCCCACCATCTGGGAGATCGGTTTCTACGCCGGTACCTTCGGTCTGTTCTTTACCTGCTTCTTCCTGTTTGCCAAATACATGCCGGTGATCGCGGTTGCCGAGATCAAGTATGTACTGAAAACATCCGGTGAGAACTATAAAGGTAAAATGGATCAACTGGAAGAGAAAGGTGTTGAACAGTTTGCGCACGATCACGCACATTAATAGTAAATGTGCTAATAGGCTGATTTGAAAATTTGAAAATGATGATTTGTATGATTTGAAACTGAATATGGATTACGAGATCCATTTTCAAATTTTCAAATTCTCAAATTGTCTAATTATTAAGATATGGCAAAAAAGAAATTCGTAGTAGGCTGCTTTGATGACGAAGCTGTTTTATTTCCCGCGGTGAAGAAAGTTCGTACATCGGGATATAAGATACATGATGTGTACACGCCGTTTGCGGTACACGGACTGGACCATGCGCTGGGCCTCCGGGAAACCAGTCTGCATACAGCCGGATTCATCTATGGTATCTCCGGTACAGCTACCGCGCTGGGTTCGATCAGTTGGATCCTGGCAAAAGACTGGCCGCTGAACTTTGGTGGTAAACCGCATTTTGCCTTACCGGCATGGATACCGATCACTTTCGAGTTAACGGTGTTGTTCTCTGCAGTGGGTATGGTACTTACGTTTTGTTACCTGTGCCAATTGGCTCCGTTCGTAAAGAAGCACCATTTCCATGCACGTGCCACTGACGATATGTTTGTGATGGTGATCGAGTGTACCGAAAAGACCAATGCGGATGACCTGAAAGCGTTCCTGGCCAGTAACGGCGCCATTGAAACCGATGTTCAGGTGGCGGAAGAAGGCTGGTGGTTAGGTCGTTACGATAGGGACGAACATCCATTTCAGAACAAACAAACCGTAGTAGCTTAATCTTACTTTTTAGAATAGATATATGATGAAGAAATTATCAATCATAACTGTTTTGTCTGCTGCCGTAGTGATGGTGAGCTGCAGCAGCGATGTAAAACGTACCCCTGGCAGCATCTACATGCCGGATATGGCTTACAGCCGTGCTTATGAAACCTACGCAGACCACAGCAACCTGGCAGAAAAAGGCATCCACTACACGGCTATGCCGGTAGCGGGAACCATTTCGCGTGAAGAAGAAATGCCCTTCCACCTGACCAAGGATGCGCCGGGTGATTCTGCCAACTATGTGGCTTCCAAACTGGTGAAGAATCCGATCGATTCCTTATCGGCCAGGGATGAGGCAGAAGCAGAAAGGCTGTACCTGATCAACTGCGGTATCTGCCATGGCGCCAAGCTGAATGGTAACGGACCGCTGTACAAAGACGGTAACGGGCCCTATGCCGCCAAACCGGCTACCCTGGTGGGCGATGCCAGGTATGAAGCCATGCCCGACGGACAGATGTTCTATTCTGTAGCTTACGGAAAGAACATGATGGGCTCTTACGCATCACAAATGAGCCGTAAGCAGCGCTGGATGGTGATCAGGTATATCAAGGATCAACAGGCAAAAACAAAATCAACAACTGCCACTGCCGCACCGGCTGCAGCTGCAGTAACCAAATAAATTAACCTTGCGCCGTAGGGTGTAAGAAAAGTACTAACTGATATAAAAGAGTATAACGATGGCATCTATCAGAGAGCAATTTGAGATTCCCGGAAAGATGAAAACCTGGTCAATGGCATTGATCGGTGTTGGTCTGGTTGCATTGGTTTTGGGCGCAGTGACCAAAGGTTTCAGCTCCGATGAACATGAGCAGGCACATTTCTGGGGAACCCTCATGTACAATACGATCTTCTGGACATTGATCTGTAATGCCAGTATGTTCTTTATCTGTGTAAGCACATTGGCCATGGGTGGCTGGCAACAGTCGTTCAAAAGGATCCCTGAAGCCATTTCTACCATGGTACCCATTTTTGGTTCCATCACTTTCCTGGTATTGATCTATGTGGTTGTCAGCGATAAACACCATATCTACCACTGGCTCGATACGGAAGCAGTAGCCAAAGACCCGCTCCTGTCTGGTAAAGCCGGTTTCCTGAATGCGAAATTCTTCATCATCTGGACAACCCTGGCCATTGGCCTCTGGAGTTTACTGGGCTGGAGAATGCGCCAGATCAGCCACGAAGCGGATGAGGCCCCGATGGACCAGCAGACAGGCGCTTCCTATATCTGGAGAAGTACGGTACGTGCCGCACTCTTCACCGTATGGTTTGCCCTGACCGTAGGTTCTACCATTCCCTGGTTATGGATGATGAGTATTGATGCACACTGGTACTCTACCATGTATAGCTGGTATACTTTTGCCAGTTCATTTGTTTCCGGTTTGTCATTGATCGCCCTGTGGGTGATCTACCTGAAAAACAAAGGTTACCTGGAACTGACCAACCAGGAACACCTGCAGGATATTGGTAAGTTCATCTTTGCATTCTCTATTTTCTGGGCATACCTCTGGTTCTCCCAGTATATGCTGATCTGGTATGCCAATATCCCCGAAGAGACCGTTTATTTCAAACACCGTGTACAGGGGCCGTATAAAGGCATATTCTTCCTGAACCTGATCATCAACTTTATCTGTCCGCTGTTGATCCTGATGAAGCGTTCTTCCAAAAGGAATTATACATTGGTCACTTTTATGGCAGTTTTGATCATCTTTGGCCACTGGATCGATTTTTACCAGATGGTGATGGGTAGCCTGTCCAAAGAACACGTAACCCTCGGCTGGCTTGATTTTGGTATCCTGAGCCTGTTCGTAGGCCTGATGATCCTGTTCGTAGGCCGCGCACTCGCCAGTAAACCATTGATATCCAAGTACCATCCGTTCCTGAAAGAAAGTATTATACACCAGGTATAATTGTATTGTAGCTTTAATTGTTAGATTAAGATAATATTGATAGCATTATGACAATGTTTTTAACCATAGCAGTAATAGTCCTGATTTTTGTAGTGATCTTCCAGATCTCCAAAGCTAGTGAATACGTATCTGTACTGAAAGGCGAAGATATTAGCCGTAAACAGAACAATAAGATCAACGGTTTCCTGATGGTGGCCTTCCTGGTGCTGGGTATGATCGGTGTTTGGTACTGCAACAAACTCTATTTCGGCAAAACCCTGCTGGCGGTTGATTCGGCCAGTGTGGAAGGAGCCCGCGTAGACTCCATGTTATGGATCACACTTGCTGTAACCGGTATCGTATTCATCATTACCCAGGTGCTGCTTTTCTGGTTCGCATACAAATACCAGGAAAGTGACAAACGCAAAGTATTCTACTTTCCGCACGATAACCGCCTGGAAGTGCTGTGGACCATCATTCCCGCGATCGTTCTGACCATCCTGGTGGTGATCGGTCTGCGTAACTGGTTCCTGTTCACGGGCGAACCTCCCAAAGACGCCATGGTGGTGGAAGTGACCGGAAAACAGTTCAACTGGATCTTCCGTTACCCCGGTAAGGATGGCGCTTTCGGAAAAAAATATTACAAGAATATTGACGATGCTTCCGGTAATGCCTTAGGTGTGCTGTGGGACGATAAACTGAGCCACGATGACATTGTTACCGATAAGATGATACTGGTAAAAGGACGTCCCGTAAAACTGATCATCGGCGCAAGGGATGTGGTCCATGACGTGGGTCTGTCACATTTCCGCATGAAGATGGACGCGGTTCCGGGCATCCCGACCACCCTGTGGTTCACGCCCAAGTACACCACCAAGGAAATGAAGGAACTGACCAAGAATCCTGATTTTGTTTACGAGATCAGCTGCGACCAGATGTGCGGGAACGGTCACTACTCCATGAAAGGGATCATTGAAGTGGTGGACCAGGAAGAATACGATATCTGGCTGATCAAACAAAAACCGCAATACCTGGTGGCCAATCCGGACAAGGATCCTGAGAACGCAAAACCGGTTGCAGCAGATACGGCCAAAACCGCAACCAAAGTAGTCGCTAAATTGTAATTAAATAACTGGTTCCGTTTTGCGGGATCATCAGTGAATAGAAAATATATTAAAGAAAACAGAGTATGAGTAACGAAGCTGTTTTACATGCACATTCAGATGCTGCAGCACATGATGCACAGGGTGGTCATCACCATGAACACCATCATCATGAGACCTTCATCAGTAAATACGTGTTCAGCCAGGACCACAAGATGATCGCGAAGCAATTCCTGATCACCGGTATGTTCTGGGCCGTACTGGGAGGTTTGATGAGTGTGTTATTCCGTTTGCAACTGGGTTATCCCGATACTACTTTCCCCTGGCTGGAAGATATCCTGGGTAAGTGGGCAAAAGGCGGACATATTAGCCCCGAAGCATACTATGCGCTGGTTACCACGCACGGTACCGTACTGGTATTCTTTGTATTGACCGCCGGTTTGAGCGGAACCTTCGCTAACTTCCTGATTCCGCTGCAGATCGGTGCAAGGGATATGGCTTCTCCTTTCATGAACATGTTAAGCTACTGGTTCTTCTTTGCAGCCAGTATTGTAATGCTTTCTTCCATCTTTGTTGAAACAGGTCCCTTCAGCGGTGGCTGGACGGCGTACCCTCCGTTAAGTGCACTGGGCGATGCGTCGCCGGGTTCCAAAACGGGTATGGACCTCTGGCTGATCTCTATGGCATTGTTCGTAGTGTCTCAGCTGCTGGCTGGTCTGAACTATATTTCCACCGTACTGAACATGCGTACCAAGGGTATGAGCATGACCCGTTTGCCGCTGACCGTCTGGGCCCTGTTCTTCACCGCTATCCTGGGTGTATTGTCATTCCCTGTATTGTTCTCAGGTTTCATCCTGTTGATCTTCGATAGAAATTTCGGTACCAGTTTCTACCTGTCAGATATCTTTATCAGCGGTGTAGGTGCCCTGCCCAACGAGGGTGGAAGCGCCATCCTGTACCAGCACCTGTTCTGGTTCCTGGGCCACCCCGAAGTGTACATCATCCTGTTACCTGCCATGGGTATGGCTTCAGAGATCTTATCTGTTAACTCCCGCAAACCCATCTTTGGTTACATGGCCATGGTCGGTTCCATGTTTGCGATCGCCGTACTGGCTTTCCTGGTATGGGCGCACCATATGTTCGTTACCGGTCTGAACCCATTCCTCGGATCCGTCTTCGTATTGCTGACCCTGCTGATCGCGGTTCCGTCTGCCATCAAAGTGTTCAACTGGTTAACCACACTGTGGAGAGGAAATATCCGGTTCACTCCGGGTATGATGTTCGCGATCGGATTTGTGAGCTTATTCATTTCCGGTGGTCTTACCGGCATCTGGGTAGGAAACTCTGCACTGGATATTCACCTGCATGATACCTATTTTGTTATTGCACACTTCCATATTGTAATGGGTGTAGCTTCTATGTTCGGTATGTTCGCGGGTATCTATCACTGGTTCCCTAAAATGTATGGCCGTTACCTGAATAATTCCATGGCCTATATCCACTTCTGGGTAACCCTTGCCGGCGCTTACCTGATCTTCTGGCCAATGCACTATGAAGGCCTGGCCGGAATGCCGCGCCGTTATTACGATTATAGCATCTGGGAAAGTTTCAAACAGTTTGCAGAACTGAACCGTTTCATCAGCACCGTAGCGATCATCGTATTCGCCGTACAGCTGTTGTTCCTGTTCAACTTCTTCTATTCGGTCTTCAAAGGAAGGAAAGTGACTGTGCAGAACCCATGGAGTGCCAATACACTTGAGTGGACCACACCTATCCGTCCCGGTCACGGTAACTGGGCTGGCGAGATCCCTGAAGTACACCGCTGGGCCTATGATTACGGTAAAGATGGTAAAGAGTTTATTCCGCAGACCACACCGGTTGGAGCAGACGAAAGCCATCACTAAGAAATACCTTGTCGAACCGGTACGATACTTACCGGTTCAACAATAGCGGCAATGCTCCCGGTTACCGGGAGCATTGTTTTTAACTGCGAGTAAAACGGGATGATCTGTGGCGGCGTATTGAGCTGCATCTATTTTCATCCAAAACAATATGACAGGAACGGTAAAAACATCCACTTCTTTTTCACTGGCAGCCAAAGTGAAGGATTATTTTCAGCTGATCAAGTTCACGCTGAGTTTTACCGTTGTGTTCTCCTGTGTTATCTGTTATTTACTGGCGCCCAATGTGGTGGAATTTGACTGGTGGATGATCTTTTTACTGTTTGTAGCCGGTATGCTGATCACCGGCAGCGCCAATGCCATTAACCAGGCGGTGGAGAAAGATACCGATGCCATGATGAAACGTACCGCCACCCGCCCGGTGGCAGATGGCAGGATGAGCCAGCAGGAAGCCTATAGTTTTGCCATACTGGCCGGTACCGTAGGTGTGTTCATGATAGGCTGGTTTTTTAAAAGCAATGAGAACGCATTCAACTGGAATGCCGCATTGCTGTCGGCATTCAGTTTATTCCTGTATGCTTTTATCTATACCCCGTTAAAGAAGATCAATTCCATAGCGGTGCTGGTGGGTGCATTCCCGGGCGCTTTGCCCTGCCTGATCGGTTGGGTGGCAGCCACCAATATGATCGACCCCCTGGGAACCGTGGTGACCAATGGAAAACAGTTCTCCAATGCAGGCGGATGGATCCTGTTTGCGATACAGTTTCTCTGGCAGTTTCCGCATTTCTGGGCCATTGCCTGGGTAGCGCATGGTGATTACAGCAAAGCCGGTTTTAAACTGCTGCCCGCCGATAAGGGGCCAACCCGTTTTACCGCCGTGCAGGGGATCATGTATTCCGTACTGATGATCCCGGTAGGCATGTTGCCCTATTATTTTGGGATGACCGGCCAGGTAAGCATGTGGATACTGGTGGCCTGTAACCTGTTCATGGTGTTCCAGAGTATCCGCCTGTACCGCGAGATGAATGCAAAAGCCGCGAGAAGGGTGATGTTCAGCAGCTATATCTATCTCCCGATCGTGTTATTGGCCCTTTTGGCGGATAAAATAAGATAATAACTAAATAAATGAATGTGATGATGACAACAGTGCAGACAAACGAACCCCAGCGGATCCATCCGTATAAGTTTACCCTTTGGGTAGGCATGGGCAGTATTGTAATGATGTTCGCTGGTTTAACCAGTGCCTATGTGGTTAAAAAGAACCAGAGCAGCTGGCTCGAGTTCGACCTGCCGCGGGTATTCTGGTTTTCCACTATTGTGATCCTGCTCAGCAGTGTTACCATACACCTGGCCGCAAAAGCCTTTAAGGCACGCGATATGGGTCGTTACCGTACCCTGATCACCGTTACCGCGGCGCTGGGGGTTGTTTTTATGCTGATGCAGACATGGGGCTTTTTTGAGCTGGATGCCAGGAATATCGCCCTGGTTGGCCCTAAAAGCAATTCAGCCGCATCGTTCCTGTTCGTGATCACCAGCCTGCACATGCTGCACGTACTGGGAGGGGTAATTGCCCTGCTGGTGATCTTTGCACGCGCCCATTCCGTAAAAGTGAAGAGCTACAGCAGTATGCCCATACAGCTGACAGCTACTTACTGGCACTTTGTAGATATACTTTGGATCTATTTATTCATCTTTTACAACTGGATCGGGTAGTCTAAGAAAAAGTTGGGGTTTATTCACCTTTTTTGAACACTAGCCAATATTTTTGTAACGAAATTTTAGATAACTCATGTCAACAGCAACAGTTACACCCACCAAACTGTGGGGCGGCGGAAAAAGCCCATTTAATGTAGAGTACGGCAAATTGATGATGTGGTACTTCTTAATGAGTGACGCCTTCACATTTGGCGCTTTCCTGATCTCTTACGGAACCACCCGTTTTTCAACCAATGGATGGCCTGACCCGAACGAGGTATTCAAAAGCTTTCCTTTTGCACCAGAAGGTGTACATGCGCCGCTGGTGTTTGTGAGTATCATGACCTTTATCCTGATCATCAGCTCCGTTACCATGGTACTGGCAGTACGTGCCGGGCAGAACATGGATAAAAAAGGCGTGGTGAAGAACCTGATCTTGACCATCATTGGCGGTATTGCGTTCCTGAGCTGCCAGGCCTGGGAGTGGAACCACCTGTACCACGAAGGCGCCTGGTGGGGAAGCAACCCTTTCCTGAACCATGACGGAACAGCTTCTTCTACCAATTTTACCAACTACTTCTTTACCATCACAGGCTTTCACGGATTTCACGTGTTCTCGGGTGTGGTGATCAATATCATTATGCTGATCATGACCCTGATGGACAAGTTCGAGCAGCGTGGTCATTACCTGATGATCGAGAAAGCCGGTCTGTACTGGCACTTTGTAGACCTGGTATGGGTATTCGTATTCACCTGTTTTTACCTGATCTAAGTTTTATCTAATTCGTCAATTCATTAAGCAACATACTTATGGAACATACAGTAGCACACGAAGAACACAGTGGTGGAGGAACCAAAGAAATCATCAGGGTTACCATTATCCTTTCGGTATTAACCGTTATTGAACTGGCCCTGGGTTTCTGGATGATCGGTATGCCACTGGAAAGCAGTCTGCGCCTGGCGGTTAAAGGAGCCATCGTTATCCTGATGCTGGCCAAAGCTTTCTATATCGTAGCGTATTTCATGCACCTGAAACACGAGTTAAAGAACATGATCATGACCATCGTGGTTCCTTTGGCGCTGTTTGCATGGTTCATCACCGCATTCCTGTACGATGGTAACTCGTTCCGCAACCTGCGTAACACGTACGATCCGCACTATAAAGAGCAGAGCACCATCAAGGTAGAGAAGAAAGCGGAAAACAAACACGGCGAAAGCAATCACGAAGAAACCAAACCAGCAGCCGAGAAAAAAGCGGTGGAATAAAGGATAGGTCACAACTTCTTTCAATAATATCTAAACCATCGTATGTTGTCATCCGGTGGTTTTTTTATACTGATACCTTATGAATAAAAAAGCGCTGTTAGGCCTGTCGGTGGCTTTATTGCTACCGATCAGCTGTTACCTGATCCTTAAATATGTCAGTGGCTCGGCAGTGGATATGCCGAGAAGGTACCTGCTGGATACCGTGGTGGAACGGGTGGAGAAAGGTAAGATGATCACAGACACCCTCTGGCACCAGACCTCCAATATCCGTTTGCAGAACCAGCTGGGCGATACTGTGAGCCTGTATGATAAAAAAGGAAAGATCCTGGTGGTGGACTTCTTCTTCACGCATTGCGGAAGCATCTGTCCCAAGCTCACTTCCAACATGGTCAGATTGCAGCAATCGTTCATCCGCGGTGGTAACCTCCGCCAAAAGATCGATACTTCCATTGTGCAGTTCGTATCTTTTACGGTTGATCCGGAGCGTGACAGCGTGCCGGTACTCAAAGCCTATGCCGACCATTTTGGTGTGAACCACGATAACTGGTGGATGCTTACCGGTAACCGCGATTCCATTTACCGTTTTGCTTTTGAAGAACTGAAAGTAGATAAGTTCAGCACCGAGCCCGTGAATCCCGATTTTGTGCATACCAGCCGTTTCGTACTGATCGATAAGGAATACCGGGTACGTGGTTATTACAATGGCCTGGATTCCGTTTCCATCGGTAAACTGGCCAGGGATGTAGGGTTGCTGATGCTGGAAAAAGACAAGAATCAAAAAAGCGCCGTATTCTCACAGATCATTGACCTGAGCTGGCTCTGGTTCATCATTATTGTGCTGGTGATCTTTTTTGTGACCTATATGCGCAGCAGGAGAAAACTAAACGGGTAGGATTTTGTTTATCCTATAGCTGTAAACAGCTTCCGGAGAACCGGGAACAATAAGGCAACCTGACTATAAACCAATAAATGACCCATGTTACAAGCTTCCCTTTCCAAGAACGACAAAAAAGCATCCTGGCTTATCGGTATCTTTTCTGTGGTTGTTTTTACTGCCGTTGTATTGCTGGGTCGTGTGAAGCTGAACCTGGACCTGGGTTTTGATGTGCATATTTTTGCTACCATCAATGCCTTTATCAATTCGGCCATTGCGGTATTACTGGTGGCTGCTTTGTGGGCCGTGAAAAATAAACATTACCAGCTGCACCGGAAGCTGATGATGATTGCATTGGTATTATCCATCCTTTTTCTGGTTTCCTATATTGCCCATCATTTGCTGGCCGGCGAAGCAAAGTTCGGCGACAGTAACCATGATGGTTTGGTGAGTGACGAAGAAAAGTTGCAGGCGGGTGCGATCCGTATGGTATATTATTTTATCCTGGGTACCCATATTGTGTTGGCCGCTCTGATCCTGCCGCTGATCCTGTTCACTGCGTACCGCGCATTGACGGCAGAATTCCCCGCACACAAGAAACTGGCAAAGATCACCTGGCCCCTATGGTTGTATGTAGCCATTAGCGGACCGGTTGTGTACTGCATGATCAGCCCTTACTATCATTAATTTGAAAATGTGGTAATTTGAGAATTTGAAAATAGGGCGCTGGGGAAGTGACTGACACTGTCCAACTATCCAATTTCAAATTTTCAAATTCTCAAATTGATAATTCTTCTGCCGGATCCCAGAATTTCTTTTCAAAATCTACGATCGTATCGTCTACAACCCTGATCTTTTCTTTTTTGAGGAGCTCCTCCATGCGGGTAGGGGTGGCAAAATGCATTTTACCTGAGAGCATGCCGTTGCGGTTCACTACCCGGTGTGCGGGAACATCTTTCTGGCCAAAAGCGCCGTTCATGGCCCAGCCCACCATGCGGGCGCTCATTTTAGTGCCAAGATAAGCGGCAATAGCGCCATAGGAAGTTACACGGCCACGGGGTATCTGCCGGGCAACATCGTAGACCTGTTCAAAAAAGGAACTGTCTTTTTTACCGCTGGGTAAAATAGCTGTAGGTTTTTCAGAAGATTTTCGGGTAGCCACAGAAGCTGGTTTAGTAACAGCAATTTACTGCTTCGTGGTGGAACCGGTTCCGCTTTGACTGAGTAATTCTGTACGGCGGGGCTCGGGTACGCATTCATACCGGTAAGGACAGTGCCGGCACCCATGCCCACAGCAATGCCCTTTTTCCAGGTGGTATTTTTCGGTGAAAACGGTATAACCGTTCCCGTCAAGGTAATAATGAAGGCCTTCAATCAGGTTCTGACTCACTGAGTAACTGTTTTAGTGCTTCGTCTTTTGCCAACGGCAGTTCCCGGTTGATGCGGAAACAGAGATAGTGTATGCGGTTGCTTCCGGCAATATCCAACCCCTCATAATGCGTTTTAATCAGTAATTCGGGTTTGATGCTGGCCTGGGCATACACATTGTCTGAATTTTCTAACAATTCCAGTTCAAATAAGTTGATCACGGCCAGTGTAAACTGGTACAGGTCGGGACTATCTGTTTTCAGGTGAACCAGTCCGCCGGGCTGTAGTATTTTTTGGTACAAACGCAGGAACCGGGGATGTGTCAATCTTTTTTTAGCCCTTGAGCCACGCAGCTGCGGGTCGGGGAACGTGATCCAGATCTCGGAAACCTCCCCGTTCCGGAAATAGTCGGTGATCTTGTCAATATGGGAGCGTACAAACGCCACGTTGCCCAGCCCTTCATCCAGTGCCGTTTTGGCCCCGCGCCAGATGCGGTTGCCCTTCAGGTCGATACCGATAAAATTGCGTTCGGGAAACATGCGTCCCAGTCCAACGGCATATTCGCCTTTACCGCAGGCCAGTTCCAGGGTGACCAGCCCATCGTTCTTAAAAAAATCCTTCCATTTACCCTGCATATCCTGCGGGTATTCCAGTACGTTGGGAAAATGTTTGATGGCTTCGAAGCGGATGAGTTTTTTCTGTCCCATGGGCTGCAAATGTAAGCGAAATAAGCATGGGAGGGATCCCTCGGGTGGCGGGACAGTTAGTTGTTGCAGGGGATGAATAATGAACAAGGAACACTGAATGATGAACGACAAACAACTTCTTCATTCAGTGTTCCTTGTTCGCTATTCGCTATTCAAAAGCTGCTTCCTTCTTCGGAGGGTCTCCCCAGCGGGGGATCCTCCGGTTAGAATTACAAAACGCAATCAACCGCTGCAGGCGGGACTGCCGCAAGACTACTACTGCACAGTTCAGACCGATTTATTATACAGGTGAACAAGGCGTATATCCGGTTATCACATATAGGGAGTTGCAGGATATTGATCTTACTTGGTTTCCTGTGCTATAATGAGTGAAACACTGTTAGGTGGTGCTTTTAAACGAAGAGTTCCCAGGGAGACTCTTCGCAGAGAGCTTCTCCCTTATTTCGTAGCACGATTCTCTCGTCGATGCTACTGATAATACAATGATCAATTAGTGGATTGAAGCACCCAACAAACCCTGCGAGTTGCCACTTTGTAATTGCTGGTCATAACGAAGGCCAATACAATAAAACCCTTATATAGCCCCATATGAGGGTTGTTCAAGACGACTCAAATCGCAGGATAAAAGAAAGGACATTCACTTGGTTTTTGAGGTTTTGAAGACTAGAAATCAACTATATTAGAACTGTATAATTTGACCTCAGTTACATATATTTGGCTACGATGCACCTAATGGAAAAAAAACAATTCACTCAAACTGCTTCTTAAATTGATAAGGAAGACCCATATATCACAGTCAACTCATGTCAATTTCGATCATGTTGCTTTTGAAAAATTATTCAAAGAAAATTTCACTTCAATCTGTTTGTATTGTCAGTTTAAGTATGGTTTTGATCTTGATCAGGCAAAGGAAGCGGTGCATATTGGGTTTATTAAACTATGGGAGAAACGAGAGTCAATTTACTCCGATCAATCTGTTAAAGCTTACTTGTATAAGATTATTATCAATACCTGCTATGATTTATTAAGACACGAAAAAATCAAAAATCAGCACGAAAGATATTTTCTGCAAAACAGATTGGCTAATGAAACAATGGAGGATATCAATGTTTGCGAATTGAAACAAGTGAAATCCGATATAGCAAAAGCTGTTGCAGAACTGCCGGAACAAATGCGGAAAATATTTGTGATGAGTCGCTATGAAGGGCTGAAGTACTCGGAAATAGCGGATAAACTGTCAATTTCGGTAAAAACGGTTGAAACCCAGATGGGAAGAGCATTGGTGAAGCTGCGGGAAAAACTGGAGTCCTATCTCCCTTTTTGGGTCATCCTGTTATTTACCACAGTTGCCGCAAAATTATTTTTTAATGTGGAGTAGGGGTAAAACATTCTTTAAACGTATATATAGTCAGATGGGTAATTATCGATATTTTGACAATCTGATGGTTTCGTATTTGTCTGATGAACTAAATACGGAGGAAAAAGCATGTGTTTTAGATTGGATTAATTCAAGTGAAGTAAACAGGCAACGGTTTGAAGAGCTGAAAAGGATCTGGGCTCTATCGGCGATATATAATTCCGAAAATTCGATGAATATAGATGTCGAGTGGGAGAGGATGAAGCAGGAAATAGAGGGTAGGGATACTCAGAGCCGGAATGAATTTGCGGGAGATATAGTAAGTGAAATGCCAGTAGTGCTAGGTTCGGATAAACGTTTAGTAGTGTATAAGTTCCTTGTATATTTCGCTGTTGCAGCATCCATATTATTTGCTGTTGTATTTAGCTGGAGGTTGATGAATGATAATGATTCTGTAAATAAAAAATCGATGGCAGAATCAAAAAAAGAGATACAGTCTGAATATTTTACAGTAGAGGTACGTCGTAATACTTCTGGTATGGTAGAAAATATCATTTTACCAGATGGTTCTGTAGTGAGTTTGTATCGCAATAGCCAGATAAGTTATCATAAGCCATTTACGGGGAATCGTCGTGATATTAAGTTGATAGGTAGAGCAGGATTTAAAGTGTTCAAAGACAAGTCTAAACCTTTTACTGTTTTTAGTGGAGATATTTCAACTAAAGCTCTTGGAACACAGTTTATAGTTTCAGCATATGAAAATGATTCCGATATAACAGTTCGGTTATTTGAAGGAAAGGTTGTGGTCATGTCTGCGCATACTGCTTTAAAGAAACTTGACAAAGATTTTTACCTGTTGCCAGGGGAAGAGCTTGTCTATAATGCAAAAACTGCCACTGCAAAGGTGAGGTCTTTCAAGAAAGTAGTTGCCAAAATAGATCAAACAGAGAAAGAATCTGTAATACATGAAGATCCGTCTGTTCCAGCGTTAGGTAAGGAAAGGTGGTATATGTTCAATAATCAGCCATTAGGCCAAGTGTTCGACCAGTTAAAGGAAATGTATCAAATTGATATTGCGTATTCAAAGAAAGAGGTCAGTGGAATTTATTTTATCGGAACATTCAATGTAACGGATTCCTTAGATGCGATTTTGAAACAAATAGGCGATGTCAATAGCCTTAAAATAACCAAAAAAGGCAAAAAGATATTGATCAGTAAGCAGTAACTAAGACAAAGGGAATCCAGTAATATTAACGATAGCGTGTGCCTTTTTTTATTAATGGGGTAACACTTTTTTAAAGACCAAAATTTAAATTGCCGCCATATGAAAATTAATCGATTAAAATCGATGGGTTATTCTTTTGCCCTTATTCTCCTCAGCTTAATGCTTTTTTCTTCTCAATCACAATCCCAAACTTCTACTGTAAGTTTAGTAAAAGGAATGGTTCAAAATATCGCCAATGAACCCTTACCTGGTGTTTCTGTAATTATCAGAAATACCAAGACTAATTTTACATCAGGTACAAGTTCAGACAGCTCCGGTAATTTTTCATTTGCGCGTGTGCCTTCAGGTGGCCCATATACTTTTACTTTTTCAACGGTAGGGTATGAGGGTCAGTTACTTTCGGGTTATTCCATCAAAGAAGGTGCAACGTTGTCTTTAATTGTAAAAATGAAATCAACGGTAATCGCATTGGATCCCATTGTTGTAGTTGGATATGGAACAAGAAAAAAATCAGATTTGACTGGCTCGGTAGCTTCCATAAATGCAAGTAATTTGAAGGAAAGAGCTGTTGTTAATTTTGGTGAGGCAATGGCTGGACAAATGGCGGGTGTTCAGGTGCAATCAATCAATGGTGCGCCTGGTGGGGAAGGACTTTCGATTCGTATTCGAGGAACAGGTTCCATCACTCAATCAAATTCACCTTTGTATGTTGTTGATGGCTATCCTATGGAAGATGGTGCTTTCAGGCTGATTAACCCAAATGATATAGAAACTATTCAGGTCTTAAAAGATGCATCTTCTACAGCTATTTATGGGTCTCGTGGAGCAAATGGAGTTGTAATTATAAGTACAAAAAGAGGAAAGGCCGGAAGTGCAATCTTTAGTTTTGACGCATTTAGTGGTTATCAGGAAAGAACTAAATCGATGCCTGTTATGAACCGTAATCAATATGTGCAATGGTTAATGGATGGAAGAAATCAGGCATGGTTAGATCAGCCTATTGTAAATGCTGATCCTGATAAATCACCACATAAAATTGAAGATCCAAATGAACGCAGACGGCTTTATCCCAGTGCGAACTCATTATATATGATTCCAGATGGAAAGAACGGGTATAAGTATAATTTCTTAGACCCTGCTTCTGTTGCTACTATGCCGGATAATAACTGGCAGAATCTCTTGTTTCGTCCTGCAAAAATGCAGCAGTATGAACTTTCAGTCCTGGGTGGTAATGATAATACTACTTATGCATTCTCAGGAAGCTATATGAAACAAGAAGGGATTTCCTTAAATACAGATTATAAAAGGTTCAATTTTAGAACTAGCGTAGAATCAAAATTGAGCAATACTTTCAAAGTAGGCATCAACCTGAACTCTTATTATGCTTTAGGTAATGAGCAGGCAAATGGGAAAGATGCCCCTATACTATATTCTTTATTACTGCCACCTATATATGATCTTTATAATGCTGATGGATCATATGGTTCAATGGTAAGGAATCCCGAAGTATTAGCGGGAGATCCTGCTAACCCAATTGGAATTGCTACTTTGGTTCGCCGTAATCGTAAGCGATATGGATGGTTGGGTACACTATATGCGGAGTGGGAGATGATGAATAATTTGAAATATCGAATTAATATTAATGGTGGAATACAAAATAACGACTTGGCAATTTTTGAACCATCCAATGTTGATTTTGATGGTTCAAAAGCTCCCAGACCGACTAGAGCGGTTAATGAAAAATTTTCTGATTATGACTGGGTAGTTGAACAAACACTTACTTATGCAAAAAAGATTTCAAACAAACATGATGTTGTGTTATTGGGAGGTTTTACCAGTCAGAAACATAATACCGATTATATATATGGAGAAGCTCGTGGTTTTCCGAACGATCTTATACAAACTTTAAATGCAGGAACCATGTATCAGCTGGCAAGTACCAAGTCTGAATATTCAATGGTTTCATATTTTGGCAGGGCTAACTATAGCTTTGATAATCGTTATCTTTTTACAGCTACGGTGCGTAGTGATGGATCTTCTAGATTTGGGGCAAATAAGAAGTGGGGTGTTTTTCCTTCTGTTTCAGCAGCTTGGAGAATAGGTCAGGAGAAATTCATGACCGGGGTGTCAAAAGTTATCAGTGACTTAAAATTTAGGGTCAGTTATGGAGTTGTGGGTAACAATCGAATCGGAAATTATTCGTCTATTGGACTTTTGAGTACGGGCTTTTATCCAACAAATGATGCTTTACAGAATACGGTTAACCCCAGCACAATTCCAAACAATGATTTAGGATGGGAAAAAGTATTGCAATCTAACTTTGGTTTAGAACTCGGACTGTTTAAGAACCGAATTCGGGTAGAAGCAGATTTCTATAGTAGTAAATCAATTGATCTCTTACTGAATGTTCCAGTACCAGCGATTTCAGGTTATACCTCGCAAATACAGAATATAGGGAAAGTGTTGAACCAGGGATTTGAATTGCTGGTAACTACAAGAAATACGGTAGGGGATTTTAAGTGGTCAAGTGACTTTAATATAACATTCAATAAAAATAAGGTTCTTGAAGTTGGACCAGGAGGACAACCAATTTATGGAAGTGCTCCCAATGCCAATAACTCATTTATTACTTTACCAGGCTATCCGATTGCAAGTTTTTATGGTTATACCTATCAAGGGGTATTCATGAATCAAAAGGAATTGGATGCTTTTCCACATCTTCCTGCGGATAAAGTGGGAGATGGTCGCTATTTGGATGTTAACGGAGATGGTAAACTTGATCAGACAGACAAAGCAATAATAGGTAATAACCAGCCTAAGTTTACAGGAGGTTTTGGCAATAATTTTTCTTATAAGAATTTCACATTATCAGCTCAGTTAACCTATTCTTATGGTGCAAGTCTTTTTAGCTTCTTTAATCGCATGGTAGGTATTTATCATGGCGATAGAAATGCGCTTGATTTTCAATTAAACCGTTGGCGTTCTGTGGATCAACCAGGAGATGGGATACATTTTAGGGCTACACGTAATCCTACTGGTTGGCAGCGTGACCCATCTTCTGCATGGGTAACAGATGGCTCTTACCTGCGGCTTAGGAATATTACATTAGCTTATGATTTTAATATAAGTAAACTCAAGCTGGTCAAAATCAAAAGCTTACGTGTATACGCCACCGGACAAAATTTATTTACATGGACAAAATACACAGGCTTCGATCCTGAAACAAGTAGTGAAGGTGATGGGCTTTCCAAAGGAGGTGATTATTTGGGTTATCCTGCAGCAAAAAGCATTATTGTTGGACTTAACCTATCTTTTTAATAATTCAACTAATTGACATGAAAAATAAACTATTTATATTGTTTTATTTAATGGTGTTTTGCTCTTGTAAAAAGGAATTCATAGACCTGAATCCACCATCAAACTTAAACTCCGAGTCATTTTATAAAACGGAGAGTGATATGAATCAGGCCGTACTTTCCGCTTATGGTAATCTCCGCTCTGTATACAATAGTACATTTATTAAACTAGGTGAAATCAGATCAGATAATACAACATTTTCATGGCTTAGCGGAAGTCCAGCTGATGAGAAAGGAGTTGATGAGTTTGCTTCACCACTTTTGGCTGATAATGGTTATCCGACGAGTTGCTGGAACAATTGTTATAATATAATACTACGAAGTAATATTGTGATAGGTCGTATCGAAAATGTATCTTTTAAGGATCCCAAATTAAAAAGTCAATATATCGCAGAAGCTAAATTTATTAGAGCTTTGATGTATTTCTGGCTCAACAGAGTTTTTGGAGGTTATTCCAAAAATGGAGAACTATTAGGTGTATTGAAAGTGGACAAAGAGATTACATCTGCTGAAGCTTATGATGTTCGACGAGCTCCTTTGCAGGAAATATATGATCTTATAGTCTCTGATTTACAATTTGCAGAACAGAATCTTCCGGATAAATATGCCGCATCAGATAAAGGACGAGTAACCAAATGGGGCGCTAAGGGTATGCTTTGTAAAGTGTATATGACAATGGCAGGGTATCCTCTTAATAAAGGTATTGAGTATTATAATCTTGCTATTCAAAAAGGCGAGGAAGTTATCAATACTTCCGGTGCTTCATTGGTGCCCAATTACAAATCTCTTTTTGATGTAAATAATAAGAATACATCAGAATCATTATTTGAAATACAATATAAAAAAGGAAGCCCCAATGGTGTAACTGGGAGTCCCTGGAATAATGATTTTGCCCCTAGATTTTCCGATAAAGAAGTTGTTTTAGTTGGTGATAAAGGGGGATCAAATGCCCCTACGGGTGATATGTCATCTGCTTATGAAAAAGCTGATCCAAGAAAATATAGTAGCATGAAAGATAATTGGATTAATGCTAAAAGTGGAGCTGTTCAAAATGAAAGATATGTAAGTAAGTACTATGACATTGCAACCAGTGGCAGTGATAATGGGAATAACTGGATTGAGCTACGATTAGCTGATATTCTATTGTTAAATGCAGAGGCTCTCGTCCGTATAGGAAGTGATAGGGCTAAGGCGATATTGTATGTAAACAGAATCAGGCAAAGAGCGAGAAATACGCCTGGAGATCCTGCTGTTATCAAACCGACTAATCTTTTGGCAGATTACACTTTGGCAGATTTTTCTAATGATGATGCATTGTTGCTGGCTATTGAAAAGGAAAGGAGAGTTGAACTTGCATTTGAGAATCATCGGTGGTTTGATTTAGTGAGAGCAAAACGGGCAAAAGATGTTATGATAGCTGAACAGATTGCAGATGGCTATTCTTCTTTTATTTGGAGTGATGATATGTTGTGTTATCCTATACCGATGACAGCTATGCAATCTAATCCCGGAAAAATTATACAGAATAAGGGGTATACTCAATTCTAAACCCATTTGACTCAAATTATATTAGCTTTAATAGTATGAAGAAAATATCTGTTCTCTCATTAACATTTCTTTTTACCTCTTTAACTGTCTTATTAGCACAGTCTCCTGATTTAAGTAAACGCGAAAAAAATCAAGGATGGATCTTGTTGTTTGATGGAAAATCATTCAATGGCTGGCAGAAGTCTAATGGTCAGAAATTTACGGGGGAAGGCTGGAAGATAGCTGATGGAATCTTAAGTACGAATCCGAAAGATGGTCATGGAGGTGATATTGTAACTACTCAAGAATTTTCTGATTTTGAATTGTCCATTGATTTTAAATTGGAGAAAGGTGCTAACAGTGGTGTTAAGTATTCTTTATTTAAAAACACCAGTTTGGGGTGTGAATACCAATTGATTGATGATGCTAATCACCCAGATGCAAAGTTAGGTATTAATGGGAATCGGTCTTTGGCGTCACTATATGATATAATGCCAGCTTCCGGTGATAAAAAAGCAATGGATGTAGGGGAATGGAACAATATGAATATTATAAAAAAAGGTAAGCATGTTGAACACTGGCTCAATGGTACCAAAGTTTTAGAATATGACAGAGGTAGCGAAGAGTTTATGATGCACCTTGCAGCAAGCAAATTTAAAGCGCAAGCCAATTTTGCTGAAGTACCAAGCTCTCCTATTCTTTTACAAGAACATGGAGATGTAATTCATTTTCGTAATATTAAAATTAAAAATCTAAAATTATAAAAATCATTTTTATGGATAAGACAAGAAGAGATTTTATCAGAAATACAGGAACTGTATTTGCTTTAGGTGGCATTGGCTTTTCAGCTAAGAGCTATGCACGTATCATAGGAGCAAATGATAGAATTAATATGGGAATCATGGGCACAAATGGACGTGGTGCAGGTATGGCGGCTAATTTCTCCATCCAAAAAAACACAGAGATACTATATATCTGTGATGTTGAGGAAACTGCATTAGCTAAAGGGGTTAATGCAGTTAAAAAGGCTGTAAATAAAGTGCCCAAAACTGAAAAGGATATTCGAAAGGTTTTACAAGATAAGAATGTAGATGCTATGTATTTGGCCCCGCCGGATCACTGGCATGCCCCCGCTGCCATATTAAGCTGTGCTGCCGGCAAACATGTTTATGTTGAAAAACCATTATGTCATAATCCTCATGAGGGAGAGTTGGCAGTAGCTGCAGCACGAAAATTTAAGCGGGTGGTTCAGATGGGTAGTCAGCGTCGTTCCTGGCCAATATTAACTCAGGGAATTAATGAGTTACATAATGGTGTAATAGGAAAAGTACACATGGCTAAAACCTGGTATACTAATAACAGAGCTTCAATTGGTATTGGTAAACAAATAGCAGTTCCTTCAAATCTAGATTTCGAATTATGGCAAGGGCCTGCTCCGCGTCGCCCATATCTTGATAATCTGGTTCATTACAATTGGCATTGGCGTTGGCATTGGGGTACAGGTGAAGCTTTGAATAACGGTACTCACGAAATAGATGTAGCCAGATGGGGATTAGGCGTAGACTATCCTACAAAAGTTTGTTCTGTGGGTGGACGATATCGATTTAGCGATGATTGGGAAACGCCCGATACACAGTTGATTACGTTCGAATGTGAAGGAGCATCAGTTATTTGGGAAGGTCGTAGTTGTAGTAGTGCATTGGTAGAAGGGGAGGATCGTGGCGTAATCTTCTATGGAGAGAATGGATCGATGATTACTGGCGGCAATAGTTATGTGATCAGAGATAATAAAAATATAATTGTTAAAGATGTCAAGTCCGATATCAAAATAGATGGTCGCGATCCTTCCAGCCCAAGCGCTAGCCTGGATGGGGTTCATATCGATAACTTTCTGAAATGTGTCAGAGAAGGCGGAGTTCCCAATGCTGATGTAGAAACTGGACGTAAGAGTACATTGTGGGTGCAATTAGGAAATATTTCACAGCGTGTTGGGACTACCTTATATATCAATCAGAAAAATGGCCATGTAATAGACAATAAGGCTGCAACGGCATTATGGAGTAGAACTTATGAGCCTGGTTGGGAGCCAATAGTTTGAGATTAATGTAAAGATGGTTTTGATGAATAATAAATAGCGGCCGCCTCAATACAAGATTGAGGCGGTTTCCTTTTTAAGGGATACATAGTTTTGTTTTTAGAGAAGTATTGGGCCATGCCCGGATTAGCAGACGTACCTATAATAAGTGTATGGCTGATCTGCACCCTTTTGGCTATTTGCGATATGAACCCTCTACCGATTCGAAGGCCGCAAGCAAGGTTTATTTGATTAGGTTGTAATGAATTAAAATGTGAGGTTTTAAATGCAGGAACCAGTAATATTATTTCCAGTAGTACCTGTTGAATATTGAATAATGAGCAAGGAATGTTGAATGATGAAGTTGTTTGTCGTTCATCATTCAGTGTTCCATATTCACTATTCGTTATTCAAAAGCCGCTTGCAGAAAATAAAAAGCCACAACTAATTCTGTTACGGCTTTTGCTGATGTAGGGGGAGGGGTGAATCCCGCCGTTGGCGGGACAGTTAGTTGTAGCAAGGAATGAATAATGAACAAGGAATGTTGAATGATGAAGTTGTTTGTCGTTCATCATTCAGTGTTCCATATTCACTATTCGTTATTCAAAAGCTGCTTGCAGTAAATAAAAAGCCACAACTAATTCTGTTGTGGCTTTTGCTGCTGTAGGGGGAGGGGTCGAACCTCCACGAGGCAGTTAGTTGTAGCACAAAGTTCAGTGGTCGACCCTGGTCGTCACGCCGAAACGCGACGGCTCTATGCTATATTTATCCTGTGATCCTCACCCCCGAGACAAGAGGGCATGTCTGCCAAAAATTTCATCACCCCACAGTGTAGAAGAACTTGTCATGGTTACATTGACAACCCAATATTACGACAAATCCCTGATTTATTGTAAATATTTCAACAAATATTTTGATAATATAGAAAATATACAATAGATTTGATTTATTGTTGAATAAATTTTAAAAATCGAAATAATATGGGGGTAAAATTGAATCTTGACAAATTGGATTTCCAGATCATCCAGGAAATGATGGAAGATGCGGAGATATCCTATGCCGACCTGGGTAAGAAACTCTTTGTTTCGGGCGGCACCATACATGTCCGCATCAAGAAACTGGAAGAGCTAAAGGTAGTGAAAGGTAAAAAATTATCGGTAGATCTCAAATCACTCGGCTATGATGTGATCGCCTTTATCGGGGTTTACCTGGAAAAAAGCTCCCTGTACGACAGTGTAGCCAAAGAGCTGAAGAAGATCCCGCAGATCGTACGGTTGAACTATACCACGGGCAATTACAGCATGTTCGCCGAGATAGTTTGTAAAGATATCCAGGAACTCCGTTTTGTGTTGCACGATGAGCTGCAGAAGATCAAAGGCATCGAACGCACGGAAACCTTTATTTCGCTGGAAGAAAGTTTCGACCGCAATGTGGTGGTGGCACCGCAGTCGTGACGGGAATAAATTGTATTTTCAATGTCTATGCCAGATTCCTCTTTTAACCTGCTGACGATCGTTGCCGCCTTACAGAAACGCTGGACCCTGATCGTGTTTTTTGTGGTGGCCAGTGTTGCGGTGGCCGCCCTCACGGTATATGTGGTGCCGGCGTATTACCGGTCGACTGCTACGGTGGTTCCGGCCAATCCGGTCCTGGCCGATAAAGCACGTTTGTTCAATACGAATATCCAGGAGCTCTATTCCTATTTTGGTTCAGGTGATGATCTTGACAGGATCTATGGGGTGGCGGATATGGATACCACGTATAAGCAATTGGTGGATGAATTTTCGCTGGTGGATTATTACCGCCTAACGGGGGATAGCTTTCCCCTGCTCCGGCGAAAAGCCGTATTGCGTTTGCGCAAAGACCTGGATCTGCAAAAAACGGACAGGGACCAACTGCTGATCCGGGTGTGGACACGCGACAGGCAGCTATCCGCCAATATCGTAAACCGGATGGTGGCCATTGTTGAAGCAACAGAGAATACTGTATGGCAAAACCAGTATCGCCGGTCTATGGAGAAACTGGATGTTTCGGTCAGTGCTATGGAAGCTACATACGTTCAACTGGGCGATAGTATTTCCCGGGCGGACCTCTCCCGCAAAACATTACTGACCGCCCGGCAGGCGTCTTTGCTGGATCAGTTGCAACAATACCAAAAGGCCCGCGATGAGTTCAGGCTGGCTGCGCAGATATCGCCCGCCGTTTTATACGTGATGGAAAAAGCCGTGCCTGCTGCCAAAGCGGAAAGGCCGGATACCGCAGCCATATTGCTGGCTACCAGCCTGCTCTCTTTTGTTTTTATCTGCTTGCTGGTATTGGTGAACGACAGGAAAAAAAACACCTGATATGTTTCGGATCGTCCGGCCATACCTGTTTGATCTTGTATTTCCTTCCCTGCTTTTCCTGGTATTTGGTGTGTGGGCCATCAGTTGCGCGCAACCACTGTGGCTCTGCATTCCCTTTGCCTGGATATTGTTACCGCCTGTGTTTGACCTGATGCTGTACCGGCCGGGTAAACTGTTCTGGTTATTGCTGGTCTGTTTGCCGCTTTCCACCGAACTCAATATCACACCCCAACTGGGACTTGATTTTCCCGATGAGCCATTGCTGATCATACTTACCGCTATCGTTATCCTCCGGTGGATACACCAACCCAACTGGGCTCCTTACGACCTGGTGAAACATCCCCTGTTCCTGGTGCTGGTGATCTATATGTTCTGGTTGCTGGTTACGGTGCTGTACTCAACGGAAATGATCCTGTCCGCCAAATACCTGCTGGCCAAGACCTGGTATATCTTTCCTTTGGTGGTATTACCGCAATTGTTGCTGGTGCAAAAAAGCGATCTGAAAAGATTCGCGCTCTGTTTGCTCATTCCCATGGCAGCGGTGGTGCTGCAAAGTCTTGGCAGGCATGCGATGTATGGTTTTTCGTTTGCATTGGTACAGAAAACGCTGGCTCCTTTTTTCCGTAACCATGTCAATTATTCGGCTATGCTGGTCTGCCTGCTGCCGGTAGGCTGGTGCTCATGGAGATTGACCGATGCCGCTGACAGCCGCCGCAAATGGTTGTTGTATGGGTTGCTGCTGGGACTGGTAGGGTTGTTCTTTGCCTACAGTCGCGGTGCCTGGATGGCGTTGCTGGGCGGTCTTGTCGTAGTGCCTGTTATCCGCAGGAAACGAATGGTATGGGTGGTGGCGATCGCTGTGACCGCTGTGGTGGCATCCAGCGCCTGGCTGATCACGGATGACCGTTACCTGCAGTTTGCACCGGATCATGACCGGACTATTTTTCATACCGATTTCAGCGATCATATGCGGGCCACGATGGAACTGAAAGACGTTTCTACCGCAGAACGTTTTTACCGCTGGATCGCCGGCTTCAGAATGCTGGCCGAAAAACCGGTGACCGGTTTTGGCCCCAATAGTTTTTACCTGCATTACCGTTCTTATACCGTCAGCAGTTTCGAGACCTGGGTGAGTGATAACCCGGAACATTCCACCGTGCACAATTATTTCATCCTGCTGGCACTGGAACAGGGACTGATCGGTCTGATCCTGTTTTGTATGCTGTATGTTGGTATGCTGTTCCGTTTGCAGGACCTGTATCACCGTTTACAGGACCCGTTTTACCGCACCATTGCCCTCACGGTTGCCGTGATACTGGTGATGATCGGTGTGATCAACAGCATGAGCGACATGATTGAAACCGATAAGATCGGCAGTCTGTTCTGGTTATGTCTGGGTATGGTGATCTGGCTGGAGAGGAAAAGACGAGGGAATCTTGAATGATGAGCATGGAATGATGAATGTTGAATGAACAAAAGAACAGATGAACAGATGAGCAAGGAACCGATGAAGGAATAATGAATGATGAATGCCAGCCGACAGGCAGGCAGGGGAGCGGGCAAATCAATATTGACCATCATACTTCGATATTCATCATTCCATGCTCATCATTCAACATTCCTAGAGTTTACTTCGCACGTTCAGGGCATCCCTTAAGCCGTTCCCTAATAAATTAAAGGCAAGTACGAGTAACATGATGGCGATGCCGGGTGCCAGGGCCAGCATGGGGTTGTGGGTGATGATGAAGTTGTAGTTCTCTTTGATCATGAGTCCCCAGCTGGGTTGGGGTGGTTGTACGCCTACGCCGAGAAAACTCAGTCCGGCTTCCATCACGATTGCGGAAGCGAAATTGCTGGCGGCGATCACCATCACCGGTCCGAGAATATTGGGCAGTATGTGCCGGAAAATGGTTCTTGTATGTGAATAACCCAATGCGCGGGTGGCTTCTACATATTCCAGTTCTCTTACCGCAAGCACCTGGCCTCTTACCAGTCGGGCCACGTTTACCCACATGGTTAAACCTACGGCAATGAATACCTGCCAGAAACCTTTGCCCAGTGCCAGTGTGATGGCGAATACGAGCAACAGGGTGGGGATACTCCAGATGACGTTGATGAGCCACATGATCACATCATCAACCCAGCCCCTGAAATAACCGGCCAGGGCTCCCAGCAGGATGCCGATGGTGAGGGAGATGAGTACGGCCACCAGTCCCACGCTCAGGCTCACCCTTACACCGATCAGTAAACGGCTCAGGATATCCCTGCCGAACTTATCGGTTCCCAGGTAATATTTGGTTTCAACCACGGCAGGGTTGCCTGTTAGTGCCCGGAGTATCGCATTTCTTTCGGTCAGGTTCTCGTCTACGTATTTCTGGTAAATGAGGCTGTCCCCGGCAACCTCATAACCGGTAATGGGAATATACTGGTAGCTTTCTTCGGTGCCGTTCAGCATCCGGTTAAAAAAACCGGCACGATGTATGTCCTTATCTCTCCTGATCCGCAGTAAGGAGCAGGTAAAACCGGGTTTCTTGCTCCCGATCTCGGGGATCATGCGGTTGGCGTTGGGGGATGGGTCGGGTGCCAAAAAATAACAGAACAGTGCAAGCAGCAAACTCAACACGATCAGTATCAATCCAAAGTAAGCACCCTGGTTTTTGAACAAACGGCGGGTAAAGGCAGAAGAGGTAAAAATGGGTTGCACTTGCGAAAATTAAGAAATAAACAGCTTCACCGAATATTTGGCTTTTTCTACCGAAATAAAGGGAACGCTGGTATACATGTAATAGTTTTTTGAGTCTTTGTATAAACCAAACTTGATTATGGCACGCGTATTTAAATTTTTATTTTCCCTGGTAGCCCTTATTCCATTGGTCATTTATGCCTGGTGGCCTGAACCGGAAGATCTGAAATAATCAGTTTACCGTTCTGCCCTTCCATTGGTAACGCCCAAATTTACCCAGCCAGCCTGCCATAACCGTATACAGGATATGAAATGGCTGCATAAGCGGGAACCAGACCAGGATGGCCCCTCTCCGGTAAAACCGGGCGGCAGGTATCATCAGGCTTAGTTCCACCAGGGTTTTCAGGGCAATCAGTATCAGCCAGTTCATCCATCCCCCCTCTTCAAAGAACCCCCAGAGTAACAATAATAACAGTAAGGCATTTACGGCCAACACCAGTGCCAGCACCGGGAAAATTGACCGGTCCTGGTACTTATCCGCTTTACTGGCCCAGCGGATACGTTGGTTGAGAAAACTCTTCCAATCGTACATCGGCTCCGTGGTAACAATGGCTTTTTTGCTGAATAGGTAACCCAGCCGTTCCGGGTATGCCTGTTTGATCTTATGCATCAGCAACATATCATCGCCACTGGCGATCTGGTCGATGCCCCTGAACTGTCCCACTTTATCAAACACATCTTTCCGGTAGGCGATATTGGCCCCGTTGCACATGCTGTGGTACCCGGCCGATACGGCTGCGGCGGTGATGCCCTGCAGACTGATAAAGTCCAGCAGCTGGAATGCCGAAAGAAAAGTTCCGGTATGCCTGAACATCACAGGCGCCGCCACAAAAACAGGGTCTTTTTCCTGGATATAGCTGTCGTACAGCAACAACCATTCGGGTTGTACTGTACAATCGGCATCGGTGGTCACGATCCAGCTGCCGCTGCTTTGTGCAATGGCCAGTTCGATCGCTTTTTTCTTGTAGGCATTCAGCTGTTTGCCGTTCAGCAGCTCGTGCAGGTTCAGCAGGCGGAGGTTATGATGCTGTTGCTGAAAAGAATGAACCACCGCTTCGGTACGGTCGGTGGAATGGTCGTTGATCACGATCACTTCAAATAACCCGGCGGGGTATGACTGTGCAAACAGGGAGCGTAAACAGTTGCCAATATGGTCTTCTTCGTTCCTTGCCGGGATGATGACAGAGAAGCGGGTACGGGCCTCTTGACCAGTGCTGCTGAATTCGGGTAAACGCAGCAACCAGCGCCGGTATATCCAGATCAGCAGGCAATAAACCAGCAGCAGAACGAGGGTGATCACGAAAAAAACCTGGTACATGGGTAACAAAGAAAGCCAATATTATTTAACCAGGAAACGGGCAATGGCGGCTGCATATTTTTCGCGCAGCAGCTGGTGGCCTGCTTCCAGTTCTGTGAGTGAGACAAGACCGTCTGTTCTTTTGCTGAAAGCAGTACCATAGCGGGTCAGGATCACAGGATCGTAGCGGCCGAATACGAGCTGAACCGGTATCCTGTTTTGCCGGATGATCTTTTTCGCCAGTTTCCTGTTGGGTTTGAACCTGCGCAGGGTAAGCCAGCGTTTATACAGCAGCTTGCGCTGGGGCGCTTCGTCGAGGTAGTAATGCATGAATTTCAGCAGGTTGCGGTTATACAGTCCCAGTTTAGCGGCCCCGTCAAGTGCTGCTAATAACCATCCCGGACGGTTCATGAGCTGTGTAAAGATTCGTTGGCCCATGCTTGTATCGGTAGCCAGCCGTTGCCAGATCTTCCTGTGCAGTCCGTCCGGCGCTACCAGTAAAATGGATCTGATCTCGGCAGGCGCCAGTTGTAGTAACTGTAAGGATACCCTGCCTCCCATGCTGTATCCCAGCAGGTGAAACCCCTGGCCCTGTGGCCTGATCTGGTGGATGATGTTCAGCAGCTCGGCCGGTTCAAAGGAAAGTCCCTCCTGCCATTGGGTGTCGCCATGAAAGGGAAGGTCGATGGCGATGACGGTATACTGTTCTTCCAGTGTTTTTTCCAGGAACTGAAAAGAACCGCTTTCCTCACCATAGCCATGAAAACAGAACAGCCATTCCGCACCCCTTCCCCAACGGGTATAGTGGATGGTGGAGTGGCGGAACCTGAGCTGTTGCGATGCTGTTGCCAAAGCGGAAAATTTAGCGTTTTATTCTTGGTAGTATCAAAGAAACGAACTTATTTTGAAATTAGTTGCATAACTAACTATATGTCAAACAACCAATTTAGACGGGGCGAGCTGTACAGTGTCATCAACGGCATGGCTTCCACGGCTGTGGCCCGGAAATTGCAGAAAAATTTCCGGCAGGCCGGACTGGAGATCACCATTGAGCAGTGGAGCGTGTTATATCATTTGTGGAAAGAGGATTGTTTGAGCCAGCAGGAATTGTGCAACCGCACTTTTCGCGATAAACCCAGCATTACCCGTTTGATCGATAACCTGGAAAAACAGAAGCTGGTAAAACGTACGGCATCGCAGACGGACAGGCGCATCAACCTGGTTTGTTTAACGGATGCGGCCAAGGAGCTGCAGAGCCAGACCATCGATCTGGCCAATCATACCATGAATGAAGCGCTGGTAGGGGTTACCAAGGATGAGATTGAAACGGTGAAGCAGGTGTTTCAGCGGGTGTACGATAATTTGACGTGAGATAATGAGTGAATGAGTGTGTGAGTGAATGAGTGAATGTGAGAGAAACCAATAAAAGAATAAACCAATAAACTTTCCTACCATGGAATCCACTAAACAAACCAATACGCTCAAGGGCGGCGAATGGTTGATCAAAGAAAGCAATCCATTAGATACGTTCATCCCGGAAGACATGAACGAAGAACAGAAGATGGTGATGGACATGTGTTCGCAGTTCCTTGATGCGGAGATCCTTCCGATACTGGACAGGATCGACAAACTGGAGCCCGGCCTGATGCCCTCCTTACTGGAGAAAGCGGGTGAGCAGGGATTATTGTCTACCTCTATGCCGGAGCAGTATGGCGGCTTGGGAAAAGATTTTGTGACATCCACCCTGGTGAATGAAGGGCTGGGTGGCGGTTATTCTTTTTCCGTGGCGGTAGCGGCCCATACGGGTATCGGCTCTTTGCCGATCCTGTATTTTGGAACAGAAGCGCAGAAACAGAAATACATCCCCAAACTGGCTAACGGTGAGTGGAAGGGGGCTTATGGCTTAACAGAACCGAACAGCGGCAGTGATGCCCTGGGTGCCAAAACAACGGCCAAGCTGAGCGATGATGGAAAATACTATATCCTGAACGGACAGAAATGCTGGATCACCAATGGTGGTTTTGCGGATGTGTATACGGTGTTTGCCAAGATCGATGGCGACAAGTTCACCGGCTTTATTGTGGAGCGCGGTTTTGAAGGCTTTACACAGGGACCGGAGGAACATAAAATGGGTATCAAAGGCTCTTCTACCGTGCAGTTGTATTTCCAGGATTGTAAAGTGCCGGTAGAGAACCTGCTGGGCGAGGCTGGTAAAGGTCACCTGATTGCTTTTAATATCCTGAATATCGGCCGTTTAAAATTATGTGCCGCTGCATTGGGAGGGTCTAAAAGAGCGGCCACTATTTCTATCCAGTATGCCAAGACCCGTGAACAGTTTAAACTGCCGATCGCAAAATTTGGTGCGATCCGTCATAAGATGGCGGAAATGGCCATCCGCATGTGGGTTTGTGAAACGGCTTTATACCGCACCGCCAAATGGATCGATAACCAGGAACATACCTTATCCACTGAAGGCAAATCCTTTGCCGAAGCCTTGCTGGGTGGTGCGGAAGAATATGCCATCGAGTGTTCGATGCTGAAAGTGTATGGTAGTGAAGTGCTCGATTTTGTGGTGGACGAGGGCGTACAGATCCATGGTGGTAACGGCTTCAGCGATGAATACGTAATCTCGAAAGGGTATCGTGACAGCCGCATCAACCGCATTTATGAAGGAACCAACGAGATCAACCGCCTGCTTACCGTAGATATGGTACTGAAGCGCGCCATGAAAGGCAAACTTGACCTGATGACACCTGCCATGGCAGTTCAGAAAGAACTGATGAGCATCCCTGATTTTGGTGCTGAGGAAGAAGGTGCGTTTGCCAAAGAGCGTAAATACATCGCCAACTTCAAAAAAGCCATACTGATGGTAGCGGGTGCCGCCGTACAGAAACTGATGATGCAGCTGGACAAAGAACAGGAGATCCTGATGAATATTGCCGATATGGCCATTGAAACCTTCAATGCGGAGAGCGCCCTGTTACGTGTGATGAAACTGGCCGATACCAACGGAGAGGCGGCTGTTAGCCTGCAAACAGATATCATGCGTACCTATCTTTATGATGCTGCCGACCGCATCAACAAAGCCGGTAAAGACGCCCTGAACAGCTTTTCGGAGGGCGATGAACTGCGTATGATGCATATTGGCCTGAAACGCTTTACCAAGGTAGAACCCTTTAACACCAAAGATGCCCGCAGGCGTATTTCCGACAGGCTGGTGGCAGACGATGGGTATCATTTATAAGCAACCAAAAAAAATTATTGGAATTCATAAAGTTTTTTAATATTTGATGATTGTTTTTCGGTTGCTTGCTTACAACAAAGCCTCATTACCGTTATTGGTGATGAGGCTTTTTTATTTTGCGTACACCCACCCTGGAATGGTCGGGATCAGATTTATCTTTTTATCTTCAACAGATGAAGACCGCCCTGATCGCCTGTTTTGTTTTGATGGTTTGTCAAACAACAGCACAAAACTCCGCAGCACCTTACCTGCTTACCCGCACCACCGGTAAACTACCCGCATTGTCTTATGGCCTGGGTGAAGACAGGCTGGGCGGTGCCAAAATAGGATACGTGGATTCCAATGTGCTGATGCGGGTGGTGGATTCTACCAGGGACATGTACACCGTACAGTTGTCGAAGTTGCACAAAGCTTATATCGAAAGATCGTACCTGAAGCCGGATAGCGCGCAGAAGGAGAAGCCTTTTTACCTGACCAATTCCTTCAGTGTAAAGGGCGATTCGCTGTACGATTATGTGGGCATCAATATGGAAGAGAAACTTCCTTACCGGAGTTATATGGAGATCAATCCTTCACGTATCGTGGTGGATATTTACGGGGTGCAGAGCAATACCAACTGGATCACCCAGCTGACATCGCTGAAAGAGATCAAAAATGTGTATTACAACCAGGTGGAAGACGATGTGCTTCGTGTATTCATTGAACTGCAGCACAAGCAACATTGGGGATACAGCATCGGGTACAAGGGAAAATACCTGGTGATCAAAGTAAAACGACAACCCCGGAAACTGGACCTGCGTTACCTGACCATTGCCATCGATGCCGGTCATGGCGGAACCAATAGTGGTACGGGGGGCGTCAATGCCAAATACGAAGAGAAATATTATACGCTGCTGTTTGCAAAGGCACTGGAAAAACAATTGCGGAAAAGGGGGGTGAAAAAGATCATCATGACCCGTACAACAGACACAACTTTCGATAACAAGGACCGCATCCTTTTTCTGCAGCAGCAGGACCCTGATTTCCTGATCAGCCTGCACCTGAACTCAAGCAGTAACCCGGAAGTGAATGGGGTGAGCACTTATTACAAACACATCGGCTACCGGCCTCTCACACAGTATATCCTGAACCGGATGCTGGAATTGAAGCTGAACGAATTCGGCAACGTGGGCAGTTTCAATTTTGTATTGAACAGTCCGACCGATTTCCCGAACTGCCTGCTGGAGATCGCTTTCCTGAGCAATGAGGCCGACGAAAAAAAGATCATCCGCAGCCAGTTCCACGACGATGTTGCCAAAAAAGTATATGCAGGAATGCAGGATTGGCTGAAAGGGCTGAAATAGCGGAAGGGAATATTGAAGAGGTGAACAAGGAACAAGGAGCAAGGAACAAGGAGCAAGGAGCAAGGAGCAAGGAACAAGGAGCAGGGAACAAGGAGCAGGGAACAAGGAGCAAGGAACAAGGAGCAAGGAACAAGGAGCAAGGAACAAGGAGCAAGGAACAAGGAGCAAGGAACAAGGAACAAGGAGCAAGGAACAAGGAGCAAGGAACAAGGATGGGGGTATTTAATTATCGCTGCTCTGCGATACTCCGCGCTCTTGGCGGCTCTGCGGTGGAGAACAGAAACATTCACCGCAGAGCCGCAGAGAACAGGGAGTTACGCGGAGGCATTGTTAAGCAAGCGTTTTTTAGTGTTGGATGAACCGCTCAAAGAATTCGATCGTGCGTAACATCTGATCGATCCGTTGGCGGTTGTTGCCGCTGCGGGTCAATTCGTGTGTGCCACCGGGGTGACGGACATATTCCACCGTTCTGCCCAGCACTTTCAGGCTTCTGTATAACATTTCTCCCTGGATCACCCCTGTGCGCAGGTCGTTCTCCCCGTGAAAGATAATATAAGGTGTATGGATATTCTGTACATACGTGATGGGCGATTCCCTTTCCAGTATCGGTTTGACGGCGGGCTCCCATGGGTAACCACCAAAATAATTCGGAACCAGGCGCCAGGCATTTCCTTCCCCGAAGAATGTACCCAGGTCATACACACCTCTTTGTGAACAGGCGGCTTTGAAGCGTTGGTCGTGGCTGATGATCCAGGCTACCAGGTAACCGGCATAAGAACCACCGGTAACGGCCAGTTTCGCGGTATCGATGAAGCCGGATTCACTGGCTTTGTCCAGATAGGTCAGCACATCGCTGGTTGGCCCTGTACCCCAATCGTTGATATTGGCACGGAGAAATGCAGATCCATAACCACCGGAGCCCCGGGGATTACCGTATACCACCACATATCCTTTGGCAGCATAATACTGAAACTCGTGCCACATGGAACTTTCACCAGGTCCCCACATAGCGGTGGGGCCGCCGTGTATGTTCAGGATGGTGGGATATTTTTTGCCGGGTTCAAAATTGGCGGGTTTCATTACCCAGTACTCTACTGTTAGTCCTTTTTCATTCACGAAACTTTTTTTCTCTGGGAAACTGAGTTTTTTGTTCCTGATCCAGTCGTAATTGAAACTGCTGAGACGAACCGTGTTCTTCAGGGATGCATCGGCCGCATACAGTTCGAAGGGGTTGGCCACTTCTGTTTTTACAAAAACCAGTTTGCCGTTGCGCAGATCGAATGAGCTGATGCCTGCGTTCACATCCGAAAGGGCTTCTACCTGTTTGGTCTTTACATCTGCCCGGTATACCGGCGCGCCGCCATTGCTCTGGGCCGCGAAGTAGAGATATTTCTCATCTGCACTCCAGGTAAGATTGCTTTTGTTCCTGTCGAAGGGGATATTCACTATGTCTTTCGCCGTACCGTTGATGGGCATGATGGCCAGCATGGGAACGTCCACAAAAGAAGTGTTACCATACTGGAAAGCCAGCCATTTGCCTGATGGGGACAGCTTGGCGCTATTATAGGTTTTGCCTTCGGCGCCCAGCAGTGTTCTCAGGTTCTGGCCGTTGCCATCGGCGAGGAAGATCTGCGATTCAAGTGAACGGTCGGGATGTTCGGTATCATCCCTATCGCCGGTGATGATCAGTTGTTTGCCGTCGGGCGTAAAATCAGCACTGCTGAAGCGGTAAAAACCATGGGTAACGGCAACCGGCTGGGCCCCGGGTTCCGCATTCATCACATAAAAATGGTTAAAGCTCATGTCGGAACTGGTGGTGGCCTCTTCCTGGAAATTGAGTTTGTTGATCACTTTGGCTTTTTTGTCGCTGGCATTGTTCTCCAGGTAGGCCCTGATCTCATCCCAGTTGCCATCGGGATCGGCCTTGGCATTATTGGGGAGTAATTGCGTGTTCTTGTCGAATCCGGGCTTTTCATAAGGCCATTTGGGCACTTCTTTTCCGGGATTGAGTTCGGCGTCTTTCAGCAGGTCTTTCAGGGAAACGCTGGCCGCGAAAAGTATTTTTTTGCCGTCGGGGCTCCATTTGGGAGCACTTGCACCGTATTTATGCCGGGTGTACTGAATGGGTTCCCCTCCATCGAAAGACAGTACGAATACCTGGGGTTTGCCGTCTGCCGGCCGCACAAATGCCAATTGTCTGCCATCAGGACTCCAGGCTGGCTGGGAAGCCGATTCTTTGGCAGTCAGGGCCCGGGGAGCGGCTGAACCATCGGTAGGGGCCACATACAGCTGATTCTGGTATTTGTATTCCCATTTGCTGTCGCCTTCAGGTTCTATCTGGTTCACCACAAAAGCTACTTTGCTGCCGTCGGGACTAAGGGTTACGCTGCTGATCTGTTTGATCCTGAGCATGTCGGTCACTTTCACCAGCTCGGTTCCGTTCTGTGCCCCTGCAAACCGGGCGCCGAAAAGAACGAGTAAAAGGAGGATTTTCTTCATAACAGTTGGTTTGAGCGGTTAAAATACAAAGAAATGACAAGCTCTCAGGGACTGCTGCCGTATTTTTGCACCCTAAAAACCGTGATATGAGCCCATTAGTACAAGAGTTCAACAGTTACCGTGAAAAGATGAACGAAGTGATCCTCAGTAAAAACAACCTGGTGATGAAACGCCTCTGGAACCTGGATACCAATACCTACGAGGATGGGGCTCTTGATAAAAAGACCAAGGAAATGCTGGGACTGGTAGCCAGTATGGTTTTGCGCTGCGATGACTGCATCAAATACCACCTGGGCAAAAGCCATGAGCTGGGGGTGAACACGGAAGAGATGTATGAAATTTTTGCCGTGGCGAATATCGTGGGAGGCACGATCGTGATACCCCATACCCGCCGTGCAGCCGAGTATTGGGAAGAATTGCAGAATAATTCCTGACAGGACGTTTATAATTGGCAATTATTCAGGATATTTATACCCCAATTTCAAATAGAAGATCCCTGTTTTGATCAGGGATCGATAATTACTAAGAATCATGTCAGAAACAGCTACAGCAGTCCCGCAGTTAACCGCTAAAGATTTTGCAACAGACCAGGAAGTTCGCTGGTGCCCCGGTTGCGGTGATTATTCCATTCTTGCCCAGGTGCAGAAAGTAATGCCAAACATGGGTATCCCTAAAGAAAATATTGTGATCATCAGCGGTATCGGCTGTAGCAGCCGTTTCCCGTATTATATGAATACCTATGGTATGCACAGTATTCACGGTCGCGCTACGGCTATTGCCAGCGGATTGAAAGCCAGCAGGCCCGAGCTGAGTGTGTGGATCGTTACCGGTGATGGTGATGGACTGAGCATTGGTGGTAACCATACCATTCACCTGCTACGCAGGAACCTCGATGTGAATGTGTTGTTGTTCAATAACCAGATCTATGGTTTGACCAAAGGGCAATACTCACCCACTTCAGAACCCCATAAAGTAACCAAGAGCACACCTTTTGGCAGCATTGATCACCCTTTTAACCCGCTGGCGCTGGCGATGGGTGCTGATGCCACATTTATTGCCAGGACCATGGACCGTGATCCCAAACATATGCAGAACATGCTTACCCGTTCTTACCAGCATAAGGGATCTTCTTTCCTTGAGATCTACCAGAACTGTATCATCTTCAATGATGGTGCATTTGAGATATTCACCGAAAAATCTACCAAACCCGAAGAATCACTGTTCCTTGAGCAGGGTAAACCACTGATCTTTGGTGCCAACCAGGATAAGGGTATCAGGCTGGATGGTTTGAAACCGGTAGTGGTGGAACTGGGTAATGGCGTAAGTGCCGATGATCTGTGGATCCATGATGAGCATGATTTTTACAAAGGACAGACCCTGGTTCGTATGTTCGATGATCCTGCACAATCCGGGGCCCATTTTCCAAGGCCTTTCGGTGTGTTCTACGAAACAGACCGCCCTTGTTACGAAGAAATGATGGCCCTGCAGTTGGAAGAAACCATTGCCACCAAGGGCAAAGGCAATCTGGACAAGCTGATCCGCGGAAAAGAAGTGTGGGAGATCATTTAATGTCTCTTTCTGGGGGAAAATCCCTCGCCTTCAGGCGAAGACTTTAGTTTAATATCTTAGGGATATGGAAAATTACCGAAAGACAGCCCATACGCTCTATGATTGTAAGTATCACATTGTATGGATTACAAAGTA
>JACPEA010000005.1 GCA_016183765.1 Bacteroidota bacterium
CTACCTCTGGAAATGTTACTGATGAAGTGATAGCGGAGTATATAAAGAATCAGGATGACGCATCTGAACCCAATGAGGAATTTACTGTTGTCGACGGTTAAAGTCGGCTTCAGACGACATACAAAAACCCCTCACCTTTTAAGTGAGGGTAATTTAGTTTAACGTGTTGTGCTATTGGTTAATTCAAAGTTTCTCTTACTCGGACCATGAAAAATATCAATTCGGAGTGATTGTTTAAGCACAACACGTTAAAAGATGTATTAAGCTTCAATGATAACCTTCATCGCTTTTTCTTTCGAGGCATTTCCAAATACTTCATACGCTTTTAATATTTCATCAAGTTTAAAATGGTGGGTGATCAATCTATTCGGATCTATTTTTCCCGACATGACGGTTTTTAATAACATGGGAGTTGTATTTGTACTAACCAATCCTGTTGTAAGGGTTATATTCCTGATCCATAAATCCTGTAACTGCAGATCGACACTTTTGCCATGTACCCCTACATTTGCGATATGCCCTCCGGGACGGATGATATGCTGGCATACATCAAATGTCATTGGAACACCAACGGCTTCAATGGCTACATCAACGCCATCCTTTGTTTCCGACATGATCCTTTTTGCTACATCTTCTTTTCCGGAATTAATGGTATCAGTAGCGCCAAAGGTTTTTGCCAGCTGCAAGCGGTTGTCATCAAGGTCAATCATATAGATTTTAGCAGGAGAATAAAACTGCGCGGTAAGCAGGGCCGACATTCCTACCGGGCCTGCACCAACAATTGCAATGGTATCACCCGGTTTTACTTTCCCGTTCAATACGCCAATCTCATGGCCAGTTGGCAAAATGTCGCTCAGCATAACCAAAGCCTCTTCATCAGCCCCTGCAGGAATAGGATGAAGGCTATTGTCTGCATGCGGAATTCGTACAAATTCTGTTTGTGTTCCATTAATAAGGTGTCCTAATATCCAGCCGCCATCTTCACAATGCGCATACATTTGTTTCTTACAGTATTCGCAGGTGCCATCTGAGGTAATGCATGAAATAATTACGTGATCGCCTTTTTTAAAATTTCTAACGGAGCCGCCCACTTCTTCAATTACACCAACACCCTCATGTCCAAGTGTGGTGCCCGGTTTACACGAAGGTGTCTTGCCATGTAAAATACCTAGATCTGTTCCGCAGATGGTGGTTTTACTTATTTTCACCAGTGCATCTGTAGGTTTTTCAATTACGGGAACAGGTATTTCTTTTAATTCAATTTTGCCAGGCCCTCCATAAACAAGGCCTTTCATTGTCTTTTTCATTGTTGGATATTTTAATAGTTAATGATACAATTGATTAAGAGGCAATGCATGCATGTTTCAGCGTATCACGACAAAGCATTACTTTCTTGTCTTATTTTTCATTCTCATCGATAGCATTGTTAGTGTCATCCGGAAGGCTGTAGTAATTATTTTCTTCATCTTCTTCTCCGATTATTTCATTGGCATCGTCTAACTCGGCCCCCGGTATATCCAATCCCTGGTCTATTTCTGAATCTGATTCTTCTTGTAAAGGTTCTTTATCTCCCCGGCTGTAGATGTCGTCTTTAGCTGGATAGACCGGATTGCCCGGCAGCGGCTCTGTTGCCTCTGGTTTACTGCTTCTTATGGTTGGATCTTTTTGCATGATCTTTGTTTTTAAGTTTCATGATTCATTTGTAAATTTTATCATCTTTACAATAAGTTTTACATGTTACCTCGATTGTTATTGCTTTATAAATTCTCCATCTGCTTTAATCATGATATCGTTGCTGATATCAAATGGATCAGCAGGGCCAACAGTAAAGTCGCTTCGGTTTATCATTCCGGTTACCTGGAATCCAGCCTTTGTTTTTTTAGACATTGCATCTTCATGTGTTCCCCGGTACCATAGATCCATTGTTACAGTCTTAGTAATTCCGTGTAAGGTTAAATTGCCAATTAGTTTAAACCTGTCCTTCATGCCGGTAGTATTAATGATCGAGGTTGATTTAAAAGTCATAACAGGATATTTAGTCACATTGAAAAAGTTAGGGCTTCGTAAATCGTCATCTCGCATTTTTACCTCTGTGTTTACAGATGATACATCCACAGAAAGCGTAAAGCTGGCGTCGCTGAAATCAGGCTTTGATGAGATAATACTTGCGTCGAATTTTTGAAATAATCCAAATATGGAAGAAAAACCCTGGTGCGTAACTGTAAAAGTCAGTTTGGAATGCCAGGGATCATCCTTCCAGGTTGTTTGGGCAAATGAAAGGTGTACTGAAGTAAGGAGGGCCAATACGAATAACAGGTTTTTCATGATCTGGTTTTTAATTGTTAGAGAAGAATATGGTATTTCTATTGCAATAAACCGCGTCCCTGAAACTGATTTGAGCAGGGAAATAGATAACAATATTATTGTGCCAGTGCAACTTGCTTCCTGAAAGATTGATTATCCTAAAATAAATACACTTCGGTCATTTTTCTGTCTGCTCCCCAATACCCTACCGTTGTTATGGGAAGTTTGGAATGCTTTCCTGCAGGTGGTATCATTTTTCCTCCTTTTATTTCACCAATCACGCAGGTCCGTCACCACTGCCGGATCTTGCAGGATGGGTCTTGATTTTAGTATGAGGAGCAAACAAACTGGCCTTTAATCATGTCAATGTGCTGTGGATATAATCCTGTGCTAATGGCCCCGCCGGGATAATGGTCTTTGATGTTATCGGCATGATTATGGGTAAACATGTTCCATTTCTGATCACAGTAATCGTCAAAATCAGGCGTATCGAATTTTGTAGCCGCGTTTCTGATATAGTTTTTTCATCTCTAAAACTTTTGAGTCCGTTTTGGGATGAGTCAACTTAGGCCTGAAGAGTTGCTGAACTGCTACTATTGTTTCCGCAGTCAGTGAAAATAAGGAATACGGCAACTAAGAAATGCGCCTTAATTGTTTGGGTTATTTTTTACTTTCTTTTCATTCCAGTTTGATTTTTTGTTAAAATATCTTTTTATCAGCGTAATGAGAACTTGATTATTAGCTATTGTTTGATATTTTCTTCAATTGATTTCAATAATTGCACCTCACACATAATTGTTACATCGTTACTTACCAGAATACCGCCGGTTTCCAAAGCAGCATTCCAGTTGAGCCCCCAATCTTTCCGGTCAATTTTTCCGTGTATGGAAAAACCGGCCTTTTCATTACCCCATGGATCTTTCTGAACGCCACCAAACTCCACATCCAGCTTTATTTTTTTTGTTATGTCTTTAATGGTTAGCTCACCCCATAGTTCATAGCTGCCATCTTTGTCTAAATTCTCATAAGTATTTGCTGTAAAAGATATCTCTTTGTGATTTTCCACATCAAAGAAATCAGCGCTTTTCAAATGGGTATCCCTGTCCTCACTTCCCGTATCAACGGAAGCAGGGTTCAGCCAGAAATCAATTTCTGCCGTCATGAAATCATCCCCGGTTGTAAAAATACTTGCATCAAATTCTTTGAAAGACCCTTTTACATTAGTGATCATTAAATGTTTTACTTTGAAACCGATCTCTGAGTGAGTGGGATCAATGATCCATTTTGTTCTTATCGACATGGTTTTTTATTTTAAGATGAATGTTAATCAATTGAGATCATCCGTATAGTTGCTATTGTGCCAAGTATCCTCCGTCAACATTATAATAGGCGCCGGTAACAAAGGAAGCTTTGTCTGAATTAAGCCAGAGTGCCAGTTCTGCCACTTCTTCAGCAGTTCCCAATCTACCCATTGGGTGAAGCCCTACCAATGCTTTCATGGCGGTATCATTCAATGATTTAGTGAGTAAAGGTGTAAGGATGTAACCAGGCCCGATGGAATTGATACGAATTTTCTGATCTGCATATTCCAGGGCGGAAGCTTCCGTTAAACCTATTACCCCATGTTTGGCAGCTACATAAGCAGCAGATCCCTTTGTGCCAACCTTACCCAGAATGGAAGCAATATTTACAATACTGCCGCCACCAGCAGCAAGTATCGCAGGGATTTGATAACGTAAGCCATAGAATACGCCGGAAAGGTTAATTGAAATCACTTTATCCCATCCCTCAACAGGATATTCACCAACTGGACTCAAAGGGCCGCCTATACCGGCATTATTAACAGCAATATGTAATCCTCCAAATTTTTCAACCGCCTGCTCTACCACTTTCCTGCTATCTTCGGGTTTCGAGGTATCCGCTTTCACAAAAATGGCTACACCTCCCTTTGCTTTTATCTGTGCAACACTGTCCTCCCCACCTTTTTCATCCACGTCAGAAACAACGATCTTTGCACCTTCTGATGCATACAATAAACAAATGGCCCTTCCAATACCTGAGCCACCGCCGGTGACAATAGCTATTTTATTTTGTAAACTTTTCATGATTATTTTATTTAATGATTGCCAATGATTTTTATTTTCTTCCATCTTTCATAACATTTGCCCGGTCGCCACTTAACCCGATTATCTTTTTCTATGATCACTGAAGGAAATACTGATCCATCTGTTTTGGTTAGCTGGCTGTAACCAATTCTCTGGCTACCAAGAGTGACCTTTAACAGGCATAACCTGCATAGTGTTTATTCTGCTTTTTTTTTTGATCGGTTAAGATTGGCTATTGGTGTCTTTGCTAAATTTGAATAGGGCAGGAGGGTGGTGTCGCTAAAAAAAACTTCGAAGCAGTATAATATAGCACACTTCATAAAATCGTTGTCTTATTAGTGCAGCAGGGATGTCAACTTCAGAAATAATAAAAGAACCTGTTGACCATAAAGTTACTAAATATTGAGTATTAAATAGAGGATCAGGCAGAATAGCGTCAAATCAGAAATACTGTTTGTGCAGAACTAAATGGTTTAGTATTTCTATCTGCTGGTTTCCGATTGAATTTGATTGATTATCAATTGGGTATGATTTTGTTCTTTGATGTCTTGGTATAAGGAGGTTTCAGAAGGCTCCCATTGAGCGTAGTTTATCCGGCAGGGGTACAGATTTACTTCCGAGATAATGATAAACAGCTGCTCGGAAGTAATTCTCAAATAATCCAGTGCTTCGGTTCCGTCTTTGAAAAAGTATGGCTTTTATGGATGCATTTTTGTTTTAGTATAAATGAAGTTGTTGAAATCTGTATTGCTTAAAATCAGCAAGCAGCAGGGTATTGACCATTACCTCTTTTTCCAAAATGATTTTCAACGCCAGGTCACACATCATCGTTCCTGTCATTCCGGGCACAATTCCTAATACACCGTTCTCGCTGCAACTGGGTACGTCTTCGGGGTTGGGTGGTTGGGGATACAAGTCTCTCAGGTTTTTACTACCTTTGTAGTTAAATACAGCCAACTGCCCTTCAAAATTTAAAATGCTGCCATACACCAATGGTTTGCCCAACAGTACACAAGCATCGTTCACGGTGTAGCGTGTTAAAAAATTATCCGAACCGTCTACAATAACATCAAATTGTTCTATAATGGACGTTACATTCTCCCCGCTTAGCAATTCATCAAAAACAATGTAGTTGCAATGCGGGTTTTGAGCCTTTAGTTTTTCACTTGCAATCACTGCCTTCTTTTTTCCGATATCTGCCATCGTGTATAGAACCTGCCGGTGCAGATTGTGTATCTCCACTTTGTCAAAATCGACAATGCCAATTGTGCCGACGCCCATGCCCGCCAAATACTGCAGTACAGGACAACCTAAGCCCCCGGCGCCAATCACTAAAACTTTACTTTCTTTTATTTTTAATTGTCCTTCAATGCCAATATCATCCATTAGCATCTGGCGGCTGTAACGATTAATTTCATCTATAGTTAGCATAGGTCTTAAAAGTTTTTACCCCAATCCTTCCAAACGGGTTCATAGCCTTGTTCAGCTATGACAGTAGCCATTTGTTCAGCAGAACGTTCATCGCTGATCTCAAATTGCTCCAGGCTTTCGGGATCAACAGCGTAACCGCCTGGATTGGTTTTGGAGCCAGCACTTATTGTAGTGGTTCCCAGTTTTAAAATATGGTTGCGGAAGCTTTCTGTTTCTCTTGTGGAGATAGAGATCTCAACGTTTTCATTCAACAAGCGATAGGCACAAATGAGTTGAACGAGTTCTTTATCCCTAATGTCATGATCCGTGAGATGCACACCTTCTGCCGGCCGAATACGGGGAAAAGAAAGCGAGTATTTGGTTTGCCAGTATGTTTTCTGCAGGTAATCCAAATGCAGGGCACAAAAAAAGCTATCGGTGCGCCAGTCTTCTAATCCAAGCAAAACACCCAAACCGATTTTGTGCATGCCCACCCGCCCGATTCGGTCAGGTGTTTCTAAACGATAATAAAAATTCGATTTCTTTCCTTTCGTGTGATAGTCCCGGTATTTGTCTTTGTGATAGGTTTCCTGGTACACCAAAACAGAATAGATACCGGCTTTGTGCAATGTCCTGTATTCCTCTTCTTCCAGGGGCTGCACTTCAATGGACATATTGGAAAAATGAGGTTTGATGATTTGCAGGGCTTTTAAAAAATAATCCACATGCACGGTGTGATTGGCTTCGCCGGTTACCAGTAAAATATGCTGAAACCCGTGCTTTTTTATTTCGTTTATTTCCTGTAAAATTTCTGCGGTCGATAAGGTCTTGCGCCTGATCTTGTTATCAAAGCTAAACCCGCAATAGGTGCAAATGTTGTTACACTCGTTGCTTAAATACATCGGTGCAAAAAGTTGTATGGTGTTGCCGAAACGTTTTTTTGTAAGCTGATGGCTTTGTTGCGCCATCTGCTCTAAGTAAGGCAGGGCAGCAGGTGAAATGAGCGCCTTGAAATCATCCAGGGTCCTATGCAATGAAGCCAGTGCGGCTTCCACATCAACGGACGTTTTAGCAGCAATGGAGGCTTGCACTTCCTTCCAACTATATTGATCAAAAACTTCTTTAAAACTTTTCATGTAAAAAGGCAGTTAAGGGGCTTGAGGCAATAGCTTGATTTGTTTGCTTAGGCGATTTGGCTTCATAGGCCATTCGACCCGCCTCCACAGCCATTTTGAAAGCAGTTGACATCTGCACGGGATCGCCGGCAACGGCAATGGCAGTATTCACCAACACGGCATCGGCCCCCATTTCCATGGCCTTTGTCGCATCAGAGGGCACGCCAATGCCTGCGTCAACAATCACGGGCACGCCGCTTTGTTCGATAATGATCTCTAAAAAATCAAAGGTTTTTAATCCTTTGTTGCTACCAATCGGCGCACCCAAGGGCATTACCGCCGACGTTCCCGCATCTTCCAGCCGTTTGCACAAGACGGGATCAGCATGGATGTAAGGAAGTACAATAAAGCCAAGCTTTGCTAATTCTTCGGTTGCCTTCAGGGTTTCAATGGGGTCGGGCAGCAAATATTTCGGATCGGGATGAATTTCCAATTTCAGCCAATTGGTCTCTAACGCTTCTCTGGCCAGTTGTGCCGCAAACACGGCTTCTTTTGCATTGCGTACACCCGAAGTATTGGGCAATAAACTGACAGGGGTATGTTGCAAATGTGAAAGTAGGTTGTCGGTTTCGGTTTCGAGGTCAATGCGTTTCAGCGCCACTGTTACCAGCTCAGCGCCAGACGCCAGTACAGCTTCTTCCATTTTTGTGGAAGAAGCAAATTTTCCCGTGCCCAAAAACAACCGTGAATTGAATTGTTTATCAGCGATGGTTAGCTTCTGCATATAAAGAAGAGTTTAAATGTTGTACAATTTGTTTTTTATCTGCACTATTGGTGACTACACCTGAGACGGCAATTCCATAAATACCAGTTTGCAGAATGGTTTCAATATCGGTCAAGACAATACCGCCAATGGCGAATACAGGAGTAAATATTTTCTGTTGCCTCATTTTTTCAGTTATGGCAGCATAACCTCCTGCTCCTAAAATAGGACTTAATTTTTCTTTGGTTGTCGTGAAACGGAAAGGCCCAAGGCCAATGTAATTGCAGCCTTCAGCAGAGCGCTGTACAATGTGTTCAAATGTATTTGCCGTACCGCCGATAATTTTGCCATTACCTACAATTTTTCTTGCTTCTGCTACGCTCACGTCATTTAGTCCAAGATGTACACCGTCTGCATCTACTTCTTTTGCAATTTTCGGATGGTCATTAATGATGAAAGCAGCATTGTATTCGGTGCACCTGACTTTTACTTTTTCGGCAACTGCTTTTATTTCTTCTTCACTTGCATTTTTAAACCGCAGTTGAACCCATTTACAACCTGCGTCTAATGCCTCCAGAATATTTTTTATTTGTTCAGCAGCCGGGCTGCCTTGTGATATGTATTGTAGTTTAGCTAACATGATAACCTAATAAATGGTGAGTAGAGGATAAAAAGTTTTCCGTATAAAATTTTGCGTATCTACAGGCAGTTGCCAAATCATGGCTTAATGCGAGGTTGGCAGCAATTGAAGCAGAGAGGATGCAGCCGGAGCCATGTTTTGGATAAACTGTTCGTTCGCCCGGTTCTAATTTAAGTACGGTCTTCTCCATGAATAAATAATCAATGCCGGGTTCTTCTTCATTGTGTCCACCTTTTAAAAGTACATTACAGAAATCCGATAATCTTACTGCTGCTTCTTTTGCGTTCGGGGCGGCCGCCAGTTGAACCGCCTCTTTGTAATTTGGGGTGATCAGTTTAACCTGTTGTAGCGCTTCGTAAAGTTGCTTTTTGTCATCGGTTTGCTGCCAAAAATCAAATTCAGTTGTGGAGCGGATAACCGGGTCTACAATAATGTTGATCCTGGTGTTCATTGTATGAATGCAGTGAACAATCCTGTGCAGCGATTGGATATTTTGTACAATCCCTATTTTGACTGCAATAACGTTATAATGCGCAAGCATTTTTGTTAGTGCAGTCAGGATGTCCTCGTCATGCTCCCAACGGATAGAAAAAAAAAGCCTTTCTGTTTGCACTGTTTGTGCCGTGGTTATGCCCAAGCCATAGACGCGATGTTGCTCAAATGTTTTCATGTCGGCAAGCAAACCAGCGCCCCCGCTAGGGTCCATGCCAGCCACACTTAATACTATGGGACGATTGAACTGCATGCTTTTTTTATTAGTTGAAAACTTTTTACAGGATCGGTGCTTTGCCAGATAGCGCCCAGGATGGCTATGCCGTCAAAACCCATTTCGAAGGAAAGCTTAAGATTTATTTCATTGATGCCTCCTATGGCAATAAGCTTTGTTTTGTTCTTGGGCATTTTAATTTTTTTTGAAATGGTTGAACTGTAACCCTGCTTTGAAATGCTGTCGAATACAGGACCTAAGAAAGCATAGTCAAAGCTGCCAGGCAGCTTTGCTGCTTCCTGGATTTGGTGTACAGAAGTTGATAAGTGGCAGCCACTTTCCTTTAGTGCCTGCCATTCCATTGGGTTGCTTTTTTTTCTTTTTACCTCAGTATAATGCAGCCGGTTCATCCTAAAAATGTTTGCCAATTGATGATGTGAATGCAAGGCAATTTTTGATATATGTTGCGGTTTTATCTTTTCTATCAAATGTTGAAGTGCTGATGCAGGAGCCGAAGGTTTGCGCAAGTGAAAAAATTCTAATCCCTGATCAAACATTTCATTGAGAAGAGCCGGTTCGTTTTTGTGGAACGCTGCATCAGAAACTACGATCAACATTTAAGAGTAAATTTCTTTTCCGCCCGCTACAAACTCTTGCGACTTTTCCTGCATACCCTTTTCTGCAAAATCCCTGATCTCCTGGGTGATTTGCATGGAGCAGAATTTAGGTCCACACATGGAGCAGAAATGCGCCACCTTCGCCCCATCGGCAGGCAAGGTTTCATCGTGAAATTCTTTTGCTGTATCCGGGTCTAATGAAAGGTTGAACTGGTCTTCCCATCGAAATTCAAACCGGCTTTTACTCAAGGCATTATCTCTGTATTGTGCACCTGGATGACCTTTCGCTAAATCCGCCGCATGTGCCGCCAGCTTATACGTGATCACGCCATCTTTTACATCTTTTTTATTGGGCAAGCCTAAATGTTCTTTCGGTGTTACATAACAAAGCATGGCCGTTCCATACCAGCCGATCATGGCGGCACCAATAGCGGAGGTAATATGGTCATATCCCGGCGCAATATCTGTGGTCAGTGGCCCAAGTGTATAGAACGGAGCTTCCTTGCAATACGCCAGTTGCTTTTCCATGTTTTCTTTAATCAGATGCATGGGAACGTGGCCGGGACCTTCATTCATTACCTGCACATCGTGCTTCCAGGCAATCTGGTTTAATTCGCCTTGTGTTTTCAACTCGGCAAACTGTGCTTCATCGTTGGCATCGGCAATGGAGCCGGGACGCAGACCATCGCCCAAGGAGAAGGCTACATCGTAAGCTTTCATGATTTCACAGATTTCTTCAAAATGCGTGTACAGGAAATTTTCTTTATGGTGCGCTAAACACCATTTGGCCATGATACTTCCACCACGGGACACAATACCTGTTATGCGTTTGGCAGTAAGTGGAATGTAGCGCAGCAATACACCGGCGTGGATGGTAAAATAATCTACGCCTTGTTCTGCTTGTTCAATCAAGGTGTCCCTGAAAATCTCCCAAGTCAAATCTGCTGCGCTTCCATTTACTTTTTCCAAAGCCTGATAAATGGGAACAGTGCCGATGGGAACAGGGGAGTTACGAATGATCCATTCCCTTGTTTCATGAATATTTTTTCCGGTGGATAAATCCATGATCGTATCGGCTCCCCAACGGCAGGCCCATACAGCTTTCTCCACTTCTTCTTCAATGGAAGAGGTGATGGCACTGTTGCCAATGTTGGCATTGATCTTCACTAGAAAATTCCGGCCAATGATCATTGGCTCACTTTCCGGATGATTGATGTTACTGGGAATAATCGCACGGCCATCCGCTACTTCCTGTCGTACAAATTCTGGTGTGATGATACCTTTGGGTGTATTCGCGCCAAAATTTTCACCGGGATGTTGTTTCGAAAGCAATTCGTATTGCCCGTTCAGCTGATGTTTTAATGTATCAATGCGTTGGTTTTCCCGGATGGCAATGTACTCCATCTCGGGGGTGATGATGCCTTTCTTTGCATAATGCAATTGCGTAACAACCGCTCCGGCCTTTGCACACAGCGGTTTCCTGATATGCTCGAAGCGAAGCCTATCCAGCGAGGCATCGTTCTTTCTGATTTTTCCGTATTGCGATGAAATCTCCGGTAATTCTTCTATATCGCTTCTTTGCCTGATCCACTCTTCACGCAGGCGGGGCAAGCCTTTTTTTACATCAATACCCACATTAGGATCGGTGTAGGGCCCGCTGGTATCATAGACCACGATGGGTGCATTCTCTTCTGTTTTTCCATTGGCCAATTTGGTTGGCGAAAGGGAAATCTCCCGCATCGACACTTTTATGTCGTGTATCTTTCCAGGTACATATATTTTTTGCGAGCCGGGAAAGGGTTTTGTAGAGATTACAACACCTTGCTCATGTGCTTTGTCTGCTTTTTTCATAGAGAATATTTTGTATTAAGAAGATTGTTTATCCGCCCTGTGTAGCCTTAATAATGAGAATATCGTCGTTTGCCTGCACCAGGTGTTGCGACCAGGTTGTTTTTGGAACAACGTTGTAGTTGATGGACACAGCAATGCCTTTTTGCTTTTCGCCAATGGTATCGTTCAGCAATTGCTGAACGGAAATTTCTGAAGCAACTTCCTTTAACTGATGATTGAGTTTGATTTCCATTCCTATGGGTTTATGCAAAACTTCAGGAATGGCAAGACGGGCAGTGTGGGTTCACTTTTCCCTTCGCTGGCATTATCCAGATCAGGTTCAAGGGTATCATCTCAGCCTTTCGGCACCCCTAAAGTTTGAACAAATGTAGTAAGATAATCAATAGTTTTATTTTTTTTGTCACACTAAAAGAAAAATCTTTTCAGAAAAAGCCTTTCATGCAGCACCCAACTCGGTTCTATTTGTTTTCAACAAGGCGTTGATAACTCTTTTCACAAGACTTTTCATAAATGAGTAGTCTTGCTCTGTATTTGTGGTTGCAGTGGTTAGATAATCACTGCATGAAAAGGGAATCCGGTATGAGTCCGGAACTGTCCCCGCAGCTGTAAGTTCTTCGGAGAACCAGTACTCCGCCTTTTTAAAGTAACCACTGTTTGTTCTGGTACAAGCCAAACAAACGGGAAGGTTTAAAAAGGATAGAACAAGTCAGAAGACCTGCCATAAATCATTCATTCGTTTTATGCTTTCGGGAGAAAGGCAGGAAACTGATCCTACTTTAGGAGTTTACCTCCTTTGGTATTCAGTGTACTTCTTCTTCCCCGTCTGCTATTGTTTATTTAAAAATCATGTTATGCAGCAGGAGGACGAAATCTTACTAAAAGAAAACAAAGACCGATTTGTTATTCTCCCCATCAACTACCCTAAAGTTTGGGAACACTACAAACGCCATGAAGCTTCTTTCTGGACGGCTGAGGAAATTGACCTGAGTGGCGATTTAAAAGATTGGGCTAATCTCAATGACGGGGAACGTCATTTCATCTCGCATGTCCTGGCTTTTTTTGCCGCCAGCGATGGCATTGTTAATGAGAACCTGGCTGTCAACTTTATGAGCGAAGTGCAGTTACCAGAAGCAAGGTGCTTTTATGGGTTTCAAATCATGATGGAAAACATTCACAGTGAAACCTATGCTTTGCTGATTGATACCTATATCAAAGATGTGGCAGAAAAACACAAGCTCTTTCATGCGATTGATACGGTGCCCGCCGTAAAAAGGAAAGCCGAGTGGGCTTTGCGCTGGATCCGTAATGGAAATTTTGCGCAGCGGTTGGTAGCTTTTGCAGCTGTAGAAGGTATTTTCTTCAGCGGTAGTTTTTGCTCTATTTTCTGGTTAAAGAAAAGAGGCTTGCTGCCCGGCTTAACCTTCAGCAATGAACTCATCAGCCGCGATGAAGGATTACATTGTGAGTTTGCCTGTCTGTTGTATAGCATGCTTCAAAACAAATTGTCGCAGCAGGAGGTTTATAACATTATCATGGATGCTGTAGTCATAGAAAAAGATTTCATCACAGAATCCCTTCCTGTTGACCTGATCGGAATGAACGCTCGACTGATGCAGCAATACATAGAATTTGTTGCCGACAGGTGGATCGGCGAGTTAGGCCATCCGAAAGTTTATCATGCTGCCAATCCATTTGATTTTATGGAAATGATTTCGCTGCAGGGGAAAACCAACTTCTTTGAGAAAAGAGTGGGTGACTATCAAAAAGCCGGTGTCATGGCGGGCAAAGAAGAACAGGTATTTTCTACGGAAGAAGATTTTTAAATTTCTAATTCATCAACTCTATTCTCATGATTGTTATCAAACGTAGCGGTAAAAAAGAATCAGTAAAATTTGATAAGGTAACCGCCCGGATTCAGAAGTTAAGTTATGGCTTAAACCCGTTGGTTAATGTGATTGAAGTAGCCCGGAAAACCATTGAAGGCATTTATGAGGGTGTTCATACAACTGAGCTCGATAGTCTGGCAGCAGAAGTGGCAGCCTCCTTGACCACTTCTCATCCCGATTATGCTATTTTGGCTTCTCGCATTGCCGTCAGCAACCTGCATAAAAGTACCGTTAAAAATTTTTCCCAGGCCATGCAAAGGCTGCATCAGTACGTTGATGCTGCCACAGGAAGAAGAATGCCGTTGATTGCAGATGATGTCATGGAAATTATCAGGGAGAATGCGGATTTGTTGGATAGCACCATCATCTACGACCGTGACTATGGCTTTGATTATTTCGGGTTTAAGACACTGGAAAAATCGTATTTATTAAGAATAAATGGTGAAGTGGCTGAACGCCCGCAGCACATGTACATGCGGGTAGCAGTCGGCATTCATAAAACGGATATTGAAAGCGTTATCAGAACTTATCACCTGATGAGTGAAAAGTGGTACACCCATGCCACTCCAACACTCTTCAATGCTGGCACGCCCAAGTCGCAAATGAGCAGTTGCTTTTTACTGACCATGAAAGATGACAGTATTGAAGGAATTTACGATACCCTTAAACAAACCGCCAGAATTTCACAAAGCGCAGGAGGCATCGGGCTGGCTATTCACAATGTCCGGGCCACGGGTAGCTATATCAGCGGAACCAACGGAACGAGCAACGGCATCATTCCCATGTTACGGGTATTTAACGATACGGCAAGGTATGTGGACCAGGGTGGCGGAAAACGTAAGGGTGCTTTTGCCATTTACCTCGAGCCCTGGCATGCCGATGTATTTGGATTTTTAGACCTGCGGAAAAATCATGGTAAAGAAGAGCTAAGGGCCAGGGATTTATTTTATGCTTTATGGATCCCGGATCTCTTTATGAAAAGGGTGGAAGCAAATGAGGAGTGGAGCCTATTCTGTCCACATGAAGCGCCTGGACTGAGCGAATGCTGGGGAGAGGAATTTGAAAAATTGTACACACAATACGAAAAGGAGGGGCGGGCAAGAAGAAAAGTAAAGGCACAGGAACTGTGGTTCGCTATACTGGATGCTCAAATCGAAACCGGTACGCCTTATTTGCTTTATAAAGATGCCGCCAATAGAAAGAGCAACCAGCAAAACCTGGGCACAATTAAATGCAGTAACCTGTGTACGGAAATTATGGAATACACTTCCCCAGAAGAAGTAGCCGTCTGCAATCTGGCTTCGATTGCACTTCCGAAATTTATAAGTAAGGGTGTCTTTGACCATCAGAAATTATACGAAATCACGTACCAAGTAACCAAAAGCCTGAATAAGATCATCGACCACAATTACTATCCTGTACCGGAAGCCCAAAACTCCAATGTAAAACACCGGCCTATCGGTATTGGGGTTCAGGGCCTGGCAGACGTATTCATCCTGCTACGGCTGCCTTTTGAATGTGAGCTGGCCAAAATGCTCAACAAGAATATTTTTGAAACCATCTACTTCGCTGCCCTAACCGCCAGTAAGGATCTGGCAAAAGAGCAGGGGGCTTATGAAACATTTCCAGGTTCACCGTTCTCCAAAGGTGTTTTCCAATTTGATATGTGGGGCGTACATCCTTCGGATCGCTGGGATTGGGAATCGTTGCGGAAAGCAGTAATTCAACATGGTGCAAGGAATTCACTCTTGCTTGCGCCGATGCCCACGGCTTCCACTTCGCAGCTATTTGGCAATAATGAATGTTTTGAACCCTTTACTTCCAATATCTACAGCCGCAGGGTATTGAGTGGTGAATTTATTGTGGTGAACAAGCACCTGTTGAAAGACCTGGTGGAATTGGGATTGTGGGATGCAACCATGAAGAACAGGATCATTGCCGCAAACGGGTCTATTCAAAACATTGATGAAATTCCTGCAGACATTAAAGAGCTATATAAAACGGTTTGGGAAATAAAGCAGCGTAATTTGATTGACATGGCCGCTGACCGAGGTGCCTTCATTTGTCAATCCCAGTCACTCAATTTGTTTGTAGATAAACCTACCGCTGCAAAACTAACTTCCATGCATTTTTACGCCTGGAAGAAAGGTTTAAAAACAGGCATGTATTACCTGCGTACCCAGGCGGCAGCGCAAGCGGTGCAGTTTACTGTTGAAAAAGGAAATAAGAAAGAAGATGGTTTTATGACGACCCTGTCGCAGAGTCCTGATAACCATGAAAATGGTATTACTGCCGAAACGGATGGGCCTGTCTGTTCCATGCAGGATGGATGTATCAGTTGTGGCTCGTAAAGTGGAATGTCTTGGCAAGGTCACAAAGGAGTTATTTTATAAAATATCTACTCGCGTATATACGGAAGGCACAGTAATCCAAAGACGTAGAGTCATTAGCCTCCCAATCAATGGATTTGTGGGAAAAATGTAAAATTATTTGCTATTAATCGGAATATTTCCGATTTTTAGATTAAAATTTTGCAAAATGGCATTTGCTGAGCTTCTGGCCTCCTATGAAGAAGAGCCTCTCAACAGGCAGCTGATCATAAGCCTGCTAAAGGAGTATAAACGTCCCAATGACAAGATCAATGAGCTGGTCAAGGAAGGGGCACTCACGGCTGTCAAAAAGGGGTGGTATATACCAGGGCCTGCTACCAAAATAAAAAAGCCTGAGCCTTTTTTAATCGCCAATCATCTTTGGGGGCCTAGTTATATATCGCTGGAGTCTGCCTTATCCCATTGGCGATTGATTCCTGAACGGGTGTACGAAATAAGTTCGGTTACCATAAAAGCTTCAAAATCTTACAAGACTGCTGTGGGGAGGTTTAGTTATTTCCATGCTGGGTTGCCCTACTACGCTTTCGGAATCCAGAGCGTAGCCCTTACCTCCAGGCAGGTAGTATTAATCGCCTCACCGGAAAAGGCGCTATGCGATAAAATCATCATGACGGCTGGTGTGTTTTTACGAAGCACAAGGCAGACCTATCAATTCCTCATTGAAGATATGCGTATGGAAGAAGCTGATTTGCGCAACCTGAATTTGGGAGCCATCCGCTCATGGATACCAGCAGCGCAGAAAAAAAATAGCCTGAATATGCTGATTAAAACACTCGAAGCATTATGATAAAGGAATGGATACAACAATACGCGCCTAAGAACAAAGAACAGGCGGAGGCTGCATTACGGGAGATCATGCAGGAAGTGGCCCTGGCAGGCCTGCAGCGGACGGGCTTTTTTGAAAAGGCTGCATTTTATGGAGGGACAGCTCTTCGGATTTTTCATGGACTTGACCGGTATTCTGAAGACCTGGATTTTTCTTTATTGGAGGTTGATCCTGACTTTGCACTGGATGAATATTTTGATGGCATTGTAAAAGAGTTTCAGGCCATTGGAATGAGTGTACAGATCAGGGAGAAAAAAAAGGTAAATGAGTCAAACATTGATTCTGCATTTTTAAAATCCGAAACCGTATGGAAGGAACTCATATTGGATGACATAATTCCACAGGCAGGTGTAGAGGCATTTCCGAGACTTACCATCAAACTGGAAGTCGATACCCAACCGCCGCTCGGATTTGAAACAGAAGAAAAGCTGCTGTTACGTCCTTTTTCTTTTTATGTAAAATGTTTCACTCTGCCGGATCTTTTTGCAGGGAAATTACATGCCCTGCTTTTTCGCAAATGGAAGCAGCGGGTCAAAGGCCGCGACTGGTACGATCTGGAATGGTACATAAAAAAAGGGACACCCGTAAGTCTCAAACACTTTTTAGCAAGGGTCAAAGACACTGATGATTGGGATCGTTCCGACATTGAGCCAAATGAAGTGATAGAACTGTTGCATAAAAAAATTGATTCGGTATCTTTTGAAGCGATAAGGCAGGATATCATCCGGTTTATTCCGGATGATGCGGGACTTGCGATCTGGGGCAAGGACTATTTCAGAGCCCTGATAGAAAAAATGAAATTTGCCTAATTGAAAGGATATTTCTTTTTCCAATCCCGCAGCACGGCAGCGCCGTTGGGAAAATTGATCGATTCAAAAAACGTTGCGGCCTCTTCCAGCCGGTTGGTTATTTCAGTAAGCTTCCTGGGGGGCAGGTCTTTCTTTTTGCCGTAAATGAGCTCTAAATTCTTTTTAAGGCTACCCTGGTCAACCCCAAATAAACTGGTTAGACGTGCAGCAGTTTGATCATTACATTGCAAGGAATTCATACCACTGGTTTTGTCGAAGACGTAGATGACAAATGTGAGGGCAAGATTAGACAATTGAGCCTGTCTGCATTTTTCTACCTGGTCAAGTTGTTTTCGTTCAAAAGTTTCTTTGACGGTTTCCAGCCTGGGCAGGTAAATGGAAACATATTGGGGGCGGTATAGAAAAAGATACATTAAAACATAACCCAAAATACCTGCAATAAATATGCTTACAAAGAAGTACCCAAACGGTTCGTTGAGATATATTGAATTGGCTGCAGTATAAATTAATGACGGCAATAAAATAGAGGCATAGTGCCTGATTACATGATTGTACCAGTATTTAGCAATTAATCGCTGGCGGGTGGCTACGGTACTTAAATGTTGCGATTCGGGTTGGAGTCTTAGAAGGGTTTCTGTAAACTCAGCATTGATCTGAGTGATCTGCAGCTGTGGTTCAAATGTCATAAAAGACACGGCTCTCATTATCATCTCTCTCATAGGACACGGCTTTGCTTAAAGGTAAATCTCATTACGGGCAAGCCTTATAAAGTGAGATATAAAAAAATGTAAAAGAGGCTTATTCCATTAAGTTGTATGGTAAAGAAGTAAAATAAAGTTATCTTTGAAAGGATAGTTCAGGCAGCTTAAGATGCAGTAAACTACACAAAGAAACTGAGTTCTTTATAGAGTAAGTAATAGAGTAAAAAAGAAAAACCACCGTTTTACGGTGGTTTTCATTTGATTTCAGTGATCCCGCTGGGACTCGGACCCAGGACCCATACATTAAAAGTGTATTGCTCTACCAACTGAGCTACGGAATCAAACCCTTACCCTGGGAAGAAAAGCCAGTGACTTTTTTTCTTTGGGAGTGCAAAAATAGGTGAAATAAAAAAACTGCCAAATTTTTATAAAAGTATTTTCCATTTTTTACACACAGAACGTCAATAACTGAGGAAGGAACTGCCTATTTTTGTGTGATAAGCCTAATCTCATGTCAGTTTTTCATCAAAAAGTGGTTGTAATCACCGGGGGATCAGAAGGGATCGGAAAAGCATTGGTAGATGCTTTTCTACAATTGGGTGCCAAAGTGGCCACCTGTGGCCGTAACTATGATAAGTTATACCAGTTGCAGTCTACCTATCCCGGCAAACCCCTGCTGATCCATACCGCTGATGTGAGCAAGGAAACCGATTGCCAGCATTTTATGGAAGCGGCCATAAAAGCTTTCGGTACCATCGATATCCTTATCAATAATGCAGGTGTGTCTATGCGTTCACTCGTTTCCGAGGTACAGCTGGATACCATCCGGAAGGTAATGGACATCAATTTCTGGGGTACAGTGTACTGTACCAAGTTCGCCCTGCCTTATATAACCCGTAACAAAGGAACCGTAGTGGGGGTTTCTTCCATTGCCGGTTACCGCGGTCTGCCCGGCAGAAGCGGTTATTCGGCTTCCAAATTTGCCGTAAACGGCTGGCTGGAGGCATTGCGTACCGAACTGCTCGGCAGCGGCGCCAATGTAATGTGGGTATGCCCGGGTTTCACCACTTCCAATATACGCAACGTGGCCCTGAATGCCCTGGGTAAATCGCAGGGAGAATCACCGATGGATGAAGGCAAAATGATGAGCGCCGAAACCTGCGCCCAGCATATCATCAAAGCCATCGAAAAAAGGAAACGTAGCCTGGTACTTACTTTTACCGGCAAAAGAACCGTATTCATGAACCGCTTTTTCCCTTCACTGGCGGATAAACTGGTCAGGAATTTTTTCTTTAAAAATGGCGAGCTGGTGAAATAACCTGTCTGTTCAAACGTTTAACTGTCACCATGCCTATTCTAACGTTGACTTCAGACATAGGCCAGCGGGATTATCTTGTTGGTGCGATCAAGGGGCAGTTTGTGAACCTGATGCCCGATCTTAATATCCTCGACATCACGCATTACCTTTCCCAGACCAATTTTCCGCAGGCGGCCTATACCTGTAACAACGCTTTCCGGTATTATCCCCCGGGCACTTTTCATTTCATTATGGTGAACCTGTTTGAAACCACCAGGAGGTATATGCTGGTGGCCAAACATAAGGATCAGTACATTATCTGCCCGGATAACGGTATCCTGACCATGATCGCAGGCGGTAAACCCAAAGAGATCATCGGTATTGAGATGGACAAACACCAGACCTTGCTCGAGATCACCCAGGAAGTGGCGTTTACCATAGCGCATATCCAGGAATCCGGCAGTCTGAAAGGGCATGGTGAGCCGGTGACCGATATGGAAGAGAAATACCCCTTGCGGGCTACAGTGGGTCCCAACTGGATGGAAGGACAGATACTCTTCATCGACAATTTTGAGAACGTGGTCATCAATATCACCCGCGAGGAGTTCAATGAACAGCGACAGGGCAGGAGTTTCAAGATCGTCTTCAAACGCAACGAGACCATCGATACCATCAGCGACAACTACACTTCAGTGGCTGAATCGGAAAAACTGGCCTGGTTCAATTCGGCCGGTTACCTCGAGATCGCCCTACGCAACGGCAATATGGCCGGATTATTCGGACTGCAGGGCTATAATGAACAAATGCAGCAAACCGGCTCCGCGTCCAGCAATAAGTGGTTCTACCAGACAGTGCGGATTGCCCATTCACGACTGACTACTCACTTCCTACTCACCACTCCCGACTCACCCTTCCCCACATTTGTCCGTTTCCCCAATTGCCAGTATTTTTGCTCTCTGAAATAAATCTCACAATCTCACATTCACTCAATCACTCATTCAATCATTAATCATGCCATACGACGTAATTGTGTTAGGTAGTGGTCCTGGTGGTTACCCGGCTGCTATCCGTGCTTCTCAATTGGGATTCAAAGTTGCCATCATAGAAAAAGAAAGCCTGGGTGGTATCTGCCTTAACTGGGGCTGTATCCCTACCAAAGCGCTGCTGAAAAGCGCACAGGTATATGAATATATGAAACACAGTACCAACTATGGTATCAATGCCACAGGTGTTGCCCATGATTTTGGCGGAGTGGTGAAAAGAAGCCGCGGCGTGGCCGATAAGATGAGTAAGGGCGTTCAGTTCCTGATGAAGAAGAACAAGATAGATGTAGTGATGGGCTATGGTAAACTAAAAGCCAAAGGACAGATCGAAGTGACCGCTGCCGACGGAAGCAAAACCGTGGTGGAAGGTAAATATATCGTTATCGCTACCGGTGGCCGCAGCAAAGAACTGCCCAGCCTGAAGCAGGATGGCAAAAAAGTGATCGGCTACCGCGAAGCCATGGTATTGCCCGGGCAGCCCAAGAGCATGATCATTGTAGGCAGTGGGGCCATCGGGATAGAATTTGCCTATTTCTACAACAGCATGGGAACCAAAGTGACCATCGTGGAATTCTTGCCACGTATTGTTCCCGTAGAAGATGAGGATATTTCCAAGGAACTGGAAAAACAATACAAGAAACAGGGTATCGATATTATGACCAACGCTTCTGTTGATTCAGTGGATACCAGCGGAGCCGGCGTAAAAGCCCTGGTGAAAAAACAGGACGGCAGCACCGTGACCCTGGAAGCTGATATCGTTTTAAGCGCGGTAGGTGTGGTAGCCAATATTGAAAACATCGGACTGGAAGAGAACGGTATCAAAACCGAGAAAGGAAAGATCGTGGTGGACGCGTACCAGCAGACCTCTGTTCCGGGTATCTACGCCATTGGCGACTGTTCTCCCGGACAGGCCCTGGCGCACGTAGCTTCTAAAGAAGGTATCAATGCGGCGGAACATATGGCTTACCTGGAGAAGAAACACCAGCACCTGCCAGAGCCGCTGGACTACAACAATATCCCCGGCTGTACCTATTGCACCCCCGAGATCGCCAGTGTGGGTTATACCGAAAAAGCGGCCAAAGAAGCCGGTTATGAGCTGAAGATCGGTAAGTTCCCGTTCATGGCCAGCGGTAAAGCCAGCGCGGCCGGTGCTACCGACGGTTTTGTAAAGATCATCTACGATGCCAAATACGGTGAATTACTGGGATGCCATATGATTGGTATGAATGTGACCGATATGATCGCTGAAGCGGTGGTGGCCCGTAAACTGGAAACCACAGCGCATGAGATCCTGAACGCCGTACACCCACACCCGACCATGAGTGAGGCTTTTAAAGAAGCTACCGCGGTTGCTTATGGCGAAGCTATTGATGTTTAATATTTTAGAAAGGTTATCTACTATAAAAAAGCCTCTATTTTAGAGGCTTTTTTATAGTAATCATTTGCCGAATACTTTCTGTAATATCTCGGAAGTCCTGGCCAGGGGGTCTTTTCGGATACTTTTTTCTTCCAGGGCTACCTGGTAAAAAATGCCGCTGAGGGCTTTTTCTGTAACATAGGCGCTCAGGTCGGGGTTGATCTTCTTGCCCAGGAAATTGACCTTATTGTAGGAACTGATCAGGGTATTCCAGTATTTGGTGGCGTCCACTTTCTCCAGCGACTGCTCTATCACCGGCCGGAAAGCCTGGGTGAGTTCGGCATTGGTCTTTCCCCGCAGGTAACCCGTAGCAGCGGTATCACTTCCCTTCAGGATGCCCAGGGCGTCCTGGAAACTCATTTGTTTGATGGCATTACCAAAAATGGGAGCGGCGCTTTTGCAGGCGTCCTCGGCTGCCCGGTTCATGCTCAGGATGGCATCGTCCACCTGTTTGCCAAGACCTACTTTGCGCAAAGTGGTTTCTACTTTTTGGGCTTCCGGTGGCAGTAATATTTTCAGGGCGGCATTGGCAAAAAAGCCATCTGCCTGCGAAAGGGTGTTGGCGCCTTTCTGCGAGCCCACCGCCAGGGCTTCTTTTAAGCCGGCTACAATATCCTCATTGCTCAGGGCGCTTTGTTTGCCACTGAGGGCGTTTTTGGCTTTGTCGAGCAGGTTCTTGAACTGTGCCTCGGATGGCAGGTGCAGCACAGCAAAAAAGGTGCACAGGATCAGGATCTTTTTCATCATCTTCTGAATGGGTTTACGCCGGATCGGCTTTCCGCCAAAGTTACCCGCTATGCCGGAGAGCAGTTGTGAATGATTTGCTATTTCTTGCCGGCCGTTTTGACCAGTGGCAGGGACACCTGCTTTACTGGAGTACCTTTAGGTAAAACCGGACTATGAAAAAATATGCATTGCTGCTGGTCATGTCGATCGGGGTATCTGTGGTGTATGCCCAGACCAGCACCTATATCCTGTTGCGTCATGCAGAAAAAGATACCACTGCCGCAGGGGCCACCAGGATGAAAGCAGACCTGCCACTGACCGAACAGGGGTGGAGAAGGGCCAAAAAACTGGTTCAGACACTGGCAGAATAAGTGCCCGATGAGATCTATTCTACCAATTACATACGTACCCGGTCTACCGTAATTATTTTATTAAAAAGTTTAATAAATACTTGTAATTATATGATAATGAATATATTAAAAAATTTTCAGAAAAACTTTTGCAGTTGAAGGGAAAAACTATTGTAGTGGTCGGACATTCCAATACCACACCCCGGCTGGTTAATTTACTGATCGGTGAAAACGGGTATCCCGACCTGGGCGAACGGGTGTACGACCTGCACTGGATCGTTACGGTAACGGGAGGGAGGGCGGAACTGAGGTATTGATTAATGAGTGAATGAGTGGATGAGTGGATGATTTTTCGGAATCTTTTTGGTGTTGACAATTGCCAATTCACCATTCACGATCCTTACCTTTGCGGCCGTTATGAAGTTTGAGAAAGAGATCAACAGGCGTAAGACCTTTGCCATCATATCCCACCCGGATGCCGGTAAGACCACTTTGACGGAGAAATTGCTTCTTTTCGGGGGTGCCATCCAGGTGGCGGGTGCCGTTAAAAGCAATAAGATCAAAAAACATGCTACCAGCGATTTCATGGAAATTGAGCGCCAGAGAGGTATTTCGGTGGCCACTTCCGTGATGAGTTTTGAATACAGGAATACCCTCATCAACCTGCTGGATACCCCCGGTCACAAGGATTTTGCCGAAGACACTTACCGTACTTTGACGGCGGTGGATAGTGTTATCCTCGTGATCGACAGCGTAAACGGGGTAGAGGCACAGACACGCCGCCTGATGGAAGTATGTCGCATGCGCGATACGCCCGTGATCGTGTTCGTGAACAAGATGGACAGGGACGGAAAAAACCGCTTCGACCTGCTGGAAGAGATCGAGAAAGAACTGCATATTTCATTGCATCCCATGACCTGGCCCATCAATAGTGGGAAGGAATTTAAAGGAGTCTATAATATTGATAATAAGAGTCTTAGGCTGTTTACCGCAAGTACAAAAGCAGATGATGACGACGTGATCGCCATCAGTGACCTGTCTGATCAGCTGCTGGATGCCAAAGTGGGCGAAAGGGATGCGGAACAGTTGCGGGAGGATGTGGAACTGCTCGATGGTGTATATGGCCAGCTGGATGTGCAGGACTACCTGTCGGGGCAGATCGCTCCGGTGTTCTTTGGTAGTGCCGTTAATAATTTCGGGGTGAAAGAGATGCTGGATACTTTCATCCGCATTGCGCCCGTACCCCGCAGTCGCGAAACATCTACCCGTACCGTTGACGTTGGGGAAGATAAGTTCAGCGGTTTCATCTTTAAGATCCATGCCAACCTGGACCCCAAGCACCGCGACCGGATCGCTTTTATGCGGGTCTGCAGCGGCAGGTTCGAACGAAATAAGTATTACCACCATGTCCGGATGGATAAAGATGTCCGTTTTTCCAATCCCTATAGTTTTATGGCCCGCAGCAAGGATATCATCGAAGATGCTTATCCGGGCGATGTAGTGGGCCTGTTCGATACGGGCAACTTCAAGATCGGGGATACACTGACGGAGGGGGAGAATTTTTATTTTACCGGTATCCCGACTTTTTCACCTGAAATTTTTAAAGAACTGGTGAATAAAGATCCTATGAAAACCAAGCAGTTGGAAAAAGGTATCAGCCAGTTGACAGATGAGGGTGTGGCACAGCTGTTTACCCAGTTCGGCGGAAACAAAAAGATCATCGGTTGCGTGGGAGAGCTGCAGTTTGAAGTGATCCAGTACCGTTTGCTGCAGGAATACGGGGCGGCCTGTGAGTTCCGGTCGCTACCATTTTACAAAGCCTGCTGGCTCACCAGCAAGGATGCCAATAAACTGGCCGACTTCCTCCGGTTCAAACAAGCGAACTCGGCAGAGGACAAGGATGGCAACCCGGTTTACCTGGCACAGAGCGAGTGGTTCCTGAACACGGAGATCACCAATAACCCGGATATCAGTTTTCATTTTTCAAGCGAGATACATAAGTAAGAAATCCTTAAATTCATAAATATGCATTCAATAGCTTACGATGTTGTTATTATTGGATCAGGACCTATCGGACTGGCTTGCGGTTTACATGCCAAAGCCAACGGCCTCCGTTACCTGATCGTCGAAAGAGGTTGCCTGGTGAACTCCCTGTTCAATTATCCCACCAATATGATCTTTTTCTCCACTGCCGACAGGCTGGAGATCGGAGGGATCCCCTTTGTGAGCCATAGTCCGAAACCCACCCGGGATGAAGCGCTGGAATATTACCGGAAAGTGGCAGTATCATCCGGACTGAATATCCACCTGTTTGAAGGAGTGGAAAGCATTGACCGTACAGATGACCTGTTTACGGTGAATACGGTTAAAAGACATTATAAAACCAGGAACATCATCGTATCTACCGGTTTTTACGGTAAACCCTATATGATGAATATCAAAGGGGAAGAGCTTCCTAAGGTCACACACTTCTACGATGACCCGCATTATTACGCTTTCCAGAAAGTGGTGGTGGTGGGCGCCAATAACTCGGCCGTGGATGCAGCGCTCGAAACCTGGCACAAAGGGGCGCAGGTGACCATGGTGATCCGTGGTAAGGACCTGGGCGAGCACGTGAAATACTGGATAAAACCGGATATCGAGAACCGTATCAGGGAAGGGGCTATCAAAGCATACTTTAACTCCACCCTGGCGGAGATCAGGGAACATGAAGTGGATATCAATACCCCGGAAGGACTGATTACCCTGGAAAACGACAAAGTCATTGCCATGACGGGTTACAAACCCGATCTTACCTTCCTGGAGAATATGGGCATTGAACTGTCTGACGATGAGGTTTGTAAACCCAACTACGACGAAAGCACCCATGAAACCAATGTCAAAGGTATTTACCTGGCAGGGGTGATCTGTGGCGGGTTCAATACGCACAGCCTGTTTATCGAGAACTCACGCGACCATGCGGAGAAGATCGTGACCCATATCAGTTCGGAACTGAAAGTGCAGGCTTAAACCATGCGGTTATTTGAAACCGGCAGGCTGACCGTACAACGGTTCACGGAAGCAGACGCGGATGTTTTCTACCAGGTGAATGGCGATGAGGAAATGATGCGCTTTATCCGGCCAGCCAAGAAGCGGTCTGAAAGTGATGCTTTTTTAACCGAGAACATTAAGTTATACCAGAACGGCTCCATCGTGGGCCGTTTTGCTGTTTTTACCCGGGCCGAAAACAGGTTCGTTGGTACTTTCTCTTTCCTGTACCTGTCCGATGCGGAAAACATACACCTGGGTTATGCCTTGCTGAAACAAGCCCGGGGAAGGGGTTATGCAACGGAACTGGTGAAAGCTGGTCTGCACCATTTCTTTCAAAATACTGCCCGGAACAGCATTTTTGCCATAACCGACCCGGCCAATACCGCTTCGCGGGAGGTATTGCTGCGTGCGGGATTATCATTCCGGGGCCAATGGCAGGAGCATGGGAGTCTGCTGGAACTGTATGGGATTGACCGTGAAGGTGTTGGTTTACAGGGATCTTTAGGGAGAATCTGATGTAATCATGAAGCAGCACAACCGTTTTGAGGCTGCGAAATCGACTGAACTGCCAGGAAGCAGGGTAAACAGATCTAAATTTTTTCGGAGCAGTCGCTCGGCTCCGCCGAGTGACGCCTATCCGCAGGCTTCCAGCCTAAAAGTCTTAAAGCTACAATGCCCAAACCAACCAGGGAAGGAGTAAGACGGTTTTTGCCGGTCTTATTTGTACTTTTGCCGTTCGTATGAAAGCAAGAACCCTCAAGAAAGACAAGGTGAATATCATCACCCTCGGCTGCAGCAAGAACCTCGTGGATAGTGAAGTGCTGAGTGGCCAGCTGGCTGCCAATGATATTGCCGTAGTGCATGAGAATACCAAACTGGATCACAATATCTCGGTGATCAATACCTGTGGTTTTATCGACAAAGCCAAGGAAGAAAGTATCAATACCATCCTGGACCAACTGGAACTGAAGCGGAGGGGTAAACTGGATAAAGTATACGTTACCGGCTGTTTAAGCGAACGCTACCGCGATGACCTGGAAAAAGAAATGCCCGAAGTGGATGCCTGGTTCGGTACCATGGAACTGCCCCTGATGCTGAAACAGTTCGATGCGGATTATAAGAGTGAGTTGCTGGGAGAGCGTTTACTGAGCACCCCACGCCACTATGCCTACCTCAAGATCAGTGAAGGTTGTAACCGAACCTGTTCCTTCTGTGCCATCCCGCTGATGCGCGGCCAGCATATCAGTCGCCCGATAGCGGAACTGGTGGCCGAAGCCGAGAGCCTGGTAAAGAAAGGGGTGAAAGAGATCATGCTGATCGCTCAGGAACTAACCTATTATGGACTCGATATCTATAAAACAAGAGAGCTGCCCCGTTTATTGCATGCCCTGGCAGATGTGAAAGGTTTGGAATGGATCCGTCTGCACTATGCCTACCCCAGTAAGTTCCCGCTGGAGATACTGGATGTGATGCGTGAACGTGATAATATCTGCAAATACCTGGATATGCCCCTGCAGCATGCCAGCAACAATATGCTCAAAGCCATGCGCAGGAACATCACCCGCGAAGAAATGACCGAGCTGATCAAAACCATCCGCGAAAAGGTACCCGGTATCTGTTTACGTACCACATTGATCGCCGGTTTCCCCGGTGAGACCGAGGCAGATGTACAGGAACTGAAAGAATTCCTGCAGGAACACCGCTTTGACCGTGTGGGTATTTTCCAGTACAGTCACGAAGAAAATACCTCCGCCCATGACCTGGTGGATGATGTACCCGCCGATACCAAGGCCGAACGCGCCCAGGAGATCATGGAAGTGCAGCAGGAGATCAGCTACGAAAAGAACCAGGAGAAGATCGGCAAAGTATTCAAAGTGCTTATCGATAAAAAAGAAGCCGGCCGTTACCTCGGCCGAACAGAGTTCGATAGCGTGGAGGTAGATAATGAAGTGGTCATCCATTCCACCAAAAAAATCCCCATCGGGGAATTTGTGCAGGTAAAAATCACCAAAGCATACGATTATGACCTGGAAGGGGAAGCAATTTAATGAGTGAATGAGTGGATGAGTGAATGAGTGAATGATAGGATGGATAAGGAGGCCATGTAAAGGATATTATTTATTTTGTCTCTGTATTTGAAATGACTCAAAACAAACCATTCACTCATCCTATCATTCACTCATTCACTCATTAATTGATAGAATGGATAAGGATGCCATGTAAAGGATATTATTTATCTTGTCTCTGTATTTGAATTAATTCAAAACAAACCATTCACTCATCCTATCATTCACTCATTCACTCATTAATTCTCCATGTCTATCGATTGGAAAGGCGTTTTCCCGGCAATTACTACCAAATTCACCGACAAGGATCAACTGGATCTTGTTTTGTTTGAGAAGAACCTGAATGCCCAGCTGGATGCGGGTGTGAACGGGATCATTCTTGGTGGCACCCTGGGGGAAGCCAGTGTGTTGAGTAATTCGGAAAAAGAGATCCTGGTAAAATTCACCATAGAAAAAGTAGCCGGCAGGGTACCGGTGGTATTGAATATTGCGGAAGGCAGTACACGGGAGGCATTACAGCAGGCAGCTTATGCCCAAGCCTGGGGTGCACAGGGCATCATGCTGCTGCCCCCGATGCGTTATAAGACCGATCATCGCGAAACGGTCGCTTATTTTAGTACCATAGCCCAAGCTACCGATCTTCCCATCATGATCTATAACAACCCTGTGGATTATAAGATCGATGTAACGCCGGACATGTTCGAAGACCCTACGGTATACAGTAATATACAGGCCATCAAAGAATCCACCCGCGATGTGACCAATGTTACCAGGCTGATCAACCGCTTTGGTGACAGGTACAGCATCCTTTGTGGTGTGGATACCCTGGCCATGGAAGAAATGTTACTTGGCGCCAACGGCTGGGTGGCCGGACTGGTCTGTGCGTTTCCGAGAGAAACCGTGGCCATTTACCGGCTGGTAAAAGCGGGACATATAACAGAAGCCACAGCCATTTACCGCTGGTTCATGCCATTGCTGGAACTGGATATCCATCCCAAACTGGTGCAATACATCAAACTGGCCGAAACACAGGCGGGCATAGGATCGGAAACGGTTCGTCCACCCCGGCTGCCACTGGTGGGCGAAGAACGGGAGCGGGTGTTGAACGTGATACAAAAGGGTATAGCCACCAGGCCCGTATTACCCGAATATTTACAACTCAGCGAATCATGATACAGCCGGTACCGATAGACCAGGTGATGCAACAGGCGGCAGCTGCTTTTCTGCCTTATCAGAGAACAAGTGCAGAACAGAAAGCCCTTTTCCTGGAAGCGATCGCCAGCAATATAGAAGCATTGGGTGATGCATTGATAACGCAGGCCTCTGCAGAAACCAACCTGCCGGCAGCCCGGTTGAATGGTGAACGTGGCAGAACTACTTTTCAGTTACGCATGTTTGCCCAGATGCTGCGTGAAGGCAGTTGGGTAGAAGCTACCATCGACGAAGCCATCCCGGATAAAAATCCTCCCCGACCTGATATCCGTAAGATGTTGCAGCCGCTTGGCCCGGTGGTGGTATTCGGTGCCAGTAATTTCCCTTTTGCCTATTCAACAGCTGGTGGAGATACAGCAAGTGCCTTGGCTGCCGGTTGCCCGGTAGTGGTCAAAGCACACCCCGCACACCTGCAGACATCGGTGATGGTGGCAGATGCTATTTCGGAAGCCATCAATAGTACGGGGATGCCTGCACATACATTTCAGCATCTGACCGATGCTTCTTTTGAAGCCGGCAAAGCGCTGGTACAACACCCGCATACCGCTGCGGTCGGATTCACCGGTTCTTTTACCGGGGGAAAAGCTTTGTATGATTATGCTGCGGCACGTAAAAATCCGATTCCTGTGTTTGCGGAGATGGGAAGCATCAACCCGGTCATCTTTTTACCAGAGATACTGTCCACCCAGTCCGAACAACTGGCCAGGCAATATGCCGCTTCCATCAGTCTGGGTATGGGGCAGTTCTGTACCAATCCTGGGTTACTGATAGCGATCGAAGGTGAGGGATTAGAATCTTTTCTCCGGCATCTGGCATTGGAGATCAGTACGGTGATACCCACAAAAATGCTGCATGCCGGCATTCACCAGGCATATTATACCAAAATGAAGGCAGCACTGGCTGAAAAAGGTGTACAGCTACTGGCACAGTCTGCAGCTATACCCCGGGCGTTGGAAGCACATCCTGCTGTTGCTATGGTAAGCGGTGAGCTGTTCCTGCAACACCCTTTATTACACGAAGAAGTATTCGGTCCTTACTCGCTGATGGTGATCTGCCGGAACGAAAAGGAACTGGAAACCGTTTGGCGCTCAGTGGCCGGACAGCTGACCACGAGTATCATGGGAACCGATGCAGATCTCACTGCCCATCGTTCCCTGTTGGAGATAGCGCCTTCCATTGCCGGAAGGATCGTATTCAACGGTGTACCTACCGGTGTGGAAGTTTGTCCTGCCATGGTCCATGGCGGTCCTTTCCCCGCATCCACCGATAGCCGGTTTACCGCAGTGGGGATACAGGCTGTGAAAAGATGGGTACGTCCGGTATGTTACCAGAATTGTCCCGATGCTTTATTGCCCGAAGCATTGCAACGGTATAATCCATTAGGGCTATGGCGTCTGGTGAACAACGAATGGTCAATCAGATAACAGGTAGGCAAAAACAAAACAGGGCAATCAATAATTACCCGTCATTGCCAGTTGCTGTCTTGGTTCGGTGATGCAGAAATAAAAGGCCACCGCTACAGATAGCAGAAAATAGCCAATAAATACCAGGTTAAGATCGCCCAGGTGTTGGGTAATACCAAACCAGTCTTTGTAATAATACAATATGCCAACCCCTGATGCAGAACTGGCCAGCTGCCATAACCAGGCATTGGGGTACTTGTCCATCAGTTCGGTATAGGCATAGATGTATAAGAAAATAAATGCGCCATAAACAAACATGGCCGGGCTTCCGATCTCTGCAATATGCGCAAAGAAATAACTGATCAGCAATAGCGCCACACTCAATTCTATCCAGGCCCAGGCGATAAAACCCTTTGAGGCAGGGGTTTCATATTTCTCAAAACGATACACGTTTTCGATCTTGTATACCGGGTATTTTTCTGCCACATCTGCCGGTCTCCAGCCGGTAGGCATGAACCAGATCCGGAACTTATCCCGCAAGTGCCTGGCATGCCAGGCATCTTTGATCATGAGCCACAGGTGTATAAAGTTGATCTTGATCGGGTTCCAGGTCTGCACCGGACGGGTAATGCCGTATACTGCCGGCACATCGGGTAACTCTTCCTGGTAAGTGCCGAACAGTTTGTCCCAGAAAATAAAGATCTGCCCATAGTTCTTATCCAGGTATTCCGGGTTAATGGCATGGTGCACCCGGTGATGGGAAGGGGTAACGATGATCTTCTCCAGGAATCCCATCCTGTTGATATGCTGGGTATGATACCAGAACTGTGCAAACAGGTGCAGTGGAGCCACCACTGCAATGACTGTTGCGGGAACACCCAGTAAAGCAGCAGGCAGTAAAAAAATGGTGAACACGCGGAATACGGTAGAGATACTTTGTCGTAACGCACAAGCCAGGTTGTAATCCTCGCTGCTATGGTGTATGATATGTGCGTTCCAGAAAAAATTGTATTCATGGTCGAGGCGGTGTACCCAGTAACCGGAAAGGTCCAGCACCAGGAAAGCAATGATATACAGCAGTACGGACGACTGTACATGCACAATGGCCAGGTGTTCCACCATCCATCCGTAACTGATGATGGCAATGCTGAGTCCCAGTACGTCTTTTATGGTGTTGGTGATGCCGGAACTCAGACTGGAGATCATGTCGAGGTGCCGGACCGTATCTTTCCCCTTGCGCCAGCCCCACCATTTTTCGAACAGGACCAGTGCCAGGAAGGCCGGCATGGCGATCAATAGTATTTTTCCGTAAGTTTCCATAGAGCAATCGTATCATGAATATAAAGAAAACGGCTAATTTTCCACTATAGCAGCCATTAAATTAACTGTACCCCGTATGTTAACCAATCCCATCCCTTATACTATGCCCTCGCCAGGTCATTTAAGCGGGTCTGTTTTTTCCTGTATCGATGCTCATACCTGCGGGAACCCGGTCCGGGTTGTAGCTGTGGGTGGTCCGGCATTGGAAGGCAGTACCATGAGTGAAAAACGACAGCATTTTTTACGCGAGTACGATTGGATACGAAAAGGATTGATGTTCGAACCCCGGGGCCATGATATGATGAGCGGGAGTATCCTGTATCCTCCGCACGACCCTGCCAATGATGTGGCGGTATTGTTCATTGAAACCAGTGGTTGTTTACCCATGTGCGGACATGGCACCATCGGAACCATCACCATTGCTATTGAGGAAGGGCTGATACAGCCAAAAACGCCCGGAGTGGTATTGATGGAAGCACCGGCGGGCCTGGTACGGATCAGTTACCGGCAGGAAGGGAAAAAAGTGACGGCCGTAAAACTGACCAATGTTGCCGCTTACCTGGCTGCAGAAAGTCTTACGGTGGATTGCCCGGAACTGGGCACTCTTACCATTGATGTAGCGTACGGAGGTAATTTTTATGCGATCGTGGATGTACAACCCAACTTTGCCGGCCTGGAACAGTATCCGGCCGATCAACTGATTGCCTGGGCCAGGGAATTGCGGAAACGGATCAATGCCCAATACAGTTTTGTTCACCCGGATGATCCTACTATCCATGGATGTTCACATATTCTCTGGACCGGATCTGTACTGGACCCCACATCTTCGGCACGTAATGCGGTCTTTTATGGCGATAAAGCCATTGACCGCTCGCCCTGCGGCACAGGTACTTCTGCCCGTATGGCGCAGTGGTATGCCAAAGGCAAACTGAAGGAAGGGGATATTTTTATCCATGAAAGCATCATCGGATCCAAATTCACCGGAAGGGTGGAAAAGCTCACCGAAGTAGGGGGTAAACCCGCCATCATCCCCAGCGTGGAAGGATGGGCCAGGATCTATGGATATAACACCATTTCCATCGATAAAAACGATGACCCGTATGCGTTCGGGTTCCAGGTGGTGTAGATTGTAGATAATGAGTGAATGATAGTATGATAGAATGATAGAATGTGTTGAAGAAATCCCCCTTACCATTCTATCATACTATCATTCTATCATTAATAATTGCGAATTAATCGCGAATTTTGTGTTTTAAATAGATCGGATATGAAAGTAGTCGTTATCGGTGGCGGAATTGTAGGATTGAGCAGCGCGTATTTTTTGCAACAGAGCGGACATGAAGTGACGGTGATCGATAAAACGGATATGTCGTCCAACTGCTCCTATGGCAATGCGGGATATGTTTGTCCCAGCCATTTTGTACCCCTGGCAACACCCGGCATTGTGCAACAGGGTTTGAAGTTAATGTGGAACCCGCGCAGCCCTTTTTATGTGCAGCCAAGGTTAAGCTGGAGCCTGATAGACTGGGGTATGAAGTTCATGAAGACCGCGACCCCGGAACATGTAGAGCGTTCCGCTATTCCATTACGGGACATTGCAGTGATCAGTAAGAAAGCTTACGAGGACTGGACAGAGTTGCCACAGTTTCAGTTTGCTTATGAGCGGAAAGGATTACTGGAGATATTTCAGACCGATACCGGTGGCAATCATGCCAGACATATGATGGAGAAAGCCCACGAGCTGGGTTTGACCGATACCGTACTGTTGACAAAGGAGGAGTTGGATCAATTGGAGCCAAAAACGCGTATCAACGCAAAAGGAGCACTGCATTTTAAATGTGATGCGCACCTGTATCCCAACAAGCTGATGCAACAATTGTTAGCAGATCTCAGGCAGAAAGGCGTTCGAATATTGGTGAATGAAGCGGTGACCGGTTTTGAAAATGGTAATGGCCAGATCACCAAAGTGAAAACCATCAAAGGGGTATACGATGCGGATGCCATCGTACTATCCTCCGGCTCTTGGAGCCGCGAACTGGCTGCGATGATGGACATGAAGATACCGTTGGTTCCGGGCAGGGGATATTCTGTGACATTGGAAGATTCTCCATACAAGCTCAAGCATCCCGCCGTATTGATCGAGGGGCGTGTAGCGCTGACGCCAATGGATGGTAACAAGATCCGTTTTGGGGGTACCATGGAGATCACTTCTACCAATACGCCACCCAGGATGAACCGCGTAAAAGGTGTATTGGAAGCGGTAGAACGTTTTTTCCCCGATTTTAAAGTGCCGATGCCAACGATGGACAAGGTTTGGTATGGTTTCAGGCCTTGTTCGGCGGACGGTTTGCCCTACTTGGGCCGCACGCGTAAATGGAAAAATGTGGTGGTGGCAACAGGTCATGCCATGGTGGGACTTAGCCTGGGCGCCGGAACCGGTAAGATCGTGAATGAAATATTGAACGAAGAAACCTGCAGCATGGATATTACCCCGTTTGATCCCGACAGGTTCAGTTAGGAACAACGCATTGGACAGGTCTAAATGATGAATGGATACCGCAGTATCCAGTAAATTGTATTTTTACCCATATTATGGATCAGACAGCTACCTACTTACCCTACGAAAGCACCGGTTATTTCTCCAAGATCGTTTCCGATTACCTGTCGCAGCCCGATTCCCTGCAACCTTTTTACCTGCATACACCCGACCTGCCGGGCCTTCAGCGATCCATCGCCGCCAGGAAGATATTCCCAACACAAAGAAAGGTTTTGGTAGAGGTACTGCAGGAACAATATGCAGGTCTTACCCTTACAGACATTACCAAGACCAATATCGAATCACTGCTGCAGGAGCAGGTGTTCACCGTAACCACGGCCCATCAACCTAATATCTTTACCGGACCGCTGTATTTGATTTATAAGATCATTCATACCATTAAACTTGCAGATGAACTGACCGCTGCCATACCTGATGCGAAGTTTGTGCCGGTGTATTATATGGGTAGCGAAGATGCGGACCTGGATGAACTGGGTTATGTGAATGTTGGCGGACAAAAACTGGTATGGGAAACCAAACAAACCGGTGCTGTTGGCAGGATGAAAGTAGATAAAGTCCTTATCCGACTGATACATGCCATACATGGCCAGGTAGGTGTGTTACCCTTTGGCCAGGAACTTACTGACCTGCTGTTACGATGTTACACTGAAGGTAAAAGCATACAACAGGCAACCCTGGAGTTGGTGAATGCTTTGTTCGGCTCATTTGGACTGGTAGTGCTGGTGCCGGACCATGCCAAATTGAAAAGCATATTTCAGCCCGTTGTGCAGAAAGAATTGCTTGAGGGTTTTTCGCATAGCATCGTGGCAGACACAATTGAAAAAATAGGCAGGCATTACAAAGTACAGGCAGGCGGAAGAGATATTAACCTGTTCTACCTGGTAGATGATAAACGGGAGCGCATTGAATGGCTGGATCAGCGGTACGAAGTGAAGGCATTGGGACTTTCTTTCTCAAAAGAAGAGATCCTGAAAGAGCTGTCGGAACACCCGGAGCGTTTCAGTGCCAATGTGATCCTGCGTGGTGCATTCCAGGAAACGGTACTTCCCAATATTGCTTTTATCGGCGGGGGAGGAGAGCTGGCTTACTGGCTGGAATTGAAAAATGTATTTGAAGCGGTACAGATACCGTACCCGGTATTGATCTTGCGCAACTCTTTTCTTCTGCTGAAAAAAGAACAATGGTTGAAGTGGCAAAAACTGGGCTTCACCGAAGCTGATCTCTTTACAGCTGAATTGGATCTGTTGAATATACTTGTAAAACGGGAAACCGAACACCAGGTGACCATCAACGAAGAATTGCAGCAGGCACAGTTATTGTACAAACAACTTCGCGGGATTACTGATAAAGTAGACAGTACCCTGTCGGAACATGTTACTGCACTGGAAAAACAGGCCCTCAAAAAACTTACAGCGCTCGAGAAGAAATTATTGCGTGCCGAGCGATTGAAATACGATGTACAGCGGCAGCAGATCCATACCCTTACACAACAGCTCTTCCCCAATAACAGCCTGCAGGAAAGGGTGGATAATTTTTCTCTGCACTATGCCACTTATGGTAACAACTGGTTACAGATGATCTATGAGGTTTCTACGGGCCTGAATAAGGGCTTTGGCATCATTACATCGCGTGATTGAGCTATCTCTACAAATGCCCTGAGAAAATACGACAGTCTTTTTTCAGCATTACCAGTTCCTTAACAAAAAACGGTAGCAAAATTGTATGCTACTGGTATGATTTTTTATAGCAGAACAGCAATTCTGCTTCAGATCGTATCTGTTAAGTAAGCGTATTTTTTATTAAAACCGATATCCCCCCGATAGAGTTCTACCTGAACGTTATTTACGATCACTCAAACGTCAGTTATGAATGCTATTGCAAGAAACCTTTTGTTGCTGTTAATCACTTCCTGTTCTTTTGTTGCACTGAAAGCCCAACCCGGCCGTTATCAGTATGAAATAGGCATCAATGCCGGAACTTTTTTGTACCAGGGCGACCTGGTGCGGAGCAGGTATGGCTCTTTCAAAGCAATGGGGCCGGTGTTGCAGGTATGGGTGGGGAAACCTTTTTCGCCTTACCTGTCCTGGCGGGCCAATCTTACCATCGGATCACTCCAGGCCGATGAATCAAAATTCAACAGTCCTTCCTGGAAGCAGCTCCGTAATTTCTCTTTTCATACACCGGTTACGGAACTGTCGGGTGTCATATCCTATAATTTGTATGGTGATAATGGTAAGGAAGATTACCATGTGTTAACTCCCTACCTGATGGCCGGATTCGGACTGAGTTTCCTGCAGGTGACGCGTGACTGGAGCCGGCTGGATACGACCGTCTTCAATAATAAGACCACTACCCAGATCGGGTTGGGCATTGATACTGTGCGAAGACTTCCCTCTGTTCTACCGGTGATACCGTTGGGTGCAGGGGTTCGCTGGGCAATAACACCGCGATTGTCAGCTACTGCAGAACTCATCTTCCGTTATACCTTCACGGATTATATCGATGGATTCAGTTATGCCGCGGATAACCGCAACAGGGATAACTATTATAGCCTTTCGCTGGGACTAAGCTGGGTATTGGGCAGGGATGGGATCAGGTGCCCGAGGCCGGCGTTATAAATAAAAGCGATCCTTACTCATCAAAACCGTTGGGCCATTCTTCTTTCAGTCTGGCGATTTTACCGCTCACTTCATGGCTCATTTCACTCTTATAATGTGCTATGGCTGCGGAGATATTGGCATCGGCGGTTCCGAGGATCTGTGCTGCAAGCAGACCGGCATTTTTTGCCGCATTCAATGCAACGGTAGCAACCGGTACACCATTGGGCATTTGAAGTATGGACAGTACCGAATCCCATCCGTCGATGGAGTTGGAGGATTTGATCGGTACGCCGATCACAGGTAAGGTAGTGATCGATGCAACCATTCCCGGCAAATGAGCCGCACCGCCGGCACCGGCTATGATGACACGGAGGCCACGTTCTTTGGCAGTAGTGGCATAGTCTACCATACGTAAGGGGGTCCTGTGGGCTGAGACAACGGTCAGTTCAAAGGGAATCTTGAACTGGGTAAGGATATCAGCAGCTGCCTGCATAATGTTCAGGTCGCTGTCGCTTCCCATAATGATGCCTACCAGTGGTTGGGTGATTGCCATAATCTGTTTTTGCTTACTGCAAGATACTTGATTTTCTGAAAGTAAATCCTGCGTGGAGCAAGTCGTTGGAACGAATAGTAGCTCGCAAAGGCGCGAAGACGCAGGGCAAGGGAGGGTATGGATCGGAAACCTGCTGTGGAAGGGATACGGGATGAGAGGTTTCGCGTTTTGTGAGACCTCTCATCCTGTTATTAGGTTAGTTGGTTATCTGATAGGCCGAGATACTTCTTAATACGGGTGCTGCTTTTGCCTGTTGGATTACAACACGCAGTTGGGTAGTTTCCTGTTCCGGAAATTGGGCGATCTTTTTTCGGCCGATGGTGGTGCCGGTGAAGACCGTTTGGAATGCCTGACCGTCAAAAGCCTCGATGGTAAAAGCACTCACACGCTGGCCGTAGCCGATCATTTCTTCCAGCACTACGGTATTCAGGGCTGTTTTCTTTGGCAGGGTTATCAGCAGCGTGCTGTTCTCTTTTTGGGCAGATGACCAGTAGGTCTGACTATTGTGATCTGTCAGTGTGGTGATTTTTTTATTGGGCGATACGCTGCTGATACCTGCCTTTTGCAGCAGGTCTTTGGCAAAAGCGGCATCCCTGATTCGGCGAAATCCTACCAGCGATGCGGAATCTGCAGGATGAATGCGACCTGTTCTGTCGGGTGGAATGTTCAGCAGCAGGTTACCCCCATTGCCTACAGATTTCAGGTAAAGGGTGAACAGTGTTTCGGGTGATTTTACTTTGTTGTCTTCTTTGGCATGATAAAACCATCCCGGCCGGATAGATACGTCTGCTTCAGCGGGGATCCAGTTTTTCCCGTTCACATTGCCGCTGTTCAAAGTGTCGGTAGGAGGGCCGCCATGACCTCTTTTAAATCCGGCGGTATCCAGCAGGTTCCAGTTGGTGTTACTGATGATTCCTTTTTCATTGCCGCACCAACGGGCGCCCGGACCAATATCGCTGAAGATGGCCAGCTGTGGTTGCCATTTGAATGCAGAGTCTTCGAAACGACGGAAGTCGTATTCCTGTTTTTTGCCATTGGGCCCTTCACCATTGGCACCATCCCACCATAGTTCAAAGAATTTGCCGTATTGCGTCAGCAGTTCCTTCATGCTGGCGATATATACATCATTGTATTCGGGTGTGCCGTATTTGGGATGGTTTCTGTCCCAGGGTGAGATATAAATACCCATATCCAGCCCGTTTTTTTTACAGGCTTCCGACAGGGCTTTCACCACATCACCTTTTCCATTCATCCATTTACTCTCTCTTACGGTATGGGTACTTTGTTTGCTGGGCCACAAACAAAAACCATCATGATGTTTAGCGGTAAGTATAATGCCTTTAGCACCCGCCTGTTTGGCAATACGTGCCCATTGCTCGCAGTCCAGCGCTGTGGGATTGAAGACGGAGGGATCCTCGTTACCCTCACCCCATTCCTTATCGGTAAAAGTGTTGGGTCCGAAATGGATGAAAAGATAAAACTCCTTCTCGTGCCATTTCAGTTGTTCTTTGGTAGGGACAGGGTAGACAGGTTGTACGGGTTGTGCCAGCAAACTCCCTGCCCACAAACAGCCCGCCAACAGTAAATAATTTCTCATATGGTGCATTGAGCAACCAATTTACAATAATGATGGATGCAAAATTAAAATTCAGGAATGTGGAATGGAGCAGGAGAACAGATGAGCAGATGAATAAGGAACAGGGGAGCACGGAGCAGAAGAACAGATTGCAGTTTAGGGTATAAATAGGAGAGACAGGTTAGTGTGAAGTCCTATATTGTAACTTATTCTTTTATATCATCTTTCTTAATCCCTCTTTTTTTTGCTTTATAGAAAGCATGATACCGTCCAAACGTGTATCTGAAGTTGATTTTTAAAAATTGATCTCTTAATTCGGACACTGTTTCAGTTTTGAAAGAATTGTCTTCGTAAATGCTTTTTTGGATTTGCTTATTGGTGAATGGTTGAGAAAATACGATTGCCAATGAACCGTTTCCTTCAAATATTCCCTTACTTAATGTAAACGAGGCATCGTAAATGGATGACGTTTCACCTTGAAAAGTAATCTTTCGTGAATAAAAATATCCATTAAATGATAATTTTAACTGTTTCGGGAAAGAATATGAGACAGTAGAAAATATTTTATATGCAATGCTTGAATTGCGCATTGTTTTTAATGAATTGGAGATTTGATAATAACTGAGGTCTGAAGTTAGCCTAATTGACATTTTTTTTAGCAAATTGAAGGAAATGTATAAATTAATACCTGGCTCTCTTAATCTGCCATTATTTGCAAATGAGCTAATGAGTGTTGTGTCATTTCCTGTTTTAAATGAATAAGGTAGTATTAAATTATTTGAATATTTATAATAGAAGGACAAACTAGTGGTTGCTTTTTTTATCAGCTGACTATTAATGTCAATTGAAATTTTATTTACCAGTTCAGGCTCTAATTTCGGGTTCCCTTTGCTTATTAAATTTGGATTTACATTGTTGTTAAATGGATTTAAATAACGAATTCCAGGGCGTGCGAGAGCACTATTGAAATTCAAGCCAACAGTACTTTTTGCCTTTTTGAATACCCTATTATAAGAAATTGACGGCAAAAAATTTAAATATGAATATCGAAAATCACCCGAAGTCACCATGGTATTTTCCAATTTTCCTCCAATTGTATAATAAAACGATTCTTGTCTTTTGTTGATATTTGCGTAGTATCCTAAAACATCTTGCTTTAATTTGAAATCTTCACTACCTTGTTGTACTGGGTTCCAATATGGGCTTTCCCTTTCACTTTGACTTATCCCTGTTCTAAAAATACTTTTGACACCTGTTTCAAATTGAATCGAGTTTTTTAGGGGCTGAACAAAATCAATTTGTCCCGTATGTTCCCAAGAATGAGCTTTATTCACAGCTTTTTCAGTAAAGGTAAACTGGGTGTTTAGATTATTTTGAAGAATATCATATGCGGTATTATTTGGAATGTATTCAGAGCGCTGGGAAATAGTGATCATGCTTTTATTTCTAAATATTTTCTGAATATCAAGCCCAAAATTATTAAATCCCATTTTTAAATGCTGTTCAATATTTCGTGTATATACATCAAAAGTGTCTATGCTGTTCCGAATGCTGTAAGTATTAATACTTCTTTTAGTTTTAACATTAGTGGTGAAGTTGTATATTGAAAAATTCAATAATAAGGAAGAATCTACTTCATAGCTCAAATCTGCACCAATTGTAAGTGAATTAGATCTGTTCCGAATGCTTCCTGGTTGACTGATATTAACTTGTTCATCTTTAAAATAAGTATTTGAGGTAGACGAAGATAAAACTCCATTTGTTTGACTATTATTGACATTCAATGTAAGACCAAATTTTCCCACGCCAGTATTAATAAAGCCTAAAGCATTATAGCCTCCTCTTGTATCTGTTCCTAAGCCTGTAGAAACGAAGAAGCGATCATTATTTTGTTTATCCATTATTATATTGACAATACCTGCATATCCTTCACCTGCATATTTGGCAGTCAGAACAGTAGACACTTCTACTTTTTGAATTAATTCTGCAGGAATTGTTTTAAATATCTCTCCAGGGTTCATTCTATATTGTGCTTTATCTTTACCATTAATCAAAATCTTAAATTTTTTTTCTCCTTTCAGATAAAGACCACCGTTATTATCCACGAACATCAATGGTGCCTTTTGCAAGACCTCAATAGCTGAAAATCCTTTGTTTGAAGTATCCTTATCCGCATTATAGACAAACTTATCCGCGTCAATCCTAATTAAGGAGAGGGTTGACTTCACTACCACTTCTTTAAGCTCCTTATTGATGGGAATAAGCTTTATTACACCTATGTCTATATTGGATTTTCGATAAGGTGCTAACATTTCTTTGTATCCGATGCAGGTGAAGATTAAGTCGGAAATAGTTAGATTTGAAAATGGGAGTCTAATTGAAAATGATCCATTCGTTTTACTAGTCCCAATTACTTTTATTTCCCCAGTTGAATATTTAATGTCTCTTTCTGGGGGAAAATCCCTCGCCTTCAGGCGAAGACTTTAGTTTAATATCTTAGGGATATGGAAAATTACCGAAAGACAGCCCATACGCTCTATGATTGTAAGTATCACATTGTATGGATTACAAAGTA
>JACPEA010000008.1:0-36947 GCA_016183765.1 Bacteroidota bacterium
ATTGTCAATCGTGAGTGGGTTACCGGATGCAGGAAGGTTACCCAGCCGCATGCTGCAGGCAGGTATCCAAAGCCAATGCGCCAATGCGCTAACGCGCCAATACGCCCACCGCCCCACCAATCAAAGAACTACTCCCCCAAAACTACTCCGAAATAAGCCAAATGCTAAATGCCAACCGCCAAATGCTTCCCTAATCAATGAACTGCTCCCCAAAACCACTCCGAACAAGCCAAAGACCAAATCCCACTCACGATTGACGACTCACGATTGACTACTCACGTCTGACGACTCTCGCCTCTCTACTAACAATTCAGTACCTTTGCATCCGAATCAACAGCAAGTATATGCCAGAGCAGAAGAAAAGGTATTACCTGACCAGTATACTCGGCAACCGTTGTCCCAGGTGCCGCGAAGGAAAGGTTTTTGAGAAAAACAGTGCTTATGCAAAAAACAGCATACACATGCACGAGCACTGTCCTGTTTGCGGACAACCCACAGAAATTGAAGTAGGCTTTTATTACGGGACCGGTTATGTCAGTTATGCCCTCAGCATTGCCGTACTGGTAGCCACTTTCGTGGCCTGGAAAGTACTGATCGGTGTTACTTTCTCCATCGACGACAACCGCATATTCTACTGGATGGGAACGGCATTTGCCATCCTCCTGTTACTGCAACCGGTACTGATGCGTTTATCCAGAGTTTTATGGCTCAGCTGGTTCGTTAAATACGAGCCCAACTGGCGAAACAAACCCAAGCCCAAAGCAGAAAGAATTGTTGCGGAACATATGAAAAATTGGTGATGGCGTCAATCGTCAGTAGTGAGTAGTGAGCAGGTAGTTAGTAGATGTGAATGGTGAATAGGCAATGAATCAGCGACAGCCACATTGCCCATTCACAATTCACCATTGCTTCACTCACTACTCACTACTCACTACTGACGATTCACGATTCACGACTAACGTCCCCTACTCCTTCTTCTTATTAAATTGCGTAGTATCAAACGCGTACTTCGTTCCGTTGGTGAAATCGTAGCGGCTGCGGGCGAGGAAGAGGCTGAACTGGAGCATTTTTTTCATCACCACTTTTTTCTTGTCGGGATAGGTAAGGCTGATCTTGTTATCGTCCAGCCGTACAAATTCATATTGCAGCGAATCGGCACCCACAACGGCAAATACAGCCCTGGCACGGGTGGCGCTGGTAAGGTATAGTTTCTGGCCATTGAACTGCCATACCAGCTGATCATTTTCTGTTTTCACATCAGCATGCTGTACATGGGCAGAATCGCCCTTCACCAGCTGGTAGGCATAGGTCTTTACCACATAATTACCCAAGCGACTCACATAGAGATAACTGCTGTCCCTGGTACCGGGTATAAGCCAGTTATCATTACTGAACAACTGCTCAAGCGCATTGTAATCGTTCAGGTAAGAAAGATTAGTGCGGATGGACTCAGCCATTTTCACTGTATCTGCCGCTTTGTTCTCTTCCGCTTTTTCTTCCTGGTTACCGCCCTGGCAGGCGGCTAACAAAAAAAGTATGCCGAAAATACTATTCCTGATGATCTTCATAGTAGCTGATTTTCTGTTGACAAAACTATAAAACTACTGGTATACAAAAGCCGCCCCGGTTATCCGGAGCGGCTTTTCTAGGCTATTAATGCTTTATTTAAAAGAGGTCCAGGTTTTCCACCAGGTATCACCTACTGCGCAGGCTCCTTTATAGGATACTACGGTAAAGTCTGGTTTACCAGTGGTAGAGGTCTTCAATTTAGCACTGCTGAAATTGGCACCGGTTGCTGCAGCTGCAGTAGCTGAGCTTGGGTTGAAATCAGGCGCACTGTAATTGAAAGGTGCTGTTATACCGGCATCTGTATTGTTAGCCAGTAACACGTTACCATAAGCAGTTGTATTTACCCAATCGGTAATAGTGGCTTTGGTAGCACCGGTTGGCGCTGTGGCGCTGGCCGCATAACTAACTGCATTGGTGGTGACACCTGCAATGATGTTGTTCCTGAAATTCAGTCCACCAGCAGGATCCAGGTTCTTATCTGTAGGTGTTCCTTTACTTGCATCGATCAGTAATCCATTTACCGAACCACCGTTCCAGCCCAGGAAGATAGAGTTCATGATGCTCTGCTCAGAATTCCTGCGGATCTGTGCACCGCCCAGGAACAGGCTGTTCCCTTTTGAATTAGCGGTTTCTTTGGGTCCTACCAGTGTCATATTGCTGAATACCGCATTGGTTTTGGTAGGTAAGATGGCTACCGGGTTGTTGGCACTTACCGGAATGGATACCATGAAAGTAGTCCTGTCTGAACCGTTCGCGTCATTATCGCTTTCAAAAGCTTCACTCTTGGAGATATCTGCAATAGATGAATCACGCAGTGAGATACCGAACTGTACTTTACCGCTGAAACCATTATCAGTATCAAAGTCATCATCCAGTGTACGGAATGAGATCAGGTGTTTACAGTTAACAGAACCTCCGAACCACTCGAATGAGTCATCATTGGCATAAGATACCTGTACATAGTCCACGATAGTCTGGTTGCCCACGCCACCGAAGGTTAAACCGTTGATCTCTTTATCTGGCAGGAAGGCATATCCGGCATATTCGATCCTTACATAACGCAGGATACCGCTGTTATCAGCCAGGTTGGAAGAGGAAGCACCCAGGCCATACAGACCCAGTCCATCACTGTTGTTAATACCACCCTCGATCTCACCGATACCATCCACGCCATTGAAAGAAGAGTTATTAGGTGCCTGACCCAGGACCACCAGGCCCGCCCAGTCGCCACGTTGTGGTGTAGCGGCTTCAGAAGTAAATACAATGGGTTTATCTGCAGTACCATCAGCAATGATCTTGGCACCACGAGTGATGATCAGAGCACCGTTTCTACCGTTCTCACCCACGATCTTGGTTCCAGGCTCAATGGTCAGGATGGCTCCGTTGGTTACATAAACCAGTCCACGCAGCTTATATGTATAGGCAGCTTTCAGGGTAAGGTTATTGATGATACGGCCTTCCAGGATTGTATTCTCTGCAGTTTGAGACGGAATGGTAGTAGTGGTTGTTCCACCGTCCACTTCTATCTTACGACAGCTGGTTGCGAACAAACCTACCGATGTAATCAGGATAAGTAATTTTTTCATGTTTGTGTTTTTATAGCGTTTACTTTTTGGCATTATTTTATTTGATACTGTATGAGAAAGAAAGGCTAACATTGGTTCCATATTTACGGGCGATAGAAATAGCATCTGCGCCGCCTTTATCGAACTTGCCGTTGTTATTCAGGTCGTGGTAGTAGTAGGCTACCTGGTTCAACAGGTCTGAGATATTCAGTTTTAATTCACCTTTTCTCTTCAGCACTTTTTTGGCGATCTGGAGATCGATCAGTGCACGTGGGTTCTCCCATACCGGAGGATATTCATTGCTACCCACATACAGGATACGGCGGCCGATCTGGTTGAACAATAAAGTGGTACTGATACCATGTTTCTCTACATCGTACTGCAAAGTAGCGTTGATGAGGTAAGGGCTCTGGCCCTGCATGGGACGGTCGAGGTTGGTACCTTCACTGGTAACACGGTTATAGATATAAGAGAAGTTACCCTGGAAAGTGAAGTTGCGCAAAGCATCTGCCACCACATCCAGTTTTTTGCGGAAATCCAGTTCCACACCATAACCCGATGCTTTATCGGCATTGATGTAGTTGAAAGTGCTGGAGCTTCCGGCGCCTGTCTGGTTAAAGTATAACTCGATCGGTTTATTAAAGTATTTATAGAACACACCCACGGTGAACAGTTCGCCCGCTCTCGGGTAAAACTCGTAACGCAGATCGGCATTGGTCACTTTGGTACGCTGCAGGTCTTTGTTACCCGTTGTGGTGGCGCCCAGGTCAAAATCGAAGAAAGCGAATGGGCTCAACTCACGGAACTCAGGCCTGATCACGGTTTGCGAACCGGATAAACGCAGGTTGGTCTGTTCGTTCAGTTTATACGTGAAATTGGCGCCGGGTAAAAAGTCATCTACTTTGGTGTATACATGGCGGGGGTCAGACTTTCTCACACTTCCCACCAGCTGGTCAAAATTCTCCCAGCGCAGTCCCCAGGTAGCACGCAGCTGACGGCCTATCTGGTTGTCGAACTGCAGGAAACCTGCGTTCAGGATGGTGTTGGCTACATAACGATACTGATCGCCATAGATCTCGTTAAAGGCAAATTTGTTATCGAAACCGGTACCGAAATTCTGCGGACTGAATACCTGGTCTTCACTCAGCAAACGCAGGGAAGGGTTATCAGATGGCAGGTAAATAGAGAACGGTCTTGAATCGAACAAACGGTCTTTCACCTGTAACAGGTAGCCCAGTTTTACTGATTGTGCACGACCGCCCATGGTGAAGTTCTTGGCAAGATCACCACCGGCAGTATATACATAGTCGCTCAGGAAACCGAAGTAACGGCTACCGCTGCGCTGTGAGGTTTTGGAAGCAGATACCAGCAACAGGTAAGGTGAACCGGGCACAATCACGTTCTGGTTGTACTGTACACGGCGCTGGTCGGGAATGTACTGGTCGAGGATATTAAAACTTCCATACCAGTGGAATTTGGCTTTCAGCGAAGGCAGGTTATGATCGCCGGTTACCTGTGTGTTAAAGAAGGTATTGGATTTCAGTGCCAGCTCTGTTGCGCGGATGTTCTCACCATTGATCGGGTCGTTCTCAAAATCCTTACCGGTACGTTTGGTGGTATAATCGGTTGCGTTTACGTTCAGGATCGATTTCCAGGATATCTTATGATTGGCGCCCAGCTGCAGGGTTATATTACCCAGTGCACCCCATAATACATCCTGGCTGTATTTATCGTTGTAATAATCAAAGTTCAGGCTTGCGGTCCCGCCGTTGATGGAGTACAGGCGGTTCTCGAAATTGGTTCTTTTAAAGCTCTGGTTATAGGTCAGTGCCAATACCACACCCAGTTTGCTGCTGCTGCCCAGGTTCTTATTAAATCCGCCGCTTACCTGGAAAGATTTATTGGTTACCGGGAAAAAGTTAGACGCGTTTTTGTTGGTGCCCCAGATATTCGGGAATTGTTTACCCAGTTCGGTCTTTTGTGTCTGGTCAAGACTGTTGAACACAGATTTGGTGGGCATGCTGGCGGGCAGACCACGGGTACCGTCGTCAAAACCCAGGAAATCCAGTTTACCTCCCTTGTACTGGTAAAAATCAGCACCGGTGGTTTGGGTATTAAAACCGGTTCCCAGCTGTACGGTAAAGAAATTGCTGGAAGGGATGTCTTTGGTATTCACCTGCACCAGACCTCCTGCCCACTCACCGGGTAATTCGGGAACAAAAGCTTTGTTGATGATGATATTATCGATCATGGGAGCAGGAAACACATCGAAAGAGAAGGTTTTCCTGTCGGGCTCGGTGCTGGTAAGTAATACACCGTTCAGCATAGCCTGGTTATAACGGTCAGCGAGACCACGAACGACCAGGTATTTACCTTCCTGTACAGAAGTGCCGGGCACCCTTTTCAGGGCTTCACTGGTATTTTTATCGGGAGACCGTTTAATGGCTTCGCCGGAAATCACCTGCGCAACGGCAGAGGTATTTTTCTGGTAAGAAATGAGTGCGTTAATGGTTTCACCCCTGGCGCTGGTATTACGGGCAGAAGATTTTACCGTAACGGCTTCCAGGGTTTTGCCTGCTTCTTCCAGGATCACGTTAACGGTTTCCTCTTCTCTGGCATTAGTAAGGCTGATATCTGCCACTACTTTGCCAGTATAACCTACATAAGAAAAACTGAGGGTATATTTTTTGCCCATTTCGGCAGTAAAAGAAAAATGACCGTCTACATCGGTGCTGATAGTTCCGGTAACGGCACCGGAGATTTTGATGGTAACACCGGCCAATCCTTCGTTTTTGCTGTTAGATACCTTACCAGCCACTTTGGCTTTTTGGGCAGCAGCAGAAAGGGATAGGATAGCAAGAACAAGCAGGGTAGCAATTTTCTTCACGAACAATAATTTTAATGACGCAAAGGTGCCAATGACATGTTATGAAATTGTTACCGACATGTTACCTGAATATTAACAAAGCCTGAAAGGCCCACCAGTATTGAGTTTAGGAAAATTAAACACAACAGGCCAGCCTGTAAAAATTAACATAACACCCTATGCATCAGCATATTAAATTCAAACAAATTGCTTATATCCCACGAATTAGGGGGATGTTTTTGGCAAAAAGAGAGATCAGGTTTTATACCACTATACTATTACTGGATGACCATATGTCAGGGAGCAAATACACAGGCATCCATAGGAATCGTATAGCGGTGGTGAGGGGAAGCGCATTCTGCGTATAGGATGGCAATGAGTAACGCTTACGGATATGGCTTCAGCTGCCATCCATATTAACCTATTCTGCGTTTCCAAAATATCAAGGTGATTTCCCAATGTAAACCCGAAGAGATTCTGTGCCAGCGTACAATGTTATCCGCCCTGTAACATGGCCCCATAACAGGTAGTCCAATCCTTTATCAAAAGAGGCCGTCTCTGCATTGAGAGACGGCCTCTTTTGTAAAAAAAATCAGCGTTCATTTAAAAGTTATACTTCACACCGAACTGTCCCTGCCAGCGGGAGTTGATGGGATCCACTGTATAGTAGCGACCATCAAGACCGGTAGGTTTATTAAAAGTGAAGGTAGGCTGGTAACCTGCACTGGGTTTACCAGGCGCCACACCATTTGCATCTTTGGCAAAAGTGAGCAGGTTCACTGTATAATTATTCACATTGGTCACGAATGAAATATGTCCCCACTCATTATTGATCAGGTTCAATACATTGAATACATCCAGGCTAAGCTGCAGTGTTTTTTTGCTGTTGGTTTTGCTAAGCCTGAACTCATGCATCAGTTTCATATCCAGTGAATGGTTCCAGGGTGTTCGCATACCGTTTCTTTCGGCATACTGTCCCCCTGCGGGTGCTGAGGTATTTATCGTTCCTGATAAAATTATCAAGATCGGTCCACTGCTGTGCTGCAGTATAGGTTCCGTTATCCACCAGGCGGATATCGTTCTGGTCTTTGGGAATATAAGGCAGGTTCGCATTGGCGGCATTTCCAAAAGGTGCACCTCCGGAATTATACACTACGCTGTAAGGACTTCCCGACTGTCCTGCATAGAAGAAAGTAAGAGAAGTGGTGCTTGCATTTTTCCAGATCAGGTTACCGCCCAGGGTAGCTACGATACGGTGACGGAGATCGAAGTTAGAGTAAGCCAGGTTCGGATTATTGGACACGATGGAAGGGTTAACCTCATAGTTAGACTGGAAAGAGTTCCGGATACCATTGCTCAGGTCCTTGCTCATACCATAGGTATAAGCAGCACTCCAGTTAAAGTTAAAGGCATAGGTGCCCAGACGCAGGTTATTCATGGTCTTACTCAGCTGTGCAGTCAGGTTATAACGGTAACCCTGTGTAGTATTGGTAAGCAGGTACACGTTTGAATACTGGCTGTTCAATTTTCCACCAACATACACAGGTGATTGTGAAGGGCCTGATGTATAATACTCGACCTGGTCTTTGATGTTGATCTGCTGGAACTGTACATCGTAGAGGGTTTTTGTATATAATACATCCAGTGTCAGTTTATATCCTCTGCCGAATTTCAGGTCAGCAGCCAGATTGGTACGCAGTACACGGGGCAGTTTGAAGTTATTATCGATAACATCCACTTCCCTGGTCGTGGCAGCATTGGCGCTGGCGAGTGCATGTGCGGCGATAGTATCTTTCAGGTATAGCGGGTTGATGGCCAGGGGCACTACCACATTACCACCTACTGTATTGGATGCAGAAGGTTTGAAGTCGATATTATTATAATAACCACCACTCAGTGTTTCTGCATAACCCAGCCATGCAAAAGGCATACGTCCTACAAATACACCCAGGCCACCACGGATCACCAATGACTGGTTCGAATTCACATCCCAGTTAAAACCAAGCCGGGGAGAGAGATTGGCCTTACCCAGCCATTTATTGTTCAGCTGGTTAAAAGGGGTATTGCTGTAAGTAGCGTTACTGGTATTGTTGGCTGCGGTGGCAAAGTCCTTGTCCACAGGAATGGCATCACCCAGTGCAGAATAATCGATGCGCAGGCCGGGGGTCAGCTTAAAGTTACTGGCCACGGTGAGTTCATCCTGGGCATACACACTCAGCAGTGCCACTTTATAAGGGCTGGGCGGATTGTTATAGATGGCATCCCGACTATTGGGGTATTTAGGATCAGTGGTGTAGGCGCCACGGATACGGCTGGGTCTGTCAGCCAGGAAATTGCTGAGATTGGAATATTCCCAACGACCATTCCATGAGTTGATAAATCCGTAGGTCAGGTTATAGAACTCATTATGTGTTCCGAAAGTAAACTTATGGATACCACTGGTAACTGTTAGGTTATCGGAGATCTCGAAAGTTTTCTGCTTCATATTATAGATGGAAGCTTCACGCCAGGTGCCTGTCCATACAGCACCACCGCCGATATCCATAAAGGGAGACAGGATTCCGGGAAAATCCCTGTACTCATGTACATTAACATAACTTATGTTCAGTTGGTTGTTCACATTATTAGACAGCTTGGTTTTCAGTTCAGCGGTCATGTTCAGGTTATTGGTATGCTGCGTGAAGTCGGTAGATCCGAACTGAAAATTAGTAGAGGTTCGTTCCAGGTTATTACCCAGGCCCCGAGTATAGATTGTACGGAAAGTAAGTGTGTTTCTCGCATTCAGGTTGGCATCCAGCCGCACAAACAATTTATCACTGTTGGTGAAGATATTATAAGCACCGAGATAAGAACCTGCATCATAATTGTATTTTGTCTTCAGTTGGTTGTAGATACTGGTAGCATCTGCAACAGTAACAGCTGAACCCGGATCGCCCGCATTGTAGAAAGTGGGTTCCTGGCGGCGTGTCTGTTCAAAATTCACCATGTAGAAGACCTTATTCCTCGCAATAGGACCGCTGATGGTGGCGCCCCACTGGTAATCGTGGAAATCAGCACTCATTTTGGTTTTCTTGCCATCCACGCTTTTACCCATCAGGGTACGGTTGCGGCCATAACCATATATGGAGCCATGGATATCATTGGTACCACTCTTGGTAACCGCATTTACATTACCACCGGTAAAATTACCCTGCTTCACATCAAAGGGAGCCAGTTGTACCTGTACTTCCTGTATCACATCAATACTATAAGGGTTGGTACGTGTACCCGCACCGGCAGCGCCGCTTTGTCCACCACCACTGACCCCACCAAAAGAGTTGCTGAAACCGATCGCATCATTGTTCACAGAACCATCAATGGTAAGATTATTATAACGGAAATTAGATCCGCCAAAAGAGTTATTGTTAGACTGAGGCGTAAGTCTTGTAAAATCAGAAAGGCTTCTTCCCAGAGAAGGCAGGGTAGATAGCTGGCGGGTGCCAATGGTGGTGCCTCCGGGCAATTGTTTTTTGCCTGCAGAAGACACAATTACTTCGGTCAGCTCGGTTGTTGAGCCCGTCAGGATTACTTTCACATCAGGATTATTACCCAGTGTCAGATTCACATCGGTGAAAACCTCATCTTTAAACCCGAGAAAAGAGATCTTGATGGTATAGGGGCCACCTACTTTGAGGTTGGGCACTACAAAAATGCCTTTATTATTTGTTTGGGCAGTGGTTACGAAGCCGGTAGGTTCATGTTTCACTGTAATGATGGCTCCGCTGACAAAAGCGCCCTTTGATTCTTTAACATTTCCACTCAGCGTAGCGGTGGTTTCCTGGGCCAATACGGGTATTGTTACAAGAATAATAGCTATAAGGCCCAGTAATACAGCAATTTTTCTTGTCATGGTGTAGTGTTTCATTCTGTAAAATTGCTTTCGGTATATTATTAAATTGTTACCGTCATGTTACCTGAATATTAACAAGCCCTGTAAGTCACGCCAGTATTGGGTTTAATAGAATTAAACCTAAAAGATCAATCTAAAAAAAATTAACATAACACAGTATGTATCTGTGTATTAAATACAAAAAAAATGCTTATACACTGCGAATCAGGGGGTATATTTCTGTAAAAGGGAGCGACTAAGTTTTATAATACTATCCTATTGCAGGCTACTTTCGGGCAGGAAGCAAAACGGGTACTGGTACCCACAGGAATGGTATGGCAGGTGGTTTCGGAGAGTATTTGAGCCTATGAATGAAAAAAGTGACCGATCCTTACTATGGTTTCAGCTGCCATTCCTGATTGACCAGTTCTGCTTTCTAAAATAGTAGGGAAATTGCCCCCTACTCTCATTTTTCTCTATAAAGTTTCCCATGGGGGTTAATACCAGCCAAAAATCTATTAGCTTCAAACGATGTATTGAAGTACATAGATAAAAGAAGATCTATCGAAATATCCCTTCCGGAAAAGCAACGTCCGAGAGGCACACCAAATGGACCATGATTCAGCAAGAACCCTTATGAAACTTTACCTGTTAGTCATAAGTCTTTTATTACTCGCACCCGCCTGCAGAAATGGACCGGAAAAAAGATTTCAGCCTTACCTGAATGATCTTGATGCCATTTTTCATACTGGTTCACTCAAAAAATGGTCAAACCAATCCTATAAACCCGAAGAGGTTCTCGACATCCATTCGCCCGCTTATACAAGGCTGACCGCAGCAGGAATATTGAATGCCAATTCAAAAATCGTTTTCTCGTCACCTGATTGCATCTGGCTCATTAACCGTAAAAACCATGCCCAATGGTATATAGAACAGAAGGGGTTTTCTGATACGGTCATCATGTTTAACGGAAATGAAGGGCACTTTGCCTGTGGCATTAATGATATATATACAATGAACCAGGATGAGTCCATTACCAGCTTACATATTTCTGTGTATCAAATTGATGCTTTACTGAATGTTTTTATCGTGCATAATTAAAAAGATCCCCGTTCCGTCTATAATACTCCACGAATTACTCCGGCAACTATAGCAATAAAGTGGGGTAAAAACGGGTAATGCTAAAAAGCAAAAAGCCCGCAAACACTTGATTTTGCAGGCTTTTCAGCTTTAAGTTTACCTTACTTAATTGATTCTGGCAGAGAGGAAGGGATTCGAACCCTCGATACGGTTTCCCGTATACACACTTTCCAGGCGTGCTCCTTCAACCACTCGGACACCTCTCTATATTTATACCTTATACAACGCTCACTCTTTACACACTTTCTCCCGACTCGTCGGGACTCCTTCAATCCCGAGTATTCGGGAACACCTCTGTGCACTTCCTCCAAACCTTGCTGAAATTGATGGCTTTCTGATCAACCATCCGTTTAAAGGACTGCAAAAATAGCTTTTCAGCGTTAGCTACCGAATATTTTTTGGGCATTGGCCGTGGTAATGGCAGCCAGTTCCTCCACGGAGAGTTTTTTTACATCGGCCAGGCGCTCCACAATATTTGCCAGATACGCGCTCTCATTGCGTTTGCCGCGATAAGGTACTGGGCTCAGGTAAGGCGCATCGGTCTCCAAAACCAGCCATTCTGTTCCGATATTGGCCAAAGCTTCGGGTAAACCGCCGTTTTTATAGGTTACCACACCCCCTATTCCCAGGTAAAAACCCAGATCGGTGACCTGTTTGGCCTCAATGGCATTACCGCTGAAACAGTGAAAAATGCCCCGGAGCCCCTTGGCAGCAAAGGGTTTAACCGCTTTAAGGGTCTCCGACATGGCTTTACGGGTATGGATCACGATAGGCAGGTTCCTGTCGAGCGCCCATTGCATCTGGGTATTAAACGCTTCCTGCTGTTCGGAAACAAAGGTTTTATCCCAGTAAAAATCCAATCCGATCTCCCCAATGGCCGCAAAAGGACGTTTATCCAGCCATTCTCCGGCAATGGCCAGCTCTTCGCGGTAATTTGCTTTTACATAACAGGGATGTAGTCCCATCATAGCAACACAAACCCCCGGATACTGCGCCTCCAGTGCCAGCATACCCGGAATGGCTTCACTATCAATGGCAGGCAAATAAAACCGGCTAACCCCGGCCGCCCTGGCCCGTTCTATCATCTGGCCACGGTCGGCATCAAACTCTTCTGCATACAAATGGCAGTGGGTATCTATCAGCATCATACTGCAAAATTCCTTTTTTAAACAATACAATCCCAATGGCAGCTTTCACCAAGACAGGAAAAATCAACAGATTTTGCCGGGTTTCTGACCGGTAACATACTAAAAAACAAGGGGTTGCCGTTTATATACCCGTGGCCCGGCCATATAGGGCAAGAAGGCACTACGAAGCCATTAAACGCTGTTTTTATAGGGTACGGATTAAAAATTGCCGGTGTTTCTACACCGGCATCCCTTTTTCAGGGGTTGTCAGGGCAGCAAACCGGTATCCGGCCTTACTGAAATGTGCCAGCACCCGGGGCAGGGCATATTGCATACGACTCCAGGCTTTGGTGCTATCGTGAAAAACTATGATAGAGCCGGGTTTACTATGGTATAGTACATATCCTAAACAGGCTTCGGGACTGATATCCGTATCAAAATCGCCACTGAGCACATCCCACATGATAATGTTGAGACCGGGATTCTGTTGTTGCAGCTTTTGCTGCTGCGCGCGCTTGATGCGTCCGTAAGGCGGACGGAACAGGTCGGAGTGGATGAGCTGTGCGGCATCGGCCACTTCCTTTTGATACAGTTCGTCACTTACTTTCCAGCCGTTTACATGGTGCTGCGTATGGTTGCCCACAGCATGTCCATCGGCCAGTATCCGCTGGTAGATCTCAGGATATGCCGCCACATTTTTGCCGATACAGAAAAAACTTGCCCGGGCCCCATACTGCTTCAACTGATCCAACACAAAAGGGGTGGCAGTTTCATGCGGACCATCATCAAATGTGAGATACAGTACCTTTTCCCTGGTTGGGATACGCCAGGTCAACGCGGGATACAACACACGCAACCACCAGGGAGTTTTTACTAAATACATTGGATAAAGATAAGGAACAGATGAACAGATGAACAGACGAACAGACGAACAGACGAACAGACGAACAAGGAATGATGAAGTGGTTTTTGCGTAAACTCTACGCCGCTGGTTGTAGGGCAATATTGAATATTGAACAAGGAACAGATGAATGTTGAATCAAAAAATCATTCATTGAGCAGACGAACCTGCCTGGCGGCAGGCAGGCAAGGAACGGATGAATATTGACGCTAGGGAACTATCTGATTTTGCATTACCTGATCTCCGGCTTCGGGCATCCAGCATCCAGTATCGATCATCCAGCATCCAGTCCCTCCCCCTCATCTGTTCCTTGCTCATCTGTTCATCTGTTCTGTATCTTTGTACCATGAGTAAGAAAGTACGTGTACGTTTTGCCCCCTCGCCTACCGGGGGATTGCATCTGGGTGGTGTGAGGACGGTTTTATTTAACTACCTGTTTGCCAGGCAGCATGGGGGTGATTTTGTTTTACGGATCGAGGATACCGACCAGGGACGTTTTGTGCCCGGCGCAGAAGAATATATCCTGAACACGCTGAAATGGTGCGGACTGGAGCCTGATGAGAGCCCGGTACATGGCGGCCCCCACGCCCCTTACCGGCAGAGCGAGCGGAAAGCCGGTTACCGGCAATATGCCGAACAACTGGTGAAAGCCGGTTATGCCTATTATGCTTTTGACACACCGGCCGAACTGGAAGAAATGCGTACCCGTTTTAAGACCGCTGAAAACCCTTCGCCGCAATACAACCAGACCATCCGCCAGCAGATGCGCAATTCGTTAACGCTGGATGCAAAGGAAACGGCGCAATTACTGGCAGATGGAACCCCACATGTAATACGGATTAAAATGCCGGTGGATGAGACCATCCGTTTCACCGACATGATCCGTGGCGAGGTTTCTTTCCACACATCACAGGTGGATGATAAAGTATTACTGAAGGCCGATGGTATGCCCACCTACCACCTGGCCGTGGTGGTGGATGATTATGCCATGAAGATCAGTCACGCATTCCGTGGCGAAGAATGGCTGCCTTCGGCACCTGTACACCTGCTGTTATGGAAATACCTGGGCTGGGAAGCCGATATGCCTGAATGGGCTCACCTTCCCTTAATCTTGAAACCTGATGGTAATGGCAAACTGAGCAAACGGGACGGTGATCGTTTGGGTTTCCCGGTATTTGCTATGGACTGGACGGACCCCAAGACCGGTGAAACCACGATCGGGTTTAAAGAGAGAGGTTTCTTACCCGAAGCTTTTGTAAACCTGCTGGCCATGCTGGGCTGGAACGACGGTACCGATAACGAGATATTCACCCTGCAAGAACTGGTGGAGAAGTTTTCCATTGAACGCGTACACAAGGGCGGCGCCAAATTCGATTATGAGAAAGCGAAATGGTTCAACCATGAGTGGATCAAACAATCAGCGGCAAGCAACCTGCAACCGGCAGTCAAAAATGAATTTGAACAAAAAGACATATACATCACCAATGACCCGTTACTCGCAAAAGTGATCGAACTGATCAAAGACCGCTGCACGCTGTTACCCGATTTTGTACAGCAGGGTGTTTTCTTTTTCCAGGCACCCGTTACGGTAGACACGGATGCCATCAAACCCAAATGGGACGATAAGAAAAACCTGTTCTTTACAGAACTGATCCGGGCCTATGAATTGAGCAGTACCTGGGACACACATGGCCTGGAGAACGAATTCAAAGAACTGGCTGCAGCCAATCAATTAAAACCCGGGGAACTGATGCTGCCATTCCGGGTAATGCTGGTAGGAGGCAAATTCGGTCCAGGTGTTTTCGACATCGCAGCCCTGATCGGCAAAGCAGAGACCGTGAAACGTATTACACATACCTTAAGCCTCTTACAGTAAGCACTTCCCTTTTCCCGCTTTGATAAAAAATATAAGCGCGGGTTGCAAGTCACCCATCCCACGACCTGCACCCCGCGCCCATTTCAAGTATTCTCCCATTCACTCATCCACTCATTCACTCATTCACTCATTCACTCATTCTCTCATTATCCTCATCCCTGCTTCTCCATCATCTCCATCACCGGAAGCCAGTGAGTTTCATACAGGTTCTGCAAATGCTGTTTATCCGCAGCCTCCAGGGTTACCAGGTGATCCGTATTCAGGCCCACATGTTCGGGTGTTCTGATACCGGGAATCACGGTGGATATTTCCGGGTAGCTGAGAATATAACTGAGGGCCAGTCCTGAGGCAGTTGTCTGGTATTTTTCGCAAAGCGGCCATACCTGTTCTTTCAGGATCTGCAATGTAGCTTCTGTAATAGGCGGAACCACGCGGTAGCTGCGGTGATCATCTGCCGTAAATACGGTATCGGGTTTGATCTTACCCGAAAGCAGGCCAAACTGTAATGGCATACGGGCAATGATACCATAGCCTTTTGCCGCGGCCTGGTTTATGATGGGCAAGGCCCTCTGGTTGATGAGGTTGAACACCAGCTGAAACCCTTGTCCGATCTGATTTGTTAAAAAGAAATCCGCTTCGGGAAAAGGATGGAACGTGATGAGCGAGATACCCCAGTAACGGATCTTGCCTTCTTTCTGTAATTGCTGCATGGCTTCAATACATTCACCATTCTCCAGGTGCTGCATGCGCGCCACATGCAGCTGGTGGAAATCGATATGGTCGCGTTTGAGCCGCTTCAGGCTGGCATCGCAGGCTTTGATCACATAATCCTTTGTATAATCGATCTCAATATTGTTATTAGCGCCCACTTTCTGCCCCACTTTGGAAGCGATCACCACATCATTCCGGTTGCCCAGGGTATTACCCAGCAGTTCCTCCGAATGCCCGAGACCGTAGAAGTCGGCCGTATCAAAAAAGCTGATGCCGGCATCCAGCGCCTTATGTATGGCAGCAGCGGATACCGCATCATCAGACGGTCCCCAGCCGATCGGTATCTTTCCTACAAAAGCTGCGCCGCCAATGGCCCAGGTACCAAAACCGATCTCACTTACTGTGAGGTCCGTGTTTCCAAATTTCCGGTAGTTCATATGTTATGTCTGTTAGAATTGTAAACCTAAGTACAATTGAACTAAATTTACGGCATTGTTCCTGTTTAATTGAGCCAAATGAAAAGACCGATCCGGGTTTTAGTTGCCAAAGTGGGACTGGACGGCCACGATCGTGGTGCCAAAGTAATTGCTACCGCCTTGCGGGATGCAGGCATGGAAGTGATTTATACCGGCCTTCGCCAGACGCCTGAAATGGTGGTGAACGCTGCTTTGCAGGAAGACGTGGATGCCATCGGCATCAGTATACTCAGTGGTGCTCATATGACCGTATTCCCAAAAGTGATGACACTGATGAAGGAAAAAGGAATGAATGATGTACTGGTGACCGGTGGTGGCATCATTCCCGAAGATGACATGCAGCAATTGAACGAAATGGGCGTAGGCAAACTCTTTGCACCCGGAGCCGCTACAACAGATATTGCTGGGTATATTACCGATTGGGTAAAAGCGAACCGTAATTTTTAATGTCTATCCTGTTCTTCGCTACACTTCCGGCAAACGAACCCGGTTACGGATAGAATAGATCCTGACGCCTACCACGATACAGATACAGATGAACAGGCCGAGATTATATTCGATCCCCATTTTCTTCAGCAGGATATAAATAACACCTCCAATAGCGCAGGCCGTAGCATACAGTTCCCCACGTTTCAGCAGGTCTGGTTTTTCACCACAAAGAATATCGGCCAGTAAACCGCCGAAGGTAGCGGTGATCACACCCATGATCACTGCATACCCATCATTGATGGTAAGAGCGATACTCCGTTCAATACCCGTTACGGTAAAAAGTCCCAACCCGATGGCATCCGTAAAGAAAATAGTTCTGCGGAAACGGATCTGGCTGGAACGGATCATGGAAATGATGACTACGGCACCTACCACCAGGCCCAGAGCCAGGTAATCATTGATCCAGTTCACCGGGTGTGCCCCTATCAACAGGTCGCGGATGGTACCACCACCGTATGCCGTGGCAAAAGCGATCACAAAACCGCCGAAAATATCCATCTGGTGAGTGCGGGCTTTCAGTGCGCCGGTAAGAGCAAACACAAAAATACCGCAGTACATGATGACCTGAATAAAATTCATAACTCAAATTACAGAAGAACAGTGACTAAGCGATAAGTTTTGTCACCTGCAGAAACGGTTATTGCCGGCCACTCTTTTCGCAGAGGCAAGCAGCTCCCCCTGAATATTCATCGTAAAATCAAGCCCCACACGTACCTTTGCGTAAACCAACAGATCATGTATACCACTTTACTGACCTCACTCGAGAACGGCATATTTACCATTACCATTAACCGCCCCGACAAACTGAATGCGCTTAATAAAAACGTATTTGCTGATCTGAACAAAGCACTGGATGAGGTATACAACCATCCCGATATCCGATCTGTGATCATCACCGGTTCTGGACCCAAAGCATTTGTTGCCGGTGCCGATATCAGTGAATTCAGCGGATTAACTGTGGAAGCCAGTAAAGCATTGGCCAAAGCAGGACAGGATACGTTTTTCCGTATCGAGAATTCACCCAAACCCATTGTGGCCTGTGTGAATGGTTTTGCCCTGGGTGGTGGTTGTGAGCTGGCCATGAGCTGCCATTTCCGTATCGCATCTGATAATGCAAAATTCGGTCAGCCCGAAGTGAACCTGGGCCTGATACCGGGTTATGGCGGTACCCAGCGACTGGTACAACTGATCGGCAAAGGCCGTGCCATGGAATTACTGATGAGTGCCGGTATGCTGGATGCTGCCACTGCCCTGCAATATGGATTGGTAAACTATGTGGTGCCCCAGGAAGAACTGCTGACCAAAGCCAGAACCATACTGGAGCTGATCAATACCAAAGCCCCTATTGCCGTAGGAAAATGTATTGAAGCCGCCAATGCAGTTTTTGACGAAAGCAGGAACGGCTATGAAGTGGAAGTGGCTGCTTTTGGCCATTGTTTCGGAACCGAGGATAAACATGAAGGCACTACCGCTTTCCTGGAAAAGAGAAAAGCAGTATTCACCGGTAAGTAAAACAGAAACATGTCAGGCATCACGATATATGACCGCAGGGAAGAATCGTTCTTTGCCATTGACCATTCCCCCTCACTTCAACGTACCTTTACAAAACCAAAAAAGAGCTACTAAATCATCTAAATCTAAGATAATGGACTACCGTATCGAAAAAGACACCATGGGCGAAGTACAGGTACCCGCCGACGTGTATTGGGGCGCACAGACCCAGCGCAGTATTGAGAACTTCAAGATCGCACAGGACATCAACAAGATGCCGAAAGAGATCATCAAAGCCTTTGCTTACCTGAAAAAAGCAGCGGCCCTCACCAACCTGGACGCCGGTGTCCTTCCCCAGGAAAAAGCCGACCTGATTGCACAGGTATGCGATGAGATCCTGGCAGGAAAACTGGATGCACAGTTTCCCCTGGTAGTTTGGCAGACCGGTAGCGGTACCCAAAGCAATATGAACGTGAATGAAGTGGTGGCATACCGCGGTCACGTGATCAAAGGGGGCGCTTTGACCGATAAGGACAAATTCCTGCACCCGAACGATGACGTGAACAAATCACAGTCATCCAACGATACCTTTCCCACCGCCATGCACATTGCCGCCTATAAGATTCTGGTGGAGACCACTATTCCGGGTATCAAGAAATTAAGGGATACGCTGGCACAGAAAAGCAAAGAGTTCATGCACGTGGTAAAGATCGGCCGTACGCATTTCATGGATGCTACACCGCTTACCCTGGGACAGGAGATCAGCGGTTACGTATCGCAGCTGGACCATGGTTTAAAAGCCATCAACAACACCCTGGCACACTTGAGCGAACTGGCCTTGGGTGGTACTGCCGTAGGTACCGGTATCAACACACCGAAAGGATATGATGTGAACGTGGCCAAACATATTGCCAACCTCACAGGACTGCCTTTTGTGACCGCTGAAAATAAATTTGAGGCGCTGGCTGCTCACGATGCTATTGTAGAAGCGCATGGCGCACTGAAAACCGTTGCTGTAAGCCTGATGAAGATCGCCAACGATATCCGCATGCTGTCATCCGGACCACGCAGCGGTATCGGCGAACTGTTCATTCCGGATAACGAACCGGGCTCTTCCATCATGCCGGGTAAAGTGAACCCTACCCAGTGCGAGGCGCTGACCATGATCGCCGCACAGGTAATGGGCAACGATGTGGCCATCAATATCGGGGGCGCTACCGGTCATTTTGAACTGAACGTATTCAAACCGGTGATGATCCACAACTTCCTGCACAGCGCCCGCCTGATTGGTGAGGGTTGTGTAAGTTTCAATGATAAATGTGCTGTAGGCCTGGCCCCTATTGAAGCCAATATCAAGAAACACGTAGACAACAGCCTGATGCTGGTAACCGCACTGAATACCAGGATCGGTTACTATAAAGCAGCAGAGATAGCGCAGACCGCACACAAAGAAGGTACTACGCTGAAAGAAATGGCTGTTAAACTTGGCTACCTGACCGCTGAAGAATTTGACCAGTGGGTGGTGCCGGGCAATATGGTTGGAGAGCTGAAGTAAATTACTAATTAATAATTGATACAAGGGCTGCATCAGTATGATTCGATGAGGATGCTCAGTGAACTTTTTTACCGCCGAGGTAGGTTGCCTGTACTTTTACGTTCAGGATCTCTGTTTCCGGCACTTTCATGAGGTCTTTATCCAGGAGGATGAAATCCGCTTTTTTTCCCGCTTCCAGACTACCCACTTCTTTCTCGAGGAAACTGGCTTTGGCTGCCCAGATGGTCATGCCCCGGATCGTTTCTTCGCGGCTCAAGGCATTCTCTTTCTGGAAACCTTCAGGTGGGAAACCTTTGGCATCTTTCCTTGCCACCGCTGCCAGGAAGGTCTTGAAAGGAGAAATATCTTCTACCGGGAAATCGGTACCCAGGGGGATCCATCCATTCTGTTGTAATAATTGCTTGAAAGCATAGCCACCTTTCAACCGCTCCTTACCCAGGCGTTCTTCTGCCCAGTACATATCACTGGTAGCATGGGTGGGCTGAACCGAGGGAACAATACTGGCCGCACCAAATAAAGCGAAGTCGGCAGGATGGATGATCTGCGCATGTTCCACGCGCCAGCGTTTATCGTTCTTACCCTGCAGGTATTTGTTGTAGATCTGCAGGATCGCCCGGTTGGCACTGTCGCCGATGGCATGCGTACACATCTGGAACGGCGTGCCCGACAATACCTTTGCCAATGAATCGTAATGCGATGGGTTGCGCAACAGGAAACCTGTCCAGCCGGCTTTATCCGTATAAGGCTGCAACAGACAGGCGCCCCTACTACCCAGCGCACCATCCATATACACTTTGAATCCATTCACAAAGAGGCGGTCTGTTTTATAAGGACCTGTTTTGACATATTTGCTGATATTCTCATCATTATCGCTCAGCATCACGAACAAGCGCATATCCAGTTTGCCTTCTTTCTGCAAGGCATCAATGGCATCCACATCCCGGTAACTGAGGCCGCAATCTGTGATGGTGGTCAAGCCCTGTTCAAAACAATTCTTCTGTGCAGCCTGTAACCATTGCAGGTAGATCTCTTTGGTAGGTTCCAGTATCTGTTCATACACTTTGTTGTCGGCATTATCGATCAGTACACCTGTGAGTTTGCCATTCTTGACTTCAATGGAGCCTCCCACAATGGTCTGTCCGGCCTGGATACCTGCAAGTTCCAGCGCTTTCCGGTTGGCGATGGATGCATGTCCATCCACCCGCGTGATGATGACAGGTTTATCGGGGAATAAACTATTCAGCGCTTCATTGGTTGGATAGGTCTTACCCGGCCAGCGGTTCTGGTCCCAGCCCCGCCCCTGTATCCAGGGCAGATCGGGATGCTGATCGGCAAAAGCTTTGATCCTTGCCACGGTCTCTTCCCAGGTATTGGTGCCGAACAGATCGGCCTGGAACAGGGAGCGGCCGTAGCCCACAAAATGTGCATGCGCATCAATAAAACCGGGGTATACCGTTTTACCCTGGGCATCGATATTTTCCGTAGCACTGTACTTTGACAGGATCTCATCATTCTTCCCCACAGCCAGGATCTTACCGTCTTTCACCGCCATTGCTTCCGCAACCGTAAAAGAGGAATCCACTGTATAAATAACCGCATGATGAATGATGGTATCCACTTTCCGTTCAGAACAACCGAAAAAGACGGCCAGCAAAGCAATTGAAAGAATTTTCCGCATAAGGATGTTTTGAGTGAGATAAAGATATGGGAATATTGAATATTGAATATTGAGCAAGGAATGATGAAGGGAAGAGGAACAGACGAACAGATGAACAGACGAACAGACGAACAAAGAATGATGAATTACAAGGTGATCTTTGACCTCTGCGAAAACTCTGCGATCTCTGCGGCGCTGCGGTGAATGAATGTTGAATAGCGGACAAGAAATGATGGAGGGAACAGATGAACAGACGAACAGATGAACAAGGAATGATGAATTACAAGGTGATCTTCGGACTCTGCGAAAACTCCGCGATCTCTGCGGCGCTGCGGTGAATGAATGTTGAATAGCGGGCAGGAAATGATGGAGGAAAGAGGAACAGATGAACAGACGAACAAGGAATGATGAATAAAGCATCTACCTCCGATCATCATTCATCATTCCTTGTTCGATATTCGATATTCCGCAAGGCCGTTTACTTCAGGAGTTCACAGGGTTTGAGGCCGGTGTGTTTTTTGAAGGCCGCGGAAAAATGCGAGATGGAGGAATAACCCAGGAGAGCAGACACGTCGGTCACGCTCAGTCCTTTTTCGTACAGGAGGTATTTGGCGTGCTCCATCCGCTGCTGTTGGTAGAAATCAAATATGGTGGTACCAAAAACTTCCTTGAAACCTTTTTTGAGGTAACATTCGTTCATGGCCACTTTACGGCTCAGTTCCTTGATGGTAATGGGGTCGCCGATATGTTGCAGCAATATCTCCCTGGCCTGGTAAATACGGTCGCGACCGCTTTCATCTGCCAGGAACTTACAGGTAAACCCTTCTTCTTTTTCATCCACCAGGCATTCCAGGCTGTAGAGTAACAGTTCGTGGATCTTGGCGTTGACAAAAATATTTTCCATTGCGCCGGAATAACTGTGGTTCAGCAAACCATCCAGCACATTTCTTTTTTTATGACAGAGCGGGAATACTTTGGTGAAAGCATGGGGGTGTTTGAATGCCAGCACTTCATCTTTCCGGTTACTCATCTTCACGTTATGTACGAACTGGTGCAGGAAAGTGGAAGTGAAATGGAAAGTGAACACGTCTACGGTCTGGTGTTTGCCATTGCAGTTCGCGGTAGGCAACTGGTTGCACTGTCCGCAGCTTCTTTCCTCGCAATACCGGTTACCGGTGGTGCAGTAACGGAGCTCCAGGTAATTCTCGGAAGGCCTTTTGGTATTGTAATGGTATACCAGCATACCGGTATCGTCTGCCACCCAGGAATGCTGGGCGTAGTAGCGACGGATATGGTACTGGATCGAACCCGGGATATTCTGCTCTTTTTCGTACAGCAGATCCATGCTCGGCTCAATACCACCACGTTGCGAAACCTTCAATATGTCCATTACCTGTTGCATACCGCTGCAAATTTAATGTATAAACATCTATTCTGCAAGAAGGCCTTTTGGCAGCCTGTCACGGAAGCGTCATTTTATCCTCTGCAACCCCCTTCAAAATGGGGAAAAATAGACTCATTTAAGCCTGAAAAACCCCTATATTTTCATTAGATTTGCCAACCCTTGAAAAATTGTTAAAACTCAGGATTGACAAGCATTTATGACCCAGGAACAACAGAATAACAACGAGGCCCAGAACAGGAATTACGGGGCCGACAGCATACAGGTATTGGAAGGTTTGGAAGCGGTACGGAAAAGACCTGCCATGTATATTGGCGATATCGGTGTCAAAGGGCTGCATCACCTGGTCTATGAGGTGGTGGACAACTCGATCGACGAAGCCCTTGCCGGTTATTGTAAAAACATCGTCGTAACCATTCACGAAGACAATTCCATCAGCGTACAGGATGACGGGCGGGGTATCCCTACCGGTATCAACACCAAGGAGAAAAAAAGCGCCTTGGAGATCGTGATGACCGTACTGCATGCCGGCGGTAAATTTGACAAGGACACGTACAAGGTATCCGGCGGTCTGCACGGTGTGGGGGTCAGCTGCGTGAACGCACTCAGCACCAGGCTGCATGTAACCGTTAACCGTGAAGGTAAAATATTTGAACAGGAATACAAGATCGGCGTACCCCAGTACGATGTACGCGAAATAGGTACCAGCAACACTACCGGCACCTTGGTGCATTTCTGGCCCGACAACAGTATTTTCCAGGAGACCGTTTACCGGAAAGAGATCCTGGAAGGCCGTTTACGCGAGCTCTCTTACCTGAACAAACGCATCAGCATCACCCTGACAGACCTGCGTGAGAAAGATGCGGACGGCAATGTATATACCCGCAATTTCTACAGCGAAGGCGGTATTGTTGAGTTTGTGGAAATGCTTGACCAGAACGGCAACCGCAACCCCCTGATCCCTTCACCGCTGTATGTGGATGGCCACGATGAGGCTTCCAATATTGCAGTGGAAGTAGCACTTACCTATAACGACGATTTCAAAGAGCATATCTTCTCCTACGTCAACAACATCAATACCATCGAAGGCGGTACCCATGTTACCGGTTTCCGCCAGGCCCTGACCCGTGTATTCAAGACCTATGGCGACAGGGAAGGCCTTTTTGAAAGAGCCAAAGTGACCATTGAAGGGGATGATTTCAGGGAAGGCTTAAGCGCCATCATCTCTGTAAAAGTTCCCGAACCCCAGTTCGAGGGGCAGACCAAGACCAAACTGGGTAACAGCGAGGTAAGCGGTATTGTGCAGACCACCGTGGCCCGGGCACTGGAAGCTTACCTGGAAGAAAATCCAAAGGAAGCCAAGAACGTGATATCCAAGATCATCCTGGCGGCACAGGCAAGGGTGGCGGCCAAAAAAGCGCGTGACATGGTGCAGCGCAAAACTGTATTAAGTGGTGGTGGCCTTCCCGGAAAACTGGCCGATTGCAGCGAAAGGGACGCACAAAAATGCGAACTCTACCTGGTAGAGGGAGACTCGGCCGGCGGTACCGCCAAACAGGGCCGCGACAGGAGTTACCAGGCCATCCTGCCCCTGCGCGGTAAGATCCTGAACGTAGAGAAAGCGATGGAGCACAAGATCTACGAGAACGAAGAGATCCGTAACATGTACACTGCCCTGGGTGTGACCGTAGGTACCCCGGAAGACCCCAAAGCATTGAATACCACTAAATTGCGTTACCATAAACTCATCATCATGACCGATGCCGACGTGGATGGTTCGCATATTGCCACCCTGATCCTGACTTTTGTGTTCCGTTATATGAAGGAAATGGTGGAGCAGGGTTATGTTTATATTGCCCAGCCCCCCTTGTACCTGGTGAAGAAAGGAAAAGAACAGGAATATGCCTACAACGAAGAGCAGCGCAAAATGTGGGTGGAAAAACTGGGAGGCGGAAAAGACGACAGCGTGACCATTCAGCGATACAAGGGTTTGGGAGAGATGAACGCCGACCAGCTTTGGGAGACCACCATGGATCCTGCCCGCCGTACCCTGAAACAGGTGACCATTGAAAGTGCCGCCGAAGCCGACAGGATCTTCAGCATGCTGATGGGCGATGATGTGGCTCCACGCCGCGAATTCATTGAAAGTCATGCGAAATATGCCAAAATCGACGTATAAACGGGTTCCTGACCCCTTATACCCTGATCATAGAAAAAGCCGGTGACAGACACCGGCTTTTTTGCGCCTGTTCCGCTCCTACCCCCTGCCCAACGGCCCTTCCCGCCAGAAATTTCACTTTCCTGAAAAAAATTGGTAGATTGTGGCCTATAACCCATTGTTTATCTACTAACTTTTAAATTCTAACAACATGGACACTTCAAAAATGATCAAAGCATATTGCCTGAAAACCAAAGAAAAAAACGTTCCTATGCAGGATGCGGTGATCACCAGAACGGCTAAAGGCGGTTATATGGCCGGTGGTCACGACGGAAAAGGAAATAAAATGGCCGCTATCCTGAGCGAGGCCAAAGCCTTACAGGCCATCGCTGATGGTGTTGCCAAAAAAGGTTTCTAAGCTATATCAACAAGAGATTCGGATCCGGTTCTGCAAGGAACCGGATTTTTTATGCCCCTATCAGGCCTTATCCACCACTTCACTGTGCATATGGGTAAGAAAACGGTGCATGGACTCCATATCCCTCATGGTATCCACGATCAGCATGAACATACGGCCGGTCTGTTTCAGACGGGCTTTATTGGTTCCGGTTTGCAGGTAGGCCAGTATTTTACGGAACAGGTCAGATTCGAAATAAGGTGAGTCGGGGCGGTTGATGAAATAACAGCGCAGGGTCTCGTCTTTCAAAGCCATTTTCTCAAAACCCAACTGTACAGCCATCCAGCGGCAACGGACCGTGGTGAACAGGTCTTCCACCTGCGGCGGTACCGGTCCAAAACGATCCAGCATTTCCTGGTGGAATGCCTGCAGCTCTTCCTCCTTTTCACAACTGTCTAAACGGGTGTACAGCGATAAACGTTCTGCGATACTTTCCACATAGTCATCCGGTATCAGGATCTCCAGGTCTGTGTCGATGGTGCAATCGCTCACAAAATCATCCTGTTTACTGATCTCTTCCTGGAACAGGTCTTTGAACGAAGTCCGTTTCAGTTCGCGGATGGCTTCTTCCAGTATCTTCTGGTACATTTCAAAACCGATCTCGGCCATAAAACCGGTTTGCTCGCCACCCAACAGGTTACCGGCGCCACGGATATCCAGGTCGCGCATGGCTATCTGGAAGCCGCTGCCCAGGTCGCTGAACTGCTCCAGCGTTTGCAAACGTTTTCTCGAATCGGTGGGCATCGTACTCATGGGCGGTCCCAGCAGGTAACAAAATGCTTTTTTATTGCTTCTGCCCACCCTTCCGCGCAGCTGGTGCAGATCGCTCAGGCCGAAATGATGGGCGTTATTGACGATGATGGTATTCACATTCGGGATATCCACACCACTCTCTACGATATTGGTACATACCAGCACATCGTATTTCTTATCAATGAAGTCCAGTATCCTCTCTTCCAGTTCATGCCCTTCCAGCTGACCATGGGCGAAGCCGATACTAAGGTCAGGACAAAGCCCCTGTATCAATGCACACATTTCCGGCAATCCCTGCACACGGTTATGAATGAAAAATACCTGTCCGCCCCTTTCTGTCTCGTAATAAATGGCATCCCGGATGAAGTCGTCATTGAACACATGCACTTCGGTCTGTATGGGTTGCCGGTTAGGCGGCGGCGTATTGATGATGCTGAGGTCGCGGGCTCCCATCAGGCTGAACTGGAGAGTACGCGGAATGGGTGTGGCCGTAAGTGTTAAACAGTCCACATTCGTTTTCAGCGTCTTCAGTTTCTCTTTATGCCCTACCCCGAATTTCTGCTCTTCATCGATCACCATCAATCCGAGATTCTTAAACTTCACATCCTTGCCCAGTAGACCATGCGTGCCGATGATGATATCGATCTTGCCTTCCTCCAGTTTCCTGAGGGTTTCTTTTTTCTCTTTGGATGATTTGAAACGATTGAGATAATCCACCGTTACCGGGAAATCTTTCAAACGCTCCTGGAAGGTTTTAAAATGCTGGAAAGCCAGGATGGTGGTAGGTACCAGTACGGCAGCCTGTTTGCCATCCACGCAGGTCTTGAAGGCAGCACGTACGGCCACTTCTGTTTTACCGAAGCCCACATCGCCACAAACCAGTCGGTCCATCGGGCTCTCGCTCTCCATGTCTTTCTTCACATCTGCAGTGGCTTTGCCCTGGTCGGGCGTATCCTCATAAATGAAAGAAGCTTCCAGCTCGGTCTGCATATAATTATCCGGCGTATGGGCAAATCCCTGCTGGGCTTTTCTTTGTGCATATAGTTTGATCAGGTCAAAAGCAATCTCTTTGACCTTGGTCTTGGTTTTCTCCTTCAGTTTGTTCCACACATCGGAACCCAGTTTGTTGATCCTGGGAACCGTTCCCTCCTTGCCTGTATATTTCGAGATCTTGTGCAGTGAGTTGATGTTCACATACAGGATATCGCTGTCTTTGTAAATGATCCGGACCGCTTCCTGCACTTTACCATTGGCTTCAATTTTCTGCAGACCGCTGTAAGTGCCCACCCCATGGTCGATATGCGTTACATAATCGCCCGGCTGCAGGTCCCGCAGGGTTTTAAGGGTGATGGCTTTGTTCTTGTTATAGGCCTGTTTTACCTTGTATTTATGGTAACGCTGAAAGATCTGGTGGTCGGTGTAGCAGACCAGTTTGAGCTCTTCATCAATGAATCCTTCGTGTATGCCCGTGGCTACCGGCACAAACCGGATCTCTGTATTCAGATCCGCAAAAATGCTGTGCAGGCGTTCCAGCTGGCGTGCCTGTTCGGCAAAGATATATACCCCGAAACCCGCGGTTTCATGGGCTTTCAGGTCCTTGATCAGCAGGTCGAACTGGCGGTTGAAAGAGGGCTGCACACGGGTGCGGAAACCTATTTCCGTTTTGGCCATATGGGGTTTGTAGCCAAACTCCACAATATGTCTTACCCCCAGCTGCTGTTCAATGATACTGCTGCTTACAAAATCCTCGGCTTTTACTTCTTTGAGGATCTTAGTATCATCCTCTTCCTCACCAGTTTGCATGCGGTAACCATCTGTAAGCAACTGTACAAAACCCTGCAGGTCTTCTTCCTGTGTATCTATTTTTTCCCTGATCACATCCCAATCTTTCAGCCATACCACCGTATTCTCTGGCAGGAATTCCAGCAACGATACTTTCTCCCCGCTTTCGAACTGTGTTTCCACGTTGGGAATGATATTCACCTGCAACAGTTTCCTTTCACTCAACTGCGTTTCGGGATCGAAGATGCGGATACTGTCTACCTCATTGCCAAACAGCTCCACACGATACGGCTTTTCATTGCCGAACGAATAAATATCCAGGATACCACCACGCAGGGCAAACTGGCCTGGTTCGTATACAAAATCGGTACGCTCAAAACCATACATCACGAACAGGTCCATCAGGCTTTCAGGATTGATGGTATCATTGGCTTTGATGCTGATGATATTGCTGCTGAGGGTGGAGGGTAACACCACTTTCTCGAACAAGGCTTCCGGGTAGGTGACCATGATCTTGCGGTTACCACCGGCGGATAATTTTGTCAGCGCCTCGGTACGCAACATCACATGCGAACTGTTGAGTATCCTGAAATTCTTCCGGTTCTTGAAGGAAGAAGGAAAATAGAACAGGTCCAGCGCATGGGTCAGGTTTTCCAGCGTATTGTGGAAATAGGCCGCTTCTTCGGCATCATTCAAAACCACCAGGTGGTTCAGTTGCTGGCAGGAAGGGTGCATGAATACCGCACTCACCACAAATTCCGAGCTGCTGCCCTGTAAGTTCTGTAAGAAAATTTGCTGGGGCTGGACAAAAGAAAGCCTGTCCGCCAGTTGAAAAAGCTGGGGTGATTGTTGGTACAGATCCAGCAGCACATTCAAATTCATATCCGCTTGCTCAATTCCTTCACGAAAAGAGGGCAAAGATAATGGGTAGTTCCGAGAATCGGTTTACCGATGCTGCATTACAGGCGGGGAACCGCCTGCCGGTATTAGAAACTCGCCCTGTTGCTTACCGACAGGTTGGCCTGGGTCAGTTTTCCTTCTTCCACCGGAAAGAGGGCGATATGATTATTGTTGTCGAAGAGATTGGCATAAAAACGGTCTCCCTGTTTCACAAAGAGGGAATAACTGCCCACGGGCAGGGAAACGGTAAAATGGCCGGTACTGTCCGTTTCTACCGAAGCAACCAGCCGGGTGGCAATGGCCGTATATACCGGTTCGGTGCCTGTTCGGGTTACCTGGCTGATATGGGTGGGTTCATAGATGAAAACGGTGGTCAGTAAGGGTTTAGGAAGATCCGGTTCTGCATCTTTCATAGGCATGCGGTTACCGGTGAGTTCGGTGATCCTGCCGGTAATGCCCTGGGTGACCACCGATGAAGGGAACTTTTTAGCCGACGAACAGCCGAGAATTGCCAAACAGCCGGAGAACCCTAAAAAAAGAATGTGTTTCATACCTCACTTTGAATGATGAAAGTATCTAATTTAGTGAATATTACGCCTATTTTTCTGAGTTATCGGCGGATGGAAAACATGAAGGTTATGATGAAAAAAATTGTAGGGTCTATTTGGGGAATCTGCGGATTGGCATGGGTGGCTTCTGCACAGACCGTTACCAATACCCGCATCCTGAAACAGGCCGCTGTTGGTTATAAGCTGTCTTTTAATGCCAATTATGCCAAAGCCATCACGCTGGCCAAAAGAAATGGCTGGGACCTCACCATCACTTCCCTCAACGGAAGAAAAGGCGTACTGGTGGGTGTGGATGATTTTGGTTTTCCCAAATATTACATGACCAACAACAATACCATCGCTGCAGCCACCACACGTACCAATCAATTGTGGCCGGGCGGTTCAACCGGGCTGAACCTTTCGGGCAGTTCTGCTTACCTCAAGAACAGGATCGGGGTATGGGATGGAGGTTCCGTACTTGGCACACATGTAGAACTCACGGGGCGGGTAACGCAAAAAGACAATCCCGCATCCGTTAGTGACCATGCTACCCACGTAACCGGCACCATGATCGCTTCGGGCGTCAATGCCAGCGCCAAGGGCATGGCTTATGGCGCTACGGGTATTGTGGCCTATGATTTTACCAGCGACATTCCTGAGATGGCGAATGAATCCAGTAACCTGCTGCTGTCCAATCACTCCTATTCCATCGTTTCGGGATGGAATTACAACAGTTCGCAAAGCCGCTGGGAATTCAACGGACGGCCGGATGAGAACGAAGACTATAAATTCGGGTATTACAGTGAAGATGCACAGGCGCTCGATTCCATTGCCTACAATGCACCCTATTACCTGATCGTAAAATCGGCGGGTAATAACCGCGATGAGAACGGTCCGGCGGTAGGCGAGCCTTATTACCGCCGAAATACCAGTGGAACCATGGTCGCTTCCGGGAACCGGCCCTCGGGTATCAGCAGTAACGATGGTTATGACATCATTTCCTGGGACTGTGGCGCCAAGAATATCCTGACCATTGGCGCGGTGAACGGAATTCCTTCGGGATATAGCCGTCCGGAAGATGCGGTGATGAGCGGTTTCAGTTCCTGGGGACCCACGGATGATGGCCGTATCAAACCCGATATTGTAGCCGACGGGGTGAACCTCTTATCTCCGATCGCAGCTTCCAGTACCAGTTATGCCAGTTTCAGCGGAACATCCATGGCGGCGCCGAATGCAACCGGTTCCCTGTTCCTCCTGCAGGAATATTATTCCAAACTCAAGAACAGTAGTACTGCTTTCCTGCGCTCTGCCACACTGAAAGGACTGGCCATTCACACAGCGGATGAAACGGGTAATGCAGCCGGGCCCGACTACCAGTACGGATGGGGTTTACTGAATGTGCAGAAGGCAGCGGTGGCCATGAATGCCGCCATCAGCTCAAACAATGCTGCTACCAGCAATCACCTGATCTATGAAAACACATTAACACAGGGCCAGACCTTCAGTACAACCGTAGTAGCTTCCGGTAACGGACCGTTACAGGCAACCCTTTGCTGGACAGATGTAAAAGGCGCAGTAGATAAAGTAAATGTACTGAACAACCACACCAAGAACCTGGTGAACGATCTTGACATCCGCATCACCAAAGGAATACGCACGTATATGCCGTGGACACTGGATCTGAACAACCCTACTTTCGTAGCTGCTCCGGGTGACAATATCACGGACAACGTGGAAAGGATCGATATCGACAGTACGGTGCCGGGTCAGACCTACACCATTTATGTTTCGCACAAAGGCACGCTGGTCAGGACATCGCAGGCCTACTCTTTACTGATGAGCGGTGTGGGCGGAACCGCTTACTGCGCATCCACATCGGGTGGCGGCGGAGCAAGGATCGACAGTGTCTCTTTCAAAAGCATGCAGGTAGCGAATTCAGCCGGTTCAAAAACCTATACAGACAATACCCGGTATGTAGCCAATATCGAACCTTCAGAAACCATCCCGGTGAGGGTGCGGGTGAGTACGGCCGATGCGACCACCGCAAACCGGATCGTGAAAATATTTATCGATTACAATAACAATGGCATTTTCGAAACTTCCGAAACAGTGGCTACCAGCGGGGTGCTGAGTGCTGCGGCGCAGACCTTTACTGCCAATATCACCACACCCGGCACCCTAACCATTGGTAATATCTGCCTGATGCGGGTAATTGTTCAGGAAACCGGTCTGGCCAGTGATGTAGTGGCCTGCGGCACTTACACAAAAGGAGAAACACAGGATTACCGGGTGCGGGTCATCAATCCATCCAATGATGTGTCCATCAGTGAAATTGTTTCACCTTCCGGCAATGATTGCGCCAGTGGTGCGCAATACCTTACGGTAAGGATCCGCAACAATGGCGCCACCAATCCACAATCCAATATCCCGATCACAGCAACCGTATCGACCACATCGGGTACGGTAGCCAACCTCTCTTTCACCTATCCCGGACCTGTTGCACCATTGACCACGGAAACCTATACGTTCCAGTTGCCCATGGTTACTTCGCCCGCTACCGTATATACCATTGTGGCTGCTACCAATCTGGCCACTGACCAATATCCTGCCAACAACTCGCTTACAGCAACCATTATCACAGCTGCCAAACCGGCTGCGGTAGCTGCTTCGGCTGGTATCTGCAGCAATACCGTGAACCTGAAAGTGAATGGGCCTGGTAACTCCAATTATTTCTGGTATGCCACCGCAACCGGGAATGCTCCTTTTGCGGCGGGGCCAACTGCCAGTACCACCACCATTCCCGGCGACAAAACCTATTATGTGGCCAAAGAGGCGAAAACCACCATTGGACCCATAAATAAAACAGAACTCTCCGCTACAGGTGGATATAACAGTTTCAGGGGTATTTATGTAAAGATCAACAATTCAGTTCCTTTAACGATTGAATCGGCACGTTTGTACATCGGTTATCCGGGTAAGATCAGGTTTATCCTTGCCAACCTTCTCTCAGAAACCAGCACTTCTTTCAATTATCAGCCACTGGCCAACACTACCCTGGATGTGTATGCTACCACCCCTACGCCTGCACCAGGAGCAGTCACTTCGAACACAGCTGCGGATACAGGTGCGGTGTTCTTCTTAAACCTGCCTGTAACTTCTACAGGTGACCATATTATCATTATACAATGCCTCGACAAGAACGGTAATGTAGATACTTTGACCAATCTCGGCGCCACTATTTTCCGAAACAATGGTATCGCCGGCAGCAGCAGCTATCCTATCTCCATTCCCAATATCATGTCGATCACAGGTAACAGTGCGGGAACCACGCAAAACCAGTTCTACTATTTCTTCTACAATATGCGGATCAGTACGGGCTGTATGAGCGACAGGGTACCGGTGATCGCCGCAGCTTCGCCCATGCCTGTCATCAGCCAGCAGGCCGATTCACTGGTGAGCAGTATCAGCTCGGGCAACCAATGGTACCTGAATGATACCGCCATCAACGGGGCAAACGGGGCCAGTTATAAGCTAACCAAAGCGGGGAGATACAAAACGGTTGTTTTTGATGCTTTTGGCTGCCAGCAGGCTTCCAATGAGATCACAGTGACGGTTACGGCGAGCATTGATGTCATTGCCCGGGAGATCAAACTGAACACATCTCCCAATCCGAACAACGGCCTATTCAATCTCTCTTTCGAAGTCAGCGGCAAAGCCGATCTTTCGATAGAATTACTGAGCGCTTCCGGACAAAGGGTATACAACAACATTTATCCCGGCTTCTCCGGCAAGTTTTCCAAACAGCTCCGGATAGACCGGGTGAGTTCAGAATTTTACATTTTGCGGATCCAGCACAACAAAAAAACCTATCTCCAGAAGATACTGGTACAACGATAAAAAAGACACTATTTCAGGCAAAAGGCCACGATAACGTTATCGTGGCCTTTTTGCTTTGAAAGCTGGTTATCATTACCTTTATACAACGGTATTGCTTGCTAGCCAAACAGTTCCGAAGACTGGATCTATTTGATGAACATCTAAAAATTATCACACATGGCAGAACCCTGGCGCACCGGCAAAGTAATTAAAATTGAACACGCAGTCCCATCCGGTTTAACACGCCGTTTCTGGATACAGGTTCCCGAAGTAGAAAGTTTCGATTACCAGGCTGGACAGTTTGTAACGCTCGATCTCCCCATTCACGAGCAAAAGAATAAAAGATGGAGAAGTTATTCCATCGCTTCCGCACCCGATGGCAGTAATGTATTTGAACTCGTGATCGTTCTTCTCGAAGGCGGTCTGGGTACCACCTATCTCTTCAACGAAGTGAAAGTAGGTACCGAGTTCCCTCTTCGCGGGCCACAAGGTAAATTCACTTTACCACAACCGATCGAAGAAGATATTTTCCTGATCTGTACCGGTACCGGTATTGCACCTTTCCGTGCCATGGTACATGCCGTACATCAGCAGAAATTACCGCACCAGAACCTGCACCTGATCTTCGGATGCCGCAAGCTCACCGACGGTTTGTATGTGGACGAACTCAAACAACTGGAAAAAGACGAACCCGGATTTTTCTTCCATCCCTGTTATTCGAGGGAAGAAAGCGTTCCGGAAGGTACACACAAAGGTTATGTGCATCCCGTGTATGAAGAGCTGACCGGCAAGGGCTCCAAACCTGCCAAGTTCTTTTTATGCGGATGGAAAAACATGATCGACGAAGCCAAACAGCGCATCGTGGACCTAGGCTATGATAAAAAAGCCATTCACCTGGAATTATACGGATAGTAATTATCCTTACGATACATCAGCCTCCTGCAGCAACAGCTTTCAGGAGGCTTTTTTTTGCGACACAGTTACATAATAATCGAAGATAGGCTCTCGCTTACTCAGGAAACTTTTAAGGATATGCATCTTTCTTTCTGTGAGAAAGTTTTCATACTCCCGTATATCCAACTGAACGGGATGCAGCATATCTCCGGGAAGCAGCTGAAACAGTTTCTTTAAAAACCGGTTCCGGTGCGCATCTGTAGAAACAACAAGAAAGCCCCCTGGCTTCAGCGCTTTTACCAGCTTATCGTAACATAGGGGAAGGTTCCTGACATGGTTGATGGCATTCATGCAAAAGATCACATCATATTTTTCCGTTTCCTCCAGGTCTTCCATCGACAGGGTCCGGAACCTGGTCCAGGGAACGTTCTGCGGCTGAAAATGCGAAAGCTGCTCATATTTACCCAGTAAGCTGTCGATGGCATCTACCTGGTTACCTTCCAGCACCAGAAAGACACCTGTAGGTCCGCAACCGGCATCCAGTATCTGTTGATTGCCCGGCAATGGAAGCCATGGCGACATTCTCGTCAGCAGATCCTGCCAATAACGTTTCTTCCGATCCAGGTAAGTGTCAGGGTCTTTGTCTTGCAGGTACCGTTTCCACCAGATAAACTCCAGTTTTTGCGCCAGCTTCCATTTCCAATCCATAGCTATTTTTTTATGGGCCAATGAGGGTTACATCACCTGCTCCAATACTAGGTCTTTCACTTTACTCAGCAACACCCTTTCCTGTATCATGCTATCGCGGTAACGGATGGTCACTGTTTTATCTTCCTTAGTCTGGTGATCGATAGTTACACAGAACGGCGTACCAATGGCATCCTGTCTTCTGTATCGTTTACCGATCGCGTCTTTTTCCTCGTAAAAACATTTGAAGTAAGGTTTGCATTCATCCATCAGTTCACGGGCCAGTTCTGGCAGACCGTCTTTTTTGGTCAGTGGGAGTACCGCCAGTTTCACGGGTGCGATCTTAGCAGGAATATGCATGACCACACGACTATCCGTTGAGCCATCTTCTTTGGTAATGGTTTCTTCTTCATATGCATTGGCCATGATCAGCAGGAACATCCTGTCGAGCCCGATAGACGTTTCCACCACATACGGAACATAGTTCTGGCTGATCTCTGTATCGAAGTACTGCATCTTCTTTTTGCTGTACAACTGGTGTTGCGTGAGGTCAAAATCACTTCTTGAGTGAATGCCTTCCACCTCTTTGAACCCGAATGGAAATTCAAACTCGATATCGCAGGCTTCTTTGGCGTAATGGGCCAGTTTCACGTGGTCGTGGTAACGGTATTTGTCTTTTGAGATACCCAGGCTCAAATGCCACTGCAACCTCGCTTCCTTCCAGTACTGGTACCATTCACCTTCCGTACCGGGGCGTACAAAAAACTGCATCTCCATCTGCTCAAACTCGCGCATGCGGAAAATAAACTGGCGGGCTACGATCTCATTACGGAAAGCCTTACCGGTTTGTGCAATACCGAATGGGATCTTCATCCGGGCGGTTTTCTGCACATTCAGGAAATTCACAAAAATACCCTGTGCTGTTTCGGGACGCAGGTAAATGGTATCGGCATCTTCTGTCACGGAACCCAGTTGGGTGGAGAACATGAGGTTGAACTGGCGGATATCAGTCCAGTTGGCCGTACCGCTTACCGAACAAACAATCTTCTGATCAATGATCATTTCTTTCAATCCGGCAAAATCTTCCGCAGCCAGTAATGCATCCATTGATGCCAGCAGCGTGTCTGCGGCCTGGTTTTCTCCTTTCTCTCTTAGCTGGTCTGCTTTGGCTTCCAGCAAATGGTCTACCCGGTATCTTTTTTTGCTGTCTTTGTTGTCGATCATCGGATCGCTGAAATTATCAACATGTCCGCTGGCTTTCCAGGTGGTAGGATGCATAAAAATGGCAGCATCGATACCGACGATATTCTCATGCATCTGGGTCATGCTTTTCCACCAGTAATCGCGGATATTCTTTTTCAATTCACTGCCGTAAGGACCATAATCATACACGGCACTTAAGCCATCATAAATCTCACTACTCGGAAACACAAAGCCATATTCTTTGGCATGCGAAATGATCGCCTGGAACTGATTGTCTTGCTGTATACTCATAACCCCGCAAAAATATGCTTTTACGCCTGTCGGCAAAAGCCGCAGGGAACGGTTTTTCGGGTTTGACCGGTAAAAAACGGCTCATTCATCCAAAACATAGTGAGTAAACCAATAAAAAAATTAGTTTTAGCGGTACTTAAACCATTACTATGCTCAGAAAACTATGCTCCTTTCTGTTGATCCTGTTTGTCCTGCCACAACTGGCGGCAGCCCAACAACACACAGAATATCCCGACGATTACCTCAGTCCTGCCTTTCATGCCGGCCGCAGGGCGGCCGTAAGGGAACTGATGCCCCAAAAAACGGTAGCCGTATTTTTTGCAGCACAAACCCGTAACCGCTCCAATGATGTGGATTTCATCTACGCCCAGAACAAGAACTTTTATTATCTCACCGGTTTAACAGAACCCAATGCCATGTTGCTGCTGTTCAAAGAACCGGCAACCATCAACGGCGAAACCGGCACTGAATTCATTTTTGTACAGCCCCGCAATCCCGCCCGTGAAATGTGGACAGGTAAGATACTAGGAGTAGATGGCGTAAAAAAGAAACACCAGCTGGAGCATGTGTTTACCCATGAGCAGTTCAACTACAACACGATCGACTTCAGCAGGACAGATTCGGTGATGACCAACCTGTACAATGAGAAGATCCTTTCCAAATATTACAATGGCCGTGGCGGAGTGGATCCTTTATCAAGGATGG
>JACPEA010000008.1:36961-200236 GCA_016183765.1 Bacteroidota bacterium
GGATGGCGCAACTGGTAGACAGCGCCATTAGCACCCATCACAAAACCAACGCGGTACTCACCCTTGGGAATATACTCCACAATCTCCGCGCCATTAAACAACCGGAAGAGATCAACCTGATCGAAAAAGCCGTGGTGATGAGCACTGAAGGACATAATGCTGTGATCCGCTCCATCAAACCCGGTATGACGGAATACCAGGCACAGGCCATTATGGAATATTATTTCAAGAAAAACGGGTCGGAGTACCCCGGTTATCCAAGCATCAATGGTTCGGCTGAAAATAGCTGTGTACTGCATTACGAAACCAACCAGCGCCTGATGAAAGACGGCGACCTGCTGCTGAGCGACTGTGCCGCTGAATACCATGGCTACAGTGCCGATGTTACCCGGACTATACCAGTGAACGGAAAATTCTCACCCGAACAGAAGCTCATTTATGAACTGGTGCTGGAAGCGCAGGATTCGGCTTTTGTACAGTGCAAGACAGGCAATAACTCCCGGGAGCCTCACAATGCTGCTTTACGGGTGATCACACGTGGTTTGCTAAAACTGGGGATCATTAAAACAGAAGCTGAGGCAAGGACCTATTTCCCGCATGGTACTTCGCACGGGCTGGGACTGGATGTGCATGACCCCAACCCCGGTATCTTACAGGCCGGCGCCGTATTTACCGTGGAACCTGGCATCTACATCGCTCCCGGAAGCAAATGCGAACAGAAATGGTGGAATATCGGCGTGCGTATCGAGGATGATATCCTGATCACTGCAGATGGCGGTTACAGAAACCTTTCTGCCGGCAGCCCCAGAACCGTAGCTGAAATTGAAAAAATGACCAAACAGAAAAATATTTTTAAATAAGCGAACAAGTTCCCGGCAAAACGGCCGCATAAATATTGTGCGGCTGTTTTATGTATCTGTTAATCCTGGTTATTTAGCCCTGGGCTCCTCAACAGACACCGAAGTATTGGTAAGTACCGGATGATCCTGTACCTGGAGCGACGCTTTATTTTCCAGTTCAATTTCCTGTATCCATACGGCATAGTCGGTGGGATAAATGTTTCGTCCTTTCCGGATCGCATATACCCTTGTAAAGGAAGCGCCCAGGTACAGGATGATGGCGGAATAATACACCCATAACAATATGATCACCACCGCACCTGCAGCGCCGTAGGTGGAACTGATATGTGTTTTGGCAAGATAAAACCCAATAGCGTACCTGCCGATCATAAACAAAAACGCGGTAGCAAAAGAACCCACCACCACATCCTGCCATTTGATACGCGCATCGGGCAACACTTTAAAAATGGTAGCGAACAGGATGCTTACCGTTAAAAAAGTGACTACCAGGTTGGCTGTATGCACCAGGAAAAGGGCAGTATCGGGAAACGCCCGCAGTAACTGCTCACCCAACAGGTCTATCACCGAGTTCACCACCAATGATACCAGCAGGACAAACCCCAGTACCACGATCATGGAAAAACTCAACACCCGGTTCAGGATCAGTTTCAACCAACCCTTCTTGGGTTTGGCCTTTAAGCGCCAGATAAAATTGATGGAATCCTGTATCTCGGTGAACACACCGGTAGCGGCCAGTATCAGGGCACAGACCCCGACGATAGAGGCCCAGCTCACATCTCTCGAAACCGTGATGTTCCGGATGATCTGTTCGATCTGGCGGGCAGCATCGGCACCCACCAGGCCCTGGATATTCTCGAATAATTTTCCTTCAATAGCCGCCCTTCCATAAAAAATATCGCATAAACTGATGACCAGGATCAATACCGGGGCGATGGCAAATACCGTATAATATGCCAGGGCAGCACTCATCTGCAACGCCTTATGGTGCGAGAAATCTTGTATCGATTCTTTGCAGACGGAATAAATACTTACCATATGCCGTTTCATACATTCCCTATTTAACAGATACCTGTAAACTATTGTAGTTTGTCATTCTGCTTATGCCGCTCAGCATCCCGTATATGCTTCTTCTCAAAATTCTTTTGCAGCGCCTCAGTCAGATTTACACCCGTTTGATTGGCCAGGCAGATCAGCACCCATAACACATCGGCCATTTCATCAGCGATCTCTTTTCCCTTATCCGACTCTTTGAACGACTGCTCCCCATAGGTACGCACCATGAGCCTGCTCAGTTCTCCCACTTCCTCCATCAGTATCCCGAGGTTGGTGAGTTCGTTGAAATAACGTACACCTACTGTCTTGATCCAGTGATCTACCTGTTGCTGCGCCTGATCGATTGTCATATATGCTGTGTTGTAAGGTTTACAAATTCGCTATCCTAATGTTTACCCATACCCCCATGAACGGTTTTCAGCCGCATGACCATGGCAATGGATTCTGCCCGCTGTTTCAGTTTCTCGCTGGTATCGCCTGCAAACAGCTCATCTACCGTTTGCTTAAATACCGTTACCCAGCGCAGAAAATGTTCATCCCTGAAAGCCGACAACTGGTGCAGGTGCTGATGTGTCTGCATGACATTTCCCTGGTAACCACCTTTGTCAAACAGTACCGACTCCCAGAAATTCACAATCACGGGAATATGTTTTTCCAGGTTCACTTTCACCACTTCGGTAAAATAGTGACCGATCAGGTCATCTGCAAAAGCTTTCCGGTAGAATTGTCCCATCAGCTTTTCAAGATCCGGACGGGTAGTGATATCGGGCATAGTTCAATTTAATGAGTGAATGAGTGGATGAGTGATTGAGTGAATGGTTAGAGATCACTCATCCGAAATTGATTGATAATTCTTTTATTCCTTATTCTTCGAGTCGATCAGGATGGTTACCGGGCCATCGTTGAGCAGGCGCACTTTCATGTCTGCACCAAAAATGCCTGTCTGGATCTTTTTACCGAGATCGGTCTCCAACTGCCGGATCATCTCCTCGTACATCGGTATGGCAATACCCGGTTTTGATGCTTTGATATAAGAAGGCCGGTTCCCTTTTTTGGTGTTGGCATGCAGGGTGAACTGGCTTACCAGCAGGATCTCTCCATCCACGTCTTTGATGCCGAGGTTCATTACCCCTTCCGCATCATCAAAAATACGCAGGTTAACGATCTTGTTGCTAAGCCAGGTTATGTCTTCGTCGGTATCCGCATCCTCAATGCCAACCAGCACCAACAAACCTTTCTGTATGGCACCTGTTACCGAACCTTCTATGGTAACCGAAGCCTCACTTACCCTTTGTATTACAATTCTCATGATCCTTTAACAGTTTTTATCCGAACTTTAGTGCAATGAAGGTAGACATTACACCGGAGATATGGTTCCAGACCGCCCGCAGCGGTGGCAAAGGAGGGCAAAACGTGAACAAGGTGGAGACCATGGTAGAGGGCCGTTGGCATATTGCCTCATCACGCCTGGTAAACGAGGAGCAAAAAACATTGATACGCGAAAAACTGGCCAATAAGATCACGGACGAAGACCAGCTACTGGTAAAAGCACAAACGGAGAGATCGCAATTGGGTAATAAAGGGGAAGTGACCAGGAAAATGAACCAGCTGGTAAACCTGGCGCTGGTCAAACAGAAAGTTCGCAGACCCACCAAACCCAGCAGGGCCGCCCAGGAAAAACGGATCGAGACCAAGAAAAAGAACCGGACCATCAAGGAACTTCGCAGGAAGATCAACAAACACGATTATTTATGAAGCACTCGGTATACATGACCGTTTTGCTGGCACTCTGTCTCACCGGTTTACACTTCAGGGGGCCAGTACCCGCTACTGCACCTGCCGGGAAATTACGACTGGTCTTTCACCACCAGGTTGGCAAAAACCCGCTGGAACTCGGCGCGCTTTGCCAGAACAGCCTGGGCGATAGTATTACGATCGAAAGATTCAAATACTATGTCTCCCATTTCACCCTTACCGACAGCAAGGGCAGACAATGGAAACCGGATCCGCAATATTTTCTCATAGACGAAGAAATACCCGGTTCTAAAATCATCACCCTCCAGGTGCCGGATATCGACATCGGCCAGATCGGTTTCTTACTGGGCGTGGATAGCGCCAAAAATGTTTCCGGCATACAGACCGGCGCTCTCGACCCTTTGAAAGGCATGTTCTGGACCTGGAACAGCGGTTATATCATGGCCAAACTGGAAGGTACCGCAGAACGTTCCCCTTCGCCGGGGCACCGTTTTACGTACCATATCGGAGGTTTTCGTTTTGGGATGAATACGGCAAGAGCGATCACACTGCAAATTCCGCCAGCCAACCAGCCGCTCCGGGAGATCCATATCACTGCCGATATCAACCAGTGGTTCAGCGGGGCATCGCAGATCAACATAGCTGAGACACCTGTATGCCATACACCGGGCAGTCTGGCGATGAGATTTGCTGATAATTATCAAAACATGTTTTCCATTCACTCCGCGCGCTGATATGAGGATTGCCAAAAATACCTGGGTGTTACTGCTGATCCTGCTGGCCTGTGCGGGATGGGTTGCGGCAGATAACGCTTATTTCAGGCCCAAGCCCATCATTTTCAAAGTACCCAAAGGCTGGCCGCAGCCAGTCTATGATTTTTCTAAGAACCCGCTAACCGAAGAAGGTTTTGCCCTGGGCAAAAAACTTTTTTACGACGGCAGGCTCAGTAAGGATGGTAACTTCTCCTGCGGCAGCTGTCACCAGCAGTTTGGGGCATTCAACACATACGATCATAGTCTCAGTCATGGCTATAATAACGCGTTAACCACCCGCAATGCACCGGGTCTGTTCAACCTGGCCTGGCAGAAAGATTTTATGTGGGATGGCGGCATCAACCATCTTGACCTGCAGCCGCTGGCGCCTATCACCGCGGAGAATGAAATGGCCGAAACGCTGGAGAATGTCATTGCCAAACTGAAAACGGACAAGGAATACCGGAAAATGTTCAAAGCCGCATTTGGCGACGAGACCATCAATACCCAGCGGCTGGGAAAAGCCCTGAGCCAGTTCCTGCTGCAGCTGGTGAGCAGTAACAGTAAATACGATAAAGTAAAACGCGGTGAAGCCAGTTTCATCCTGCCGGAGCAGTTGGGATACCAGATCTTCGTACAGAAATGTATCAGCTGTCACACAGAACCCCTGTTCACAGATTATTCCTACCGAAACATTGGTCTGAAGATGGATGATGTACTGAAAGACCCGGGCAGGATGCGCATAACCACCAGGCCCGAAGACTCACTCAAATTCAAAGTGCCCAGTCTGCGGAACGTAGCCATGACCTTTCCTTATGGACATGATGGCCGTTTTTTCTCGCTGATGAACGTGTTTGAACATTACCGGAAAAACATGGTAGTGAGTGCTACCACCGATCCCCTGTTCCGCAATAAACTGCCCCTGTCGAATTACGAGATCGGTCAGCTGACCGCTTTTTTATATACGCTGACCGATTCCAGTTTCCTGAAAGACCCACGTTTTGCAGCACCTGGAGCCGATAATCACACAAAACCACCAGCAGATATTCACCGGTAAGCGCACATTTGTTACTTTAGCAATGAGTGAATGAGTGGATGAGTGAATGGGTACAATCAATAAACCAATAGAATTTGAGCGGGATAAAGAAACTGGCAGGACAAACGATGTGGTATGGACTCAGCTCTATAGCGGCCAGGTTCATGGGTTATCTGTTAACGCCCTTACTCACCTATTCTCCCCATGTAAAAACGGCCGATTTCGGGAAACAAAGTTTATTGTACGCTGCCATACCGGTATTAAGTGTGTTGTTCACTTATGGTTTTGAAACGGCCTATTTCCGTTTTTCAGCAAGAAAAGAGTATCAACAAACGATCTACAGCACCAGTTTTTTATCCATCCTGTTTTCTACCATTGCTTTTTCTGGTATACTCTGGCTCAACCGTGGTCTGCTCGGAAGCATCAGTGGTTTTTCCGACATACCGGAAATAGCCACACTCACTATCGTGATCATTGCACTTGACACACTGAGCGTGATCCCCTTTGCCAAACTGCGACAGGAAGAAAGACCTGTCAAATATGCATTTGTGCGGGTGATCGGGATCTTTGTTAACCTGCTGCTGGTCTGGTTCCTGGTTAATTATTGCCCCGCAGAACTACAGGCAAACCCGGATAGCTGGGTCGGTACATTTTTCGATATCAACCAGAACCCTATTGTATACGTGGTCATCGCCAATGTGGTGCAAAGCCTGTTAACCTTGTTATTACTCGGCAAAGAGTTATCCCTTGTCCGATTCAGTTTCGATATACGTCTCTGGAAAGAAATGATGGTGTATTCCCTACCCCTGGTCATCGTTGGCCTGGGAGGTATTATCAACGAAACTTTTGACAGGCTGATGCTGAAAGCCTGGTTACCCGGCACTGCGGAATTCAGGAATGAACAGGTAGGTATTTATAATGCTTGTTATAAATTATCCTTACTGATTACGCTGTTTGTCCAGGCATTCCGGATGGGTGCAGAGCCTTTCTTTTTCAAACAGGCAGAAGGACAAAATCCGCAGAAGACCTATGCCCGTGTCATGAAATTCTTTGTGATCGTGGTCACCACCATGTTCCTGGCCGTAAGCCTGTTCCTGCCGATCTGGTCAAGACTGATCGGTCCCGAATACCGGGTAGGCCTGTCGGTGGTCCCGGTATTGTTGCTGGCCAATATCTTTCTGGGTATTTATTATAACCTCAGTATCTGGTTTAAATTAAGTAACCGCACCATTGCAGGCACTTACATCACATTGATTGGAACGGCCATCACCATTGGCGTTAACTACACACTCATTCCCCATATCGGTTATATGGCAGGCGCCTGGGCCACTTTTTTATGTTATGGAACCATGATGGTGATCAGTTACCGGTGGGGACAGAAAGCCTACCCGGTTCCCTATGCAACCAAAAAACTGATCGCATACGGAACCATTGTTGTATTGTTATTCCTGGCTCATAAAGCTGTAACGAATTGGTTCCCGCATGTCTATTTCAGTCTGGGACTGGGATTTGTATTATTATCCACCTGGTGCTGGTTTATCCTGCTGATCGAGAAAAAGGAATTCCAAAAATTTCCGGTGATCGGAAAATATATCAGGTAAGATGTTCCGGGAACTCAGGAAATATATAGAACGATTTACCCCTATCTCGCAAGCTGACTGGGAAATGCTGGAACCACACCTCTCGCAACGCATGATTCCTAAACGGGCTGTTTGACAGAATTTTGGATAAACTGCGCAGCAAAGTCCGGGTAAAGAAAGGCCAACAGCCTCGTCCAACATTAGGAGTCATGGATAGTCAAAGTATTCGTTGGGGCAATAACCGGTCCTTAAAAAGCTATGATGGGAATAAGAAGGAAAAAAACATCAAGCGACATATCGTGGTGGATAAGAATGGTATTTTATTGGCGGTAATGGTTACTGTAGCTCATGTTCATATAGTCAGGCTGTTATATGGCTAATGCGGGTATTGCAAGATAGTTATGCAAGTATTAAAGCAGTGCTGGCTGATGGAGGCTACCGGGGTGATATAATCAAGACGGTAAAGGAACAGTTTGGATATATCTAACAGGTGATCATACTGACAAAGCAGGAATCGCAATCTTATAAATCCATCCACAAACGATGGATTGTAGAAAGAACCTTTGCATAGTTTGATAATGACAGCAGATTATGCAGGAATTATGAGCTTCTTATGGAATCTTCTGAAGAAATGGTCAAATTATCCGCTATAAAATTTTTATTGAATAAATTTTAAACAGGCTCTAAAATTTATTTCATAGATTTTGTATAGTTGAAAAATGACTGAATTTTATCACATTTGGAGTCTTTTTCACAAGCCTGGCACCTACAAATAGGTACAAATGAGGTCCAAATCGGCCTTTTCTGGGTTATACCAAACATAAATTTAAGATTTTAAACAGGACTAAAGCCTTATTTATTAATATAATCAACAGAAACATGATTAAAGTCATATCCTCCAATGACATCTCTCATTGAATAACACTTTTTTGTAAATGAATATTTGTTTTTCATTAAAGTTTTAACATTAAACGTGTAACTATGAAAACTTCTTTCATTACATATTTACTGGTTTGTTGTGTAAGTGTCCCTAAAAAGCAGACAGTTTAAAATTAGAGTCAGAGACTTAAATCTTAACTGCAAATATGAAAAAGACACGATTTATGGAGACCCAGATTGTTTCCATTTTAAAGCAATATGAAGGCGGATGAACAACGAAGGAGATTGCCCACGAGCAAAGTATTTCAGAAGCTATATTTTACAATTAGAAGAGCAAGCAGGCGGTATGGAATCATCGGATGTAATGAAATTAAAGGATTTGGAAGAAGAGAACTCGCGCTTAAAGAGGATGTATGCAGAACTGAGCTTAGATCATTCTATCTTAAAAACACGTTATCACAAAAAGAAACAGGCCCTGTAAACAGAGGAAATTGGCTGAGTCTATCGTAAAGGATTATGAAGTGTCGGTTAACAGGGCTGTAAAATAACGTCATTAACCCGTTCTCAGTTCTTTTATCGAAGTAAGAAGGATGATAATGATATGAGTGAAGCATTACAAGAATCAGCCTTAAAACATCCATCCTATGGCTTTAGGAAGCTCTTTGCATGGATGCCCATTGTACTTTGATCCCAGTGAGGTAAGAATATTAACCGATGAATGGATAGAAGAATATAATCACAAAAGACCGCATGGGTCATTGGGAAACATGATACCTTTTGAATGGAAAATGAACATTATAAATGCCAAAACTCTAAAGTAACTGTCTGAATTATGGGGTAGTTATAACAACTATTATTTTTTTAAACTTTTTCTCCTAAACAAAATCAATTTAACTATGAAAAATTTAACAATCCTCTCTGTTCTCTCAGTATTTGTGATTGCTGCAGGTTTCACTTTTCAGCCAAAGCCATGGCCGGTTCCAGACAAAGCAGCTAAAGCTGTCAACCCTCAAAAAAACGATGCAGCATCTGTTTCCGCAGGTAAGACTTTGTGGGGTAAACATTGTGCATCATGCCACGGTAAAACAGGTTTGGGTGATGGTAGTAAAGCAGCTCAGTTAAAAACACAACCTGAAGATCTATCAAAAGCCTCATTCCATACACAATCAGACGGAGCCATCTTCTTCAAAATTTCTGAAGGAAGAGAAGATATGCCTTCTTTCAAAAAGAAATTACCTGATACAGAAGATATCTGGAATCTGGTTAACTACATGCGTACGTTAAAAAAATAATCTCAGATAGCTCCCCCCGATAAAGATATCATTTGTGAAGCAGAGTAGTCCTGCTTCATAAATGATATTGATCGTTGTCTTTTCTTCTTACACGTATTTAATATACAACCATGAAAGAAACAACTCCTGTTTCGCAGGAAACAAAAATCAGAAGAACGGTGTTACTGGGCGTAGGCCTGTTATCCCTGTTTTCTTTCTTAAAAATTGGTTTTTTAGCTAAGAAAAAAAATATCATCGCCTGTGCGCCTCCTGAAGAAATAAAAACCATGAAGTTTTTAACACAGGATGGTCAACTGGTAGAAGTTGACGTGTCTAAAGTAAAACACCTACAGGAAAAAGCTTCCAATAAAGAAATGCAGGATTGGATAAAAAGGTAAACTACAAATAAAAAGATTCCATGAAAACGAATGATACTTCAAGGAGAGATTTTATTGCCGCCGGATTATTGGCAGGATTAACTGTAGCCGGCTGTAAAAGCAGTAAGTCTAATCCTTTCGATTCTCTGGCCGATAATCAGGTAAAACCCTCCGGCGAAATGGTAAAACTTCTTGGTGTAAATGGAGAAGTGATTGAGGTAGACAAAGCCTTTCTAAAACCCGTACCCGACCTTCCGCCCATCTCCAACGAAATGGCCAGAAGAGGTATTGCCGGTAAAAAGTTTGTAATGGTGATAGATCTTTCCCGTTGCAAAAGTGTGAAAGCCTGTCAAACAGCCTGTAACCATGCCCACCAGATTCATGGCGGACAAAACTGGATTAAAATATATCCACTTCAGGAGGCAGAACATACTGCTCCTTACTGGCAACCTACCACCTGTATGCATTGCGACGAACCTCCCTGCGTAAAGGTTTGTCCGGTAGATGCCACTTTTAAAAGACAGGATGGGATTGTACTGATCGACAGCGACCGCTGTATCGGTTGTCGTTTTTGTATGGCCGCCTGTCCTTACTCAACCCGTGTATTTAACTGGGAAGAATTGGAACTTCCAAAAGAAGTTGCCGAAAAACCATACTCCTGCGAAACCAGTGTACCACAGAAAAAAGGAACTGTTGGCAAATGCGATTTCTGTCCGGATATGGTGCGCAAAGGCGGATTACCACACTGTGTATCTGCCTGCCCCAATGGCGTATTCATGTTTGGAGATATGCTGGAAGATACCGTTACCAATGGCGCCGAAACCTTCCGTTTCAGCGATCTGGTGAAAGACAAAGCCGGTTATCGCCTAATGGAAGATCTGGGTACCAAACCAAGTGTGTACTATCTGCCGCCGGTAAACAGGAACTTCCCTTTCGAGAATAAAGAACCACAAACAGAGACCAAAAAAAGTTAACCCTAAATCATAGATCGTGGAAAGTATAGCTAAACAAAAGATAATCGAAGATCTGTTACCGCAAAAATTCGGCAAAGCAGGAAAGATCTGGGTAGGCGCGTTACTGTTTATTTGCGCAATAGGCTTTTTTGCTTACTACCGCCAATTATCAAAAGGCCTTGTAGTTACTGGCATGAGGGATTATGCATCCTGGGGTATCTATATCTCCAATTTTGTATTCTTTGTGGCCATCAGTCTGGTAGGCTCGTTGATTACCGCAGTACTCCGTTTAAGTGATGTTCACTGGAGTACACCATTAACCCGTATTGCAGAGATCATTGCCGTTTCAGCCATCACGTTTGCTTCTATCATTATTATTGTAGATATGGGTAGGCCGGATAGGTTTTACAATCTGTTTTTACATGGCCGTCTACAATCGCCCATTGTTTGGGATGTAATTGTGATCACCACGTATTTCTTTGTGAGCTTACTGCTTCTTTATTTTCCTATGTTACCCGATCTGGCGATACTGATGAAATTCAAAGAAAAAACTGGTGCCGGACTAAATAAAATTTATAGTTTTCTGGGGGCTTTCTGGAAAAACACACCTGTGCAGATCCATATCAGTGAGAAAGCCATCAACTTATTATCGGTAACCATCATTCCTGTTGCCTTTGCCATTCACACAGTAACTTCCTGGTTATTTGCCACAACGTATCGCCCGGGCTGGGATAGTACCAACTTTGGTGCTTACTTTATTTCGGGGGCATTCCTGGTAGGGGCAGGTGGTGTGGTGGTTGCCATGTTCGTATTCCGCAAAGCATATCATCTGGAAAAATACATTACCGATTCGCATTTTGATAAGATGGGGAAAGTATTGGTGTTGCTTGCCTTATTATATCTCTATTTTAATGTGAACGAATTTTTGGTTCCTGCATTTAAAATGAAGAAACCCGAAGAAGAGCATTTACTGGGCTTATTTACCGGAGAATTTGCGACTGTATTCTGGTTTGCCATTACAACGGCAATGATTATTCCGATACTGATCCTATTATTTAAAAAAGGAAGGAAACCATTACCTGCATTTGTAGCAGGTTGTTTGGTAGTGATTGGATCATGGTTTAAACGTTACCTGATTGTTACTCCAACATTGCTGCATCCGTTTTTACCTATGCAGGATGTGCCGGCTTCTTACCGTCATTATTTTCCATCATGGGAAGAATGGGCAATAGCAATCGGATCTCTGGCAGGAGCTTTATTGATCATTACCCTTTTTGCAAGAATATTCCCGATCATTCCAATACAGGAAACCATTACTGAAACTGAACAACATGAAAATGAAAATGCATAGCCGCCTGTTATTTTCGGCCCTCCTGTTACAACTGATAGGAATTGCCGCTTTTGCCCAAACAGCAAAGAATGATCTGTCGTTAAGCGTTAGCTATTTCAATAGTAATAATCAGGTACAATACCTGGTTGCACATGCCAAATCGAAGATCGACGGGAAGTTCCAAATGATCCCAAACATTAATGTAAGTTTTTACATTGGGTCAGAATCTCCATCCAACCTTCTTGGCAAAGGTGTTACCAATAATAAAGGAGAATGTTTGGTGTTGATACCGCCTGCAGCAAAAAGCGAGTGGAACAAATCTGCCAAACCCGGCTTCATAGTGGTATCGCAGGCTACCAAACAATTTGACGAATCAAAAGGAAATTTCGATGTTACAAAAGCAAAAATTCAGATCGATACCGCTGCTGATAAAAAAATTACTGCTGTTTTACTCGAATTAAAAGATACTGCTTGGACGCCCGTTAAAGACGTTGATGTTAGGATTGCGGTAAAAAGACTGGGGGGCGATCTCGATGTTGCAGAAACACCTACTTACGCTACCGACTCTTTGGGCATGGTAAGTGCAGAGTATAAAAGAGACAGCTTACCAGGCGATGCAAAAGGTAATATTACCATTGTTGCCAAAGTAGAAGACAATGACCTGTATGGGAATCTTTCTTCAGAAAAAATAGTGTCATGGGGCAAGTATTATCCTTATAAATCAGAATTTGATAAAAGAACCCTCTTTGCAAGAAGAGGAAAATCTCCTATCTGGTTAGAATTGATAGCTTATTCAATTGTAGCTGCAGTTTGGGCAGTATTGTTTTATCTATTCGGGCAAATTAGGAAACTAAAGCGTTTAGGAATATAGGTATATTGATTTTACCTGCAAGGCGCTGATTCTTTAGCGCCTTGTTTTTTTTGATACTGTTGATAGATGAGTTCAATACAGCTCCATTCTGAAAAATTTTGTTATAAATGTATGCTTTGTGTTTACACTCGTATTGCAAATAGACATTCGTAACTGCTGACATTTTTTTGTAATCATATCATTTCCCATTGCGAATGAAGCGGAAACCCTTTTACACCTTTTAACAGGGCCCCTTCTTTATGCCCATAGCAGTTTTGATCGGGTCATGGGCTATGGATTGAAATATCGGGATAGTTTTAACAACAAGCATCTTGGAAGGACCGGCAAAGCTGCGTAAGATGTCCTAAATTTGTTCCTATACATCATTTATGGCAGAAGACCTTACCATCATACAAGGAAGCAAGGAAGAACAATACCAGGCGCTGATACCACAGATCAAAGCACTGATTGAAGGCGAGACAGACCTAGTGGCCAATCTGGCCAACATAGTTAGTGCTTTAAAAGAACAATTCGGCTGGTTGTGGGTAGGCTTTTATTTAGTAAAAGGAGACCAATTGGTATTAGGACCTTTTCAGGGACCTGTGGCCTGCACGCGTATCAACAAAGGCCGTGGTGTTTGTGGAAGCAGCTGGGCCAAAGCAGAAACACTGATCGTTCCGGATGTAGAAAAATTTCCCGGACATATCGCCTGCAGCAGTCTGTCAAGATCAGAGATCGTAATTCCCCTTATCAACAACGGAACCGTTTGGGGTATATTGGATGTAGACAGCGAACACCTGGATCAGTTTAATGAAACGGATAAACAATATCTGGAACAAATCACCGGGTTAGTTATTTTTTAAAATAAAACCCAAGCGCTGTTTCAATATTGGTCATATCTACCAAAACCGGAGCCTGTTTACCGTCAAAAATAAACATACCCCTTGCATCATTTTTTGTGTTCAGGTCAATATATTGAGATTTTCGATCTGTCCCTTTAAACCACAGATACCGCACATTTCTTGCCTCCCTGATTGAAAGTGAAGGATAATATTTGTGTAATACAATCTTAGCATTACGCATCTGGTAAAACATCTCATGTATAGAACTGTTGTATACACCCGGATCCGTGATCATTTGTATGTTGTGATCCTGTAATGAATCCGGGTAATAAAATACAGCAGCAGGACCTGTAACGATCAATGTATCCTGAAAATGAGAAGGTGGCTTACCCCGGATGGTATCGGCAGTTGGCTTTGACATACCTGCTCCTGGCTTCTGTTTTACCTGTTCCGAACAGGCTAAACATGCAGAAATCAAGATACAAACGATTTCTGTTTTTAATTTCATGGTTAAAAATTATCTTATCACATTCAAAATAGTTTCAGGCACAGAGAGAAAAATGAATAGTTGAAATTATCAAGAAAGCCCCTTTTGCAAGAGGCTTTCTTAAGTAAATGATTCTCAATCATTTTTCAAAAATATTTCCTTTCTATTTACCAATTCCATAACCTGGTGATGTTAAAGCCTATTACAAATTTGCCACCCGGTACTTTGGTACCATCTGATGCTGTGTAATTAAAAGGACTGTTCGTGTTGTACAGATTATTCCTCTGTGGATTCAGCAGTGTATAATTACCCGCAAACAACTGGAATGAGTGGTTACTGGTATTAAATTCAAATCCAAAGGAAACATTCGGACTTGGGTTACTGGTATTATGTTTGGTAACCGGCTGATCAATATTAAATATCAAAGAAGTCACTTCCGTTAATTTATACTTGCCTGATAAAGAAACAGCCAGGTGATTGAATTTCATATACTTGAATACCTCCTGGCCTGTACTGTCGTTCTTGGTATAATAACCATTCACAGAATTCTGGTGAGATAAGCTGACAGCTGCCTGTAGCGAAAATCTATCACTGATCTTACGAGCAACAATGATCTGGTTAAACGTCAGAATACGCTGCGTCTTGTATTTAAAAATACTGCCATCTGGATCCTTTCTGGTATCATAGGCAATGTTGCCATAATAGGTAACACTCACCGGGTAAACCCCTTTTGTCTGCCTGATGATCGCATATTTGGCGTTCAGATCCCATAAGAGATTACTCTTGGTTATCCCTAAACCAATATTCAGGTCTTTAACAGGCGCATAGATAACACCGAGGCGTATATTAGAAGGAGCAAACAGGCCCCAGAAATCGTCATATCCCTTATCTACGGTTCCAAACCTGTGCTGGATATCCATCTCAAAAGTTCCTTTCTGAGAAACCATTACGGTTTGATTATCGATGATCCAGGTACTGTTAAAAGTATTTTTTACCGGCTTTATTTTAGGCTTAACAACTGCTTCTGTAACCGCACTGCTATCCTGAGCAATACTACCTGAAAGAAAAATTAACTGGCTTAATAGAATAGATACAGTAATAGGCATCCATTTTGGGGGCAACTGTATTATTGATTTCATTTCACGATTTTTAAAAATAATTTAATTGTTGGGAGCACCATTTCTGATCCAATCGTAGATTTTTTGCCTGTCTACTGCTGATGGGATATACTCCCTCATTTCACTATTGATCTTGATATAAATGATACTTTGCTTTGGAATTACGGTATTTACAAACCCCCCGTTTACGATTTCCTGGTACGATCCCCCCGTTGTCATAGTAGGTTTGTGTCCTCCGGCTGCATGACATCCCGCTAAGGCACATTTTGTATTTACCATAGGTGCAATATCATTCTTAAAGCTTACAAATTGTGCCGGGCCATCAGGATCAACAGCGGCATCAGGCAGGATCACATCCCTGTAACAGCCCGTTAAACCGGCAACCATTACTATAAGAATCCCGCTGTATATGATTAGTTTCTTTATCATGACGTCTGTTATTACTTATTATTAAAGTTCATATTACATTCGATATCAATTTTATCAGACACACTAGTGCTGGTGATACCAAAATCGCGGCAATTCAACTGAAATTTGAGCTGCAGACCAAACACAGAATAAGCTGCGCCGGTGCCAAACTGAACCTTAGCTTTAGGGATATACTTAAGCCTTCCCACAATTGACTTAGTTAAAGGCGCCGCCAGCCCACCTTTCCAGGTAAGGTTGAGGGTAACGATATAATCATTACTGGCCGGATCAAATTTCACATCTGTTGTTTTGATCTTTGCAATATTGGTTACTGTAAGGTTTTGGGTACCTGCCACAATAGGCACAGTACCTAAAGTAGTGATATTACAACCACCATCTCTGGCTGGTTCACCGGTATTTGATTGATTGATCTGCACATAACCGTTAAAATAAGTTTTGGCAGGTTCATTCTCATAAAAGGCCCATGAACTGTCTAATAAAGGCTGCCCTGCAGTAACATAGTTCAGCATTTTTGCCTCTGTTACATCATGCATACCAAACTGGTTAAAACGACCAGTTAATAAACCTGCCGCACCTACGTAGTTAGTAGACCACATCACATTGCAGTGTGGTTTATCAAGTTTCCATTGAGTGGTATCTCCCACTACCATATTTCCCGGAAGATGTACCGCAGTACCACGTGTTATAACTGCAGTAGACGATGCAGCTGCAGGAAGTGGGGAAACAGACTCATGTGTACAGCTGGCAATATAGCCGTATCCACTGAAAAGAACTAGAAGAACAAGCAGACTTTGATTTTTCAAAAGTTTCATACTATGTATTTTATATGTAAAAAAGAATAATTGACAATTGTTTTTCAAAAAGAAAACATTGCTGTTCGGACACTTATTTCGATAGCTAAACATTGATGTTTTCAGTTTGTGAAAGTAGCAGGTAGTTTTTCGATAAAAAGTGACAATTGTCAGAAGGAATTATGACTTTAATCATAAAATATCCATGTAAACGGAAAATGAATGACGCCTTAATCAGTGTCTTAGATTAAGATGGTTCATCTGTTTAAGTAAGCGGATACATGATCAGGCTCCGGCCTTGCCGGATTTTACCTTAGAAAGAAAAGAGAGAAGATAAACAACGATTAATGCGGCCAGATTCAGGAGAAGACTCATCGTATAAACCCGCATATTGTTTTTGAGAAAACCATTATCACCAGAAGAAGCTATTCCATTCATCAGAATACCCTTCACAATCAAGAAAAGAAAAACAAAGCTATGGATCAGGCTTACCCAGGGAAACCTGTTTACTGCCGGGACCCAGAAAATTAATGAAAGGGTTGCCCAACCAAACAGAAACGGATGTTGCACACGTTCAGTAATATGAGCAATCGTAAAATCAGGAGAAAGATTCTTTATTTCAAAGCCGAAAAACAAGGTACCTGTTAATGCATAAGCATAAGGCAGCAGTATTCCCATTTTTTTCAGAATGTTTCCACCGGCAGACTGTTCACTTTCCAGGCTGCGGATCAACAGATAAATCAGTGGATAACCTGAAAAAAATACAAGTATTTCCAATTGCTGCAGGTAGGCAAAAAAACTGTTATCCATAAATCTGTGATACATCAAAGTTGATGATTTTTTGTTGATCCAGTTCATTTTCATTTAGCAGTAGCATGACTTTCCGCAATAACCTGTTCATGTAATACCCCTCCCTTTCAACGTATTATGATTTTCTTTACAGTTATTAAGCGGAATTCCCCTATCTTTGCTCCATTCATATACTCTCTCTACAGACTGATCACTCTTCCGTGACAAAGTTTCATCAAGTCAATTACGGGCAGGTTATATACCATCTGAGCAATTTCAGATGATCATTTATGTAAATTATCTATTGTGTTATTCGAACAATTGAATCTTATCGAGCCCATATTACGTGCGCTCAGGACCGAAGGGTACACTTCACCCACGCCTATCCAGGAGCAATCCATTCCCATGGTTTTACAAGGAAGGGACCTCCTGGGTTGTGCACAGACCGGAACCGGTAAAACCGCCGCATTCGCCATTCCCATGCTGCAGATCCTGCATGAGCGGAAGATGGCCGGCAGCAACAACAAAGGCATCAAAGCCCTGATTCTAACACCCACACGCGAACTGGCCATCCAGATCGATGAAAGTTTTGCCGCCTATGGCAAACACCTGAACCTGAAACACCTGGTGATCTTTGGCGGTGTTTCGCAACAACCCCAGACCAATGCTTTACGCAATGGTGTTGATATCCTGATCGCCACGCCTGGCCGTTTGCTGGACCTGGTGGAGCAACGTTTCATCAACCTGGCACAGCTGGAACTGTTTGTGCTGGACGAGGCAGACCGTATGCTGGACATGGGTTTCATCCACGATGTAAAAAAGATCATCACCAAAATACCCGCCAAACACCAAACACTTTTCTTCTCGGCTACCATGCCAACAGAGATCGCAAAACTGTCGGGTACCATCCTGAACAACCCGGCCAAAGTAGAAGTAACACCCGTTTCTTCCACCGCCGAAACCATTCAGCAGTCGGTCTATTTTGTACAGAAGGAAAATAAGAAACACCTGCTGGTTCACCTGCTGAAAGATGCGGCCATCAGAAGTGTGCTGGTATTTACCCGCACCAAACACGGAGCCGATAAAGTGGTCAAAGACCTTAGCCGGAACGGGATCAGCGCCGAAGCCATCCATGGCAACAAATCGCAGAATGCCAGGCAACGGGCACTGGGTAATTTTAAATCGGGACAAACCCGTGTACTGGTAGCTACCGATATCGCCGCAAGGGGTATTGATGTAGACAACCTCTCTCACGTGATCAATTTCGAATTACCGAATGTGCCGGAAACCTATGTACACCGTATCGGCCGTACCGGTCGTGCAGGCGCCAGTGGTATCGCATTTTCTTTCTGCGACATGGAAGAAAAAGAGTTCCTGCGCGATATCCAGAAACTGATCGCCAATACGGTTCCCGTGGTAACCGAACACCCGTATGCCATGGGCGATACCTCACTGGCTTCTTACCCTTCACAGTCCAAACACCCCGCACCCAGCCAGCGCCAGCAAAACAACAGGCGTTCGTTCCGTGGCGGTGACCCGAGAAGGTACCAGGGCCAGCAGACCGCCAACCGCGGCAAATAATACAAATTTATCAAATGGTCCTGCTAGATCGCGATCTGTGCAGGACCATTTCATTTCAACTACCCCTTGTTTTATAGGAGAAATACTACTGTCACACGTTGCTATCTGCACAAAAAAAACTAATTTCAATGGTAAATTGGGAACATGAAAAAAGTGCTTATCAGCGGCCTTGTGGCAGGGATTGTTCTTTCTATCCTTTCTTATGGTGGTTTTTTTGTAGCCGTCACCATACCGTTCATGAACCGCTTTTTTGTTGAATACATGAGTAATGTTTTTATCTCCGACAGGTCAAGGGATTTTTTCTTTTATTCCCACGCTTTACTCATCAGTTTTGCCCTTTCCTGGTTCTGGGAGCGTTCCAAAAAAGTATTTCAAGGTCATTTTGTGCTTCGTGGGCTTGAATTTGGCCTGGCTTATACCATCGCCGGACTGCTGCCCATTTTGTGGATGACCTACAGCCAGATAGATGTATCTGAGACTATGGTATTGTCCTGGCTTGGTTTTGGTCTTTTCCAGTCTTGTGTGGCGGGAATTATTTTCGCGAAGATGAACCCTTAACCCAGGGGTTTCAGTTTCAGTTTAAACTCTACACTCAACTCATCTTTGGCTTTGATGATGCCCCCCAGTTTGCTGGGCGGAACCAGGTTAAAGTCCGAGAAATTCACCACCCTGTCTCCTTTCAGGTGCAAGCTCTGTGTATTGTCCTGTGTGAACAGGTAAGAAATCTCGAATCTTTTGGTAACACCTGCCAGGGTGATATCCACCACGCCCGTGATCTTGGAGGGATTCCTGAAATCGGGAAAACTGTTGATGGAAATGAAACGGATGGACAAATGCGGATAGGCTTTGTACTTAAGCGTTTTACGAAGGTCATTCGTCATCATTTTATTATGACAATCGAATGAAAGGATATCCAGCATCAGCCGGCCCTGCATGGGCAGCAACTGACCCCTGGGGGCTTTGGGGGCACAGGTAATGGTATCTGGCAGGGAATAATTGGTGATCTCGCACTGGAAGGTATTGATATTGGTACTGCCATTTACCGACAAGCTACTGCCTGGCATTACCACCCAGGCTACATTGTTGTTCTCCGGGCTGTTAAAACCAGGTAATACGATCAACAATATCAGGTACAACCAATTCTTTCTCATGATGTCCATGCCGCTTTAGAAGCTAAAAAACAATAGCCGAATGAAATTAATTCATCCGGCTATTATACACTATAAAAAAACCCAATAATTTAGAATCCTACGATCGCTTCGATCACATATCCGTTGAATTTACCACTAGAACGGAAATCGGTAGTTGGGAAATCAAGGTATTTCTGGGTAACAATCTCAGCTTTCATCAGCACGTTTTTGGTCAGGAACCAACCGGCAGCAAAAGCAGTTCTGTTTACTTTGATATCTGCAGTATAACCGGCCAGCCTGGCTTTTACGGTATTGTATTTGGCGCCTACAAACAGGTTCTCGTCTTTACCAAAACGGTATACACCCTCGATCACGAACTGGTTGGCTTTTCTGCTCTCAGTTTCAGCTTTGGTACGACCTTTGGCTGTTTCATAAGTACCGAAGATCTCCAGTCCATATGCTTTAAAGAAGGCGTTGAACATAGTAGCACTCAATTTTTTACTGAAGCCCGGATTTAATCTGCCAGAGAAGGCAATCCCTGTAGAAGCAGGCAAAGAACCTGGTACACCTTTCTCCATTACGTTCTGATAGTTAGAACCGGTACGGTCGCCACCATACAGTGTCAGACCACTACCTGCCTGGCTGGAGTTGGTGTAATGGCTCACTGAGAAACGGAGTCTTACATTTTTATCCAGTTTGGTATCATAACTACCTTTAAAGTACAGTGAAGGATTTCGGTTAGTATTGGCATCTGCTGCAGTAGCAATTACTGAATCAACATGACCTTTGATCATACCATTGGTAATACCCACCATACCGGTAAAACCACCTTTCTGAACATATACCTCACCACCGATCTCAGTTGCAAACTGATCGATAATATGGTTATCCATGAATGGATTGTAGAGAGTCTGACCACCATCTGACCTGCGGAAGTGCTGATCACCGTAGTTCACTTCAAAGTGACCCACTTTCAGGGTTACCACTTTCATGATATCATCCCAGGTTTTGCCTTTGAAAGGAAGTTTGTCGAACTGGATATAACCACCTTTTACCCAGTACTCGTTGTGGTGGCGAGAAGACAGGTAACTGGTCACATTCAGTTTAATACCATCCGCCAGTTGTGCATCCATGTATAAGTTGGCCTGGGCGGTCATAAAACCTGGAGCAACCGGATACAGGCGGTTAGCACCGGTACCTGTATTGTTCAGGGCAGATGGGTTTTCGTGTTTCAGGTTCTGGTACTGTTGTGTAAAACCTGCACCCCACCTGATCGTTAATCCGGTAAAAGGAACGGTGTCGCTTTTTAATGTTTCAAACTGGTTGATACCGGTTTTATCATAAGGGCGGAAGTTAGAGATTTTAGGTTGTTGCGCATACAGGGCTACAGGCAGAACCCCGATCAAGACGAAACTAACCATTGATTTAAACCTGTTCATTTGCATTTTCATAAAAAATAGTTTGGGTTTACAAACAATAGTGTTACTGTTTTAGTTATTGGTTATTTACTGAGTGTGAAATCAAATTTCAAAATCACATCGTTTCCGGTTTTGATGGTACCCATCATAAAGCTGGGCGGAACCATACCAAAATCCTTCATGCTGATCTTTTTAGATCCGGTAACGGTAACGGTTTTGTCGGGATGTACTTTACAGGTAGCAGTTATTTCTGCATCCAGGGTAGCGCCGGCAATGGTGAGCTTACCATTTGTTTTTACCAGGTAATCTGTACCGCTCCCAGAAACGGTAGAAGTAGCAGCTGTGTAAGTGATGTTGGGACTCTTATCTGTTTTCAATGCTTTGTAGGCATTTTTGTCCATGGCACTTTTACCGCTTTTCAGCACCAGCGCATTGGTAGAGAAAGAGAGTCCGTTCAGGGCTGTTAAAGCACCTGCTGCATTTAAAGTAATGGTAGCTTCGCAGTTACCCTGGGCAGATTTCATTTCCCAGTCGTGTAAAGTAGAGGTTCCGCTTACTACCAGGCTGGCAGCATTTTTATTACTGTATTTAACCTGTGCAAAAGCGCCTATGAACAACAAAAGAGATACGCCGAGGGTAAGAACTTTTTTGAGTGTGGTTGGTAGTACGAGGTTCATAAAAATAGGTTTAAGGTTTATTAAGTATGGTTGCTTGTATTCTTTTTGTTTTGACGGTACAAACTTAGTCCAGCATTTACCAGCTGAATATGACATACATCAAACGACAATATGATTTATATCATACTATACTATAACATCTCTCTTTTTTTACACGCAATACCTTCATAACACATTGAAAAACACTTTATTATCTCATATTTATTTTGTACAAACGCATCACCTGCAATTGTAATCCCATTGTCATTTCTTCCGGGATCACCTAATATAACGGCGAAAATCCTAATTAAGTATATAAAAATTAAATATGCTCTCGTTAATTTTTGAGGCACTTGACAAAAGAATATGATTCAACGCATACTATATAATCAGTTCCTGGCGGTTCCGCCTGTAGCGGGAGCCATGGGTTGTTATTTCACTTAATTTAGTAGGTATGACAGTTTCAAAAATCATCCTTGCCGGCTGCCTGTGTATCAGCAGCTTCGTTTTCAGCCAGAAAAAAAATATCCCGGCAGCAGTTTACAAGCCCTATTTCCCTTCTGCCCAGCATTGGGAAAACAAATCGCCCGCCGAACTCGGAGTAAATAGCGGAAAGATCCAGGAAGCCCTGACTCTTGCCAGGGCCGCCGAAAGCCGGAACCCGAGAAACATGGAACTTAGCCACTACCAGAGTTTCGGCAAAGAACCTTTTGGAGAAGCCATCGGTCCATTTGCAGAGAGAGGAGAACCCACAGGTCTGATCATCTACAAAGGTTACCTGATGGCCAGCTGGGGCGAACCCCAGCGATGCGATATGACGCATAGCGTTACCAAAAGTTTCTTATCCACCGTTGTAGGACTTGCTGTTGACCAGGGACTGATCAGGAGCGTACACGATACCGTAGCACCCTATGTTCCCCCGATAGAATTGTTCACTCCCGGACAGGTAAACCGGCCTGCAGAACTGTATGGCCAGCCACAATTGCTGCGACCCTTCGATACGGAACATAACAGGACCATCACCTGGGACCACCTGCTGCGGCAGACCAGTGATTGGGAAGGGACTCTTTGGGGTAAACCTGATTGGGCTGACAGGCCTGATCCCGATCCGGCCAAATGGTACAACCGGAAAAGGAATGCCCCCGGCACCGTTTATGAATACAACGATGTACGGGTGAATGTAATGGCCCTGGCAGCAACCAGTGTATGGCGCAAACCTTTGCCACAAGTGTTACAGCAATATATCATGGATCCCATCGGCGCTTCCAGTACCTGGCGCTGGACTGGTTACCGCAATGCCTGGATCGTACTGAACGGACAACCCGTGCAATCGGTAAGCGGGGGTGGCCATTGGGGTGGAGGCATGTTCATCAACGCATATGATATGGCCCGCTTTGGCCTGCTCACCTTACACAAAGGCAACTGGAACGGCAAACAGCTCCTGAGCGAGCAATGGGTAAAACAGGCTCTCACTCCTACCCCGGCCAGAACCGATTACGGCTATATGAACTGGTTCCTGAATACCGACCAGAAACTATTACCCGATGCGCCGGCAAGCGCATTCATGCATATCGGTAATGGCAATAACCTCATATACGTAGACCCGGAACACGAGCTGGTAGTGGTGGCACGCTGGATAGCCGATAACAAAGCCATGAACAGTACCGTTAAAAAGATCCTGGAAGCATTGGAAACGAAATAAATAAGCTTTTGAGCCGACAGAAAAACAAATGGACAGTACATGGCTGTCCATTTGTTTTAAGCGAGCGGTCCAAAAAAGCCGGAGTTTTCATAAATCCCCCTATTTTTGCGCCCCTGACGGGTAAGTTACCCGATTGATGCGGATGTGGCGAAACTGGCAGACGCACTAGACTTAGGATCTAGCGGGGTGACCCATGTAGGTTCGATTCCTATCATCCGCACACATTGTTCCATCTGCAAAAAGCTCACTGTGTGAGCTTTTTGTTTTTCCTGATCTGGAACACACGAGACAGGTTAAACCCGAATCTGACCTCCCCTTTGGACCAGCTATTGGTGGTTTCTGTAATAAAAGCACGTTCATTCATTCCGGCGGCATTGGATACATGCAGCTGAAATACGTGCCCGCCGGTTTCAATATCCACACCCACAGACAGGGGATGATAGTTCACACCGGTCTCTATTCCATTCGCTACATAAAAATAATCCCAGGTCAAAGCCATACGGTTCGAGACTTTAGCGCGTCCTCCAAAACCTACGGCATATACGTCATTGGGCTGTGTTTGAAGCGGCACCAGGTTATGATGCACCAGCGTAGGCGAGATCTGCAGGGTAAGCCCCTCACTTATTTTTCTGCCGATGATGGTTTGAAAATAGTAGGCCAGTCTCGACGAAAAATAATTTTTGATCGTGGGATCGGCCCAGGGCAGTGTGTTCAGGGTCATACCGGCCACCAGCGCAACAGTGACCGGGAAACTCCCTTCACCGGTACTTTGCATCAGGGGGGCAAATTTGATATACCCGTCCAGTTCTTTTTTAAAATTGCTCCGGCCAACACCGAACATGAGGTTCCTGCGCAGTCCGAAATCAAAACTCAGGCGCATACTGGCCTGGTCAAGGCCAAAGAAATTATCAGCTCCCTGGTTCAACAGACCAAACCGGTGAAGGATCCGGAAATCCATCGTTCCGGGTGCCAGGAACTCCATAGAATGCCCGTTGATGACCCTTGGTGATTTGAAAGCATATTTTACATATTCCTTCCGGGGTTTATCCTCTCCCACCAGTTTCAACAGAACCGTTTCCTGGGCGTTCATGCCTTGCGCGTACAGGCAGAACAGGCAAAACACAACCATTCTTGTTATCATTTTTTTCATGCTATTCATTGATTAAAGTGGGAGATTATTTCAGTGGCTCCAGTAAACAATCGACCGTGATCTTTACATTTTTGGCTACTTTATCAGCCACCAATGTGGGAATGGCGACCGCATAGTCAGCTAGCAATTCCGTAAAAACAGACTGTACCTGTATCTTACCCGCTTTCACGGTAAGTTTACCTTCTGCGGCTACGTCTTTGGCCTGTCCGTGCATGGTCAGTTTCCCTTTTACCTGAACCGGATATACGCCATCCCTGGCATAGTTCACAGAAGTTCCGGGCAGGATCGCTCCCCGGAACTCTGTTTTCGGAAATTTATGGCTCTCCACATAGTTCTCGTTGAAATGCTCCTGCATCAGGGCCCTTTCAAACTCAAAGGCTTTCATCAGTACTGCCATCTGCAGGTTACCTGTTTTGGTATCGAGTACACAGGTTACTGTTTTATTGACGCCGACAATATCTTCCGGCGATTTAGGTGCGGTAGCATCGAAACTGATCTTACCGGTTTTAGTAAAATATTTATCCTGTGCCTGTATGGATTGCAGGGCAATAACAGACAGCATAACAATGATCAACTTTTTCATAAAGAATTCATTTAAGGTTTTACAGAATTTTGTACGCTGCAACGGTTCAGGATCACATCGGCACCCAGCCCCATATCATCGGCATTGTACCCGGTACAGACGCCTTTGATGGTGATGATTTTCCCTTCGGCATACGATGCAACCGCAGAGGTTTTTTCCATGATGCAGCGAACAGACGACATAGAAGCTGCATCACCCAATACCAGGGTCTGGTTTCCGGAGCTGTCACGCTCCACAGATTTTATCGTGCCGCTCACTGCAAGCACTTTGCCCAGGTACAGGGTATTGGCATTGGCTTCCCCAGACTGGAAAGCCTGTATCAGTTGAACGCCGGTAAGCTCATATGCCGCAGCCAGCTCACTGGTATCAGGTGTTTTCCGGTTGTACTCGCGATACACATAGATACCTCCGGCCATCAGCAACAAAACGGCGACCAGCAGGTATTTTGACAATTTGTGTTGTAACATGGTTTCCGGTTTTTGGATTAATTATTCAAGGCACCCCCATCGATCCATTTTTTAATGGTGGATAACTGGCAGGCGGTCATTTTTGCGGCACCCTGCGGCATGGCAACAAAACCAGCCGAATGATTGACAGAGCCATACAGCCTGCCATTCAGGGCAAGGGCCTTATCATTGGCATAAGTGGCCATATTGATTCCACCGGATCCTCCGGTGGCAGTATGACAGCCATAACACTGGTTCCTGAGCAGGGGCACCACTTTCTGCGAATAAGAGATAACGGTACTGGTATCGCAGGAGGCAGCAGAGCCCGTTGGATACAACAGGTCGGCCTTATCATAATAACACGAATAAAAAGACAGTACCAGAAAACTGATACATATGATACTGATTGATTTTTTCATAACTGACCTGTTTAATTGTTAGGGGTTCCGGCATCGATCCATTTTTTGATCTGCCTGATCTCGCAATCCGGCATTTTCACACCGCCTTTGGGCATGGCAGCAATACCGGCGGTCCAATTAACCGAACCATACAGTTTCCCGCTCAGGGCCGATGCTTTAACAGTTGCATAGGTAGAAAGGTCTACCCCACCACCCAGCGATGCACTGTTATGGCAACCCACACATTTGGTCTGTAGCATGGGTTTGATGGCTGTACTGAATTTGAAATCAGTGGTATCACATTTGTCGCACACATTATTCACTGCACCCTGGTTGATCCATTGCTGGATCTTCGCCACCTGGTCAGCAGACATGGCGGGCATGGGAGGTGGTGGCATCCGGTCTTTATCCGTTCGGATCACTTCCTGATACAACTTACTGTCAGAAGCCTTACGCGGTGACACAATTTTCAGGATCCCTGTATAGGTGGTAAGATTCAATCCCTCGGCATGGGTAACCGCATCATGACAGCCACTCATGGCGCAACTGGCATTTACCAGGGGTTGTATCTCGTTGGCAAAATAGACGGAATCCGGACTGCAGCTACGGCCTGAACTACCCGGGTTGGGCGTTTCGGTCACCACAACGGTACCTGCCGGAAAAGGGATCTCATGTTTGCAGGCCAGGAAAACCAATACGGTTACAACAGCCAGCAAACTGGTTTTTACACTTATTAATTTCATAAAATGTTTTAAACAGATCAAGACATTACCTGCACAAGACAGCCGTAACCGGCGTCATGCAATAGCAGGGTGTCTTACAATAAATTCTGTTGAACCGGGGTTCAATGCAAGGTTGGTAAAGATCAGATCATAGAACAGGGAGGGCGCAGGAGGGCGTTTTTATAGGGAGATGGTACGGGCCCCGGTATGAAACCTGGGAATACGGCTCCCTCCAAGAGATGATATTCAGTAGTAACGAAATAAATAAACGGCGGTCTGGTAGCCGTAAGGGTACCCTGCTGGAAGAAGTTCTTGAAAGGAAGTTCGCGGTCCTGCATGTCATCGCCTTCCGTTCCATCGTATCCGCCATAATGTTCACAGATATAACTAACAAACCCTTCCCTGGGATCCATTATCTGGTGAAGACGGTAATGTTCGAGGATCTTGGATAAACTCAATAACTGCCGCAATTCTGTGTTACCCAGAATATGTATCAGCAACAGTGCTATCAGCAGCGTATTCCTCATGCAGGGGGGATAAATTCAAAATTGATACCACTGAACAGTCGATTACCCTTTTTAAGATAATCGTATACAGTTTAATATATATTTATATATGTTAACCTGATCTTGCACCAGTTTCGAATGTAAAGAAACTATTTTTCCCGGTTCCGCTGCCCGCGTGATCCATAAATTAACATTAGCCTGCTTTTTTCATGAAAAACCGGCAAGCTTCGCAAGGTTTGTCACAATCCCTTACCTTTGCACCCCAAATTTTAAGAATTCAAAAAATTCCATCATGGCATCTGTTACCAGAGAGAACATTGGTCTATTGAACGACAAACTGACCGTTCAGCTGAACAAAGAAGATTATTATACCGGCTTTGAACAAAGCCTGAAGAAATATGCCAAAACCGCCAATATCCCGGGTTTCCGTAAGGGTATGGTGCCTGCCGGACTGGTTAAGAAAATGTACGGACAGGGAGTTTTCAGCGATGAAGTATTGCGTAAGGTAGAAGCGGAACTGAATGCTTACCTGAACAAAGAACAACTGGAGATCTTTGCCCAGCCCCTTCCCCTGGATAATGATGCCACCAAACTGGACATGAACAACCCGGGTGAGTACAGCTTTTCTTTCGAAGTAGGTCTGAAACCCGACGTGCAGGTAGACCCTTCCAAAATAACCGTGACCCGTTACAAGATCACTGTTACCGACGATATGGTACAGGAAGAAGTGGATCGTTTGCAGATCCGCAATGGTAAAATGACCGACCCCGAAGCCGTAACCGGTGATGAGAATGTACTGAACGTAACATTCATCGAATCGGATAAAGATGGTAACGAAGTGGAAGGCGGTATCAGCAAAGACAATTCGCTGCTGGTGAAATATTTTGAAGAAGGGTTCCGCAAAAACCTGATCGGCAAAAAGAACAACGACACCGTTGTATTACAGCTGAACAAAGCTTTCGAGGATAAAGAAAAAGAAGCCATCCTGGCCGACCTGGGCCTGACCAAGGAAGACGGCGACAAATATTTCAAATTACTGATCACCAAAGTGGGTCTGATTGAAAAAGCGGAACTGAACGAAGAATTCTTCCTGGCTGTATACCCCAATCAGGAGATCAAGTCTGAAGCCGATTTCCGCGCAGCGGTAAAAGCAGAGATCGAATCTCATTTTGATGCCCAGTCGCGCAACCAGGTCTTCGACCAGATCTATCACCACCTGGTAGACCATACCGAGATGCAGTTCCCCGAAAGTTTCCTGAAGCGCTGGTTGCAGACCGGTGGCGAACAGCCCAAGACTGCCGAAGAGGCAGAAGCTGATTACCCCACTTTCGTTAGCCAGCTGAAATGGACCCTGGTGAGCGGCAAACTGATACAGGACAACAAGATTGAAGTGGTACCCGACGATATCCGCGATTTTGCCAAACAACAGCTGTTCAGCTATATGGGCGGCCAGTTAGGCGCCCTGGGCGATAACCAGCAATGGGTGGACGATTATGCCAACCGTATGATGCAGGACCGCAAATTCGTGGAAGACAGCTACCACCGCATCAGCACAGACAAACTGTTCACCGTATTGGATGGCCAGGTAATAGCAAAGGAAGAAGCCATCAGCGCTGATGATTTTGCTAAAAAACTGCACCACCATCACCACTAATACCACAGGGTAAAGAAACTGATGCCGGACCTGGGGTCCGGCATTTTTTATAGCCGAAAGCCTGTTTACAGGCCGGGAATGCCTGACTTGTTGTCGCAAAAAACGAATTGCACAGTATTTGCCAGTAGAAATCAGGCTTGAAATAGCAAATCACTTATCTTCAAAGCGAAAATCGTAACACATGAATTTTGGACAAGAATTTGAGAAATACGCCGTAAAACACAAGGGCATCAGCAGTGCCACTTTGCATAATTACCGGCAGAACGGGTTTACCAACCTTACCCCCTATATCATTGAAGAGAGGCCGCTCAATGTGGCCAGCATGGACGTGTTCAGCCGTTTGATGATGGACCGCATCATCTTCCTCGGAGAAGGCATCAATGATTATGTGGCCAATATCGTAACCGCACAATTGTTGTTTTTGGAGAGCACCGACCGCACAAGAGATATCCAGATGTATATCAATAGTCCCGGAGGCAGCGTATATGCAGGCCTGGGCATTTATGACACCATGCAGTTCATCAGCCCGGATGTGGCCACCATCTGTACCGGTATTGCCGCCAGTATGGGACAGATCCTGCTTTGTGCAGGTATCCAGGGAAAACGTACGGCACTGAAACACAGCCGTATCATGATGCACCAGCCCAGCGGCGCCATCGGCGGACAGGCTACCGATATCGAGATCACTGCGCGTGAGATCAAGAAACTGAAACAGGAACTGTACGCGATCTCGGCACATCATACCGGAAAAGATATCGAGACCATCGCCAAAGACAGTGATCGTGATTTCTGGATGACCGCTACCGAAGCCAAAGAATACGGACTGATCGATGAAGTATTATTCATGAACCCCAGAAAAGAGAAGAAAAGCCAGGGATCGTGAGACGTCAGTCGTCAATCGTGAATCGTCAATCGTCAATAACTTCCCACTGACAACTCACTACTCACTACTCACGATTCACGATTCACAACTCACGATTGCCCATTCACCATTCACACAAAAACCACAACAATGATCGACCCTAAATACATCAATCCATACTTACAGGAAGAAGGCGAAGAAAATGAGCCAAAGGAAGAAAAGCAGGAACCCATGACCGGTTTTATGATGAAGAAGATCGAAAAACTCTTCTTCGAAAAAAGGGCCGTGTACCTGTGGGGCGTGGTGGATGACAAATCTGCCAGAGAAGTTGTCAGCAAATTATTGTTGCTGGACGCCGACAAACCCGGCCAGGAGATTAAATTTTATATCAACAGTCCCGGGGGCGTGGTTACCAGCGGTATGGTGATCTATGATACCATGAAGCTGATCCAGAGCCCGGTAAGTACCATCTGCATGGGACTGGCCGCCAGTATGGGATCCATTTTGCTGAGTGCCGGAACCAAGGGTAAACGTTTTGTATACCCGCACGGGGAGATCATGATACACCAGCCCAGCCTGGGAGGGTATTTCCAGGCCACCAGTGCTGATATCGAGATCCAGGCCAACCAGATCCGTAAGACCAAAGAACTGGGAGCCAAAATACTGGCAGAAAACTGTGGTAAATCCATTGACCAGGTAATGAAGGATTTTGACCGGGATTACTGGATGGATGCCAACGAAGCCGTGACTTATGGCATCGTGGATGCAGTTTTGGCTAAGATCTAGGCCCATTTTAACCATTTTTACACGGTTTTTATCCAAAAACTACACAAAGACCCCCTGAACTATGGTAGCTTTGCAACATCAGGCTGCCTTAAGGTGTCTGTATTATTATTAAGTGAAGGAAAAGATTATGGCGAAAGCATCACAATTACACTGTTCTTTCTGTGGCCGCAACCGCGATGAGGTCAAGATCCTGATCGCCGGTCAGGATGGTCATATCTGTGAGAACTGTGTGGAACATGCACAGGAGATCATTGCGCAGGAATTATCGACCAAACAGGATAACAGCAGCAATTCCAATTTCAAACTCAATGTTCGCCGCCCTGCGGAGATCAAGAAATTCCTGGATGAATACGTGATCGGCCAGGATGAGGCCAAAAAAGTGTTATCGGTAGCCGTTTACAACCATTACAAACGTGTGAACAGCAAAGCCCAGCAGGATGAAGTGGAGATCGAGAAGAGCAATATCATCATGGTGGGTGAAACCGGCACGGGAAAGACCCTGCTGGCCAAGACCATCGCCCGGTTGCTGAACGTACCCTTCGCCATCGTGGATGCCACCGTATTCACCGAAGCGGGTTATGTGGGCGAAGACGTGGAAAGCATGCTGACCCGTTTGTTACAGAACTGCAATTACGATGTGGCTGCTGCTGAACGGGGTATTGTATATGTAGATGAGCTGGACAAGATCGCCCGCAAAGGCGATAACCCCTCCATCACCCGAGATGTAAGCGGCGAAGGCGTACAACAGGGTCTATTGAAAATGCTTGAAGGGACCGAAGTACTGGTACCCCCACAGGGCGGACGCAAGCATCCCGAGCAGAAAATGATCAAGGTAGATACCAAAAATATCCTCTTTATCTGCGGTGGTGCGTTCGATGGCATCGATAAAGTGATCGCCCGCAGGGTGAACACCAACGCGATCGGTTTCAGTGTGAATAAAGAAGAACAGGAGCACCAGCGTAAGAACCTGCTACAATTCATCAACGCGCAGGACCTGAAAAGTTTTGGACTGATACCCGAACTGCTGGGCCGCTTACCCGTGATCACCCACCTGAACCCGCTGGATGCCGAGACGCTGAGGAATATCCTCACCGAACCCCGCAATTCCCTGGTCAAACAATTCACCCGTTTGTTCGAGCTGGAAGGTATTGAACTGAAACTGGACGATGCCGTGCTGGATTTTATGGTCAAAAAAGCCCTCGAATACAAACTGGGCGCAAGGGGCTTACGCAGTATCTGCGAAAGCATCCTTACCGATGCCATGTTCGAACTGCCAGGCACCGATACCCGCCAGCTGCATATCACCCTTGATTATGCAGAACAGATGTTCAGCAAAAGCAAATTGAGCATTTTAAAAGTGGCCTGATCAACACAACAGGTTCACCAACGATAACAGAAAGCGATGGGAATAACTTCTTGTCGCTTTTTTATGTGCAGCCAGTAATATTGCAGGGTGAATCGTGAGTAGTGAATGGGGATCGATTTTCGTTTGCGGAGCAGGAAGAAGGAGTTGTAAATTAGATGTAAACCAATCATATAAACAGACCCAACCATGAATGAACTCATTGAGCGCCTCGTAAAAGAGGCCCGGCTTAGCCCCGAGCAGGCACAGAAAGCGATTGAAACAATTGCCGGTTTTGTAAAAGAAAAATTCCCGATGCTGGGTGGCGCGGTAGACCAGATCTTTGCGGCAGGCAGTAAGAGCGAAGACTAGGGAATAATGAATAATGAACAAGGAATGATGAATGATGATCGGAAATGCGGTTGATAATCAATATTCCTTGTTCATCTGTTCTTCTGTTCATTCAACATTCATCATTCCTTGTTCATCATTCGATATTCATCCGGTATCTTGATGGTGAATGTACTTCCTACGCCGGGTTCACTTTCAATGATCAGGTCTCCCCCGGCTTTATTCAGCAGGTCGCGGCATAACATCAGGCCAAAACCGCTGCCCTTTTCGTAAGAAGTACCGGTGGTATTGTAGTATTGTTTGGCATTTACTTTTTCGATCGCTTCTTTACTCATACCGATACCGTTGTCTTTCACGGTCATGTACAGGAAATGATCGTCGCCGATACGGGAAGATATTTCGATGATACCGTTTTCGTTAGAGAACTTGATTGCATTACTGATCAGGTTACGGCAAACGATCCGTATCATTTCCTTTTCTGTTACAATGGCCAGATCCTTATCAATCAGGTTATGTAGTTCTATCTTCTTTTTCAGCAAGGGCATACGGTGTTCCTCTTCCAGCAGTTTTACCAGTTGGTGCAGGCCCACTTTCACTTTATCATCGGGCTTACCATCCATTTGTCCTTTGATCCAGAACAGCAGGTTATCCAGCAGGGAAGTGGTGCCCAGGTACTGGGTTTCCAGCAGCTGCAACAGCCTGTCTGCTTCTTCGGCTGGCACCATTCCCTGGTTTACCAGGTTCAGTATCCCTTTGGTATTGACCAGGGGCGTGCGCAGGTCGTGCGAGATGATGGATAATAATTTGTTCTTTGTTTTGTTATCCGCTTCCAGCAGAAGGTTCTGGTGCAAAATCTCTTTGTTGAGCTGATCGAGTGAAGCCGAGTTCTTTTCGATGATCTCATTCTTCTGTTTCAATTCCTTGCCAAAAAAGCGTTGCCGCTGATAATTCACCAATGCAAGCACCGCCAATACCGCCACGATGATGAGGATAAACGTTCCTACGGTGATGATCAGCAGTTGTTCTTTCTGAACCTGTTTCTGTTTTTCCAGGTCCTTTTCCGCATTGGTATTCTTGGCATTCTGGTTCTTGATCACCTCAATATAGTTGAGCGCATACTCTTTCTGATTCTCGATCTGTTCCTTCAGGATATTCACCAATGAGTCCTGCCATACAGAAGCCTGCATGATCTCCCCTTGCTGGCGGTATCCCTCAATCACTTTTAACGAGGCTTCGCGCATCAGGTTATAGGCGGAGATGTGGTAAGCATTGTTATAGGCTTCTTTTGCCAGGGTTATCGACTCATCTCTTTTTTGTTGTTGGTTACTGATGGAAGAAAGTTGCAACCCGTTCAAAGCCGCGCCAAACTTATCGTTCACTTCCTTGTCGATGGCGAGCGATTTCCGGTAATAGGTTTCAGCCATGGCAAAATTCCGGCGGCGTTCTTCTAATAGCCCAAGATTATAATAGGCTTTCTTTTTTCCATACTGATGACCTATTTGGGTACTAATGTTCAAAGCCGTTGTAAAATCCTGTGCCGCCTCCGCAAACTTTTTCTGGTCCAGGTGAACCAGGCCGATACTGTTCCTCACATTGGCGATCTGGCGCGAATCTTTCATCCGGGTAAACACCGCAAGGGATTCATTGTACAGCAGGATGGCTTCTTCCGATTTACTGCCGGCGTACAGGGCCGTAGCGATCTCTTTATTGACTATTGCGATATTCAGGGTGTCTTTTAATCCCTGGAATATCTGTTTGGCCTTGTAGTAGGTGGAAAGCGCTTTTTCATCGTAGCCGTTCTGGTGGTAGATGCCCGCCTCATAAAAATAAGTTGTGGCAAGTCCTTTGGGATAATTGGCGGCCAGGGCCAGGTTCTCGGCATTGAACAGATTGTTCAGCGCTTTAGCTACATCAAACCGTTTCTGATCGAAGGCCAGTACATTCAGGGAATCCACTTTTTTCCTGTCGACAGCCAGCAGTTTGCTCTCATTACTCTCATTATCAGCGGCACGCAGGTCACCCGTATTAATGCCCACACATGAAACCAACAAAAACAGGTATAAGAAAAAATTTCTGGTCACAGGTCTCACGAAATAGATAAAAAAGGAAGGTAACATAAAATACGCAATTACAGTATCAAAGAAGCCCTCCTGGGAGGGCTTCTTTATAAGCAAGCAATCGAAAAGAGACTTAATCCTGCAGGACTTCGCGTGAGATCACCAGTTTCTGTATCTCAGAAGTTCCTTCTCCAATAGTACACAATTTTGCGTCACGATAGTATTTCTCCACCGGAAAATCTTTGGTATATCCATATCCCCCGAATATCTGAACGGCTTCATTGGCTGTTTTAACGGCCACTTCACTGGCATAATACTTGGCCATAGCGCTTTGTTTGGTCACTTTCTGTCCCCGGTTCTTCAGGTCGCAGCTTTGCCAGATCAGCAGGTCTGCGGCGGCAATTTCGGTGGCCATATCGGCCAGTTTAAAGCTGATGCCCTGGAAACTGGCAATGGGTTTATCGAACTGGTACCGTTCCTGCGCATATTGCAGGGCGGCTTCATAAGCGCCTTTGGCGATACCTGCGGCAAGTGCGGCAATGGATATCCTTCCCCCATCCAGTATTTTCATGGCCTGGCGGAATCCATCCCCTATTTCACCCAGCCGGTTGGCATCGGGGATACGGCAGTTATCAAAGATCATTTCAGCCGTTTCACTGGCGCGCATGCCCAGTTTGTTCTCTTTTTTACCGGCGCTGAAACCCGCCGTTCCGCGCTGAACCACAAAAGCAGTGGAATTACCGCTGGTCCTGGGTTCGCCGGTACGGCAGATCACCACGGCCAGATCACCGCTTTTACCATGCGTGATCCAGCTCTTGGTTCCATTCAGGATCCAGGAATCACCGTCTTTTACAGCGGTGGTCTTCATATTACCCGCATCGCTGCCGGTATTGGGCTCGGTGAGTCCCCAGGCCCCAAGCCATTCGGCAGTGGCCAGTTTGGGCAGCCATTGCTGTTTCTGCTGCCCGTTTCCGAAAGAAAGGATATGGTTGGTACAAAGCGAATTATGTGCGGCCACGCTCAACCCAATGGATCCACAGACCCGGGCAATTTCCTGGATGATGGCATTGTATTCAAAATACCCCAGTCCGGCCCCGCCGTACTCTTCGGGAACCAATACACCCATCATACCCAGTTTACCCAACTCCTTGAACAGTTCCAGGGGGAATACCTGCGCCTCATCCCACTCCATAACATGTGGTTTGATGTACTGCTGGGCAAATTCGCGGGCAGTCTGAGCTACCTGGCTGGTAATTTCATCGGGTTGCAAATTCATGTATACCGGGTTTATATAGACGGAGGCTGCCAGAGAAACAAGCAATCGTTATCCGGCAACCTCCTGAAAACAAACGACCGTTTGTTAGTTTTCGATGCAAATGTAGGGCTATTTCTTTCACAGCCAAATAGTATTTATCGCTACAGTCATTTAACATACACCTGGGGCTCAATGAGCCGGAAAAGGGAATCGGACAATACCACGATCTTTTTCAGATCGGTCACCGCCCGAAAAGGCCCATATTGTTTCCGGTACACCACGATGGACCTGGCAATGGCTTCCGGGATACCTGTTTGCCCGCTCAGCTGCCGGGCAGAAACGGTATTCAGATCAAGTCCTACGGCGGCAGGCGCCACTGCATCCAGGCGCAGCAACGGCAGGATCCGGTCAAAGACCGAGTCGCGGATACCATAGGTCTTACCCACCTGTTCCACCGATGTGAATCCCCCCAGTTTATCCCGGTACCTGACGATCCGGCTGGCCAGCACTTCACCGATGCCCGGCAATGCCTGCCAGTCTTCTACGGTAGCCTCATTGACAGATACCCGGTCCGGCACGGGCCGAACCCTGCTCAACCGTTCTGCTTTTACATCGGCTATCCGGGGGTATTCACCATCCGGTATCCGTACATAGGGTATCAGCCTGTCGGCATCAGTGGCAGCCAGGCCCCATATTTTACGAAGGTCTTCTGCCCGGCGAAACCTGCCGCCCTTATTCCGGAAACGAAGGATGGTAAGAGCCGTCCGCTCCCGGATACCCAGTTGCTGCCAACCTGCTGCAGAAAGAGTATTGGGATCGAACACAAATAGCCGGGAAGGTATTTTATTTTCTTCACCAATCTCTCCTTCTTTGCGGGGTGACCTTTCGGCAGCTGATGGCGGCCTGCCCAGGTATAACTCCAGCTCCCGGGTATCGACCGGTGGAAGCTGTTCGGGTGAATACAAATAGGGCGCCGCGATAAACAGGCCCATCAGTACCAGCAATATTCCTATCGCCGTTCTTTCTTTACGGGTAAAACTCAGGTATTCTTTTACGATCCTTTTCATAACGAAACATTTGGGTCCCGTTTTCAAAGGAGGTTACAGTTGCAGGGTCAGTCCATCATGCGCCAGGCGGATATGCCGGGGCAATTCGCGGTTCACTTCTTCGTGTTTACCCAACTGGTGACTGATATGCGTGAAATACACTTCCGGCACTTCCAGTTCCAGGGCCAGCGCCACCGCTTCAGACAGGGTGAAATGCGAGATATGGGCCTCACGCCGCAATGCATTCAGCACCAGCACCCGGGATCCGCGGATCTTATCCTTTTCCGCCTCTTCAATCTTGTTGGCATCGGTAATATAGGTGAAGTCGCCAAAGCGGTACCCGAACACCGGCATCTTATGGTGTATCACCTGTATGGGCTGTACCGGTATATCGCCCACAAGGAAAGGGTGTTCATCAATGGTGATCAGGTTCAGTTCAGGTACACCGGGGTACTTGGTATCAGTGAAAGCATAATAGAAATCGCGGCGAACGGCCTCCTCGGTCAATGAGTTGGCATAAATATTCATCGCTTTTTTGCTGGTGAAATTGTAGGCGCGGATATCATCAAGGCCCGCCATATGGTCTTTGTGTGGATGTGTGTACACAACCGCATCAAGGTGATGGGTATGCGTGCGCAGCATCTGGTAACGGAAATCGGGCGTAGTATCCACCACCAGCGTGGTGTTGGCGGATTGTACCAGGATACTGCTGCGGAGACGGTTATCATTGGGGTCGGGTGAACTGCATACCTCGCAGTAACAACCGATCATGGGCACACCCGAACTGGTGCCGGTGCCAAGAAATGTTATGGTAAGGCCTGGATAACTCACTTGTCAAATCTAAGCCAAATAGCAGAAGCAGAAACAAGTATTAACCGCAAAATCAGGCTTCGGTAGCCGATTTTTTGACTACTTCCTCGTATAATTTTTGCGATTCGTGGGTGAGCTTATCAAAGTCAACCGGCACCTGCGGGATGAGTTCCATGAGGGTATTGATACGGCCTTCCACGCTCAGGAACTTATTCAGTACCACGATCTTTCTTGCTTCCAGCAAACACCAGCCACTCTGGAAAGTACCCCGCTCATAACGAACCACATACCCACTTTCCGCAAGGATATTACCCAGTTTATCTAAGGTTGTTTGTGTATACTTCATAATCGATCCCCGACCCCCTAAAGGAGGGACCGGAACGCTTCAAATTTAGGATAGTACGGTGTTTCAGTCATGGCCAGTTATCCACATGCCCGGAAGGGTTTTGTGTCAGCCCTATCAGAGGCTCTTACTCGCCATCTTCACAATCGGCACGATCATCTCTTCCAGGCTCACCCCCCCGTGCTGGAAAGTGTTGCGGTAATAGTTTACGTAGTGATTGTAATTATTGGGGTAACAGAGAAAACCGTCCTCACGGGCAAAAATAAAGGAGGAATTCACATTGGGAACGGGTAAACCAGCTTCTTTCGGGTCTTTAAAAGCCAGTACATCGCGCGCTTCATAATTCAGGTTACGGCCATGTTTATAGCGCAGGTTGGCGGTGGTCTGTTTATCACCGATCACTTTATGCGGCGTATTCACCCGTACACTGCCATGGTCTGTTGCCAGTACCAGTTTCACTTTCTTATCGGCTATCTTTTTCAGCGCCTGGTGCAGCGGACTGTGCTCGAACCAGCTGCGGGTGATACTGCGGTAACTGGCTTCATCGCTGGCGAGTTCCTTCAGTACTTCCATTTCGGTACGGGCGTGACTGAGCATGTCCACAAAATTGTACACGATAATATTCAGGTCGTTCTGCAGCAGGTTATGGATATTGCTCACCAGTTGCTGCCCGTCGTTATGGTTCACGATCTTGTTATAACTGAAACGTACGTCTTCTTTCTTCAGCCGCTTCAGCTGTGCTTTGAAGAACTCCTCTTCAAACAGGTTCTTACCCCCTTCTTCGTCATCGTTCTTCCATTGCTGGGGAAATTGTTTTTCGATTTCTACAGGTAAAAGCCCGGCAAATATGGCATTACGGCAATACTGCGTGGCCGTTGGCAGAATGGAATAGAATGTCTCTTCCTCCAGTATGCGGAAACTTTCTGCGAAAATAGGCTGTATGGCTTTCCACTGGTCGTAGCGCAGGTTATCGATCAGTATAAAAAATACAGGGATGCCTTTTTCCAGGTGTGGTAACACTTTGAACTGGAAAAGGTGATTACTCATGATCGGCGCCGAGAAGCTTTTGGGATCGAGCCAGGAACTATAGTTCCTGCTCACGAATTTGCAGAACTCGGTATTGGCTTCCTGCTTCTGCGTATAAAAAACCTCGCGCATTTCAGGGCTGTCACTTTTCTCCATTTCCAGCTCCCAGTATACCAGTTTTTTATACAGTTCCATCCACTCGTTGTAATCGGGGTTATTGTTCAAAGCCATGAACAGTTCGCGGAACTGCTGTTGGTAAGCGGTAGTGGTTTTTTCGGCCACCAGCCGTTTGTTGTCGATAATCTTTTTCAGCGATAACAATACCTGGTTAGGGTTCACCGGTTTGATGAGATAGTCTGTAATCTGGCTGCCGATGGCATCATCCATCAGGTTCTCCGTTTCGTTCTTGGTGATCAGCACAACGGGGATCTGTGCATTGGCCTCTTTGATGCGTGCCAGGGTCTCCAGCCCGGTGATGCCGGGCATGGTCTCGTCCATCAGCACCACATCCACCGGTTCGGTCTTCAGGTATTCGATGGCATCAAAACCATTGGAAAAAGTAATGACTTCATATCCCTTGTGCTCCAGGAAAAGCTTTTGCGATTGCAGGCTTTCCATCTCATCATCCACCCATACTATTTTTGGTGCAGCCATGTTATTGGTTTGGGGTTGCGTGGGTTATCCTGAACGGCAACCTTTTATTAAAATTAAGGAACCTGGGTAGAAATGGCGGCGATAACGTAAGGGTTTATGGGTTACAGGCTGTTAAAAGAATGCGGTAAATCTATTTCATTCCGGCTATCGGATTTCTTATTTGTACTTTTGTCGACCTGCCCCGGCGGCGATTTAACAATTCAACAACAGGCATGCAGCCCATCAAACGAAAAATCATCAACGATCCGGTGTATGGTTTCATTACCGTGAACCATCCCCTGATCTTTTCCATTATTGCCCATCCCTATTACCAGCGGCTCCGTCGCATACAGCAGATGGCCATGGCGCAGATGGTATATCCCGGCGCCGTACATACCCGCTTACACCATTCACTGGGCGCCTATCACCTGATGTGTAATGCGGTGGTGGAACTGAGGGGCAAGGGTGTTGAGATTACAACAGAGGAAGAGATCGCCGTAAAAGCCGCCATCCTGCTGCATGATATCGGCCATGGGCCTTTCTCACATGCGCTGGAACATGTACTGGTAAAAGGAGTACACCATGAACAGCTTTCCTTGCAGATCATGCACCGGATGAATGAGGAACTGGACGGACAGTTAACCCTGGCCATACAGATCTTCACCGACCAATACCACAAACCTTTCCTGCACCAGCTCATCAGTGGCCAGCTGGATGTGGACCGGATGGACTACCTGAGCCGCGACAGCTTTTATTCCGGCGTGAGTGAAGGAGTGATCGGTTATGACCGCATCCTGAAAATGCTGGTGGTGCACGAGGATCAACTACTGGTAGAGGAAAAAGGTATCTACAGTGTTGAAAAATTCCTGGTGGCCAGGCGCCAGATGTACTGGCAGGTGTACCTGCACAAGACCGTACTGGCAGCCGAAAAAATGCTGGTGAAAATACTGGAACGTGTCAGGAACATCTATTCACCTGCCGATCAGCAGCTGGTCACTTTGTCTGAGCTCGATTTTTTCCTCGGAAGTTTTGATGGCAACATGAACACCGCCGCACTGGAAAGATTCTGTGCCATCGACGACCATGATGTGATGCATGCGGTAAAACGCTGGTCCAAACACAAAGACCCCGTATTATCCCTGCTTTGCCGCCGTTTGCTGAACCGGGAACTTTATAAAGTACGGATCCAGTCAGAACCTTTTGATCCGGTTTATATGGCAGACAAAAAGAGATCCGTAGAAAACCAGTTCGGTATAAATACAATAGAAGCCGAATATCTCTGTTTTAACGGGGAAGCGTCCAATACACTCTACCAGACCAAAGACGAGCGGATCAATATCCTGTTCAAGGATGGTTCTGTGAAAGACATCTCGCAGATTGATAATGCATTAATTCACCAAAACCTTTCTGCCCCGGTCAAAAAATTTTACATTTGTTTATTGACGTAGCCCTTGGTGGGTTATGAACCTGAACCTAAACCCCTTTTTATGCAATTTACTGCCGCACAAATCGCCATGTTGGTCAATGGCAAACTGGAAGGCAACGCTGCCACAGCAGTGGCTTCTTTTGGTAAGATCGAAGAAGCAAAAAAGGGGCAATTATCTTTTCTCGCCAATCCCAAATACGAGGAATACCTGTACCAGACCCAGGCATCGATCGTGATCATCAATGATTCACTGGAACTGAAACAGGCGGTTGACGCCGCTTTGATACGTGTACCGGATGCCTATACAGCTTTTGCCACCCTGCTGGCCAAGTACCAGGAGCTGAAGACCCAACAATTGACCGGCATTCAGCAACCCAGCTTCATAGCTTCCAGCGCTAAACTTGGCGAACATGTATTTGTGGGCGCTTTTGCCTATATCGGGGAGCATGTGACCATTGGGAACCATGTAAAGATCTTTCCCGGCGTGGTATTGGGCGATCATGTGACCGTTGGGGATAACAGCATCCTGCATGCCGGGGTAAAAATATATGTAGACTGCGTAGTGGGTAAAAACGTGATCATCCATGCCGGAACCGTTGTGGGCAGTGATGGTTTTGGTTATGCCCCCCAGCCCGACGGCAGTTACCAGAAAGTACCCCAGATCGGGAACGTGGTGATAGAGGATTTTGTAGAGATCGGCGCTAATACCACCATCGACCGGGCCACCATGGGTTCTACCATCATCCGCAAAGGGGTAAAACTGGATAACCTGATCCAGATTGCCCATAATGTTGAGATCGGGGAAAATACCGTGATCGCCGCCCAAAGTGGGGTCAGCGGCAGTACCAAAGTGGGTAAAAATGTGGTCATGGGCGGCCAGGTAGGCACCGTGGGCCATATTACCATTGCCGATGGCTCAAAATTCAACGGGCAAACAGGGGTAAATAAATCCTTAAAAGAGCCTAATAAAGCCTATACAGGCAGCCCGGCCATCGAATTTGCGCAATCCATGCGTCTCCAGATCATGACCCGTAACCTGCCCGAACTGGAAAAAAGGATCAAAGAACTGGAAAAAATGATGGAACAGCTCCTTGCTGAAAGGGTAAATGACTGATAAAAGCAGATAAACCATCCTGAAATCTTATTTTTGTCCGCTATTCATCATTCCATAATCTGGCAGGCCCCCCTGTCTGTTCATGGTTTATTTAAATAAGTACCCAAGAATGGATAACAATTTCAATCCCGACAAACAGCATACACTCAATAGTTCTATCAGCATCAGTGGCACCGGTTTACATACCGGGGTTTTGGTTGATATGACACTCCGTCCGGCCAATCCGGGTTTTGGCATCCAGTTTCAGCGGGTAGACCTTCCCCAGCAGCCCATCATCAAAGCGGATTGCGACCTGGTAACCGATACCAGCCGTGGCACCACTTTACAGGTAGACGATGCCAAGGTAAGTACCGTAGAACATGTACTGGCAGCGTTGGTGGGCATGGGTATTGATAATGTACTGATAGAACTGAATGGTCCGGAAATACCCATCATGGATGGCAGTTCCGCGCCTTTTATTGCCCTGATACAAAAAACCGGTGTACTGGAACAGGAAGCTACCAAAGCCTGGTACAGCCTGGATGAGAATATTTACCATTACGATGAGGCCAAACGCGTAGAAATGGTGGCCCTGCCATCGATGGACTACCAGATCACCACCCTGATCGATTTTAACAGCCCGGTATTGGGTACACAACATGCCGGGCTGAAGACCATCAAGGATTTCCAGACCGAGATAGCGCCCTGCCGCACTTTCTGTTTCCTGCACGAGCTGGAAACTTTGCTGGACAATGACCTGATCAAAGGCGGCGATATCAATAATGCCATCGTGGTGGTTGATAAACCCGTAACGGATGATGAAATGACCCGTTTGGCCAAAGTGTTCAAGAGAGACAAGATCGAAGTAAAAAGTGAAGGTTACCTGAACAACCTGGAACTCCGTTTCCCGAACGAACCTGCCAGGCACAAACTGCTGGATGTGGTGGGCGACCTGGCCTTGATCGGTTACCCTATCAAGGCGCGCATCATTGCCAACCGCCCCGGACACAGCACCAACGTGGAGTTCGCTAAAAAGATCAAACAATACATCAAAAAGAACCGGCATGTAAAAGATGTACCGGTGTACGATCCGTCCATGCCACCGGTGTATACACTGGAGAAAATAGAGAAGACCCTGCCCCACAGGCACCCTTTTCTGCTGGTAGACAAGATCATTGAATTAACCGACACGTATATCGTAGGTATCAAGAATGTAACCTTCAATGAATGGTTCTTTCCGGGTCATTTTCCGGGCAACCCGGTTATGCCGGGTGTTTTGCAGATAGAAGCGCTGGCACAGACAGGAGGGATCCTCTGCATCAATTCCATGCCGGAAGGAACCTACGACACTTATTTCTTAAAGATCGACAACTGTAAGTTCAAACAGATGGTACGGCCAGGCGATACCATGGTATTGAAAATGGAATTCACTGGGCCGATCCGCAGGGGTATCTGCGAAATGAGAGGCACCGTATACGTGGGCGGCAAAGTAGCTACAGAGGCCGACCTGGTGGCGCAGGTAGTAAAGAGGCCTGCCTGACCTTAATTGACCATTTATCATTTGACAACCATCAAATACACAAATCCATAAACAGCGATGACGCATCCCTACACCTATATCGACCCCAATGCAAGGGTGGCACCCAATGTAAAGATCGATCCCTTCACCGTGATACATGGCGATGTGCAGATAGGCGAAGGCACCTGGATCGGCAGTAATGTAACCATTATGGACGGGACCCGCATTGGCAAGAACTGTCGTGTGTTTCCCGGTGCTGTATTGGGTGCCATTCCGCAAGACCTCAAATTCAGTGGTGAAAGAACAACCGTAGAGATCGGGGACAATACCACCATCCGTGAATTTGTTACCGTTAACCGCGGAACAGAAGACAGAGGCCGGACCAAGGTTGGCAACAACTGCCTGATCATGGCGTACAGCCATATTGCGCACGACTGTATCATTGGCAACAACTGTATCCTGAGCAACAGCGTGCAGGTGGCCGGGCATGTGACCATGGGCGATTGGGCCGTGGTGGGCGGCGTGAGCGCCGTACACCAGTTTGTGAATATTGGCCAGCATAGTTTTATTGCAGGCGGCAGCCTGGTCAGTAAGGACGTACCTCCTTATATCAAAGCGGTGCGCAATCCTTTGAGTTATGGGGGTGTGAACAGTGTGGGGTTAAAGAGAAGAGGTTTCCCTTTACAACAGATCAATGGCATACTGGATGTATACCGTACCATATACAACAAGGGTTTCAATACTTCGCAGGCACTTGAATTTATTGAAGAGGAATTACCTGCCAGCGATGAACGCGATGAGATCGTGACTTTTATCCGTGAAAGCGGAAGAGGCATCATCAAACGATTTGTGAAAGGAGCTACCGACGAGGATTAACAGCCCGCCCTTCGCCAGGAACGGCATTGGCACGCCACCACATTTAATCCATGAACAGCACCACCCAAACCCAGACCTCGCAAACAGTTTCTCCTGCCAGGAGATGGGAAACCATATTAGCTACCATTGAATTGACCAATACCGGTAAACGTTTTAACCGCGACTGGATCTTCCGTCATGTGAATTACCGTTTTGAAACGGGGCGTTCCTATGCCATTACAGGTCCCAACGGAAGTGGTAAAAGCACTTTGTTACAGGCCATTGCAGGCAGTCTGCACCTGAGCGAGGGGCAGCTTACTTATCGTGAGGTTTCAGAAAATGGGCCTACTGTTGAAGCGGATCAAATGTACCAGTACCTTTCTCTTGCCGCTCCTTACCTGGAACTGATTGAAGAAATGACCGCCCGCGAATTCCTGGCATTTCACGGAAATTTTAAACCGCTGGATCCTTCTGTCACTATCGAAGATATATTGGACGCCATCGGTCTTTCAAAAGCCATGGACAAACAGATCCGCTATTTCAGCAGTGGAATGAAACAGCGCATCAAACTGGCGCAGGCCATTTTTTCGGATGTACCTGTACTGTTACTGGACGAGCCCTGTACCAATCTGGACAAACCCGGTTACGACCTCTATCATTCCCTTATCCATACATATGGAACCGGCAAACTGATCATTGTGAGCAGCAATGATGCCAACGAAATGGATTTCTGCACAGAGAAGATCAGTATACTGGATTACAAGTAATCTTATCCACTACTATACAGTTGACTGCTTAATTATTTTTCACGGCTCTTTTTAGGGAGGTCATCTTCTGCTGGCGATCAGCAGGTTCAGGTCTGTATATTTCAGGTCGAAACGCTGGCTGATATAAAAATCGGTGAGGGCACCTTTGAACATATAAATGCCTTCGCGCAGGTTGAATTTGTGCCAGACCATTTCTTCCAGTCCGCCCTCATCGCTGATCTCCAGTATCAGCGGCATCAGCACATTACTGATGGCCTGGCTGGCAGTACGCGCAAAACCGCTGGGAATATTCGGTACGCAGTAATGGATCACATCGTGTTTTAAGAAAGTGGGATCTTCATAACTGGTCAATTCACTGGTTTCAAAACAGCCGCCCCTGTCTATCGCCACATCAATGATGATACTTCCGGGCCGCATGGCTGCCACCATATCTTCAGTAACCACAACCGGTGCCCGGCCATATTCGTTACTCAGGGCTCCCACTGCCACTTCGCAGGTCTTGAGCTGTTTGGCCAGTATCCGGGGTTCCAGCACGCTGGTCCAGATGCGCTGTCCCAAATTATTCTGCAATTGTTTCAACCGGTATACATTACTATCGAACACTTTTACCGATGCACCCAATGCCAGTGCATTACGGGTGGCGAATTCTCCCACGATACCCGCACCGATGATCACCACTTTGGTTGGCGGGATACCGCTGATACCGCCCAGCAGAACACCTTTCCCTTTATTAAAACTGCTCAGGTACTGCCCCGCGATCAGCATTACGGCACTACCCGCGATCTCACTCATGCCCCGAACGATGGGATAGGTACCGCTGTCATCCTTGAAATTCTCAAAACTCAAAGCGGTGATCCGCTTCTCCATCATTTTTTCGATATACTCTTTTTTCAATGCCGAAAGATGTATGGGAGAAATGATGGTCTGGTTCATCTGCAGCAGCGGCATATCTTCCTCCACCGGGGGGGCGCTTTTTACCAGTATGGGGCATTTGAATATTTCAGCGCGGTCGTACACGATACGGGCACCGGCTTCGGCATAATCCTTATCTGAAAAATGACTGGCTTCCCCTGCCTTGTGTTCCACCACTACCTGGTTACCATTGGCTACCAGCACACCTACCGCATCCGGTGTAAGCGCTATCCGGTTTTCCTGGAAAGCGATCTCCTTGGGGATACCGATATGCAGTTTTGCGCCCTGCGGTTTTACATCCAACACTTCTTCCAATGTTTCATAAGTAAAAGAGGTACTGATAGAAGGTTTGGTAGCCATAACAGGTTTAGGTTGATGATTATAAAATTAACTGATTTCCACGAGTCTTAGCTACCCTCATCAATCACCAAGATCATTCCTCCTGCAGCTGACCGGTAAACAGCCTGCGTGTCTGGCTGTCCAGTATTTCCATATGTATGTGAAACACCTGCTCATCCAGCAATCCGGCCGCATTTTCGGGCCATTCCACCAGGCAGATCGCCCCGCTGTTAAGGCTATCTTCCACCCCGGCATTCATGGCTTCTTCTTCAGATCTGAGGCGGTACCAGTCCATATGATAGATCGTACCCGCCACCGGGCTGCTGTATTCATTGATGATGGCAAAAGTGGGGCTGCTGATAGATGCCGTTACCCCCAGCTCTTCGCACAAAGCATGGATGAACGTGGTCTTTCCCGTTCCCATGGCCGCATGAAAAGCCCATACCTTTTTGGTCTTCCCTTCCTTCCACAAAGCGACAGCCACCTGCCTGATCTGCGCCAACGTAAAGATTGCATCCATGTGGCAAAGATAAAGCGGTGGAGGATAAGGATTTGAAACGATGCTGTATTTATAATCCCGATTTCGAAATATTGCCAGTTAACCGGGTAGTATCTTTGCAGTAACGAATCGTAAATTTTTTGTTGTGGAAAAAATAAACTGGAAAGTAGAGGGTATGAGCTGCACCAACTGCGCACTCACCATTGACAAATATCTTCAGGGGCAGGGCTTACAGCAGGTAAAAGTGAATTTCATCGGCGGTGATGTAAGTTTTGAGATCGAGACCGGTAAAACCAAACAGGAAATTGCGAAAGGCATTGAAGGATTGGGATACCAGGTGATTACCGGCGATCAAACAGCACAACCCAAAAAGAAACGTTTTTTTACAAATCATTTCCAACGTTTCCTGTTCTGCCTTGTATTTACGGTACCCCTGATGCTGCACATGATACCCGGCGTACACATTCATGTGCTGATGAACCCCTATGTACAGATTGCACTTACCCTGCCCGTGTTTATCGTAGGGATGGATTTTTTTGGCCGCAGCGCCATCAAAAGTGTCCTGAAAGGCATCCCGAATATGAATGTGCTCATTACACTGGGTGCTGTGGCTGCTTTTGGTTATAGCCTGTACGGCACCATCATTGGTGAAGCGGAGCAATACATGTTTTACGAGACCACTGCCACCATACTTACCCTGGTTTTCCTGGGTAACTGGATGGAGGACAAATCGGTGGAATCCACCCAGGCCGCTTTAAAAAAATTAGCTGTCAGCCAGAAAGTGATGGCCAATATGATCGCTTACGATGACCAGCATAACGAACACATCTTTCCTGTTGAGAGCTGTCATTTGAAAGTTGGCGATATCCTGCTGATCAAAAACGGCGAAACCGTTCCCATGGACTGCAAAGTCCTCTGGGGTGAAGCAAGCGTGAACGAAGCTATCATCAGCGGAGAAAGTACACCGGTAGAGAAAAAGATGAACGACCAACTGATCGGTGGCAGCCTGCTGGATAACGGTACCGTAAAAGCGTATGTAACGGCTGTAGGAGAAGATACGGTACTGGCCAATATCCTGAAAATGGTAAAAGAAGCGCAAACAGAAAAACCTCCCATACAACAGCTTGCCGATAAGATCAGCGCCATTTTTGTTCCCACAGTTGTAAGTATTGCGGTGATCACATTGCTCGTGAACTACTTTTTTGCTAACCAGCTTTTCAGCACCAGCTTATTAAGGGCCATCGCAGTATTGGTGATCTCCTGTCCCTGCGCCATGGGACTGGCCACACCTGCTGCCATAGCCGTTGGACTGGGACGTGCGGCCAAGAACGGTGTTTTGTTCAAAAATGCTAAAAGCCTGGAGATCTTCAAAAGCATCCAACAGGTGGTCTTCGATAAAACGGGTACACTTACCACAGGCCAGTTCAGCATTGCAGGTTTTGCCGTAAGCAGCGATCAGGCGGCCATACAGGAACTGACGGCCTCCAATCCATCTCTTTCCACACAGGATGCATTTAAACGCATCGCCTATTCGCTGGAAAAATATGCCAGTCACCCCATTGCCAAAGCCGTTGCCCGGGAGTGGAAAACAAAAGAGGATATCCGCTGGGCCAAGATCGAAGAGATCAAAGGACTGGGCATGCAGGCGATGGATAAGGAAGGCAACCGGTTCCAGGCAGGCTCCTACAAAATAGCCGAAACCATCACCAGCGACCGGAGCCATACTATCTATGTGCTGAAGAACGGGCAGCTATTAGGCACCATCGACACCATCGACGAGATCAGGCCCGAAGCGCAGCAAGTGATCACACTGTTGAAAGCAGGTGGCATCAAACCCATCTTATTAAGCGGCGACCGGCAGGAGAAATGTCAGCAGGTGGCAGCTGCATTGGGCATCAACGAAGTGTATGCCGAACAAACACCACAGCAAAAACTGGAGAAGATAGCAGAACTGAACCAGCTTGCTCCAACCGCCATGGTAGGCGATGGCATCAATGATGCACCTGCCCTGGCCAAAGCAACCGTTGGCATATCGTTAAGCGATGCTTCGCAAATAGCCATGCAGAGTGCGCAGGTTGTACTGATGAACCACGGGTTGAAACATTTACCCCTATCGCTCGGACTGGGTAAACATACTTATCTCACCATCAAACAAAACCTGTTCTGGGCATTTGCCTACAATATCGTGGCCATACCCGTTGCCGCATTGGGTTTTCTCAGTCCAACATTCGGGGCGCTGATGATGGGATTGAGCGATGTGGTCCTCGCGATCAATTCTGTCAGGCTGAACTTTAAAAAAGTGATCTGATCGTGAAGCGTGAATCGTCAGACCTGAGACATGAATCGGTTTCATTAGGTATAAATACCTAATTATAGAATTAAGATAAAAGGTAATTTGAGATAAACTGTTTTTATGTTTCTTAAATTATCACATACGCATTTAGATATCTTTTCTGTATCAAGGCAATTAGTTTTATGCTCATACGGGATTACCAATTCATTTCCCCCCGAGGAGAAATACTCTTTGACACAACAGATCAGAAGAGCAGCTGTTTCTGTACATTTGAATATCGCTGAGGGCTGTTCGAGAAAATCTGCTACCGAAAGAAAGCGATTTTTCGAAATGTCACGTGGTTCTCTTATTGAAATAGATACCGCTTTGGATATAGCTACTGAACTGGGCTATACCCATCAGGAAAATCTGACACAAGAAAAAAAGAATTTAATCCAATGTTTTCAGATGCTCTCAAAAATGATCACCTCCTAAAAACTCACGATTGACGTCTTACGCCTGACGGTTCATAACTGACAATGCCTCAATGACCACCCCTCTTTCCATATTACAGCAGTACTGGGATCACCCGCATTTCCGCCCCATGCAGGAAGAGATCATCCAGTCCCTGCTGGAGGGGAATGATACGCTGGCCTTACTGCCAACGGGAGGTGGCAAATCCATTTGCTACCAGGTTCCGGCACTTATGATGGATGGCCTCTGCCTCGTCATCAGTCCACTGATCGCCCTGATGCAGGACCAGGTGAACAGCCTTGAACAGAAAGGCATCCCTGCGATTGCCATACACAGCGGCCTGGCATATTATGAGGTAAAAAAAATACTGCAGCAAGCCACCCATGGCGATTTCAGCTTTCTCTACCTGTCGCCCGAGCGACTGGAAACAGCTTTGTTCAAAGAATACCTGCCTGCACTGACTATTTCGCTGGTGGTAGTGGATGAAGCGCATTGTGTATCGCAGTGGGGTTATGATTTCCGTCCTCCTTATCTGCGCATCGCACAACTAAGGGAAGAAATACCGGGAGTACCACTGATCGCCGTTACAGCATCGGCCACGCCGTTGGTGCAGGAAGACATCCAGCTGCAGCTGAAATTGCAGCAGCCGAAAATTTTCCGGCAGTCATTTGAAAGGCCCAATATTTCTTATAGTTGTTTTTGTGTAGACAGCAAGATCAACAAGTTGCAGGAGATACTGAACAATGTTCCCGGCAGCAGCATTGTATATTGCAGCAGCCGTAAACAAACCAAGGAACTGGCCTACCTGTTGAATCTTCAAAACATACAGGCAGATTATTATCACGCAGGATTATCGCAGGAACAACGCACGCAGAAACAGGAGGCCTGGATACAGAACCGGGTAAGGGTAATGGTCTGCACCAATGCATTCGGCATGGGCATCGACAAGGCAGATGTGCGCAGCGTGATCCATTATGATATTCCCGACTGTCTCGAAAACTATTACCAGGAAGCGGGCCGCGCAGGAAGGGACGGCAAAAAATCGTATACTGTTCTGATCTACCAGGAAGGCAGCCTCGGCGACCTGATAGTTTTACCAGACAAACGTTTTCCACCTGTTCCCGAAATAAAACGGGTATACCAGGCACTGGCCGATTACCTGCAGATACCCGTAGGTGTGGGAGAAGGACAGTACTTCGATTTTGACCTGCTGGTATTTGTAAAAAATTTCAAACTGGAAAGTATGCTGGTGATCAATACCCTGAAAGTACTGGAACAGGAAGGGCATATCAGTTTTTCAGAAAACATCTTCCTTCCCTCGCAGGTAAACTTCAACACCACTCGCGAAGCGATTGAACAGTTTGAACACAGCCACCCGGAAACGGAAAACCTGATCCGGTGCCTGCTCCGCACTTATGAAGGTATATTCGACAACCGGGTTTCCGTTCACGAAAAACAACTGGCCTGGCTTTGCCGTTTATCAATAGATGAGGTACAGAAACAATTGTTACAGTTACAATCCTTTGGCATCATCGAATACCTGCCGCAAAAAGATACCCCACAGATCCATTTTCTGCTGAACCGGGCACCGGCACAGTACCTGCAGATCAACCAGGACCGCTACCTGGAAAGAAAACAGCAGTTCACCGAACGGGTAGAGAACATGATCCGGTACATTTTATTACCAGAACAATGTCGCAGCAGGTATATCTCGAATTATTTCGGTGACACCGAAAGTAAGGACTGCGGTAACTGCGATAACTGCCTTACCCGGAAAAGGAAAACCATTTCACCTGAAGAATTCCTGCAGATCGAGAGAGAGATCAAACAAAATGCGAAACCGGGCGTCCCTGTAAACATCCTGATCAAACAACTGGGGCAGTTCAGCCAAGAGAAGATCTGGACAGTCCTTGACTTCCTGCAGGCTGAAGAGATGATCCTCATCGACGAGCAGGAGATCATTCACCTGAACCCGTGATGGTTACCACAGGTTTCGCTTACGGCTTCTGCCACCCAGTCCCAGTGCACCCAGTAAACTGCGGGTGATCACACTGGCAGCAGTTCTTCCCACCTGCTTAACCACCGGGTTATCAAAAAAGCTTTCTTCCTTAGCTGTACGTTTTCCTGGCTGGGGTGTCTCAACAGCTTCAGTACGTTCGGCAGCTTCCTGTAATTTGGCATTGAGTATTTCGTAAGCGCTTTCACTGTCTATCTCTTTGGCATATTTGGAAGCCAGTTTACTGGCAGATACAAGCTTCTGAATTTCATCCTCCCCTAATACATCCATCCGGCTTCGGGGTGGACAAAGCAGGGTATGCACCAATGGCGTAGGTATCCCTTTTTCGTTCAGCAGGGTTACCAGTGCTTCACCAATACCCATCTGTGTCAGCAACTCATCTGTTTGATAAAACTCCGTTTCCGGAAAATTCTCCGCCGCCTGTTTGATCGTTTTCCTGTCGGCGGCCGTAAAAGCCCGTAATGCATGCTGCACTTTTAAACCCAGCTGACTCAATATAGGCGCTGGTATATCCTGCGGATTCTGTGTACAGAAATAAATGCCCACTCCCTTTGAACGGATAAGTTTGATCACGGTCTCTATCTGTTGCATCAAAGCTTCCGTAGCTTCTTTGAATATGAGATGCGCCTCATCGATAAAGAGGATCAGTTTGGGTTTGTCCAGGTCGCCCTCTTCCGGACAGGTAGCATACAACTCAGCCAGCAGCTGCAGCATGAAGGTAGAGAACAGTTTGGGCCTGTCCTGCATATCGGTGACACGGATAATATTGATCATACCTCTGCCGTCATCGCTGATGCGCATAAGGTCTTCCACTTCAAAACTTCTCTCACCAAAGAACACATCAGCACCCTGCTGTTGCAGTTCGATCACTTTACGCAGTATGGTTCCGGTTGAAGTGGTGGATATTTTACCATAGCTTTTTTCGATCTCCGCTTTCCCTTCGTTACCCACAAACTGCAGTACTTTGATGAAATCTTTCAGATCTAGCAAAGGCAGCTGGTTATCATCACAGTATTTGAAGATCATGGATACCAGCCCGGCCTGCGTATCGTTCAGCCCGAGTATCTTACTCAGCAATACCGGTCCGAACTCACTTACCGTTGCCCGCAAACGGATGCCTTTCTCATGGCTCAATGTCATCAGCTCGGTTGGAAAAGCAGCCGGTTGCCAGTCTGTCTGTATCAGTTGGCAACGTTCTTTGATCTTATCGTTCATGGTTCCACTGGCGGCAATACCGCTGAGATCACCTTTGATATCCATCAGCAATACCGGAACACTGTTATCACTCAGGTGTTCGCTCAGCATCTGCAGTGTCTTGGTTTTACCTGTACCCGTGGCACCGGCAATCAAACCATGACGGTTCAGCGTACGCAGGGGAAGAAACACATCTGCCCCGGTTACCACTTCACCGTTGAGCATGGCGCTGCCTATTTTAACACGGTCTCCTTTGAATTGGTAACCGGTGGTCACGGCCTGTAAAAATTGAGCTGGGTCTTTCATAATCAAGGTTAATACACAAAATAACGAAAGAGGAAATGTTTATTATAAAATATTTTTTATCGTTTATCAATAAAAAATTATAGTATTACAATATAATTTTTGTTATGAAACCAACCCTGTTTCATTTTGTGTCCAAATCTTTGGCTGAGCAGTTCCCTTTACTGCCGAGGCTTTGGCAAAATTTCATTGGACTGCTCCTTTTCTGTCTGATACTGATGATCCTTGATTATTCAGGAGAACCCGGTATTACCATTAATGTAAAACCAACTGATACTTCTGCGTATGCAAACAAAGAAATAACCCCTTATCCAGGCGGAACGGTTTACCTGCAAGGCCAGCTTAAGATTGCTAAACCGACACTTACGCAAGCGTTCCTGTTCCCGGGCCGATTTACCGGTATTGATCTGGTGACTTTGTTATGTATATCTGCAGGATGTATCATTATGATCATTGCATTACCCAAACTTCAGCAACAACATCTTTTCAGAAAAGATATTTCAAGCATATTGCGTCTACTGGGTTTTCTGATCCTGTTTCATGGTGTGTTTTTTCTCTTCCGGACCATCTCCTACCTGCCGGGAGAAGTAGAGCGGTTAACCAATCACGCTTTTACCTGCATCAGAAATTTCCCGCTGATCATCTGGATTGAATTGTATGCAGGTCTCATATTATTGGCTACAGCCAGCATATACAAAAAGGCAATGCAATTACAGGAAGAAAAAGATCTAACCATTTAAGATGCCCATAGTAGTTCATTTAGACGTAATGCTTGCAAGGCGCAAAATGAGTTTGACCGAACTAAGTGAACGGATAGGTATTACCATTGCCAACATGAGTATCTTAAAAAGTGGCAAGGCCAAAGCTATTCGCTTTTCTACCCTGGAAGAGATCTGCAAGATACTGGAATGCCAGCCCGGGGATATCCTGGAATACATGGATCCCAAACAATATAAAAAGCTTTTCAATAAATAGAAAGCGGTATTCACAAACTATTTCGTAGCCGTCTTACGATTACAAATCCTCTTCCCTCTCCAGCAACAAGATCGCACTTTGCGGTACAATAAAATATTTTTCGCCTTCATACATCACTTCCGTGGCGCCGCCCAGCAGAAAAATGGCCAGGTCGCCCTCGCGTGCCTGCAGGGGAACATATTTTACACGCTCTTCCTCCGAACGCCAGGGTTCATCATCTACCGGCAGGGGTATGGCATAACCAGGGCCTGTCCTGATCACATAACCCTGCTGTACTTTTTCCTTCTCCTGCACACCCGGTGGCAGGTACAGGCCACTGGCGGTCTGGGTATCTGCCTTTGAAGGACGTATCAATACCCGATCACCAATGACGATCAGTTTCTTCAGTTTATTATCCGGCGTTAATAACATAATTCTTTCTTTGGTCAGCACTAATTACAACACAATGTAAGCGAATCTGGGCGAGCAACTGTTCCACGAAAAAATTCTTTTCTGGGATAGAAGGACTGGTTCACCGGAACAACGATCGCTCCTGCTTATTACCCACCCCGATAAGATAGGATTACCCGTTAAAGAAGCTGTGCCAGGCTGAAAAAACAAGGTTTACTACGAAGTTTTTCTCCGGACATTCGGCGTAGCTCCCAATGCCAAAAGGGTGGAACTGCCGCTCGGACTTACCCCACAGGAAAAAGCAGACCTGGCAGCTACCTGAAAAGCATTACGGATAAACGTTTCGGACGCCTGCTGAAATAAAACGGGCCGATCGGTTCATGGCTGTGCAGAAATGTTTAACTTTTCATTCAGAATACTGGTCGTTTTAACAAAAGATTGCGTCAAGCGCAAGTGAATTCGCTTTGTTTTATCTTTATTTCACGTTAAATAATTGATTACCATGGAAGACAGAAAGAATAAAATACTGTTATGCGAAGATGATACCAACCTGGGTATGGTGTTAAAGAACTACCTGGAGCTGAATGAATACGATGTTACCCTGGAAAGGGATGGCCGTTTGGGTCTTGCCGCTTTCCAGCGCGAGAAATTTGATATCTGCCTGCTCGATGTGATGATGCCGAATATGGATGGTTTTACCCTGGCAGAAGAAATACGCGATGTAGACCCTGATATTCCGCTGTTCTTTCTCAGCGCCAAAACCATGAAGGATGATATCATCCAGGGTTATAAACTGGGTGCGGATGACTATATCACCAAACCCTTCGATAGTGAAGTACTCCTGTTAAAGATCAAAGCCATCCTGAAACGGAATGAGGAAGAGAACCGCGTTAGCGATAACGTGGAATTCGATCTGGGTAAGTACCATTTCAATCCCAAACTGCGCGAGCTGAAACACGATGGTATTACACAGACCCTTTCGCCCAAAGAGAATGAGCTGCTGAAAATGCTGGCCGAGCACAAGAACGACCTGCTTCCCCGCGAACGCGCCCTGAAAAAGATCTGGGGCAGCGATACGTATTTCAATGGCCGCAGCATGGATGTATATATTGCCAAACTGCGTAAATACCTGAAGGAAGACAGCAACATCGAGATCGTGAATATTCACGGCAACGGTTTCCGCCTTGTGGCTCCTTAACCGGTTCTGAAATAATAATAATCAATGCCTCACAATCCGTGGGGCATTTTTTTAGCTGAACAGGTTGGGCTGGTTACCTGTTAACGGAGAACGTCCCAGGTGTTCATAGGCTTTGGCAGTCACTTCGCGGCCACGGGGGGTGCGTTGTAAAAATCCTTCCTGTATCAGGAAGGGTTCATATACTTCTTCCAGTGTACCTGCTTCTTCACCAACAGCCGTGGCGATCGTGGTTAAGCCAACGGGGCCGCCCTTGAACTTATCGATAATGGCTGCCAGTATCCGGTTATCCATTTCATCCAGCCCGTGTTCATCTACATTCAGCGCTTTCAGTGCGTGCTGGGTAATACCTAGATCAATTTTACCATCATTCAGCACCTGTGCAAAATCACGAACCCTGCGCAACAGGCTGTTGGCAATACGCGGTGTGCCACGACTACGGCGCGAGATCTCAAAAGCTGCATCGGTGGTGATTTTTGTCTGCAGGATAACGGCACTTCTCTCAATGATCTTCTTCAGCGTATCTGCCTGGTAATATTCCAGCCTGGATTTGATACCGAAACGCGACAGCAGCGGTGCCGTAAGCAGTCCGCTTCGGGTGGTGGCTCCCACCAATGTGAACGGGTTCAGGTTGATCTGTACGCTGCGCGCATTGGGACCGCTGTCGATCATGATATCGATCCGGAAATCTTCCATGGCGGCATACAGGTATTCTTCCACCACCGTACTTAACCGGTGTATCTCATCAATGAACAATACATCATTGGGTTGCAGGTTGGTAAGCAGTCCTGCCAGGTCGCCGGGTTTTTCGATCACGGGTCCGGAAGTTTCCTTGATGTTCACGCCCAATTCATTGGCCACAATGCGGCTCAATGTGGTCTTTCCCAGGCCGGGCGGGCCATGAAACAGGATATGATCCAATGCTTCACCCCTGATCTTGGCAGCTTTGATAAATATGACCAGGTTCTCGATCAGCTGTGGCTGGCCGGAGAAATCATCGATCTCTTTGGGGCGTATCGTATTCTCAAACTCCTTATCCGCAGAACTCAGGTTAGAGGGATCCGTATTCAGGTTGCTGTTGGCCATAGAACTTCAAAACTACAAAATCCGGCAGAGCTTACGAATTCTTAGCCATCCGCCTTGATTTTATGATCCCGTCCTGATCGCCAGAAAAACAATGGCCGGTTTCCGTAATTTTAACCATGCATTACACCGATTTTCTTCATGCAGTATCAGCAGGGCAACTTCCCGAAGGGATCAGCGTGCAGCTGCAAAGTTTATGGTATGATGCCAGGGGCGACTGGCACAAGGCCCACGACCTGGTCAACGATCTGAACGATCCTTCTTCGGCGTATATCCATGCTTACCTGCACCGAAAAGAAGGCGACCAGGGCAATGCCCGTTACTGGTACAGCAGGGCCGGTAAAGCACCCTGCAGCCTGCCTCTTACAGATGAATGGGAGATATTGGTGAAATTATATGGAGCCGGCTGAAGTCAATTGGCCTCTTACCATTACTTCGCGGGAAAAGCAAAACGCAGCATATCCAGTATCAGGTCTGGATCGGGGCTGTTAGCAAGATAGTTTTCCCTTTCGCTGAACTTACACACGCCGGGATAATCACCTGTATTCTCGCCCATTTCTACCATCAGCTGAAAATGCAGGTGTGGCGGCCAATGGCCATTCTCTGCAGGTTCCCCAAAATGAGCGATCAACTCGCCCGCACGGATATTTTTGCCTTCGGTCAACCCATCCAGGTCCTGAACAGATAAATGTCCGTACAGTGTGTGAAACAGGTAATCCTCCAAACGGTGCTGCAAGATGATAGTGGCGCCATAATCGCCGAACCGGTCATTGAAGGCGAAACTGTGCACCCGGCCATCCATCGGCGCATATACGGCTGTTCCCGCTTTACCCCAGATATCAATACCCAGGTGTAAGCGCCGCGGTTCCTCGCCGGTTGGTGCATCAAACACTTTGCTTCTGCTGTAAACGGCACGGTGCTCATTGTACCCGCCAATGCCATAGCGCGCAGCTGCCATTTCCAGTTGCTTTGAAACATAAGCAGAGAATATAGCCGTATCTTCTACTACCTGTGCAGTAAGATCGGTATTGGTCTCAGTAAAATCCAGTAATACTAATCGGTCATTTACCGGATCAAATGGAACAACAGGAGAAAAATCCGGCTGATATTGTTGAAGCAATTGTGATAACATGCCATAAAGTTAGTACCGCAGCGGCAAGAATAATATCCGGGTTTCAATAACCGCTTTGGGAAAGGTTTCCCAAAGCGGTTGTGTTATTTTATTACTGGAAACTGGCCTGTTTGCTACCCCTGCGGTCGATGACCAGTTTTTTGGTCCTGGCAGCAGGCGCGGACTCTTTGATGGCGGCCAGCTCAGCCTGTTGTGTACGATCAGATTCACGAAGTATCTTTACCTCGGCCTGTAACTGCCGGACCTGTTTTTCCATCAACTCCAGTCTGGCTTTCAGTTGTTGCTGCACAGAATCTCTGTTATCAGCTGCTTTGGCAATGTTCACAAAAAGAACCGCACACAGGATACCGATCAGTGTAGAATTTTTCTTCATTATACGGAGTTTTCGTTTGCTTTTGAAAAGTTCTAAACTTTCCAAAAGTTTAGAACTAAATGACCACGTTGATCATTTTACCCTTGACAAAAATAAATTTCTTCAGGGCTTTCCCTTCCATCCATTTCTGCACCAGTTCATTGGCCAGTGTAATTTCCTGAACCTGCTCCGCAGTTGCATCTAAAGCAATGTTAATATTGGTACGCACTTTCCCGTTGATGCTGACAGGATATTCCTTGGAAGATTCAACTGTATATTTTTCTTCATATTCAGGGAATACCGCATCCAGCACAGAATTTTCATTGCCCAGCGCTTTCCAGAGCGCTTCGCTGATGTGCGGGGCATAAGAAGTGACCATGATCACCAGCGGTTCCAGTATTTCACGCTTATGGCATTTCAGGTCGGACAGTTCATTTACACAGATCATAAAGGCGCTGACCGCTGTGTTAAAACTGAAACGCTCGGTATCTTCCCCGATCTTGCGGATGGTCCGGTGCAATACTTTCAGTTCTTCGGTAGTGGCTTTCTCTTCGGTCCATACCTTGCCCTTCACTTCATCAAAGAATAAACGCCATAGTTTTTTGAGGAAACGGTGTACGCCTTCAATGCCCTTGGTATCCCAGGGTTTGCTCTGGTCTACCGGGCCAAGGAACATCTCGTACATACGGAACGTATCTGCACCGAATTTCTCAACAAGATCATCCGGGTTAACGGTATTGAATTTGGACTTGGACATTTTCTCCACTTCAATGCCACAATCAAAAACCCAAGGGTTATCCATTTTCTTGCCAGGCTCCAGTTTCAACGGATTCCCCACAGGACCTCCTTCGTAAATAAACTCACTATTTTGATACTCCGTCCTCCAATTCTTGAAAGCATTGATATCAAGTCTAATACCATTAACAAAATTAACATCAACATGCAATGCAGCTACAGTTATATCTTCAATATTTCTGAACCCATCAAGAGCATATTTATGCAATATTTGGTTTAGTTGAGTTTTAACTGTATTCTCAATACCTACATCTTCAATATTTATTTTATTGCCTTTCAGAAGCCCTGCTGAAACGAAAATTGTAGGAAGTTTTGACAAGTCGAAATCAGGTTTGAATATTCCCTGCCATAAAACTCTGTACACAAACCTTGAACTTCCCTGTATCATCCCCTGGTTCAACAATTTTCTAAAAGGTTCATCAAAACCGATATGTCCCAGGTCGAACAACACTTTGGTCCACAAACGGCTGTACAGCAGGTGTCCTACGGCATGTTCGGTTCCGCCAATGTACAGGTCTACCTGGTTCCAGTAGTCACTCAGTGTACGGTCGCAGAAAGTTTCGGTATTGTGCGGATCCATATACCGCAGAAAGTACCAGCTGCTGCCGGCATAACCGGGCATGGTATTCGTTTCCAGTTCTTTGGCTACCCAGGCCGGGATATTGGCCAGCGGCCCTTCACCTTCCGGTCCGGGGCTGTAACTGTCCACTTCCGGAAGCAGCAAGGGTAATTCCGTTTCGTTCAGCGGAACGGCCACCCCGTTCTTCCATTGGATCGGGAAAGGTTCACCCCAATAACGCTGGCGACTGAAAGCGGCATCACGCATCTTGTAATTCACTTTCTTTTTACCGATCCCCATTTCTTCCAGCTTCGCATTCACAATGCCGATGGCATCGCGCATCACCACCCCATTTAGGAACTCACTGTTCTCCAACTGGGCATCTTTGGTAGGGTTGGCATCCACGCCATTATAGTGTTGCCCGATAATATTGGTGATCGGGATATTGAAATGCCTTGCAAACTTATGATCGCGCTCATCACCACAGGGCACACCCATGATGGCACCGGTTCCATAACCAGCCAGCACATATTCAGAGATCCAGATCGGGATCTGTTTTCCGTTGAACGGGTTCACTGCATAAGCGCCGGTAAAACAACCGCTGATCTTTTTCTCGGCCTGTCGCTCACGGTCACTGCGGCTTTTTACATAAGTGATGTATTCCTCCACGGCCGGTTTCTGCACAGGTGTAGTGATGCTTTCAATGAGTTCATGCTCGGGTGCGATGACCATGAAATCCACACCAAAAATGGTATCGGGGCGGGTGGTGTAGACAGTGAGTGGCGAGTGGTGAGTAGTGAGTTCTTCACTCACACCTGACGATTCACGACTCACGATTACAAAATCAATCTCGGCTCCATACGATTTACCGATCCAGTTGGTCTGCATCTCTTTCATAGCTTCGGAGAACTCGATGGTTTCCAAACCTTCCAGCAAACGATCCGCATACTCAGTGATGCGGAGGTACCATTGGCGCAGTTTCTTTTTCACCACCGGGTGACCGCCACGTTCACTCACCCCATTCACCACTTCATCATTGGCCAGCACGGTTCCCAGTGCCTCGCACCAGTTCACTTCGCCGTAACCACAGAATGCCAGGCGGTAGTTCATCAATATATCCTGTTTCTCTTTTTCGGTATAAGCCTTCCATTGTTCAGCGGTGAAGCTGATGGAGGCGTCGCCGGGACATGCATGCCCCGCATTGCCGTTTTTTTCAAATTCGGCTGCCAGTTCCGCGATCGGCTCTGCTTTTCGTGTTGCCCGGTTGAAGAAACTATTGAAGAGTTGCAGGAAGATCCATTGTGTCCACTTATAATAACCCGGCTCGCAGGTACGCACTTCACGATCCCAGTCGTAACAGAAGCCGATATTGTCCAACTGTTTCCGGAAAGTATCGATATTCTGCACAGTACTTTTGGCGGGGTGTACGCCGTGTTCAATGGCATACTGTTCTGCAGGCAACCCGAATGCATCATACCCCATGGGATGCAACACATTAAACCCTTTCAGTCTTTTGTAACGGCTATAGATATCTGAAGCGATATACCCCAGGGGATGTCCCACATGCAAACCGGCGCCGCTGGGGTAAGGGAACATATCCAGCACATAACACTTCGGTTTGCTGAAATCGTTCTTTACACGATAGGCACCATTCTTTTTCCATTGTGCCTGCCATTCTTTTTCAATTTTCCTGAAATCGTATTCCATATTCTTTGTCCGTTAACGGGAGTTTTACTCAGTTGTTCGCTGATTTTACTGGATATTGAACCGTTTGCCTGCCGGCAGGTACAACAACAGTGGCTGCAAGCACCAGTATCGGGTAGGGGAATCCTAACAATTCTTTAACCCAATTCCGGCAGGAATGCGCTATTTTTCAACAGCAAATTGATCGTTAGGGTGGCTGCAAATGTAAGTCTTTAGGCTTCAAAACCGTACATTTGTCCCGGTCCGGTCCCTGTTTCCCGACCCAAACACATTAAATTTTTTGTAAGAATGTCAGTTATCGGAAAATCATCCATGAAACGGAGTAAGCCCAATTACCTGTACAGCATTATCGGCGTGGCGCTGGTATTGCTGATCATGGGTATCATGGGTTGGTTTTTTCTCAACATCAACTCGGTAGGGAACGCTTTTAAGGAAGATATCCGCCTGAGCGCCTACCTCCGTACTCAGAACAAGGATACGATCGGGCAGATACAGCAATACATAGCCAACCAATCCTTTGCCAAGAATGTGACCTATGTTGACAAGACCATGGCCCGACAGATCTGGAACAGTGAGAACAATGAGGACTGGGCGCAGATCCTGAAAGACAATCCCCTGCCCGAGAGCATTGACTTTTATGCCAAGGCCGATTACGTGAACAACGATAGCCTGGCTAAGATCTCAGCCAACCTGATGGCCGCATATGGCAACCAGATCACCGACCTGAAATACCCGCAAAAACTGGTAAACAACCTGAACGAAAGGGCATCCAAGATCGGGCTGGTATTCCTGGTGGTAGCGATCATTCTGGGCCTGATCGTGACTTTCAGTATCGATAACACGATCCGCCTGGCCATGTTCAGTAACCGCTTCCTGATCAAAACCATGCAGATGGTGGGCGCCACCCGTGGTTTTATTGTAAAACCTTTGGATATCCGGGCGCTGATCAATGGACTGATCAGTTCAGGGATCGCTATCGTATTGTTATTCTCGATCATCAGTTGGGCAGAAAGCCAGTTCGAACCGTTGAAAGCGGTACGTGACACCAAACTTACCATCATCCTCTTTGGCGGACTGATCGTTCTGGGCATCGGCATCTCCGTTTACAGCACGCACCGGAGTGTGATGAAATACCTGAAGATGAAACTGGACGATCTATATTAGAGGCGGGGATCTGACAATAAAATATCTTCTGCCCAACTAAAAATCTATCTTACACTCTTACAAAACAATACCATGAGCGAACAAAAGCAAAACGTAAACTCTACCTTATTTACCAAAGACAATTATACCTGGATGCTGATTGGCGGTGCGGTGATTGCTTTGGGCATGTTCCTGATGAGCGGCGGCAAAAGCACTGACCCAAAAGTGTTCAACACAAATGAGGTATATGGCACTACCCGTATCACCATTGCTCCCATCCTGATCGTGCTGGGCCTGCTGATAGAGGTTTATGCCATTTTCAAGAAACAAAAGACCGCCTAAACGGCAACCAAACCTGAATAACCAGCGGTGCGTGCACCGCTTTTTTGTTGATAAGTGGATTGAGAATCCACTTATCTGTCAATCCGCCAATCCCAAACCAACCTGTTATGACAATTTTTGAAGCAGTAATCATTGCAATAGTAGAAGGCCTTACCGAGTTCCTGCCCATTTCTTCCACCGGGCATATGATCATTGTCAGTTCTTTCCTGCAGATCTCCGGCGACCCTTTTACCAAACTGTTCGAAGTGGCCATCCAGTTCGGCGCCATCCTTTCTGTGGTGGTATTGTACTGGAAAAAATTTTTCCCGCTGAACCGTTTCAATTTCTATGTTAAACTGATCGTTGCCGTAATACCTGCGCTGGCATTGGGCGCTTTTTTCTCCGATAAGATCGACGAACTGCTGGAAAGTCCGTTAACAGTTTCTATTACCATGCTGGCAGGTGGTTTTATCCTGTTGTTCATTGACAGGCTCTTTCAACAACATACCATCGAAAAAGAGGAAGACATCAGTTTCTTCAAAGCTTTCACGATCGGCATCTGGCAATGTGTGGCTATGATTCCCGGCATCAGCCGCAGTGCTGCCAGTATCATCGGGGGTATGCAGCAGAAACTGACACGCAACCTGGCCGCCGAATTCTCCTTTTTCCTTGCAGTACCCACCATGGCGGCAGCCACTGGTTACAAATTACTGAAAGCGTATAAGGATAGTCCCGAACTGTTGTTCGACAAACATAACCTGTTGACCCTGGCTGTAGGGAACCTGGTAGCGTTCATCGTGGCCCAGCTGGCCATCAGGTTCTTCATCGGTTTCCTGCAGAAACATGGCTTCAGACTGTTTGGCTGGTACCGGGTCATCGTTGGCGCAGTTCTACTGGCGCTGGTGCTGACGGGATACCTGAAATAAACAGGAATGAACAATTAAGAATGGATAATGTCGGACCAAGTATCCGCCAAGTATAGTGATGAACAGGAATACCTGGCACCATATCCGGAATAATTCTTAATTTTTAATTCTTAATTCTCAACTACTGCTACATGAAGACTGCCCCAAAGAAAGTCATCACTGGCTGGGCTATGTACGACTGGGCCAACAGCGTATACAACCTGGTTATCACATCCACCATATTTCCTGCCTACTACGAAGCGGTGACCGGCGATAACAATGATGCCACTTCCAACGATACGGTGCAACTGTTCGGAAGGGAGTTTGTCAACACATCCCTTTACCAGTATGCCCTGGGCATTGCTTTCCTGGTGGTAGCCTTTATTTCACCTTTGCTTTCTTCCATTGCCGATTACAAGGGTAATAAAAAACAGTTCCTTTTCTTTTTCTGTACCATGGGAAGCATCGCCTGTGGCGCTTTGTTCTTCTTTGATTCGCATAACCTGGCCTATGGATTGGTTTGCCTGATCATGGCCTGCATCGGTTTCTGGGGCAGCCTGGTATTTTATAATTCCTACCTGCCCGAGATTGCCGCACCGGAAGACCAGGATAGGGTCAGCGCCAAAGGATTTGCCATGGGGTATATTGGCAGTGTGATCCTGCAGATCATTTGTTTTGTATTTGTACTGAAGCCTGACTTGTTTGGTATCACCGTAGGTAAAGCCTCCCAGATCTCTTTTCTGCTGGTAGGCATCTGGTGGTGGGGCTTTGGGCAGTTTGCACTGAACCGTTTACCCAAGGGAACCCCGCTTGCCAAGAAAAGTGATCATGGAAGCATCTTCACCTATGGTTACCGCGAGTTAAACAAAGTATGGAAACAGGTAAGCCATATGCCTGTGCTGAAAAGGTACCTGGGCGCTTTCTTCTTTTATAATATGGGGGTACAAACGGTTATGCTGGCAGCCACTTTGTATGGCAAGAGCGAATTGAACATCCCTACGACCAACCTAATCATTGCCATCCTCATCATTCAGCTGGTGGCCATACCCGGCGCCTACCTGATTGCAAAACTCTCTGATACCATTGGTAATTTTCGCGCACTGATGGTTACGGTATCCCTCTGGATCCTGCTCTGCGTGATCGGCTACCTGTTACCCAGGGACGGCATCAATGAATTCTATGGCCTGGCTGTAGTGGTCGGTTTTGTGATGGGAGGCATACAGTCGCTCAGCCGCAGTACCTACGCCAAATTAATGCCCGAAACGCACGACACCACTTCTTTTTTCAGTTTCTATGACGTGACTGAGAAGATTGCGATCGTGATCGGCATGTTCAGCTTCGGCTATATCAACGAGATCAGCGGCTCACAAAGAAATTCGGTACTGGCGCTGGTGGTTTTCTTTGCCATTGGCCTGGTATTGCTGATCTTTGCTTCTGCAGGAAAACACAAACAGGGACAAGTCAACTAACATGCAACTCTATACCATCAATACCGGTTATTTTAAACTCGACGGCGGCGCCATGTTTGGCGTGGTACCCAAGAGTATCTGGAATAAACTGAATCCATCGGATGACAATAATATGTGCCCCTGGGCGCTTCGTTCCCTACTGATCGAGGACGGCAACCGCCTCATCCTCATAGATAATGGTATGGGAGACAAACAGGATGCCAAATTCTTCGGACACTATTACCTCCATGGGAACGACACGCTTGATACATCGCTGGCCAGGCATGGTTTTACCCGGGCCGACATCACGGATGTAGTGCTGACCCACCTGCATTTTGACCATTGCGGGGGTAGTATTGTGCGGGAAGGCGATCTGCTGGTACCCGCATTTCCCAACGCGGTTTACTGGAGCAACGAGGACCACTGGAAATGGGCCACGGCTCCCAATGACCGGGAAAAAGCTTCTTTCCTCAAAGAAAACATCCTGCCCATCAAAGAAAGCGGTCAGCTGGAATTTATCGATGTTCCGGGAAAAAACATGACACCCAACGGCCTGTTGGGTAGTACCCCCTTTACCGAAAACATAGTTATGCGTTTTGTCAATGGCCATACCGATAAAATGATGCTGCCACAGATCAGTTTCGGGGGAAAAACACTGGTGTATATGGCCGATCTGCTGCCTTCTGTTGGACATATACCCCTGCCTTATGTGATGGCCTATGATATGTTTCCGCTAACAACCCTGCAGGAGAAAAAAAGCTTTTTACAGGAAGCGGTGGACAAGGACTATATCCTCTTCTTCGAACACGACCCCGTGAATGAATGTTGCACCCTGCATGCTACCGAAAAAGGTATCCGGCCAAAGGAGGTATGTAAGCTTTCCGAGCTGTAGCACTACAAGCCGTAGGATTTGTCTACGCAATTTTCCGTGATAACACCGGGCAGATTCAGTGATTTTAATTGTGCTTTCACAAATGAGATAGCTAATTTGGGCGGAGGAATTGTTCTCAACAAAACCGATATCCAATGTCCAAGAACCAGATAGCATGCTGTCCCGGCTGTGGCGGGCGCATACCCTTCAAAAAATTTCTGCAGCTGAACAATTATTCAGTCACCAATTGCAGTACCTGCAATGCCCGCATTGAGATCTCCAACAGAACCGCCAACGCCATCATTGCAGCCATATCAGGCGTGGTCTCCGCCGCCTCCATTATCATGGGCGCTTATATCGGTCAGAAAGATTATGAGTCCTGGGTGGGAGGATTACTTTTCGGTACAGGTGTTGCCACATTGATCATTATACTGATCTGTCGTTATGCCTACCGGCATTCACAACTGAACCGTATACAACTTGAATAACTGTTGGGGAGGAATTTACCGGAAACTGATCATGGAGCTGAGCGGATAACGCAGGTTCCGGTATTGCATCATATCTACTTTCACACTACCCACCACGATCGGGCTTTCGATCCGCAATGGGATATGATTGGCGTCATCACTCACCCAAACCGTCATCTTCTCTCCCCCTTCAAACATGGTACCCTTTACCAGTAAAGGTTTGAACTTGATGGCCCTGAATTTTCCATACTTGGTCTTGATCACATCCTTACCCAGGTACTTGATGTAGAGATTGAATACCTCATTATCGAGGAACATAGAGAAAGGGATCTTCTCTTCGGGCTGGTATTTGCTGTAATCAATATTTCGCGCATAATAAATGGAACTCAGCACATCCTGTATACAAGCGGGGATCTTGTACACGCCATCCGTGGTTACTGCGGTATTTGCCTGGTAATTGAATGTGATGTTCTCGTGTTTCTTAAACCCGCCTTCTTCCACATGACGGATGAATTTCATGGGTTTCAGGTTAGCGGTGTCGATATAAGTTTCGTAACGGTCGCGTACTTTAAAGATCCAGTCGTAGCTAGGGTTTGAGGTACCTGTACCCACAACATGGTATACCGGTTTGTTATTCAGGTATGTTTGTGTAACCGTGAACTGTGCCGTACCGGCATTGATATAAAGGCCCACTACCGAATAAAATACATTGTACGAAATATTCTCTGCATCCTGGAATGCCAGGTTACGGATACCACCACAGAATTCTGAAAAGGGGGAAACAGCAGGCGCCGGTTGCCAGCTTACTGCCGGGATCAACAAAAACAGAAGGACAAACTTTTTCAAAGCCATACTATTTATTTCTGAACAATCTGATTCCCAGGATAAACACGCTGCCCGCAATAGCCGGAATAATCAGGTTGATGATCCAGATACCTGCGGCCGTAGCAACAATACCAAGGATATTGGTGCTCAGCAAGCCGAATAACTGCAAACTCACTTTACCCCGGAAGCCCAATTCCGCCAACGTTATGGAAGGCACAATGGCCAGCACCAGGAACATGACCGCGATCAGGCAAACAGCATCCTGCCAGGGAATATGCACTTCAAATACCTGCAACAACAACACATACTGGGTCACAAATACAACGTACCTGAGCGCAGAAAGAAACAAAATCCTTGTTAATTCTTTCCAGTGAAAATCTTCCAGCTTCTGCACAAAGAACTTATGACGGGCTATCCACGGTACTTTTTCAAGCAATTGCACACACCATGACAACCTGAAATACAGCAGGATGAAAAGCAGCATACCTATACTAACGACATACAACAATCCATCCAGCCAGAACAATGACAGACCCTGCAGCTGACTGCTCTGGTCCAGTATATATATGCGAAGGTACAGCAGTGCAGATAAACCTGTCACAAAAGTCACGATGATCAGGCTCATATTGCCCACAACCGATAAAAGGATGCCCCGCAAACGATTGCCCTCGTCCAGGTACAGGACACGCCCGGCAGTTTCCCCTACGCGGTTAATGGTGTTGAAACCTACCGCCTGCCCGGCAAATACCGCCCGGAGTGCGCGACCCAGGGATACCTTCTGTACCCCTTGTACCAACAATTGCCATTTACGGGCTTCTATTCCCCAGTTCAGGAACATCAAAACAATCACCCCGACCAGTTTTGCCAGTTGGGGACCATGAAATGCTGCCTGTATCAGGTGCCACGACTGCTGAACATCGCCCTGGTGCTGTATCTGCCGGTAAATGGAATAGGCTAACCAGACAAAGAGTACCGGTCCGATGAAATAATTCAGGAATATTTTCAATCGCTTGTTCAGAAAAGGCAGTATTAGTTATACCGTGCAAAGAACGGTGATCGGTAGCAGATAGAAAAGTCGGGGAGAATCGTCAATCGTGAGTGGTCAGTGGTGAGTAGGGAGTGACGTTTATGGACGACTCACGATTGACCACTCACGATTGCCTATTGACGACTCACTACCCATTCACCCATTCACTCATTCACTCATCCACTCATCCACTCATTCAATTATTGCCCATTCCCTCCAACACCGTATTTTCACCTGTGAGAATGAAAAAGACCGATATCATATTAGGCATTGACCCGGGCACACAACTGATGGGTTATGCCCTGTTACGCATCCAGAACGGACAGCCGCAGGTTTTATTGATGGATGTGCTGAAGCTGACCAAAGAGAAAGACATTTACGCCCGCTTAGGAATGATACACAGCAAGGTCTGTGAACTGATCCAATTATACCAGCCCTCCAGTTTTGCCATTGAAGCCCCCTTTTTTGGCAAGAACGTACAAAGTATGCTGAAACTGGGGAGGGCCCAGGGGGTGGCCATTGCAGCCGCCATGCAGGCCAGCCTCCTCGTAACGGAATATTCACCCAAAAAAGTGAAACAATCCATCACCGGCAATGGTAATGCCGATAAGGAACAGGTGTGGCGAATGCTGCAACGTATACTCAGTATTGAAGAAAAACCCCAATATTTCGATGCCACCGACGCACTTGCCGTGGCCCTCTGCCATTACTACCAAAGCTCATCGGTGTTGGGTAAAGCCATAAAAGGGCTGAAAGGATGGGATGATTTTATCGCCAGGAATCCGGATAGGGTGAAGAAATGACCAATGATCAACACATACCCCGGGAATGACTGCACGCATTGCCGCGAATAATATATTTCGCCCCAACCCCTATAGGGCAGCCACCAGCTTCGCCTGAACTGCCTGCAGCTCTTCAGCAGACAATTTCAGTTTGGGCCTGTTAAAATTCAGGTCGTCGGCGCTGTTGATGGGGATCAGGTGCATATGGGCATGGGGCACTTCCAGTCCTACCACGCTGATACCACAACGGTTACAGGGGAATGACCGCTCAATGGCATGGGCAATGGGTTTGGCAAACAGGAGCCATGCTGCCAGGTAATCATCAGCCACATCAAAGAACTTATCCGTTTCGGTTTTGGGTATTACCAGTACATGCCCCTCCACCAGGGGAAAAATATCGAGGAAAGCAAAGAATTGCTCATTCTCAGCAATCTTATAAGAAGGGATCTCGCCCGCGATGATCTTTGAAAAAATGGTCATGAAACAAAGCTTTTAGAACAGGAAAATTGAGCAATTTTGACCGGACTGCAAAAACTAAGCGCCAACAGAACTGCTGGCGCTTAGTTTACTTTACAGAATGGAATTTACCGGGTAGTTATCCCGGGCTGGATTACACGGTAATATCTTCTACTTTGAATTTCAGGATACCGTTTGGTGCCTGAACCTCGGCGATATCGCCTTTTATCTTGCCCATCAAACCCTTACCAATAGGTGATCCTGCTGATATTTTTCCCTGTTTCAGGTCGGCTTCTTTTTCACCTACGATCTGGTAGGTCACCGTTTTCTTGGTAGCCATATTGGTGATGGTAACCTTGGTTAAAATGGTTACTTTACTGGTATCGATAGAACTGGTGTCTACGATCTTCGCATTGGCGATCGCTCCTTCCAGTTGCTTGATTTTGGCCTCAAGCATGCCTTGCGACTCTTTGGCCGCATCATATTCTGCATTTTCTTTCAGGTCGCCTTTTTCGCGGGCTTCCGCAATTGCGCGGGAAGAGGCCGGACGATCGACAGTTTTCATTTTTTGCAACTCTTCGCGCATCTTGTCAAACGTCTCCTTGGTCACATACATGGTAGCTTCACTCATAGTCTTACTGTTTAAGTAATGTCAAAAAAAATACAACGCCACATTTGACTGCGGCGTTGCATAATACCAAAAATAAGAATTTCGGTCAAGATTTACCCGAAAAAGCGATTTTTTAACGATTTAAAACCGCCGAAACCAGCTAAAAACAGGAAAAAACCAGGGATTTACCGGTTTACCCCCACAGGACTCAGATAGCCAGCTTGTCTACCACCACTTTTGCCATCTTATAAAAAGCCTCTTCGCTGTAGCCGGCAATATGGGGAGTGATGATCACATTGGGCTGACTAAGCAGCCAGTCCAGGTCGGCCTGTTCATCAGCAGTATAGGTTTCCAGTTTTTCATTTTCCAGCACATCCAGTGCGGCCGCCCTGATCTTCCCCCCTTTCAGTGCCCGGATCAGCGCTTTGGTATCAACCACTTTACCACGCGATGTATTCAGGAAATAGGGTTTCTGTTCCAGCGAATCAAAAAAAGCATCGTTGGCCAGTCGCCTGGTCTCCTCTGTCAGGGGTAAATGCAGGCTTACCACATCTGCATACCTGGCCACCTGTTCCGGTCCCGCTTCACGGACATGGTCTTTGGCAAAACCGGACCTGTACTTGTCATTGGCCAAAACGGTCACTTCAAATGAGGATAACAGCTTAGTAAAAGCGCTGCCGGTATTTCCATAACCGATAATGCCCACCGTTTTCCCAAAAAGTTCTTCCCCCCGATTGGCATCGCGGATCCATTTACCAGATTTTACTTCAAGGTTACTGCTGTTGATCCGGTTCATCAGGTTTAACAATATGCCCAATGCATGTTCGGCCACTGCATTGCGGTTACCTTCCGGGCTGCTGACACAACGTATGCCACGACTTTCCGCATATGCGGTATCGATCAGTTCCATGCCACTGCCCAAACGGCCGATCCATTGCAGTTGGTCTGCTTTTTCCAGCAGGTTACGGTCAATCACCAGGCGGGTGGTCACGAACAGACCGCTGAGCCCACCTATCTGCATCAGCAATTCATCATACGTGATGGCAGGCTGATGGATCACATCATACCCTTTATCAGCAAGCGTTTGCAAAAGCCAGGGATGTACATTGGCAGTTATCAGGACTTTGGGTTTCACGTTTCTGTTTTTATGCAGGAGGACTTTTACCGCATGTGAAAAGTCAATGCGGCAAACTGTTCTATGCTCAGTTGTTCTGCTCTTTTATCAAATAAGGGATCTTTGAGGAATGCTTCTTCAAACAAACTTTTCAGGGAATTCCGCAACATTTTACGGCGTTGGTTGAACGCAGCTTTTACCAGTGTGAACAAAGCCCTTTCGCTCTTCATCGGCAACAAGGTTGATTTGCGTTTTAACCGGATCACACCACTCATCACTTTGGGTGGGGGATTGAAACTTTCAGGCGGCACATCGAACAGGTATTCCACTTCGTAAAAAGCCTGAACCAGTACACTGAGAATGCCATACACTTTACTGCCGGGTTTGGAGACCACCCTTTCTGCTACTTCCTTCTGGAACATGCCGATCATTACCGGCACCTGTTCCTTCCAGTCAAGCACTTTAAAGAGTATCTGTGATGAGATATTGTACGGAAAATTACCCACCACCGTAAAAGCCCCATCAAAAGGAGCCTCAATATCAAGTATGCTCTGGTGAATGATCTTTCCCTGGAGAGCAGGATAGGTTTTTTCGAGATATATCACTTTCTCATCATCCAGCTCCACCGCACGGAAACTGATATCCGGTAGCGGCAGCAGGTACTTCGTCAAAGCCCCGCCACCAGGACCTACTTCCAATAGTTGGGTGAACCCATCCTGTTCCAAGGCGGCTACGATCTGTTTACAGACCGACTCGTCTTTCAAAAAGTGCTGACCCAGCGATTTCTTTAACGTGTACTGCATCCCGGCAAAATTAGGATATTTGCAGCAGGTGAATGGTCAATCGTCAATCGTCAATCGTGAGTCGTGAGTAGTGAGTAGTGAGTAGTGAGTGGGGGGCTTGATGTACAATTACCCACTCACGACTCACGACTCACGATTCACGATTCACTACCCACAATTCCCCCACCCCCCACTTTTCCTCCGCTATTCTTCTTATTTTTACCCCATAAACAACTGACATGAGCAACGAACAGCAAAAACCGGTTATTGGATTCACCTGCGGCGACCTGAACGGGATAGGGATGGAACTGATCATCAAAACCCTTGCAGACCACCGCCTGCTCGATATCTGTATACCGGTGGTTTTTGCCAGTAATAAAAGCCTGAATTTTTATAAGAAAAGTCTTCCTGAACATACTTTCAACTATGCCAATACCCGCGAGCTCAACCGCCTGAACCCCAAACAGGTGAATGTGGTGAACTGCTGGGAGGAAGAAGTGGCCATTACCCCCGGCCAGTTGAACGAAATAGGCGGCAAATATGCGCTGATCTCCCTGCAGCAGGCCACACAGGCGTTAAAGGACGGGTTTATCCAGGGATTGGTTACAGCCCCCATCCATAAAAAGAATATCCAGTCAGAATCGTTCCAGTACAGTGGCCATACCCCTTACCTGAAAGCCCTGTTCAATGTTCCCGATGTAGTGATGCTGATGACCGCTGAAAATATGCGGGTGGGACTGGTTACCGAACATGTACCCCTGAATGAGATCGCGAAACATATTACGCGTGAGAACATCCTGAGTAAACTCAGGATCATGCACAGCAGTTTGCAGAAAGATTTTGGCATAGACAAGCCACGCATCGCCGTTCTGGGATTGAACCCGCATGCCGGTGATGAGGGATTGATCGGCAACGAGGAAGAGAACATCATCAAACCTGCCATCAAAGAGGCCAAACACAATATGCTGGTCTTCGGACCCTATAGCTCCGATGCGTTTTTTGCCCGCGGACAGTTTGAACGTTTTGATGCCGTTCTGGCCATGTACCACGACCAGGGGCTGATCCCCTTCAAATCGCTGGCTTTGGGCGAGGGCACCAATTATACGGCGGGTTTACCGGTAGTAAGGACCAGTCCGGATCATGGAACGGCTTTTGATATTGCCGGAAAAGGGAAAGCGGATCACAGCTCTTTCCTGGCTGCGGTGTTCGAATGCGTAGAGATCATCCGGATGCGCCTGGGTTATGCCGATATGCGCCGCAACCCGCTGAAAAAGATCAGTGCCCGCATGATCGCCAATGCGGTGGATGAAAGGATTGAAGAGAACGAAGGATAAGAACCATCGCCCATGTACCAGATCTCCAACGATCAGTTGACCATCAGCATCAGCGTCAGGGGTGCAGAGCTGCAGGGCATTTACCACAGAGATACCCACCAGGAATATTTATGGAGCGGGGATCCTGCTTTCTGGGGTAAAAAAAGCCCGGTATTATTTCCCATCGTAGGCGGTTTAAAGAACGGCAGTTACACATTTGAAGGCAATACCTACCCAATGGAGCGTCATGGTTTTGCCCGTGAAAAGGATTTCACCGTTACCGAACATACAGCCCATCATATCCGTTTCACCTTGTATGCCGATGAGGAGACCAAAACCATCTACCCTTTTGATTTCTGTTTTTCGATCGTGTATTCACTGAAAGAAAATACACTCACAGTGAGCTACGAGGTTGATAACACGGGCGACAAAACATTATGGTTCTCAGTGGGCGCACATCCGGCTTTTGCGGTGCCGCTGGTAAAAGGCAGTGACTTCTCTGACCACTATCTCGAGTTTGGCGAAAAAGAAAATACCGGTATCTGGCCCCTCTCACCCGAAGGGCTGATCAAAACAGAACCGGAACCCTACCTGGAGGATACCGACCACCTGCCATTACTGAAAGAATTATTTTATAAAGACGCACTCGTTTTCAAATCGCTTCGTTCTAATACCATTGCCATCCGCAACCTGGTAAACAACCACGGCATCAAATTACAGTTCGACGGTTTCCCTTACATGGGGATCTGGAGCGCAAGAAATGCCGATTTTGTTTGTATTGAACCCTGGTGCGGCATTGCCGACTCTGTAAATGCCTCCGGAGATATCACCCAAAAAGAAGGTATCCATTCTTTGCAACCCGCTTATAGCTTTCACCGCAGCTGGCACGTAAAGATATTCTGACCCTGTCAACAGCCCGTTGGCTTCCTTGTGCAGAAGGAAAGATGCGTATGATCAGCCTGTTTTATTTGAATACCGAATCAGGTATGCCTTTGTTCACCACATAATTAGCATAACTAATCTCTACCCTGCCTTTTTTATTCCTGATCTTTTCAGCTTCTGTCAGTTCCTTTTCCGTATCATCAAACTCCAGTGTGATGCCTTTGGGCAACTTATAATCTTTGGTATTGAAGCTGAAGACCACTTTATCCGGAAGCCCGTAATTGCTGAACTGACCGTAGCTCATCTCTATCTCATAGGTTCCGTTCTCTTTGGTGGTGGTCACTGCTTTTCTTACCAACAGGTTCGCCTCGTCAATATACAGTGTAGTAAGCACGATGTCATTGTTTTCATTGGCAGGCAGCAGTTTCACAACTTTGGTCTTGGTACCTCCCACATTTGCCTCACCTGCCGCCAATGCGATGAAATCTGTGGTAGCGATGATCGAATTCATATTTACCGATACCCCACCCCTGGGCAACAGTGAAATGCCTCCATCTTTTTTCAGGCGGAACTTATTGGGTTTCTTATAATATACTTTCACTTTGCCTACCGGCGCCTTGATAAAAGCCACATCGGTCTTCATCCGGCCATCTGCTTCATAATCGTTTACCTGGTCAAGTTTGGCCTTAACCTTGTTGATCAGCCCTGTCATATCCTGCGCCTGTACGGATACCGCTATTGAACAGATCAGCATAAAGAAAATAGATTTTATCAACCGGAACATATACATATCCTTTATATGGCTACAGCCATTATTTAATCACTAACTCAGAATATCTTTTTTACGGAACACCCAGATGGCTGCCGTTACAAAACCTATAATATGTACCACCAGCACTATGGCCGAGCGCAGGATCCTGTCGGGATTTTGTATACTGCCAACAATGGCTTCGTTGGCATCGTTCACCCTGATATCAAAAAATTCTTTCCACCCGATCATGTGTGTGGTGAAAAGGAATGGTTTTATGGCATTGAATACCGGGATATTGAGCGTACTCAGAATGGTGAAGAAAATGATCACACTCATGGTAGCCACAATGGGCCCGATAGAGTTTTCTGCAAACAGCGAAAAAAGAAAACCCAGCGATGCAACCGTGGTCATGGCCAATGCCGCAAAACCAAATGCCCATACATAACGCCAGAAAATATCATTCTCTTTCAGCAGCACCACGTATTGCGATTTCATCAGGAACAGGTCGTCTGTGCCGAAGATGAGCATGTTCACGAACAATGCCATCACGGCCAGCCAGACCAGCAACAATAAAGTATATGCCACGGTGGCCATAAACTTGGCCAGCAGGAAACGGGTACGACTGATGGGTTTGGTAAGCATCAGGCGGAGTGTACCCATATTGGCTTCGCCCGAAACCATATCTGCCGCCACCAGTGCGATCAATAAGGGCACATGCACCAGCAGGACCTGTAAAACGATATAACAGACCTGGTAACCGTTCAGGATCTTTCCCTCTACAGTGATCGATGAATTGATATCCCGCATCATAAATTCCACATAGGATTCCCCGTCCAGTTTCAGGCCGAACTGGATGATCCCGATGAGTGCCGTGATCGCCGCAAATGCGATATAGGTCCGGGGCCTGCGGAAAATCTTGAATAACTCAATCTGTATAAGTGTCCACATGTTGGTTGCCCGATGTTACTTGTAAAAAATAATCTTCCAGTGAATGCCTGACTTCCAGCGATATCAGTTCAATATCCATGGCTACCAGGTCGCGGTGAAACTGCGGGATCCGGTTACGGTCCAGCTTCAGTAAAATAGCTGTATCTCTTTGCTGCTGCAGGTTTCCTGCCCAACTACTGTTCTGCATCTTTTGCAATGCATCTACCTGATTCAGCGTTTGTAATGCCACAAGGGTCTGTGAGGGGTCGAACAGTTCCAGCGCATTTCCTTCTACGATCTTTTTTCCTTTGTCGATGATCAGTACGCGTGTTGCCACCTGTTCTATCTCACTTAACAGATGCGAGGATACGATCACCGTCTTTTTCAGATCGCGGCTCAGGTGCAGGATAAGATTGCGGATATCGGCAATACCCTGTGGATCCAGGCCGTTGGTGGGTTCATCCAGTATGATCAGTTTCGGGTCATGCACCAGCGCTATGGCAATACCCAGCCGCTGTTTCATGCCCTGCGAAAAGGTCTTCACGGTATCTCTTGCACGACTGGCCAGTCCTACCTGCTCCAGCTGCTCCATCAGGCGGGTTTCAGTCGCCCTGATCCCGCTCAGCCTTGCGAACAGTTTCAGGTTTTCGTAAGCAGAAAGGTATTTATAGACATCTGGTTTCTCAATAACTGCCCCCACCTGTGCCAATATCTCATTCCGGTGATGCTGCAGGTCCCGGCCGAATATCTCGATCTTCCCGCTGCCGGGACTGATCAGGCTTAACAACATCCGGATGGTGGTACTCTTGCCCGCACCGTTTTGTCCCAGGAAACCGTACACATCTCCTTCATATACCGAAAAGGAAAGATGCTGAACGGCTATCAGGTTACTGAACTGTTTGGTAAGCCCGGTTACGGTTACAATAGGTTGCATGAGATAGTATAACACCAAAGGTAGACAAGAGGTTCAGAAAAGAAAGCCCAATGTTTTCGCGTGGATCGTGAGTGGTGAGTAGGAGGGACATTGCCCATTCACAATTCACAATTGCCGCCTCACGACTGACGATTCGCGTCTCACGATTCACGCCTCACTACTCCCTACTCACCACTCACCACTCACCATTCACGCCCCCCTGCCTCGTCTGAAAATATTACCGGCCGGGGGTCAGCTGATGCAAAAAGCCCCGGTTTTACCGGGGCTTTTGCTATGATTACCTTACACATGTAAGGATCTGATCGCTTATTTGTACTGGGGCATCAAACCTTTGGCCAGGTTTGTCATCTTGGCCAGGCTCTCATCATTCAGTTGTCCTTTCTTGAATTCGGCCAGCACATCAGGCAGTTTGTTCTCCATCTCGGTGAGGAAATGTGATTCAAACTCTTTCACCTTGCTTACCGCTACTTCTTTCAGCAGACCCTGTGTACCCAGGTAAATGATCGCTACCTGTTTTTCCACGGTCATGGGTGAATACTGTGCCTGTTTCAGCACTTCTACGTTACGGGCGCCTTTATCGATCACGTTCTTGGTAGCAGCATCCAGGTCGCCACCGAATTTAGAGAACGCTTCCAGCTCACGGTACAGGGCCTGGTCGAGTTTCAGGGTACCTGCTACTTTTTTCATGGATTTGATCTGTGCGTTACCACCCACACGGCTTACAGAGATACCCACGTTGATCGCCGGGCGGATACCTGCGTTGAACAGGTTACCTTCCAGGAAGATCTGACCGTCGGTGATCGAGATCACGTTGGTTGGGATATAGGCAGATACGTCACCCGCCTGTGTTTCAATGATCGGCAACGCGGTCAGTGATCCACCACCTTTTACCAGGTGTTTGATGGATGCGGGCAGGTCGTTCATGTTCTTGGCCACATCATCATTCGCGATCACTTTCGCGGCCCTTTCCAGCAAACGGCTGTGCAGGTAGAATACGTCACCAGGATACGCTTCACGTCCCGGAGGCCTTCTCAGCAACAGGGAAACCTCACGGTAAGCCACCGCCTGCTTAGACAGGTCATCATAGATGATCAGTGCAGGGCGACCGGTATCGCGGAAGAACTCCCCGATAGCGGCACCGGCAAACGGAGCATAGAACTGCAGCGGAGCAGGATCAGAAGCAGAAGCAGACACGATAGTGGTATATGCCATCGCACCGTTGTCGGATAAGGTCTTCATTACCCCGGCAACAGTAGACGCTTTCTGACCTACGGCTACATAAATACAGTATACAGGGTTACCTGCATCATAAAATTCTTTCTGGTTGATGATGGTATCCACACAGATAGCGGTTTTACCGGTCTGACGGTCGCCGATCACCAGCTCACGCTGGCCACGGCCCACAGGGATCATCGCGTCGATCGCTTTGATACCGGTTTGCAGCGGCTCTTTTACCGGCTCACGGTAGATCACACCCGGTGCTTTACGCTCCAGCGGCATCTCGTACAGTTCACCGGCCAGAGGACCCTTACCATCGATGGGCTCACCCAGTGTGTTGATCACACGGCCAACCACACCTTCGCCTACTTTGATAGACGCGATCTGTCCGGTTCTTTTTACTTTGGCGCCTTCTTTGATATCAGCGCCTTCACCCATCAATACCACACCCACATTGTCTTCTTCCAGGTTCAGGGCAATGGCTTTAACACCATTCTCAAATTCTACCAGCTCACCACTGCGTACGCCGTTCAGGCCATACACACGGGCGATACCGTCACCCACCTGCAATACGGTACCCACTTCTTCCAATTCAGCGGAGGCATTGAAGTTGCTGAGCTGCTGCCTCAGTATCGCTGATATTTCGTCGGGCTTAATGTCTACCATGATTCTATCTGCTTTTAAATGTTATCGTGAATTAAATATATCGCTTATCGAATATTCTGTACGAACAGGTTTTTCGAGAATTGCTTTTTAATGTCTTTCAGGTCGTGCAGGATACTTGCATCTACCAGCCTGTTATTGAACTCCAGTACAAAACCACCGATCAGTTTCTCGTCCACAGCTGTTTCCAGTTCAATGGTCCCGAGCCCCTGGGCCGATTGCACTTTTTGTTCGATGGTCTTTTTCAGGTCATCTCCCACGGCAATGGCAGTGGTCAGTTTTGCCCTGTGTATGCCTTTGATCTCGTTGTACTGGTCAACAAAGGCAAACGCAATCTCAGGCAGGTCGCTTTCACGCCCTTTTTTTATCAACAGCGTATTGAAAGCTGCCGTAAGCTCACTCACATTGCCCCTGGTCACCGCAGTAACTATGCTGTTCTTCTGGTCGTTCTTGATGATCGGGCTTTTCAGCAGGGCAACAAACTCCTTGCTGGCTTTACACACAGCCTGTAAATATTTCATATCCGCATACACTTGTTCCAGCTGACCTTTTTCTGTGGCAAGGTCAATCAGGCTTTTGGCGTAACGGGCGGCTAAACGTGGATTGGGCATGTATTGTCAATTTGAAAATGTGGCAATTCGAAAATGTGATAAAGTATCGAATTTGCGGAATCTGAATCTGCCTGTCTGTTGGCATTTTCAAATTCTCAAATTCAGCAATTCTCAAATTAATTCAGTTTCACTACTTCGGCCAGGTTATTGATGTATTTCTCCTGTTCAGTTTTATTACTCAGTTCCCTGCGCAGTACTTTCTCACTCACCTCAATGACCAATGCACCCACCTGGTTCTTCACGTCGGTCAAAGCGGCATTCTTCTGCTGGGTGATGGCAACCTGTGCATCGGCAACAATACGGTCGTATTCCGCCTTGGCCTTGTCTTTCGCCTCACTGATCATTTTGACAGCCTGTTCTTTGGCTTCCTTGATCATCACTGCGCGCTCTTCACGTGCCTGGTTCATCATGGCTTCGTTCTCGTTTTTCAGCGCAGCCATTTCAGACCTTACTTTGTCCGCAGTGGCAATGGCGTCTGCAATACCGGTTTCCCGCTCTTTCAGGGAAGAAAGGATCGGTTTCCAGGCAAATGCCTTCAACAGAAAAAATACGACCACAAATGCGATCAGGGTCCAAAACAACAGCCCTAACGGGGGTAATAACAATTCCATAAATTATATTTTGTTCTAGGTAAAGTCGATAAAGATTACTGCACTGTTTGCCCTTTGCGCACAGTGCAGTAATGATTTTGTGCTACTAGGCTTTCAATACAGCCAGGATACCTGCGATAACCGCGAACAGGGCAACACCCTCTACGAAAGCGGCAGTCAGGATCATGTTCGCACGGATGTCGTTAGAAGCTTCCGGCTGACGGGCAATGCTTTCTACAGCACCTTTACCGATCTGACCGATACCGATACCGGCACCAATTGCAGCTAAACCTGCACCGATAGCTCCACCCAAATGGCTCATGCTAACATCCAACAACGTGTTAATTACTGACATACTATTTGTTTTAATGAATAAAAAAATCAATGATGCGCTTCCTCATGGTGCGCACCTTCCCTTGCCTGGCCAATGAACACGGCTGTCAGGTTAGTGAAGATGAACGCCTGTATGAACGCAACCAATATCTCGATGAAATAAATGAAGATGGTAAAAGCCAGTGACACCGGGGTAAAACCGATACCAGCCACTTTGCTCATTGCGCCGAAGATGAATATCAGCATGATGAAACAGGTAATGATGATGTGGCCTGCTACCATGTTGGCGAAAAGACGGACGATCAATGCAAAGGGTTTGGTAAAAATCCCGATGAACTCAACCGGGACCAGGATGAACTTTACGGGGAACGGTACCGGCGGATTGAAGATATGACCCCAGAAATGTTTGTTGGTGCTGAACAGGATCACCAGGAAACTGATGAAACCCAGTATCACGGTGAATGCGATATTACCGGTTACATTAGCCGTTCCGGGTACCAGGCCAATCAGGCTATTGATCAGGATAAAGAAGAAAATGGTCAGCAGGTACGGCATATATTTTTCATAAGCATGCCCCAGGCTGGGTTTGCCCACTTCATCCCTTATAAAAGTGATCACAGGTTCAATGGCATTCTGGAATCCGCTTGGGGCCACTTTGGCACCGTTCTTCTTATACTTGTTGGCTACACCCACCATCAGCCAAACCAGCAGGACCAGGGCCAGGAACATCTGCACCACGTTACGGGTAAGACTGAAATTATACACCTGAACCGTTTTGTCCACCTCGCCGGCAGCGTTCACCGCCACGATCTTGCCTTCTTCAGATTTATAACCCTCGTATATTTCATGCCCATGGTGAAAACGGCCATAGGAGAACACAGAAATACCTCTTTGCGGAGAATACAGGATCACAGGCAGGGGAATGCTGATATGTTTTTCGCCCAGGGAGAAAAAATGAAACTCATGGGCATCCATGATGTGCTCCATGATCAGTTTTGCCGGATCGAAAGCGGCTTCCGAATGCGCACCCGCGGTCTCCCCCTCTTTCTGGGGTGTTTCGTTGGCGAAAACCACCGTAGAAAAAAGTATCGCGATTGTGCTGAAAGTCGCTACCAGTAAAGATTTTATGCGTCTACGAGCCATACCTGTTCCGAAATTTGCGGCAAAGATAGGGGGTAAGGGCTGAAAACCGGGCAGGAAGGGGTAGAAAATGGAGAAAAATATCAAGTCGTTCCGTCGACCCCGTTTTCCAGTAATTCTTTAATTTTTTCCAGATAAATAACATCTATCTGGTCTTTGGGCCGATTGGCTGCTTTCTTGGAGGCAATCAAATGATTTATATGTAAAAATCTAACCATAATACCATCAATTTCTCCTAATGCGGCCATTTCCATACATTCATTAAAAGTATATTGTTCCAACCCCTTAACACCCACCATTATATCCAGACGTAATCCATTATTCAGGTGAAAATCAGTCCATCCGGGGATGAATTCAAGCGTTGCCAGCATAGGAAAATCACCCAACCCGTATGTATTAAAAGCCTTTCTTAGCATTTCTCTGTTTTCCAGGCTATCTTCAATCCAGATATCCATGTCACCTGTAAATCGTTGATAACCATGCATATTTGTAGCGTACCCCTCTATCATGATATACTTTACATTTTCGTTCTGGAGTGCTTTCCAGAATAGAAGAATCTCTTCATCAAAAATGTCCATGGTAGTGCGGCTATTTAGCTACAGAATAAGGTTTATGTGTAATCCTGGCTTTCCTGAAGGTCTGTTGAATTTTGTATAAAGTAGTTGTCATTAAAAAACGTTCTTTCAGACTTCGGTTTAAGCCAGCGCGTAATAAGTCCATTTCAGCCTTTTCGTAAAGGGCATCCTGGTCTTGCTCTTTTAATAGGTGCTTATTGTCTGACATCATTTTATACTAATACAGCCCGCTTTTTATCAAACTGCATCTCATGCAATTTAGCATAAAATCCACCCATATTCAATAGCTCTTCATGGGTACCCATTTCTTTAACTTCTCCTTTATCCAGTACAATAATTTTATCTGCCTTACGGATGGTGGACAACCGGTGAGCGATCACGATGGAAGTGCGACCTGAGATCAGCGCCTCGGTGGCTTTTTCGATCAGCATCTCGCTTTCCGTATCTATGGAGGATGTGGCTTCGTCTAAGATCAGGATCGCCGGATCATACAGCAAGGCCCGGATGAACGATAATAATTGCCTCTGGCCCAGGCTCAGGGTGCTACCCCGCTCCATCACATTATAATCGTACCCGCCTGGCAGTTGCCTGATAAACTCGTCCACACCGATCATTTTGGCCGCTTCTATCACCTGTTCACGGGAGATCTCGGGGTTCCGGAGCGTGATATTATCCATCACCGACCCCGAAAACAGGAATACATCCTGCAATACCACCCCGATATTCTTCCGAAGGCTATCCAGCTGGTACTGCTCAATATTGACCCCGTCTATCCGGATCTCCCCCTTCTGGATATGGTATAACCGGTTCAGGAGGCGGATGATCGAGGTCTTACCGCTGCCCGTATGCCCTACCAGCGCCACCGTTTCGCCGGCTTTTACCGAGAAATGGATGTCTTTCAGCACATAATTGGGTTCGGCATAGGCAAAAGAAACATGATCGAACTCGATACGGCCCTCCATTTGGGAGGGATGATAGGCATCTGCCGGTGATTCGGGCGTTACATCCGGGTTATCCAGCACTTTCAGTACCCTTTCTGCGGCGATCATGCCCATCTGCAGCACATTGAATTTATCCGCGATCACCCGCAACGGGCGGAAGATCTGGTTCAGGTACAGGATGAACGCTACCAGCAGGCCCGCATCCAGCGACTGCCCGGCGATCCACCATACCAGTAAACCCGTACTCACCGCCAGCACCACTTCTACCACCGGAAAGAATACCGAATAGGCAAAAATGGCTTTGATATTGGCATTCCGGTGTTCGGCATTGATCTTCTGAAACTTATTGAACTCACGGCCCTCGGCCGCAAAAGCCTGCACCACCTGCATACCCGTTATATGCTCCTGCACAAATGCGTTCAATGCCGCTACCGCATTGCGTACTCGGATAAAACTCTTGTTCACACTCTCCTTGAAATAATACGTGGCAATGATCATCACCGGGAAAGGCACCAGGCTGATCAGCGTCAGGCGCCAGTCGATCCAGAACATCGTGGCCAGCGTAATGATGATCGTGAGCAGATCGGCGATAATGGGGATCAACCCATCCGAGAAAATATCGTTGATACTCTCAATATCATTGATCGTGCGGGTGGTCAGGGTACCGATCGGCGTTTTATCAAACTGCCCCAGGTTCAGGCTTAGTATTTTCTGGTACACCGCATTACGCATATCTTTTACCACACTTTGTCCCATCCAGGCGGTCGCAAAACTGAACAGGAAACGGATAGCGGTCTCCACAAACAGGAAAATGACCTGGAAAATGCTCACTGCGATGATGAATTGGGTGGCATCCGAAAGATCGGCCCGGAACAGGAAATTTTCCAGCCAGCCCGGAACCGTTACGCTTTTACCGGTAGCCTTGTCCAGCGTCAACTGTATGAGAAAAGGACGGATGGGCGCAAATGCCGCCATCACAATAGCCAGCAGCAGGCTGACATAAAAAAAAGAGCGGTATGGCTTCACAAAACGGAAGACACGGCCTAACAACGAAAAATTGAATAGCTTCTTTTTGGGCGTATCACTCATGGTAAGGCACAAAGGTAAGGGGTCTGGCTACAGGGTATTAGCCGATTATGGAAAAATCACGGGCCGGTGAGTAGTGAGTCGGCAATCGTGAGTGGTGAGTAGTGAGTCTCATATTTCACCACTCATGGCAATGGGCAATGGTGAATTGTGAAAAATTGCCAATTCACAATTGACCATTCACTCCCTACTCCCTACTCACCACTCACCACTCACCACTCACGACTCACCATCCTTTCGTATCTTTGTTACAGATTATGGAGCAGGCACCGGAAACCATTACAGAACCAGTTGTACCCAAATACAACCTCAATCCCGAGCAGGAGAAGAACGAGATTGTGAGGCATTACCGCGCCCTGTTACGCGGGCTGCGTCCCAAGCTCAAGAAAGGCGATAAGGAACTGGTGCGCCAGGCATTTGAGATGGCTGCCAATGCACACAAGACCATGCGCCGGAAAAGCGGCGAACCCTATATCCTCCACCCCATTGCTGTAGCCATGATCTGCGTGGAGGAGATCGGCCTGGGCGTACGCAGTACCATCTGCGCCCTGCTGCATGATACCGTAGAAGATACCGATATCCACCTGGAAGATGTACAGCGGGAATTCGGAAGCGAGATCGCCAAAATCGTAGACGGACTGACCAAGATCTCGAGCGTAATGGACACCAATACCAGCCAGCAGGCCGAGAACTTTAAAAAGATCCTGCTTACGCTGACAGACGATCCCAGGGTAATACTCATCAAACTGGCCGACCGTTTGCACAATATGCGCACGCTCGACAGCATGAAACGCGAGAAACAGCTGAAGATCGCCTCAGAAACAGTTTGGGTATATGCCCCCCTGGCACACCGGATGGGATTGTACAACATCAAGACCGAGCTGGAAGACCTCTCCATGAAATACATGGAGCCCGAAGCCTACCGCGAGATCGCACGCAAACTTTCTGAAACCAAACGGGAACGTACCCGTTATATCAACGAGTTCATCCGCCCGTTAAAAGAAAAAATGAACCAGGGAGGGTTTACTTTCGAGATCTATGGGCGCCCCAAAAGCATCCACTCCATCTGGAATAAGATCAAGAAAAAGTCCGTGGCATTTGAAGAAGTGTACGACCTCTTTGCCATCCGCGTGATACTGGACTCCACACCCGAAAAAGAAAAGGAAGATTGCTGGAAAGTATATTCCATGATCACCGACGAATATACCCCCTCCCCCGAGCGACTGCGCGACTGGCTCAGCAACCCGAAAAACAACGGTTACGAAGCTTTGCATACCACCGTGATGGGCCCGCAGGGAAAATGGGTGGAAGTGCAGATCCGTACCAAACGAATGAACGAGATCGCCGAAAAAGGCCTGGCCGCTCACTACAAATACAAGGAAGGCAATAGCGACGAGGACCGCTTTGATAAATGGTTTGGACAGATCCGGGAAGTATTAAGTAACCAGGATACGGATGGCGTAGATTTCCTGCAGGATTTCAAAACCTCTTTCCTGGCAGAGGAAATTTACGTGTACACACCAAAAGGGGAAGTGAAAATGTTGCCCACCGGCAGTACCGCGCTGGATTTTGCTTTTTCCATCCACTCGGCCATCGGCACCAAGTGTATCGGCGCCAAAGTACACCACAGGCTGGTTCCCATCAGCCACAAACTGCGCAGCGGCGACCAGGTAGAGATCATCACCAGCAACAAACAGAAACCTTCCGAAGACTGGCTGGGCATCGTGGTCACCGCCAAAGCCAAGAACAAGATCAAAGACGCCCTGCGCGAAGAAAAAAGGAAAATAGCGGAAGATGGCAAATATACCCTGCAAAGAAAACTGGAAAACATGGGTGCCGCCTATTCGCAGAATAATATTGATGAACTGGTACAGTTCTACAAACTGCCTTCACCCTTAGACCTGCATTACAAGATCGCTACCAAACTCATTGACCTGCGCGAACTGAAAGAGTTCCAGGTGCTGGGCGACAAACTGGAAGCACCCAAAGCCAAACCCGTTGTTCACGAAGTGAGCCCGGAACAGTTACAGGCAAAACAGCTGAAACACAAAGATTCCGAATTGATCATCTTCGGCGAAAGCAGCGATAAGATCATGTACACACTGGCCAAATGCTGTCACCCCATCCCCGGCGATGACGTATTCGGTTTTGTGAGTACGGGCAAAGGACTCATCATTCACCGGACCAACTGCCCCAATGCCGCCCAACTGATGGCCAATTACGGGCACAGGGTGGTAAAGACCAAATGGGCCAAGAACAAGGAGATATCCTTCCTGACCGGGCTGAAGATCGTTGGACTGGACGATGTGGGCGTTATCAATAAGATCACGAACGTGATCAGCGGAGACCTCCGCATCAATATCGCCGGCCTTACCATCGAATCGCGCGAGGGACTCTTCGAGGGAACGATCAAGGTATTCGTTCATGACAAGGAAGAGCTGGAAGAACTGGTACTCCGGCTGAAAGAGCTGAATGGCATACAAACGGTCGATCGTTTTGAAATGGAAAATATTTCCTGACCCTTTTTACACACTGCTTTTCCCAACCGCTAATATTTAATGCTGCGTTATTAGGATTTACTGACAGGCTTGGCTTATTTTTGCCCCTGATTCAAAATCATTTTATGGTTGACGTTATTTTAGGTTTACAATGGGGAGATGAGGGAAAAGGGAAGATCGTGGATTACTTCGCCCCCCAATACGACATTATTGCCCGTTTCCAGGGCGGCCCCAATGCCGGGCACACATTGTATGTAGAGGGAAAGAAAATGGTATTACACCAGATCCCCTCAGGCATTTTTCACCAGAACAAAGTGAATGTGATCGGTAACGGCGTGGTACTGGACCCCATTACCCTGAAAAAAGAATGTGAAGCGGTTGCCGCACATGGCGTGGATGTGAGAAAGAACCTGTTCATTTCAGAAAGGACCAATATCATCATCCCTACCCACAGGGCTTTGGATAAAGCATCTGAATTATCAAAAGGCGAGGGCAAGATCGGATCTACCCTGAAAGGCATCGGACCCGCCTATATGGACAAAACCGGTCGCAACGCCCTGCGCGTTGGCGATATCCTGAACCCGAACTTCAAGGACCAATACAACGAACTTCGTGCAAAACACCAGGTATTGCTGAACAACTTTCATTTCACCGAAGACATTTCCAGCTGGGAAGAGGAATTCTTTGAAGCCCTTGAATTCCTGAAAACGCTGAATGTGATCAACTGTGAATACTTCATCAACGACCAGATCAGCAAAGGCAAAAAAGTACTGGCCGAAGGCGCCCAGGGAAGTATGCTGGATATAGATTTCGGAACATTCCCCTTTGTCACCTCATCCAATACCATTTCTGCCGGCGTTTGTACCGGACTGGGGGTTTCGCCCAAACAGATCAATGAAGTGATGGGTGTCACCAAAGCCTATTGCACACGTGTAGGCGGCGGACCGTTCCCTACCGAACTGCAAGATGCTACCGGCGAAGAACTGAGAAAGATCGGTAACGAATTTGGTGCCACCACCGGCAGACCCCGCCGCTGCGGATGGATCGACCTGGTAGCCCTCCGGTATGCCTGTATGATCAATGGCGTTACCCAGGTGATCATGACCAAGGCCGACGTCCTGGATGCATTCGCAGAATTGCAGGTTTGTACCGCCTACAGTATCAATGGAAAACAAACCAAAGAAGTTCCTTTCCAGATGTCTAAGGTGACCATCGAACCCGTACTCAAATCTTTTGAAGGCTGGAACACCGATACCACCCAAATCAAGGAAGCAGCTGCCTTACCCGGCACAATGGGTAATTATATTAACTTTATCAACAGCGAGATCGGCGCACCGGTAAAATACGTTTCCAACGGACCCGGACGCGACCAGATCGTGGCATTATAAAGAGTAATTGGCATTTCATTTGATACTGAAAAATTTTTTTGGTTAATATTAAATTGCGTTGAAATTTTACGCACATAATCTTATTAGAAATATGGCAGCGAAATCTGATAAGGATCCCAAATCCAAAGCAAAGAACGCACCGGCAAAAAATGCCGACGCAAAACCTTCTTCCAAAAGCAAAAAACAGCTGGAAGAAGGGGAGGATGATTTAGACGAAGAGGAGGAGAACAACAAACCTTCCAAAAAGACCGCGTCAAAAACCACCGGCAAAAAAACCGCAGGTGATGACGAGGATGATGAGGACCTGGATGAAGTTGACGACGATTGGGACAAACCTGAAGAAGAAGACGAGTGGGATCCCGACTTCGACGAATTTGATATCCCAAAAAGCAAAGGCAAAAAAGCCGGCGGCAAAAAGAAAGGGGATGACGATGATGATTTTAAACTGGACGAAGACTTCAAAGAATTCGACCTGTTCAACGATAAACCCGGTGGATTTGATGATGAAGAAGAGGATGATTTCTGATCATCGCCCCTTACAACGGTGAAAAGAATAACCGCATCTTTCCCTGTACAGAATCTGGAGATAGGAAAACAACAAATGTTGGGCTGGGTTAACCGGTTCAACATTTGTTGTTTTCTGGATAACCACCAATACGGCTCCCGCCATAGTTCGGTGGAATGCCTGGCCGCCGCAGGTGCCGTGGAATGGTTCTCGCCCGAACAATCCGTTCTGGCCCGTTTACAACAGCGTTATATCAAAAACCGCGACTGGCTTTTTGGTCATCTGGCTTATGACCTGAAGAATACCCTTGCACCGCTGCAATCACAGCACCCCGACGCCATCGGTTTTCCGGATATCGTTTTTTTCCGGCCAGAAACGGTGTTGCAGTTGCAGGATAACCGGTTAACCATCTCTTCTCTTACCCGGGACCCCGAAGCCATCTTCCGCGAGATCCAGGCCTGCGGATCAAACACCGGGCAGGAAGGGTCACGTGCTGTTCACATCAAAGCCCGTATCACCAAAGAAGCATATATCCGCACGGTGGAAGCCATACGGAAACATATCCAGCGGGGCGACTGTTATGAACTCAATTTCTGCCAGGAATTCTATGCGGAGGAAACCCAGGTCGATCCGCTTACTGTTTACCGCAGGTTAACAGAACTATCACCCAATCCATTTTCCTGTTTTTACAAACTGGAAGACAAATACCTGTTATGTGCCAGCCCGGAAAGATACCTGCAGAAAAAAGGTAACCGCCTGCTATCACAACCCATCAAGGGAACCTTACAACGGAACCTGGCAGATAACGCTGCTGACGAAGCTTTAAAGCAGGCTTTGTTCCAAAGTGAAAAAGACAGGAGTGAGAACGTGATGGTGGTAGACCTGGTCCGCAACGACCTGAGCCAGGTATGTAAAGAAGGATCGGTAACAGTAGATGAGTTGTTCGGCATCTACAGTTTTCCGCAGGTACACCAGATGATCTCTACGGTTTCGGGCGAATTAAAAGAAAATACAGGACTTGCAGAGATCCTGCAGGCCAGCTTTCCCATGGGCAGCATGACCGGTGCTCCCAAACGGCGGGTGATGGAGCTGATAGAACAATACGAATCCACCCGTCGCGGCATTTATTCCGGCGCGGTGGGATATATAAGCCCGGAAAACGATTTTGATTTCAACGTGGTCATCAGGAGCATCTTATACAATGCCTCCCAGCAGTACCTGAGTTACCTGGTTGGCGGCGGCATCACTTTTTACAGCGAGCCGGAAAAAGAATACGAAGAATGTTTGCTGAAAGCCACTGCCATCAAAAAAGTGCTGGAAACATTGTCAGAACGGTAATAATCCGGGGAAAATCACCCGTGTTTACAGCCGTTTACCTGGATGCGGTACTTCTTCCCTCCAGTAAAGCGCGAACAGATTCCATCAGCAGGCTGTTTTTGCGGGCCTCAAATACGGGAACGGTTTCTTTGGGTAAACGCATGGGGTATTTTTTGCCTTCCGACAAGGTTTTGTCGAAACCGGGATTCCATTTATTAAACCTTGTAATATCCAGCGCCAGGGCGTTGGCGATGATCACAGAATTATAACGACCGCCAATTTCCACAACTGCGGTACTGGTCAGCTCATCGGAAGAAAGCTGTACTTCCTGCGGTTTGGCCGCCAATGCTTTTTGCACCTGCGTTTCGCTGGCCGTCATCGTGGTCCAGCCACCACTTCCTTCAAACACGAAATGGGTACCAATGAACTTTTTTACGTGGTTACGGGTTTCTTCCGGCAAATAATACTGCAGGTCCCAGAAATCCCGGCTACTAGCCCTGCGTATCGCCTGCCTGACCCTTCCGGGGCCTCCGTTGTAGGCGGCCACAACCAGCAGCCAGTCGCCAAATTCCCCATACAGTTCCTTCATCAAACGGGCGGCCACATGGGTACTTTTGTAATAGTCGGTACGCTCATCCACGCCGCGGGTCTGCAAGCCAAAACGGCGGGCCTCATAATCCATCAGTTGCCAGGGCCCCACGGCACCGGCCCAGGATACCAGCCCAGAATTCAGGTGGCTTTCAATCACGCTCAGGTATTTCATCTCCCTGGGAATGCCGTACAGGCTCAATACGTTGTCGTACAGGTCAAAATAGGGTTTGCCCCAGGATTTCATCCTTTCCAGTTCCTTGCCCTGTTTCCGGATATATTCCTGTACAAAAGATACGGCCCTGGGATTCAGCTGCGCCGCATAAGGACGCGAAGCATCGAAATGATTGGTGCTGAACAGGCTTTTAAAACCCGTTTTGCCGTCATTCAGCGTAGAATCGGCAATCTGTTCCGGGCTATCGTCCTCTGTAAACGACATAGCGCCCAGGCTGCCTGTCACAAAAGCAAAACCTACCAGGGTTAACTTGGCGATAGAGAGATGCGAACTGATACTGATTCCAAACCACTGCATGTACAAAGGATTATTTGAAGGGATCACTTCTACGGTTAACCACCGTGAGCCGTTTTCCCACCTACCCAGGGATAGCGGTAAGCTGCCGGGAAAGGCGCAGCAAAGATATCTCATCAAACTGAGAAGTCATTACCTGCAGGCCAAAGGGCAGGCCATTGGGGTGTTTGAACAGGGGAAGGGAGATCCCGGGAATACCCACCAGGTTGGCAAATACGGTATAGATATCCGCCAGGAACATTTCAACCGGGTCATGGCTCTTCTCCCCGATCCGGAAAGCGGTGGCCGGAACCGTGGGGGAAATGATGGCGTCGTATTCCGAAAAAATGGACTGGGTACGCTGGTGCAGGATCTGTCTAACCTGTTGAGCCTTAGTAAAATAAGCATCAAAATAGCCGGCACTCAACACAAAGGTCCCGAGCATGATGCGGCGTTGGACCTCTTTGCCAAAACCCTCACTCCGGGAAGCTTTATAGAGCTCGGTAAGATCACCACCGGCCATATCGGCACGATAGCCATATCTGACCCCGTCGAAACGCGAAAGGTTGCTGGATGCTTCGGCGGTAGTTAAAACATAGTATGTTGGAACAACATATTCAAGTAATTCGAAATCAATAGACTTAACGGTATGGCCCTGATCTGTTAATTTTTTGATAAACGCTTCCACCGATTCCCGGATCGCAGGATCGAGGCCGGGATGTTCCAGGGCTTCCTTGAAATAGGCGATCCTGTATGTTTTATCCGGTGCCGCCAGTTCCCTACTGTATGCAGGCACTTCACGGGGGGATACGGTACTGTCAAAATCATCTGCTCCGGCGATCACTTCCAATGCCAGGGCGGCATCGGCTACTGACCCGGCAAAGATCCCGATCTGGTCAAAAGAAGAAGCATAGGCGATAAGCCCGTAACGGGATACCCGGCCATAAGTAGGTTTTAATCCCACCACGCCACAGAAATCGGCGGGTTGGCGAACAGAACCACCGGTATCGCTGCCCAGGCTGATCATACAAAGTCCGGCCTGAACGGCTACCGCAGACCCGCCGGATGAGCCACCGGGAACACGGCTCTCATCAATGGCATTTCTTACCGGGCCAAAAGCGGAATTCTCATTGCTGCTGCCCATGGCAAATTCATCACAGTTCTGCCGGCCGATAATGATGGCGCCTTCGGCCAGTAATTTATCAACGGCGGTAGCATTGTACACAGCAGTAAAATTTCCGAGAATGCGTGATGCCGCGGAAACAGCATGACTTTTGTAGCTGATCACATCTTTCAGTCCCACCACCACACCATGCAGTTTGCCCAAAGGTTTACCCTGCTGGCGCTCCAGGTCCAGTGCAGCGGCCCTTTCCAGGGCTTCTGTTCCATATACTTCCAGAAAAGCATTCAGCTGTGGGCGCTCCCTGATCAACTCCAAATAACAACGAACGGCCTCCACGCAGGTGGTTTGGCCGTTCTGTAATGTTGTATGATAGTCTTTGATTGTACTAAAGCGAAACAAAGCCTATAATGCTTTTGGTTGGAATAATTACGGTTGCGTAGTGGTGGTCTGATCTTTCTCTTTCATGCCCTCTTCCAGTTCTTTCTTCACGTTGTTCTTTGCATCATTGAACTCACGGATACCTTTACCCAGTCCTCTCATGAACTCGGGGATCTTTCTTCCACCGAATAAAACGAGAACCACCACTGCGATCAGTAAAATTTCCTGAAAACCTAAATTGCCCATAAAAATTGTTTTAAGAGTTGTAAAGTTAAGGTAAAACAAATGTCACACAACGATAAATAATTCTCTCCTCAGACGGCATAAAAAAGCGGAAGTTTAGTGTAGCCTAAACTTCCGCCTGAATTTATTACTGAGAAAAACAGCTTAGAAGCGTTTTTCCTTGATACGGGCACTCTTACCGCTGCGCTCACGCAGGTAGTACAGTTTGGCACGGCGTACTTTACCTGACTTGTTCAATACGATAGAATCGATATTGGGAGACAGGATCGGGAACAGACGCTCCACACCAACACCATCAGAGATCTTACGCACTGTGAAAGATGCAGTTGCACCATTTCCCTGCTGTTTGATAACATCTCCACGGAAACTCTGGATACGCTCTTTACCACCTTCTACAATCTTGTAGTTAACGGTAATATTGTCACCAGCTTTGAAAGCCGGATGGGTCTTTTTAGTTGTCAACTGATCGTGAACAAACTGAACTGCTGCGTTCATAACTTTTCTTTTTTGCGGACGGCAAAGGTAGGATTCTGTATATAAAAAAACAAATAAAATTGGCTGTGAGCTTTGAGCTGCGGGCTATGAGCAGGTAGAAAGTCAGTTTCCCAACTTTTTAATAAACGCCATCAACATTTTTTGCTGTTCGTCAATACAGTGCAACAAGCTGATTATCATATCTTTATTTCCATAACCTGCCTTTTCCGCAATTAACAGATGTGTTTCAAGTTCAAATCCTGAACCCAGAGAAATTTCGAGGAATCTTTTATATTCCCTTTCACTGCTTCTGCTACTTCCTTCCGCTATATTGGATGGGATTGATACAGCAGCGCGGGTTATTTGTGAGCTAAGACCAAACCTCTCCTGTTGAGGAAAATCTTCAACAAGAACAAATGCCATTGCAGCAATATCAAACCCGTTCCGCCAGACCTTCAACTCTTTGAAATTTCTCATAGGGATTTCATTTAATTGAACCTGAATTTACTTCAATTCAACTAAACACCAATCCCCTCGCAGCTCACAGCTCAAAGTCCCTAGCTTGTTTTCTACCGTGCTATATTAATGGCTCTTTTCTCCCTGATCACTGTTACTTTGATCTGCCCCGGGTAGGTCATTTCGGTCTGGATCTTCTGGGCAATTTCGAAGCTGAGCTTGTCGCTGTCAACGTCCGTTACCTTATCGGCTTCTACGATCACGCGCAGCTCACGGCCGGCCTGGATGGCATAGGCTTTTTCTACTCCATTATAGTTAAGTGCCAGATTCTCAAGGTCTTTGATACGCTGCAGGTACTGCTGCATGATCTCACGGCGGGCTCCCGGACGGGCGCCGCTGATGGCATCGCAGGCCTGGATAATGGGCGAGATCACATATTGCATCTCCATTTCATCGTGGTGGGCGCCAATGGCATTCACCACGGCAGGGTTCTCACCGTATTTCTCAGCCAGTTTGGCTCCCAGCAGTGCGTGGGTCAGTTCGGTCTCCTCATCGGGTACTTTACCAATATCGTGCAGTAACCCGGCTCGTTTGGCCAGTTTGGGGTTCATACCCAGTTCGGCGGCCATGATGGCGCAGAGATTGGCGGTTTCGCGGCTATGCATCAACAAGTTCTGGCCGTAGGAAGAACGGAAGCGCATTTTACCTACAATACGCACCAGTTCCTTGTGCAGGCCGTGGATACCCATTTCGATAACGGTTCTTTCGCCGATCTCGATGATCTGCTCTTCCAACTGGCGACGGGTTTTTTCCACCACTTCCTCAATACGGGCCGGGTGAATACGTCCGTCCGATACCAGGCGCTGCAGGCTCAAACGGGCCACTTCCCTTCTAAGGGGGTCAAATGAGGAGAGGATGATAGCTTCCGGGGTATCGTCAACGATCAGGTCAACACCGGTGGCCGCTTCGATGGCCCGGATATTACGTCCCTCGCGACCGATGATCTGGCCTTTGATCTCGTCTGTTTCGAGGTTGAACACGGTAACGGTATTCTCGATGGTCACTTCCGCCGCGGTACGCTGGATGGACTGGATGACGATCTTACGGGCTTCCTTATTGGCTTTCAGTTTGGCGTCTTCGATGATCTCCTGCTGCAGGGTAAGCGCCTGTGAATGGGCTTCCGCTTTCAGGCTTTCCACCAGCTGGGACTTGGCTTCTTCGGCACTTAATCCGGCTATTTTCTCCAGGCGGCGGATATGCTCTTCCTGGTGTTTTTCCAGCTCAGTGCGTTTGTGGTTCACCACCTCTATCTGGCGATTGAGGTTCTCTTTGATGGCTTCGTTCTCTTTGATCTGTTTATCGAGGGCTGTCTCTTTCTGGTTGATGCTGATATCCTTCTGTTTGGCCCTGTTCTCCAGTTCCCCCAGTTTCCGGTTCCTTTCCAGCACTTCGCGGTCGTACTCGGATTTCAGCTGTACAAATTTCTCTTTGGCCTCCAGCTGTTTCTCCTTTTTGATGGTCTCGGACCGGAGTTCGGCCTCTTTCAGGATGTTTTGAGCCTGTTGCTCGGCTTCCTCGATCTGTTTTTGGGTGTTTTTAGCGAAAAGGAATTTACCCGCTATAAGCCCCACAATTAGTGTACTGGCACCAATTATTATAAAGACTACTGTCTGGTCCATGTTGTTGGCAAGTTTTAAAATAGTTCACAATATAACGTTGTTCACATCTCATTTTCCTGTAATAAGTAAATGATATCGTACGAAGATAATTAAATATGTACGAAGTACGAGCGACGAACTGTGAACTTATGCGGAAATGGGGGTTCGGGTAGCAGGTTGACCGTTGCAGGAGTACCAGGTATGGCTACAGTTGGACAAGATCATAAAGAATTTTCCATCAGTGCCTTATCAACCATTTTTTCAAGCGAAGCCAGTTTTTCGGAAGCTTCCTCCCATCGAACCTGGTCCATACCGGAACGGTTCTGCTCAGTGGCGAACCAGAGCAATACCATCGAGACATAATCCTGCATATCCTTCCCGGCAAACTGGGTTTTGAACTCGGTGACCTTATCATTGATGAGGGCAGCCGTCTTTCGGACGGTTTCTTCATCGGCCGCCTCTATTTTCAGGCGGTAACTCCGGTCGGCGATCAGGATATTAACGGGAATGAGTTCAGACATGGGTCAGGTTAGGTGTTTAACAGTGCCAGGCACTGGTCAATTTCTTTCAGGTATCCGTCGATCCGTTTGCTGAGGGCCGTTTTTTCTGCTTCATTCAGTGATCCTGAGCCCAGTTTTACCGCATCTACCTGCTGCTGCAGTGATACCACCAGGTTCTGTTTCTCCTCGTTCAAAGCCGTGGCCCTTTCCAGTTCCTTCCTCAGTTGCTGGTTCTCCTTTTGCAGCAAAACCTGCTGCTTCAGCAACTGCTGCAGTTTATCCTGGATACTTTTTATCTGTTGATCAAGGTTAACCATCTGATTAAAGATAAGCTCAATGCAGAAGAGTTATGCAATTTTACTGCACTTATTATTCACCTGGCTTCTGACAATTAGGTACTTGTGAAAATTCAACCGGTCTATTTCCGGATCTCTGCCGCCAGGTCCTTTTCAAAACCCTGTACCAGTTTACTGATCATAGCGTCCACTTCCTTGTCCGTCAGGGTTTTTTCCTCATCGGCAAAAAGGAAACTGATGGCCATGGATTTTTTATCGGCACCCAGTTTTTCGCTTTCAAACACATCAAAAAGACGCATTTCCTGTAAGCGGGGAAGTTTTAGTTTTTTTACCGCCTGCTCTATCTGGTCAAAACTGATGCCACGGTTCACCACCATGGCCAGGTCGCGCTGCATGACCGGGAATTTGTTCACTTCCCTGTAGCGGATCCTGTTCTGACTTACCGCTTCCAGCAAACTGCCGAATTCGATATCCAGCACGAATACGGGTTGCTTGATATCGAATGCCTGTAATTTTCCGGCCGGTACCTGCATCAGTTTTCCCACCTGTTTTTTGCCGCTGACCAGGTTCAGCACCAGGCCATCTCCATCTGCTTTTTCAAATTGCAAGTTTCCGATGCCCGATAAATGGAACAATGCAGTGGCCAGTCCTTTCAACCGGTAAAAATCATTGGATCTGCTTTTCTCGCGCCAGCTGTCTTCGTGATCGTTTCCGGTTATATACAGGCAGAGATGTTCCGTTTCCACATAATCCCCCACTGCACGGGTAAGATAAGTTTTCCCGATCTCAAAGAAGCGGAGGTTCTGGTTGCGCCGGTTCAGATTATACGCAATGGACTCCAGGCCTGTCTCCAGCATGGATGGACGGAGTACATTCAGCTCCTCACTCAGGTTATTGATCATCTTCACCGTTACCGCCAGCACTTCCTCGTCAAAATATTTGCTATTGGTGATGGAGTTGGTCAGTATCTCCGTAAAACCCTGGCCCACCAGGTAGGTGGCGATCTTATCCTTCAAAGCTTCTTTTTGCCCCAGCGCTTCTACCGCCGGACTGATGGTGATGGTAGCGGGGATCTCGATATTGTCCAGCCCGTCGATACGCAGGATCTCTTCCACAATATCGGCCGGTATGCTGATATCCGGTTTGCTGTAAGGCACAGCCACGCGCAATTCATCCAGTCCTTCCCGCACGATCTCGAAACCAAGGCTGATGAGGATGCGTTTGATGGCATCGGCATGATAATTTTTGCCGCTCAGTTTTTTGAGGTAATGATTTTTGAGCGATACTTCTGTCCTGGGCCTGGGGGAAGGATATACATCCATGATCTCGCTGGTAATGCTTCCACCGGCAATTTCTTTGATCAGCAGCGCCGCCCGCTTCAGTACATTCACGGTATTAGAAATGTCCACCCCTTTTTCAAAACGGGTAGCCGCATCTGTACGCAGTTCATGGCGGACTGATGTTTTACGGATACTTACGGGATGGAACCAGGCGCTTTCCAGGAAAATATTTTTTGTGGCAGCCGTCACGCCGCTTTTCAGCCCGCCAAATACACCGGCGATACACATGCCTTCTTTGGCATTACAGATCATCAGGTCTTCGGCATCCAGTTTTCTTTCTTTTTCGTCAAGTGTAACGAATGGCGTACCAGAAGCCAGGTTCTTTACGATCACTTCCCCACCGGTGATGGCATCCGCATCAAAAGCATGCAGGGGCTGACCGGTCTCGTGCAGGATGAAATTGGTGATATCGACGATATTGTTGATCGAACGCAGGCCAATGGCCACCAGCCGGTCTTTCAGCCATTTGGGCGATTCACCAACGGTTACACCGCTGATGCTGACACCGGCATACCGCTGACAGGCTTCCGTATTTTCGATAGTAACTTTTATAGGTAACGAAGTATTGTCTACAGAGAACCCATTGGTAAAAGGCGTTTTTACTCTGGTCTCAGTTATATGGTGCGTAAGATAGGCGCAAACATCCCTGGCCACGCCATAATGGCTCATGGCATCCATCCGGTTGGGGGTAAGGCCGATCTCATAGATCCAGTCTGCATAAGGTTTGAAGTAATCCGCTGCGGGTGAACCCACCACGGCATCGGCGGGCATAACAAGGATTCCTTCGTGACTGGTACCCAAACCGATCTCATCTTCGGCACAGATCATACCCTGGCTTTCCACGCTGCGGATCTTGGCCAGTTTCATGGTCATGGGATCACCGGTAACGGGATAGATCGTGGTTCCGATAGTGGCTACCACCACTTTTTGTCCGGCAGCCACATTTGCCGCCCCGCAAACGATCTGCAGGGGCTCTGCAGCGCCAATATTTACCCGGGTCAGTTTTAATTTATCGGCATTGGGGTGCTGACTGGTTTCCAATACCTCACCGATCACCAGTCCTGCCAGTCCACCCCTGATGCTCTCATATTTTTCAAGGCTCTCCACTTCCAGGCCGATGGAGGTCAGGATCTTCGATAATTTCTCTGGCTCAATGGCTTCCGGCAGGTAATCACATAACCAATTGTAACTGATCGTCATAGTTGCTTGCTCTTTACGGGCATCAAAAATAAGCGATAAAGTTCAGTGAGGCGTGAATCGGGAGTGGTGAGTGGTGAATAGTCAGCCAAAAAACCTCCTATTCACCACAGTCAGGGCCTGGGATCACCTGCAGATCCCGGGGAATAGCCAGTCAAACCCCTCCCTACTCCCTACTCCCTACTCCCTACTCACCACTCCCGATTCCCTGCTTATCAGTTACATCTTTTCCCCTGAAAGCCCCCTTTTTTTCTAAGAATTCTTTCTGCACAGGACCCTGTGCATTACCGGGTGTAGATGGCGGAAAACTTTTGATTTTGGTGGATAAGCTTAGTAATTTGTGTGGACAGAGGGCAACTGACTGTGAATAGCCTTGGGATTGACTGTGGATGAAAATTGCCCGAAAAAATTTTCTGAGGCCACTTTCTAACCCATATATTCGCTCCCCTTTCCTTCCGGGGTAACAATTCCTTAACATGGTAATCGTTCCCTGGAAGAATGGTAAAAAGTTTACTAACTCTTTAAAGAACTGACGATACATGGACCTCACCAGCCTGAATAAAGACCGGAAAAGAAGAAAGACCTCGATAGATATGAGTACCATGCTGTATGGCAAAGTACCGCCACAGGCAAAGGAACTGGAAGAAGCTGTGCTGGGCGCCGTCATGCTGGAAAAAAGCGCTTTTGATACCATTTCCGAGATCATCAAACCCGAATGTTTTTACGTTGAGGCCAACCAACTGATATACAAATCCATGCAGGGCCTGCAGCAGAAAAGTATGCCCATCGATATCCTGACCGTGGTGGAAGAACTGAAAATGCGCGAGCAGCTGGATGCAGTGGGTGGGCCTTATTATGTGACCAAACTCACCAACTCGGTGGTTTCTACCGCCAATATTGAGGCGCATGCCCGTATCGTACTGCAGAAATTCATCCAGCGTGAACTGATCCGCATCAGTGGCGAGATCATTGGGGATGCTTATGAAGACAGCACGGACGTATTTGACCTTCTGGATGAGAGTGAGACCAAGATGTTCAACATCACCAACAATTACCTGAAGAAGAATTTTGAAGATATCCAGAACGTACTGGCCAAAACCATCAACCGTATTGATGAACTGCGTACCAAGACCGAAGACATTTCGGGGGTACCCAGCGGATTTCCTACGCTGGACCGCATCACGTATGGCTGGCAGCCTACGGACCTGATCATCCTGGCGGCACGTCCCTCGGTGGGTAAAACAGCTTTTGCGCTGAACCTGGCCCGTAATTCGGCCCTGCACCCTACCAAACCGGTTCCGGTGGGTTTCTTTTCGCTGGAGATGAGTGCCTCACAGCTGGTACAGCGTATCCTGAGTGCGGAAAGTGAGATCAAGATGGAAAAGATCAGCCGGGGTAAACTGGAGAACTATGAGTACGAGCAGTTGCTGAGCAAGGGTATCAAGAAACTGGAAGTAGCCCCTATTTTCATCGATGATACCGCTGCACTGAATATTTTTGAATTCCGCGCCAAAGCCAGGAGGCTGGTGAACAAACACAATGTAGGTATCATCATCATCGACTACCTGCAGCTGATGAGCGGCAGCGGCGACCGGAACAGCAACCGGGAACAGGAGATCAGCAATATCTCCCGTAACCTGAAAGCCCTGGCAAAAGAACTGAGTGTGCCCATCATTGCACTGAGCCAGTTAAGCCGTGCGGTAGAAACCCGTAAGGAAAGCAAGATGCCGCAGCTGAGTGACCTCCGTGAATCAGGTGCCATTGAACAGGATGCCGATATGGTCATGTTCATTTACCGCCCGGAATACTATGAAGTGATGAACAACGAACATGGCGAGAGCACCCATGGTGAAACGCATATACGTATTGCCAAACACCGGAACGGTTCACTTGAAACCGTGAAACTGCGCGCCAAACTGGATATCCAGAAATTTGAAGAGTGGGACGATAACGGCGGGATGCCCGGTTTGGGTGGCAGCTGGAAACCGGTTGGTCCATCGGCGCCCCCGGCTGCAGGTGGCGCGGGCGACAGCAAACTATTTATCCAGAAAGGCAGTAAGATGAACGGTGGTGATTTTGATGAAGGCTTCGACAACGACGCTCCCTTCTAAGGATCCCAATAAGGTGCGGGACAGGAACCCGTACCTTTGCAGAAATACCATTCCGTACTGCTAATCCTGTACTTTTCTGATCATGTCGTCGCTCCCTTTTTTCTACGAACAGGCCATTCCCGGCATACACGCTCAGGTTACCCTGAGCGAGGAAACCAGCAAACACTGCATACAGGTATTGCGGATGAAAGCCGGCGCCAGGCTCCGGCTCACCGATGGCCTGGGCAACCTGTACCAGGCCAGTATCATCAGTGAGGACAAAAAAAGATCGGTAGTACTGATCGAAGAACACCGTACACAACCGGCACCCCCTATAAAAACAAGCATCGCCATTTCCCTGCTGAAAAATGCCAGTCGCTTTGAATGGTTCCTGGAGAAAGCAACGGAGATCGGCGTTACTGACATACAACCACTGCTTTGTCAGCGTACAGAACATAGCCGATTTCGCCACGACAGGTTGAATGGCATACTGATCGCCGCCATGCTGCAGAGCCAGCAGGCCTGGTTGCCCATACTGCACGAGCCCGTATCTTTTACAGACCACATAACAACATCCGACCGGCAACAGAAACTGGTGGCTCATTGCGAAGAAAGCACCAAACAGCTGATCAAAGACCTGCCCATTTTACCGGAGATAGAGATCCTGATTGGTCCGGAAGGCGATTTTACTCCCGCAGAGATCAAAATGGCATTGGAGCATGGTTACGAACCTGTCAGTTTGGGAGATACCCGCCTTCGTGCCGAAACAGCCGGGGTTGTGGCATCCGCTTTGCTGGTGAACAGGTAACAACACCATGCCCCCATCTATACCAGGTAACGGACAAGTTCATTTAGTATATTCATAACACCATGAGAAGTATTTTTTTGGGCATAAGCTTTATACTGCAGGTATTCTGTTCCTGCAAATATTTTACACCCAGGCACGCAGTGGCCAGAGACACTACCGTTACCCCTGCCACATCCTTTAACCCGGTATTCCTGGATAGTGCATCAGTAGACAGCTTTCTGACCAAACATCCCGAGTTTGCTGATTTTACCACACAATTCCGGAACTTCTACCACCAACGCAATTATGAATATGCCTGGTTCGATACAACCGGTCTTGCCGAGCAGGCGCATAACTTCCTTAACCTGCAGAACAGTTATATCACAGATTTTTCGGACAGTTCTTTCTACAATAAACGGTTAGAGGAACTTTTTGAGGACATGCATATCCGGAAAGCAAAACCCAGCATGGGCGAACCCAAAGTATTACAGGCAGAACTATTGCTGACGGGCCAGTTTTTCCGTTATGCGGCCAAAGTATTCAAGGGCAGCGACCTTGATGCCGGGCAACTGGGCTGGTATATTCCCAAAAAAAAGATCAACCTCACTGCCTTACTGGATTCTTCCCTCAAAACAGCCCAGGCAGAAGGTGCGCAATTTGTCATCGTAAACCCACAGTATCATAAATTACAGGAGCAGTTGGGAAAATACCTGGCATTGGAAAAACAATACCCGAAAGACAGTATTACCCCCGTAAAAAAACCACTGAAGACCGGCGATACCGCGTACCGGATTACCCAGATCAAACAACGGCTGCAATTACTGGGCGATCTGCCCTCAGGCGATACCAGCAACCTCTTCGACAGCTCACTGGCAGCCGCGGTAAAAATATTCCAGCAAAGAATGGGACTTGCCACAGATGGTGTGATTGGCAGCAGGATGATCGCCGAACTGAATGTTTCCCTGCCAGACCGCATCAGGCAGATCCTGGTAAACATAGAAAGGGTCAGGTGGATGCCGGCAGAAAGGGGCAGCAATTTTGTGCTGGTGAATATTCCCGAATTCAAACTGCATGTGATGGATAGCGGCCGGCAGGTATTGGGGATGGATGTGATCGTGGGAAAAGCGGCCAACAATACCGTGATCTTTACCAGCAACCTGAAATACGTGGTGTTCAGTCCCTACTGGAATGTGCCGCCCAGCATCACCCGCAACGAAATATTACCCGCCATCCGGAGAAACAGCCAGTACCTGGCAAGAAACAATATGGAGATCACTTCCTACAGTAGTGGTTTACCCGAGATCAGGCAGCGGCCGGGTCCCACGAATGCACTGGGACTGGTAAAATTCCTCTTCCCCAACAATTATAATATCTACTTGCATGATACACCCAATAAGGAACTGTTCTCCATGAGCAACCGGAGCTTCAGTCATGGCTGTATCCGCATCAGTGAACCCAAGAAATTTGCGGAATACCTGCTGCGTGATGATCCTGTCTGGACCAGTGAAAAGATAGACAGTGCCATGCATTTATCAAAAGAAAAATGGGTGAACATCAATAAACCCATACCCGTTTATGTTGTGTATTTCACTGCCTGGGTCGATGGGGACGGAAAACTGAATTTCCGCAATGACCTGTATAAACACGATAAAAAAATGGCTGAGAAATTATTCCTTAAATGATCCGGCCAGCTACGGAGTTTTCGCTGAGATATATCCAAACAGTACATTTGTAAAAACAGGGTCACTATGCAACTGGTAGAAGTAACCAACACAAAAACCGCCAAAGAGTTTCTGGAAGTGAACGCGCTGATGAACCGGGGAAATCCCCTGTACATCCGTTCCCTGGACAATGAGGTGAACGATGTGTTCGACACTGCCAAAAACAAACAGTACAAATACGGAGAGACCAAAAGATGGGTACTGAAAGACGATCAAGGGCAACTGATCGGCCGTATTGCCGCTTTTACTAATTCCAAATACATCAACAAAGGGACCGCTTTCTTAACAGGTGGTATCGGTTTTTTCGACAGTATCAACAACCAGCAGGCAGCCAATCTCTTATTTGATACCGCTAAAGAATGGTTACAAAACAAGGGTATGCAGGCCATGGATGGTCCGATCAACTTTGGCGACCGCGATAAATGGTGGGGACTGATGGTGGAAGGATTTGACAGTGAGCCCATGTATGGCATGTCGTTCAACCCTGCCTACTACGAGAACCTGTTTGAGCAATATGGTTTTCAGAATTATTATAACCAGTATTACTACTACATGAACGTGGATGATCCCCTGCCCCAACGTTTTGAAGAAAGGCATGCCAAGTTCAAAGCCAAACCAGGTTACGAAGCCCGGCATGTGAAACTGAGTGCACTGGAAAAATATGCGGGTGATTTTGCCACGGTGTACAACGCAGCCTGGGCACAGCACGGAGAGAACAAGGAGATCACCAAAGAACAGGTAATGAAACTGTTCTCCAAAATGAAACCCATCATGGATGAGCGGACCGTATGGTTTGCCTATTACCGCGAAGAGCCCATTGCCATGTTCATCAACATACCCGACCTGAACCAGTACTTCAAACATTTTAATGGCAAACTGGGTATGCTTGAGAAACTGCGTTTGTTATGGATGAAAAGAACCGGTTATAACAAACGGCTTACCGGTCTGGCTTTTGGGGTGGTACCCAAGTACCAGGCATTGGGTATCGATAGTTTCATGATCTACGAATGTGCCCTGCTGTTACAGGGCAAGGGCTGGTATACCCAATACGAAATGGGCTGGGCGGGAGAGTGGAACCCGAAAATGATCAATATCTATAAAAGCCTGGGGGGCAGGCAGAGCCGCCGTATGGTCACTTTCCGCTATCTGTTCAACCGGGAGCAAAGCTTTGAGCGTCACCCGGAAATGGAATACTGAACCCGTGCAGTCCCGGCATAGTCCTGAAAATTGTTCACATTGACCAGAAGCCTGTTGGCAACCGATTGTTGCTCACAGCTAATATGTATCTTGCAAGCTCGCTATGGAGAATAAGTTTATTGTTTCGGCACGAAAATACAGGCCACAGAATTTTAATACGGTGGTGGGGCAGTCGCATATCACTACCACATTAAAAAATGCGATCCGCAATAACCAGCTGGCGCATGCATTCCTGTTTTGCGGTCCGCGCGGCGTGGGCAAAACCACCTGTGCCCGTATCCTTGCCAAAACCATCAACTGTACCAATCCCACACCCGATGGCGAAGCCTGTAACACCTGTAACAGCTGCCTATCTTTCGATGCGGGCACATCGCTCAATATTCATGAGCTGGATGCCGCCAGCAACAACTCGGTAGATGATATCCGTACGCTGGTGGAGCAGGTGCGGTTTGCGCCTCAGGCGGGCAAATACAAAGTGTATATTGTGGATGAGGTACATATGCTGAGCGCGAGCGCCTTCAACGCTTTCCTGAAAACACTGGAAGAGCCTCCCTCCTATGCCATTTTTATCCTGGCCACCACTGAAAAACACAAGATACTGCCAACGATCCTGAGCCGTTGCCAGATCTTCGATTTCAAACGCATCACCAATAACGATACGGTCGATCACCTGCAGGAGATCGTAGACAAGGAAGAGATCAAGGCCGAGAAAGCCGCACTCCAGGTGATCGCACAGAAAAGTGAAGGTTGTATGCGCGACTCGCTGAGTATCCTCGATAAGATCGTCAGCTTCACCAATGGAACGGTCACATACCAGAATACACTGGAACACCTGAATATCCTGGACGAAGACTATTATTTCAAATTGCTGGAAGCCATGCAGCAGCAGGATATGGCAGCCGCCATGTTACTGTTCGATGAGATCAACCGCAAGGGTTTTGAGGGCGACCTGGTATTGAATGGTTTTGCCGAATTCATCCGCAACCTGCTCGTATGCAAGGATCCCAAATCCGCCGCCCTGCTCGAAGTGGTGGAGGGTATGCGCGATAAATATGTGGCCACTGCTTCCCAGACAGGCATGTCTTACCTGGTAAGTGCATTGAATATCCTAAACGAGTCTGAGATCAACTATAAAATGGCACGCAACAAAAGATTGCATGTGGAGCTGACCCTGATCAAACTCAACTTCCTGCAACAAGCCATCGACCTCTCTGTAGAAAACGGGCAGGTGGTTAAAAAAAAACGACTTGACGGACCGGTAGCATTCCGTAGCAAACCGGTAACACCTGTTCAGTTCAAACCAGCCGGTATTGCCGCACCTGCCGCCACCGAAGCCCGTTTGTACATAGCGCAAAAAACACCGCTACAGACCACAGCAGCTGCACCCACAAAAACAACAACGGCGGTTCAGGCTGCTCCTCAGCCAACCGCATCCACACCGGTGCCTCGCAATATACCACCTGCATCCGGCGGTACTAAAAAACGCCTGCTGGATACCCTGCGCGAAAAATATGGCGACCAGTATGCCATTGAAGAAGTGAAAGAGGCCGAGACACTGCATATGGAGAAACTGCGCGAATGCTGGGACAGTTATGCCGCACAGCTGGAAAAACAGCAGAAGCACTCATCAGCCGGCACGTTCAGATCGGCAAGGCTGACGATAGAGAATGATATCCGTTTTACCGTTACCGTATCCGCACTTACTTCCCAGAAATTTGTGGAACAGGAACGGATGATGCTGGCAGACCACCTGCAAACCAGTTTCAATAACCGCGCCATCATCTTCGAAGTACTGGTAGAAGCTTCTGAAAGAGAAGACATACCCGTACACATGCGCCTGAACAGCAAGCAAAAATTTGAACATATTGCAGAACAGTACCCACTGGTGAAGGAACTGAAAGAAAGGCTGAAACTGGAGATAGATTATTAACCCCGATACCTGCCGTAAAAAGCCAGGAAGACAGGATAGCATTGCCTTTACTTTACACCAACTATTTCTTATCTTAGATAATTCAATATATTCCCATGCCAATATCTACCCTGAAATATACCAATGGCGAAGTAACGGTTGTATGGAAGCCGGGCATCTGCATACACAGCCGTATCTGCTGGACAGGGCTCAGAGAAGTATTCGATCCTACCAAACGCCCCTGGATAAATATGCAGGGCGGAACTACCGAACAGATTATTGAACAGGTGCGCAAATGTCCGAGTGGTGCATTGAGTTATTTTAGGAACAACGAAGATGCCGAAAATGAAACAAAGACTACTATTACCAGTGAAGCTGCGGAGATACTGAATATACAGATCCGGCCCAATGGCCCCATTCTTATCTCTACCGATTGCCGGATCACCCATAGTAATGGCGATGTAGAGATCAAAAAAGGAAAAACTTCTCTTTGCCGCTGCGGTGGATCCGCCCGCAAACCCTACTGTGATGGATCACATAAAACCAATGGATTCCAGGGGTGAGGCGTGAAACGTCAGTCGTGAATAGTGAGTAGTGAGTAGGAAGTGTTGGCTACAGATAGCTGATAGTGGCCTATTGACCACTGACGTTTCACTACTCACCACTCACAATTGACAATTGCCGACTCACGATTCACGACTCACGACTCACCCCTTCTTCGATCCCGAATACCCATTCTTCAGCAGCCATTGCAATACCTTATCCCGCTGATCGCCCTGCACAATGGCTTCGCCGTCTTTTACACTGCCGCCGGTTCCGCAGAAATTCCTGAGTTTTTTGCCCAGGTCTTCCAGGTCCGCTTCTTTGCCCACAAAACCGGTGACCAATGTTACGGCTTTGCCAGCCCTTTGTTTGGTATCCAGGCGGATACGCAGTTTTTGCTGGTTGGCGGGTAAAGTATCCCGCGTTTCCGCTGCCTCCTCTTCAAAACGGAAAGAAGGGTCGGTACTGAATACAAAACCTCTGGCATCGGGTTTATTTTTTTTGCTCATAACGTCTTGAATAAAATTTACTGATCATTGATTTGCGCCAGTGTGATGTTATTTGCCCGCAAAGGCGCAAAGATGCAGTTTTATAGGAGTATGGCTTTCAGGCTCAGATCGATGCTTTGTGCCTGGTGTATCAGTCCGCCCACACTTACATAATCCACGCCGGTTGCCGCGTAGGCTTCGATCGTGTTCAGATTGATGCCGCCGCTGGCTTCCGTTTCAAATGCACTTTTGATGATCTGTAAAGCTTCCGTGATCAGCTCCGGTGTAAAATTATCCAGCATAATGCGGAACACTTTACCCTTGCCCATTTCGCAAACCGTTCGTACATCCTGCAGGCTGCGTGTTTCCACTTCTATGCCAAGAGGGTTTGCCATTTTCTGCGAATATGCATAAGCCGCCTCAATGGCCTGCGCAATGCCACCGCAATAATCAATATGGTTGTCCTTCAGCATGATCATATCGTACAGACCAAAACGATGGTTCACCCCTCCGCCGATCTTCACTGCTTCTTTCTCCAGCAGGCGGAAATTGGGCGTGGTTTTGCGGGTATCCAGCAAACGGGTATGATAGCCCTTTAGTTTTTCCGTGTAGCGATGGGTAAGGGTAGCAATACCGCTCATGCGCTGCATACAGTTCAGCACCAGTCTTTCACAGGTGAGGATGGTATGTACACTGGCTTCCACCTCGAAGGCTTTTTCGCCGCTTTGTACGGCGTCACGGTCTTTTTGGAAAGCAGTGAAGACCACACCAGGCTCTTGCATGCGAAAGATCTTTTCGGCAACGGCCATACCGGCCAGTATACCATCCTGTTTGATCTTTAATACGGCTTTACCTTTTTTCTGCGGCGGTATACAGCTGAGCGTGGAATGGTCCCCATCGCCCACATCTTCCAGCAAAGCTTCTTTTACCAGGTGTTCCAATTGTTCGTTGAACGATTTCATGCTGTAAATGTAGGGGCTGCTACAGAAAAATCCCGCTCCGGGTTACAGAGCGGGATCTTTTTAGTGTTTTCCAATCGGTTATCAGCTGATCCGTAAAGTGATGATCTGCCTTTTACCGTCTTTTACCTTGAGCATGATGGTGATATTATGTCCCTTGGCATTATTGTTCAGCAGTTTACCAGCCAGGTACATGGTGGTGCCGATCTCGCGTTCAGAGGTCTTCTCGAAGCCTTTGATGCCGTTTTCTGCAAAAAAAGCCTTCAGGGTAAGGGTGGCCTGGTTGCGGCCTATGTTCTTTACCTCGTCTTTATCAAGGAGTTTGATATCAACATAATCATCAAAATAATTGCCCACCTGGCCTGCATCGGCCGATCTGAATGCACTCACAATGGCATCTACATCGCCCTGAGCGGTAAAGGACATCAATCCCATTACCAGGCCGGTCAATAAGAGTAACTTTTTCATAATACACGATTTGTTACACCCCACTGGTTGCTAAAAACATGCCAAACTCAGGTATCCAGGGTATTGGGATAAAGTTAACATCTATTCATCAATTGTAAATGCAGTAATTTTATCCTATGAGCAAGAAAGTCATTTTAGTCATTATGGACGGCTGGGGCCTGGGAAAGGTAAAATCAGCCGATGCTATCCAGAACGCGAATGTTCCGTTCGTAAGTTCTTTGTATGGAAAGTACCCCAATACCACCCTGGTTACCTGCGGTGAAGAGGTTGGGTTACCCGATGGACAGATGGGCAACAGTGAAGTAGGGCACCTGAACCTGGGTGCGGGCCGCATCGTTTACCAGGAATTACAACGCATCAATGTGGCGATCCGCACAGGCGAATTTGCTGAGAACAGTCAGTTGCTGGGGTCGATCCGTTTTGCCAAAGAAAACAAGAAAGCCTTACACCTTTTGGGCCTGGTGAGTGATGGGGGTGTACACTCACACCTGAACCACCTCAAAGCCATCTGCGATGTCTGCAAAAAAGAAGGGCTCCATGAAGTATATATTCACGCATTCACCGATGGCCGGGATACTGATCCGAAGAGCGGACTGGGTTTTATGACCGAACTGCAGCAGCATCTGAACAACTCGGCAGGCAAGATCGCTTCGGTAAGCGGCCGGTACTATGCCATGGACCGCGACAAACGCTGGGAACGCGTAAAACTGGCGTATGACTGCCTGGTAAAAGGCGTAGGGGCCAAAGCCACCGATGCACTGGCTGCTATTGAACAATCCTATGCAGCCGGTATCACCGACGAATTCATCAAACCCACCGTTATTGTTGATGAAGCGCAGCAGCCGCTGGCAAACATCAAAGACGGGGATGCCGTTATCTGTTTCAATTTCCGTACCGATCGCTGCCGCGAGATCACAGAAGTGCTCACGCAAAGCGATAACCCGGAATTTGGTATGGAAAAGCTGATCCTGCACTATACCACTATGACGATGTACGACCACAAGTTCCAGAACGTACATGTTGTTTTTGAGAACGATAACCTTACCAATACCCTGGGCGAAGTGCTGGCCGCTCATGGCAAAAAACAGATCCGTATTGCCGAAACGGAAAAATACCCCCACGTTACCTTCTTTTTCAGTGGTGGCCGCGAAGAACCTTTTGCAGGTGAGAGTCGTATCATGGTGCCGTCCCCCAAAGTAGCCACTTACGACCTGCAGCCGGAGATGAGTGCCGTGGAGATCACGGATAAGCTGGTTCCGGAAATTGAGAAAGAATCGGCCGACTTTATCTGTCTCAACTATGCCAACACCGATATGGTGGGACATACCGGCGTTTTCAGCGCAGCCATTATTGCAGCTGAAACCGTAGATGCCTGTGTGAACAGGGTGGTAAGTGCCGGCCTGGAACATGGCTATACCATTTTCCTTACTGCCGATCACGGCAATGCAGATTACCTGGTGAACGAAGATGGCAGTCCGAATACCGCGCATACCCTGAACCCCGTTCCCTTCTTTATCATCGACAAGGACTGGAAGGGCCAGGTAAAAAGTGGTAAGCTGGGCGACCTCGCTCCCACTATTTTAACAGTAATGGAATTGCCGGTTCCGAAGGAAATGACAGGAAATATCTTAATTTGATTGCCAAAACCTGCTTATATGAAAATTCTGAAAAAGGTTCTGATCGTATTGCTGGTGCTTTTTGTGGCGGCACAGGCATTTCGGCCGGCCAAAAACAATTCGAACGACACCAGCAAGGATATTTCCAAAAGTTACGTGGTTCCTGAAAATGTAAAGACCATTCTTGCCAAAGCCTGTTATGATTGTCACAGCAACAACACGAAGTATCCCTGGTATGCAGAGGTACAACCTGTGGCCTGGTGGCTGAACGACCACATCAAGGATGGCAAGAAACACCTCAACTTCAATGAATTTGATGGTTACCGGATTGCACGCCAGTACAAAAAACTGGAAGAATGTATGGATGAAGTAAAAGATGGAGAAATGCCAATGACATCCTATACCATCATTCACAAAGAGGCCAGGCTTACCGACGATGAGAAGCAGACGCTCTTTACCTGGTGTGAAATTGTAAGGGACAGCATCAAAGCAAGATACCCGGCCGACAGCCTGGTTCTGCCCAAAAGAAAATAGATCTACCAACCTAATTGAAGTCTGGCATTGGAAATACGGAGTTGTAAAAAAACTTCGGTCTCCTGATGCCAGACTTCTATCTTTACAACCCATGCAGATCAAATCAGCCAAATACCTTATCTCTTCCGCTTTGGTAAGTCAATGCCCCAAGCCCGACAAACCGGAATATGCGTTCATCGGGAGAAGTAATGTGGGCAAATCATCGCTGATCAATATGGTCACCGGTCAGAAAAGTCTGGCCAAAACATCGGGCACACCCGGCAAAACGCAACTGATCAACCATTTTGAAGTGGAGAGCAGTTCGGGAGACAAGGGGCCGAAATCCAGGTGGTTCCTGGTAGACCTGCCTGGTTATGGATACGCCAAGAGATCACAGACTGAACGGAAAAAATGGGAGGAGATGATCAATGGTTACCTGCGCAAGAGAGAGAACCTGGTGCAGGTGTTTGTGCTGATCGACAGCAGGCATGCTCCACAAAAGATCGACCTGGAATTTGTGAGCCAGCTGGATCACTGGAAAGTGGATTTCAGCCTGGTGTTCACCAAATCAGACAAGGAAAAACCCGGCGTTGTGGCAAGAAATGTGCAAGCTTTTTTGGATAAACTAAAAGAGACCTGGCAGTTCCTTCCCAGGCATTTTGTAACCAGCTCAGAGAAAAAACTGGGTCGCGATGAGATCCTCCGGTTCATTGATGACTGTAACCGGGAAATACTGCAAAATACAAGAGTTGTATAAGGGATAAAATGCCACATTCATAGCCGGACGGCTACAAATACAGCGTTATCAATCAGCAACGATTTAATTCACGGCCTTATCTGCACAGCAACTGCTGGCAAATGCTTCCGGTTTGGCCTTGAATGCAAAACCCATACCCAGGATATAGCCCATGGCTTCCCGCAGGGCATCGTTGCTTTTAAACTGGGGATTGGTGTTGATGTCGGCATGCACTTCCATATCCACCTGGTGTTCAATAAAAAGATTACAGAGTTCGTAGGCAATTTCGATGCTCTTGGCTACTTCCACCAGCATACGTTCCTTGATGTGGTACTTCTGTTTTGTCTTTTCATTGTGAATGTACATGAACCCGCCATTGTGTTCCCTGAGGAATACGATAACGGTGGCGAATTCTGTGTCCTCGCCCTTTACCTGGCTGTCGGTACCAATACAGACTTTCAGTTTGGTGCCCATGGCGCGCTCCCTTTCAATGGCTTCTTTTACCGCATCTTTGATAGGAAGCTGGATCTGCTCTCCGTTGAATTTTCTCCAATACATATGTATGAGGTTTCCCTAATTTACCGATTTATGGCCAGCATATCCCGGTTTACAGATGATGTTATTATTAACATGCGTGGAAAACAGGGAGGGAGGGGAGGGACAGTTTGTGGTTTGTAGTTTGTGGTTGTTGACGGTTAAAATAACTACAGACCACAAACTATAAACCACAAACTGCCTTACATAGTATATTTGTTGCATGAGAGTGGCTGGTTTTACCTTCATTAAGAATGCGGTTCAGTTTGATTACCCGGTGGTGGAATCGATCCTTTCGGTGCTGCCCTTGTGTGATGAGATGGTGGTGGCCGTGGGCGATTCCTCGGATGCCACAAGGGAGCTGATCCGTTCGATCCCCTCCAACAAGATCCGGATCATCGATACCGTTTGGGATCCCACCCTTCGGGAAGGCGGCGCGGTACTGGCCGATGAGACCAATAAGGCTTTCCGTACCATCAGTGGGCATCCGGACTGGTGTTTCTATATCCAGGGTGATGAAGTGTTGCACGAACAATACCTCGAGACCGTCAGGCAGGCCATGTTACAATGGAAAGACCACCGGGAAGTGGATGGGCTATTGTTCAAATACAAACATTTTTATGGATCATTCGACTATGTGGCCAGCTCCTCAGACTGGTACCGGAACGAGATCCGGATCATCCGGCACGATCCCAATATTTATTCTTACCGGGATGCGCAGGGCTTCCGGAAAGACAATGACCAGAAACTGAAGGTAAAAGCCATGGATGCTTTTATCTATCACTATGGCTGGGTAAGACCACCGCAGACCATGATGGATAAGAAGCGCAATTTTGGCAATTACTGGGGCGGTGACCGGGTAGATGATAGCTTCCTGAAAACCTATTCCGGCGAATTCGATTACTCGCAGATAGATGCGCTGGAAAAGTTCACCGGTACGCACCCCCGGGTGATGAAGGAAAGAATTGACAGGATGAACTGGCAGTTCACCTACGATCTCTCCTACAACAACCTGAGCCTGAAAGACCATTTCAAGAACTTTATGGAAAAGTGGACAGGCATCCGGCCTTTTGATTACAAAAACTATATTCTACTCCGGTAATACCTATACACCATGACAACACCCTGCCTGCTTTGTGGTAACACAGAAAACAACCAGCTGTTCAAAGTAAAAGAACTGCAACTGGGTCTGGATGAATATTTCAACTACCAGTTATGCGGCCATTGCGGCAGTATGCAGTTGCAGGATGTGCCTGCCGACCTTGGAAAATATTACCCGAACGAAGATTACTATTCTTTCAAGCTTAATCTGAACATCCGGAAAAAAGCCGATACCCTCAGGAAGATCAAAGCCGACTATTTATTGTTCGGAAAGAACAAGATCATAGGCAGCCTGCTTTCAATCGGCTACAAATTACCCGAACAGTTCCAGTGGATGAAAGACCTGGGAGCCCGATACGATGATGCCATACTCGATATCGGCACAGGAAACGGCAGTCTGCTGGCGCGTTTGTTCCAGATAGGTTTTACGAACCTTACGGGCATTGATCCTTTTATCAATGAAAGTCATGATTATGGTTCTATCCGCATCCTGAAAAAGAATATTTACGAGGTAAATGAACCATATGACATCGTAATGATGCATCATTCACTGGAGCATATGTTCGAGCCACAGAAGGTACTGGCACAGGCGATGAAGATCACCAAACCCGGCGGTGCGGTAATGGTCCGTATCCCCATCATGGGCAATTATGGATGGCAAACCTATGGCGTGTACTGGTGTGGCATTGACGCACCCCGGCATATCTTTATCCCATCAGCCAGGCAGATGCGGCAACTGGCAGAAGAAGCAGGCTTTACCATAGAAAAATTCTATTACGACAGCAGTGATTACCTGATCTGGAGCAGTGAGCAATACAAACTGGGGATGCCATTACATGATCCCAAGAGCCATATGTTCAATAAAGACGGCAGCAGCATGTTCTCAAAGGAAGATATCAAACGATTCCGCGCCATCATGAAAACCCAGAACGAAAAAGGAAACGGAGATACGGCAGTGATCTGCCTGCGGAAACCTTTGGTATAAATTAGCAGTATCCTGCAAACCTGCAGGCTGTCGTTTTTAAGAATGGTTATTACGTTCGCCCCTGCTCAATTTCCGGATCTCGATCAGGCGGCTGAGAGATGATTTACGGGTAAAATAAAACAACTCCTCCTGGTATTGCAGCAAAAAGAAAAACAGTTTCCACACAAACCTGCCCCTGGCTTTCTGAGAATACAGTTCATATAATCCGGCGTAAAATGTTTTCCGGCTGCCATTTTCAGAATCCCTGATCAGTCCGATCCAGTTCAGTTTCTCTTCAAAATCAAGGTATCGTTGCTCATGTTTACGGGTAACCGCTTTCTGCGCAAGGGTGGTCGTCACCGTTTTTGCATGCTGCCGATATAAGGTCAGGGGTTCATCCAGGTAATGGATACCGGTATAAATAGTGGCCCGCATGGCAAACCAGATATCATGTGGCACGCCGGCAGGAATGGGTAATACATGCGGCATCAGGTCACGGTTTACCAGCATGGCATGGCCCCAGACCACATTGCTGAAAACAAAACCGCGCGTATCAGCCCCGCTATACATATTGCGCAGCTGCGAAAGGTTCTTCTGCAAACTCAGCCCATCTTCATTCACTAGGATGCTGTCGCTGTATATCAGCCAGCGATCACCGATGGCCCTGTATAATTTTTCGATCTTCTCCGGTAACCAGATATCATCCTGATCACAAAAAGCGATATAAGCACCAGTTGCCTGCCTCGCAGCAAAATCAAAATTAGCCACGGCTCCCAGGTTCTGCGGCTGGTAAGTGATGCGGAAACGCGGGTCTGTTTCATATGCCGCCAGGATCTCCCTTGTCCCATCTGTAGAACAGTCATCGGATACCATGATCTCCAGATGGGGCCAGGTCTGTTGCAGCAAAGAGTCTATCTGCGCCTGTAAAAAACGTTCACCGTTATAGGTGCAGAGTACAATGGAGATAAGGGGTTCTATAACAGCATCTGTTTATACACGTCAATATATTCTTCCGCGCAGCGGTCCCAGCTGAAACGTGCCGCCTGCTGTCTGATCTTGTCAATGGGCTGGTAAGTGGCATAATGCTGCATTCCTTCCGCAAATACGGTGCGCATATGTTCCGGATCGAACTGGCGGAAATAATAGGCCGCATCGCCCCCTACTTCAGGCAGGCTGGTTTTATCAGAACTGAATACGGGTTTACCATGGTACATGGCTTCAATGATCGGCAGTCCAAAACCTTCTGCATAAGAAGGAAACAGGAAGGCTTCACAATTTTTATAGTACCAGTATTTTTCTTCTTCTGTTGCGGGACCGATCAGTTTCACCCTGTCTTCCACACCAAATTTTTTGGCAGCTTCCACTACTTCCTTACCATAGCCGAATTCATTGAGTCCTGCGATGATCAGTTCGTAATCATTGCCCACCAGCAGTGGGGGCAGCACATGAAAATTCTTACGGGGCTGTACCAGGCCAATGGTAAACAGGAAGGGTTTTGACGGTCTGTATTTGGGCGAATCGAAACCCGGGAAGGTAGATACGGTGCATCCCAGGTGAATGGCTTTGGCAGGTTTGTTACCCAGGTTCAGGTGTTTACGCGCCTCATCAATGGCAAACTGCGAAATGCCGGTGATATAATCCGCCCTGTTGATCCTTTCCTGTGTTTGCTGCAATAAACGTTTGTTGCGTTTCACATTACCCGCATCTTCGATCAGGTAACTGAAATCGTACAAAGTGTACAGCACTTTGGTCTTACTATTAAAGGGCCGGTACCAGGAGAGCTGGGTGGTCACATGCCAGAGATCATATTTGCGGGTGCCGAAACGGTAATATTTATCGATGGAACGATGTTCGGTATAGCGGGCATCTGCACCAAAAATACCGAAGTCTTTTTTGGGAACATAATACACCAGCTCCATATCCGTCAGCGGGATATGCGACAGCGCCTTACCCAGGTTGATGCATGTACTGTATAAACCATTGAACGGATTATACTTCAAACGGTGCATATCTACCAGGACCTGCTTCATGAAACGACAGTTTGCTGGCAAAAATAAGCTTCCGGTCACGGAAATCGTACGCTTATCCGGTGTATAATGGAAACTTTGTCAGTTTTCGGAAAAATGTACGGAAATTGACAGGCATTCACTTCCCAAACAACCACTACATGAAGATACTCTTATACTACCTGCGGCCCTATAAATGGCTGATCGGCCTGGCATTGCTGCTGGCGGCGATCAACCAGTCCTTTTCGATGCTGGACCCCTATTTTTTCGGGAAACTGATCGACCGGTATGCGACCCACCCTTTCCAGACCGGTTATTTTGATGCGAAGAAACAGTTCATCGTAACCGGTACACGTACCGAATCAGCATTCCTGCTGGGTGTTATGGGTTTCCTGGGCATACTGGTCAGTGTGGCCATGGTATCCAGGATCGCCAAAGCTTTCCAGGATTATTTCAGCAATGTGATCGTTCAGAAATTCGGCGCCAAGATCTTCACCGACGGACTCAAACATTCCATGCAGTTACCTTACCAGGAATTTGAAGACCAGCGTAGTGGCGAAACCTTATCGATCCTCACCAAAGTGAGAACGGATACGGAGAAGTTCATCATTTCCTTCATCAATGTGCTGTTCAGCATCATTGTGGGTATTGTTTTCATCTCCATCTATTCTTTCCGGCTGCACTGGTCCATCATGCCCATTTATGTGGTGGGTATCATTTTCTTATCGTTGCTGACCAGCTTTCTCAGCAAAAAGATCAAACTGATCCAGAAAACGATCGTGAAAGAGACCACCACGCTGGCAGGAAGCACCACGGAGAGCCTGCGGAACATAGAACTGGTAAAAAGCCTGGGGCTGACCGACCAGGAGATCAACCGGTTGAACAAGAACACCTATAAAATATTAGGGCTTGAGTTACGTAAGGTAAAAAGTATCCGTACCCTGAGTTTCATACAGGGTACTTTTGTGAATTTCCTGCGGCAGGTGATCATGTTCACACTTTTATGGCTGGTCTTCCGCGGAGAATTAACGGCGGGAGAAGTGATGACGCTCACTTTTTATTCCTTCTTTATTTTCGGGCCTTTGCAGGAGATCGGGAATATCATCCTTTCTTATCGCGAAGCGGAAGCATCGCTCAACAATTTCCATCACCTGATGCAGAAGCCATCTGAGCCAAGACCCGTGTATCCTGAACACCTGGGCAATATCCGTCACCTCAGTTTCAACAACATCTCTTTCAAACACCAGACCGCACAATATAAGGCGCTGGAAGATATCAGTTTTGACGTAAGCCTCGGACAGAGTATCGCTTTTGTAGGTCCCAGCGGCGCGGGTAAGAGCACTTTAATGAAATTGCTGGTAGGACTGTACCACACGCAGGAAGGAAGTATTTTATACAACGGCATCGATAGCAAGAAGATCCTGTTCGATGAGCTGCGCAACCAGATCGGTTTTGTAACACAGGACACGCAGTTATTTGCCGGAACCATCCGCGAGAACCTGATATTTGTTTACCCCGAAGCCACCGAAGCAGATGTACTGGAAGCGCTGCATAAAGCCAGTTGCGATAACCTGCTGGCCCGGGCAGAGAACGGGCTGGATACCATGATCGGCGAAGGCGGTCTGAAACTCAGCGGCGGGGAGAAACAGCGCTTATCCATCGCCCGGGCCCTGCTGCGTCACCCGCACCTGCTGATCTTTGATGAAGCCACTTCTGCTCTGGACAGCATTACCGAAGAAGAGATCACCAACACCATCCGCACCATTTCGCAGGAGAAAGAACAGATCACTGTAATGATCGCACACAGGCTGAGCACCATCATGCATGCCGACAGGATCTATGTACTGGAAAAAGGCCAGATCGTAGAAACAGGTACACACCAGGAGCTGCTTGCTGAGAAAGGATTGTATTATGCCATGTGGAGACAGCAGATCGGGGAAAGAAAAATAATGGCGGTGGGATAGTTAAAAGGGTTAAAGAGGTTAAAAGGCGTTAAAGGGGTTAAAAGGGTTAAAATAGTTGAATGGAGGTAAAGTATGTTTGGCATAATTCCAACCCCCTTTAACTATTTTAACCCTTTTAACTATTTTAACTACTCTACTCCTTATCAAATTTCTTCTTCAGATAATCGATCACTGAAGGATCTTCCAGGCCTTCCATATCACTTAGCTCCAGTTCCAGCGCTTTGGTGCTGAGCTGTATCTCCAGAAACGACAATGCCAGCGAAGTTGAAAAACTGATCAGGCTGAAGGCAAATGTGATATGCGCAAGCGATAATGCTTCGATATAAATAAAGTACATACAGAAAATGCAGCTCAGGAAAGTGACCACGCCAAGCGCCTGCATGTTCTTGATCAGTTTTAAACGGTAACGCATGTTCCTGATCTGGCCATGAATGATATGACTCTGCTCATGGTTCTGGTATTTCTCATGCAGACTTCTTACCCGGTTGGATAAAGCCAGGAACCGGTTGGTATAAGCCAGCATGATCAGGCTGATGGCCGGAAATAACAGGGCGGGCGTATTGATAGAAATATCCATACCGCCAAAATACAAAATATTCAACTCCGGCAGGGATTCATTTGCCCGGCACTCTCTAAGACATTGAATTTTAATTGATTTAAAAAATATTTTATATTAGTCAAAATATATTTTTAGATTTGTCTAAATTCAGTTTTCTATTATGAAAAACCATGGATGGGTAGGACTGGCCTGTGTGGCAATTAGTTTCTCTGCAAACGGGTTGTGGGGACAGGCACCTGGTCCGACACTCAAAACCTGGAACAACCGTGATACCTTATCGCTGGACCAGGTAGTGGTCACTGCCGTAACGGGGGCCACACGTATCCGCAAGACCCCGATCTCCATCGCTATTGTATCGCAGAAAGAAATGAACAGGAGTACCAGCACCAATGTGATCGATGCTTTACTGAGATCGGTTCCGGGCATTACGGCCATCACCACCGGCCCCAATATCAGCAAACCCTTTATCCGTGGGTTGGGCTATAACCGGGTACTTACCCTGTACGACGGACTGCGGCAGGAAGGGCAGCAATGGGGCGATGAACATGGGATCGAGATTGATCCCTATGGTATCAGTCGCGCAGAAATTGTAAAAGGTCCCGCTTCCTTACTCTATGGCTCCGACGCCATTGCCGGTGTAGTGAACCTGATACCCGCTGTGCCCATGAACACAGATGGTCTCATCAGGGGTGATGCTGCAACAGAATACCACAGCAACAACGGCATGATCGGTGCTACCACCGGACTATACTACAAAAAAAAGCAGTTTTCCTGGAGTATCCGTGGCTCCATGAAAGCGGCCATGGATTACCGAAACCCGATAGACCATCGTGTGTACAATACGGGCTACCACGAAAAAAATCTTTCGCTGCTGCTGGGATGGGAGAACAGCAAAACCAAAAACCATCTTCAATTCAACCTGTATGATAACCTGCAGGAAATACCCGATGGCAGCCGAGATTCTGCAAGCCGTGCTTTTACGCAACAGGTAGCGGAAGCCGATCAGGATGATATCAAACAAAGACCCATTGTTACGGTTGCTGCATTATCCACCTATCGCCTGGCGTCGCTGCACCAGCATATCCAGCATTACCGTGTATATCACAAGGGCAGTTATACCCTGGGAAAAGGGGAACTGAACATATTAACCGGATTTCAGCAGAATATCCGGAGAGAATACAATCATCCCACTGCTTTGCAGCAGGCCGGTTTGTTTGTGGCATTGAACACGCTGAACTACGAAGCGCGTTACCGCTTTCCCAAATGGGCCGGGCCGGATATCCATATCGGGGTAAACGGCATGTATCAAAGCAACCGCAACAGGCAAGCCACCGATTTTCCGATACCCGATTATCGCTTATTCGACATCGGCAGTTTCCTGGTACTGACGAAAGATTTCCAGAAGACCCTGGTCACAGGTGGTATCCGCTTTGATAACCGCAACATTCAATGGGAAGATTTTTACACCAGAAAAAACAACAGCAGCGGTTTCATGGAACAGGTATCCCTTCCGGATACAGCAGGCGCCACCCGGAATTTCGCAGCTTACCGGCATCATTTCAGCGGGGTATCCGGCAGCGTGGGTATCGTACACAATTTCTCTCCTTCGCTGACGCTGAAAACCAATATTGCCAGGGGCTACCGGAGTCCCTCCATACCCGAAATCGGTTCGGACGGTCTCGATCCCGGCGCGCATATCTATTATATCGGCAATCGTGATTTCAAACCGGAATACAACTGGCAGGCGGATATCGGTTTGTTCCTGACCCATGCCGACTGGGATGCCAACCTGGAATTCTTTCATAACCGCATCAGCAACTATATCTTTTTCCAGAAACTGTTTGATGCCAATGGACAGCCCCTGGAACTGGTTCCGGGTAATTTCACCTATCAATACAAACAGGGAAATGCAGTGTTGTACGGAGCGGAAGCCAATATCAACCTCCACCCGAAAAAAATGGGCTGGTTGCGGTTGCAGCATAACCTGTCAACCATTACCGGCATCAACAATGACCCGGAAGCCAGGAAACTTTTTGGTGACGATGCAAAATACCTGCCGCTGATCCCCCCATTCCGGACCGTGACACGTTTGCGCTTTCAGCTGCCGGATCTCAATACCCGGTTAACGGATATATACCTGCAAACCGAAATAGAGACCCATGCCAGTCAGAACCGTTTTTATGCAGTAGACAATACCGAAACAGCCACAGCGGCTTATGCACTGGTCAACCTGGGTGCGGGTATCAGCTGGCAGAACAGGAAGGGAAAAGACCAATGGCAATTATTCATCAATGCCAATAACCTGTTCAACAAGGCTTACCAGTCGCACCAGAACCGGTTAAAGTATTTTGAATACTTCCAGGCATCGCCCAATGGCCGTTCCGGTATGTATAATATGGGCAGAAATATCGCGGTGAAGCTACTCTTCAATTGGTAAAACCCTTATCCTGCTTTAAATTCCAGCGGTACATTTATTTTAATACTGAGGTTCCTTCCCATATTGAACACGCCCATGCGTCCTGTAACCACATTCGTATCTGTATATTTTAACCGGCTAAGGTGGTTCTGGTAAGACACATCGAATACATTGTTCAGTGAAAGGCTCACAGCAAACAAGGTCTTGCCCTTACGCACAAATTCAGTTCCGGCTCCCACATTGAACAGCGTGTATCCTTTGGTGGCGGTTTCTGTATGGTAGGCAGAGAATATGCGGTTCTGTGTACTTACCTGGTCCATTTCCAGTTTGCAGTAAAGGTTCCGGAGTAATTTGCCGTTCTTTTCAAGGTCGGCCCTTAATTCACTTTGCAAACGGGGCGAGGGAATAAAGGGCAAACGATTGGTACCTTCCAGTTTTTCGCTGAAATGCCCGGCCACCAGGGAGAAACTGTTCTCAAAATGCAACCAGTCAAGCGGGTGTGGGTGCAGGTCGAACTTGACTTCAAAACCTACCAGGGTAGCAGCCGCCTGTCGGAAGGTAAAACCTGTAAGGTCTTCCCCATTCACTGTAACCAATGAGTCGCCGCCGCCCACTGCTTCCAGTTTGCTGTAGAAGATATAATTCTGGATATGGTTATAGAAACCATTCAACGTAAAATTGAAATGCTGCGTATTCACTTCAATGCCTGCATCGGCCTGCAGGGAAGTTTCTGTCTTCAGGTTTTTATCTCCGTACTCGTAACGGTTGGTTCCTTCGTGTGCACCATTGCTGGCCAGTTCACTGACACTGGGCGCCCGGTAACCACGTGCAACGTTGAACCGGAGTGTAACGGCATCATTCACATTATATCCTACTCCCACACTACCGCTGATATTACTGAACGATTGATCAAATGCCGCAAACCTGAGTGTGCCATTTTCCACGTAATTTTTACTGCTGACTTTCCGCATATCACCGCGTAAGCCACCACTGAGGGTAAGGTTATTGTGAAAGGTTTTTTTAGTGTAAACGAACGCACCCAGGTCAAACTGGTTGTATTCGGGAATCAATACTTCTTCTGCGCGGTTACGGTTCTGCTGGTACATACCGGTTGCACCCACAGAGGTCTTCCAGCCATTTTTTTCAGAAAAATTATACTGCAGGTTATAGTTAACGGTTTGCAGGTCAAAAAACAGTCCGGGCGTTTGGTAGGCATCGGGATCACCGAACTCATAACGTTTGTTTCGCTGGTAGCCGATATTGATTGCGAGCCTGTCTTTACCCACCGCAAAATTGTTATCCAGCGCCACTTTAAAATGGTTGATATGCTGATAAGGTGTAAACAGGTCGCGGCTGTTCAGTTCATCGTTATTAGCCATGCGGGTATGCACGGTTTCCGGATAAATCAGGAATTTACCGGTAACCGTATCCCTTGCCCCTCCTACCATACCCAGTTTCTGGTTAAAGCTGGTCACCACCAGGTGGCTATAACCCCAGGCTTTGTTGATACCTACATAACCGCCAACATTCTTTTCAAAGAAACGGCTGTTGAATACTTTTCCATCATATGCATTGCTGTAATCCGCAGCCGATTTGGAAGTACCATATACATTCCAGTTAAAACCATTCTTCAGGTGACCGGCCAGGTTGGCGCTTGCACCCCACAAGCCATTGTTATCCGTATGTGTTGCCAGGATATTCCCTTTGATGGTACCCTGCTCTACCGGTGTGTTGGTGATCAGGTGCACCACACCGGCCATGGCATCACTTCCATAGAACAGGGAAGCCGGGCCTTTCAGCACTTCCACTTTCTGGATGCTGTATTCATCGATCTCGATACCATGTTCATCGCCCCACTGCTGGCCTTCCTGCCTTACACCGTCATGAACGGTTACCACCCGGTTATATCCCAGTCCCCTGATAACAGGTTTGGTCACTGCCGGACCCGATGACAAACCCGATACGCCGGGTACGAGCTTGCTTAATGCATCGATCACGTTGGTGGCACTGGTCTGCAACAATTCACTTTTTTTAACGATCGATACCGGTTGTGCCGATTGGCGCACTTTGGTGGCAGAAGCCACACCCGTTACCGTAACCGCTTCATTCTCGATATAGGTTATTTTCAAAGCAAAATTGCGGACAGGATTACTGCTGATATCGACCACTTCAAGTAAGGAGGTATAACCGATAAAAGAAACTTCCACCAGGTATTTCCCTTCAGGAACAGAGGGTGTTTTATAAGATCCATCGCTGGCCGTCAGTGTTCCGGTTTTGGCTTCATGCAGGTAAATCACCGCACCCGAAAGCGGTTTGCCCGTTTTGGCATCGGTGACCGTACCGCTGAGTATACTATTGGCAACATCCGTTAGTGGTTTAGCAGTTGCCTGTAGTGAAACAGTTAATATTGATAAGAAAAAAATGGAAACAGTTTTTATCGTTGCTAATGATTTCATACAATAAGGAATAAGGATTCAGGATGATCGTACATCGGAACAAATTTCATAAAAAGTGCAGGCAACAATGGCCTGCCCATGCAGGTAACGATCAACAGGCGGGTGGACCGCGTAAGGAATACCCCAATACATCCGACGAAAAAACATCCGCAGCAAAAGCATCAGCAAAAACTGGATACACCGGAACAGGAGGCACCACTACCAATGCGGTGATCGTTGCCACAAAGGGCGACTCAATGATCAGGTTATCGCACTGGCAATTAAAAGAAGCTGTACCGAGCTGGGTAGAAAAAGGGTCCGGTAATGCGCACCGGGTTCTGCCATCCTGGTGCGTGGCAACCAGGTTGTGTAAAGTGAGCTTTGGCGTAATACCATACGCAAACAACACCAGGAAAATGACTGCCAGTATATGCCGTATGGTGATGTTTTTAGCCAGGATGAATTTTGTTACGTTGTTGCAAATATAGGGGCTTTGAGTTCTCCACCTAATTCTCCCGGCAATTTTGAGATTTTTTTACAAGTCTACCGAACTTTCAGCATGGCCCTTACCTGCTGGGTGGCCAGGTTCTGCAGCCTGGCATAATACACGCCGGTGGGCAATCGCTCCCCGTTAAAAGTTACGGTATAAGTGCCTGCGGTATATTCCTTATCAACCAGGTTGGCCACTACCCTTCCCGTGGTATCGATGATCTGGATCAGGGTATGCCCACCCGCCGTGTTGAAAGTAATAATAGTAGAAGTAACAAAAGGATTGGGATAATTGCTGATCAGCCTATCGCCCGATAGGTTCACTGCTTTTTTGCAGGCGCCTGCATTCACCAGTGGCAATACCTGGTAATTCTTCAGCATGATCTGCTGCAGGTCATCATCATTAACACATAACCAGTTGGCAAGTATGGTGGCATATACGCTCCTGAAATCGTACTGGAACGGCAGGTTGGCGCTTACGGTAGCATTGGCCGGTATGACCGGCGTATCGCCCAGCACACCGCCCAGCACATTTTTACCGAACACGAACAAGGGTGCAGCCGAACCATGATCGGTACCATCACTGCCATTGCTTTTAATGCGGCGGCCGAATTCAGAAAAAGTCATGCCCACTACCCGGTCGTCCACACCCAGGAACTTCAGGTCATCCTGGAATGCTTTGATGGCATCGCTCACATTCATCAGCAGGTTGGCATGATAACCTTTGGTATTATCCACGCTGTCTACCTGTGCCGAATGTGTATCAAAGCCGCCGTAGTTCACCATGTAGATCCTTGTCTTCAAACCACCCTTGATCAGTCTTGCCACGATCTTCAGCTGATCGCCCAGTGAATTCTTGATGGGATAACTTACCTGTTGCACGGTATTGGTAGCGGCTGCTTTGATAACCGTGGCATATTGCTGTGTCTGCTGCGCTATCTGCCGGATAAAAGTGAGTTCCTTACCCGCAGGTGTATTGGGTGCAGGATCCTGTACACCATTGACGAGGTTATAAAAATTGCTGGTATTGCTGATACTCATACCCATACTCACCGCAGGCCCCTGCAGGGTAAGTGAAGTGGCAGATCCTATCTGTATGGCCAGTGGATCAGTCATGGTGGCATTGGGATACCCGTTGGGGAAATTCGGGTACTCATAATTCAGGTAACGTCCGGCCCAGCCTGTATTCACGAGCTCATTGCTGTCGCTGCCGCTCATCCAGATATCCGTTGCCCGGAAATGGGAGAAACTGGGTTGCGGATAACCGACAGACTGCACCACTTTCAGGTGCCCTTTATCATACAAGGCTTTTAAACCTGTCATGGCGGGATGCAGGCCCGCTTTTCCATTCAACGCCAGCAGGCTGTTCTCGGGCAGGTAAATATTCTGCCTGGCGTTGGCATAACTATTGAAGTTCTCGATCGGCACCACCATGTTCAACCCATCATTGCCACCGTTCATCTGGATAATCACAAACACATGATCGGTTTCGGTCACCGGCAGCATCAATGATTGCATGATATCCGAATCGGCACTGAAAGCCCTGAACGAGAAACCACTCACCAGGGAAGGCAGCAAAACACCGGCGGGTATGGATTTGCGAAGGAAATCTCTTCTTTTCATCCTTTCTGGTTTAAGCCAATTGGTATTCGGCCAGGTTCATGAAATATTTTAACAGGTCGCGCAGGCGGTTTTTGATCGTGGTGGTATTCGATGTATTACCGGGATTACTGATGAATACGTTCCAGGCATCCGTCCAGTAATGGTCCGACGACTGCCCGCCCAACAGGATATCAGTCTTCAACTGCGTTTTGGATGCGGCAGAAAGATCGATCCGGAAGAGGATCTTCAGGATATCGTCTATCAGCTGATTGGGATCACCTGGTTGGGGAAGTGTTTTGGCAAATTCAGCCGCATCGATCCATAATTTTTTCCCATTGAACGTGTACCCGTTCTGTACCATCGTATCGGTGAACTGGTTCCGCTTGGGCAGGGTATCGCTGGTGATCCAGACCTCATAGAACTGCGGTTCCTGGTAATAGGCTTTCCAGCCGCTTACATCCGGCGGATCGCCGATACTCTGCTGCATATTATTGGCCCAGTTGACGAGGTAACTGTAGAACCCGGAATTAGTGATCAGGTCACTGGCAGGCTGAAACTTCAGTTCCAGTTCCCGGCAGGTGCCCACTACCAGGTCTACCGGGCTTTTGATCTGGCAGCCTTTGGACAGCACATCAAAAAAATGTTCGCTTTTCAGTAACACATTCAGCACCGGTTTTATTTCGTAATGGTTGGTACGTAAGATATCGGCCAAAGGAGTAATGATATTGGCTTCTACGGTACTGTCTATATCATAGTAAACGAACCAACGATATACTCTTCGGCAGAGGTATCTGGCCACTTCTTCCGTGGCAAAGACCATATCCAGCAAAGCGTCCAGTTCTTCATCGCCGGCGGTGGCCGTATTCCTGCCCTTTATGACCGTATTCCCGTAAAATGCAGAGAAGGTTTTATCGCCGGTATGGTGCCGTTTCAGGTCGAAGGAAGAGGAAATATTTGCCGCATCATTACGCCAGCCGGTCAATACCTGTGCTGCTGCTCTCACGTCTTCCTCCGTATATCGGGAACCAGGCCCTTTACCGCAGCAGAACAGTTCCTGCAGTTCACGGCCATAATTCTCATCAGGCGCCGATTTGGTATTACGTTCCCCGTTCAGGTAAACCAGCATGGCGGGATCGATGGTGACCGCCCTGGTCAAAGCCCTGAAATTACCGAGCGCATAGGTGCGCAGCAGCAAGTGGTGTTTATATACATACTGGGCATTGCCGATCGTGGCAGTTTCGGTGGCAAAATGATTGTGCCAGAAAAGGGTCATTTTCTCACGGATACTTCTGTCCTGGTTGATCATTAGGCCCATCCACCATTTTTTAAAGGAGCTGTTACGCAGGCTGTTCACCGTACCATCTGTGCTGGGGTCCAGCACCCAGGTGCTTCCCTGTGCAATATGACTGTCGGGTTTCTGCGCGTTAACAGGTGTATTGTATTCTTTAATGGGGGGATCCGGAAGCGGCGCCGTTGGGTTCAGCAGTTCATCGACCGCCTGCTGCAAATCCAGTTTGCTGAAATACGCGATATCGGCACGTGTGGCGCCGAATAAAGTCCTTTTTAACAGGTGGATGACCTCATTCTCTGTCCAGGCACCGGCATAAGCCCCCAAACCGCCATTGGGTGGTGGCGCAGGCACAACTTCTACCCTGCCCGGACCAGAAGAGGGGATAGTGGATGCTAAAAAGGATCTTCTGTCCATAAAATCGCAGTTAACAGGAGTTGTTAAGATGTGGGAATGCCTGAAATTGCTGCCCGGCACTCAAAAAAAAGCCAATTTATGCTATACAGGAGTATTAAAGAATCCCTAAAGCCGGCACTGTTTTGTGGGGGATATGCAGCATTTGAAACGGAATAATGTCCTATATTTAGGGTAAACATTTTCCCCTACATGACGGAACAAGCCATCATTACAGGCTGTTTACACAACGACCCTGCAGCGCAGCGCGAATTGTATAACCGCTATAGCCCCAAGATGCTAAGCGTTTGTTACCGGTTCGGGCAAAACCGTGAGGACGCCGAAGACATGTTACAGGAGGGGTTCATCAAAGTCTTTACCCAGATACATACCTTTCAGAACAAAGGTGCTTTTGAAGGCTGGATCAGGCGGATCATCGTACATACCTGTATCAATTTCCTGAAAAAGCACAAGAAGTTCAACGAGAGCGTTGACCTGGCTTATGCCAATTCATTGCAGGTGAAGGAGGAGACCATCCCTTCCATCATGCAGGCAAGGCAGATCGTGGAATGTATCCGGTTGTTACCGATCGGTTACCGTACCGTACTGAACCTGTATGCATTGGAAGGTTACAGCCACAAAGAGATCGGCGAAATGCTTGATATTGAAGAAAGCACCAGCCGTAGCCAGTATACCAGGTCGAAAGCCATGTTGGAAATGATCCTGATCCGTAAAAAGATCATCGAAAAACCCAAAGAAGAGTTCAACTGGCTGGCAGCTTTCAAAAACAAGTAGTGTTGATCGCGATTGCACATGGATAACAAAATGTACCACGACGAGTTTGAGCAGTTTTTACAGGATGAGGTAAAACAGCACCGTATGTATCCTTCCGACCATATCTGGAAGAACATACGTACAGAACTTCATGGGTATAAAGCATGGCCGGCATTGACTTTCATGTCCCTTTTTATCATTACGGCTTTAACGATCTCTACCTTACTGAACAATCACCCCGGCAGACAACTACCGCTGCAGCAGCGGTCAGCCCTGGCATTCAACAGCCAATCCGCGAAAAACAACCCTGCTCATAACAGCAAACCGGTCAAAGATTATTTTCAGCAGATCGCTCCGGAACAGATCACTGCTGAAACCTTTGCTGACCTGAACACACCTGCCATCCCCGAACAGGAAACACTGGTTACCCGCAATACAACAAACGACCTGGCGGCAGTACCGGTAAAAACAGGCATACAACGCAGCGCCTATATTGCTAAAACAATACATACGGCACCTGTCAAGATCGCCATCATTGATCCGGCCATACTGGCAAGCAGCTTAAGCCTGCCGGTCGTGACAGTTACAGAAAAACAAGGCCCTGAGAATACAGCCATCAAGGAATCAGTTACCACCTATAAACAGGCAGATACACATAGTAATGCAGATGAGTTCCTGAAAGACTTCAACTATATCGCTACCACCCATGCCAGCCGCCGGAATTCAAAATTTGGCATACAATTTTACATCACCCCTTCTACCAGCTATCGTAAACTGTCCGATCAGAAAGTAAAAGAGATCATACAACCGGCGGTGGCGGCCGCTTCTGCTTCTGCCTCACAGAATGTACCATTGAGTCCCAACCTGGCGGCAGACGTGAACAATGTGGTAAGGCACAAACCTGCCATGGGCTTTGAACTGGGTTTTGCCGTATTGTACAACATGAGCCCGCGTCTTAAATTCAAAACTGGGGTGCAGCTGAATATCAGGCAGTACTATATCGAAACATTCCAGTCGCTCACCAACGACCTCACTTCTTTATCGCTGATCAATTACAGCGGCATTGAAACCATCAATTTCTATTCGTCCTGGAACAACAATACCGGCTACCGCAAAACACAGCTGGATAACAAACTATACCAGTTATCCATACCATTGGGGATACAGTGGGACCTGATCAGGGGTAAACATTTTGGTTTCAATACGGAAGCGTCTGTACAACCCACCATGACGCTGAACAACAATACTTACCTGCTTTCGACCGATTACAAACACTATACAGGTGGCGGCAGTTTCATCCGCAAATGGAATATCAATACCAGTGTTGGTTTTAACCTCACCTACACTACCGGCTCTTCCTCCTGGCAGCTGGGTCCGCAGATCAGGTACCAGCACCTGCCCACTTATTCTAACCAATACCCCATCAAAGAATACCTGATGGATTATGGGGTTCGTCTCGGATTTACCAGGCAGATCAAATAAACCTGCCCCGCACAGGCTGATCCCTTGCTTTAACACGGAATAAAGATGGCTTTGGCCGATTATTGCGGGGGTTTGGATAATTTTACCGCATGAAACCTGTTCTGGCTTTATCCTGTCTGTTATTGTTATTGATAACCGGATGTAACTCCAAAAAACCTGCTTCGGGCAAAAATGCGGCGCAGGCTTCGGATACCGCTAAATTCTATCCTTTGCACCAGTTCTTTACAGACCAGATACAGTACGTGGATCTCCGGAACTTTCCTATTTACCAGATCAGGGAGAAGGATGGCAAAAGGGATTCTTTACCGCTTAGTAAAGAACAATTCATCAGCCTGTCGCAGGCGTTCCTTGCCCATTCGCTGACCGATCCGAAAGTGAAGATATTGTACAAAGAATCTGTTTTCCAGGACCTGAGTACCGGCAGTGTTACCCTGAATTATATGCCTGCCGATGCCAATGCGGAAGTGCAGAACATAGACATCCTGCTGGAAGAATCTACCAACCTGGTAAAACGGGTATTCATCCGCTGCCTGCATACCAAAGGGGATACGACCATTGCAGAACAATGTAACTGGAAGGCCAATAAAAGCTTCCAGATCAACCGGACCATCACAACCGGCAATGGATATTCTGCCACCGAACTGAATTATATCAACTGGAACGATAAGCCTTAGGATGTTTTATGACCGCCACAGCATTTCAGCAGATCGCACATACCATACCGCTTTTACCGGGTATTTATAAATATTATGATACCGGGGGCACCCTGTTGTATGTAGGCAAAGCCAAAGAACTCAGGAAAAGGATCAGCTCTTATTTTTCCAAGACCTTCACTTCCTATAAAACACATGAACTGGTTCAGCGGATACACCGTATCGAGTTCACGATCGTAGATTCGGAGCAGGATGCGTTCCTGCTGGAGAACTCACTTATCAAGGAATACCAGCCCAGGTACAATATCAACCTGAAAGACGATAAGACCTATCCCTATATCGTTATCAAAAAAGAGCCCTTCCCCCGCATTTTTCTTACCCGAACAAAGATCAACGATGGCTCTGAATACCTCGGCCCCTTTACTTCGGCGGGTAAAGTGCGCGACCTGATCGGTTTTATCAAACAGTATGTACCCTTACGTACCTGTAAACTGAACCTGACCGATAACAATATCCGGAAAGGCAAGTTCAAAGTATGCCTGGAGTACCACCTGGGTAATTGCAAAGGCCCCTGCGAAGGGTTACAGACCGCAGCAGATTATATGGAAGGATTACAGCAGGTACGCAATATCCTGAAAGGGAACCTGGGTTCCGTGATCAGCCATTTCAAATCTGTGATGCAGGAGCAGGCGGCAGCCCTGGAATTTGAAAAAGCGGAAGCCACCCGCAAGAAAATAGAACACCTTGAGAATTACCAGGCGCGTTCTGTCATCGTCAGCAGTCATCTTTCCAACCTGGATGTGTTCTCCATCATCAAAGAGGATAACCTGGCGTATGTGAACTACCTGATGGTACAGAATGGCACTATTGTACAGACACATACCGTACCTCTGGAGACCAAACTGGAAGAAACGGAAGAGGAAGTATTGGGTTTTGCCATCGCCCGCCTCAGAACTTCTTTCAACAGCCTGGCTAAGGAACTGATCGTTCCCTTTCCTGTTGAGTACCCGGATGACCAGCTCATTTTCACCATACCCAAGGGAGGCGATAAAAAGAAACTGCTGGACCTTTCCCTGAAGAATGTCACCTATTTCCGCGAAGAACTGAAGAAAAAAAGGATCCTGCACCTGGAAGGCAAGACAGATATGGAGAAGAAAAAAGTATTGTATGAATTACAACAATACCTGCACCTTCCCGAAGTGCCTGACCATATCGAATGTTTTGATAACTCCAACTTCCAGGGCAGTTACCCCGTATCGGCCATGGTCTGCTTTAAAGATGGGATGCCCAGTAAAAACGATTACCGGCAGTTCCACGTAAAGACAGTAGCCGGCATCAATGATTTTGCTACCATGACAGAAGTGATCCATCGACGTTACAAAAGGGTGTTGGCGGAAGAACAGCCGCTGCCCAAACTCATCATTATCGATGGTGGTAAAGGACAACTGGGCGCTGCCATGATCAGTATCCGCGAGCTCGGACTGGCCGGTAAAGTGGCCGTTGTAGGTTTGGCTAAAAATGAAGAAGAGTTATTCTTCCCGGGCGATAGTGAATCCTTCAAACTGCCTTGGAACAGTGACAGCTTAAAACTCGTGAGGCGGATCCGTGATGAAGTACACAGGTACGGCATCACATTTCACCGCAATAAACGGTCGAAAGGCACTTTTAAAAATGAACTGGAAGGCATCAGTGGTATTGGTGAACAGACCGTTCAGCAACTGCTGACCAGGTTCAAATCGGTAAAACGGATCAAAGACACGGGCGAGGAGGAACTGGCAAACCTGGTTGGAAAAGCAAAAGCCAGGATATTGAGGGCTCACTTTGAAAAAGGGGCCTGAAATAAAAAGGGGCCAGGATAAAAATCCAGCCCCGTTTTAAAATCCAATATCCTATGAAAAACCAGAACGAAGATAGGAATTGTAATGATATTACCAAACAATGTGGCACTTAATTTTCAAGCTGTAGTATAATCACTAAAAAGAGGCCCCATGGGGCCTCTTTTGCTAAATCACTTTAAATATTTTATTAATATTGCCAGAGATCCTGTTCATAGTTGAAGATCCTGGTCTTAATGTTCTCTCCTTCCAGTAAACGGAACAAAGGATCTTTTATAATGGCATTCAGGTAACGGTCGCCAGGATTATTGGCGCTGGTCTTGATCAGGTAACTGTTAAAGAACCGGCTCTCGAACAGCTCTTCCCAGGTCATGCGGCTTGAATTGTTCTTGGGATTGTACACATCCACTTTAGCCAGTGTTTTGCGCAGGTCCGGGTAATAGATCCAGAAAAGAATACGGGGTTGTGATTTCCCGCCGATCACCTGTTTGGCTATCGGGGCAATCCCAATGATGCGGGTGAACATGCGGCTGGCTTCTTTATCAAAGATCATCTGCTCCTTGATACGGAATGTATAAACAGAATCCGGGCTGAACTTGGGTTTCTTGGTAATATATCGCTCCACCGTACCCGAAACCGGATCCGGTACATCCACCGTATCATAAGCACCTGCCGTCTGGTTCAATACCTGGTCGGTAGTCAACGGAATGGAGAAACGGTCATTATCCGCAGAAAAAGCCGTTACACTATCATTTTTGATGGCATTTAACATGATGGAAAAGAAGCGGCGGTCATCACCGTTATCATCTTTACCGGGATACATGAACGACTGGTTGAACTTTTCACGGGCATCGATCTCTCTCCACAGGAATTCACTCCACACATTGTCATCATCCCGCAGGTGTTCGTATTCCAGCGGTTTACGGTCACGGATGGCACTCCTGTCTACCGCAGAATTGTTGCGCAAAGGCATTTCCGGTTTGGCATCAAAACCACCCGGGTTGGTCGTATCATATTTTATCGTAACAGCAGCTGCCGGGTTGGTAACCGCCGGGATAACACCAGCAGGTTGCTGGGTGGGCTGACCTGTTTTGGGCACAGTGTCTCTTACGGCTGTTCTGTTGGCGTTAGCAGGACGTCCATAACGTGACTGACCCTCAACCTGTGTTGAGGCAGCCACGAGTAACACCAGACAAACAGCTTTAACAAACATCTTTTTCATACACACATTTATTGAAGAGTAAATGAAATATTCTGGTCGAGCATACGGGTACCGCCGGGACCAGACACTTTGATCTCATCGATCACAATGGTGGTTCCGGGCTGGCAACGCCTGAGCAGTGTCTGCGCTTCCGCATTAAAATAGGGACCGGTTACTTCGGCCAGACCAATATTTTCTTCGAAACCTTTACCGGTGCAATACAAGGTGAAAGAAACCACATCATATTTCACGCCTTCGAATACAAAATCCCTTAATTCGGCAGCAACCCCTTTCTGTACCCGGAATGCATTGGCTGCAATAGGGCCACCTGCTTTACCACCCACAGTTGCCAGCGGGTTGGGTACCCGTTTGATAGGAATGGTGAGGCGCTGCGTATTCTTACCGTCGGAAGCAGTTACCACAGCACTACCCAAATTAGTACAGTTAATAATGTACTGACCGGCACCTGCCTTGCGGGTACTTACACCTGCTCCTTCCACGTTCACATTCACTTTTTCATCACCACCGCCGCCGGTAATACTTAACTGGTTATCCAGTCCCTGGTAAAACACACGTGTTTTATCGGTAGACACTACCAGGCCGGAAGGAACACCCACGGTGTATTTCACTTCTTTTTCTACAGTGGCTGTGGTTCCGTCAGGTTTTAAGAAAGAGATACGTACGCGTTTGGTATTGGCTCCTGAACCGCCTACGGTTGTTTTGTATTCGGCCGATCCATCCGGTTTCAGGGGTACATTGGCGCCATCAACGGAGATCGAGGGTTTGGCAGCTTTACTGAATGCGCCCACACCTGCTGTGATCACCAGTTCTTCACCGGGCATCAGGTAGGTTGCGTTGGTTCCGGCAAAAGCCTGAAACTCGTCGTATACGATCTCCACTTCACCGATCTCTTTATGGCAGTATTCCACCACCTGCGCCTCACTGTTCCGGATATCGTTCTGGAACTTGCTCAGGATGGTGATGCTGGCCACAGCCGGCGTCATATGGAAATAACCATAGGCCCAGTCGTCACGGCTGGCTTTGTTATTACTCTTGGGGATCGACAGGTCGAGTGGCAGGTTGGCGCCGATATCGGTTTTGATCGAAGGATCAATGCCCAGCAACTGCTCTTTGAATTGTTTTAGTTTTTCATACAATTCTTTTCCTTTTCCCCGGCCTTCGGGTGGATTGGAAATGAACAAACGGGTAGAGGATTCCAGGTCATCTTCTTTGTATTGCTCTTTCCCATCTACGATCTTCCCGTCAGATTCTTTTTTCAGTTCAGCCTTCAGCGATTCAACGTAGTTATACATGGCATCGGAAAGTTCTTTTGCTTTCATTGCCCTGGGCAACCATATTTCTGCTTTCTCTTTGGTTTTGGGATCTTCTATCTTACGCTGAAAGGATTTAAATATGTCGCTGTTCTTCTGCTCAGCAATCATGCTGGCATTGGTAAGGCTTTGGTCAACTGTTTTGAAGGCGTTTAATATTTCGGCAGATACATTCAGTGCCAGCAGTGCGGTAAGCACCAGGTACATGATGTTGATCATTTTTTGCCGCGGCTCCTTGGGTAGTGACATTCTCGCTTATATTTTTAAAACATCGGTTTTACTAATTGGATTTCTTCATAGGTTTTTCGGCATATTATCTTCCCTGCATGGCAGTAAGCATATTACCGTACAGCTGATTCAGTTTACCCAGGTTATTGGCCAGTGCCGCTATCTGTTCTTTGGCTTTCAGCGCATCATCGGCGCTGCTGGCCATGGCAGTGGAAGCCTGTGTTAATTTACCATAGAACTGGTTCAGCGCTTTCAGGTGGTTATTTCCTTCCTGCAGCTCCAATTCATAAATCGTATTCAGGGAAGCAAGATTTTTATTCATTGTCATCATCTGCTCATGAAACTGCTTTGAGCTGTCTGATGCGCCATGGAAACCCGCCAGCGACTGCGTGGCATGTAATGCGGCATCCTTGATACCGGCAATGGCAACGGTGGCTTCTTCGGTCTTGGCAGAAAAATCGCCTGCAGACCTGGCTATCTCAGAAACATCGGCCAGCTGGCTAACCGTGGTATTCAGTTTCTGGAAACCGGCACTCAGTTTACCCAGGGTATCTGAATTGATATTGGCCTCTTCCAGCATCTTATCCAGACTGTCCAGTGCAGTATTCTGTTTTATCGCTTTGGTCTCGCCGGGAATATGTACTTCATGATCGTCTATAGCCGGGTATATCAGGTACAATACGCCGTATCCAAGGAAAATGATGGCTTCCACTGTCAAGCCTAATTTCAGCATGAAATCGGCGATCGGTGAGTGCAATAATTTTTGCAGGGCGCCATAAATAACTACCGCCGCAGCGATAGATACAAATACGTCAAACCATTTGGAAATCTTAGGAGGAATCGCAGCTGCCATTGTTCTTTTTTTTAGTTTTTGGAATGACACTGAAGAAGCGCTGAATACACAGACCTGTTCAATGCGGGGTTATCATTAGGATTTGGAAAACGGATGGATTATTAGGAAAAGTTATTTTTTCATTTTCGGTGCCAGGTCTATCACACAGCGGAATCCGATATAGGATTTGGCCGTATCCTGATACTCATAGTTACGGGTACTTACCTGCAGGAAATAAGAAACATCTTTCCAGCTTCCGCCGCGAACCACTTTTCTTTTCTCCCTGGGACGATCGGAATCCTTAGCCTCATAACGGATATCCGGACTCATATCGTGCATGAAATTGTAAGCACCTTCGTAATAATAAGAACCGGTCCACTCTGCCACATTACCCGACATATTATACAATCCATACTGGTTAGGCCAGTACATTTTGGCGGGAACGGTATAAAAACCGCCGTCTTCCGCATAGTTACCGCGGCCGGGTTTGAAGTTGGCCAGCAAACAACCTTTTTTATTCCTCAGATATGGGTTACCCCAGGGGAACATGGAGTTGGTGAGACCACCCCTTGCAGCATATTCCCACTCAGCTTCACTGGGCAGGCGGTAGTCGCCGTCAATAGCGAATTTTTTTCTTTCCAGGAATGAGTTCTGCAGATGTGTTCTCCAATGGCAGAAGGCAACGGCCTGTTTCCAGTTGATGCCCACCACAGGATATTTTCCATAAGAAGGATGTGAGAAATAGCGCTTGGTCATGGGTTCATTGTAGGAATAAGAGAAATCTCTCATCCATACCAGGGTATCCGGGTAAACCTTCTGGTCGGACCTGCGGATAAAATTACTTCTGGGTAAACCTGCGTTCTCTCTTTTAGCAGCAGTACCCAGGTCGAAATATTCTATCCTGTAAACGATCTTATCAGGATCGATCTCCGGTTTGCCGTAGATGCGGTTATCGGGAGCCAGGTTCAGTTCATTCATCTTTTCGACGGTGTTCCTGTCCCATTTGATGGTGGCCACTTTTTTCCAGTCAACCGCCATGGTATCGTCTGTTTTGTTGATACCCTGTCCGAACAGGATCTTGAACGCCAGCGAGTCCCTGGTCCAGTTCACAAACTGGCGGTACTGATCGTTGGTGATCTCTGTAGCGTCCATCCAGAAACCGGGGATAGAGACCTGGCGGTTACGGGTGGTATAGTTGAAACTGATATCCTCATCACTCGGACCCATGTGAAAGGTACCCGGTGGAATATAGACCATGTTCAGGGGAGGATTCATGCTCTTGTTGGCTGTAGGTGCCACGCCATGCAACTGACCATCATCAGGCAGGCCTTTCGACTTTGAATTCTTTTTCAGAAAACAGGATCCGAGGCTCAGACAGAATGCGATCAATACCATCTTACTTAAATACCCTTTCATCGTATCAAACGGATTTTTATGACAGTGACAAATATAAGTTTTCCATCGGCAGTTGTGCCGATTTTGCAATTTTGTTACCAATAAAATTTACTTCGCGGGTAAAATTGGGCAGTTACTACAAAATTAAAAGTATGATTACTACAATTGAGGTTTCGAACGATGCATAGAAGATGAAACCACTGTCATAAAAGGCAAATTACTTTAAACTTTGTTACATTTTTGCTAAAAGCGCATCTATTGTAAGAAAAGGTGTCTGGCAGGCATAATTCTTACAAAGATAAAATACCGTGTCTCCATTTTCAGTCCCCATTTTCCCAACTAATAACGGAAAATCAGAGGAATTAGTTTCTTCGGTCTGAAGAATTTTATTCGGCACAAATCTCTCCAGTACAGGACACAAAAAACCCTGGGCCTGCTGCCCCACAATGGCGATCTCCTGCATACCCACCGTCATCAATTGCGCCAGCATGGCCCATACTCCAAAAGAGCCGGGGTACTGGCTCACAGCCTTACCCAGGGAACGCAGCATGGCTTCGCTCCTTTCTGCCCATCCGGGCTGGTTAAAAACGATCGAGAGATAGTACAGGTTATGTGCCATCACGGCATTCCCACTGGGTACTGCCCCATCGTAGACCTCTTTTTTACGAACGATGACATCGGTCTGGCTGCTGTGCGTGTAAAAGAAAAAGCCGGTTTCCGCTTCCTCAAAATGAGCGATCACCCATTCGAGCAGGTTCCGGGCTTTCAGCAGGTAAGCACCTGTTCCGGTGATCTCCTGAAGCTGTATATATGCCTGTATCAGGTAAGCATAATCATCCAGGAAAGCGGGTATCCTGGCTTTGCCATTTTTGTAGGTATGGAACCAGCCCCCGGCATTACCCGACATGTTTGCTTCCAGGAAAGCCATACTGTTGACGGCCCTCTCGCGGTAAGTTTCCTTACCCAGCGCTGCAAAGGCTTTGGCGTATGCCGTGATCATGAGTGCATTCCAGCCCAGCAGTATCTTATCATCCAGCTGCGGGCGGATGCGTAATGAACGCTGCTCCATCAGGCGCTGCCTGCACGCGGCCAGCCGGTTTTCCAGTTGATCGGCGGTGATACCCATTCCGGCAGCTATCTCCGCTATCGGGCGGGTGATCCGGAGGATATTGGTATGCTCCCAATTACCCTTTTCCAAAATATCGTAACAGTCGGCAAAGACCTGGGCATCCTCTCCCAGGATATCCCGGGTCTCCTGCAGTGACCAGGTATAGAATTTTCCTTCCACACCCTCGCTGTCGGCATCCAGTGCACTGTAAAAGCCACCTTCTTCCTGCAACATCTCCCGTTCAATATAGGCAAGGGTATGTTCGATGGTGCGGGCATATTGTGGCTTACGGGTAAGCTGCCAGGCTTCGGCCAGTACGTTGATGAGCAGGGCATTATCGTACAGCATTTTCTCAAAATGGGGGGCCAGCCACTCATTATCGGTACTGTAACGGGCAAAACCACCCCCCAGCTGGTCGTAAATGCCCCCTTCGATCATTTTGTCGAGACTCAGCAAAGCATGTTTCAAAGCTGTTGCCTCTTTTGTAAAATGGTAATGGCGAAGCAGGTACTGAATGGAAAATGTTTGCGGAAACTTGGGGGCTTTCCCGAAACCGCCCCATTCCGTATCGGCGGTGGCCAGCAGGTTGGTGGCGATGGTGGTTAACAGTTCGGGGGTGAACAGCAGGTCAGACGCTCCCGGCTTACTGATCCCGAAGGCATTGGAGCCCATCAGGTGCGAAGTAAGGTTTTCTGCCTGCTGCAGGATCTCCTGCTTTTTATCCCGGTAGGCATTGTGCACCCCTTCCAGTATTTCTTTCCAGCTGGCCCGGTTATAGGCCCGTTGCGGCGGAAAATACGTGCCCCCGTAGAAAGGCCGGGCATCTGGCGTCAAAAATACGTTCAACGGCCAACCGCCGCTGCCTGTCATGGCCTGCACGGCATCCATGTAAATATGATCCAGGTCGGGGCGTTCTTCGCGGTCGATCTTGATGTTGATGAAATAGTCGTTCATCATCGCCGCCGTTTGTGCATCTTCAAAACTCTCGCGCTCCATAACGTGGCACCAGTGGCAGGCGGCATAACCGATACTGACCAGAATGGGTTTGTCTTCAGTCTTTGCCCTGGCCAATGCCTCTTCGCCCCAGGGATACCAGTTGACGGGGTTATGGGCGTGCTGCAACAGGTAAGGACTGGTTTCGTGTATCAGTTGGTTGGTATGGGTAGCTTTCATGCGGGTGGTATCATGGGTTAGGAGGTATCACTGAGCGAACAGGGTCCATCAGCACCCTGTTCGACCGGCTATATTACAAAATAAACAGCCCCCCGGTTTGGGAGGCTGCGATATTTTACAGGTGGTACCTATTTTTTAACAACAGTGGTGCTTTGCAGGTATTGATCCAGTGCAGCCACCATACTGGGTTTTTGGGGAGAGGGTACTTTGATCTCCAGTTGCAGCCCGGCATCTTCCACTGCTTTCGCTGTATTGTTACCAAATGCGCCTATCACAGTCCCTTTCTGCTGGAAACCCGGGAAATTATCAAAGAGGCTTTTTACGCCGCTTGGGGTGAAGAAACAGATCACATCGTACTCCCTTGTGCAAAGCACGTCCTTAATATCGCTACTGATGGTACGGTACATGAAACCCAGCTGGTACTCGCACTTATTGGTCTTAAGCCAGTTTACGATCTCGTTGTCCTGCTGGTTCTCACTGCACACATACAGGAACTTCTCGTTCTCCTTGTGTTTATTGATCACATCGAACATGCTCTTGTTGGTACCATCGGCGCCATAGAACACTTTACGTTTGCGGTAGAGGATGAATTTCTGGAGATACAATGCTACGGCTTCGGTGATGCAGAAATACTTGGTATCCTGGCCGATGGTCACTTTCATTTCTTCGCACATGCGGAAAAAATGATCGATGGCATTGCGGCTGGTGAACATAACGGCCGTGTAATAGGTGATATCGATCTTTTGCTTTCTGAACTCTCTCGCAGGGATACCTTCCAACTTGATAAAAGGATGAAAAAACAATTCCGCATTGTATTTTCTTTCCAGGTCAAAGTAAGGGGATTTATCACTCTCCGGACGGGGTTGAGAAATCAGGATCTTTTTGGCAGCCTTAGCCGTACCAGAATTTTTTGAGCCGTTCTTTAGCATGCGTCTTGTCTAAGATTGTGCAAAATTAAAGACTTCCGTTAAAATAATTCATCAATATCTTATATATCAAAGCCAACGGAAGTAATTCAACAGCACAAAGGTATAGTAAAAAATGCAAGGCATTTACTTTCAATTTACTCCTGATGGCAACGAATGAAACCCAGTAACGATAGCCCAGCAACAACAAGATGACCCCAAATGATATGGTAACCGCCACCTGAACAATACCGGGATTTGCGAAAGCCAGCACCAGCAGAAAGGGAATCAGTATCACACCCAATACTTTGTTTACCAGGAAAACAACAAACACGTATGAGCTGGCTGCTTCCTTTGAATTAAAGACCCAGCCGGTAAATATGAGGAATAAATATTTCACGAGGTATACTGCCAGCAACACAGATGCAGAACCGGCAGCCAGCCACCAGAAAGGGATATCGGTCCAGTTTTTATACCGTACCAGTAAAGTGATGTACAGCCCGGCACTGATCACAAATAAAAAATTCATCAGCAAGGAGGCCAGGTTATCCTGCAACAGCTGGTCGCGGGTCTGCTTCTGCCGGAGGGAGGTCTGGAAGAACAATAAGAACAGGTTCCTGAAATATTTGGAGAAAGCCGCCCGTATAAATGCCACCACAAAAATGATACCTGCCATCAGGTAAAAAAGATCATCCTTCGGCTCACGCTGCCGGTAATCGATCAGCATATACCATGCCGGCTTATGCAGGGGCAGGTAGGGATGCGTTGCATATTTGCGGTAAGTAGACGTATCGTATACGGGCAGGCTTGCTTTTACTGCAGACAGTTTGCGAACTGAATCGGCCCGAAGGCTATCCCTGAGCGCCCGCGCCAATAGCAGGTTCTCATTATGCAAAACGGAGTCAGCCGCTACACCCTGGATGCTATCCCTTGCCACAGTCGAACGCTGCAGGGGTGTGGTCACTTTACGGATGCGACTGGTCTCCGCGCGGTTACTGCTATCCGCCTGGCCAAAACCACACACAGAGAAACACAACAGCACACACGCCACAAAAAAATACTTGAGACCAGACATGCCACAAAAATATTGAATTGGTTTGATGTTTCGGATGAAAGCGGTAACAGAAATGACCGGCCGGAAAAGAGTATGTTTGCACAGAATCACTCCATTGTTGTATGGCTGGCATTTATATACATATCCCCTTCTGCAGAAAAGCCTGCCATTACTGCAATTTTCATTTCTCTACCACACACCAGCGGATACCTGACATGGTGCAGGCGATAGGTAAAGAGATGCTGCTGCGGAAAACCTATCTCAGCGAAACGGTTGAAACGGTCTATTTGGGTGGTGGAACCCCATCCCTGTTACCTGTGTCGGATCTGGAACAACTGCTAACACAGTTTTACGAGCAGTATACGGTCAGTACCGATGCGGAGATCACACTCGAAAGCAATCCGGATGATATTACTGCGGCCAACCTTGCTGCCTGGCGTAAACTGGGTATCAACCGGCTGAGTATTGGCATCCAGTCTTTTTTTGCGCAGGACCTGCAATGGATGAACCGGGCGCATACGGCCCAACAATCTATCGATAGCATACAGCTGGCACAGGCCGCAGGTTTCAACAATATTACCATCGACCTGATCTATGGCACGCCGGGCCTGACCGATAAGAACTGGGAACAGAATATAGATACTGCTTTGTCCTTACAGGTACCGCACCTGTCCTGTTATGCGTTAACCGTTGAACCCAGAACGGCACTCGATAAGATGATCCATACCGGGCAATTGCCCGATGTGGATCCTGAACAACAGGCAAGACAGTTCAGCATCCTCACGCAAAAAACCGCCCTGGCCGGACTGGAACATTATGAGATCTCCAATTTTGCACAGCCGGGTTTCAGAAGCAGGCATAACAGCAGCTACTGGCAGGGAAAATCTTACCTCGGACTGGGGCCTTCTGCCCATTCATTCAATGGCCAGAGCAGGCAATGGAATGTTTCGAACAATAGTTTGTACCTGTCTTCCCTGGCAAAGGAAGAACTGCCTTTTGAAGTTGAAATACTTACTGAAACGCAGCAACTGAATGAATACATCATGACCGGGTTACGGACCATCGAAGGCGTTTCGCTGATAAAAGTGTCAGAAAACTGGGGCGGCGACAAAGCGAATATTCTGCAGAAGAGTGCAGAAAAATATATCCGGAGCGGACAAGTCAGGATACACAACCACCATTTACAACTGGAACCAACTGGGAAATTCTTTGCCGATGGCATTGCGGCAGACCTGTTTCAGTAAACCGCTATCTGCTGTGGGAATGCCCGAAAAGTTTTTTACCGACCTGCACGGCAATAATACCCGCGATCAACAGCAACAGCAATTCGGGATTCAATATGGTGAACGAGAAAGGCATACATAAAATTACGACAATCCTACAGCAGGAATGTTTCTATTTTCTTAAATCCTTCTGCAGCGGGCAGTTGCTCCCAGAGAATCTCATAAATGGCTGAAGCGATCGGCATTTCTGCCTGCATCTGCCTGTTCATCAGGTGAATGCACTTGCTGGCATTGTATCCTTCGGCCACCATGTTCATCTCCAGCTGGGCTGCCCTTACCGAGTAACCCTTGCCAATCATGTTACCGAAAGTACGGTTACGGCTATAGAGCGAGTAACAGGTTACCAGCAGATCACCCAGGTACACAGAAGCTGAATAATTGTGTGTATCCGGCACACAGTGGTCGGGCTCATTGATTTTTTTCAGGAAACCTACCATTTCATTGGCGCTGTTGGCAATGTATACACTCAGAAAATTATCACCATACTCCAATCCATGTGCAATACCTGCACCCAGGGCATAAATATTCTTCAACACAGCGGCATACTGTACACCCAACACATCATTGTTCACTACTGTATTGATGTATTCTGTCTTGAAAAAAGCAGCAATGGAATGGGTAGCTGCCAGATCCGTTCCTGAGAAAGTGAGGTAAGACAATTTTTCGGCAGATACTTCTTCCGCATGACAGGGGCCGAGCAGGGTGAAATAATCCGTCAGTGGAAGGTTAAAATGTTTGTCCAGGTAATAATTCATCAACTCATTTTCCGAGGGCAGGATGCCTTTTACGGCAGAAACAACTTTTTTTCCTTTCAGTAATGTAGGTGGTATTTGCGCAAATATCTGTTCTACAAAAGCGGAAGGCACTGCGATCACCAGCACTTCCGAATCCGTGACCACTTTCTGTATATCGCTATTGAGTTGCAACAGCGAAGGATCAAAATAGGCGCTGTGCAGGTAATGCGGATTGTGCCGCCTTTTCTGCATAAAAGCAATGCTCTCCTCATTCCGCATCCACCATTGTATCCTGTTCCCGTTATCTGTAAGGATCTTAGCCAGGGCCGTGGCCCAACTTCCGCTTCCAATAATTCCAAACTGCATGGCAATCGCATTTGATGATACTGCAAAAATACGAACACCCGTTCTTCAAAAGACAAACGACAGGCAGAACCTGTCGTTTGTAAGAACTTAGCTGTATACGCTATTGCTTAATTCGCTTTCTTCTCTTCAAAGAGTTTGTCTTTCGGAACCACCGTTACCAGGTTACCATCTTTCAGCGTTTTACTCACGATGGAATAAGGTCCTGTGATCACTTCATCCCCGACTTTCAGACCTTCCAGTATTTCAATATGGTTCAGGTCCTGGATGGCTGTCTTCACTTTCACCTTTTTCACTTTATTATCTTTCTGCAACACAAACACCACTTCTTCAATACCATCATCCATACTGGTAGACCTGGTTTCTTCCTGCGGTTTTTTGTCATCTTTTTTATCGCCAGGCGCTGCATCCCCGTTTTTATCGCGTGTGGTAACTGCGTTCAGTGCTATGGAAAGCACATTCTGTTGGGTGCGTGTCTGGATATCTGCGCTGGCACTCATTCCCGGGCGGAAAGGGAATCCTTTACCCACGGCAACCATGTCTTTGTAGCTTTCGGGCAACAGGCGTATATGCACTTTATAGTTCGTTACTTCCGCACTGGAGTTGGAAGTGGTCAAACCGCTGGTGCTTGGGTTGGCGATCTTATACACCAGGCCTTTGAATTTCCGGTTGGTATAGGCATCTACCTCTACCACAGCCGTATCGCCCAGTTTCACTTTAGGGATATCGTTCTCACCCACATCTACCCGCACTTCAATACTGCGCATATCGGCCACGCGCATCATTTCGGTACCTACGTTAAAACTGTTACCGGCCACACGCTCCCCTTTTTTCACATTCATCAGGCTGATCATACCGTTCATGGGAGATACGATCACCGTACGGGAAAGGTCCTTATCCGCTTTCTGTAACTGCGCCTGCGCGCTCTGGATAGACGCTTCGCTACTCTTCAATCCTTCCCTGGCGGCATTGTAGTTGGCCTGTGAAGTAAGGTAATTCTGTTCAGCCGTTTCAAACTCGGCACGGGAAACCACTTTTTCATTGTATAGTTTCTTTTGCCGCTCGTAGGTATTCTTCAGGTTATCGAGGGTTGCTTTTAAACCGGCAAGACCGGCAGTTGAGTTAGACAACTGCGCCTTGCTCTGGTTAACACCCGCTGCCACCTGGTCGCGCTGGGTAAGATAGATATCGGCATAGATACGGGCAAGCACCTGTCCTTTCTTTACACTATCTCCCTCGCTCACATTCAGTTCCACGATCTCACCGCTGATATCCGGACTCACTTTCACCTCGATCTCGGGATATACCTTACCGCTTGCGTTGACGGTTTCTATGATGGTACGCAGTGCCGCTTTTTCAGAAGTTACCTTGATCCCTTCCTCCTTCCCAATAACACCGGCTTTTTTGAGCCCGATCAGTGCAACGATCAGGACAACCAAAGCAATAATGATCCAAAGCAATTTTTTATTCATACAACGTTTTTTCTTTTTGTCAGCCGGTTAATAATGTGTGGTACAATATCAATTTATAATTTCATTCCCTTGCCTTTGTAGAATTCCAGCAGCTTCATCTTGAATACATAATCGTATTGGTTGGTAAGCTGTGTTATTTTAGCCCTCAACAGGTTATTCTGGTTGGTGATCAGGTCAAGCGAGCTCAGCAGACCCACTTCGTATCGCTTCATAGCAAAATCATAGGCTTTCTGTGCGCTTTCCACCTGTTTTTTGCCGGCATTGAATTTCTGTAATGCCGTTACCGCATTGGTATAGGCCGTATAGATATTCTGGCGCAGGGTAAGATCTGCCGATTCCTTTTGCAGCTGGGCCACTTTTACATTCAGCTGGGCTGTCTGGTAGCTTGTGCGGGCGGAGAAACTGTTGAAAATAGGTATGCTCAGGCTAAGGCCTACGTTCTGGCCAAAGTTATTGCTCAGCTGGTCGCCCCACCCGTTCCACAGGTCGCTGAAACTTCTGGACTTCTGGCTGACTTTATATACCGGGCTCTGAACATAGTAGTTTACATTACTGATGTTCACGATCGGTTCGGCTCCGGTGATCGGGCCATATCCCTGGAAGGAAACCCCCGACAATGTTTTAAAAGAGTTGGAGAAGTTGGTCGACAGGTTACCACCCAGGGTAAGGGTAGGATACATCAGTGCCCGGGATACCTGCACGTTCTTTTGTGCCGCTTTGATGCGGAATTCATTGGCTTTCTGCTGTGGCTGAAGCTGTAAGGCACTTTCGTACACCAGGTTCGGTTGCAATTCTGCAAATGATTCGATGGGGATCTGGTCAACCGAAGGGGTTTCAATACCAAAAAGAACATCTACATCCAGGTTCAGCAACCCGCGCAAGCTCAGCAGGTTGGTCTCGTAGTTGCCTTTTGCGGTATAATAGTTGCTACTATCCGTAGCCAGTTGCGACTCTACCTCGGCCTGGTTCAGTTCGGGCAATACACCTGCATCCACCCTTTTGCGGGTGATCTCTAACTGATTCTGTGTTTGCGCCAGCTGTACTTCACTGATCTTTACCTGCTCTTTGGCGGCCAGTACCTGCAGGTAATAAGTGGCCACATTGAAGGAAATATCGTTGGAAGCTTTGGCCACATCCTGTAAAGCGGCCTGGGCATTGAACTGGGCCATTTGCACAGAGTTCCTGAGTTTACCATAATTGTACAACTGGAAACCGGCATTTACACCAAAGTTCTGGTACAGGAACTGGGAAGTGGAGAACACGTTGGTGGTAGGGTCAATGGAACGACCGAAACGCACACCGGTACCTGAATTGGCATTGACACTCGGATAGATATTGTACTTGGCCTGTTTTGCCTGCAATGCCGCGATCCTTGCCTGTATATCGGCCTGTTTGATCGAGATATTGAATTGAATGGCATGTTCGATACAATGGCGCAGGTCCCAGTTATCGGATGCCCGTTGCGCAAAACTTTGGGCAACGATCGTGCAACATATCAGGGTCAAATACTTTCTCATATATAACAAAAATAACAGTTTCCCTACCACTTGCCTAAATTTTGGACAGGTGGAAAGGATGGGGCCTAAACCGTTGAAAATATGTTATGAAAGGTCGGCAATGGCCTCAAAACCCCTGGAAAGGTCGGCCAAAAGGTAATCCGGCTCTTCCAAACCCACATATAACCGCAGGGAACGGTGTGCGGGATCGGCAGCATCGAAGGCCTCCGGTGGCATACCGGCACATTTGGGCAGTATCAGCGATTCGTACCCACCCCAGCTTACCGCCATCAGTATATGCTGCAACGATTCGCAGAAAGTCTCAATGGTAGTTCCTTTTGCTGCTTTCAGGTAAAAAGTCAGCAGCCCGCAGGCACCTGTCATCTGCTGCCGGGCCAGCTCATATTGCGGAAAGGAAGGATCCAGCGGGAAGATCACTTTTTCTACCCTTGGATGCTGTTGCAGAAAACGAACCAGTTCCCAGGTGGTCCGGGTGATCCTTTCCAGTCTTGCCTGCAAAGTGCGCAGGCCACGGATCAGCAGCCAGGCATTAAAAGGCTGGATACCCGAACCTATATTCATGTATTCGCTGTTGAAGATCCGTTCTATCATGGCGCGGCTTCCGGTGAGTACCCCTGCCACCGTATCGCTATGCCCCGAAATGTATTTGGTGGCGGACTGTAATGACAGGTCGATACCCATCGTAATGGGTTTCTGGTAAAGTGGTGTACAATAGCTGTTATCGATGATGGTAACAATACCGTGCGCTTTGGCCAGTGCCGCCACCGCCCGCAGGTCCTGCAGGTCATAAAACCAGCTGTTGGGCGATTCGAGGTAGATCAGCGTGGTATTGGACTGGATGGCTTTGGCGAAATTCTCTGTGAGGGTTCCATCCACATAGGTAACCGTTACATTGAACCTGGGCAAGATGACCTCGAACATCTTTACCGCCCAGGTATAAGGATTTTTGACGCTTACGATATGGTCGCCGCTTTTCACATTGGCCAGTACCGCGGCAAAAATAGCCGCAGCGCCACTGTTGAAGACAAGGCAGTCTTCGGCCTCATCCAGGGCGGCCAGTTTTTTCCGGAGGATCTCCACGGTGGGGTTTAGCCCGCGACTGTACAGCCAGGTGGAATACTCATCCTCAAAGGACTTTCGCAGGTCGGCCACTTTTGAAAAAGCAAAATTGCTGGTCTGCACAATGGGTGGCGCCACGGCGCGAAAATATTCGTCGCGGTGTTCGCCCAGTTCATTCAGGATATAGGAGAGATCGTCCATAGTTATTGGTCTTTCCCCGACAGATCGGTGCCGATCGCGGGATTCAGTTTCTTTGATATAAAATAGATCACCATAAATGCCGCCAGTACAGCAGCACCCACCAGTGCGGTATCAGGGGTTTGCATGGCTATGCTGATGCCCACAAAAAGATAGGCGCTCATAAAGATCAGCGGTATCCAGGGATAGAATTTCATTTTGAAAATACCTGTTCCATCCAGGTGCCGGGTCCTCTTACGCAACACGAAAATAGTAGCGCTGGACGCCACCATGCCAAAACAATCGAGGAAGATGGTGAAGTTGAGGATCTTATCGAAGGTCTGTGCAAAGAACAGGATGATGATACACATAGCAGCGAATACTGTCAGGGAAATGGTGAGTACTTCGTTCTTTGGATTCTGGCGGGAGAAGACTTTAGGCAATACGCCTTCATTGCTCATGGCATACATTACCCGCGGGTTACTCATCAACAGGGCATTTACATAGGCCAGCACCCCAAAGAAGAGGAAAAAAGCGAATATATCAGCCCCTGTTTTGCCGAATACTTTTTCCATCAGCACATATGCGATCTCTTTTTCTGCTTTCATATTATCAAACCCAACGATCGAATAGTAGCTGAGATTGGTCAGCAGGTATAACCCGATAATGATGGCGATACCGATGAAGATACCCCGTGGGATATTTTTAGCCGGCTTATCTACTTCATTGCCAAAGTTGATGGTCTGCTGGTAACCGCCATAAGTAAAAGATACGGCGATAAGACTCACCCCCAGGCTCTGTATCCAGCTCATTTCAGGAACGGGAGTACTGGCTGCCACAGCCGTGGCCGTGATCTCCTGGTGCGGGAAAAACAGGGCAAGGATCAATACCACGATCATCCCGATCTTGATCAGCATCAGCATATTCTGGGCACGGGAACTTATGCGCAATCCGCGCAGGTTGATCAGGTAAAACACCAGGATCGCCACACAACTGAGCAATGCTTTATCGATATCTGTCTGAATAAAAGAAGGGAAGAGTTTGGCAATATACCCGCTTCCGATCAATGCCACACCACTTAAGCTGGCAGCATTACTGATGAGTATGATGCAATTGATGGCAAATGCGATACTGGGATGATAGGCATATGAGAATATCTTATAGTAACCGCCCGTTACGGGATAACGGCTACCGATCTCGGCATAGGTCAATGCGCCGCATAAGGCAAAAAAACCACCCAGCAGCCAGGCAGTGAAATACACCGAGGGTTCAATGGCATGTTTGGCACTGGTAGCGGCCGTTCTGAAAATGCCCATGCCGATCACCAGGCCCACCACAATCATGGTGAAACTGAAAAGATTGAGTTTCTGTTTTCCGTGCATACAGTCTGATATAGCTTTAAATGTAGGAAACTTCGGGGAAACAGCCGGAGTGAATCGGCGATCGATAAACTGAAAAGGCAGAAGAAGAATGGCAGCAGAACCTGGCAAAAAAAAGAGCCCCTCCGGTTATTTCCGGAGATGCCAAACCTGCCATTCGTCTTTGATGAAATAAGTTTTCAACTTAGCGTGCAAAACTTACACAAGAATAAATCGCATTCTTCCGGGCAGCCCTTTACATTTGCCCCCGTATTTGGTTCCCGCCTTAAACGGGATTAAAAGGGAAGTCCGGTGTAATTCCGGCGCTATCCCCGTAGCTGTAAGCTGTAAACGTGAGCGCCAGGTGATCATTATTTTTTAATGACCCACACTGCAACACTCACGGCTGATGAATCTGCAAACCACTTTTCCGTAAATGCGGAATGGGAAGGTTCTCATCAGGCCAGCAAGCCAGAAGACCTGCCAGATGCCCATTTATCATTCACGGCTTTCGGGTGAAAAGCATGGAATGTAAAAGGCCTGCTGCAGCGGTCGTTTATATTTCTCCGTTTTTTTATTTTCCTGAAAGCTCATTGTTCCATTCAAAAACAACAACAATGAGCAAAACATTCACGCTCCTCACTGCCCTGCTTGCAGGCAGCACTGCCTTTGCGCAGAAAGACACGGTCAGTACCAGAACCCTCGACGAAGTGGTGGTAACCGCCAATAAACTGGAACAGAAACAAAGTACCACCGGTAAAGTGATCACGGTGATCGGCAAAGCGCAGATCGAAAAAAGTCAGGGCAGAACCGTTGCCCAGGTATTGAACGAGCAGGCCGGCATCACCATCAATGGTGCACTCAACAATACCGGCGCTGTACAAACCGTATATATGCGGGGCGCTTCGGCAGGCCGAACCCTGATCCTGCTCGATGGCATTCCGATGAACGACCCGTCCACCATCACCACGGATTTCGATCTGAACCTGTTTTCCATCAACGATGTGGAAAGGATCGAAGTATGTAAAGGCGCACAATCTACCCTGTACGGCAGCGATGCCATCGCAGGTGTGATCAACATCATCACAGTAAAAAAAGATGTGCAAAAACCCTTTAACATCAAGACCACGGTGAGCCAGGGAAGTTTTGCCACTTCCCGCATCAATGCGCAGGTATATGGCAAAAAGGATAAGCTCACTTATTCAGCCAGGTATGCAAGACTGAACACAAGCGGTTTCTCATCTGCCTATGACAGCACCGGGAAGAAGAATTATGACAACGATGGTTATAACGGCATGGTTTCCAACGCACAGCTGTTGTACCAGTTGAGCCCGGCCTTATCGTTCAAAACCTTTGCCATGTTCAGCCAGTACAAAGCAGGTATTGATGCGGGTGTGTTTACAGACGATAAAGACTACAACATCCACAACACTTCCTTCACCAGCGGCGCCGGTTTCCAGTACCGGAAAAACAAACTGAGTCTAAACGGTAATTACCAGTTCAGTGAGCTGACCCGTACCTACCGGAACGACAGCCTCGACCGTACCAGCACCATTTTTGAGAACAATACGTATTCCGGTAAATCACAGTTTGTGGAACTGTATGCCAGTTTGCAGGTTGCCAAAGGATTTACTTTACTTGCGGGGGCCGACTACCGTCATCACTCCTATAACCAGCAATATTTTTCCATCAGCATGTTTGGTCCGTACAGCAGCCAGTTCCGGGATACTTCCTTTAATCAGCAAGCCCTGTATGCTTCTGTCCTCTTCAACAGTGAGGATAAAAAATGGAACATAGAGCTGGGTGGCAGGTACAACCATCATTCGCGTTATGGCAGCAACAGCACTTATACCTTCAACCCTTCTTACAGCATCAACCAGCAGGTAAGGTTGTTTGCCAGTGTATCCAGCGGTTTCAAAGCGCCCTCGCTGTACCAGCTGAGCATCAACGACAAGCTGGATGCAGAGAAATCCGTGAATTATGAAGGAGGTATCAGCTTCGACAAAAAAGCAGTGAGCACACGTATCGTGTATTTCAACCGCCGCATCAATAACGGTATCGATTACAATTATATCAGTTTCAAATATTTCAACTACATCAAACAGACCGTGAACGGATTGGAATGGGAACTTAGTGTCAGGCCAGGCGATCGGTTTACCATCACCGGTAATTACACTTTGCTGACCAGCGAAGAGATCACACAAAACCGGGTAACGGTAAAAGATACGGTCACTTACCAATACCTGTTACGCAGGCCCAAACATTCGGTTAACCTGTCGGCGAATGTGAGTCCTGTTAAAGGACTGAACATAGCCCTGTCGGGCAAATACGTGAGCAAGCGGTTTGATATCGGCGGGTATAAAAAAGCGGATATCAGTCTCGACAGTTATGTGATACTGGGCGCTTATGCCGACTATACCCTGAACGAACATGTAAAGTTTTTTGCAGACCTGCAGAACCTGACCGGTAAAAAATTCTTTGATGTTCGGGGCTTCAACAGTATCCCTACCCTGTTCAATACCGGTGTCACTTTTAACTGGTAAGGTCATGGCACAACACGAATCCAAACCCTGCCCGCGCTGCAAACGAAATTTTGAGTGCAAAGTGGGCAATATAGCCGAGTGCCAGTGCAGCCAGGTAACACTGACCTATGAGGAACGTGTTTACATAGAAAACAAGTACCAGGACTGCCTTTGTGCACAGTGTTTACAAAGCCTGCAGTTCGAATACCGGTTATACCGGAACCGCATTTTCCGGTTTTAGTTACCAGCCACAGATTTCAGGATACCTGGCCGGGTCTTTGAAATCTGTGGCTTTCTTCTGTTCTTTTCACAATAATTACGGTAATTCGCAACATGGAGATATACCTGATCAGGCATACCACCCCTGCCGTGGAAAAAGGCATCTGTTACGGACAAACAGACCTGGATGTTACCGAGAGTTTTGCTGCTGAAGCAGACAGTATACGCCCCTGGTTACCCAACCGCATGGGAGCCGTGTACAGCAGCCCTTTGCAACGCTGCCATAAACTCGCAGAGACCCTATTTCCCGATCATACCCCAACCCTTTACAACGACCTGATGGAGTTGGATTGCGGTAGCTGGGAAATGCAGCCCTGGAACGAAATACCCAGGACAGAAATGCAACCCTGGCTGGAAGATTTTGTTAACGTGGTGGTTCCCGAAGGAGAAAGTTATGCTTTGATGCATGAACGGGTGATCAGCCGTTTTAACGAGATCAGTCAACAGGCATCCCCTGCAGTGATCGTGGCCCATGGCGGTGTATTGAGAAGTATCCTGGCGCATATCACCGGCACCCCCATCAAAGAGTCGTTCGACCTGTTTACCTGCCACTATGGTTGCGTGATAAAACTGACGCAGGAGGAAAATGGCTTCCGTCACGAGTTCCTCTACAATATTTCCCTTGCCGGAAAAGAATGGCATAGGCCGACGGCGTGAGGCGTGAATCGTCAGTCGTCAGTCGTGAATCGTCAGTCGGGAGTAGGGAGTGTACTTTCGTGATAAGTGAATAAATGCTTTAGGAATCATCGCTCACTCACCATTCACCACTCACGCCTCACGATTCACGACTGCCCATTGCCTATTCACAAAACTATTATTATCTTTAAACAAAGCCGTTTTATGACCTTTCACCTGGACCAGCTGCTGACAGTAACTTTCACCTTATTTGCGGTGATCGATATTGTAGGGTCTATTCCCCTGCTGATTTCGTTGAAGGATAAAATGGGAGCTATCCGGTCTGTTCAGGCCACGCTGGTATCGGGTGCGTTGATGATCCTGTTCCTGTATGCCGGTCAGCCATTTCTGAGTATTCTCGGCCTCGATGTCCGTTCTTTTGCTGTGGGCGGCTCAGTGGTGATCTTCCTGCTCGGACTGGAAATGGTGCTGGGTCACGAAATATTCAAGGGTGATCCCAATGCACAGTCCGGCACCGTGGTACCGATCGCTTTTCCCATCATCGCAGGTAGCGGAACATTGACCACTATCATGTCGCTGAAAGCCAACTTTGAAGAAAGTTATATCCTTTCAGGTATTTTGATCAACCTGGTGATCGTATATATCGTATTGAAATCATTAAAGTTCATCGAACATCTGCTGGGCCCTGCGGGTTTGCTGGCTGTCCGTAAATTCTTTGGGGTGATCTTACTGGCCATTGCGGTAAAAATCTTCAGTACCAATATTGCGGCATTCGGCAAATGAGCAGCTGCCGTTACCGATAAGAAAACTAAACCCGATGATCGGTTACACAACACGTATGCTGAAATGGGGGCATCAACACCTGGAACTCCTGTTCCTGATGACGGCCCTGGTCGTATTGTTTTTTCTCCCCGTAGAAAAAAAGGAAAGCTCCCTTTGCCTGTTCAGTCTGCTGGGTATTGGCCAGTGCCCGGGTTGCGGACTGGGTCATTCCATCTATTATGCCTTACACCTGAAACCGGCAGTTTCTTTTCAGCATCACCCCTTCGGGATCTTCGCTGTATTGGTTATATTTAGCAGGATCAAACAACTCATACACCTTAAATAACCTACCCATGAAACCCAACCTGATCAACATGATCCCCTCCATCGAGGGAGAAGAACTGGTTTACCTGCAGTCGCTCACCAACGAACTCAGAGAAGACGAACTGCTCAGCTTTATTGCCGTGTACAACGGCAAACGCCGGACAACCGACCAAATACTGATCGGCTGTGTACTGGGTTTTGTTTGTGTGGGTGGTATCCAGCGTTTCATGGTCGGCCAGAATGGTATGGGTATTTTATACCTCTTCACCGGCGGACTCTGTTTGATCGGAACCATTGTTGATCTCGTCAACCACAAGAAACTGGCTTTCGAGTACAACCGGAAAATGGCCAATGAAAGTATGGCCATGTTATATGCGAACCGGTAGGTTCAAATAGATTATCGGGCTTATCAAGTGTACGCAATCAAAGACGACGGGCAGGATCAATACCATCAATGCCTGTGCAAGGCAGAATCAGAGATAATTGTGTGGCCTTGCCAGGAATCGAACCTGGATCAAGAGCTTCGGAAACTCGCATACTATCCATTGTACTACAAGGCCAAGGCTGCAAATGTAATAGAAAGCCGTTAATTTTCAAGAGCCCAATTCCCGAATGGCTGCTGGGAGAAAAATACCGGTAGGTACGCTGCGCATGATCTGGAGGTCTTCCCATAAGGTGGTTTCATTATCAAGGAATCGCAACACCCGTTGCGGAGGGTTGTGTTGAAAGATACGGGAAAAGACCTCAGACCCAGCCATTTTCCTATGATGCAGTACATGCAGTAACACACTGTCGTACAACCGGAATTTCTTATCCGCCGTCGTTTCCCTTAGATCAACACTGTTTTTGTGTACCAGCGAATCCACGATGGCGGCCGTTCTTTTTTGTATGAATCGAAAAGCATACCCACTGCTACCCTTGGCCTGACCGCCAGCTATTCCTGTAAATACCACCCGCCCCTCCTGCAAGGGAAATCGCAGGTTGGTCATGGGTATCACACCAAATTCAGTATGCTGCACTGAATAATCAGACAACTGCAGATGTGAGGAGATATATTCGCGCAAAGCAACATCATACATTTCTTCGGGAAGCAGTTGCTCTGTAAACAAGGTATATTCCACCAAGGCTTTACGGGGGGAAACGGGAAGTACGTAAAAAAAAGCAACCCCTTTCTCCTGACTCACGCGAAAATCCATGAAAGTGGCTTTACCTGCATCAAAATGATCCCCGGGCGTTTCTATCAGCCAGCCCTTAAAATGCTGAAGAAGATAATAGGCTTTGCTGTTCTCCCGTGAAGGTGGAGTCTGAACATCCCTGAATGGTATGCTGTTGAACACATAAGCAGCCTGGTACGCATGTTGATCTGTAAATACGCATGCATGGCTTGTGCCTGTTTCAACCTTCTTTACCGTTTCATTCCGCCATTCGATATTGGGATGCTGTGCCGACATCCGCCGGACATGATCATAAAGATCGATACCCCGGATCATCTTGTATTGATACGGTTCAATGCTGAGCTCACGGGAAAATGAATCGGAATAGAACTGAAGAATGGGCCATCGGTGATAGACAATAGATTCGAAAAGACCCGCTTCTTTCTCCCAGAAACACCAGGTACGGTCGTTACTGTTCTTTGTTGAATGATCCAGTACCAGGATCTTTTTATCCCGGAAGAAATCTTCCTGCATCATCCGCATCAGCAGACTGGAACCTGCACAACCGGCTCCTGCAATGATATAGTGGTAATGAATGGGCAATGGTGAGTGGTGAATGGTGAATAGAAGATGTGCCACTTATTTTTCCCCGAAACCTGCTTCCTATATTTACTTTATTTACTTATTTACTTTACCTACTCCTCCTCCCGCCTGTTTTACCTTATCCCAGTATTTCCTGGCCACCCATAACATACCAAAACTCTCCCCTTCTTCTTTTCCAATATGTTTATGGTGCATTTTATGCGCCCAGCGGATGGCTTTGATATAACGGTTATTGCTGCGGGTAAATAATTTAAAGCGCTGGTGAATGATGATCTCATGTACCAGGAAATAAGCAAACCCATACAAAGCAATACCTGCGCCGATACTTACCACCCAATATACCTGGTTCATACTGCCCAGCATGATGCATAACCAGCTGGGAATGGCAAATATGACAAAGAACGCATCGTTCTTTTCGAAAAAACCAGGTCCTTTCTGGTGATGGTCCTCATGCAGGTACCACAAAAAACCGTGCATCACATAACGATGGGTGAGCCAGGTAATACCCTCCATCAGGACAAAAGTGACCAGTGTGATCAGTAGATACAGCATATTATAAAAAGGTTCTGAGTGCCAGGAAAAACAATGCCTGTATGATAAACAAATGTACCGCGAAATGGTTGGTCTTATTGAAACGAAACCAGCGGAGCAATACCAGTAAAGCCAGGCTGACCAGGAACCAACAGGCATAATTGTAAAGCGGGATATCCTGACCCGACCATTGCCAGAAACCCAGCTTCACAGCCACGGGCTCCATGAGCCAGTCGAAAAAAGTGGCCAGCAGCGCCCCGTCTATCACCATAGATAAAGCTGCTATCCTGGGGGGCAGATCAAAAACATCTTTCCCTATTTTGTTCCCGAACCATCCCAGCATCTGTTGCATGACCGCGGCGCTGCAGAAAATGACCACAAACCAGTTGAGCCCTATCAGCACAGGCACTTCGTTGAATTTTGGGCCTAATACAGTACCATATTGATACGTTCCAAAAAGACGACCGGTATGTACGCCGATCATTTCCGTGCCCATACCCACCAGGAATGCCGTGAGCAGGAAAAGATAAAACCAAATATTCCTGTGTTTATGGCTCCAGACCAGTAACAGGGCCATCAAGCCCAGGTTCAGCGGTGTATGCTGTATGAACCAGTTCTGATAGGGAGTAAAGAGGATGCCAACCAGTCCGCTTACGTGAAAAAGGATCGCCAGGAAAGTGGCAATATGTTGTTTCTCTAATTTCATTTTCTGTCTTTTTCAACCATTTCACTCATAATCTTCGCACTTTGTAGGCACAAGGGTATCCCACCGCCGGGATGTACGCTCCCCCCCACAAAATACAAACCCCTGATCATACTGCTGAAGTTGGGATGCCGTAAAAAAGCTGCCATCCGGGAATTGGAACTGGTTCCATACAAAGAGCCCATATAAGAAGCGGTCCTTGATTGGATCAGCACAGGATCCAGCACTTCTTCCGCTTCGATGAGTGATTCAATATCTGTCTGCAGCAGCCGGCTGAGTTTTTCGATAACAGCGCTGCGGTACTGTTCGCGGTATTGCGCCCAGTCCTGGCCAATATTTGCCGGTGCATTCACCATCACAAACCAGTTCTCTGCACCTTCCGGCGCCTGCAAACCCGGTTCGCATTTACTGGTGATATTGATATAGACCGTTGGGTCATGATACCACTGTTTTAAGCGGAAGAGATGGTCGAACTCTGCCTGGTAGTCCTTTGCAAAAAAGATATTGTGCAAGTCCAGTTGAGGAAATTCTTTCCTGATACCCCAATAAAAGATCAAAGCACTGCTGCTCCGCTCCTGTTTCAATATTTTTTCTGCCTGGTAAGTGTCCCGTAGCAGATGGCGGTACGTAAAATATACATCCATATTACTAACCACTATATCAGCCGGTATATTCTCTCCATTCACCACAACACCTTGTACAACTCCTTCGTTATGGATAATTCGTTCTACAGGCTCGTTGAAACAGAAACGAACCCCTTTTTTCTCTGCAAGCCGGTACAATGCATGGGTAATACTGATCATGCCGCCAGCGGGATAATAACTCCCTTCAGAATGTTCCAGGTGAGGTATCAGGCTCAGCATGCCGGGCGCCTGGTAAGGATCACTGCCATTATACGTAGCATATCGATTAAATAACTGTACTGTTTTGGGATTGCGAAAATGTTTTGCGTTTAACTGGTGCATGGTACGGAACAGGTAAGACCAACGGGTAGCTTTCAGAGCCCGTAAGATACCCGCCTTGAACAGCGTTGCCCTTTTATGCAGCGAATGGTTCAGGAAAACGGAACCGATATGCCGGTACATATTTTCTGAACGCTTCAGGTAATGCTGCAGGCTTCCGGGTTCTTCATCCAGTTTCTCCACCAGCTCACGATCGAACAGGTCATGGTCGGCATAGGCTTTTACCTGTGTGCCGTCTTCATAAAAATAATGACAGGAAACAGGCATCTTTCTGTAACGGAAATAATCTTCTACCGGCTCTCCCGCCAGGGCAAACAATTCCTCTATATGACCGGGTTGCGTAAACAAACTGGGGCCAGCATCAAACTGGTAAGCACTGATCGTAAAATGGCTGAGTTTGCCACCGGGATAAGCATTCTTTTCATACACCGTAACCTGCATGCCCTGCACGGCCAATCGTATGGCGCTGGCCAGGCCGGCTATTCCGGCGCCGATCACAATAGCGGTGGGGGTTGATTTCATACAGCGTGCCAGGTGAAATTTTAAGAAAGGTTTTGCCGCGACCGTTTCCACCAATGCATCACTTTAGGAAAAGCAATATGGAACCAGGCGGTAAATCTCTCCGGATCTTTTTGCAGCGCTGCTTCAATATCGGGCATGGACATGAATGCAAAATCATGCACTTCTTTACTATCGGGCAAAATGTTTCCATCGTAATGACCTACAAATACATGATCGAACTCGTATTCGGTGAGTCCGTTAGCAAAATCTGCTTTGTATACGAAATCGAATATCTTCTTCAGCGGTGTCTCAAAACCCATTTCTTCCCGCAAACGTCGCGTTGCCGCTGCCTGTGTATCCTCTCCGGGACGGGGATGACTGCAACAACTGTTCGTCCACAAACCACCGCTATGGTACTTTTCAAAAGCTCTTTGCTGTAACAACATTTCTTCCCGTTCGTTAAAAATAAATACACTGAAAGCCCTGTGCAAAAGGGCTTTTTTATGTGCTTCCATTTTTTCCATGGTGCCGGTTAACACATCCTGCTTATCCACTAAGATCACTTGTTCCATGTACAATAAATAACAACTAAGGTCGGTTAATTACAACAAATTCAGCTGGGCACGTATCCCTGCTTTAGCCAGGATCATCATTTTGCCATAATCCGGTATACGGATCCTGTTTTCAAGGATACGGTGAGGATGCATCTTTTTGATCTTCCTGAACAGTGAAACATAATATTTATATGCCACATATACGCCAAACCGGGCTTTTACAGGAAGTTTCAGGATGCCTTCATACGCGTGATCGAAATCGCGCTGTATATCCGTTTCAATGGCTGTTTTATCGTGTTCGGTAAAATTAGAGAAATCGCAGCCCGGAAAATACATCCGGTCCAGGCCTTCCACATCCGCTTTCAGGTCGCGCAGGAAATTCACTTTCTGGAACGCGGCGCCCAGGCTGCGGGCATAGGGTTTTAATTCTTCGTATAAATTCCTGTTATTGTCGCAGAAAATATACAGGCACATCAGGCCCACTACTTCTGCGCTTCCATAGATATATTGTTCGTAACCGGCCCTGTCATAATTTCTTTTTTCCAGGTCCAGCTCCATACTGTACAGAAAGGCATCGATCAGTTGCCTGTCGATATGGTATTGGTTCACCGTCAGCTGAAAACTATGCAAAATAGGGTTCAGGCTAACGCCACGATCAATGGCCTCATAGGTGGCTTTCTTAAATTCATCCAACAGCAGGGATTTGTTGTGCTGGTGAAAACTATCCACGATCTCATCCGCAAAACGTACAAAACCATACACATTACAGATCGGCACACGAAGATCCTTGTGCAATAGTTTGATGGCCGAAGAAAAACTGGTGCTGTATTTCTCCGTGGTAATCCTGCTGCAATCCTGGCTCACTTCATGAAACAGGTTCATCATAGTATTATTTTTTTGAGATTTTTGGGTATCTGACTGCTATGTTCGGATTTTCAGATCGGCACGCATGAATGCTACTCCGCCCCTGATCCGCTCATCATTATTCCTTCCCGAAAGCCTTGACCACTTCACCGGCCACCACTTCACCACTGATCAGGCTGGGGGGAACACCGGGACCGGGAACGGTCAGCTGACCGGTATAGAACAAATTACTCACTTTCTTACTTCTGCACGAAGGTTTTAAAACAGCTGTTTGCTGCAAAGTGTTCGCTAAACCATACGCATTCCCCTTAAATGCATGGTATTCGCTAATAAAATCGCTATGGGCAAATGATTTTTTATAGATCACCGCATCCTTGATCGATTGACCCAGGTGTTTCTCCATCCGGGTAACGATCTGGTCAAAATATTTCTCACGCAATTCTTCGGTATCATTTTCCAGTCCCGTTGCCACCGGTATCAGCAGAAACAGGTTCTCGCAACCTTCCGGCGCGGATGAAGGATCGGTAACAGATACGGCACTTACATAGAACAAAGGGTTACTGGGCCATTCTTTGGTATCATAAATCTCTTTGCCATGTATGGCAAAAGAGGTATCAAAAAAGAGAGAATGATGCCGGATATTGTTCAGTTTCTTATTCAGTCCCACATAATACAGGATGCAGCCCGGCGCCATTACACGACTGTTCCAGTAAGCGTCTGTATAACTCCGGCTGGCAACGGGCAGCAGTTGTGTTTCGATATGATGATAATCAGCTCCTCCGATCACCACATCCGCATCATAGATAACAACATCCCCATGCGGATTTTTTGTGCGTACGCTTTTTGCCCGGTCACCTACTATATCAATCCCGTTCACTTCCTGTTCAAAATGGAACCGAACACCCAGTTCAACGGCCAGGTCGTACATCGCCTGAACAACCTGGTACATCCCTTTTTCGGGGAACCAGGTACCACCTTTGATATCCGCATAGTTCATCAAACTATAGAGTGCCGGTGTTTTTTCAGGCAAAGCCCCCAGGAACAGAACGGGGAATTCCATCAGTTCTACCAGCCGGGGATGTTTGAAATATTTGGCCACATGGGCTTTCATGGAACGGAACACATCCAGTTTAAAAAGTCCTTTGGCAAGGTCCCAATCAAGGAATTCCTTTACCGATTGGCCGGGTTTGAACACCAGTTTATTGATCCCTACTTCGTATTTATAAGCTGCTTCTTCCAGGAACTTTTGCAATTGTTTGCCCGCACCCGGTTCCAGGGATTCGAACAGTTGTTGCAGGGCTGTGAAATCAGCCGGAACATCCATCGGGCCATCCGGGTAGTATACACGGTAAGAAGGATCCAGACGGATCAGGCGATAATAGTCGGAAACTTTTTTACCAAAGCAGGCAAAATAACGTTCAAAGACATCAGGCATCCAATACCAGCTGGGACCCATATCGAACGTAAATCCTTCGGCTGTAAGGTAACGGGCACGTCCGCCCGGAATGGCGTGTTTTTCAAGCACGGTCACATCCCAGCCCGCTTTGGCCATGAAAGATGCAGCCGAAAGGCCCGCGAAACCACTTCCGATAACAACAACTTTCCTGCTCAAGCCAGTGATTTAAAAAGTAAAAAAATTAATGACGCTGAATCTGTGACTTCAGTAGCTTGCGTGCAAAGTGGATCCTGCTTTTGATAGTTCCTAAAGGCTCACCGAGCATGTCTGCGATCTCGTTGTATTTATATCCATCAAAGTACAGCAGAAAAGGATTGCGGAATATCTCCGGCAGGTTATGAATGGCTTTCTGCACTTCTTTGAGGTTGATACCCGCAACCGCTTCATTGGAAACAGCACCCTGGTTCAGGTTCAGCAGATATTCGTTCGGGGTGCTGTCGAAAATGGTGGACTGTTTCGCTTTACGCCGATAATTATTGATAAAAATATTTCGCATGATGGTGTACAACCATGCTTTGATATTAGTGCCCACATGGTATTTATCCTGGTTGGCCAGGGCACGATACATGGTTTCCTGGAGCAGGTCCTTGGCTGCTTCTGTATCATGCGTGAGCGTAACCGCAAATGGCTTCAGAAACTCTGCGTTGGATAAAAGCATCTTGTTAAATTCTACAGTGGACATAAAAACTGTTTAATTTTTGATACATCAAAGTTAAACAAAATAAGAGCACCTACAAATTTATCTTTCCCGACTTGGTACCGTATTGATTATCAGCGATGTATCTAGTAACTTTTCAGAATCCTCTCTTTTTTGTGGATAGATCAGAGAGAGGATATGTACTCCAGTACTTCTCCCAGGGTCTTTTTAAAACTAATATTTGCCGGAACCCGTTTCTTATAATTCTGGGTAAGTGCTCCTGATACGATGACTTTGCGATCCGGCATACGGTTATGGGTATTCGTCAGGAATTTCTCAAAATTGAAATTATGCGCTACCGAGGTAATATGTGTATATAAGAAGTCCGGATTCTTTAAAGAAGCTACATAGTCTACATCTTTTAACGGCACATTGGCCCCCAGATACATGACTTTTACGCCACGGCTCTTAAGCAGATAATAAACAAAAAGCAGCCCGAGTTCATGGTGTTCCGCCTCTGGTAAAAAAAGCAATACCGATTTCCCGGTGTCCAATGCAGGGCGCAAACCGTCGATACCCACAATCAGTTTCTGGCGAACCAGGTTGCTTACCAGGTGTTCCTGTGCAGGGTTAATATGATTGGTGAGCCATAAAATACCGATCCGCTCCAGGAAAGGAAAGATGATCTGCGTAATGGTTTTCTCTATCCCTTTTGCTTTGATATACGCATCCAGCACCAGTTCAAACGCATCCATATCCACATTGACCATATGACGGATCAGTTCATTTACGATCCGCTCCTGCTGGGCCTGGGCCTGTGATAACGACAGTATCTTATCATTGATCTCCGAAGCCGTCATCCGGTCTATATGCGAGATCTTATACCCATACTTGTTCAACAAGGCAATATTCAGGATCTTCTGTAATTCGTCGTTGGAGTAATACCTGATATTCGTTTCCGTACGCTGCGGATTCAGGAATGAATAACGTTGTTCCCAGATGCGGATCGTATGAGCCTTAATACCTGAGAGATTCTCCAGGTCCTTGATGGTAAAAGCATTCATGCAGAAATAACAGGGGGCACCCTATTTTGTTTAACATTCCGGTACAAATATTTGACAGAATTGATAATCATATAGTTACGCCAAAACTCTTATTTCCTGATCCTGCGCAGGTATTCGCCATAACCACTTTTGGCATATAAATCGGCCAATTGAAGCAGTTGTTGCTGGTTGATGAACCCCATGCGGAAGGCCACTTCCTCTATGCAGCCGATCTTTTGGCTTTGTCTTTTCTCTATCACCCGCACAAACTCCGAAGCATCGGCCAATGAATCAAAGGTTCCGGTATCCAGCCAGGCGGTGCCTCTGTTCATGATGCCCACCTGTAGTTTACCCTGTTGCAGGTATACCCTGTTAACATCCGTG
>JACPEA010000007.1 GCA_016183765.1 Bacteroidota bacterium
CTGATGAAGTGATAGCGGAGTATATAAAGAATCAGGATGACGCATCTGAACCCAATGAGGAATTTACTGTTGTCGACGGTTAAAGTCGGCTTCAGACGACATACAAAAACCCCTCACCTTTTAGGTGAGGGTAATTTAGTTTATGTTAGATAAGAAAGCTGGCATGGTTATTGGCTTCCTGCGGCAGCTTGGGTAGTAAAAATAATAAAAGAAAACTGCCTGAATACAACAGCTTTCCCTATTTTACCAATGGTCTGGGAGTGTTGTTTGATAAAATGATACTATGATACAAAGAATACTAGTACTGGTACTATGGCTATTGATAGCTACTTCGGTTTCGGCACAGGTTGATAGTTCTGTTAGCAGGCCAGCTGTTCCCCAATCCCTGGCGGATTCAGTTCGGGTGATCGGTAAAGCTGTTACCGGAACTGCCGCCACCTACAGCAGCCGGGCAGACGGCAGCAAGACCTCCAGTGGGGAGCTCTTCCATAACTCACGGTTGCCCGCATCCTGTAACCTGTACCCGCTGGGTAGTTGGGTAAGGGTGTCCAACCCCAAAAACGGGAAGTCCGTCCTGGTTCGGATCAATGACCGTACTTCTCAAAAGAAAACAGCTCCCATTATCCAACTCAGTCGTTCGGCAGTAAGCCGACTGGGCTTTTTGCGAACCGGGACTGCTAAAATTAAAATAGAACAAATTTCATTAATTAATTATGAATCAATAGTATCGGATACTATTCAGGATTCAGCTGCCAGGGCCGATACTGTCATCGCCCAGGTACAGGCAGATACGGCTTCCTATCTCATCAAAGGCAAATCTGTGGTTGGGATAGCCAGTTATTACAGCAGCAACCTGGATGGTTCCAAAACCTCAACCGGTGAACGTTACCGGAATAATAAGTTCACGGCGGCCAGTAATGAGTTTGCCTTGAATACCTGGGTAAAAGTGACCAATCTCTCCAATGGGAAGGCTGTTGTTGTAAGGATCAATGACCGGATGCATACCCGGATGAAGAAAAAAGGCAGGGTGATAGACCTGAGCCGGGTGGCAGCCAGCCAGCTTGATTTTATGGCCAAAGGCCTTACCCGGGTGGAGGTGGAAACGGTCGTATGGGTAAAACCCGATTCAACTGCTGCGTTGGTAACGGATAGTTCACAGGTGGATATGGGAGATTCCGTTATTTCTAAAAAGACCAGTAAACCGGATTCAGTTACGGCTGATGAGGGAGTACATTATGGGATCGCCAGCTTTTACAGTACCAACCTGGACGGCACCAAAACGGCTACCGGAGAGATCTACCGGAACAAAAAACTGAGTGCGGCCAGTAACCATTTTAAGCTGAATACCTGGGTAAGGGTCACCAACCTGAAAAATAACCGTTCGGTGGTGCTTCGTATCAACGACCGGATGCATCCCCGGATGAAGGCAAAAGGCAGGGTGGTTGACCTGAGCAGGGTAGCCGCCCAGCAGCTGGGATTTATGAAAAGTGGCCTGACCAGGGTTAAGGTGGAGCCGGTTGAAAAGGGGACTCTGAATTGATAGTGAATAATATAAAGGTATCATAATTTTCAAAAGTCAGTTTCGGACTGTATTTTTGTTCATATATAATATATATACTAAAACTCGTATTATGAAGAAATTTCTCTTTTCCCTGATAGCTGTTGGTTTGTCTGTGGCGTCCTTTGCACAGCCTGCTACGATTAGCTATAAAAAAAGACCAACCTTGTCTGTAAATTTTTTACTGAAAGACATGAAGACTGCAGATCTGATCGATCACAGTTCTTTGGCTTCTGTATTGAATAACGGGCAATGGACCAACATTCGTGATATGTCACCCGGATTGGGGCTATCTTATTTCCAGGGTCTTACCGAGCATATTGATTTCATGGGTACGCTGGGTGGTTCTTATGTAAAATATCCTTTCTCGTACAAATCAGGAGTTGTTTCTCCTGCCAATACCCGGTTTTTACTGGAAGCTTCAGCTAACCTGAACTTCAAGTTGTTAACAGACAAATATTTCATGGTGCCTTATTTCTCTCTGGGATTGGGTGCATCCATGTATGCGGGTACTTACTATGCGGCTTATATGCCTACTGCCCTGGGTCTGCAATTTAACCTGGGTGAGAATACCTTTGTTAACACACAGTTTGGTTATAATGCCAAGATCTCTGCCCTGGCCACTAACCACCTGACCTATTCTATTGGTGTGGGTTCTCCTATCAAAGAGAAAAAAGCCGCTCCTGTAGTAGTAGCTCCGCCACCTCCACCAGCTCCTGCTGATACAGATGGCGATGGCATCACTGATGATAAAGACAAATGTCCCACCGTTGCCGGTGTAGCCAAATATGATGGTTGCCCTGTACCGGATACAGATGGCGATGGCATCAACGATGACAACGATAAATGTCCTACCGTAAAAGGCCTGGCCAAATACAATGGTTGTCCGGTACCTGATACCGATAATGATGGCATCAATGATGAGGAAGATAAATGTCCTACCGTTCCCGGCGTAGCCCGTTACAATGGTTGCCCGGTACCTGATACCGATAAGGATGGCATCAATGATGAGGAAGATAAATGTCCTACTGTTCCTGGTGTTAGGGAGAACAATGGTTGTCCGGTGATCAAGGAAGAAGTGGTTAAGAAAGTAGCTACCAGCGCCAAGAATATTTTCTTTGCAACCGGCAGCAGTAAACTGTTGACCAAATCATTCAAAGCACTGAACGATGTGGCTGCCATCCTGAAAGAAGATGCAGCACTGAAACTGGATATTGAAGGTCATACCGACAATACCGGCAGCGATAAGATAAACCTGCCACTGAGCCAGAAACGTGCACAGTCTGTATATGATTACCTGACCACCAAAGGCGGTATCGATGCAGGCCGTCTCTCACACGAAGGATTTGGGTCTTCCAAGCCTGTTGCTACCAACAAAACTGCAAGTGGACGCAGCCTGAACCGTCGCGTGGAAATGAAACTGAAATATTATTAATCGAATTGGATTAGTAGTAACATAAAAAGAGGACCATCAACGGATGGTCCTCTTTGTTTTTACAGTATCTTCTGAAGGTATCAGACAATATTTACTTCCCGCTCAAGTTGTATTCCGAATTTCTCCTGAACACTATCAATGATTGACCGGGAAAGATCCAGGATCTCTTTTCCGCTGGCTTTTCCATAGTTCACCAGCACCAATGCCTGTTCTGGATAACAGCCTGCATCTCCTTTCCGGTAACCCTTCCAGCCGCATTGTTCTATCAGCCAGCCGGCAGCCAATTTGGTGAACCCTTCTCCGGCGGCATAACCGGATATACCAGGGTATTGATTGGAGAGGGCCGTGTATTGCGAAGTGCTGATCACGGGGTTCTTAAAAAAACTCCCTGCATTACCGGTCTGTTTGGGATCGGGCAATTTGCTGCTGCGGATATGCATGACCGCTTCCGATACAGCGCGGATACTGAGTTCCTGCACACACATCCGCTCCAGTTCCTGCACAATGGCTCCGTAACCGGTATGGAAATCGGGCTTTTTGTTCAACCGGTAGGTGACATTCAGTATCACATAACGGCTTTTGGCAGATTTTTTGAACACGCTGTCACGATAACCGAAATCGCAATCGGCAAGTTGAAAGGTCCGTCCCCGTTTTTCAAACAGATCGAAAGCTTCCAGCTCCTGAAATATATCCCTGATCTCAACGCCGTAGGCCCCGATGTTCTGGATGGGTGATGCACCTACCTTACCGGGTATCAGGCTCAGGTTTTCAGCGCCGGCATAGTTGTGGGCGATGCAATATTGTACAAAGCCATGCCAGTTTTCACCGGCACCGGCTTTTACATAAAAATGGTTCTCATCCTCCCTTAACAACTCAATTCCTTTGATCCGGTTATGCAGAACCCATCCGTCAAAATTTTTGGTGAACAGCATATTGCTTCCTCCACCCAATATTAGTAGCTGGTCTTTTCCGGGATGTAACTGTTCGGTCACCAGCTCTGTCAGGTCTTCTGTTGTGTGGAAATCCGCAAAAGAACGTGCTTCGACATCAATGCCAAAACTGTTATAGGAACGAAGTGAAAAATGGTGGTGTATCTGCATGGTTTATACAGGGTCTACGTCAGGTAAAATGGTGACACCGCGATACCTTTTATTGTTTTGGATGATGAGGGCCTGTTGCTGTATCTCCTTTTTGCACAATTGTATGCGTTGTGCATGTTTAGGCAGTTTGATCAATATCTCCCATAAATACTGGTTTCTTACCCTGTCAACCACTGGCTGTGCAGGCCCATTGCATTCTGCGCCAAAATCTTTTTTCAGTCCCTGCATCATGATATGCGCAGCTTCTTCGGCCAGGTGTTTTTCCCTGTGTTTGAAAGTTACCTGTATCAGCCTGGTAAAAGGCGGATAAGCGAACTGTTTCCGGTTGGCGATCTCATAGTTGAAAAGCCTTTCGAAGGCGTGATCTTTTACAAACTGCAGTACCGGGTGAACGGGGTTGCTGACCTGTATCAGTACGGTTCCCTTACCGTCTTTCCTGCCTGCTCTTCCGCTTACCTGCTCCATCAGTTGAAAAGCCCTTTCATTGACCCTGAAATCTGTGAAGTTGAGGATGCCGTCTGCATCGATCACACCTACCAGGTTCACATGCTCGAAATCCAGTCCCTTTACCACCATCTGTGTGCCTACCAGTATATCGATCCGTTGCTGTTCAAACAATTTGATCAATGCATCGTGATCGTTCTTGCCTTTTACACTGTCGTAGTCCATGCGGGCGATCCTTGCGTTGGGAAAAGCTTCTGTTACCAGTTCCTCGATCTTTTCGGTGCCGAAATTCTTTTGTGTAAATCCATGACTGCCGCAGGCGGCACAGGTATGTATCACGGGGTAGGATGTGCCACAGTAATGGCAGGTCAGGGTATTTTTGGTTTTGTGGTAGGTGAGGGTAACATCGCAGTTCCGGCAATGCGGGATCCATCCACAGGTATTGCAGATCAGGTAGGGAGAATAACCTCTCCTGTTCTGGAACAGGATCACCTGTTTCTGTTGTTGCAGTGATGTTTCAATGGCTGCAAGCAAGGGCGGGGTTAGCGCAATCCTGCCTTTTTCCTTTGTGGGAGTTTTCTTGATATCAATGATGCTGATCTGTGGCAGTTCTACCTGCCCGAATCTTTCTTCGAGTGTTACCAGTCCGTATTTGTTCTGCTGGCAGTTATAATAACTTTCCACAGAGGGAGTGGCACTACCCAGCAGTACATGTGCATGTGATAGTGTCGCATAATAAATGGCCGCATCCCTTGCATGATAACGTGGAGCGGGGTCCTGTTGTTTGTAAGAGGCGTCATGTTCCTCATCGGCGATCACCAGTCCCAGGTCCCTGAACGGAAGGAACAGGGAAGACCTTGCGCCCAGTACCACTTTGGTTTCGCCGCTTTTTACCTTGTTCCATATCTCTACCCGTTCGTTCGGGTTGAATTTGGAATGGTAGATGGCGATGTATCCCCCAAAATGTTTCTGCAGCCTGCGTATGATCTGTGAGGTCAGTGCGATCTCGGGCAACATATACAGCACCTGTTTCCCTTCGCGGATATAGGTCTCTATCAGTTTGGTATAGATCTCTGTTTTGCCGCTGGCGGTTACGCCATGCAACAGGCACACTTCTTTTTCGGTAAAAATGTTTTGTATCATTCTCAGCGCCTTATCCTGTGCTTCGGATAAGATAAAATCGATCTGTATATCTTTCGGCAGAGTGGCTATCCGGTCTGTGGCCCTTTTTTCTGCCTGAAGGATCCCCTTATCGCAAAGCGCTTTGAGCTGTGCGGCGCTCGCGTTTGATTTTTTTAGTAACTGCGGTTGTGTTACCTCTCCCTCTGTCTTGCTCAGGTGCAGGTAAGAGAGCAGCAGTTCCATTTGTTTAGGAGCTTTGCTCCAGTTGTTCAGCAGGTCGGCCAGTTTGTCTTCATTATGGTATTCCGGACTGAGGGTGATAAAGGTCTCGGTCCTGGCTCTGTATTTTTCTTTCAGCTCCTCCCAAACATAACAGACCCTTTTTTCGATCAGTTTCTTGATCACAGGATATACATTCGAGATATCCAGTAATTGCTGCACTTCATTCAGCCTGAGTTCTTTTTTGATCTCCAGCGCTTCTGCCACCAGGAATTCGGAATCGCTGAGATCACTGAAATCGTAACTTCTTTCTTCATTCCATATGAGGATGCTTTCGCTGGACAGTTTCAGGTTGGCAGGAATGGCTGCCTGCATCACTTCGCCTTCACTGCACATATAATACTGCGCGATCCATTCCCACAAGGCAAGCTGCTGCTGATGAACTACAGGTTCTGCATCCAGTACATTGCTGATGTCTTTGGGGGTAAAAGCGTCTGGTTTTGTATCCAGTATTTTTTTAACGATACCCGCATACCGTTTGTTCTTGCCGAAGATCACTTCTACCCGGACACCTGGTTGCACGGCCTGTTGCAGGTGGGCGGGAACGGCCCAGGTATAGTTTTTGGGTAAAGCGAGCGGTATGATGACTTCAACAAACAAATCCTGAAATTTGATCAAAAATACGCTTTATGCAGATGGGTAGTTCCTGTACCTGCGTAGCCCTGCTTCCATGATATCGTACACCTGTTGCTTCAGTGCGGGAATGTCATGGATATGAAGACCGGTAACCGGAACTTCTTCCAGGTATACCACCCGGTTCGGGCCTGGAGTAAGTTCAAACAGGCTTTTGAAGTGGAGCCGGTCAAGCGTGTCCACCAGCAGGATGGGTTTGATGGGAGTCCGGGTCTCAATAGCTATCCGGAATGCGCCATCGAAAAAATGCTTCAGGGGCATTTGTTCGTTTTCGTTGAAAGTGCCCTCGGGAAAGATAAAAATGGAAATACCATGTTTCAGTGCCGATTTCAAGGCACGCACGCTTCTGGCCCGTGTTTCTGCATTACTTCGGTTTACCAGTATCACGGCAGCCCGGTAGATCCAGCCAAATACGGGTATTTTGACCATTTCGTATTTGCCCAGTGCACGGATGGGCTGGTGTATGCCCAGTACAATGGGTGGTATATCCATATAAGAGGTATGGTTGGCGACAAAAATGAATTGCTGCTTCCTGTTGTGCGGTTGCTCATAGATCTCTTTATGTCTTATGCCGGTCAGGGAGTACCAGGTAAATGCCCAGGCATGACAAAGCCGGTAGATCAGGTTGCCTCCCCTTATTTTGCCCATCGGTAATGCCAGCAGTACGAAAGGAAATACGAGCAGCATAAGAGTGATGAAACTGAGCAGGGCATACACGCAATAGATATATTGCAAGAGGCGTAAGATCCATTTCATCCCCCGAACTTAATAAATAAAACAACGCTGTTGTCTCATCGTTCAAATAAAAGAGACATCCATCGGGTGCCTCTTTCTGATCTTGTTAATGGTAGCTGTGTATTGTATGTCCATGTTTATCAGAACCTGTATACTGCGGCAAGGATGAAACCTGCGGTACTCCTGGTGGCTGTGCCGTTACCCTTGATGAAACTATCACCGCTGGCATTGTCGAGCCGCAGTTCTGGTATGATGGTAAGGTTGTCGATCCGGATATTACCTGAAAGGGTAGTGGCAAATACTTTGCGGGCACTGCCCAGTAACGGGGCCAGTTTGCGGTCGTCAAAATAATCGCCGCGTAACGTAAGGCCCAATTTGCCGGATGGGTCGTAATTCACATAAAGGGCATGACTCTTCCAACTCGAATTTTGGTCTGTTACTTTGCTTGTGTTCAGACTTCCGTCATAGGCAAGACTCCACTCGCTGGAAAGCGTACCAGACACTACCAGGTTAAACTGGGTTATTCCTGTGCCTCCATGAAAATTCAGGTAAGCTTTCAGTTTGTCGTTTTTGGATGCGGTGCTCAGTTGGGCAATCAGCATTTTCGCGGAGTTATTGGCGGGAGCGCTGACATAGTCAACAGGATTGGCAACACCCAGCATCATCGCGGTTTTGCCTCCTAAGGAAAAATCGGCTTTTATCCCGGTATGAAAGAAAGGGCCGAAAGAGAATCCGTAAGACATGCTGTAATTTCTGTTCGCATAAGCGTCCAGTAATTCCCAGCCGCAGTGGGTGGCCCATTTACCAAAACTGAATTTGAGTTTATCAGAAACGGCATAGCTGACAAAAGCCTGTTTTACGGCAGTTAAAGTAGTGCCCACATCATTGTATGAGAATTCCTGTGCCCTGCGACCAAAACCAATATCAGCAGTAGCGGAAACTTTGCCAATGGTATGATCTACCCGTATGGAAGCCATGCCCAGTTCGAATGAATTTTTGGAATTGGTGAAACTGGTGTAATTGTTGGTTCCCGCAGGTGGATCGTTAAAATTGAAGCGGTAATACACATCTACCGACCCTGTGAATGTGGTGGTAGCTTTTTTAGCGGAATCCGTTTGTGCGCTTGCTGATCCTAGCCCGAAAAATGCCAGGCAGACTGCTGAAATTTTCTTTAACATTGCAATGGGTTTTATGATTAACAAATAGGTACAGCCTGTAAACCTGGTCAGAGGTTTATGCTATGGCTGTACCTTATTTTTTGGGAGGGTCCACCAGGAAGCCATACCTGGTCAGAGGTTGCTTCATTAGCAGAGTGGTTGTGACTTTTCGATGCCGGGATGCCCTTACCGGTATTCGGGATCGCACCGGCTGTTTAGACCAGTTGCGGGGTCCTTCCGTATTTTTCGTTGTGTTGTGTGGCATCCAGACCCTGGATCTCTTCTTCTTCACTTACGCGTAAGGGCAGGATCAGGTCGATGAACCTGAAGATCGCAAAAGACATGACAAAACTATAGCCCACCACGATGCCCAGTGCTTTTACCTGCGTAAAGAAGAAACCGGCATTTCCGTAAAACAATCCGTCAGCGCCTGCGGCATTCACCGACCTGGTAGCGAAAATGCCGGTCATCAGCATACCTACTATACCGCCTAAACCGTGACAGGGGAATACGTCAAGGGTATCATCAAGTGTGGATTTGCTTTTGTAATACACGGCCAGGTTGGATACAATGGCAGCAAAAAAGCCGATAAAGATGCTTTGTGGAATGGCCACGAAACCTGCGGCAGGTGTAATGGCCACGAGGCCAACCACCGCACCGATACAGAAACCGAGAACAGAAGGTTTTTTACCGCGGATCACATCAAAGAACATCCAGGAAAGACCACCGGCCGCAGCAGCTGTGTTGGTGGTGCCGAATGCAGATACGGACAGTGCATTGGCGCCCAGTGCGGAACCTGCGTTAAAACCGAACCAGCCAAACCAGAGTAACCCGGTTCCGATCAGTACATAAGGGATATTGGCTGGCGGGATCTCCTGTTGTTCTATATGTGATTTGCGGCGCTTCAGTACCAGTGCACCGGCCAAAGCGGCACAACCTGCAGAAATATGTACTACGGTACCACCGGCAAAATCGAGAGCGCCCATTTTGAACAGGAAACCATCCGGATGCCATGTCCAGTGTGCGATGGGTGCATATACCAGTAAACTGAACAGGGCAATGAAGAGGATATATGCCGTAAAACGGATCCGCTCGGCCACAGCGCCTACAACCAGTCCGGGGGTGATGATGGCGAACATCAGCTGAAACAGGGCGAACAGCGACAGAGGGATACTGGGCGCCAGGCTCCAGGGAGCGCCTGAGTTAACACCCCTGAAGAACAGGTGCGTGTAAGGGTTTCCGATAAAACCTCCAATGCTGTCACCAAAGCAAAGGCTATATCCTACAAAAACCCAGAGTATGCTCACTACTCCGGCTGCCACCACACTTTTGATCATGGTGGAGATCACATTCTTGCGGTGTACCATACCACCGTAGAAAAAAGCCAGCCCGGGTGTCATCAGGAATACCAGGGCGGTAGCTACGATGATCCAGGCTATATCGGCCGCACTGTATTTACCGCCGTCATCAAAGTTGGGAAGGGAGGGGACGAACAGGGCTGCTACGGCAACTACTAATAAAAGAATAAATGGCGCGAATTGCTTGACGGTGGATTTTGACATAGATTTAATATTAAATTAAATAATTATAATTATTTATAAAACTAATGTACTCATAAAAATGTATACAATTTATAAAATAATTAACATTTAATTTAAATTAATATATATCATTCAATCGCTGTATTCTTTCTATAAAATGGGATACTGTTTTTTATTTCTATATAAATCATAAAAAAAGCCCCCATTCGGGAGCTTTTTAAAACAAATTAGAAAAAATTATATACTAACTAAATAGCTCTTATCTTTCGATTCTAGTACTGATCCACCCATTAAATACTCATCTACCTTACGGGCACATTCCCTGCCTTCACTGATGGCCCATACTACCAGGGATTGTCCGCGACGCATATCTCCGGCCGTAAAGATCTTCTGAATATTGGTTTGGAAATCCTGTTCGGTCGCTTTTACATTACCTCTTTCGTCCAGGTCTATATCCAGTTGCTTCAATAAGCCTTCGTGCTGCGGATGTACGAATCCCATAGCCAGTAAAGCCAGTTCGCAGGGTATTTCCCTTTCGCTGCCTGCTACTTCCTCAAAGCGGGCAGGTCCGCCGGCTTCGGGTGTTTTCCAGGCAAGATCCACTACTTTCAGTGCTTTCAGGTGGCCCTTTTCATCGCCAATGAATGCTTTGGTAGCGATGGACCAGTGCCTGTTGGCGCCTTCTTCATGCGAAGAAGTGGTTTTCAGCAGCATGGGATAAGTAGGCCATGGCATTGCCGCTGTCCGGTTTTCCGGAGGTTTGGATAACAGCTCAAACTGGGTGACCGACGCAGCTCCATGACGATTGGAAGTGCCTACGCAGTCGCTGCCGGTATCGCCACCACCAATCACCACTACATTCTTTCCTTTGGCCAGTATGTCTTCGGCATCCACCGGGCGGTTGCCGACGCGTTTGTTCTGTTGTTTCAGGAAATCCATTGCAAAATGAACCCCTTTCAATTCCCTGCCCGGTATATCCAGGTTACGGGGAATGGTAGAGCCCCCAGCCAATACAACTGCCTGGCACTCGCGTAAGAGGTCGTTGATGCTTACATTTCCGCCCACATTGGCGTTGCAGCGGAAGGTTACCCCTTCTTCTTCCATCAGGGAGACCCTTCTGTCGATCACCCATTTTTCAAGTTTGAAATCGGGAATGCCATAACGCAGCAGTCCGCCGGGCGCATCGTCCCTTTCAAAAACCGTTACGTTATGTCCCGCATAGTTCAGCTGTGCTGCCGCGGCCAGTCCGGCAGGGCCGGAGCCTACCACAGCTACTTTTTTGCCTGTTCTCACATTGGGTTTTCGCGGAGTTACCAATCCTTTCTCGAATGCGATCTCGATAATATGTTTCTCGATCTCTTCAATGGTCACCGGTGGCTGGTTAATACCCAGCACGCAGGCGCTTTCGCATGGGGCTGGACAAATCCTGCCAGTAAACTCGGGAAAATTGTTGGTGGCGCTTAAGATATCATATGCTTCGGCCCAGTTTTTCCGGTATACAGCATCGTTGAATTCGGGGATGATATTACCCAGCGGACATCCATTATGGCAGAATGGCACGCCGCAATTCATGCAGCGTGCGGACTGTTGGTTCAGTTTTTCTTCCGGAAGCTTTTCTACAAACTCACGATAATCGTTCACACGTTCTTTCGGGGAACGCTTGCCTGGCAGTTCCCTGGTAAATTCTATAAATCCTGTTGGTTTACCCATTGGGTTTATTTGTTTATTGGTTTACTGGTAATCAGTTGCAGGATACCAGTGAAAAGGGTTATTTCTGTGTCTTAACTTTCGACTTTTCGCCTTTCTCTGCCAGCGCTTTTTTGTAGTCCCTCGGGAATACTTTCACAAAATTCTTCAGCTGGTTTTCAAAATCGCCTAATACGAATTTGGCAACGCTGCTGGCTGTGTAGGCAAAATGCCGCGTGATCATATCCTGCAGTAAATGTGCATCGGCCTGATCCAGCGGATCAAGGTCTACCATCTCTTTGTTGCAGAGCTGGTCAAACTGCCCGTTTACATCATATACATAAGCGATACCGCCACTCATACCGGCTGCAAAGTTCCTTCCTGTGTTACCCAGTATTACGGCAGTTCCGCCGGTCATGTACTCGCAACCATGATCGCCCACACCTTCTACCACAACATTGGCTCCTGAATTCCTTACCGCAAAACGTTCACCTGCTTTGCCACGGATATAGGCTTCCCCGGCAGTTGCACCGTAGAATGCCACGTTTCCGATGATGATGTTTTCTTCCGGCACGAAGGAGGCCTGTTTAGAAGGGTACACGATCAGTTTGGCGCCGCTCAATCCCTTACCGAAATAATCATTGGCATCCCCTTCCAGTTCCAGGGTGACCCCCTTTGTATTGAAAGCGCCAAAACTTTGTCCCGCTGTTCCGGTGAAAGTAAAGTGGATGGTATCTTCGGGTAAACCTTCCGCCTTGTAGATTTTGGTGATCTCGTTAGACAGGATGGTGCCTGCGGTCCGGTCGGTATTCTTGATAGGGAAGGATGCCGATACGCGTTCTTTTTTCTCCAGTGCGGGCTTGGCGGTTTTCAATAATTGCCAGTCGAGCACTTCGGCAATTCCATGATCCTGCTCTTCCTGTTTGTATAAACCGGTGTACAATGATCCGGGTTCCTTGTATAATACGCCGGAGAGGTCCAGTGTACTGTATTTCCAATGGGTAATGTTCTCGCGCATTTCGAGCGAGTCTACCTGGCCGATCATTTCGTTCACGGTCCTGAATCCCAGTTCTGCCATGATCTCGCGTAATTCTTCGGTGATGAAATGGAAGAAGTTCACTACATGGTCAGGGTTGCCCTTGAAACGTTTGCGCAGTTCGGGGTCCTGTGTGGCAACGCCTACGGGACAGGTATTCATGTGGCATTTGCGCATCATGATGCAGCCTTCCACGATGAGTGCTGCTGTAGCAACGCCCCATTCTTCGGCGCCCAGTAATGCGGCAATCGCAATATCGCGGCCCGTTTTCATCTGTCCGTCGGCCTGTACCACTACGCGGCTGCGTAATTTATTTTTAACGAGGGTCTGGTGTGTTTCGGCAAGTCCCAGCTCCCAGGGAAGTCCTGCATGTTTGATGGAGCTGATTGGGGAGGCTCCGGTACCGCCATCAAAACCAGCTATCAGCACCACATCGGCCTTGGCTTTGGCAACACCTGCCGCAATGGTTCCTACGCCCGCTTTGGATACGAGCTTCACGTTGATGCGTGCCGCACGATTGGCGTTCTTGAGGTCGAAGATCAATTGTGCCAGGTCTTCGATGGAATAGATATCGTGGTGGGGTGGTGGCGAGATCAAACCTACTCCGGGCGTGGAATGGCGGGTTTTACCGATCCAATCATCTACTTTATGTCCGGGTAACTGCCCCCCTTCACCGGGTTTGGCGCCCTGCGCCATTTTGATCTGCAGTTCATCTGCTTCAGTAAGATAATAACTTGTCACCCCGAAACGGGCAGACGCTACCTGTTTGATGGCAGAACGCATGGAGTCGCCGTTGGGCAAACGTTCATAGCGGACTTCGTCTTCGCCACCTTCGCCGGTATTGCTTTTTCCGCCCAGCCGGTTCATGGCGATGGCCAGTGTAGTGTGGGCTTCCCATGAAATGGAGCCGAACGACATGGCGCCTGTGGCAAAACGTTTGAAGATATGTTCGGCCGGTTCTACCTCATCGATCGGGATAGAAGACCGGTTACGTTTGAACTGGAACTGGCTGCGTAACGTACAGGCTTTTTCAGTCTGGTCGTTCACCAGTTTCGAATATTTCTTGAATGTTGTATAATCATTCGTACTGGTTGCCTGCTGCAACAGGTGAATGGTCTGCGGATTGAACAGGTGGACTTCGCCTTTCCGTTTCCATTGATAGATGCCGCCAACTGGCAGCCGGTCTACCGGGATATCTTTTTTGCTGAATGCAAAATAGTGTTTTGCCAGTACTTCTTTGGCGATCTCATCCAGTCCCATACCCTGTATACGGGATGTGGCGCCTGTGAAATATTGGTCCACAACGGTTTTGTTCAGACCGATGATCTCGAAGATCTGGGCACCCTGGTATGACTGTAATGTGGAGATGCCCATTTTTGAGAACACTTTCAGCAGTCCTTCGTTCACGGCTTTTACATAGTTCTTCTTCAGGTATTCAGTATCCAGTTCTGTCTGGAGTTTGTTGTTCAGTTTCATATCCCTGATAGAAGAGAGCGCGAGGTATGGATTGATGGCAGTGGCGCCAAAACCCAGCAGGCATGCAAAATGGTGTACTTCCCAAACATCACCGGCTTCTACGATGATGCCTACCTGCCCGCGGTATCCTTTCCGGATAAGGTGGTGGTGTACGGCAGCAGTGGCCAGCAGCGACGGGATGGGAGCGTGGTCGGAGTCAATGGCACGGTCGGTAAGGATGATCACTTCAAAGCCATCTTCCACTGCATCCACCGCATAACGACATAAACGGTCAAGGCCTTTTTTCAGTGATCCTGCTTTGCCGTCGGCGCGGAAATAGGTCTGCAGGGTTTTTGCCTGGAAGATACCGGTATCGATACTGCGTATCTTTTCCAGTTCGTGGTTGTTGAGAACGGGATGTTTCAGCGCTACACTGTGGCAGGCCAGGGGATCTTCTACCAGCAGGTTGCCATTGCTTCCGGCAAAAGTTGCCAGCGACATCACCATTCTTTCCCGTATGGGATCGATCGGTGGATTGGTGACCTGTGCAAACAGTTGTTTGAAATAACTGCTCAGGTGTTGCGGTTGTTCACTCAGGATCGCCAGTGGAATATCTGTTCCCATAGAACCGATGGGTTCTTTGCCATCGATGGACATGGGGGCGATGATGGTATCCAGGTCTTCTGTTGAATAGCCGAATACTTTCTGGTATTTGAATACCTGTTCATGTTCCAGGTGGGTGAACATGACGCGCGGTTCGGGTAATTCTTCGAGCCGGATCTTGTATTTGTTCAGCCACTCTGCATAAGGTTTTTGTGAGCAGATGGATTGTTTCAGTTCCTCATCGCTGATGATGCGTCCCTGTTCCATATCCACCACGAACATCTTACCTGGCTGTAACCTTCCCTTTTCCTTGATCAGGGCCGGATCGATAGGCAGTACACCGGTTTCTGATGCCATGATCACACGGTCATCGTGTGTAACGGCATAACGGGAGGGACGTAAACCATTCCTGTCAAGCGTGGCCCCGATCATCTTTCCATCGGTAAAAGAGATGGAAGCCGGGCCATCCCAGGGTTCCATCATACAGGCATGGTATTCGTAGAAGGCTTTTTTAACGGGGTCCATCTGGTCGTTGCCGTCCCATGCTTCGGGTATCAGCATCATCATCACGTGCGGCAATGACCTGCCGGTCAGCGTCAGCAATTCGATCATGTTGTCGAGACAGGCGGAATCCGACTGGTTTGCGGTAACGATCGGCAGTAACATTTCCATCTCTTCCTTACTGAAGTAGGGAGAAGTGAATCCTTTTTCGCTGGTGCGTAACCAGTTCAGGTTTCCCTGCAGGGTATTGATCTCCCCGTTGTGAGCGATATAGCGGAAAGGCTGTGCCAGTTTCCACGAGGGAAAAGTGTTGGTGGCAAAACGGGAGTGTACCAGACCGAATGCCGATACCACGCGTTTGTCGCTCAGGTCGGGGAAATAGTTCCTTACCTGGTTGCTGGTGAGCTGACCTTTGTAGATAATGGTTTTATAAGAGAGGGAAGCAAGATAAAACCCGATCTCATCTTTTTTTACCGTATTGCTGATGGTGTGCGATGCATAATTGCGTAACACAAAGAGTTTGCGTTCGAACTCATCGGGGTTGGTGATGTTGTCCGGACAGGCAATAAATACATGTTCCATACAGGGTTCTACAGAAAGGGCGGTATTGCCGATGCCCTCCTTGTTTACGGGCACTTTCCGGTAGGCCAGTACTTCAAGTCCTAATTTTTCGGCTGAGCGGTTAAAGATATCGCGACATTCTTCCCGCAGTCGGATCTCTTTGGGAAAAAAAACGACTCCCACACCATATTTGCCATAAGCAGGCAAATGGACGTTGAGTTTCAAACACTCATCAAAAAAGAATTCGTGCGGGATCTGCAGCATGATGCCGGCTCCGTCGCCGGTATTTGCCTCGCAACCGCAGGCGCCGCGATGCTCCATATTTTCCAATACGGTCAAAGCATCTGCAATGTGCTGGTGCGATTTATTGCCTTTGATATTCGCCACGAAACCAATGCCACAGGCATCATGTTCAAACGACGAGTCGTAAAGTCCCTCGTTTTGTCTGGAAACAAGCATGTACAATCGAATTAATGTTCAGGAAATAGAATGGCAGGCAATCGTAGTGTGAATTTATGCAAAAAAATCGTCTTAATGAAAGATTGTTTAAATAAATTATCCAGATAGGTTAATAATATTCAATTAAATCAAATAAACATTGAATATTATCAATCCTATATACTAACAATCGTTATTCTGTTTCAAATATCTGCCAGTTTTTGCTGACTTGTATCCGGGGCCGGTCGCTCTTGGGGAAGATGCCATATACCGTACTTCCGCTGCCGGTCATAGCTGCATAGAGGGCTCCCCGGGCATATAACTCGTTTTTGGCAACGCCGACAGCAGGGTGCAGGGCTGTTACGTGTTTTTCGAAATCATTTACCAGCCTGTTTTTCCATTCCGTGACAGGGAGGGATAAGATCGTGGTGATGGGCTGTCCTGGTCTTTGAGGACTGATACCCGCGAATGCCTGGGCTGTAGAAATATGGATGCCGGGATTGATGAGTACAAAACGGTATCCGGAAAGATCCAGTGTGATGGGTTGCATACGCTCGCCCCGTCCTTCGGCAAAACAGGGCTGGTTCAGGATGAAAAAAGGGCAGTCGCTGCCCAGTTGCAGGGCATAACGGATCAACTGTTCCCGGCTAAGGTCCAGGTGGCAGAGCCGGTTGATGAGCAGCAGCATGAAAGCACCATCGGCACTTCCGCCACCAAGTCCGGCCCCCATGGGTATGTGTTTGTGCAGGTGCACCTGTAAACCCGGCAGGTCCGGGAAATCTTTTTGCAGCAGGTGATAGGCTTTTACACAAAGGTTATCATGCGGGTTACCGGCAACTGGCAAACCCGAACTGGTGAACTGGATACCTGAACCTTCTGTCCGGATGCTTTCCAGGGCATCTTTCAGGGCTATGGGGTAAAAAACGGTCTCCAAGTCGTGGTAGCCATCCTCCCGTTTCCGGATGATATGCAGGCCGAGATTGATCTTGCAGTTAGGGAAGAGGACCATTGGTTAGTTGTGAAGGGTGAATAGCGAATGCTGAATGTATCATTGCCCATTCACCATTCACCACTCACTGTAATCATTTTCGTTTATTGATCTCATCCCGGATAGAGATGGCACGGATATAGTCTTCCTGCTCCAGTACATCATTCAGTAAGGTCTGTAACTGTTCCAGGTTCATGTTACTCAGGTCTTCATGACTTCCGCCGGCAGCACTTTCTTCAATACCTACGGCTTCGCCTTTGTTTTTCTTGGGTGTGCCGTCTTCCATCAGGATGCCCGCATTTTCGAGAATATGTTCGTATGTATAGATAGGGCATCCGAAACGAACGGCCAGGGCCAGGGCATCACTGGTGCGGCTATCGATCTCAACGGTATCGTGCTCGGTAAAACAGACCAGTTTGGAGTAAAATATCCCTTCCTGCAGGTCGCTGATGATGATCTCCTGCAGTTCTACATTAAAGGCGTTCATGAAATTCTTCATCAGGTCATGCGTAAGCGGCCTGCTGGGTTGCATGTGTTCCAGTGCCACGGCAATAGCCTGCGCTTCAAAACCGCCGATCACGATGGGCAGACGGCGTAAACCATTGACCTCTCCCAGTACCACTGCATAAGAATGGGTTTGGGTGATGCTGTGCGAGAGGGCCACGATTTCCAGTTCTATCTTCTTCATAGATATCACAAAAATACGTATAATGAAAACACGAAAACAGGGAAAGTAGCGAAAATGAGTGGATCGTTAATATTGAACCTGCCTGATGGCAAACAGGCAAGCAAGGAATGCTGAATGATAGGGGCGTATTATTATTCGGCATTACCGTAGTTTTGCCGCATGCATTATGTTTCTGCGGAAGGGCTGACGAAGAGTTATGGGATTAATCCCCTGTTCAAGAATATTTCCTTTCATATCAACGAGGGCGATAAAATAGCCCTGATCGCCCGTAACGGGGTGGGTAAATCAACCCTGTTGCGGATCCTGAACGGTGATGAAACGCCGGATGAGGGTAAATTGTTCATCCATAAGGACGTGACCGTTGCCCTTTTTGAGCAGGAACCCCGGTTTGATGAGAGCAAGACGGTATTGGAGAATATCTTTCATACCGATCACCCGGTGATGAATGTGATACGTGCCTATGAAATGGCCAGTGAAACTGAGGATGGTATGGCTTTGAGTGAATTGTTCGGGAAGATGGATGATCTGAATGCCTGGGATTTTGAAGTAAAAGTAAAACAGATCCTGACCAAACTGAATATCCACCACCTGGAGCAGCCGGTGCGCGACCTGAGCGGAGGACAGCGGAAAAGGGTGGCTCTGGCCAAGACACTGATCGATATCGGTTTCGACCATAAGCATACGCTGCTGATGATGGATGAGCCTACGAATCACCTGGATGTGGAAATGATCGAGTGGCTGGAGAACTACCTGAACCAGGAAAATGTAACCTTGTTGCTGGTGACTCACGACCGTTATTTTCTGGATGCCGTTAGTGAAGAGATCTGGGAACTGGAGCGGGAGAATATGTATGTGTATCATGGCGACTACGAGAATTATATCGAAAAGAAAGCTGCCAGGATCGAAAGCGAGCAGGCCAGTATTGACAAAGCCAGGAACGAATACCGGAAAGAATTGGAATGGATGCGCAAGCAACCCAAGGCGCGTACTACCAAAAGCAAAAGCCGGCAGGATAACTTTTATGAAGTAGAGGCCCGTGCCAAACAACGAATAGAGGACGCGCAGCTGCAACTGCAGATGAAAATGAGTCGCCTGGGTGGTAAAGTGGTGGAGATGAAAAAAGTGTACAAGCGCTACGGTGAACTTCCCATCTTAAAAGGATTTGATTACACTTTCAGCAAAGGGGAGAGGATCGGCATCATCGGTAAGAACGGAGTGGGTAAATCTACTTTCCTGAATATGCTGCAACAGATCGAACCTGCGGATAGCGGTAAGGTCAATATCGGCGATACGGTGGTGTTCGGGAACTTCTCACAGCAGGGACTGGTAATCAAAGAGAACATGCGTGTGATCGAATATGTAAAAACCTTTGCCGAGAACTTTCCATTGGCCAATGGCGGAAGTTTAAGCGCAGCGCAGTTCCTGGAACTGTTCCTGTTCACGCCAGACAAACAATATACTTATCTGAACGCTTTAAGCGGGGGAGAGAAGAAAAGATTGCAGTTATTGACCATCCTGTTCACCAATCCGAACTTCCTGATCCTGGATGAACCGACCAATGACCTGGACCTGCCTACACTGGCCGTACTGGAGAATTTTTTGAGCGATTACCAGGGCTGTGTACTGATTGTGAGTCACGACAGGTATTTCATGGACCGCCTGGTAGATCACCTGTTCGTATTCGAAGGGGATGGTGAAGTGCGTGATTTCCCTGGAAACTATACGCAGTACCGGTTGTGGATAAAGGATAATGAAAAGAAAGAGAATAAATGGGATGTACTGGAACAACGGAAGAGCAAAGGTGAAAGCACGGAATCTGCTGTTACCAGCCGCGAAACCCCTTTGGCAAATAAGGAACAGGTTGTGAAAAAGAAAATGAGTTTTAAGGAAAAACGTGAGTTTGAACAACTGGAGAAAGAATTACCTGAACTGGAAGCTGAAAAAAAACAGATCACAGAACAGATGGGGGCCGGCAACCTGTCTTTTGAAGACCTGAATAAACAGAGCGCCAGAATACTGGAGATAGATCAGTTGCTGCAGGAAAAAGAACTACGTTGGTTGGAACTGAGTGAGATGGAAGGCAAGTAATAGTTAATAGTTGATTGAGGAAATTTTGGCTACTGTTTTTGGGTAGCAAAATTTCCTCAATTTTTTTTTGATCAAATGAAACTGATCAACTCCACATCGAAGATCAGTGTGCTGTTGGGGCCGATCTGGGCACTTACCTGACGGTCGCCGTAACCGAGGTGCGGAGGGATAAAAAAGCGGAACTTACTTCCGGTAGGCATCAGCTGTAAACCTTCTGTCCAGCCCTTGATAACCATGTTTAAAGGGAAAGAAGCAGGTCTTCCTCTTTGTACCGAGCTATCAAAAATAGTGCCATCGATCAGGGTTCCGTGATAATGGCAGGTAACTTCGTTATGTGCCAGCGGTTTTTCGCCCGCGCCGTTGACCAGTACTTCGTATTGTAAACCACTGGGCAATGCTGTTATTTCTGCCCTTTCTTTATTTTTTGCGAGGAAATCCTGTCCCGCCTTCAGGTTGGCCGCTGCTTTTTCAGCTTTCAGTTGTGCCAGTTGTTCTGCTACGCCCATAGTATTTTACTTTTTGCAAATATAGGCATTGCCGGAAAGACGTGCCGGTAAGTACGCCCAATATTATGTTTCCATTATTTTTCGGTTTCTCCTTCACCTGCAGCTATATTCAGCTTACCTTGTGGGTTGATTAGTAATAGCTCCTTATGACAAGCATAGTTAATAAAAACGGAGAAACGATCGCTTATCTGTACCAGAACATGATCCTGGATCTCACCCGTGAAAAAGTAATTGGCCTTGTTTTGGGCAATTGTGTTTTTGGAAAGCGAACTGAACCAGCAGGTAAATTCTTCAACGACACTTTTCGCAAAAAAAATGGCAAAATCATTGCGAAGCTGGGAGAGGACGTATCAACCACTTTTAAGAAATCACCAAAAGATGCACAGCTTTCTTTGCAGGCATGGCAGATCCTTTCTAAAGTAGACAACCACGTTTGTCTCTGGATAGAAGAGAAAAAGTCCTGGACCAAACAGGGTTTTATCGAATACCTGAAAGCCGACACCGACCTGGTAGAAGAAGAATAAACTGCATTGATGATGTTTTACCGGTACACGAACCTGAAATCATTTAGGTTGGGTTTTGTTTTGCGTGGCCGGTTCCTGTCGTAGTTCAACAGTATTTCACCGATCTCTTTGAAGAATGGGTATCCGATTTCCTGATACTCGTATTTATCATCGTTCAGAACCCCATCCCGGTTGGTATAAATGACTGCGCTGAGCATCAGTTCGGTCTGTGTATCAAAATCAACGATATAGGCGGCATCGGTCAGGTAACCATAACTCCATCCCGGTTTATTGAATATGCGGATATTGGCCGGTGGTTTCTGCCTGCCTGATTTATACAGGAAAAATTTACAGTAACTGTCGAAGAATTCGGTGGTATCATATTTCGGATGACTGCTTTCGGAAGGGTATTCTGACAGGTACTGTAACAGGAAATCCCTGTCTTTTTTTTCAATAGTAAATCGTTGATGACTTGCAACCGATCTTGGGAACAATACGGATTGTAACATCAGCCTCAGGTCTTCAAGGGGCAGGTTATTATGCCGGGTAAAATCAAATGGTGCGTTGATCAATGAATCGTACCGGTTGTAGTGAGCCTTTCCGACCAGGACCTGTTTGCTGTAATCGAAATCCATGCGGCTGTAATGGGGTAGTAAACGTAAAACGGTGTCGCCCTGGTTCAGAAAGCTGATGGCATTGGTATGGCGGTTCTCTTCTTCGTTCATGGTAACAAAACGCCGGACAATACGAACATCTTTATACCCTTTCCGGTGCAGGAGCCCGTTCAACTGGTCCTGCCCGTTGAATTCGTACAAGCGGTTGTAAGCATCGTTGTCACTAACCAGGAATATTTTCCTGATATAGTTGGCGATAGAAGGTATTCCATCAGCTGCTGAGGTATCTTTTTTGACAGTTGTCTGTGCACTAAAGGAACTGTCTGTGAGCATACCGGAAAAAATACTCAGCCCGGGTTTGCGAAGGGTGTTCAGTTTTTCCAATGCAATCAATGCTGTGGGAAGTTTTACCGTTGAGGCAGGATTGTAATAACGGTTACGGTCAACCCGTACGTAATGATTTTTGAAGAAGGGCTGGTTATTCTTATCCCTGTTGATCTCTGTATAGATGATCTGGTATTGAAAGCTGTCCGGGTGATTGAGTACATGTTGTAAAAGCGGCGATCCCTGGGCTCTGAGCAATTGCAGTAACCATTCATCTGTTTTTTCCTGTGCCATTGTTCGGGTTAACAGGCAGGTGAAAAGCATTAGTAATGTGGCGGTTTTATGGATAGACATAAAGCGGGGCGTAATTAGGAGTTAAAAGTTAATAGTTAGGGAACTTACTACTCACCACTCACTACTTGAGGTTGGCTTCAAGGAAGTCGAGTGTTCGTTTCCAGGCGTGCAGGGCTGCGTTGGCGTTGTAGCGGGCTTCGGATGTGTCGTTATGGAAAGCGTGGTTTACGCCGGGGTAGAGGTACAGTTCGTACCGGGTACCCGCTTTTTTCAAAGCCTCTTCAAAAGCCGGGATGCCAGCGTTTACGCGTTCATCCAGTCCTGCATAGTGTAACTGAAGCGGAGCTTTGATTTTAGGAACGTCTGCCGGATCCGGTTGTCTGCCATAAAAAGCCACGGCTGCATTGAGCCCGGGCGAGTTTACCGCGATCTGGTTGGCCAATGCACCACCCCAGCAAAAGCCCACACAGCCCACTTTCCGGTTGGTTTCTTTGCGTGCCCGCAGAAACTCAACTGATTTTACAAAGTTCTCCAGGTTTTTTTTAGCATCCAGTGTTGTGAATAATTGGCGGGCTTCCTCTTCGTTGGCAGGTGTGCCACCTGACTCTGATAACGCATCAGGAGCCATGGCCAGGTAACCCGCTTTGGCCAGGCGTCGGGTCACATCTTTGATATGGTCGTTCAGTCCACGGTTCTCATGTATCACCATAACCGCTCCCATATTCATTTTCTTTTTGGTTTTGGCCGTGTAAGCGAACATCACAATGCCGTTAACCTCATAAGAGATCATTTCCGTATCCAGTTCCTCATCGTCTTCCGCAATGGTAGCGGCTTTGGCGTGATTGGATTCGAGCAGCGGGGTAATTGATAAAGCCAGGGCCATACTTCCGGTGATGGCGGCCAGCCGTTTTAAAAATTCGTCCCTGCTGAATGGCTGATGGGTGTACTCGTCATACAGGTTAATGATACGCTGATCCATGATATGGGTTTGGATACTAAATATAAACAGAAAAGCGGGTAGCACAAGCAGGTCGTGCGTTCTGTAAAACCTTCGTATGCGTAAACTTTATTTCTGAGCAACTTTGTTTCCCATTTTGCTTTTTGGTGTTGTATGCAGGATATGTGCTGCTTCAACCAACTTACTTAGTTTTTCGTACAGGGTAAGGATGGTGGAGCGCTCCGATGCATTTAATTCTTTGTGATAAGTGCCCGTAACGGTAACCTTTAGCCATTCCCATAACAGTTCCCGGATCTCGGGCAGGTGGGCAAAATCGAAAAATTCATCGATCACCAGTTGGGGATCTGCGATTTCTTTACTGCTAAGTGATTGTGATGCAGTGTGTTGTTTCTGTGCCATGTTGATAACAGGTATTATTGGAGCCTGCCTTACGACACAAAAATAATAGTTGGATCTGCCTCCTGGGATTTATTGCTCCGTGAAAAAAACAGGCAGATTAGGTATAAACCGCATTGCACGGTTTAGTTGATTCTACTTATTTCGTAATGGCTATATGAGATACAATATTACCATTTAGTCGATGAATCCCATACGGTTTCATCACCTATTTTCTAACGTATTTATACCTGATGCGATTAATCGAAAGACTGCAGGACTACCTGGTTTACAGTAATATTTCAGCCTACGCTTTTGAACGTAGCTGCGATCTGTCGAATGGGTACCTGGGTAAACAACTGAAAGGAAAGGGTTCTGTGGGTTCGGATATTCTCGAAAAGATCAAGGAACACTATCCCGACCTGAGCCTGGTTTGGCTGGTGACTGGTAAAGGAAAAATGTTATTGTCAGTGCCTGTCAATGGATCGTTGGGCAAACAACAGGCTTTGACTGAACTGAATGAGGAACAGCAGACCTATTTCGACTCCAAAGATGATGTGATCAAACTGCTGAACAGGCAATTAGAGCGGATGGAAACGATGCTGACTGATAAAGACAAGATCATCTTCCTGCTGGAAGATGAAGTGCGTAGGTTAAGCCAGTCGGCATACAAGCGAGTCAGGTAAATCTTGCTATCAAATAAAAAAGGAATGCTGAATATTGGAATCATTGACTTCAACATTCAGCATTCTCTGTTCAATATTCAATATTCCCTACGCATTTTCCATATAAGAAGAAACGGGCTCGCAGGTACAGATCAGGTTACGATCGCCATAGGTATTGTTTACCCTTGCCACACTTGGCCAGAACTTGTTCTGGGTAACATAATACAGCGGGAAAGCGGCCTGTTTGCGGCTGTAAGCATGTTTCCACTCATCGTCACACACCACAGCCTGCGTATGTGGGGCATTCTTCAATGGGTTGTCGGTTTTGTCTGATTTACCATCTTCGATGGCTTTGATCTCTTCGTAAATGGAGATCAGGGCATCGCAGAAACGGTCCAGTTCGCCTTTGTCTTCGCTCTCGGTCGGTTCGATCATGATGGTGCCTGCAACCGGGAAACTCAGGGTTGGGGCGTGGAAACCGTAGTCGATCAGACGTTTGGCCACATCCTCTGCCTCAATACCTACCGATTGTTTGAATGGGCGCAGGTCCACGATGAATTCGTGTGCACAAGTGCCATTGGAGCCGGTGTAAAGGATCTTGTAATATTTCTCTAACCTGGCTTTCATATAGTTGGCGTTCAGGATCGCGTATTCGGTCGACTGGCGCAGGCCTGTTGCTCCCAGCATTTTAATATACCCGTAACTGATCAGCAGGATACTGGCAGAACCATACGGTGCGGCACTGACAGAGCCGGTGCTTTGCAGGGCAGGATGCCCCGGCAAATAAGGCGCCAGTTTATCGTTCACGCAGATGGGGCCCATTCCGGGACCGCCGCCGCCGTGCGGGATAGCGAAAGTTTTGTGCAGGTTCAGGTGACATACATCGGCTCCGATCATTCCGGGACTGGTGAGTCCGACCTGCGCATTCATATTGGCGCCGTCCATATACACCAAACCGCCATTGTCGTGGATGATCTGGCAAATATTGCGGATGGTCTCTTCAAATACGCCGTGGGTGGATGGATAGGTCACCATCAGTGCCCCCAGTGTGTCTTTGTATTGTTCCGCTTTTGCTTGCAGGTCGGCTACATCAATGTTACCGGCTTCATCGCATTTCACTACCACTACATGGAAACCGCACATGACAGCGCTTGCCGGGTTGGTGCCGTGGGCACTGATGGGGATCAGTACCACATTGCGGTGACTTTCTTTTCTGGCTGCGTGATAGGAGCGTATGGTGAGCAGACCGGTATATTCTCCCTGGGCACCGCTGTTAGGTTGCAGGCTGCAGGCGGTAAAACCGGTGATCTCGCAGAGATAGCTGTTCAGTTCATCAATGATCTGCTGGTAACCTGCTGTCTGGTTAGCCGGTACAAAAGGATGCAGACCGCCAAATTCGGGCCAGCTAACCGGGATCATTTCTGTAGCGGCATTCAGTTTCATGGTGCAGCTTCCGAGGCTGATCATGCTGGTATTCAGTGAAAGGTCCTTGTTTTCGAGCGATTTGATGTAACGCATCATCTGGCTCTCGCTGCGATGCGTATTGAATACGGGGTGTGTGAGATACGCCGAGCTTCGCTGAAGATCAGCGGGGAACTGGTAGGTAACAGATGACAGGTCTTTGGCAGCCAGTTGGTGTCCGGTGCTTTTTTCTGTTACGGCTTCGAATATTTTCAGGATGGTATTGGCATCTTCTACGGTGCTGGTCTCGTCCAGGCTGATCCCGATAGTACCATTGGCGAAATAGCGGAAATTGGTATGGTATTTTTCAGCCATGGTTTTCACAGATTCCGCCTGTACACCACTGATCTGTAAAGTGTCGAAGTATGCGGTATTGTTTTGTTTAATACCCAGTTTGCCCAGTCCATTGGCAACAGCCTGTGCCAGTATGTGTATGCGGGAGGCAATATTTTTCAATCCTTCCGGCCCATGATATACGGCATACATGGCGGCCATATTGGCCAGTAATGCCTGTGCGGTACAGATATTGGAAGTGGCTTTTTCCCGTTTGATATGTTGTTCGCGGGTTTGCAGCGCCATACGTAAGGCACGGTTGCCCTGCGCATCAATACTTACACCGATCAATCGGCCCGGCATACCCCGTTTAAAATCATCTTTGGTAGCAAAAAAAGCGGCATGCGGTCCGCCAAAACCCATGGGAACACCCAAACGTTGTGCTGAGCCAATGGCCACATCTGCACCCAGTTCTCCCGGTGCGGTGAGTACCGTAAGCGCCAGCAGGTCTGTGGCCATGATCACCAGACCGTCCACGGCGTGAACATTACCGATAAAACCACGATAATCTTCCACAGAGCCGTTATCGTTGGGGTATTGGATCAGTGCACCAAAATAGGTGTTGTCCAGTTGTATGGTCTTGTAATCGCCATATATCAGCTCCACGCCAATGGGTTGTGCGCGGGTAACCAGTACATCTTTGGTTTGCGGAAAAACAGCATTGTCAACAAACAGTTTGGGTTTGCTGATCACCTCTGTTTTGTTCACATGGTGAAAGATCATGGCCATGGCTTCTGCGGCAGCAGTGGCTTCGTCCAGTAATGAGGCATTGGCAATGGGTAAAGCCGTCAGGTCGGCCACCATGGTCTGGAAATTCAGCAGGCTCTCCAGTCGTCCCTGGGAGATCTCTGCCTGGTAAGGGGTGTACTGGGTGTACCATCCCGGATTCTCAAAAATATTACGAAGGATCACACTCGGGGTGATGGTGCCGTAATAACCCTGACCTATATAATTTTTGTATAATTTGTTTTTTAACGCTGTTTTTTTCAATTCGCTCAGGTACTCAAATTCACTGATGGCGGCGGGTATCTTCATGTCGCCTTTGATACGGATCGAGTCCGGAACGGTTTTACTGATCAACTCGTCCAGTGAGCCAGCCCCGATTGTGGCTAACATTTGTTTTGTGTCTGCGCTGTTGGGTCCGATGTGCCTGCCCTGGAATTCTGTGGAATGCTGTTCAAATAGATTCATAGTGCGTCTATAGTTTGAGGTGATTTTGTCGCTTTTCAGGGGGCCCCGAAAGCAGGCAAAGAAGTAAATCGCCGCAAAGGTAAGAGGATAAATGAGGATAATAAAGCTTTTGTTGCACTTGGGGATAGGGGGTGGATTGTGTAAACAGTGCGTGACTGCGGCGGGTGAGAGGATTTTTCGGAAAAACCGGTAAATCCTGCTAATCTTGTGGTTCTATCCGGCAAAATATGAGCGAAACTATCATGGACAACTGGGAAAAAAGGAGTGGGGAGCACCAGAAACAGTACAAACAGTTCCTGCAGCGGGCCAATAAGAACAAGGTGCTGAAACTGCTGCCCGACCTCCATGAAGCCGCTTTTGAGGAAATTGATTGTTTAACCTGCGCCAATTGCTGCAAGAATTATTCCCCCCGGTTCAAAACCCCGGATATCAAACGTATCAGCAAATACCTGGGGATGAAGGAGGGGGATTTTATCGAGACCTATCTCTACCTGGATGATGAGGGTGATTACGTGACCAAAAGCAAACCATGCCCTTTCCTGGGAACCGATAACTACTGTTCCATCTATGACACAAGGCCGTCTGACTGCCAGCGTTTTCCCTATACCGATGAGGACATATTGCTGAAACGGCCCGCCATCACGTTAAAGAATTCGACTTTTTGTCCCGCAGTTTATTTTGTACTGGAGAAACTGATGGCTACTTTGAAGTAAGTTCTTCGTATGCGGCTGTCAGGCTTCTTTCCGCACCGCTGTTCTTCCAGCTGATGCCGGGTATTTCTTTGGCTTTTATGATCTCGTCTTTACTTTTACCTGCTTTGATCTGGCTGTCAACAAAATCCAGCAGTTTTTTCAGGTAATCTTCAAAAGCCGCCAGGTCGTTCAATGAGCCCGTGACCTTTTCCGGATCGCCGGCATGCCCGAATATGAATAAAGTGTCCTTGTCAAATGTTTTCTGTGCTTTCTGCATGACGCTTATCCAGCTTTGTATGTTGGCGCCGGCCGACCGGTCGATGAATGGGGCGAGCTGGTTAAACAGCAGATCGCCCATATGTGCGATATTGGCCTGTTCAAAATGGATGATGGCATCACCATTCGTATGGGCGGCGCCGAAATAGTAAGCATGTATCCTTTCCTTACCGATCTTCTGTTTCCAGCCTTTGCTGAAAGTGATATCCTGGAAAAGCTGTTTGTCGGTGTTCTTCGCCTGTTCTGACACCCGCTGGTAATTGGCTAAACAGTTTTCATGTCCTACCACATGTTCGGCTATGTCTTTGAATGAAATATTACCACCAGTATGATCGCCATGGTGGTGGGTATTGATCAGGAACCTGAATGGCATTTCTTTGTGTTTCTTCAGTTCTTCTATCACGTGCCTGGCAGGATCGGGGAACTGCGAGTCTACAACGGCATACCCGTCTTCCGACTGGTAAAAGCCAATGGTGCCGCCTCTTTCGGTGAAGATGCCTACATCACCGCGGAGCATTTTTAGTTTATAAGCGGGTTGTTGTAGTAAACCAGCCAGAAGGTCTTGGGAGGACAATGCCAGTAAACCGGCAGTAAGTCCTGTATTACGCAGGAATGAACGACGTTTCATGAGTATTGGTTTAAGTTGAGGACGGGTTACTAAGATAGGCAAATTTAGTATTCCATCTTCCGCAGGCTGGGGGCTTTGAACCAGGTAGTGGTTACTACCAGCAAGGTCATGCAGCCGCCGAAAACCACGGAAGGGATCACCCCCATCAGTTTGGCAGCCACACCGCTTTCGAACTGGCCCAGTTCATTACTGCTGTTGATGAACATGGAGTTCACGCTCATGACCCGGCCGCGCATATTGTCGGGCGTTTTCAGTTGCAGGATGGTTCCCCTGATCACTACACTGATACCATCGAGTATGCCGCTCAGCATCAATACGGCAAAGGAAAGCCAGAATATTTTGGATAGGGCAAATATGATGATGCACAACCCGAAGCCGCCCACTGCCAGTAATAGCTTTTTGCCTTGTCCGCTACGCATGGGGGAGATGGTGAGGGTTACGATGATCAGGATAGAACCGATATCTGAAGCCGCATTCAACCAACCAAAGCCAATGGGACCTGTTTTCAATACATCTTTGGCAAAAACAGGGATCATGGCTACTGCGCCCCCGAATAATACTGCAAACAGGTCAAGCGAAAGCGCACCCAAAACCTCCTTGGTGCGGAACACAAAATTCAATCCTTCCTTCACACTGTCCAATGTTTTCTTTTCACCGGCTTCGTTCAGGGGTGGTTTGGGGTGTAGCAGGTACATGAAACATAGTCCCAATGTCACCAGCAGGCAAATAATGGCCAGCGACCCCGTATTGCCAACACCAGCGATCAGGAAACCTACTGTGGCATGTCCCGTTACAGAGGCAGATAACCATACCCCCTGGTTCCAGGTAGTGGCATTCTGAAGGATATTTTTGGGAACGATGGAAGCCAGCATGGTTCCGAATGTAGGACCTGTGAACGCCCTGAATATGCCCGTAAAAAAGATGATGACATAGATACTGAAAGCGATCCAGTGATGGCTGAGCTGCGTAGCCGTATACCGGGTGGATAAGCCCAGTAGCAGGAGGGCGCAGCACAGGTACAGCGAAACGCCCCTGAGTAATAATTTTCTTTTCTCACTGATATCGATCACATGGCCCGCATACAGGGAGAGGGATACGGCGGGGATCACTTCCGATAAACCGATCAGGCCAATGGCGAAAGGTTCATTGGTGAGTTCGTAGATCCACCAGCCTACCAGGGTGCCCATCATACGAAGTCCCATGATGAACAGGAACCGTCCCAGCATCAGGTGCCGGTATTCCGGTATCCGCATGGCGGCGAAGGGGTCATGTTTTTGTTGGATATAGGTCATGGATCAGTGGTGGATTGACAATATTTTTGAGGACCTCGCTAAGGTAAGCTGAAATAATGTTGTCCTTCATCGTAATCCTTATCCAACGCATCGATCACGATCTGGAGGTGTTTTTCGTTACCCAGGAAATCGGCATTGCTGGCATCAATGAAAATGGTTTTGATATTGTGCTGTTTGATATAGCTGGTATACGTTTCCTGGAGGTTGAACAGGTATTCATCGGGTATGTTCTGTTCATAACTGCGGTTCCTTTTCCGGATATTGGATTGCAGTTTCTGCACGGGTGCATGCAGATAAATGAGGATATCCGGGAAGGCCAGTTGCTGGTGAATGATATCGAACAGTTTCTGGTATAGCCGGAATTCTTCTTCCGGCAGGTTCACTTTGGCAAAAAGGAGGCATTTGGTGAACAGGTAGTCAGAAATGGTCACGGCCTGAAAAAGGTCTTTGGTATGGACCATCTCTTTCAATTGCTTATAGCGCTCGGCCATAAAGAACAGTTCCAGTGGAAAAGCATATTGGTCAGGATTCTCGTAAAATTTTGGGAGGAAGGGATTGTCGGCAAACTCTTCCAGTATCAGCCTTGCGTTGAAGTGTTTGGCCAATAAATGTGTCAGCGTGGTTTTGCCCACGCCGATATTTCCCTCCACAGTTATAAAGTGATGCTTCATGTGATCGCAGCTCAATGATGGCCAAAATTAACCGCCATCAGGTAGTGGCGGGAGATTTTTTTTGCACATCGAGCAGATCGGTACAATCGTCCAGCAATTGTGCGATGGTTTTGTGCAGAACAGGGTGTAATAGTTCCGGAGCAATCTCCGATAAAGGCAGTAAAGCAAATCTTCGCAGCGGTAGGGCCGGATGCGGTAATGTTAATAGCCCGGTCGACAATACAAGGTCATCGATCAGTAAAATATCCAGGTCAATGATCCTGGGGCCCAGCTTAACGGTTCTTTTACGCCCCATGGTTTCTTCGATGGACAGTAGTGTTTTCATCAGTTCTTCAGGGAGAAGATGGGTGCTAAGGGCAAGGGCCTGGTTATAAAAACTGGGCTGATCCGTCAATCCCCAGGCGGCAGTTTCGTAAATAGCCGAAGAAAGAACGATATTGCCGCAGGATTGTTCAATATGATGCATCGCTTCCTGCAGATAGGCAGACCGGTTGCCAAGATTGCCGCCTATCAGCAAATAAGCTGTATTCATAATTGGAAAAGGTTTTGCGGGAGCAAATATCTTTAAATTCATTACTATTTAATCGAAAATTATGCGGAGCTTTTTTAAAACATTCTTTGCTTCCTTACTGGCGTTGATCATTTTTACGGTGATCGGGGTATTTATTCTATTGGGGATCATTGCCAGCGCCACTAGCGCCGATAAACCGGTTGTAGGCAGGGACGCAGTGCTGGTATTGGATCTTTCCGGCGAATTCAAAGAACAGTCGAGGGATAATCCATTGGATGCCCTGGTCAATGGCATTGAAAACGAGTCGCCTTCCCTATATGATATGGTGCGTATGATCCGTTATGCCAAATCCGATTCCGCCATCAAAGGAATTTATGTTCTTTGTGGTAATAACCGGAACGGTTTTGCTGCCAGTGAGGAATTACGGAAAGCATTGGCCGATTTCAAGACCAGTAAAAAATTTCTGTTTGCTTATGGGGAAGCGATCTCACAGAAAGGGTATTATGTGGGTAGCGCGGCTGATAGGATCTACTGCCATCCGCAGGGAGGAGTAGAATGGTTCGGGTATTCCTCTAACCTGATCTTCCTGAAAGGCATGCTTGATAAACTGGAAATACAGCCACAGATCTTTTATGCCGGTAAGTTCAAGAGTGCCACAGAGCCGCTGCGTGAAACAAAGATGACAGAAGCCAATCGCCTGCAGACATCTGTTTGGCTGGGTGATCTGTACAATGACCTGCTGGCCGTAACCGCTACTTCTCGTAAATTGGATACAGCTATGTTGCGAAACCTGGCGGTGGAGGGAACCATACAAACAGCACAGGATGCGGTCACGCACCAACTGGTAGATGGGGTGAGATACGATGATGAAGTAAAAAGAGAGATGCAGGATAAATTGAAGATCAGCCCGCGTGAGAAGATCAATTTTGTTACATTCAGTGATTATAGCAAAGCTGTTGATTTTAAAGAATCATACAGCGACAAAAAAATTGCACTGATCTATGCTGATGGAGATATCGTTTCCGGCAATGGTGATCATGACCAGGTAGGAAGTGATGTATTTCGTGGGCTGATACGTAAAGCAAGACTGGATAATGACGTGAAAGCGATCGTTTTCCGGATCAACTCACCCGGGGGAAGTTCATTGGCGAGTGATGTGATCTGGCATGAGATCACACTGGCCCGTAAAGAGAAACCTGTAGTGGTTAGTATGGGAGATGTTGCGGCATCTGGTGGCTATTATATTGCCTGTAATGCGGATTCAGTCTTTGCCAATGCCAATACGATCACAGGATCTATCGGGGTATTCAGTATCGTTCCTAATTTTCAGTCTTTCTTCAAAAACAAACTGGGTATTACGTTCGATGGGGTAAAGACCGCTCCGTTTGCCGATGCCGGGGGTGGCGACAGGCCTTTGAATGAAACGGAAAAAAGATTCTTTCAGGCTGCCACCGATTCTATATACCATACTTTCAAAAGCAGGGTGGCCGAAGGGCGTAAAAAAGATATCGGATATATCGACAGTATTGCGCAGGGACGGGTTTGGACCGGTAAACGGGGAATTGATGTGGGATTGGTGGATAGGATCGGCACGCTGCAGGATGCAATTGCTTCTGCGGCCCGGATGGCAAAACTGGGGGACTACCGGATCAAAGAATATCCTGAGAAGAAGACAATTTTTGAACAGATCATGAACAGTTATAAAAGATCTATCAAAACCAGCCTTTTAAAAGAAGAGATAGGAGAGGAACAGTTAAAAGCGCTGCAGGAACTCAGGAAAGTGAAGACAATGGTGGGTACGCCGCAGGCAAGACTGCCGTTTTCGGTTACGGTCCGTTAAACTGCCTGTTGTTTGAACAGGCGTTCATCAAAATAAAAGTCAGCGCTATTACCCAGTTTTATTTTTCTGAAATCGGGATGCAGTGGATTGATGAGGTAGTTGTGTTCCTGATGAACAATGGCCGATGGGCATCGGCATAACAGGTTCTGCTGCGATTGCAGTACCTCTTTCCCCATCCATTGGGTATAGTCAAAATCGTGGTGCCAGTTCTTTTTCAGGCCCTGTAAGCGGATGTCGTGACAGGCAATATTATCCGGCACCTCTATTTCCATGAGTTGAACCAGCTGAAGATCCTCCAGGGTATGGGCATTGGCCAGTATCTCCAGCAATGCCAGGGAAATGTTTTCGCTGGTATAGATCACGGATATACCCGGAGGGTTCCATCTGCCACCTTTCAGTCGCGCACCCGTGCCGGACAGGTCCCGCGCAAACTTCCTGTGTGCAAAACGGAAAAGCGTCATGCGTAAACACCTTGTTGAATACGGATCAGCTGGTCAATGATTTCCTGTATGCCGCGATCTGAATACAAAGACGCAAAATTGAGTGTTTGCCCCATCACCGGTTTCTCCTTTTTTAACCAGCGGTAAAAAGCCTGCGCATCGGTAAATGTTTCCAGCCCCAGCTGTATCATTTCCTGTAACAGCAGGATCCGGTCAGTATAAATACCTTCAAAGGAAGAATTGTTTTTGGCGTAACGCTGCAGGGTTCTTTCTGAGAGGTGCAGCATATTGGCCCATTCTGCCTGGGTAAAAGGTACCAGGTCGGCTACCTTTTTCATTTTTTTATAGGTATAATCGGCTACCTGTACCGTTTTTTTTATGATGGGATAGGTTATGGCGGGCTCTTCTACCCGGGCTGTTTTGCCTCGCTGGGGGCTATATTTCTGCAATTTCGCCATATACGTCATTTGTCGTACAATAGTACGACTTTTGTCTGTTATTTCCTCTTTTTCGCCCTTTTTTTTTCAATAGGCAAATAATGGGATAGATTTGTTTGTATAATGTATTCATTATGAAAGGTACCTATAGCCAGTATAAGGCAATGCTGGCCATTACCCGGGGAAGTTTACGGGCCATTTTCCGCAGCCCCTCGGCGGTCATATTCAGTATCGCTTTTCCATTGGTATTCATCCTGGTGTTTGGATTTATTGGTAATGGGGGCAAAGTATCCCTGAACGTGGCATTTGACAAACACACAGATACGTCCAATCCGGTATATGCAGCCATCAAGGGGGTGGCAGGTGTCAAAGTGGTCAACAAGCCGGACATTGAGATCCAGGAAGACCTGGAAAAGGGCAGGATCACTGCTGTGATCAATATTGAGAAGTCTGGACTGGCTAACCCGCCTTATAAGATCAGCCTGTTGAGTTCTGAAGCGGTAAGCCCGCAGAATCTGCAGGTACTCCGGTCGATCCTGGATGCTGTTATCGCAGGACTCAATCAAAAGACCTATGCCAACGCACCTACCATCGCTATGGTAAGTAATACGGTACAAAAAATTCCCGGCCGTATTTACCGTACCATCGATTTTATCCTTCCCGGACAGTTGGGCTTCTCTTTATTAAGTTCCGGTGTTTTTGGGGTGGCATTCCTGTTTTTTAACCTGCGGCAGCAACTGGTACTGAAACGGTTTTATGCAACGCCTGTCAAACGGTCCTATATCGTACTGGGCGAAGCCATCAGCCGGGTACTGTTCCAGATGCTTACTTCTGTGATTGTGATTGGCGTGGGGCATTTCCTGTTCCAGTTTACGCTGGTGCATGGTTTGCAGACCTTTCTCGAGATCATGGTGCTGAGTTTCATAGCGCTGATCCTGTTCATGGGCTTTGGTTTTATTGTGAGTAGTGTGGCCAAGAGTGAAAGCACCATCCCGCCGTTCGCTAACCTGATCACTCTGCCGCAGTTTCTGCTGGCAGGAACTTTTTTCTCCATAGAAGCATTCCCCACGTGGCTGCAGCCGATCTGTAAAATATTACCATTGACACATTTCAATACGGCCATGCGCAATATTGCATTTGAAGGAACCAGTCTGCTCAGTTGCTGGAAAGAGCTGGGTATACTTGGTATCTGGACAGTGGTGGTCTATGCTGTTGCTTTTAAAACTTTTAAGTGGGAGTAGTGTATGAAACTGATCAAACTGATTTTTTTTAGTGTACTGTCGTTGTTTGTGGTTGCCTCATTCATAGGCATTTTATTACCCTCGCATGTGCTGGTCTCAAGGGCTGTGGATATTGTGGCTGTAAAAGATTCCATCAAACCTTATATTGGCGATATTCAACAATGGAAGAAATGGATGGACGGCATGGAGCAGGCTTCCGTTATCATTCACTCGCCGGTGAAGGCTGATATCGGTACTACAGAAGTGGAGATCACCAGTATCACCGATTCTTCGGTAGTATCTACCTGGACCCCCAAAAAAGGCATCAGGCAGACCAGTACGGTTCGCATTATCGGCAACAGCGCTCAAAACCAGGTAGTCGTTCAATGGCAGTTCGAGCAGCAATTACCCTGGTATCCCTGGGAAAGGCTGGGTTCGATGATGAACGATAAGATCCTGGGCACCATGATGGAAACAAACCTCAACAATCTCAGGAAACTGGCGGAGCGGAACTGATCATTGTTTTAGTTGCGCTAATATCTCGGTTATTACCCGGTAAACCTTGGCCAATTCTTCTTCCGTAATGCAATAGGGCGGCATCAGGTAAACCGTGTTGCCCAATGGTCGCAGGTAAACTCCTTTTTGCATTGCTTCCTGCGTAACAGAACTGCTGATTGAATTGAGATATCCATCTTTTCCCTGAGAGACCTCAAAAGCAAGGATAGTGCCGCATACACGAACTTCTTTTACAGGGAAACCTTCGGCCAGTGTTTCGGCAAATGTTGTGTTTGATCGGCAGATCCATTTGATCTTCTGGCGGCAGCTTTCTTTTTCCAGCAGGTCCAGACTGGCTAATGCGGCTGTACAGGCAAGGGGATTGGCTGTAAAAGAGTGGCCATGGAAAAAAGTCTTGAATGCATCATCGTTTACGAATGCTTCGTAAATATACTGGTTACAGGAAGTTGCACCCAGTGCCATGGTACCACCGGTTAGGCCTTTACTCAGGCAGGTAATGTCTGGCTGTTCGGTCAGGTATTCACTGGCAAACAGTTTGCCTGTTCTGCCAAAACCTGTCATCACTTCATCAGCAATACAAATGATCCGGGATTGTTTAACAGCTGCCAGCAGCCGGTTCATCAATGCTGCCTCATACATCTTTATACCACCTGCGCCCTGAACCAGTGGTTCATAGATGAAAGCGGCGATCTCTTCACCCTGTTGTTGCAGGAGTTGTTCGATAGCACCTATGTTTTTCAGGGTAGGCGTATCAATAAAAATCACTTCAAATAACAGGTCGTGAAAAGCCAGGGTGAATACGCTGCGGTCGCTTACACTCATGGCACCAAAAGTGTCTCCATGGTAAGAATTCCGGAATGCCAGTATTTTCTTCCGGTTGGTCTCGCCCCGGTTCCACCAGTATTGTATGGACATTTTCAGCGCCACTTCTGTGGAAGTAGATCCATTATCGCTATAAAAAATACGGCTCATATTGCCTGGCAACAGCGGTAGCAGCCTTTCAGCAAGCCTGACCGCTGGTTCATGTGTAAATCCGGCAAATATGACCTGCTCCAGCTGTAATGCCTGGTGGTAGATTTTTTCTGCGATATAGGGATGTGCATGGCCATGCAGGTTTACCCACCAGCTACTGATCGCGTCAATATAGGTACTGCCATCTTCGGCATATAAAAGGGTTCCGGCCGCACTTGTTATGGGTACGGGGGCAGCCATGTTCTTTTGCTGGGTGAAAGGATGCCAGATTACCCGTTGATCTCTCTCGGCTAAACTCATGAGGCAAATGTAGCGGGCTATCAGTAAAAAAAGAAACTGAAAAGATTTTTTAAAAGGTGCAACGATTGTTTATCTGTATGTGTCAGAGTACTGAATACTGGCTATCGTGAATGAGCAACAACTGGTAAAAGACTGTCTGAAGAACAAACTGATTGCCCAAAAGCAACTGTATGAACTGTTTTCGGAAACGATGCTGGGTGTGTGTTATCGTTATACCAAAAACCTGAACGATGCCCAGGAAGTGCTGCAAACAGGATTTATCAAAGTATTCCGTAGCCTGCATCAATACAAGCAGGAAGGCGAACTGGGAGCATGGATCCGCCGGATCATGGTCAATTCTGCCATTAATTATCTCAAACGAAAACCCCAATACCAACTTGATCTCGCTTTTGACGACACATACCTGCATCCCGTAGAAAGGGATAGCCCGGATGTTACGGTAAATACCAAAGACCTGTTGCAGCTGATTACACAATTGCCAACCGGATATCAGACCATCTTCAATTTATTTGCGGTAGAAGGGTATAGTCATGCAGAGATTGGCAGAATGCTGGGTATCAAAGAAGGTACCAGTCGCTCACAATATGCCAGGGCAAGGACATTGTTGATTAACTGGCTCGAAAATAAATCAGGTAACAAAAAAAAAGATAGTTATGGGGGGTAGATCTTTTGAGGAGCAGGTTCGGGAAGAGATGGACGGGTTGCGTATCAGGCCCGATGATTCTGTTTGGCAGAACCTGGAAACCGTACTCGGCCAAAAAAAGAAAAAACGTTGGGTAATCTGGCTATTTTTTACCGGGTTGGGTTTGTTTTGCCTTTCCTCGGTATGGTATGTAATTACACAAAATAAAATGCAAGTTACTGACCAGCCTGTTGTCACTACAGCTCCTGGTAATTCTTCAGGCGGTTCTCCGGAGAAAGAAGTTGTAAAGGAAGACAATGTTGCCGAAGAAGACAATCAGATGCCGCTGCCTGTATTAAAAGGACGGCAAGCTTTTGCATCGCCTGATAAAAATGGGGAACCTGTTCAGATGCCGGACGATGATGAAAAAATGGCGAAATATGTATCCGGTAGTGATCCTGGAAAATCAGACAAAAAACAGACTGTTGCGGTAATCTTATCAACAGAGCAGGGGAAGGATCCTGAAAAAAAACAGAGCGGGCAAACGGTCAGTGAAGAACCGGATCAAAACAAAATGGAACTTTCCCAGCTGGTACAGCAGGGGGATATCGAAATAAAAAAAGATACCGGCAGTGAATCACCACAATTACTTTTGCAGAAGACGCATCATACAGATAGCGGGCGCCTGGGAAGAGAGAGCAAAAAATCATCAGGCAAGATTACATTGAAATATTCCTGGCAGTTTTCATTAGCCGCCCATGCCGGACAATCGGGGGTGCGTAAAGAGATTGGTAAATCACTGATGAACCCAAGTGCGCTGTCTTCTGTAATGCCGCCTTTTTCTATGCCCGGTGGAAATAATAATTTCAGGGTCCCTTCTTTGCAGGATGCCGCATCATTTGGATTTTCTGCAGAACTATCCAAACAACTTTCCAAACGGGCAGGTATCAGTTTTTCGTTCGGTTACAGCCTGTATCAGACAAGAATAGGCGTTGGCAGAAAAATTGATAGTGCTGTGCTGGGCAACATGGCTGGACAGGCAGCAAATGGCGGATATTTTATCAGCTCAGACAGTGTTACTTACCAAAACAGGTTTCATTTCCTTCAGGCTGAAATAGCAGGATTTCTGCAATACCCGCTTGCCAAAACAATAAGTCTCCGGTGGAGCACTGGTGCTGGTGCCGCATTGCTTTTGGGCAGTAATGCTTTACAGTACAACGAAACGCAGGGTATACTTTATGCCAACAATTCCTTACTGAACAAACTGCAATGGGATCTATCCACAAACCTTGAATTTGGTTTTGGAAAACAGCCATTGATATATGTAGGCCCGCAATTAAACTGGTTTATCACCTCGCCCTACAAAACAACGGTCAGTGCTGATCAGCATCTGTTCAGGCTTGCGGTTAAGGCGAGAGTGATACTTACTAAAAAAAGAAAATAATGCAACGAGGACAGCAAATGTTGTGTCAGGTATGAAACCGTTATTATGAAACAACACAGTTTCCTGTTTTTTATCCTGGTTGCACTGGTTATCTCCTGTACTAAAGACAACCTGGAAGAGCATTTTACATTTTTCAAACCTGTTTATGTTACCAAAGAATCCGTAAAAGCAAATATCAGGAGCAGTGAGCCGGAACTGTTGGAGAACCCCGGAAAACTGGTGGTAAAAGACAAATACTTATATCTGAATGATGCGGATAAAGGAATTCATATTATTGATATTTCTAATCCTTCACAAATAAAAAATGTTGTGTTTATCCATATCCCCGGTTGTATAGACCTGGCGGTGAAAGGAGATTACCTCTATGCTGATTGTTATACCGATATGGTTACAATTGATATCAGTAATCCCCTGCAGGTAACTGTAAAACAATTTCTGACAGGTGTTTTCCCCCACAGGGCATACCGGAATTTTGTGGCGGATACAACCAGAGTAATTCAGCAATGGATCAGGGTCGATACGGTGCTGAAAAGAAGGTTCAGGGAAACACTGGATTTTCAAATCAATAAAGATTCACAATTTATGTATGCATCTGCATCATCATTTGCTTCGGCCTCAGGAGCTGGTATTGGAAAAGCAGGTTCGATGGCCCGTTTTGCTTTGCTGAGTGAGCGATTGTATACAGTAAGCGATCGTGACCTGAAAGTATTTAATGTTGCCAGGGCGGAACAGCCTTTTTATGTAAAGTCTGTTTACCTGCTGAACGGAAATATTGAAACGATATTTCCGTATGCGGATAAATTGTTTATCGGTTCTCAAAACGGGATGTTCATTTATCATACAGCAAATCCCGATGAACCGGTAAAACTTGGACAGTTTATGCATGCCCGTTCCTGTGATCCTGTGATCACAGATGGCCGGTATGCTTATGTAACGTTACGTGCCGGTAATGCTTGCGGTGGAAACAGTAATCAACTGGACGTGATAGATGTTAAACAAATTACCAACCCGCAACTGGTAAAAACATACCCCATGAACTCACCCGCAGGATTGGCAAAAGATGGTAACCTATTGCTGATCTGTGATGGTAAAGCAGGTGTAAAGATCATGGAAGCTTCAGATGCCGCAGCTGTAACAACACTTGGAAAAATTACAGGTATGGAAGCTTATGATGTGATAGCGGAAAACGGATATGCAATTGTGGTGGCTAAAGAAGGTATCTATAGTATTAGTTATTCAGACCCCCTGAATCCGCAGGTACTTGCTAAAATACCAGTAACCCCAACCAGATAATTATATGAAAACAAGATATCTGTTGCTGTTTGTTTTGTTCTTTAATCCGGGATTGGCGCAGCAGGCGAAACAGAAGTACAAAACATATTTTATTCCGCAGTTAGCACTTTTAAATGGAGATCATTCAGTAAGCGGACAGGTATCTTTATCCTGTAGCTGGCAGAAAAATGTTTGGAGTTATGGGATCGGTGCCGCTGTAGACTATTATAAAGTGAGGTCGGCACCCTTATTTGCAGAACTTCGGAAGGAGATCGGCAAAGGGCAAACACCTTTTTTTGCCTACCTGAACCTGGGACCTAATATAACCTGGCCTTTAGCATCCGATTATCGGCAGAACTTATATAACCCATGGTTTGTTACAGAAAAGAGTCGATTTATGACCGGAATTTACAGCGAATTCGGACTGGGCTATTCTTTGTGGAGCAAAAACAAAAGATCTGTGATGATCAGCCTGGGATATTCTACCAAAACCTTATCTGAGACTTACCATGAAATGATCTATCCTGATTTTCCTCCATACGATAAACCCGCCAGGGTGGACAGGAGATTAGACTACACATATAACAGGATTGCTTTAAAAGTTGGGTGTCGTTTATAGGCAAAGGGAATATCCTGGGGGAGGTATTCCCGCTTTTTACCCGGCCGGACTGATAAAAGAAAGATTTCGTTTAATGCCTTTGTACTTGGCCCTTTTGATGGGTGAACCTTTGAAAATCCGGGTGAATGCCTCTTCACTAAGTGCTTCCCATTCCCGGGTACCCAGGTTCAGTATTTCGGGAATGGGAGTGAATGCCGGTTCCGAATGTGTTTTGCTGAAACGGTTCCATGGACAAATATCCTGGCAAACATCGCAGCCGAATAACCAGTTATCGAATTTCCCTTTCATCTGCTCCGGAATCAGCGCATCTTTTAGTTCGATGGTGAAATAACTGATGCATTTGCTGCCATCGATCACTTTGTTGTTGCCGATGGCTTCGGTGGGACAGGCGTCGATGCATTTCCGGCAACTGCCGCAAAAATCTTTGGCAAGGGGGTCGTCGTACTGCAGCTCTATATCCACGATCAGTGTGGCGATAAAATAAAATGACCCCGTTTGTTTGTTGATGAGGTTCCCGTTTCGGCCGATCCACCCCGCGCCGCTTTTCACAGCCCAGGTTCTTTCCAGTACTGGGGCTGAATCTACAAACCCCCGCCCCTGTATCTCTCCGATGGATTGGTTGAGCTGTGCCAGGAAACCATGGAGTTTGGCCCGTATCACATCGTGGTAGTCCTTACCATAGGCATATTTGGCAATTTTAGGTATGCCGGTTGGCTGTTTTTCCGCAGGATAATAATTCTGAAGCAGGGTGATCACAGATTTTGCACCGGGTACCAGCTTACGGGGGTCTATACGCAGATCAAAATGGTTCTCCATGTATTGCATGCTGCCATGCATGCCTTGTTGTAACCAGGCTTCAAGACGGCGGGCATCTTCATCCAGTTGTTCTGCCCTGGCAATACCGCAATACGAGAATCCGAGCTGTCGGGCAGCTTCTTTCACCAAACGGGTATATTTCTGCAGATCGCTCAAGGTATGGGTTATTTATAGTTGGATGCCAGTTGCGCATCAATAGAACGTTTCATGTCCATGTAGATCTCTTTTCTTTCCTCGCCCAATAAACCTTTTGTAAAAAAGATACAGGCATACCCCCTGCAATGATCCACCATGGGCCAGGTGCCAAATAATCCCGGACTGGCCACTACGGTTCCCTGTCCGTTCTCATCGGCTTCCAGTATCCATTCACCCAAACCATAATTATATCCTTCGGCTGCTCTGGGTGCATATTTGATCATGGCAGGAGTGGTGCGTACGGTCTGCATATCTGCGATCGCTTTTTCGCTGAGTACCCGTTTGCCGTTGAATATTCCCTTATTCAGGATCATGGACAGGAAATTCATATAATCACCGGCAGTAGAGATGGCCCCGCCGGAAGGATTTACGGCATTGAAGCTGGCAAAACTGGTGTTACGCATCATGAGCGGACGGGTAATGCGCTCCTGCATGAGCTGTTCAAAACTTCTGCGGGTCAATACCTCAAGTACACGACCGGCAATATTCAGCCCAATATTGCTGTAACGAAAAGAAAGGCCCGGGCTAGATTCAATCTCCTGTTTGGCAGCAAAATCATTTACTTCTTCTTCCAGTGAAGCATATTTTTTACGACCCATGATACTGAGCAGGCGTATGGGCTCCGATTCAATGCCGGTTAAATGTGCGAGGCAATCCTTGATGGTGATATAACCTTTGGAATATTTGGTGAAAACGGGCAGGTATTTACTGACCTTGTCATCCAGTGATAGTTTGCCCTGGTCCACAAAACTCATGACCAGTGCCGCCGTCAGCCATTTACTGCAACTGGCAATGGGTGCCTGGGTTTTCAGGTTAAAATCGGTCCCAATGGCTTTTTGGTAAATTACTTTGCCCTCTTTATAGATCAGGGCAACCACCTGTCCGCCAAGTTCTTTCCTGGAAGCTTCCAGTTTACGGTCAAGTTCTGAAAAATCAGGCTGCCCCATGGCCACCTGAAAGAATAACAGGAAAATGAATACAGCACTGACTTTACCGCAGATTTCGCTTGTTTTTACAGACATAATTTCCGGATTTATCACTTGGATTGTGATTTGTAATAAGGTTTAAAGTTATTTGAAAAATAGGTAGTTACGACAGAAATCGGCAGCCTGGCTGCAAAGAGTCTTTTGATAAATCCTGTTGCCCAAAGTACCAAAAGTACCCGTGTGCGACGCAAGAAAAGAGGAAGCGCCAACTGCAGCCGGGTAAAAACTATCTATCAGTCAATTAACCTCATACAAATCCGCCAATTATTAAACGATAAAACCCCTATATGAACCTGAACAATTATACCATCAAAGCCCAGGAAACCATCCAGGCTGCACAGCAGGTAGCGTTCAATAACGGTAACCCCAATATTGAGACCAACCACCTGTTGAAAGCCTTGCTGGCAGATAAGGACAGTCCGGTAGAATTCTTGCTGAAGCGGAACAATGTGAACGTGGCATTCACCGAAACCAAAGTGGATGAAAGTATCAGCAAATTACCCAGGATACAGACCGGTGAACCTGCCCAGAGCATCAGTCGCGACCTGAATACCGTTTTCCTGAAAGCCAACAGCACACTGAAAGAATTTAAGGATGAATTCATCAGCACGGAGCACCTGTTACTTGCCCTGTTGCAGGTGAACGATGATACCGCCAAAACCCTGAAAGCGGCTGGTCTTACGGAAAAAGGCCTGATCACGGCTATCAAAGACCTGCGCAAAGGAGATACCATACAATCGCAGACACAGGAAACCCAGTTGAATACCCTGAACAAATATGCCAAGAACCTGAATGAAATGGCAAGGCAGGGTAAACTGGATCCCGTTATCGGCAGGGATGAAGAGATCCGGAGGACCTTGCATATTCTTACCCGCAGAAGCAAGAACAACCCGATACTGGTAGGTGAGCCCGGTGTGGGTAAAACCGCCATTGTGGAAGGACTGGCCATGCGTATCATTAACGGCGATGTGCCTGATAACCTGCGTTCCAAAACCATTTTTGCGCTGGATATGGGGCAATTGATCGCCGGTGCCAAATACAAAGGTGAATTTGAAGAACGTTTGAAAGGAGTAGTTAAAGAAGTGTCTACCAGCGATGGGGAGATCCTCCTTTTCATCGATGAGATCCATACCCTGATCGGAGCGGGCGGGGGTGAGGGTGCGATGGATGCAGCCAATATCCTGAAACCGGCACTGGCCCGTGGAGAATTGAGAGCCATTGGTGCCACAACCCTGAATGAGTACCAGAAATATTTTGAGAAGGATAAAGCGCTCGAACGCCGTTTCCAGAAAGTGATGATCGATGAGCCCTCTATGGAAGATGCGATCTCCATTCTGCGTGGCCTGAAAGACAGGTACGAGACCCACCACCATGTAAGGATCAAGGATGAAGCCATTATTGCAGCGGTGGAACTGTCGAGCCGTTATATGACCGACCGGTTCCTGCCGGACAAAGCCATTGACCTGATCGATGAAAGTGCGGCCAAACTTCGACTGGAAATGAATTCAATGCCAGAGGAGCTGGATAAACTGGAGCGACAGATACGCCAGCTGGAAATTGAACGGGAAGCCATCAAACGGGAGAATGATGAGTCCAAGCTGAAAGAACTGAATGTTGATATCAGCACCCTGATGGTGGAGCGGGATACCCTGAAATCGAAATGGAAACAGGAGAAAGAGCTGGTAGAGAAGGTCCAGAATGCGAAAGCCAAAATTGAAGAGCTGAAACAACAGGCCGAACAGGCGGAGCGTAACGGCGAATATGGAAAAGTAGCTGAGATCCGGTATGGTAAGATCAAAGAGCAGGAAGCCCTGATTACAGAGATCACCACGCAGATCGAAAGCTCCACCGATAAACGATTATTGAAGGAAGAAGTGGATGCCGAAGATATTGCGGCCAATGTGGCCAAAGCAACAGGTATCCCGGTAGCCAAAATGCTGCAGAGCGAAAGGGAGAAATTACTGCACCTGGAGGATGAACTGCACCATCGGGTGGTGGGGCAGGAAGAAGCCATCACAGCAGTGGCCGATGCTATCCGCAGAAGCCGCGCTGGTCTGCAGGATCCCAAGAAACCGATCGGTTCATTCATCTTCCTCGGAACCACCGGGGTGGGTAAAACAGAACTGGCCAAAGCGCTGGCCGAATACCTGTTCGATGATGAAAGTATGATGACCCGTATTGACATGAGTGAATACCAGGAGAAACATACCGTATCAAGACTGGTGGGCGCACCTCCGGGATATGTAGGGTATGATGAGGGCGGACAACTGACCGAAGCCGTACGCCGCAAACCTTACAGCGTAGTGTTGCTGGACGAGATCGAAAAAGCACACCCGGATGTATGGAACGTATTACTGCAGGTATTGGATGATGGACGTTTGACCGATAACAAGGGACGTGTGGTGAACTTTAAGAATACCATCATCATCATGACCAGCAATATTGGTAGTCACCTGATCCAGGATGCATTTGAAAAAGTGAATGAGGACAATGTGGAAGAAGTAACAGAAACTGCCAAGGTTGAAGTGATGAACCTGCTGCGTCAAACCGTAAGACCTGAGTTCCTAAACAGGGTAGATGAGATCATCATGTTCAGTCCGCTGATGAAAAAACAGATCCTGGGCATTGTGAAGATCCAGCTCGAAGGTCTGAAACAACTGGTAGCAGAGAATGGTATTGAACTGAATTTCAGTAAGTATTTGCTTGAGTTCCTGTCTGAACAGGGATATGATCCGCAATTTGGCGCCAGACCGCTGAAAAGACTGATCCAGAAACAGATCATCAATACCCTGAGTAAAAGGATACTGGCAGGCGACATAGATAAAACAAAACCTGTATTGGTAGATGTGTTTGACGGGGTAGTGGTGTTCAGGAACGAAGAATAAAGCTGGGTTGTTATATAGGTTTTCAGGCCGGGATAGTGGTATCCCGGCCTTTGTTATAGGGTGTATTGATGGGGTTTGCTTGCGGTAAATACGCTATGTAGTATTAACCGGGCAGGTTATATTAGTTGTTGATATACGCTCATATCCCCCTTAATTGGAGGACGCAATTTGCGTCCTCCAATTTTAAAAACCAGGAATCAAATAAGTGTTATGGATAGACATGAAATTCAGGTTGCTGACGAAGTGATCATGAACAAGATTTATCTGATAAGGAACTGTAAAGTTATGATTGACAGGGACTTGGCTGAATTGTATGGAGTTGAGACCAAAAGGATGAAAGAGTCGGTGAGGCGGCATCTGTTACGTTTTCCGGAGGATTTTATGTTCCAGATGAATAAGGACGAGTTCGAGAATTGGAGAACGCAATTTGCGTCCTCCAATTCTCTCAAAATGGGGCTCAGGCATTTGCCTTACTGCTTTACTGAACAAGGAGTTACTATGTTGTCCTGTATCCTGAACAGTGAGAGAGCCATCAAAGTAAACATTCAGCTGATACGGATATTTTCCCGTATGCGGGAAATGCTGTTGACGCATAAAGACATCTTATTGCAACTGGAGAAGATCGAAAAGCGGGTTTCAGGCCATGATGAACAGATTCAGACCATCTTTCATTATCTCAAACAACTGATCAATCCTCCGCAACCTGCCAGGCAAAGAATCGGGTTCAGGCAAAATCAGGAATGATTTTATGTCTTCTGAAGATAAAACGGGGTATGAGAAATGTAGCCGATGACTGATCTTCTTGCTGCTGATGGCAACCGCGGCCTGCTCACAACCTCCTTCGGAAAACAAATTCCGGGTATGGCAGCGATCTCACTGCGGGGTATCGTACACCTGTTGTGCATAAGGAAGCATTCAATATTATGGTCGATCAATTTTTGAAACAACTGTATCGTTTGATCGGGGAAATCGATCGTTTTGAATAAGGAGGTATGAACGTGGAAAAACAAGGGGCAGGTACAATGTATACCTGCCCCTGTTGGATATCATCGGAGAATGATCGATTATTCTTGCGGTTTGTTTTTAAGGGCCATCAGCAGGGTATACGCCCCTTTGGTTACAATGTTTTTGCCTGCAAAACTGGTGCTGTTCATGATCTCTATAAAGCCATTTTCTTTGGTCCCTGTTTCAATAGCTGTCATCTGGAATTGATTGGGGGCTTTTTGTATGAATACATAGTTAACACCTTCATAAGCTATAATGGCCTCCTCGGACAATGCAGGTGATTGCTGACTTTTTAGCTTGATCTCAGCATTCATATAAGTGCCCGGGACCAGGGTCTTGTCATAATCTTCAAAGTGGCAATGCACATCAGCGGTTCGCTCTGGGGAAAGGTCGTGACTGATGATGCTGATCTCGCAGGGATGTTTTTTTTCGGGATTGTTATTGGTATATGCCAACAATTTCTGTCCGATGGCCAGTTTGGTCAGGTCTTTTTCAAATACCTGCAGGTTCAGGTGTATATCGTCGGGGTTCACCAGTTCAAACAGGATATCAGACGGGTTTACATACTTCCCCGTATTGACCTTCACGCTCGACACAAACCCGGTAATGGGAGAGTAGATGTTGACACTCCTGGAAATATTGTTCTCCGATACCTGCTGCGGATTGACGTGGATCAGTTTCAATTTTTCAGCAATGGCACCCAGGTTGATCTTCTGGGTTTGATAATCCATCTGTGTTTGCTGGAAAATTTTATCACTGGTAGCTTTGCTCTGGTTCAGTTCTTTCTGGCGCAGGAACTCTGCTTCCAGGTATGCCAGCTTTGATTTGGTCGTTAAATAATCCTGCTGTAGCTGAATGTATTGCTGGTCTTCCATCACGCCGATCACTTCCCCTTTGCTGATGTGCATGCCCGGTAACAGTTTGGTGGAACGTAAAAAACCACCCAGCGGCATACTTACTGAGATCATGTTCTGCGGTGGTACATCTATTTTACCACTCACTTTGATAATGGCGGATATGCTTTTCTCTTCCACTTTCCCGGTCTCTATTTTGGAAGATGCCAATTGTGCCGCTGTTAAGGTTACGAGATTGGCCACTCCCGGTTTGGGTGTAGCGGGATCCTCCTGTTTTTTACTGCTACAGGCAGAGAGTATGATGAACAGGGAAAGGATATATATATGCTTCATATAGGATTATTTTGATAATAGGTAAGTAATATGGATCAGGCTTTCGTTCAGTAGTTTCAAAGCATCCAGGTAGCTGTTCTCTATCACAATACTCTGGTTACTCAGCATTACCCATTCCAGGTAATTGATCTCACCGTTTAAGAACTGTTTATTGGCAGTCCGGGTGATCAGGCTGGCGTTGGGCAATGCCGTTTTCTCAAAATAGGCTACCGATTGTACACCCGCTATGTATTGCGTAACCGCCGTTTTGTATTGGCTTTCCAGCGTTTGTAACTGCAACTGATAATTGGTTTCGGTGATCCTTTCATACGTCCTGGAAGAACTGATCTTCGCTTTCTGTGAGCCGGCAAAGATCGGGATACCGATGCCGATCGTGGCTGAGCTGAAACGGGTTCCGCTTCCATACACGATATTGTCGGCGCCCACTCCACGGATACTTGTATTCAGGTAACCGATATTCAGATCGGGCAGCAACCGGGCTTTTTCCAGTTCGGTGTTGGCCGTGGCTGCTATTTTTTGTTGCTGCAGGATGGTTAGCAATGGATGTCCCGACAGGTTGCTGCTGTCCATTCCGGGCGGTACCGGCACCTTCAGTGAAACAGATGTTGGCTCCAGCAGTTCAGTAGTATTCAGTAATAAACGGAGTTGGATATGCAGCAGTTCCATTTCTTCCTGCAGGGCTTTCAACTGCAGGTAAATATTGCCGCGTTGTGTTTCAGCCGTGGTTTTTTCCAGGATATTGGCTTCCCCTTTTTCCAGACGAAGGGAGGCTTTCCGGAGAAACTCGGCATAATTGCTGTCAGCCCTCAATAACAGCTTCTTTTTTTCCTGCAATAGGAGTATGGAATAAAAAACCTGTGTTACGGAACGTTTCAATTCTGCTTCCCTTACTGCTATATTCAGTAAAGCTGACTTCCATTCCTCCGTCAGCAGACTTTTCTGCTTTGTATATACCGTTGGAAAACTGAAAGATTGCGTAATACCGAACTTTGTATCCGTGTAACCGCTATTGATCTGACCGGCTTCTGCCAAAATATTGGCCTTGGGTATACTGGTCGCTGTCTGAATCAGCTGTTGTTGCCACATGGCTTTCAGTTTCTCGTTTTTTACGGTCAGGTTGTTTTTTAATGCAGTGTCGATGGATGCTGCCAGGCTGATGGGTTGCTGTGCCTGTAAACCGGCTGCTGATAATAACAGCAGTCCGATCGCCATGGCAACAGTAGTATGGCCATTCCGTTTTTTCTTTTTCCGGGTACCGGATCTTTCGAAGAGGATATACATGATAGGTAAAACGAATAGGGTTAGAAATGTTGCGAGCAATAATCCCCCGATCACTACGGTGGCCAGCGGCCTTTGCACTTCCGCGCCCGCCCCGTTACTGATGGCCATGGGCAGGAAGCCGAGTGAAGCTACCAGGGCGGTCATCAACACCGGCCTTAAACGCACTTTGGTACCCATCAGCACAATATTGTGCAGGTTGGTCAGCCCCTCTTTTTTCAGGCGATTGAATTCTGCGATCAAAACGAGACCATTTAATACCGCCACCCCAAACAGGGCAATGAAACCCACGCCCGCACTGATACTGAACGGCATGCCCCTTAAGGCGAGGAAAAAGATACCTCCGATCGCCGACAAGGGGATGGCCGTATAGATCAGCAAACCGTGTTTGAGAGAGTTAAAGGCAAAATACAGCAATACCAGGATCATGAAAAGCGATACCGGTACGGCGATGCTCAGCCTTTTCTTGGCTTCGTTCAGGTTTTCAAAAGCGCCGCCATAAGTGATGTAATATCCTTCGGGCAGTTTGATCTGTTTTTCCGCCTTCTGCTGCAGTTCCGTAACGATCGATTCCACATCTCGGTCCTTCACGTTAAAGCCGACCACGATCCTTCTTTTGGCATCCTCCCTTTGTATCTGGTTAGGGCCGTCTTTGATGGCCACTGTTGCCAGTTGCGACAAGGGGATCTGTGTACCCTGCGGAGTAGGTACCAGCAGGTTCTGCACGTCTTCCAGGTTCCGGCGTTTGTCCATATCCAGTCTCACCACCAGGCTGAAACGTTTTTCTTCTTCAAATACCATTCCGGCAGACTGTCCTGCAAACGCTGTATTGATGATCTGGTTGATATCGGCAATATTCAACTGGTACTGCGCAATCAGTGGCCGGTTATATTCAATGATGATCTGTGGCATACCCGTTACAGGCTCAATAAATAAGCTCTGGCTTCCCTGTACCGTGTTTACGATCTTTCCCAGTTGCGCGGCATAATGTGCCAGTGTGTCAAGGTTCTCGCCAAAGATCTTGCATACCACATCCTGCCTGGCGCCTGTCATCAATTCATTAAAGCGCATTTGTACCGGGAACTGGAAACCCGTAGTGATACCCGGAACTTCCTGCAATGCTTCGCCCATTTTCTGCGACATTTCCTTGAATGTTTTGGCCGAAGTCCATTCTTCCTTGTCTTTCAGGATCACCATCAGGTCGCTGGCTTCCATGGGCATGGGGTCGGTGGGGATTTCACCGCTACCGATCTTGGTCACCACTTTCTCCACTTCCGGGAACCTTGTTTTTAAGATATGTGCAGCTTTTTGTGTGCTTTCAATCGTAGTGGTCAGGTTACTACCGGTAAGGACCCTGGTTTCTACCGCAAAATCGCCTTCTTCCAGGGCCGGAATAAATTCGCCACCCATCCGGGTCAGGGTATAAATGGCCAGTATGAACAGGCTGACAACGAAGGCCAGTATGGTTTTAGGAATGCGCAGCAACCGGGCCAGCGCATGCTGGTAGATCCGCTCCAGCCGGAACATCAGCTTATCAGACAGGTTGGTCTTGTGTGAGATCTTTTTGCTCAGTACCAGTGAACTCATCATCGGTATGTAAGTGAGCGACAGGATGAATGCACCGAACAGGGCAAAAGCCACGGTTTGCGCCATGGGTTTGAACATTTTTCCCTCAATTCCCTGTAAAGTGAAAATGGGGAGATATACGATCAGGATAATGATCTGCCCGAATACGGCGCTATTCATCATTTTTCCTGCCGATAGGTTCACCTGGTCATCCATATCTTTTTGTGATAGCTGCGTAATGCTGGCGAATTTCTTGCTGTGCGTAAGCTGGTGCATCACCGCTTCTACAATGATCACGGCTCCGTCTACGATCAATCCAAAGTCGAGGGCCCCGAGACTCATCAGGTTGCCACTTACACCAAACAGGTTCATCAGTATGATCGCTACCAGCATGGATAATGGGATGACAGAAGCCACCAGTAAACCTGCGCGAATATTTCCCAGAAAGAGCACCAGGATGAAAACCACGATCAATGCGCCTTCCATCAGGTTTTTGGTTACCGTGCCAATGGCATGGTTCACCATCTTTGTCCGGTCCAGGAAGGGTTCGATCACCACACCCTTGGGCATGGTTTTTTGGATCTGTGCTACCCGCTCTTTTACATTCTTGATGACCTCGCTGCTGTTGGCGCCTTTCAGCATCATAACAACGGCACCGGCAACTTCGCCCTTGTCGTTGTAACACATGGCGCCATACCGGGTGGCATAACCGGTTTTGATCTCTGCTATATCGCGCAGGAACAAAGGGGTTCCGTTCGAAGTGGCCTTCACAGCAATATTGCCCAGATCTTCCGTGGAACCGATCAGGCCTTCGCTTCGGATGAACAGTACAGTAGCTCCTTTTTCAATATAAGCACCACCGGTGTTCTGGTTGTTTTTTTCCAGTGTGGTGAATATATCCCGGATATTGAGCTGGTAAGATTGCAGTTTGTTGGGGTTGACCGCGATCTCGTATTGTTTCAGGTTACCGCCAAAACTGCTGACTTCGGCCACTCCTTTTACGCCCAGCAACTGGCGGCGTACGATCCAGTCCTGGATAGTGCGGAGTTGGGTTGCATCGTATTTATTTTCATAGCCTTCTTCCGGCCTTACCACGTATTGGTAGATCTCGCCCAATCCGGTACTGATGGGACCCAGTTCAGGTGTTCCGATGCCCGGAGGGATCAGTCCCTGTATTTTCTGCAGGCGCTCAGCTACCTGTTGCCTGGCCCAGTAGATATCTGTTGCATCATCAAATACGATGGTAACGAGTGAGAGGCCGAAACGGGAGAAACTTCGGATCTCCAGCATGCCTTTGATATTACTGTTGGCTTGTTCTATGGGAAATGTGACCAGTCTTTCAATATCGGTAGCCCCGAACGAGGGAGCTACGGTAATTACCTGCACCTGGTTATTGGTAATATCCGGTACAGCGTCAATAGGTAGTTTGGTGGTTTCATAGATACCAAAACCCACCAGCGTCAGTACAAATAGTCCGATGATGAGTTTATTGCGAATCGAGAACCCGATTATCTTGGTTAGCATGATTTTGTTGATCGTTTTTGTTAGCGTAATTGCATACAGGGTATCGCAAACACACGGGGTGTTTGCCTGATACCATTACCAGTAGTCAGATCAACAGCTTTTGGGGGGGTGCCAGATAGTAGACAAAAATGAAGCACCTGTAAATGTCTCATCTAACAAAGGAAAATGTCTGGAGTTGCTGGTAACAGGTTTGTGGATTTCTGTAGAATGATTGTTGGGTACAAACGCACCAATTACCGCATTGATGCAACCATCATGCGATTTAAACGGCAATTTCATGTCCTTGGCATAATCCGAATCTTTCTCAGTGGTAGGGGTGTAATGCAGGCAGAGAAACTCCCAAAGGGTCAGATCACTTTTTTTCTGTTTGTGTTCGATAAAATGTTCCACCAGCAGCGGTAATTTAACCAACTGGTACATTTCCGTTGTGGAAAACAGGTAAATGGAAAGGAACGATATGGCGATCAGCCTTTTCAACAGCCCAAAGTTAGCAAAAACGCCCCAGTTAAACAACCAGCCCCGCCGATACTAACCTGCGATTGACCGGTTATTGCATGAAAGTGGACAGATTTGCAGGATTTGAACGGATGACCGAACTTGAACGGAATATGGTACAGTTTACAGCCATGATACAACAATTTGGCGAGCAGGGTGAAAAGACAGGCTGGACCTATATTGCCATTCCTGTTGCTATTGCGGAACAATTGCAGCCGGGTAACCGTAAATCGTTTCGGGTAAAAGGCAAACTGGATGCGCATACCATTTCCGGCGTGGCATTGCTTCCGATGGGAGGGGGGAGTTTCATCCTTCCGTTGAATGGGCTTATGCGAAAAGCGGTTCGGAAGAGAAAGGGTGCGATGCTTACGGTCAGCTTATCCGTTGATAAACAGGAGCTGGCGATTCCGGCCGGGCTTCTGGAATGCCTGGCCGATGCACCCGAAGCCCGGACTTTTTTTGAACAACTCAAGCCTTCGCACCGCAATTATTTCATCAAATGGATAGGAGGGGTGAAATCAGAAGCAGCTGTCGCCAAACGTATGGCACAGGTGGTCAACGCCATGATCCGCAAGCAGGATTTTGTGACCATGATCCGCAGCCATCAGGCGGAGAAAGGCGGGGATGGATTCTGAAAGATCCGGGGAGAAAAAAAACGCTTCAAAACTTACTGGTTAGTAAGTTTTTCTTAATTTCAGGCTGTGGCTCCCAGAAATCAGGATACCAAACAGGAAATACTCAGGATCGGGACGGACCTGATCAAACGCTATGGATACAATGCGTTCAGTTATGCCGATATTTCGAAAGTCCTCCAGATGAAGAATGCCGCTGTGCATTATCATTTCCGTGGAAAGGAAGACCTATTGGCAGCTATACTTGACCAGTACCTGGATGATTATATCCAGATGGGAAAACAACTGCAGGTATTGCGTTTGACTGCTTTACAGAAACTGGATCAATTCATTGAACGCTACTCTGTACTGGTAGATTCCAACTGTATCTGCATCATTGGTTCTGTGGCGTCGGACTACAATACATTACCCGAGTCGGTTAAGACCCGGGTCACCGAACTGATCGAACTGGTATTGGGCCTGGTGGAAAAGACCCTGCTGGAAGGAAAGAAAAAAGGTGAATTCCATTTTACTGTCCCTGCCAGAACCCAGGCGCTACTGATCATGACCAATCTGGCGGCCGGTGTACAGCTGGCAAGAATATCCGGTAAACAGGATTATGTGAAAATACGCAAAGCGTTGCTCGGGCAGGTGAAAGGCTGATTTTTTTATCTTAAAAACTTACTTATTAGTAAGTAAATATCATCAAACCAATAAAACACATACTATGAAACAAATGATCGTTTCTCTACTATTAGTGGCTGCCGGACTGCCATTGGGAACAACGGCACAGTCGGTCACTGAATTCCGGAAAGGAACTGTACAAAAGGCCGACCAGGAAATGCTGGACGGTACCATCCGCGACCAGACCGCTAAAAAAGGCAATATCCTTTTTCAATCATCCACCGGAAAGAAAACAGTATACTCACCCGCCGAGATCGCAGGTTTTACCTTGAATGGCAGCAATTATATCTCTTATGCCAGTGACTTTTATAAAGTGCTGGTGGCACCAGGTAAAGCCGGTTTATACCAGCGTGTAACGGATAACAGCGGAAAAATGCTGTACAATGGTGCAGAAGTGATCAGTGTTACCACGGCAGAAGGGAAAGCGGGCGATTATTATATCCAGTTGCAGGCAGACGGCAAGTGGGTCCGTATTACCCAGAAAGATTTTGAGGCCACAGTTTCCAGCCTGTTCGCCGGTTGCTCCGTAGTGGTGGATGCGGTGAAGAACAAACAATCCGATTTTGCCAGCTTGTCCAGGCTGGTAGAACAATATAATACCTGTAAATAACAGGGTAGCTGATGACTGAATGAGAAAATCTGGAACAGCAAAGGCATCCTTTACGGGATGCCTTTGCTTATGATCAATGGATAGATAGTATCAGATCAGAGTTCAGAGAATGCTGCAGGGTTCAGTAAGATCGTTTCATTCCTGGCAACGGTATTCAGGTATTCGGGCATCACTTTCAGTTTGGTCCATTCAGGTGAAGAACCGAATGCTTTCCAGTGCTCATCCCTGTCGGCCATATTGTTGAAACTGGTCATATACATCAGGTTGGGCATACGGCTGCCGGCAATCACTTCTGCATAAAACACTGCATTGAAATTCAGGCGGCTGAACAGGGCTATTTCGCCACCCTCATTGAACATTTTTACTTTCTGACGGTATAATCTTTCCGTACCACCCTCATAACTCCGCAGTTCATAGACCCGGTCTGTTTTATTGCCGCTGAGGGCAGGTTCCTTATATGTGGTCATCAATGGGAAAGCTTTTAATACAATGGTTTCAATGCGTTTGTACAAAACCTCGTTGTATGCGGCGTTCCAGTAGGCATCGCCGTCTTTTTGCAACTGGACATCTTTAACCAGCAGGTCTTCCAGCGTGCTCACCTGGTTCAGTGAAGGCAACGGAATGAACACGAAGATTCTTTTTTCTGTGGCCGTATCGTTGCCTACAGGATGGTAAACGCCTACTTTCTTTACACCCGCCCTGTGTAAGGCAGGCAGGTATGCATTTTTTAAAAAAGCATCTACCTGTTGTACCTGGTCATTACCGGACAGGCGGTAAACTTTGATCTCATAATAATCTCTTTTTTCGGCTTTGGATTTTTGGGCAACTAAATTTCCCTGGAACATTCCTGCGATGAGTAACAGGAGATAAACGACTTTTTTCATGGTGTTGTTGATGTTTATTGGATTAATAATCAGTATGGGTTAAACGATAGATCAGCAAAGCGGCTCTCTGTATCAGGAAAGGGAACTCTTTCAGGTTAATGGTTTCTCCCGGCGCATGTGCCCCGCGGCCCGAAGCGCCCAGTCCATCGATACTTCCCTTCATATACCTGGCCACATACGAAATGTCTCCGGCGCCCCTTGAACCCGGATCACCGGCTTTGGTGGGGCCCAATCCCATGGCTTTGGTAACCCCGCTGACCAGATCCAGTAACCTGGCATTGCCTTCGGTAGGTTCCATGGCCGGAATACCATCCTGGAATTTGATCACGGCTTTGCTGCCATTCAGGTTCCTGGCAACGATCTGGCGCATTTTCTCCCGGGCTGCTTCTTTCTGTGCTTCGGTCAGAAAACGGAGATCACCTGTAACCACGGTTTGTGGCGAAATAATATTGGTTTTTCCCAGCGCTTCCCCTCGTGCTTTGGCCTCTTCGTATACCATTTCAGATCCGCCCAGTATGAGGCCGGGATTGAAACTGAGGTATTTTTCTGTACTCAGTTCTTCGCGGAAACTGTTCAGGATGCGGGCCGCTTCATAAATGGCCCCATAACCGGCCCCCTTACTGAATACACCGGAGGAATGACCTGTTTTACCGGTTACCTGCAATTGCCAGCCGCTGCTACCCCTGCGGGCAGTAGCAATGGAATTGAGTCCGTTGGCGCCTTCAAATGCCAGTGCTACCTCACAGGTCTTGGCGCGTTCTATAAAATCTTTCCGGCTAATACTGGTGGGTTGTCCCGATCTTTCCTCATCACCCGTAAAATAAACAACGATCTGTGTGTCGTCCAGTAAGCCCATGGATTGTAAAGCCTGTAAGGCCATCACTACAACCACATCACCGCCTTTCATATCATTCACACCCTGACCGGTTGCAGTAGAGTCATTTAAACGCTGATAAGGAGAAAATGGCATATCGGGTTCAAAAACAGTATCCAGGTGACCGATCAGGAAAATCTTCTTCCCCTTTTTCCCCTTGCGGGTAGCAACCAGGTGCCCCGCTCTTTTCAGCGAGTCGGGCAGGTTGATCCATTCGGTGCTGAAACCAGCTTTGACAAACTCTTTGGCAAAAACATCTCCTACCTGCCGTACACCGGCCCTGTTTAAAGTGCCGCTGTTGATGTTCACTACATCGGCGAGCAATTTTTCCGCATCAGGCATGTGTAGGTTAATATGACTGATGATTTTTTTTTCGGCGTCGGAGAGGGGCTGCGAAAAAATTTGGTTGCACAGAAGCAACGCCAGAACAAAGGCTGGTATCTTTCTCATGAAGCATTCATTGAATTCCGCCAAGTTAAGTAACAAAATCCTGTGTTACACAGGTATATGGGCAAAACTTGGTTTTTTTTGAAAAACAAACAGTTGTAAGCAAAATGTCTGTCATGTCAAAAAACGCGAAATATAAATGGGCTTGAAAAATTTCTTTAACAAATTCTTTGCGCAGCTTAGTATGGTTGTTGCATGGTTTTCCAGGATCCAAACGGTAACCACTATGGGCGAATGTTACTTTAAAAACTAAGCACATGAAAAAACACATCTTCACAGCCGCTATGGTGGTTGTTGCTGCATCGCTCCTGATGACAGCCTGTAATAAAAGTACTTCTTCGGAAGTGAACATGAGAGGCAAGGAACAGCTATCCCTGTACCTGACGGATGGTCCCGGTTTCTTTGACAATGTGTACATCGATATCCGCTCGGTAAAGGTATTGGTAGATACCAGCAGTGATACCCGCAGGCACGATGACGATGATTGGGACAGGAGAGGGGACGATGACCACAGAAAAGATTCTTCGTTTGTTTGGGAAGACCTGGGTATTGCCGCTGGTGTATATGATATCCTGAAATTCCGTAACGGCGCCGATACCATACTGGCCAATGCCGCTATCACCAAGGGTTCTATCCGGTTGATCAAGATTGAATTGGGTACCAACAATTCGGTCGTAAAAGACAGTGTTACCTATCCGCTGGCAGTGCCGCCGAATGACAAAGGATATGTTCTCATCAAATTAAAAGGAAATGAGTGCGAAGAACATGCTCCCGGTAAAAAACGCCTCTGGCTCGATTTTGATGTAAGCCGTTCCATCGTACAGGATAATAACCGGTTCGTCCTGAAACCCGTGTTCCACTTCTTTGCGGTCAATACTTCCGCAAGCGTGGCAGGCAGGGTTGGACCTAAAGAAGCGTATCCGGTATTAACCTTATTTAACCAGACCGATACCGCGTATGCACTGCCTAACAAAGAAGGCTACTTTAAGATGCGTGGCCTGAAAGCAGGCACCTATTCCCTGTATGTAAATGCTTCTAATGGATACATTGATACAACGATCAGCAATATCAGTGTCAAAGTAACAGGAGAAACCTCTGTTGGAATCATCACTCTCAGAAAATAAGTAAAGCAAACAACCAACCGGGGGAGCAGCGATGCTCCCCTTTTTTATGCGTGGGATTCTTTGTACATTACCTGATGCAAAACAATAGCTTCCTTTTGTATGGGGCCAATGGATATACCGGCCGGCTGATAGCCGGTCTGGCCGCCAGTTACGGACTTTCCCCGATACTTGCCGGGCGCAATAAAGAAGCGCTGCAACAATTATCAGGAACGCTGGGATATCCTTACCAGGTAATCGACCTGGCAGATACGGCTGCCTTGCAGCAGGTTTTGCAGGAGGTTTCGGTTGTGTTGCATGCTGCCGGCCCTTTTCAGTTCACTGCCCGTAAAATGATGGAAGCCTGCCTGGTCACACATACCCATTACCTGGATATCACCGGTGAGATCGCCGTATTCGAGATGGCCAAACAGTTGGATGCCCGGGCAAAAGATGCAGGTATCATGCTGATGCCCGGCGTAGGTTTTGATGTGGTGCCTACCGATTGTACAGCCCTGTATGTAAAAAATCAATTACCTGATGCCACACAGTTGAAACTGGCTTTTGCCATGTTGGGCGGTAAACTCTCACACGGAACCGCTACCACCATGGCGGAAGGTCTGGGCGAAGGAGGGGCTGTGAGGGAGAATGGCAGGATCATTAGAAAACCATTGGGACATAAGGGTGAATGGATCGACTTTGGTGAAAAGAAACTGTTTGTGATGACAATACCCTGGGGAGATATTTCAACGGCTTATACCACCACCGGTATCCCCAATATTGAAACGTACACAGCCGTGGCTCCAAAAACATTCCGGCTGCTGAAGTGGCAATCACTCTATAATTGGATACTACGCAGTTCCTTTGTTCGCAACCTTGCCAAAAAGAGGATCAGAAAACAACCGGCAGGACCTTCCGATACCATGCGCGCCAAAGCGGTTAGCCTGGTCTGGGGTGAAGCCAGGAATAACGCCGGTGAAACCCGCACCGTTCGTATGCGCTGCCCGGAAGGGTACACATTGACCGCCACCAGCAGCCTGCTGATCGTCCGGAAAGTGCTGGCAGGAAACCTGAAAATAGGTTACCAGACACCTGCCGGAGCTTATGGTGCCGATCTTATCCTGGAAGTACCCGGGGTAAGCAGGGAACAGGTGTAAATTCTCTTATATTTGTTGCCTTTTATTTTACACGCGTTTTAATTTTAATACATGGCAATGAACCGGAAAGCGGCAATGGGTTTTATTTTTATCACATTGCTGATAGATGTTACCGGTTTTGGTGTTATCATCCCGGTAATGCCCAAACTGATTGAACAGTTGCTGGGAGTGGATGATATCAGTAAAGCCTCGCAATACGGCGGCTGGCTCACATTTGCCTATGCCTTCATGCAGTTTATTTTTGCCCCGGTGCTGGGTAACCTGAGCGATAAATATGGAAGGCGTCCTGTGCTGTTATTTTCCCTGTTTGGTTTTGGTATCGATTACCTGTTGCTTTCTTTCGCTCCTACCATTGCCTGGTTATTCCTGGGGCGTTTGATCGCCGGTGTTACCGGGGCCAGTTTTACTACGGCATCTGCTTATATAGCCGATATCAGTACACCAGAGAACCGAGCGCAGAATTTCGGTATGATCGGCGCTGCTTTTGGACTGGGTTTCATAATCGGCCCGCTCCTGGGTGGTTTACTGGGTGAGCTGGGCCCCCGTGTTCCCTTTATAGTGGCTGCCTGCCTGGCTTTGCTGAACTGGTTATATGGTTATTTCGTTTTGCCCGAATCGCTCGATAAAGAACACCGCAGGCCTTTTGAATGGCGAAGGGCCAACCCGCTGGGATCGCTGTTACAATTGCGCAAATACCCCGCTGTAGGTGGTTTGGTCGGCTCCTTTGTGCTGATTTATCTTGCGGCACATGCTGTACAGAGTAACTGGAGCTTTTTTAATATTGAAAGATTCAAATGGACGCCCAAAATGATCGGTATCTCCCTGGGTGCGATCGGGGTGCTGGTGGGAGCAGTGCAGGGCGGACTGGTACGCGTAGTCAACCCCCGGTTAGGCAATGAAAGAAGTGTGTACATCGGTTTGGGATTGTATGCACTGGGACTGCTCCTGTTTGCTTTTGCTTCAGAAAGCTGGATGATGTTCGTGTTCCTGATACCGTATTGCCTGGGAGGTATAGCGGGGCCGGCTTTGCAATCCATCATTTCTGGACATGTGCCACCGAATGAACAGGGCGAGTTACAAGGGGCTTTGACCAGCCTGATGAGCGCCACTTCTATCGTTGGGCCGCTGATGATGACCAATCTGTTCGCTTATTTTACCCATAAAGAAGCGCCCGTTTATTTTCCGGGAGCATCCTTTTTATTGGGCGCTGTTTTTATGCTGGCCAGCGCCATCTGGGCATATGTTGTGCTTCGCCGGGACCATATAAAATGAACTGTCCCTGGCAGCGTCGTGTAACGGTCATGCATTAGCCCGTGCTGTAAAGTGATACCTGATGCGGATGATCATGGCCGCCAGGATCAGCAGCAGGCAAAATTCAGAGAAGAACTTTTCTGCATCCAGCCAGTCAGTGGGCCTGTCTTTTAATAAAGGATCCATCAGTAAGCCGTGAAACAGGAACAATAAGGCCGTGGCATATGAAACCAGGTGAATGTTCTTCCATAACCGGAAGCCCAGTTTTTTTTTGACGATTTTCTGCGTGGTGATGATGATGATCAGTAAAGCATAAAAACTGATCGTACCCAGCATAACGATATTGCTTTGTTTGGGAGCAGCTACGGGCCAGAGGATATCGCGTAAGGTAAAAGTCTGTTCTTTATCCGCCAACAGGAATAAGGGGTGCAATACCACAAAGAACAAAGCAATATAAGCTGTCCAATTATGCAGACGATCTATATTGATCTGTTGTATAACGGGCGGGATTTTTTTCCAGTACACAGAACGCTTGTAAGCGGTACTCAGTAACATACCTAGCAGAAAATTGAAGCTGAGCAGCGCTGTGGCGCAGAGTCCGAGCGCACCGGATATGTCTAAATAGGAGATGCCAAACATCAGATCGATTCAATTTACAGGTTAGGAAAAACGGTTACATTGCTTGCTAAGATAAGTCAGCTCTTGTATTCTGCAGGTTACCCGCTTATTTGTTATATGAGCGGATGAATCACTGTTGCATACGGGTATCAGGCTGTAATACAGTGTATTGGCTGTTATTTAACAGTTCAGGAACATATTTATTAGGCGGTGAAGCTATTTAGGATTACCTTTGCCGCCATTAATTATTTACAATTTTACAAATGGACACACAAATCACAGGAACTGTAAAGTTCTTTAACGAAGAAAAAGGTTTTGGATTTATTAAGCATGATAACTCCAGCAAAGAAACTTTCGTACATGCCAACGGCCTGATCGATCAGATCGAAGCAAATGACAAAGTCATTTTTGATGTACAGGAAGGACGTAAAGGCTTGAACGCCGTTAACGTTAAGCGTTTAAGTTAACTCTGAACTTTCTTAACCTATCATAGGCCACTCCGCTCAGCGAAGTGGCCTTTTTATTATGCGCATAGGGATGTCGGCCATTGAAAAAGCTGTACAACTATGCGAGTGTCAGTTCTGTACAGTAACCGCCTTATCATTATCTTTGCCAACTAATTTTTAGCATATGTCAGATACCATGCAGCAGTTGCAGGAAACAGTGGGTTTTATCCGGAAACAGGTGTCAGAACAGGCCACTGCCGGAATTATTTTAGGTAGCGGACTGGGTAACCTGGCCAACGTGATCGTAGCGGAAAAAGAGATACCTTATACAGATATACCCAATTTCCCCGTTAGCACCGTGCAGGGACATAAAGGGCGTTTGATCTTTGGTGAACTGGGTGGTAAAAAAGTATGGGTAATGGCTGGCCGCTTTCATTATTATGAGGGGTATACGGCACAGCAGGTTTGTTTCCCTGTTAGGGTGATGCGTTTGCTGGGTGTAGAAACGCTGCTGTTATCCAATGCAGCCGGTGGGGTGAACCCCGATTTCGAGATCGGCGACCTGATGATCATCAAAGACCATATCAGCTTTTTCACCGGAAATCCTTTATTGGGTAAAAATGACGACAGACTGGGAACCCGTTTCCCCGATATGAGTGAGCCCTACAACAAGGAACTGATCAACAAGGTCTGCCATATCGCTGCAGAACACCAGATCAAAGTCCACCAGGGCGTGTACACAGCTGTAACCGGTCCCACTTTTGAAACCCGTGCAGAATACAAGCTGATCCATATCCTGGGAGGTGACGCCGTAGGAATGAGTACCGTACAGGAGACCATTGCTGCGGTGCATTGTGGTATGAAAGTTTTTGCAATGAGCGTGATCACCGACCTGGGTATCCGGGAAGAAGACAATACCATTACCCACGAAGAAGTACTGCAGGCCGCCCATGCAGCAGAACCTAAACTAACGGTATTGTTTACAGAACTGGTGAAAAGCCTGTAAGGGCAGCGGGAGTTGGAAAATTGCAGTAACCACAGCTCCACTATTTTAACGTGATCCTTAGTAGCTTTACCCATAATTTATTGCACATTTGTAAACATGCGTCTACCCTTAGCCCGGAACATATTGGTTTGGCTGTTGTTGCTGGTGTCCGGTAACAATATTCTGCAGGCGCAGACCCGTTTTGGGCAGTTGGGTAACCTCCAGCGCAATACCGGCAATATCACCTACGATAGCCAGGGCCGGATGATGAAAAAGAATACGGGTAACGATTCTTTGCAGCGGCGCGACAGGAATGCGGATTCCATCACCATTTTTTACAAGTTTTTCGACTCCAGCAGGCTGCGTACGATCGACTCTTCCATCAATGATTTTACCACGCGTTTCCCGCTGCCATACTATTATCATACGTTGGGTAACTATTCTACCGCGTCACAATCTTTTTTCTTTAACCCCCTCATGAAACCCGGTTTTGATGCAGGTTTTCATCAGTACGATGTGTATGCCTACACATTGGAAGGTACCCGTTTGTTTCAAACTACCCGGCCTTATACAGAGCTCTCGTACGTACTGGGCAGTAAGGCCGAACAATTAGTGAGTGTGCTGCATACCCAGAATCGGAACAGTAACCTCAACTTTTCAGTCGAATATCGTTTCAATAATGCGCCGGGTAACCTGAAGAACCAGAATGCCAGCCAGAATAATTTCCGTTTTGCTGTGCATTACCAGACGCTGAATAAGAAGTACGAGAATTTCTTTGTTTTCATCTCCAATAAAAGCGCCTCTTCCGAGAATGGGGGATTGCAGGATGTGAGCAAGCTGGATAGCCTTGCCCTCAATGATCCTTATGAACTCGAAACAAGGATGGGAAGGGCAGGAGCCGCAGGCCGTAACCCCTTTAATACAGCAGTGAATACGGGGAATATCTATAAAAACAGTACATTCCTGTACCGGCATCATTATGATATTGGCTCCAGGGATTCACTGGTTACCGATTCCGTGACTTACCAGCTATTCTACCCGCGTTTGCGGATAGAACATACTTTCCGCTATACCGGGAGCAATTTTAATTTCCTGGATAAATTTGTTGATTCCGGCCATTACCAGAAATATTTTAATTATACAACTCCCCAAAAGGTTCCTCTCAGTTTCAGGGACGCCTGGAGCGACCTGAATAATGAATTCAGCCTGATCTCTTTTCCTGATAAGAACAACCTTGCCCAATTCCTGAAAGCCGGTATTGCGGTGCAGAACCTGAAAGGCACGTTCAACGATTCGGTGGCAACCATTTCTATGTACAACCTGTCTGTACTGGGCGAATACCGTAACCGTACCCGTAACCAGGTATGGGATCTGGAAGCTACGGGACAGTTATTCCTGAATGGATTTTATGCGGGTGATTACTCCGCCTACATCAGCATGAAACGTATGTTAGGAAAGAAGCTGGGATACCTGAATATCGGGTTTCAGAACGTGAACCGGTCCCCTTCGTTCATCCTGAATCCGCTGAGCAGTTTTCCTGTGTCTAAAAGAAGTACCTACGGTAAGGAAAATATCATTCGCCTGTTTGGGCTGTATGAGAATCCCCGTAATGGCTGGAAACTGGGAGCGGAATATTTTGTGGTAAATAATTACCTGTATTTTGATAGTTTTTTTACGGCTAAACAATACGGCAGCCTGTTCAATGTGCTGCACCTGAATGCCGAAAAGAAATTCCGTTTGTCGCGTTACTGGAACTGGTATACGGAGATTCATGTGCAACAGACCACTGGACAGCCGCCGGTAAATATCCCCTTCCTGTTAACCCGTAATCGCATTGCGTTTGAGGGAAATTTCGCTACAAATCTTTTTCTCTCCACCGGCCTGGAACTCCGTTACAATACCGCATACAAAGCAGATGATTATTCACCAATGCTGGGGCAGTATTTTGTGCAGCAAACCAATACCATCAGCAACCGGCCGGATATTGCAGCCTTCCTGCATTTCAGGATCAAGAGCTTTAAGGGTTTTCTTCGCCTGGAGAACCTGAATACGCTGAATGTAAAGAAGGGATTCACGTTTAGCAAGCCCAATTTTATGACCAACTATTATCCCGGTACAGCGTTATGGGTACGTTTTGGTCTCTGGTGGAGTTTTGTGAATTAAACTGCAGGTAGTGTTTAGTGCCCTTTCAGTGCTCTTTTTTTGATCATACCTCCCCGGGTATCTTTCACACTGTTCATGACCACAAAAGCATGCGGATCTATTTTTTCGATCTCGGTATTCAGCTTGTTCAGCTCCAGGCGGGTTACTACGGTGTAGATGATGTCGATATCATTTCTTTCACCATGACTGCCAAAGCCGCGTTTCCCTTTATACACGGTAAGTCCGCGCCCTATCTTTTCCATGATCATCATACGGATCTCCTCACTGTGGGGGGATACGATGGTGACGCCGGTATATTCCTCAATACCCTCGATCACAAAATCAAGGGCCTTGGAAGCTACGAGGTAGGTGATCATGGAATACAATGCGGTTTCTATGGAGAGCAGGTAGGCCGCTGCAGAAAAGATCACGATGTTGAACATGATGATGATATCGCCGATGGTAGTACCCAGTTTTTTACTGAGAAAGATCGCCAGCACTTCAGTACCGTCGATCACGGCGCCACCTCTTACGGATAAGCCAATACCGGCACCCAGGAAAAATCCGCCAAAAATGGAAACCAGTAATTTGTCGTGCGTTACTTCAGGAAAATGAATAAAAGCAACCGTAATGGCAAGGCCGGTGATAGCAGCAGCTGTTTTTACAGCGAAGTTCTTACCTAATATTTTGTAGCCAAGATAGACAAAGGGGATGTTGACAACGATCAGCAGTATGTAAAGCGGAACATTGGAAAGTTCAGAGATCAGCAGTGAGATGCCCGTGGCGCCACCATCAATAAAGTCGTTGGGTAACAGAAAACCTTCCAGGCCAAATGCAGCAGATAAAATACCCGCCAGCATGAAGAAGATATCCCTCAAAAGCCGCAGAAAATTGATCTTCAGTTCACGATACCCTTTGGCCAGTTCATAAGTGGAATAATCAGCATCGCCATCATTATCTTTAGCGTGTAGAACGGTGCGTGTTATGATCCTGGTCCAGAAAGAATTCATCCGGGTGAAGTTACAAAAAAAGCAAAGATCATTTCGGCTCAATCTTCAAAATAGGCCAGGCTTCCGCCCACCCATTCCTTGTCTTTATTGTATCGTACGCCGATCATCTTGCCTTTACTCAGGCGGGCCAGGTTGTTGGTGGCAATGGGCCTGGCTGCTCCCTCTTTCCAGAAATAAAAAATACGGATCTCTACTTTCGCCGGAACATCCGGGGTAGGTATCACATCGGCATAAGTTACTTTCCGCTGTAATATCCAGTTCTGCGGATCGCTTATCTTTTCTATATCTGCACGGGTAACATCGATCACTACGCCCTGTCCTGCAAAAGAGAATAATGGTTTCAATACATAGTTCTGCAGGTCTGAAGGGATCTCCGGTAACTGGTTCAGGAACCATGTTTTAGGAACGTAAGGATGATCGATGAATGGCAGCGTGTATTTGCTGATGCGATAAAACCAATTGGGGTGTGGCACCCATTCCACATCAAGATCTGCCAGTAATACTTTCCCTTTTTCCTGTATCTCGGCTGTCTGTTGTTGCAGATCGTCAAAAATGATCCGGTTGTAAATACGGGCAACAGGAATTTTTTTGCCATTTTTCAGGTAGAACAATTTTCTGCCTTCCTGAACCAGTTCAGTCAGGCAAACCACCGGTATGCCCACATAATCTGTGGTGCAGTAAAAATCGATCCTGGTCTTCTGCAGGTGGGGTAATAATTCCAGCAGGATCACATTTTCTGCCGGGTGGCTACTCAGTATGATCTCCTTCAGCAATTGTTTGTATGATTCGGCTGTAAACCCATTCAGGTAGGTGTGGTAATTTTCGGGTATGCCAAAGTTTCTTCTCGTCACTTCTTCATACCATACCTGGTAAGCAAAGAGCGTAGGAAAGCCCTGCATTTCGATCAGTTGCGGTTCCAGTTCGCCCTGTTCATTTTGGCAGATACCAAAATCGAAAGCGATGAAATGAGTGTGTTCATTTTCGTTGGGTACTTTTACCTCTTCAGGAATAGCGGCTGCACTGCTGTTGAGGAAGCCGGGTTGCGTGATCACGTCCACAATACTTTCGCAGGCCGAGAGTATCTTGTTGCGGAATACCCTGTCGATGAACACGGGGGTCTCTGCTACACGAAACTCAATCGCACCGGGATGTTTGCTGTACAGTTCTTTCAGGAAAGCCTCATATTTCCCAGTCGTGAAATGTTCGTTATACTGTTTTCTCACAGCGGGTACCATGTGTCAAAGTTTAGCTTCTGCCTAAAATAAAAAATCCTTTCCAATACCCGAAAGATTTTTTGCCTGCAGTACTGAAGACAAAACACGCAGATGGATACTTACACCGCCACAGATTCTCCAAGTGCCAGGTTGAGAAAATTGGGCAGCACGTGGCGGTAGGTCCACATGATTTTTTCCGGGTCCTGCAGTTGTTCCACCATGCTTTGCCATTTGGCTTCGCCATGGTTTTCGATCACTGTTTTCTTTTTGTCTTCCCGAAGCAGGTACATGTGCATACCCGTGGCATCTGCCTCTGGATGGAACTGTGTTCCAAGAAAATGATCGTTGAACCGGACAGACATGATGGCCCTCTCGTACGGTACATGCGGCCGGTCTTTTTCGATGGCAAGTATTTTACCGCCCATCTCGCGCAAACGTGCGTGGTTGGGTTCTATCACCTGGTAATCGCGACTGTCCACACTGTAAAAAGGATCTTTTAACCCTTCAAATACCAGTTCTTTTTTGCCCTCTTCCAGCATATGTACCGGGAATACCCCAAAAGCGGTAGATCTGCGTTTGCATACATTCCCGATGCCGTAATGCCGGCAGGCCAGCTGAAAACTGTGGCAGATGAAAAACACATGTCTCTTAGCTGCTTCATCGGCCCGGAGATTATGTTGTTCTATTTTTTGTAACCAGCTGAAATATTTTTTTTCCCATTCACTGCCTACCGTTTCCAGCGGTGAACCCGGGCCGCCGCTGGAGATATAAATGTCAAAAGAACTGTCGGGCACTTCCAGTTTCTGGCGTACATCGAATTCCTGGCAGATCAGTTCTACCTGGTTGGCAGCTTCCCACTGTAATAAAATATCCCTGATACAGCGCATCCCCTGGTTGGCCTGTCCTTCATACAGATCAAGGATGGCAACCCGCACATATTTTTTCTCTGTTCCATTCATACGCCGCGAAAGTAGGAATATTTGAGTTTGGGGCAGGTACCTGGGTATCGCAGCCCCAAACTCAAATCGTTACAGGTAACTCAGGTTGGTTTTGGGTGTTAATGCCAGTAAGGTATGGTACATCAGCTGGATGGTTTCTTCAATATCCTTTTTGTGCAGCATCTCCACGGTTGTGTGCATGTATCGTAGTGGAATGGAGATGAGTACAGACGGGCAGCCATCATTGGCATAGGCAAAACTATCGGTATCGGTTCCGGTGCTGCGGCTAAGGGTCCTGTACTGTACGGGGATCTTATTTTTCTCCGCCACATCCTGAACCAGTTTCAGCAATTTATTATGGATGGCCGGTGCATACGCAAGAGAAGGACCTTTACCACAAAGGATATCACCTTCGATCGCTTTACTGATCAGCGGGGTGTTGGTATCGTGTGTTACGTCCGTGATGATGGCCACATCGGGTTTGATGCGGCGTGCGATCATTTCTGCCCCGCGTAAACCGATCTCTTCCTGAACGGCATTCACCACATACAAACCAAAAGGAAGTTTTTTCTTGTTCTCTTTCAGTAAGCGGGCCACTTCGGCGATCATGAAACCACCCACCCGGTTGTCGAAAGCGCGACCGATAAAATAATCATAGGCCAGTTCGTCAAACCCCTCTTCATAGGTCACTACCGATCCGATATGGATACCCAGGGCTTCCACTTCTTTTTTACTGCGCGCACCGCAGTCGAGGGTCAGGTTATCTACTTTGGGTTGCGGTTCTTTCTGCTCGGGATTGCTTAGTCTGGTATGGATGGCCGGCCAGCCGAAAACAGCTTTAACTGGTCCTTTTTTACCATGGATCCATACGCGTTTGGCAGGAGCTACCTGGTGGTCCACACCACCATTCCTTTTCAGGTAGATCAGTCCCTGCTCATTGATGTAATTCACGAACCAGCTGATCTCATCGGCATGTGCCTCTATCACCACCTTAAAAGGAGCATTCGGATTGATCACACCGACCGCTGTTCCGTATGGATCGTGAAAATGGGTGTCAACATACGGTTTTACGTAATCGAGCCATATTTTCTGCCCGCCACTTTCAAAACCAACTGGTGAAGGGGTATTGATATAGTTCTTTAAAAATGCCATAGAATCGTCCGTAAGGATCGACCTGGTCTTTGATCTGGAGGAAGATTTCGCTTTTGCCATAGAATTTATTTTATAAAGATCATTCCTGCAATTCCGCAGATTGCTTTAACGAGCATTAGTCCGTCTATGATTGCAAGATAATAGAGAATGCTTTTACGCCGGTGCATTGAATAGGCAACAGTTATCAACAATAGAAACGGGATCATGTTAATCAATATGGTCTCCAGCGGAAAACCACTTAGTGTGGTAAATACCAGGAACACGCCCAGCCCGGCCAGACTTAGCGGTATGATGATGGAAAAAAGCGTGAACCGAAGGCCGTACCTCACTACAAATGTCTGCAACTGTTTGTTGTAGTCGGTCGCGTAATCCTTTATGTCGAACAGGATACACAAGAGGGAGATATACATGAAGTTTTTCAACGTAAGCAGGATCATGAAGAGGTTGGGCCGGTCAAGCCGCTGGTGTTCCAGGTCGCTGAATACAACTGGATATACGGTTACAGCGCCCGCCCATACAAAACCGATCACGAAGGGTTTGATCCAGCCATTGTTCCGCAGGCTTTTTTTGCTGGCGCCCGGCGACAGGCTGCCATAATACAATGCGGCTACCACCGGGAAAATGAGTATCAACAGCCATTGCCAGCTTTTCAGTGCAAAGAGGTTGTTCCAGTTCTCTTTCAGCAGGTAACTGCCTGTTGAAAGGCAGAGGATGGTCAGCAGCAGTTGCGACCGGGCGATCATGGCCCGGTTCCTTGCGTACCAGGCGGCTCTCTTATTCTTATGATCGGGGATACTTGCTGGTTCTGCAATATACGCGTGTGTGTAATACAGCACCGTAGCGGCAAATACAAACAGATAATAGGTGAGGCTGTTCAGCGGGATATGCTGTTGCAGGTTGGCCTCCATAGACAAAGCCACGGCACAGAAACCATAAAAATAGTTCCCGAAAAAGAGTAACCTGATTAAGCCATTCAACCGCTTTTATTTTAGTAATACAATATTACCGCTGGTAAGGGTATCGCTTACGTTTTGGGCCCTGTCTTTCAGCCAGAATTTAAAATAGGCCGTATCGTTTTTGGTGCCGCAACCGGTAATGGTACTGTAACCCTGAATATTGGCATTATAGGCATACCCAAATTCAAGCGTACCCTTCAGGTTGGAAGTGGCCGTAAAATTCGGCACTTTATTCTTACTGATGAACTGGGCGCCGGGTGTACCCGGGCAATTCCTGGAGATCTTTTGAACCCATAAGGTATCCTGTATGTCACCTTCCTTATCGGTGAACTCCAGCGTAAACAACAGCAGGTCGCCCTGGTTCAGGGTTGTTGCGTTGATATTTTTAATGCTGATCTGGGGTTTGGTGGTATAGGTATTCTTTTTACAGGCATAAAATAGGAACGGTATTGCCAATAGTATCAATAATTTTGTCTTCATTCGAATCACTTTCATTTCAAATTTAGTTAAAACATTACAATAGATAGCTGTGGGCTCATTTGATGTTAACAATATTTTCTCTCTTTCCGGCGATCCGGCAGCTTTTCTGGAAGCCTGCCTGCATACATCTCGCTGGCAGTACCGGGAGAACCCGGTATACCGTGAATGGTGCCAGCTTACAGGCGCCGATCCTGCCAAATGCAAGACGCTGGTTTCGATACCCGCGTTGCCCATTTCTTTTTTTAAAAGCAGGGAAGTGGTTTCCGGACAGTTTCAGCCTGAAGTCATTTTTGAAAGCAGTGGAACCACGCAACAGCTGGCCAGCCGCCACCTGGTAAAAACGGTTGAACTATACCGGCGCAGTTTCCGGGAAGCATTTCGTCTTTTTTATGGAGAGGTAACGGAATGGTGTATCCTGGGTTTACTGCCTTCTTACCTGGAGCGGCAGTATTCATCACTGGTGATGATGGTGGATGAACTGATCCGCGCAAGTGCCCATCCCAATAGTGGTTTTTACCTGTATGATCACCAACAGTTATCCGATGTATTGCAGCAACAGGAGATAAAGGGACAGAAAACCTTGCTGATCGGGGTCACTTTTGCCCTGCTTGATTTTGCAGCGTCTCATCCGCAACAGCTTGTCCATACGGTGGTGATGGAAACCGGAGGCATGAAAGGCCGCCGCAAGGAGCTTACCCGGGCAGAAGTGCACCGTTTATTGACGGAGGGATTGGGGGTTACATCCATACATGCTGAATACGGCATGACGGAACTGTTAAGCCAGGCGTATTCAAAAGGAGAGGGGCGTTTTAGGTGTCCTCCTTGGATGAAAGTACTGGTGCGTGATGAGGAAGACCCGTTTAGTGTAAAACAAAGCGGGAGAGGGATCCTGCAGGTGATCGATCTTGCCAACCGGCACAGTATTTCTTTTATTGCTACAGAAGATGTGGGACAGGTTTTCGGGGATGGTAGTTTTGAAGTATGGGGGCGGCTGGATAACAGTGATATCAGGGGCTGCAGCCAGCTTGTTGTTTAAATCAAAATTCAAAAATTAAAATTCAAAAATCTATATTGATAATTTCCAATTAAACCAGGTACAGTTTTGTGTTGGGAGGAGGTATTAAAGAAAAAATTTACTTGGTATTTATTCAATTCCCCCTATATTTGCACCCCTGAAACGCAATTAAAAATTCTGATTTTTGATTTTTGAATTTTTAATTACTCCCTGCCCAGATGGCGAAATTGGTAGACGCACTGTGTTCAGGTCGCAGCGCTCGCAAGGGTGTGCTGGTTCGAATCCAGTTCTGGGCACAAAGCTCCGCAAATGCGGGGCTTTTTTATTAGGGATACCCGGGCCCAGGGGGCCAGGATACCTGCTCTGCACTGATCAGAAAATGTACCGCACTCGCATTGTAATAACGAAAGGGTTAGGGGTACACGCTACAAATGTTCAAAAGCATGTGACAAATATTTCCGTGTTTTTCACAAATGAATAGGGTGATTATAGCAAGGTATTGGTAGTTGGATTCAGTAAATTGCCATAGGTAAAGCGTGACAGCAAATGCCATTTACAATTGTCATTGTTGTATCATTTTTAGATAAGAAAGTATAATTTCAGTATAGAAACTGTATCATTGTAACTTAATGATAATGAATTATTTATAAAAATAGAGATAAGATTTATATGCCGGAATCAGCACGAAATTGCTGTTTTTTGCAGAAAAATAGTAGGTGAAATGTAGTAATTTTGAAGACAAAGAGTTGTAGAAGCAATATCCAAATCGAAATAAAAGAGTAGCACTAATGAGAATATTGATTGCAGATGATCACACACTGATCCGGGAAGGTTTGAGAAAGATACTGGTGGAGTCATTCCCGTTTGCGGATATACATGATGTGTCTGATTCAGCTGACCTCCTGAAAAAAGCCATTCAGGAAAAATGGGATATCATTATCTCTGATATCAGCATGCCCGGCTATTCCGGTATTGAGATATTAAAACAGATCAAAGAAAATGCACCGCTGACACCTGTCCTGATGTTAAGCATGCACGCCCCCGAACAATATGCTGTCCGCTCACTGAAAGCCGGTGCCTCTGGCTATCTGACAAAAGAAAGCGCTCCTTACGAACTGGTCAAAGCAGTGCAGCAGATCCTTAGCGGCCGTAAATACATTACCAGCGAAGTGGCCGAAGTGCTCGCAGGTTCCATTGAGCAAAACAATACGCAAGCGCCACACGAACAGTTATCCGACAGGGAATTCGAAGTGTTCAAAATGATCGTTTCCGGGAAAAGTATTTCAGCTATCGGCGAAATACTGTCGCTGAACGTGAATACCATCAGTACCTACCGCTCCAGGATCATGGAAAAAATGCACCTGCAGAGTAATGCCGACCTGGTGAAGTATGCGATCCTGAACAATATCATCTAATTCGGAAAATGAAATGTAGTTTTTTTACTACAAAACAACAATAATATACTATTTTCCGTGACGATTTTTATCATTTCCTTTATCCCATAAAAGGAAATAAGGTTTCTTGTGTGGAACATCTTGCCTCTTTATAATCGATATCCTTATAATTCATTATCCTTGGAAATTCCCAGCATGCTTTACCGGTTGCTTGCCATTGTAATGCATTTGCACAGAATATTTTCTCCTAGAAAAACCATGGGACAGAAAACTGAAGAACCCCGTAACAGTCATTGTTCCGGGGTTTTTCTTTTGGCGTAAGCGGTAAATCCCCGAAAAGGGTATTGCGCAATCCAGTTGCAGGCAATTACCCGAAGGATACACCTATTGCTGGTAGTAAAACAACTACGACAGCTTTGTATTCTCTGCTACACCTGCTATTTGGCAGCAACTCTACCTTCGATTCCTGCTATTTTATTTTTAGGTAAATGGAAAAGAAAGGACTTAAGGTTTTATTGATTGATGATACGGTCATGGTGCTGCAACATCTGAAATCGATCCTGTCTGATGTAAAAGAGGTGTACAGCACCGAATCGGTTACCAGTGCGGAGGAAGCCCTGGTACTGATGGAGGGGTATCAGCCCGATGTGATGGTACTCGATATCAATATGCCCGGCATGAGTGGTATTGAAATGTTGCGCAGGCTCAGTCTTCGCCAGGTGATAAAACCGGTTGTCATCATGCTCACCAATAATACTTTTGCCGGTTACCGCGATGAATGTATGCGTTTGGGAGCTGATTATTTCCTCGATAAGTCCCGCGATTTCCTGATGGTCCGATCCATTGTGGAACAGGTAAAACGCCGTAAGCCGGTACAGGGTTAAGCCGCGATCATTCTTTCAGATCCCCAGTATCTGCTTGAGTTTGGCATATCCCGCTTTACTTACCGGTAGTTTTACCCCGATACTCAATACTGCAAGATGTTTTTCCTTTTCATAAGGATCAATACGCGTGATCAGTTGTACATTGATGATATAGGAACGATGGATCCGGATGAAATTCTGCGCTTCCAGCGTTTCTTCAAAAAAGCCCATCGTTTTGTTCTTGAGAAAGATGCCATCAGCCGTGTGAATCTTCACATAATCATCCGCGGCCTCCAGGTAACGTATATGGGTGGTTGGGATGATCTTTACTTTGCCGTTATCTTTCACCACCACCCGGTTCTGCTGCACAGGGTTTAAGGCCTGTGTTGCAAGTAATGCTTCGGTTTCGTTTTTTCTTTCCTGCTTATTCTGTAACAGCCATTTCTGTATGGCTTTGTCAAAGCGCTCTTTGCTGAAGGGTTTTAGCAGGTAATCTATCGCATGTGTTTCAAAAGCTTTGATCGCATATTCTTCGAAAGCTGTGGTAAAGATCACCGCGGGCGGGTTCTCGATCAGTTCCAGCATTTCAAACCCGTTGATCTTGGGCATCTGTATGTCCAGGAATACCAGGTCGGGCTGGTATTCCTGGACGGCTTTGATGCCTTCAAACCCATCGTTGCATTCCTGTACCACTTCTATGTCAGGATATGATTGCAGGTACTCTTTTACGATGCTGCGGGCCAGTATTTCGTCGTCAATGATGATTGCTTTCATAGTTATATTGTGGTATCAGGATGGTTGTGGTGAACAAATTGCCCGATTTGCTGGTCTGCAGCAGGTCGTGCCGGGCAAACAATAAGAATAACCGTCTGTGGATGGATGCCAGTCCGAAGCCCGTTCCCTGGGTGCTTATAGCGGTCTCTTCATCGTAGGGGTTGGTGATGGTGATCTGTAATTGTCCATGTCCGGCATGGGCATCGATGGTGATCAGCACTTCGCCTGTGGTATCGTACAATCCGAACTTGATCGCATTCTCTACGATCGGTTGTAATAAAAGCGAGGGGATATGCTGCGCCCCTGCATCCGGGGCTATCATTACTGCTGTCTGTAACCGCTGTCCAAACCTTACTTTTTCTATGTCAAGGTACAATTCCAGGTGCCTCAGTTCTTCTTCCAGTGAAACCCATTGGTGTTCATCCCTTTTTAAGGTGCCGCGCAGGAAATCAGACAGCTGGTATATCATATGCCTGGCTTTCTCAGGTTGTGTTCCTGCCAGGGCACTGATGGAGTTGAGGCTATTGAATAAAAAATGCGGTTGCAGCTGTTGCCGCAGTTTCAGGAGTTCCGCGTCTTTGGTCATCTTCTCCGCCTCCTCTTTGCGGCGGTTGGCTTCCTGCTGTTCCTGTAAAGTGTACCAGAGCAGGCTCAGGATACCCATACACCCGATCATCAGCACCCCGATCACGTACCGGATATAGATCGATTTATCCAGGAAGGCAAGATAACCGGTATCGCTGCCCAGGAACAGTTTCAATAAAGTTCGCACCAGCCATAACCAGACCGCACTGAGTACCACACTCATCAACAAGATATACCAGTACCGTTCTTTTTGTGGTAGATAGTATTTCATGTTATTGGTGATGAGCAGGCAACTGGCCGCCAGTAAGAGGTTACAAAGCAGACTATCAATGATACTTTGCTGTAAACTGGCTCCATAACTGTTTACCACCATCAACTGCACCAATGCCCATACCAGCCACCAACTGGTAAACGAGATACGGAACCGCGAGCCGTTGGTGACAGGGTTGATCATGGACTTATAATGACTGAATAAATTGTTCGGTACAGTGTTCCGACAAATATCTTGATTTTACCTGTACTGTATGCTGGTATTTGTCGCCATCGGCATCTTCGTAAATGCGGGAATATACTTCCGCTCCGTCTGAGAGCTCTTCCAGTTGATGCAGTTCGGTAACATTGATGAATTTCCAGTGAACGGGCTGCTGCTGGTGGTTGTTAAAGCAGTCCTGTTCCCGCTGCCCCACCAGCTGTGCTTTGTTGAAAGCATGTAATGCATCGTCTGCACAGATCAGTCTCAGTTGTTCATCAAACTGGGCGGTGTGGTTGCCGGAGCCACAGATGATGCGGTATACCAGTTTGGCCAGATACCATTGCATGGTCGTTTGAAATTTTGGTTGGGTAATGATGGGGGGCTGATAATCCGTATGCTGTGATTAATAACTTTTGATCTCGATCCCGCCGAAAATTGTGGTGCCTTTCAGGATCAGTACTTTATTGGGATCGAAGTTGCCGGGTTGTGCAGGACGTTTGTCTTCGATACCGGCAAAAATGGCCACAGCCTCGGAACGGATCTCCCAATGCGGAGGAACTACCAGTTTGGTGCCGCCAAATACCTGGATGATCTCGATGCTGACGGGTCCTGTAATATCGGCCTGGCTCAGGTTGTACTCAGCGCCGCCCATGAAACAGACGATTTCTCCGCCTTTGAAATCTTTGGAAGTGATCACTTTTTTTACGCCACCAAAGATGGAAGTGCTGTTGATCACATCTTCAGCTGATTGTTGGGAGAAACCTGCGCCGAAATTCAGGTTCTCATCCGGCAGATTCCATCTTTCACGCTCATGATACCATTTTTTCCTGGGCCGGAACATAAAGATCAGGCCAATGCCAATGATGATGACAGGCCAGAAATAACGTTTCAGATCAAGGTCAATTATCATTTCATCCCAAAGAAAAAATATGCCGATGGCGATCATGATCAGCCAGGAAACATTGGTGAACCTGTGTTTCAAACCCGTCACCACACCCGCAATGATCAGTATCATGGGCCAGGTAAATAACCAGTCAGGAAGACCGGCTCCCATTTTCTGCAGCAACAGGGCTGCACCAACTACCAGGAGGGCAAGACCCATCCAGAACCGGTCGTGTTTTTCGTTTATTATCCTGGGCTTTCTGCTTTCGTTTTCCATTTTGAATTATTTATACAGCAAAACTAAGCAGGACTGTTGGCCAGGTCAATGGTCTTTAGGCTGTTAACCGGAAATCGCCGGTAAACGGCAGGAATGTTCCGGTAAAAAGATCCGGGTTTATTTTTCACCGGCATACTGCGACTGCCAGCCGATCAGGATCACCCCGGCAATCACCAGCGCGGTGCCGATGATCTGTGCCGGGATAATATGTTCGCCCAAAAACCAGTGTGCCTGCAGGATGGTAGAAACAGGGCCAACACTGGTGATGATGGATACATTGTTGCTGCCGATACGTTTCATACCGTTGCTCATCAAAAACGAAGGCAATACGGTAGCTACCACAGCCAGCGCAATACTATACCAGGCCAGCGTGGCAGACAGCGGTATGTCCTGTACCCGGTGTGTTACCAGGAAATTGAGGAAGATACCGGCGGTAGCGGCCAGCATGGCATAAGCGGTGTACCGGGTTACGCCTACTCTCTGCACCATCCTGCCCGTTCCCACCAGGTAAAAAGAATAGGTGATGGCACAGAGAAAGATCATGAAAGACCCATAATAAAAGTGAGGATTCGATGTATCCAGTTTCAATTCGCCAAAATAAGCGATGCCGATGCCGAGATAGGTTAGCAGCAATGCCACCAGCTGAACACGGCTCAGGCGGGTCTTGAAATAAAAGGTATTGATGAGTACTGCAAAAGTGGGGTAGAGGAAGAGGATCAGCCTTTCCAGCCCGGCCGAAACATATTGGAGGCCGATAAAATCGAACAGGCTGCTCAGGTAATAGCCCAGTATGCCCATCACCAGGACCAGGAGCCAGTCGCGCCGGTTCAGGGGGCTCTTATTTTCTTTCCTGGAAGCCATCCAGGCGGCAACCAGGTAAAAAGGCAGTGAGAACAGCATGCGCAGGCTCAACAGGGTAATGGCATCTACCTGTGTGGCCTGGAATGCCAGTTTTACAAAGATGGCTTTGGTAGAAAAAAAGATCGCTCCCAGCAGGGTGATCAAAAAACCGGCAAGGGTGATCTTTTTGTCCATAATCCTGGATAACCATAGTAAATAAGACCGTGACCATGGACCATGGTCACGGCAAGAGAAATTAGGCGCTCACATTAAAATCGCGCAGCGCGTCGTTCAGGCTGGTCTTGAGGTCGGTACTGGCTTTACGCTGGCCGATGATGAGGGCACAGCTGACACTGTATTCGCCGGCATTGAATTTTTTGCTGTAGCTGCCGGGTATGACCACGCTGCGGGCGGGAACACGTCCCTTGTATTCAACCGGTTCAGAACCGCTCACGTCGATGATCTTGGTGGATTGGGTCAGTACCACGTTGGCGCCCAGTACGGCTTCTTTTTCAACCACTACGCCTTCTACCACGATACAGCGGCTGCCGATAAAACAGCCATCTTCAATGATCACCGGGCTGGCCTGCAGGGGTTCCAGCACACCGCCGATACCCACACCACCGCTCAGGTGCACGCCTTTGCCGATCTGGGCGCAGCTGCCTACGGTGGCCCAGGTATCTACCATGGTGCCTTCGTCTACATAGGCGCCGATATTCACATAACTGGGCATCAATACCACATTTTTGGCGATATAGGCACCATAACGGGCCACCGCATGTGGTACGGCACGTACGCCCAGCTCTTTATAATTGCTTTTCAGCAGCATTTTATCATAGAACTCGAAGGGCGGCAGTTCCCATGTCTGCATCTGCTGGATGCCGAAATATAGCAGGATGGCCTGTTTCACCCATTCATTCACCACCCAACCCTGTTCGGTGGGGGCAGCCACCCGCAGGCGGCCTTTGTCTACTTCTTCAATCACGGCTTTCACCGCCTCTGTATAAACAGCATCTTTCAAAAGTTCGCGGTTGCTCCAGGCTTGCTGGATCTGAGCTTGTAAGGACATGCGTAATTTTTTTGCAAACATACAGTATGCAGACTTTATGAGAACTTTGTTGGGTAATTGTTCTGTCACAATTAGTAATTTGGTGCCCGGAAAGCACTTACTGATACGCTTATGCTGCCATTTAGCAACGATATTGAATATTGCCTTGAGAAACTGCATGCGGGGGAACTGATCCTGTACCCCACGGACACGGTCTGGGGCATTGGCTGCGATGCTACCAACCCCGAAGCCGTGGAAAAGATCTACCGGTTAAAAAAAAGGGCCGACAGTAAGGCCATGATCGTACTGGTGGCCGATGAGCGGGATATCCTCACTTATGTTTCCCAGCCGGAACTTCAGATATTCGATTACATCAAAGGGGTAAGCCGCCCTACCACGGTAATCTATGAAGGGGCAGTTGGACTGGCCGAGAACCTGTTGGCCGAAGACGGTTCGGTAGGCATCCGTATCTGCGAAGATGCTTTTTGTAAACACCTCATCAAACGTTTCCGTAAACCCATTGTCAGTACATCTGCCAATATCAGCGGTTACCCGTCACCACTGTGTTTCAAGGAAATTGAACCCGCCATCATCAACGGGGTGGATTATGTGGTAAGTTACCGGCAGGAGGAAACAGAATACCGAAAACCTTCGTCGATCGTTAAATGGGAAAAAGACGGTACACTCAGTATTATACGTCCCTGAAATGTGCAAAAACCTGTGTGAAAAAGGGTTTTCCTGTTAATTTACTGGCTCAGAATTGCTTAGAATAGCCGCATTGTTAAATCTCTTATAATTTCAGGAAAGATAATCGGGTAAATGCTTGCATGGCTCAATAAATCGGAGTATATTTCTATAAGGAAAATAAGCCATGACCAGAGTAATCCTAGACGTTCCCAATGACAAAATGCAACCTTTTCTCAAGGCGATACTTGGGCTGGGACTGGCTTCTCATACCATTCAATCCAAAAGACTGCGCAAACCTTTTATCAGGCAGACCAGGCAGAATGCTTCCCTGAAAAGGATCTCTTCCAGTTTCCTGTTATTCGATTGGGAATTCTTCAGCAATGAGCTGGAGTATGAGTAGTGGGTAATGCAAATCTTTTCCTGTCAACTCCCGCATCTTCTATAGTTTTGCACCATGCAGAAAATGCTTGTGATACAAACCGCTTTTATCGGCGATGTGGTACTGGCTACCGGTATCCTCGAAAAACTGCATGCCCATTTTCCGGATGCCAGTATCTCTCTATTGGTACGCAAAGGCAATGAGTCATTGTTTACAGGACATCCTTTTATACATAATGTACTTGTCTGGGATAAAAAAGGATCTAAATACGCGAACCTGTTCGCCGTGTTGAAACAGATCCGTCGCAGCAAATACGACCTGGTGATCAATGTACAGCGTTTTGCCGCTACGGGTATCCTCACGGCTTTCTCCGGGGGCAAACAGACCATTGGGTTTGATAAGAACCCATTCAGTTTCCTGTTCTCAGATGTGGTGCGGCATGTGATCAGTGAAGGCGATCACACCATGCATGAGATAGAACGTAACCATGAACTCATCCGTTCCTTTACCGATGATAAAGCGGCCAAACCCAGGTTATACCCCTCTGCGGCCGATATGGCTGCCGTGGCCGGATGGAAAACCCAGCCTTATGTGTGCATAGCCCCCGCTTCTGTCTGGTTCACCAAACAATTTCCCAAAGAGCAATGGATCCAACTGGTAAAAGCTTTACCGGAATCGTTGCAGGTATACCTGCTGGGCGCTCCCGGCGACCGGTCACTCTGCGATGAGATCGTTGCAGCCTGCGGTGGGCGCAGCGTGGTGAACCTGGCCGGTAAACTGCGTTTCCTGGAATCGGCTGCCCTGCAACAGGATGCGGTTATGAATTATGTGAACGATTCGGCACCGATGCATTTCGCTTCCTCTGTCAATGCACCGGTAACGGCGGTGTATTGCTCCACCATCCCCGCTTTCGGCTTCGGGCCCTTGTCCGACAACAGCCATGTGGTAGAAGTGACAGAACCCCTGTCTTGCCGACCCTGCGGGCTGCATGGTAAAAAAGCCTGTCCGCAGGTCCATTTTAACTGTGCCAGGCGCATCACCACCCCGCAATTACTGGCCGTTCTCTCAAAATGAGGCAATTGGCCAAGCCGCCTTACATTTGCAGCACATGGATATTGTATGTACAGATAAGGAGTTGGGTATCTTTGAAAAGATAGCTGCGGCAGCGCAACAGCTGGATGTTCCCTGTTACCTGATCGGCGGTTTTGTGCGCGATAAGATCATTGGCCGTCCTACGAAAGATGCGGATATTGTTTGTATGGGCGACGGTATTGAACTGGCGCATGCCGTGGCTGCGGCATTCCGTCCCAAGCCAACGGTGGCTTATTTCAAGACATTCGGCACCGCCCAGATCAAACTCGACGATTTTGAGATAGAATTCGTTGGCGCTCGAAAAGAAAGTTACAGCCAGAACAGCCGCAAGCCCGAAGTATTGCCGGGATCACTGGAAGACGACCAGAACCGTCGCGATTTTACCATCAATGCTCTTGCCATCAGTCTGAACCAAGCGGATTTCGGTACACTGGTAGACCCGTTTAACGGACTTCAGGATATAGAACGGAAGGTATTGCAAACACCACTGGCTCCCCTGCAGACTTTCAGTGATGACCCGCTGCGGATGATGCGCGCCATCCGTTTTGCATCGCAGCTCGGCTTCGAAATTGCGGAAGAGACTTTCCGGGCCATCCGGGATAATACGCATCGGATCAGGATCGTGTCGCAGGAGCGTATCACGGATGAGCTGAACAAGATCATGCTGAGCAGTAAACCCTCTGTTGGCTGGGACCTATTGTTCCGCTCTGGTTTGTTACAGGTCATTTTTCCACAAATGGTGGACCTGTACGGCGCAGAATATGTAGATGGAAAAGGGCATAAAGATAATTTCTACCATACCCTGCAGGTGTTGGATAATATTTCAGAAAATACCGGAGATCTGTGGATCCGCTGGGCCGCATTACTGCACGATATCGGCAAACCACCTACCAAAAAATTTGAAGAGGGACATGGCTGGACCTTTCATGGCCACGAAGTGGTAGGGGCGAGGATGGTACCGAAGATATTTACGCGTCTCAAACTTCCCCTGAATGAAAAGATGCGCATGGTGCAGAAACTGGTGTTGCTGCACCTGCGCCCCATCAGCCTGACCAAAGAGAATATCACCGACAGTGCTATCCGCAGGTTGTTGTTCGATGCAGGCGAAGATATCGACCATCTCATGATGTTATGCGAGGCGGATATTACCAGCAAGAACCCCAATAAGGTGAAACGTTTCCTGAAGAATTTCGAAATGGTGCGCAAACGCCTGCAGGAAGTAGAGGAGAGCGATAAGATCCGTAACTGGCAGCCACCGATCTCGGGAGAAATGATCATGGCCAAATTCGGACTTGCTCCCGGCAAAACCGTAGGTGTCATCAAAGATGCCATCCGGGAAGCGATCCTTGATGGACTGATCCCCAACGATTTTGATGCAGCCCATACTTTCATGTTGCAAAAAGCAGCCGAGCTGAACTTGTCGGCGGTGGAATAAATTGTAGTTTTGTGAATGGTGAGTAATGAGTCGTGAGTAGTGAGTTGTCAGTAGTGAGTTTTTTGTTAGATAAACCAACAAATCAATAAAACAACCGAATGGCTATATTAAAATTCCGGATCTACCTGGAAGAAGATGATGCAGTATACCGAGATGTGGTGATCAAACATACGCAGAACTTCCAGGAGTTGCATTTCGCCATCTTGAAATCGTACGAGTTCGATTCTAAACACAAAGCCACTTTTTACCGCAGCAACGATAACTGGCAGCGGGGAAGGGAGATCAGTTTTGAAAGGTATGATAAACCCTATGTGGCGGAACCCCTGCTGATGGCGGAAGTGACCATTGGTTCGGAGATCCGTGATACCAACCAGAAGTTCATCTACGAATATGATTTTGAAAAACACTGGCTGTTCCTGGTAGAACTGATCAATGTAAGCAAGGAAGAAAGCAACAAACTTGCTTATCCCGCCGTTACCCGCGTAGAAGGTATTGGCCCGCAGCAATACGGGACCAAGAGCCTGCTGGGAGATAAATTCACCGACATAGAAGAAAAATATGACCTCGCAGAAGCCGCCGAAGGTTTTGGAACCGAAGGCGATGATGGCGATACCGATACCGAGGCCGATGAAGAGGAAGCCGCTGATGATAGTACGGGGCAGGAGGAAGATTTTTAGGGGAGGGCTAAAAGGGTTAAATTGGTTAAAAGGGTTAAAAAAAGAGTTAAAGTAGTTAAAGAGGAGAATGACAGAAGTGTTTTGGAGCATAGGATTCACATAGCCCTGCATAACCATTGAGACCATTTTCTATCTTATTCATCGTTCCTTACATCCCATTCCCTTTCTTTATTTTCCCCCTTTACCTCCCCCTCTAACCAATCTACCCCCTTTAACACGCTTTAACTATTTTAACCCTTTTAACCAATTTAACCTCCCCCATGCAGCCAACCATCATCCTCATCGCCGGACCCACTGCTGTTGGTAAGACTGCCTTTGCCATAGAAGTGGCAAAACATTTTCAAACGGAGATCATTTCTGCCGATTCGCGCCAGTGTTACCGCGAGATGAGGATCGGTGTTGCCAGGCCTTCGGAGCAGGAACTGGCAGCAGTGAAGCACCATTTTATCGCTTCGCATTCCGTAACAGAGGATCTGAATGCAGGCAGTTTCGAAAAATATGCGCTGGCTGCTGCTGAAGTCATTTTTCAGCACCATCCTGTAGCGGTGATGGTGGGAGGAACCGGTTTGTATATCAAGGCTTTTTGTGAAGGCATCGACCCCATGCCGGAAGTACCGGATGCCGTGCGGCAGGAAGTGATCAAAGGGTATGAGCAAAAAGGATTAATCTGGTTGCAGAAAGAACTGCAAACAAAAGATCCGGCATTCTGGGCAGTTGCAGAAAAACAGAATCCACAGCGTTTGATGCGCGCACTGGAAGTATGCAATGCCACCGGACAATCCATCCTGGTATTCAGAACAGCAAAAAAACGGGAACGTCCTTTCCGTGTGATCAAGATAGGATTAGATCTGCCCAAAGAGCAATTGCATGAACGTATCCACCTGCGGGTTGACCGGATGATGCAGGAGGGATTACTGGAAGAAGTGAGATCATTAGTGCCCTGCCGATCACATAACGCGCTGCAAACGGTGGGATACCGGGAGTTATTCGAACACCTGGATGGCGGTTGCAGCCTGGAAGAAGCCGTGAACCATATCAAGACCAATACCCGTCATTACGCCAAACGACAGCTTACCTGGTTCCGGAAGGATCAGGCGTTTCAATGGTATGAACCTTCGGCAGCTGCCGTACAGCAGGTGGTGACGCTGGTGAAAGGTTAAAAAAATATTAGCTGTTGTGTAATAATCGCTCCTTTATTATTACAAATAATATTAATTCGTTTATCTTTCAGGTATTCGATACGGAAACCTATCAAAAAAACAGTTATGCGAAAATGGCTTATGGCCCTGCCGGCTGTTCTGTTGTTTGTCAACAGCACACAGGCGCAGGCACCCAAAATTACTTTTGAGAAATACACATTGCCCAACGGCTTAACGGTGATCCTGCACCAGGATAAAACGGCGCCGGTAGTGGCAGTGTCGGCCCTGTATCATGTGGGTTCGAAGAATGAAGACACGGCACGCACCGGTTTTGCGCATTTTTTTGAACACCTCATGTTTGAAGGAAGTGACAATGTTAAAAGAGGCGATTTTGATAAATATACTTCCAATGCGGGTGGTTATAACAACGCCAATACCACGCAGGACAGGACCTATTATTATGAACTGTTCCCCAGTAACCAGGTAGCATTGGGTCTTTGGTTGGAGAGTGAGCGTATGTTACATGCCAAGATCGAAGATATTGGTGTGAATACGCAGAAGGAAGTGGTGAAAGAAGAAAAACGCCAAAGGATCGATAACCAGCCTTACGGAACCATCATCGGAGAGATTTTCAAGAGGGCATTCAGGGAGCATCCTTATAAATGGCAACCTATTGGCTCGCTGGAGCACTTAAGCAGGGCGAAACTTTCCGATTTTATCCATTTTTATAAAACCTTTTATGTACCCAACAATTGTGTATTGAGTATCGCAGGAGATATTGATATACCGCAACTGAAACAACAGATCAGCGCTTATTTCGGACCAATCCCCAAAGGTGTTAAGTCCATACCCAGGCCTTCCGTTACCGAACCGCCATTGGGTGGAGAAGTGCGGGACGTGATCGAGGATAATATCCAACTGCCTGCCGTGGTACAGGCCTATCGTTCTCCCAAACAGGGCAGTGAGGAATATTATGCGTTCAATGTGCTGTCATCGCTGCTTTCAGGAGGTAACTCTTCCCGGATGAACAAAGCCATCGTGGATGAAAAACAACTGGCCGTGCAGGCAGGGGCTTTTAACTATGCCCTGGAAGATGCCGGCCTGTTCATCACTTTCGGGATTGCCAATATGAACGTGAAACCGGAGGACCTGGAGAAAGAGATACAGGTAGTAGTGGATGGTGTGAAGGAAAAACTGGTAGATGAACGCGAATTTGAAAAAGTCAGGAACAAGATCACCACAGATTTTGTGAACCGGAATGCCTCTATGGCGGGTATCGCTGAGTCGCTGGCCAATTACCAGGTCTATTTCGGCGATGCCAACCTGGTCAATACAGAGATTAACCGTTACAACAAAGTTACCCGTGAAGACCTGATGAAAGTGGCACATAAATACCTGAATAAAGAGAACCGGGTTACACTGTATTATGTACCCAAAGGATCCAGGAAATAAGCAGTGTTCCGCTGATTCAACAACTTAAACACAAGAACATGAAAAAGATATTCCTATACTTACTGATAATTGCGCCGATGGCCGTGATGGCACAGGTGAAGATCAACAGAACCCAGGCGCCCAAACCAGGGCCCGCGCCCGTGATCAAGGTGGGGGAGCCCGCCTCTTTTACACTGGCCAACGGCTTACGCGTATTCGTGGTGCAGAATACCAAACTGCCGAGGGTGTCGGCCACACTTACCATCGACCGCGAAGCGATCCGGGAAGGTGATAAAGCCGGTCTGGTCAGTATGGCCGGTCAGCTATTCCGCCGGGGAACCACCCGCATGAAAAAAGCCGTGCTGGACGAAGAGATCGATTTTCTGGGGGCCAACATCAATACTTCGGCACGTAGTGTCAGTGGAGGATCGCTTAAGAATAATTTCAGTAAACTGTTTACGCTGATGGCCGATATTGCCCTGCGTCCTTCTTTTCCTGCTGATGAGCTGGAGAAGATCCGCCGGCAGGAATTATCCGGGCTGGCCCAGGCTAAGGAAGATGCCAATGCCATTGCAGAGAATGTGGTAAGTCGCTTAGTGTATGGGAAAGACCATCCCTACGGTGAAATAGAGACTGAAGAGACCGTCAAAAAGATTACGGTAGAAGATATCAACGCGTATTATACCACTTACTGGAAACCGAATATCGCCTACCTGATCTTTGTGGGAGATATTACATCTGAAGAAGCCAGGAAGCTGGCAGAAACGCATTTTGGCAGCTGGCAGAAGGGAGAATTGCCAGCACAGGATTTTGCGATGCCGGCGGCTCCGGCCAAAACTTATATCGCTATCGTGGACAGGCCCAGTTCCGTGCAGAGTGTGATCAACCTGGTTACACCGGTACAATTGAAACCCGGCGCACCTGACGCTATTGCAGGTTCTGTGATGAACAACCTGCTGGGTAATGGTTCTTCCGGCAGGCTGTATAAGAACCTGCGCGAGAAACATGGGTTTACCTATGGCGCTTATTCATCGCTGCAGGCAGATAAACTGGTTGGGAACTTTACAGCCAGTGCTTCTGTGCGTAATGAGAAGACAGACAGCGCCATTGGCCAGTTCTTTGTGGAGCTGAACCGGATACGTAGTGAAGCGGTGAGCAATGAAGACCTGAACCGGTCTAAAAATGAAATGAGCGGCAGTTTTGCCCGCTCGCTGGAAAGTCCAGCCACCATTGCCAATTTTGCGTTGAATGTGGCACGTTATGGATTGCCCGGGGATTATTACCAGAATTATCTGAAAAATCTGTCGGCAGTAGACAACAACGCCGTACAGGCCATGGCCAATAAATATGTGACACCCGGCAAGATGCATGTGGTGATCGTGGGTAACGCGAAACAGATCGCACCGGGATTGGAAAAGTATGGAGAACTGAGGTATTTTGATGTGTATGGTAATGAAAAAGCAGCCCCTGCCGAAAAGAAAGCAGGAGCCGATATTACCCCAACCGCAGTTCTGAACAAAGCCATTGAAGCACAGGGTGGAGAAGCAGCCATCACTGCATTAAAAGATGTATCCATGAAAGGAACGGCCAGCGTGAATGGACAGAGTCTCGATTTTTCTGCGTTATATGTGCTTCCTTCAGGTTATCTCCAGTATATCAGCATGGGTGGTATCGCCGTAGCCAAACAGATGACGAAAAATGGTACCTATCAGGTAACACAGCAGGGTATGGAGCAGCAATTGAAAGACGAGGATAAAGAGGAACTGGATGAAGCCGCTTCGCTGGTACCTGAACTGTATATGCAGAAAAAAGGCGGGTACAGCTATGCGGTAAAAGGCATTGAACAGGTAGAAGGGAAAGATGCCTATAACCTGGAGATCAGATCACCTAAAGGAAGAACCGTGAATTTCTTTTATGATGTGGCAACCGGTTTGCGCGTAAAGGAAGTCCGTACCCAGGAAGTCCCGGGAGGTAAAATAATGATCAGTGTCAACAATACAGAATACAAGATATTTAATGGTGTGAAACTTCCTGTAAAACTGCTGATGGACACCGGTCAGTTCAAGATCAATACCGAGATCTCTGAGACCAAAGTGAACCAGGGATTGACGTTGGACGATATCAAATAAGTAATGCCTCGAAATCAATAAGGCCAGTTGAAACAACTGGCCTTATTGATGATGGCAGGAGGAGACTCCGATCAGAATTTACATCCGAAGGTCATCATGATAGTGCCTCTGCCACCCGTTTGCGTGGCGAATGTGTTGGGTTTGTCGTTCAGGCGATAGGCGAACTGCGCATCTTTGGTAAACATATGCGAATAGGTAAGGTCGATAAAAATGCCGTTATCGCGGTAACCCACTCCGCCAGATGCCAGGATACGGTTGGCTTTCAGCGCCGCATCGGCATAAGGGCTTCCATAATAGGCGCCGCCGATCCGGAACATGATGGTGTGCAGTTTCAGCTCACCGCCCAGGCGCAGGTTGATATTTCCTTTATAAGTGTCTTTGATACCTTCATTTACAATACTGTAATAATCCCTGAGGGCTTGGTCTGATTTATCCGCTGCGGAAAAACGGGCACCCCGGTAGTTCACATATTCCAGGTCGGCGCTGATAAATGCGCGCTGCCTGCGGGTATCGCTGATCTCACGGAATACGTAACTGGCACTGATGATGGCCCTCCAGGGCGTGATCATATTGTATTTACGTTCGCCGGAACGGCCGCTGTTCAGCGCATTGCTGCTGGCGGTACGGATGCCTGCATAACTTTCTGTGTTGGCGGTGATGGAAGAACTGATCTTGTCGGTATAACCCATCAACTGCGGACTGTGAAAGGCAAAACCGATGCGCCAGTATTCTTTTGGTTTGTAGATCGTTCCCAGTTTCACACCTACGCCAATACCCTGTGAGGAAAAGTTCTCGGTGTACTCAAATGATTTGAAGTGATTATCGGAACGGCTGGTGGCATCCGTTTCGCTGTAAGTAAGGTTGCGCCGGTAACTGATCACCGGGATGGTGAGACTGCCGCCTACATACATTTTATCTTCCAGGTTACCGGCAAGGCCGAGTGCAATCTCATGATAACCGCCAAAAGTACTGGCGTCGTACGATTGATTCACGCCGCTGGAGATAGGCACCAGGCTCTGGTAACCAATCACCGATCCGCCCGGGCCGCTCAACGTATCGATCAGGAAAGTGCGGAACGCAAGGGAAGATCCAAAGATATAATTGTTCAAAGCTGCATTGGTATCGGCCCGGTCGCGGGTAAGTTCTTCCAGGTATTGCTCTGTAAAAGAACTCATGTTATTGAATCCCTTGAACTGGATATGATTGTTGTAATTGGCCACCTGGTTCACCGAAATGGCAACGGCGCTGCTGGTCCATTTGCGTTCCCTGCCGTTGTTGGATGAGCTCAGGATGAACCCGGAAGCGCCGTAATTAAAATTATTCCGGTTGCTGAGGGTGTCGGTGCCCCGGTAGTTGAACTTATTCCTGTTCAGGCCAAAGCCCGGACTCAAAACAAATTCATTCGTTTTGAATAGGCCGATACCTGCTGGATTCACGTGGTTGGCGGTGATATCGCCGCCCAGTGATCCCATCACACCTCCGGTAGCCATGTTGCGACCGGTACCGTTCTGGGTAAACCAGGCAGTGCGTAAGGCATCATCGGGGTTTTGGGCAAACAGGGTGGTAGTGGCTATGGAAAATAGAACGAGTAGACATTTTTTCATACAAGTGTTTTTGGATACACGAGGAACGTGCAGACCTGACCAGGCGTTTAATAATGGAAAGATGACTATTGGAAGGCTTTATCCTCTTCCGCCACGACCGGTACTGGTGCTGCTGCCGGTGCTCTTGAATCCGCCGCTGTTACCACCCGCACTGCTGCTGGTAGCGGGTGGCGTATAGGTTGGATTATTGGAAGGCGTGTTGGAAAAAGTCCTTGCCGGTCTGTCGTAACTGTAGTTGCTGCTGCCCTCGGAGGAACCGGAGAACACCCTTTTTAGCAGGCTGCCAAAATTACTGTTACTGCCACTGGGTACAAAAGCGCCTGTTTTGGAATCTTTGTAGCCGTAATTGCTGTTATCGTAAGTTTTGTTCCGGTAGGCGGTAATATTGCTGCCAAAAGTGTACCCACCCGGGCCCGGGTTACGGGGTGCCAGTGAGTAATAATGTACAACCGTGTACACGGGGCTGCTCCATCCCCAGCCATACCTGCCGGGATAGTAATTACCGTAGCCCATACCCAACCCAAAACCGGGACTCCAGTAAGCGTAAGGGTTCAGGCTGTTGTAATATTGGTAATTGTATGAGCCGAAATCATAGCGGCTATCGTACCAGTAATCAAAATTGTCGATCCCGCCCCAACGGTAGCGGTTGGCTACTTTCATGCGCAGGTACCTGTCGTCCATGCTGCTGATATACGCCTGGTAGGCTTCTTTCTGCCTTTGCTGATCTTTCTGGATCAGTACCTCATCTCCCAACTCACGGCCGGGTGAATAATACACATCATCAGGTGTCTGCCCGTTTTTAAAGGCGGTAGAACAACCGGAGAGTAAGGTTACAGCGAGTACCGATAGTAGTAAAACCTGTTTCATATAAGCAGGATTAGGGTTAGATAAAGCTAAGTTACCTACATTTGCGCAGCCGTTATGACTGCTTACAATTATTTGACAAATCCTTTGCCAACTAACAATTGTAAGTATTTTAGTACGTTAAAAGAATGTTAAATAAAATATGGGTAAGGAAATTACATCAAGAGCGCAGGATTATTCACAATGGTATAATGACCTGGTGATCAAGGGAAGTCTTGCAGATTATAGTGCTGTCAGGGGTTGTATGGTGATCAAACCCTATGGTTTTGCCTTGTGGGAGAATATGCGGGATGTGCTGGACAGGATGTTCAAGGAAACCGGTCACCAGAATGCGTATTTCCCGTTATTCGTTCCCAAGAGCCTGTTCGAGGCTGAGGAAAAGAATGCTGAGGGTTTTGCCAAGGAATGTGCCGTGGTAACCCATTACCGCCTTACATCAGACCCGAATAACAAAGGCAAACTGATCGTTGACCCCGAAGCCAGGCTGGAAGAAGAGCTGGTGGTTCGTCCTACCAGTGAAGCGATCATCTGGAATACGTATAAAGGATGGATACAATCGTACCGCGACCTGCCTATCCTGGTGAACCAGTGGGCTAATGTGGTTCGTTGGGAAATGCGTACCCGTTTGTTCCTCCGCACGGCGGAATTTCTCTGGCAGGAAGGGCATACGGCCCATGCCACAGCGCAAGAAGCCATAGTGGAGACAAAAAAAATGCTGGATGTATACGCCGATTTTGCTGAGAACTGGATGGCATTGCCCGTGATCAAAGGGGTGAAAAGTCCGAACGAACGTTTTGCCGGCGCAGAAGATACCTATTGTATTGAAGCGCTGATGCAGGATGGTAAAGCCTTACAGGCCGGGACTTCACATTTCCTGGGACAGAATTTTGCCAAAGCATTTGATGTGAAGTTCACCGACAGGGATAATAAACTGGATTATGTATGGGCCACCAGCTGGGGGGTAAGTACCCGGTTGATCGGCGCCCTGGTAATGGCGCATAGTGATGATGACGGATTGATACTGCCTCCGAAGATCGCACCGGTGCAGGTGGTGATCGTACCCATTTACAAAGGGGAGGAGCAGAAAGCGATGATCGACGAAAAAGTACATGCGGTGGTGAAGAACCTGAAAGCAATGGGCATTTCGGTGAAATACGACGATAGCGACAATGCAAGACCCGGATGGAAATTTGCCGAATACGAGATGAAAGGGGTTCCGGTACGCATTGCCATTGGCGCCCGTGATCTTGAGAACAATGTGGTGGAAGTAGCCAGGAGAGACACCAAAGAAAAAAACACCGTAAACATGGATGGTATTGAGAACCATATCAGCCAGTTGCTGGAAGAAATACAGGTCAACCTGTTCAACAGGGCCAAACAGTTCCGTGATGAACGTATCACCCGTACAGATAACTGGGACGAGTTTGTGCAGTTACTGGATAACAAAGGCGGGTTCATATCGGCTCACTGGGACGGTACGGCTGAAACAGAAGACAAGATCAAGGACCTCTGTAAAGCCACGATACGTTGTATCCCATTAGATAACCCGCAGGAAGAAGGAAAATGTATTTTAACAGGCAACCCTTCTGCACAAAGGGTTTTATTTGCCAGAGCGTATTAGAATATTGAACAGAGGAACAAGGAACAGATGAATATTGAACAGAGGAACAAGGAACAGATGAATATTGAACAGATGAACAAGGAACAGATGAATGTTGAATGAAAATAGCTGATGATCTTCGGTTCCCTGCTCATCTGTTCGTCTGTTCATTTGTTTTCTAATTGTGTGTTATTTTCATGAAACAGAAACCGCTTCCGGAGTATATGCAACCTTATCTTGAGGGTAAGGTGTTGCTGTTTGATAAGCCACTTCGCTGGACTTCTTTTGATATGGTTCGTAAGATACGGAACCTGACAAGGGTGATGAAAGTAGGGCATGCGGGCACCCTGGATCCGCTGGCCACCGGTTTACTGATCGTGTGTACCGGGAAGTTTACCAAGAAGATCAATGAATACATGGGGATGGAGAAAGAGTATACAGGAACTTTTACTCTTGGCGCCGTTACGCCTACGTTCGACCTGGAAAGTGAGCCCCGCGACCACAAAGAGTATAACCATCTTACTGAGCAAGCCATTCACCAGGCTACTCAAATCTTTACCGGAGAGATCATGCAGGTGCCACCCATTCATTCTGCCATCAAACAGGAAGGCAAACCTGTGTACCTGGCCGCCAGGAAAGGAGTGGATGTTAAACTGGAACCCCGGCCGGTTACGATCTATTCTTTCACGATCGAAAAAATAGAACTGCCTGTTGTGCATTTCCGGGTGGTATGTTCTACGGGTACTTATATCAGGAGCCTGGCCCATGATTTTGGTGCGGCCCTGGGTGTGGGCGGTTATATGAGCAGTTTGCGCAGGACCCGTATCGGCATATTCAAAGTGCAAGATGCACAGCGCATCGAAAGTTTTGAAGAGGAGCAGAAGCAACTGGCTGTTGCATCAGAAGGGCAGGCCGATGCCTAACTGTAAAGCGTAGTTGGGAATCTTTAATCCATTGGCCCTGTTCTCGGTCCACTGAAATTTGTCCATCCAGCCATTGTTGTATTGTCTGGCAGGGTCCTTCACTTTATAAGCCAGGTCGAGCCTGATCAGGAAGTAGGAAAAATCTACCCGCACGCCGGTACCCACGCCGATCGCCAGATCACGCCCCAGGTTTTTAAAAGAGAATTTTGCTTCGGGGTCAATGGTATTGGTCTTCAGGTTCCAGATATTACCGATATCTGCAAACAAAGCACTACCGATCTTAACGCCTGCAATGGTTGCCAGTGGGTAACGATATTCAATATTGGCTTCCAGCTGGAAGTCCCCAAAACGGTCGCGGTAACTGTTGGCGCTGGCACTGGCCTCGCTTTGCTTCGAACTGCCCAGTCCCAGCTGCCGCAATCCCCAGGCCCGCATACTGTATGGTCCGCCGGCAGAGAATTGTTTAAAGAAGGGCAGGGTCCTGTCGCGAAGCGTATCGTTTCCGTAATTATATCCTACTCCCGCAAAAGCCCGGAAAGCCAGTTCTGTCTTACGCATTTTGATCGACTCCCGGTATTCGGCTTCCAGTTTCACATAACGGTAGATCTGGTTGCGGATGCCGCCGAATAGACCGAACAAGCCACCTGCTTCTTCCAACCCAATACGCATATAATGGCTCCGGTTCGGATTGTTGCTATTGATGAAATTCCTTACCAGTGAAAGGCTCTGGCTGACTACCCTGCCTGAATTGAAAGAGGATCGTAAGAATGGGATGCTGTCGAACAAACGCCGTAATCCATCCAGCGTATCTATCGAGTATAGCTCAACATTCAGTGGTTTGTACAGCCAGGTATTGTTGCCTTTTTTCCATTCATATCCCCAACTGGTCACCAGTGAACGCAGTTTGTAAAAATCCCTTCTGTCCACATAAGAGCCGTTGACAGAGAACAGTGTTTTTTTATTGTCGAGCCTGCTCAACGCACGCCAGTTCTTGAAAGGAACGATGAGTTTGGGGAATGCATATGTGTGTCCTACATTCACCAGGAAGGTCTGCAGCAAACGGCTTTTGTCGCTGGTAAGCAGGTTTAGCTCCACGCCCGTACGCAAAGTGGTGAGCGACTGCACCGCGCTTTTCCATACGTTTTTGTTGTTGTAGGCAAAGTTGGTGGAGATGCCCCAGAGATTACCCAGGCCGAAATCGGCTGTGTTGCGGCTGCCTTCGAGGTCTATGGTGAAATTCTGCCTGATGGCGGGTGCCAGGAAAAAATATACGTCCAGGCTGTCTTTGCCCCGGATCACCGGCCTGGCATCCACCTGTTGCCAGGCACCGATCCGTCCAAGCGTATTGATGGATTTGAAATAATCATTCTCATTGTACAGGGAACCGTTGCGTAAAAAAGTATGTTCGCGTAACGGGCGGTAATTGAAAAGTCCTTTTTTGTAACGCATGGTCATATTCCTGCGATGGGTTTCCAGGAAATCGGTCCGTTTCAGCAGGCTGTCCGGGATATCGGACATTTGGGTCTCCGGATAGTAATACAGCTGACCAATATAATATTGTTTAAGCCGGTTCGAATCGGTGATGGGCCTGTTGAAGATGGTAATGTCCCAGGTAGGATTCTCCCTTCTTGCTTTGGCCGCTTCTGCAATCAGCTGTGCCTGTTTAAAAGGGTCCAGTGTTAATTCAAGCAGGCGTGGATCGGTGGTATCGGCTTCTGCAAAAATGTCATCACGGGTAAACAGGAAATACCCGTTTTGCCGGTACAGGCTCACCAGCCTGTCCAGTTCAGCACTGATCAAACCCTTGGTATAGGGCACTCCTTTTTTCAGTAGGGTGCTGTTCTCTTTTTCTTTGGTAAGCTGCTGCAGGGTGCTATCGCCCAGGGCAAAGGAAACAGAATCAATGGTGATATTCTTACCCACCTGGATACGCATATGGATCTTTGCACGGATCTGTTCTTTTACGGTATCGATCTTCACGGAATCCGCATAAGTGGCGTAATAATATCCCTGTGAATTCAGGTAAGCATTCATCATCGCTTCGGTACGGGTGATATTGGCCGAATCGAACACCGGTGGGTTCTTGATCTTATAAAACACCCCGAACTGCTGGATCTTTGGTACTTTCAGGCTGTCATCCCAGTAGTTGACCAGTTCTTCGGACAAACGTTTTTTCTCATCTTTGGATATATTTCCTTTGAGTTCGATCTTGTTATCGAATACAAAAGCTTTGTTGGCGGGCGGATTTTTGACGGTAGTGAAATTCACTATCGAACAGGAACTGAAGAGCACCAGCAGTAAGGAGAAACAGAGAAAAGAACGAATAGGTATATTATGAAAGGTCAAACCCATACAGAATGTTAAGCAAGAATGAGCTCAAATATATTCAATCTTTGTGCCAGAAAAAACAAAGGCAGGAAGAACGGCTGTTTATTGTAGAAGGCGCCAAGCCGGTAGAAGAACTGTTACTTACCCAATATGAGGTGAAAGGCATTTATGCCCTGCCTGCCTGGGCAGAGAAACACCGCAGTTTACCGAATCTGACGGTGATCACCGAACAGGAACTGGACAGGATCAGCAACCTGCAAAGTCCTAACCAGGTACTGGCCGTAGTGGTGCAGCCGGAGCAGTCTGCCGGTCCTGTACTGGAGAACCAGCTCACCCTGGTACTGGATAATATACAGGATCCCGGTAACCTGGGAACCATCATCCGCATTGCCGACTGGTTTGGGATCCGGCAGATTGTTGCCAGTCCGGACACCGTTGAACTCTATAATCCCAAAGTGATCCAGAGCACCATGGGTAGTTTTGCCAGGGTAGAGCTATGGTATATGCCCTTGCTACCCTTTCTGCAGGCGGTGAAACTGCCGGTGTACGGCGCTTTGCTGACGGGTAAGAACCTGTACGAGGAAACATCCCTGAAAGAGGGTCTGTTATTGATCGGAAATGAATCCAAAGGTATAACGCCGGAGTTGTTACAGTTTATTTCGCACCCCATTACCATTCCCAGGATCGGTGGAGCCGAATCGCTGAATGCTGCGGTGGCTGCTGGTATCATCGTATCGCATCTTACCCGGGTACAATAGTTGGATGCCGGTATTACCGGAACTGGATCGCTTTTACCGGCTCTATCTTTTTGATGAGCCAGGTAGGAATGATCAGGGCCAGGTAACAGACCACGGCCGTAGCAGCGCATACCAGTGCGATCTGCCACCAGATAATATGTACGGGAGCGGTGGATACATAATAGGAGGTTTCATCCAGCGTAATAAAACCGGTGGACTGTTGCAGTAAACAGAGCCCTGTACCCAGTATAAAACCTGCACCAATACCCGTGAACGTGATCACGGTGGCATGGTAGAGAAACAATTGCCGGATCAGCCCGTCTTCGGCTCCCAGTGCCTTCAGGATGCCTACCATGCGGGTACGTTCCAGTATCAGTATCAGCAAACAGGTGATGAGGTTGATGATGGCCACCACCGACATCACGATGAAGATCACATCGCGGTTCATATCCTGTATGCTCAGCCAGTCGAAGATATTGGGATACACTTCGCGGATACTGCGGCTCATCCAGGCGGCGGGTAAGGCATCGGATAAACGGTTGCTTACGCTGTCGATGTTGCTGTGTTCTTTCAGGAAGATCTCGTAGCCGCCTGTCTGGTCGGGCGCCCAGTCGTTCACCCGGCGTATCAGGTCCAGGTCGCCCAGCACAAATAGTTTGTCGTATTCTTCGATGCCCGTTTTGTAAATACCTACCACTGTCAGTTTCCGGTAGGTCCTGGCACCATCGGTCCCCGAAATAAAATAAACGGTAATGGTATCCGACAGGTTGATCTTGAGCTGGGCCGCCAGTTGCTGCGATAACAGGATCTCTTTGCTGTAACCGGCCGTATCAAAACGGATCCATCTGCCTTCGGAGAGATAAGGATATAAACGGCTGCTGTCATAATCCCGTTCAATACCTTTGAGCAATACCCCTTCAATCTCCTTGTTCTTTTCCAGTACGGCCGATTTGGTGGCAAAACCCTGCAGTTGCAGCACATCCGGGTCCTGTTTGATCAATGCTTCAATGGCAGCATCTTTATTGATGGCCGTTTCTTCGGCCACCAGTGATTTGTTGGGCTCGTATTTTTGTACGCGTACATGTCCCCAGAAGCTGAACACTTTCTCCGATACCGTTCGCTGGAAACCGTTCACAAAGGAGAGTGTGATGATCATGGCCATTACGCTGAGTGCTGTTGCGGTAATGGATAGGCGGATGATGAACCGAGAGAAGGTTTTCTGTCGGTTAAACGCGATCCTTTTGGCAATATGAAAAGCCAGGTTCAACGGCACGATTTTGGTTGCACCAAAACTACACTGCTGCAGGCAATGCCCCAAAAGCAATTGGTTACAGAAATGTTGTATGTTTAAACCTGAATGGCATATATGCGAAACTTTTTGTTTTGGGTACTGATGATAACAGGCATGGGTACGGTAACGGCACAAAGATTACCCGACCATGTGTATCGGCCGGATATACGCACTCCCAGGCTGTTTCAGCAGAATAACCAGCAAAGCCTGGCCCTGATCAGCCTGAATTCTTCAGACCTGCTGGAACTGCATTTCGATGATATGAGCGGGGTTCCTAAAAATTATTATTACACTTATGTGCTGTGCAATGCCGACTGGACGCCGGCTGATGTGAGCCCGTTCGATTATATCAAAGGTTTTCCGCAGAACCGCCTCAGCCAGTACCGGGTTTCTACGGTTACTGCCAGCCGTTATGTACATTACCAGGCATTGTTGCCGGACCGGAACTGTATGCCTTCGAAAAGCGGTAACTACCTGTTGAAAGTTTACCTGGATGCGGATACGTCCAAACTGGCTTTTACCAAACGGATGCTGGTAGTGGATAACTGGGCCAGCGTGGGTGTGCAGGTGCAGCAACCTTTTGATAATGAGATCTTGCGCACCCATCAGAAGATACAGTTGGCGGTGAATACGCAGCAACTGAATATACTGAGTCCGCAGCAGACCAAACTTGTGATCCTGCAGAACAACCGCTGGGATGATGCGATCAGGGATATACAACCCACTTTCATTCGCGGGAAAATGATGGAATATAATGCAGAGCAGGACTGCATCTTCCCCGCAGGGAAAGAATACCGCTGGGCCGATCTGCAGAGTTTCCGGTTTTTGAGCGACAGGATGGACCGGGTAGACAAGGGCAGGGACCCCGTTGATGTGTACCTGAAACCCGACCTGGAAAGGAACAACCTCCGTTACCTGTTTTTCCGCGACCGCAATGGCTGGGATGAGATCAACACAACAGAATCGCTGAATCCCTGGTGGCAAACGGATTATGCGTATGTGCATTTTACTTTTGCGCCCGCCAGCAGGCAACCATTTGCCGGAAGATCGGTGTATTTGCTGGGATCACTTACCGGTAACCAGATAGGAGATACTTCGAGGATGGACTATGACGCGACCCGGGGGCTGTACACCAAGACCATTTTGCTGAAACAGGGTTATTACAGTTATGCTTATGTGACCAAAAGCGATCGGCATCCGGAAGAAAAAGCAGACCCTTCGTTAACGGAAGGGAATTACTGGGAAACGGAGAATGAATATACTGTCCTGTTCTATTACCGTTCTTTCAGCAGCCGTCATGATGAACTGGTGGGCATCCGTTCAGTGAATTCACGTAATGAGCGGCAGGTCTATTGAAAACATATGTACCCTGGATATTTATTTCAGTCAGAATCCTTCAAAAAAATAGTTGAATTAGCCTGTCAACCCTTATTTTTGCGGCGGCAGGTCTCGCACGACCAGCTCCTGCTGAACCTCCCCAGGGCAGGAATGCAGCAAGGATAAGCGGTTGAGCGGTGCGATGCGAGTAGCCTGCCATTTTTTTTCTTCTATTCGCGAATTGGCTGATGGCGAATGAACGGAAGCCAATCCGCCAAATCCATCATCCGCCAATCCATTAATTCATAACCTGCAATACCATTATGAAATTTTTTATTGACACGGGTAACCTGGCCCAGATCAAGGAAGCCAATGATTTAGGAATCCTGGATGGTGTAACCACCAACCCCAGTTTAATGGCCAAAGAAGGGGTTAAAGGCGAAGAAGCCATTGCCCAGCATTACAAAGCCATTTGCGAACTGGTGGATGGTGATATCAGTGCAGAAGTGCTGTCAACCGATTTCGCCTCCATGGTGGAAGAAGGAAAAAAACTGGCTGCCATTCACCCCAATATCGTTGTAAAAGTTCCCATGATCAAAGATGGTATCAAAGCCATCAAGTGGTTTACCGATAATGGTATCCGTACCAACTGCACGCTGGTATTCTCGGCCGGACAGGCCATACTGGCTGCCAAAGCGGGTGCTGCTTATGTATCTCCCTTTATTGGTCGTATCGATGATAGTGGCTGGGACGGAATGGAACTGATCGGTCAGATCCGTCATATTTTTGATATTCAGAATTACAAAACGGAGATCCTGGCTGCATCTATCCGCAACCCGCTGCACATCATCAAAGCCGCTGAACTGGGTGCCGATGTGTGTACCTGCCCGCTGGATTCTATCCTGGGCCTGCTGAAACATCCGTTAACAGATATCGGCCTGGCTAAATTCCTGGAAGACGCAAAGAAAATGTAACAACAACGAAAAAACTATCTATAAGAAAACCCACCGGAAAGTGGGTTTTTTCTTGTCGGCTATTGTAAGTTCATCACTTTTCTTTCCCGGCTGCTTTCCCTGGCCGCTTCAATGATCTGCATTACATGAATACCATCTGTAGCTGATACGGGCACCGGTTTGCCGTGGCGCAGCGATTGGTAAATGCCCTCATAATACCCGTAATAATTTCCCTGCAGGGTGGGTACTTTTTCACGTATCAACTGGCCGTCCTTTTCTGTATGCAACAGTCCCTGTTCCGATATGGGCTCTGTTCCCCAGTCTGTCAGGTTGGGTTTCTCATTGGCCAGCAACCGGGTTTCCTGCACGTCCGCCCTTGTCTTCAGAAAAGATCCTTTGCGCCCATGGATCACATAAGAAGGGAAGGGCTCGCGCACCTGGTATCCCGATTTTAAACGAACACGCAGCAGGGGATAATACAGCAGTATCTCAAAATAATCATCTACCTGCGAACCCGGCCGCGTGATGCGGATATCCGCAAAAACAGCCTGCGGCATACCGAACAAATGAAGGGCCTGGTCTATCAGGTGCGGTCCCAGGTCATTTAAGATCCCCGCACCGGGAGCAGGCATTTCTTTGTGTAGTTTGGGACTCAACTCATCCTTAAAACGGTCGAAATGGATTTCTGCTTCCATGATCTCGCCCAGCCAGCCTTCCTGAACGATTTGTTCAACGGTTCTAAAGTCACTGTCCCACCTGCGGTTCTGGAACACGGAGAGCACCAACTGACGCTGTTCCGCCAATGCGTTCAGTTCAACAGCTTCGGCCACGGTGGTGGTAAATGCTTTCTCTACCACGGCATGTTTGCCTGCCAGTAATACCTGTTTGGTGAAATCATAATGGGTTCCGGTAGGGGTATTGACCACCACCAGTTCTATGGACGGGTCGGTCAGTATTTCTTCCAGTGAGCGGTATATCCTGGCCTGCGGATAAAATGCGGCTGATGCTGATTGGCTTCTTTCCCAGATGCCGGTAAGTTCGAATCCTTTGTGCAGATCGATGAAAGGGGCATGGAAGACCCTTCCAGACATGCCGAAGGAGAGTATGGCTGTTTTAATAGGAGACATGATAAGATAATAAGATAATGAGTGAATGAGTGGATGAGTGGATGAGTGAATGAGTGAATGAGTGAATGATGCGTTTGGTTAAAATTAGAAAACCTGATCCATTTTGGAGCAGGTTTTATGGAAGAGATTACGATAACGGTTTAGTTGGTTGCGGTGGGGTGGTTTTTCGTACTCTTACATTTTAGCGGGATAGGAGATCCTGTTGCTGATCCATTTTTCAGCGGGTTTGCCCGGCAGGGAATGATTGAACCTTTCTTTTTGAACATAAGGTATCGTTTTAAACAGGATCACCAGACTTGCCGATATGGCTGATTACTACTGGTATAGAGGCTTATTCAGGGACATTAACATCGTATTTGCATTTTTATTTTTCTATTTATCTAAAAAGTCGTAATTTTGCACCCTGAAACTGAGCACGTATTATTAAAGACTCTCATGGGTGATGTTATCTGGAGTTTCTTCTAACGATTGAATTGGTTCTTTTCTCCTTTCTGCTCAGTATAAAACGTAACAGTAAAAATTAGAAATATTATGAAGAATAATGTCATGCCTTCTATTGTCCAAATCGAGGCAAATGAATTGAAACAACTGGTAAGCGAAGTAAAAGAGACCGTTGCAACAGGTGTACTTCCGGTGAATCGTAAAAAAGCACAAAGTCGTTTTGGCGCTGTTGATATGTGGAAACTCCGTCGTGGTATGAAAACCACGCGTGTGTCATGCCGCATGTTTCTGTAACACCGATCCTGCTGATTCCTGGCTGGGAAGCGCCTTGTTTATGAGGGAGCAGGAACTGTTTTCTGAAAACCAAACCGTTCGCCGATAAAAAACCCCCAACGCCCGAATAATCAGTTTTGTGCGGGTAATCGCAAGTAGTTTTATCCTGTTAAAGGGTACAACTCGGTGGCATAGCAATCGGTACCGGGTAAATCATCCGAAGCCCCTGCAAAGGGGCTTCTTTTTTAGAGCTGTTTACAGAGTATCACCATACCCCGGTACATTTCTTTCATATTGTCAAAAGGCAATACCAGCCTGCCACATTCCGTATATCCCATCTTTTTGTAAAAACGGATGGCATCGAGACTGGTGTCCATGGCTTTCAGAAAAACAAGCTGTTGGTTGTGCTGCCGGGCAACTGCTTCACTTAGTTCCATCAACTGCTTGCCGATCCCTTTTCCCGCAAAAGATTTGTGCAGGTAGATCCTTTCGATCTCCAGCCCGGTTTTGTTTTCACAAACATGGCATACCGACTGCATTTTTAGTTTGAGATATCCCTTTGGTAAACCTTTATCATCGTATACGATATAATGCAGGTTATTGGGGTCGGCCAGCTCTGCCTGCAGTTTGGCTTCGGGATAGGCATATTCATCCATATACCATTCAGCGCCGCCGGGGTGCCACAAATGCAGGTAATGTTCCACATAAATGGCTTTTGCCAGTAAAGAGAGTTCTGCTGCTTTTGATGCGTCTATCTGTTGAAAGTTCATAAAGTTTTCTTTTCGGTCCAGCTGAAATCGGCTGTCCTGGGCATGCTGTCAAATACCTTCCGGAAGGATTCCGGTGGTACGGCCAGTTTACGGGTAGTGGTATCGATCCAGGCCCCGTCGATGGTGATGATGGCGCTGAGCGTGGTACCGTTCTTCCAGACTTCGTGCACCATGGTCCAGCGGCTCATATCGTGGGTGCTTTTCACCATTTTCAGTGATATCTCCACTTCGTCGCTGAAATGGATCTCTCTTTTGAATACACATTCTTCTCGGAAGAGGATGGGGCCTATTTGGTTCTCTTGCATCACAAAAGGCGTAAGTCCATGTTCTGTCATGAACGCAACCCGCACAAAAGCGCCAAAATCATAATACACGGAATGACGCAGGTGAAAATTGGGGTCAATATCGCTCCACCTGATCTCTATCTGTTTGTTATATCCACTCATGTAAGCGTCTTTAAATAGAGTTAATTTCTGCTATGTTTACCATTCCATTCAAAATTATGCAGGAAACAGAAAAAACAGGTCATTTATTTGATGATCTGCAGCAGGGAGATTGTTGGGTGGGACTGAACATGCAGCGGGTGTTGGAGGGTGTGACCAATCATACAGCAGTTCAGAAACTGTATGAGAAGGGTAACTGTATCTGGCAACTCGTTAACCACATCATTTACTGGCGTAAAACAGTGATGATCCGTTTACAGGGGAATAACGCGCAACCACCTATGCCCGACATGTACCTGCCCGATGAGCCGGATGATGTATTCTGGCAAACCACGCGTAAGCCCAAAGAGGTTGATGAACGAGATGAACCGATGTTTCATCAGGTTATGCCAGGCCATTTTCAGGTAGTTCTGTATCATATATCATTTTTTGGATGATACCCGGCGAACATAGATTTGCCGGATATCTAATTATTCGCTTCTCAATGTTTTTACCGGGTTGGTCAGTGCTGCTTTGGTAGCATTCATGCTCACCGTTAACAAGGCGACCGCCAGCATCAATAAACCTACTGCAAAAAATATCCAGATAGAGACCCCTATGCGATAACTGAAATTCTCCAGCCAGCGGTGCATGCCCCACCAGGCAGTAGGTATGGCAATCAGGAACGCGATGGCTACCAGGTACATGAATCCTTTCGACAGCAATAACAACAGTTGCTGTAATGAAGCGCCCAGTACTTTGCGGATACCGATCTCTTTTTTTCTTCTCTCTATCGATGAAGACACCAGTCCGAATAAACCGAGGCAACAGATAAAAATACCCAGGCCGGCAAAGATCACGGACAAACGGCCGATCAGCTGTTCTGTCTTGAATTTCTGGTTGAATTCATCATCAGCAAAGCTGAATTCGAAAGGGAAGGCAGGACTGTATTTTTTATAGATGGATTCAATGGCGGCCATAGTCTTACGGATATCGGGAACATTTCTTTACAACAGCAGGCCAAACTGCTTACGGTCTTGCAGAACCGGCAGGTTACACGTTTAGGCGCTAATCAGCCCGTGCCGATTGATATCCGGCTGATCTGCGCCACAAACATACCGCTAAGCGAGCTGGCCAATGAGAACCGTTTCCGCAAAGACCTGATCTATCGGATCAATACGGTTGAGATCACCGTGCCGCCGCTTCGTAAACGTAAGGATGATATCCTGCTGCTGGCCAAACATTTTGCCAAGACCTATGCAAACAAATACCTGAAGCCGAATATCCAGTTTCATCCATCGGCTATGGAAAAGTTGCAGCATTACCCATTCCCCGGAAATGTACGGGAGTTACAATATACCATTGAACGCGCCATCATCATGGCTGATAGTGATACCATCGGTTCGGCGGACCTGCTGTTTTCGCCCATCGAATCCTCCGTAACGGAGTCGCAGGAAGATGAAGTGTTTAAACTGAGCACCATGGAAAAGAACACGATTATGAAAGTGATCGAAAAACACAATGGTAATATCAGTAAAGCTACCAGGGAACTGGGGCTCACCAGAACCGCATTGTACAGAAGACTTAGTAAATATGACATATAGAAGGATCCAGTGGGATATCCTCACCCGCGTACTGTTGTTGTTGCTTACCCTTTGTGCCGCAGCCTTTCTGCTGGTAAAGCAGTGGTACGTATACGAGATATTGGTACTGCCTGTGATCATCTACCAGGTATTTGATTTTTACAGCTACCACAAACAGGCACAGCGGGAAGTGGAACAGTTTGTGGAATCGATCCATTACAGGGATTTCTCCCGGAACTTCAACGTGACACAGGCGCCTGAAGACCTGGAAGTGGGTATCAACACCATCAAACGCCGCAGCGAGGGGCTGCTGAAATTTGCAGAAGTATACCGGAACCTGAACAAGATCACCAATCCTACCCTGAAACATGTCTTCGTGCGCGAGCTGTTCGGGAACATGCATAACCTGATGCAGCCAACACTTAACCAGAAAGGTATTGAGATGGAAGTGATACTGAAAGACCCCGACCTGGCTGTGGAAGTGGATGCCAACCTGGTCGAACAGGTATTGATCAACCTGATCGTGAACGCTATTGAGGCGGTGAAGGAAAGTGAACACCCGAGGATCGTGCTTTCAACGCTGCAATCATCCAAGCATAAACTGGCCATTAAAGTGTCGGATAATGGGTATGGCATGAGCGAAGAGGTGATGAACAATATCTTCATACCTTTTTTCAGCACCAAAAAGAACGGCAGTGGTATCGGTCTGAGCCTGTGTAAACAGATCATGATGTTACACAAGGGTAATATTACGGTTCAGTCGGTGGAAGGGAAGGGCTCCGTGTTTACATTGCAGTTTTAATGCAGGATCTCAATGCTCCCGGGTAAGGGCCTGCTGCATTTTGTCCTTACTGGCATCGGGCAGGGTTTCATGTACCTGCATCTGCCTGGCCATACGGCCGATAAAACCACTCTGTTCTTCAAACCTCCGGCACATGCTGCAGAGGGCCATATGTGCACGCAGCTGCCATTTTTCGAGCCATGACAACCGGTTCTCCTCTTTTTTAGAAACAAGTAGCGTAGCTTTTTTACAACTGATCATCAGGGATTTCATCAAAATTATTTTAAGTGGATCCAGTTTTTTTCCAAACAGCCGCGTAATTGCAACTTGGCCCTGTGTATCAACACCCAGTAATTAGACGCTGTAATGTTCAACACCTTACAGATCTCTGCTGCGTCAAGGTCTTCCAGGTATTTCATGGAAAAAACGGCCTGTTGCATTTCCTGCAGCTTTTTCCGGCATTGTTCCAAAATTGCATAAAATTCCTTGCTGTCTGTTGGCTGTTGCTGTATGTCCCAATGACCCGGCTGGCTTTCAGGGATCCAGTGTTCCGCTTCGTCAAACGAACCCTCAGGAGTGGTGAATTCCGGCATGGATTGGGTGATATCCCTGGCTTTTTTTCGGTAATGATCGATGATCTTGTTCTTACAGATGGTAAATAACCAGCTTTTTTCAGAAGCCTGGCCCTTAAAGCTATCCCGGGCTTTCCAGGCGCTGAGAAAGGTTTCCTGTACCAGGTCTTCGGCCAGCGCTGTATCGTTTACCCGGGGAACTGTGTAACTGTACAATGCGTCTGCATAGTCGTTGATCCAGCGATCGGGGTTAAGCAATGAATGAGACATAAACTTGGATGAGTTTCGAAAATACGTAAATAAAATTGTTTGCCGTCACCGGTAGTAGGGGCAGCCCGCCGGGAAAACAGTAAGTTTGCGGTTATGCAAGTGTTCACCAGTACCAGCCGTATCATCATAACCTGTCATAAATGGCTGTCTCCTGCCTTACAACGCGAAGTAACGGCCCTGGGTTTCCCGATCGTACGGGCATTCCCTACGGGTGTGGAATTGAAAGGCAGCCTGAACGACTGTATCCGGCTAAACCTGAACCTGCGTTGCACCAGCCAGGTCATGTATTCGCTCAGATCATTCCCGTGTGACCACCCGGACGAGCTGTACAGGGAACTGGCAGGCATAGCCTGGGAAACGCTGATACGCCCGGATGGTTATTTTTCTGTGACCAGTAATGTGTTTCATCCTACCATTCAGACCAACTTGTTTGCCAACCTGCGTGTGAAAGATGCTATTGTAGACCGTATGCGGAATAAAACAGGTAAACGGCCTTCTACGGGTTCCGAATTATCGGGGGCGGTGGTATACCTGTTCTGGAAACAGGAGGAGGCCGAGATCTTTTTAGATACTTCCGGTGAAACACTGGCCAAACACGGATACCGTAAATTACCAGGCAAAGCGCCTATGCTGGAGGCACTGGCAGCCGCTACCATCTTATCCACCAAATGGGATGGCCGCTCGCCTTTTATCAATCCCATGTGTGGTTCGGGAACGCTGGCCATTGAAGCTGCATTGATCGCCACTAACCGCAGGCCGGGCCTGCTGCGCAAGAATTATGCATTCATGCATTTTCTTGGGTATGATGTCGCCGTGTACGAGGAGGCCATGGCACAGTTGCAAAAACAGGTACAGGAAGTGCCGGGTTTGCAAGTGATTGCTTCGGACCGGAGTGAACTGGCCGTATCCATCGCCAAAACAAATGCGGCTGCTGCAGGTGTGGAGCAACTGATTGTTTTCCAGGTCTGCGATTTTGAAAAGACCACCGTTCCGCAGGATGCCGCTGGCGTGATCATGTTCAATCCCGAATATGGGGAGCGACTCGGTGATGAGATAGAACTGAATGCTACCTATGCCCGAATGGGCGATTTCCTGAAAAATTCCTGCAAAGGATATACCGGTTATGTGTTCACCGGGAACCTTGACCTTGCCAAAAAGATCCGTTTGAAACCTTCCCGCCGGATCGAATTCTTCAATGCCACCATCGATTGCCGTTTGCTGGAATACGAAATGTATGCCGGTACCAAACGGGAAGATAAAATGAACCCTGTCCCGGGAGTTGACCAATAGTCGCTGCCTGTTTTGGTTGAATTTGATTCCGTAATATTGAATTTAGGCCGGTATACTTCCTCAAACACTGTTTTGTGGAAATTAAATGCTGTTCGGAATGACAGCCAAAGCATTTTAGTTTTATCATTGTAAGCCACAAAGAAATTCCTTCTCACCTTAAATGCTTGCACATGAAAAAATCCCTGTTGTTTTTGGTTGGCGTAGTAACTGCTGCAGTGATGCAGGCGCAGTTGTATACACCCAGCCCCGAAAATCTCGCATCAAGAAAACAGTTCCAGGATAATAAATTCGGCATGTTCATCCACTGGGGTGCTTCCAGCGTATTGGGCAGCGGTGAATGGGTAATGAACAACCGTAATATCCGTGTGAATGAATACAGCACCCTGCAGCGGGTATTCAATCCGGTTGATTTTGATCCCAAAGCCTGGGTGGCCACAGCTAAAAATGCGGGTATGCAATACATTACTTTCATTACCCGGCACCACGACGGTTTCAGTAACTGGAATACCCAACTCTCGGATTGGAAGATCACCAATACTCCTTACGGAAAAGACGCGTTGAAGTTATTGGCAGATGAGTGTCATCAACAGGGTATCCAGCTCTTCCTGTATTATTCGCTGCTCGACTGGTACCGTTCCGATTACCAGTACGAGACCGGTAAGACAGGCAAAGGCACCGGCAGGACCCAGAAAAGCAACTGGCCCAGCTATATCAATTTCATGAAAGGACAGTTGACCGAATTACTCACCAATTATGGCGAGATCGCCGGGATCTGGTTTGATGGCCACTGGGACCAGCTGGATAACGACCATGATAAAACCCTGTCATCCAAAGTGAACTGGCATTATGATGAGATCTACCCGCTGATCCACCAATTGCAGCCGAAATGCCTGATCAGTAATAACCATCATCTTTCACCCATACCCGGCGAGGACTTCCAGGCATTTGAGAAAGACCTGCCCGGTAACAATACCACAGGATTTGGCGGTGCCAGCGTTTCGCAACTGCCCCTCGAAACCTGTGAAACCATGAATGATGCCTGGGGATACAATATGACCGACCGGAAATACAAAACAGTGCCTGCACTGATCCATTACCTGGTGAAAGCTGCAGGGCGTAATGCCAATTTCCTCCTGAATGTGGGGCCTAAGCCCAATGGACAGATCCAGTCGGAATTCACCGATACCCTGGCACAGATCGGTAACTGGATGCGAACCAATGGTACCAGTATTTACGGAACGCGCGGTAATGTAATGCCGGAACAGGAATGGGGAACCGTTACGGCCAAAGGCAAAACCCTGTATGTACATATACTGAACAAAAAAGCAGTGAAACAGCATTACCTGTTCCTGCCGGGTATTACGGCAGCGGTCAGTAAAGCCAGTGCTTTTGCCGATAAAAAAACCATGCGGTTCAAACAGCAGCCTGAAGGTTTGTTTGTCTACCTTGATAATATCAGCTTAGATGCCATTGATACGATACTGGAATTAACCCTTCAATAAATAACCAACATGAAACTGATCCGCTTTGGAGAACCCGGTAAAGAGAAACCGGGTGTACATATCAATGGAAAGAATTATGATCTGTCCGGCTTTTTGAATGATTATGACGAAACTTTTTTCGCGAATGATGGTCTTGGTCGTCTATCAGCCCTGTTGGCGCAGCAAACGGAACTGCCGCAACTGCCGGATGCAACCCGTTTGGGATGCCCGGTAGCCAGGCCATCCAAGTTATTGTGCATTGGATTGAATTATGCCAAACATGCAAAAGAGACCAACGCGCCTATACCGAATGAGCCTATCCTGTTTATGAAAGCTACCAGCTCCATAAGCGGGCCTAACGATCCCATTATCATTCCGAGGGATTCGGTTAAGACGGACTGGGAAGTGGAACTGGCATTTGTGATCAGTAAAAAAGCAAGTTATGTAGCCGAGTCGGAAGCCATGGATCATGTGGCAGGCTATTGTTTGCATAACGATGTGAGTGAACGTGAATTCCAGCTGGAACGTGGGGGAACCTGGGATAAGGGCAAGGGCTGTGACACATTTGCCCCGCTTGGACCCTGGATGGTGACCAGGGACGAGATCTCCGATCCGCATAAACTACGGTTATGGTTAAGCGTGAACGGCGTGATGATGCAGGATGGAAATACGGACGACCTCATTTTTTCCATTCCGCAACTGGTGTCCTATATCAGTCGCTTCATGACCCTGCTGCCGGGTGATATCGTGTCTACCGGAACACCGGCGGGTGTAGGGCTTGGCTTTACGCCGCCAGTATACCTGAAACCTGGAGATGTGGTGGAGCTGGGGATCGATGGATTGGGCAGTTCCCGTCAAAACCTGCTTGCCTATGCCCGTGATTGATGCACACCAGCATTTCTGGAAATACCATCCTGATACGCATGACTGGATCAGAGATGAGATGACAGTGATCCGGAAGGATTTTCTGCCGGCCGATCTTGCCCCTATACTGAAGCAACACGGGGTTGATGGATGTATTGCCGTTCAGGCCGATCAGTCGGAAGCAGAAACTGATTTTCTCGTATCACTTGCCGGTAGTAACGATTGGATCAAAGGGGTAGTGGGCTGGGTGGATCTTTGTGCGGAGAACATCCGGGAACGCTTGCAATATTATCGTCAGGTGCCGGTGGTGAAGGGGTTTCGGCATATCCTGCAGGCAGTAGATCCTGCGTTCATGCTGCAGCCTGCTTTTTTACGGGGCATCGGGGCTTTGCAGGAATATGGATTTACTTATGATATACTGGTCTACCCCAGGCACCTTTCTGCAGCACAGCAACTGGTGAAACAGTTTCCCAACCAGCGTTTTGTGATTGATCATATTGCCAAACCGGATATCAGCAGGGGTATTTGGGAGGATTGGGCCAAACATATACAGGCCATGGCGGCTTTACCGAACCTGTACTGCAAGGTAAGTGGCATGGTTACCGAAGCCAACTGGTCGTCCTGGAAAAAAGAAGACCTGTATCCGTATCTGGATATCGTAACAGAAGCATTTGGAACCAACCGCTTGTTGTACGGTTCCGACTGGCCCGTTTGTTTGCTGGCCGCATCGTATGAAAGAATGATGGAGCCAGCGAAAGAATATTATAGTAACTTTTCTGCTGCCGAACAGGCGGCTTTGTTTGGCGGCAATGCAGCTGCTTTTTATCATGTATAATTCTTGAAGATGGACCTCCAATTACAGAATAAAGTGATCCTGGTGACCGGCGGTGCACGCGGCATCGGGGAAGGTATTGTACGGGTGCTTGCCAAAGAAGGAGCCATTCCGGTGATCATTGGAAGAAATGAGCAGGATAATCAACAACTGGTGAATGAGCTGCTGGACAATGGCTGCCAGGCAGGACAGGTGGTTGCAGAGCTGGCCGATCCTGCTGCTGCCAGTAATGCCGTACGTACCGCATTATTGCAGTTTGGCAGGATAGATGGCGTTGTGAATAATGCAGGTGTGAACGACGGGGTAGGACTGGAGCAGGGCAGCTACGACCGTTTTATGGAGAGCCTGCATAAGAACCTGGTGCATTATTACCTGGTGGCACAAACTGCGTTGCCTGAGTTGATCAGGTCCAAAGGCGCCATCGTGAACATCACATCCAAAACAGCAGAAACGGGGCAGGGAAACACATCTGCCTATGCTGCTGCCAATGGCGGAAGAAACGCACTTACCCGTGAGTGGGCCGTTGAATTGCTCAAATATGGTATCCGGGTGAACGCCGTGGTAGTGGCCGAAAGCTGGACGCCGGCTTATGAGACCTGGATCAAAACTTCACAGGAACCAGAGAAGAAACTCGCAGAAATATGTTCCAGGATACCATTGGAGAACCGCATGACAACCCCGGAAGAGATCGCCAATATGGTTGCCTTCCTGCTCTCGCCCAGGTCAAGCCATACTACGGGTCAGCTGATCCATGTAGATGGGGGATATGTGCATCTTGACCGTGCATTGGCCAATGCCTGATCCTGTTGACCTGTATTCTTAGTTTGCTTAATGCAGTTCTTTGGTTATTATTGTAAGCGAAATTTAATACCAATGGGAGAAATCAGGATCGTAGTAGTAGATTCCGGATCTGTCTACATAGAAAAACTGAACAAAAGATTGTACCAGGAAGTTGAATACGCGCATTATTACCATGAAATGATACAACTGCCTGATGGTAAACAACGATCGCTACACCTGTTCCGCGATACCAGGAACCCTGAATTCCTGCCCGTTCTCCTGAGAAGTTACGAAACCCTGGAAGGGACCAGCTTTTACTCCGGCCGGGTAATGGCTATCAAAAAATATTATATCCACGGAGAATCAGGCCCCGAAGGACGATTGAAAATACAGGCGGATAACAAACACCTTTACGATATTACGGCCGACGCATTGGAGCAGTTAGGAATGTAACCGTCACTTGCCTCCGGCTGCCTGTAATCTTTTGTGGTAAGTGATATAAGAAGCCATCAATACCGCCCATACGGCTATCGGGAACAGGGTAAGTCCACTGAACCCATCTGTTGCCCAGTGTGAAACAAAAGCCGAGATAAACGTGAAACTCAGTCCTGCATAGGCCCATTCTTTCAATCTTGGGGGAAAGACCGGTATGATGAGAACAAGTGTACCACATACTTTAAAAACGGTAAGCATCACCCGGAAATAATCAGGATAACCCAGGTGGCGGACACCGTCGATGGCCAGCTGTGTATGTGAAGTGAGTGCGGGCATAACGCCTTCAAACAAAAAGATCAGTGCGGTACAGATCCAGTAGATGAGGTTGGTCGCTTTCATATTTTTATTGTTTGGGTGAGTAATGGTGCACAACAATACCGCAGGTAAATGCAACAGATTGTTTTATTACCAGCGGTGTTTTGTCTGTGAATATGCGCATGCCGTTACCAATGGCCGTAGGGTTGATGAAGAGATAAAGATCATCGATCAGTTGTTCCTGTATCAATGCGGCAGCCAGTGAGGCGCCGCCGTAGGTAATGATGTCCCTGCCTTCCTGTTCTTTGATCGCCATGATCTCTTCTTTCAGTCCCCCCTTGGCTAAACGCGTATTGGCCCAGGGATTTTGTTCCAGGCTGCGGGTGAACACTGTTTTAGGTGTATTGACCATTTTTTGTGCAAATGCATCATTGGTATCCGGGTTCTCCAGCGTCGCTGTCCAGTGCGGGATAAAGCCCATGGCAAGGTTCTTGCCTAACACAATGGTATCAACAGGTTCGGTAAGCTGGTTCACGAATGTTTTGATATCGTCGTCCCAGTTCCATTCCATCCAATCCATTTCACCGTTGGGGCCGGCCACAAAACCGTCAATACTCAGCTGCATCTGTAATTTTAATTTTCGCATATGGGTTGCCAATGTTTGGTTTGATCGTATTGTAATAACCAATGGTTACCGAATTTATCGGTCAATCCTCCAAATAACGTGCCCCAGTGGGTATTTTCCAGCGGGTGTGTGGCCTGACCACCATCAGCCAGCCTGGCATAACTGAGCCTGATCTCTTCTTCGCTGCTGCAGTTCAGGCAAATGGAAATAGCGTTGCCACGGACCAGTCCCCCCTCACTCACCATATCCGATCCCAGTAAGGCCCATCCATCTTTGATCAATGCCGCCTGCAGGATACAGGTTTTCATTCTCTCCGGCAAACCTTCCGTCATGGGTGAATCGCCCAGGGTTTGTAAGGTCAGCTGGCCTCCCAGCGCCTGCTGATAAAATTGCATGGCTTCCAGACAGTTACCGTTAAAACTTAAATAAGATTGTAGTTGTGTCATGTAGGCTTGCCCGTTTCTTGGTACCCGGTACAAAGCTGTTATTTGTTTTTGATCTGTGCAAGGTGTAATGAAGACAATAACAGGGTTGATTACGACAAAGCTTTTTTCTACATTTAGTCTATGAAAAATGTATCCATCCTTGTCCCTGAAACAGCCATTATCGAAGCCGTTGCAGATCCCAATTATATGTTCAAAGCCGTGAACCAGTTTCTGGTAGCCGCCGGCAGGGAGTCTTTATTCCAGGTGCAACTGGTGGGATTAACCAAAGAGGTCAGACTGGATAACAGTCTTTATTCCGTGCATACCGATAAGCTGTTGCAGGAAGTGGACAAAACGGACCTGATTTTTATTCCGGCCATCAGTGGCGATATTGTTACGGCACTGGAGCTGAATAAAGAAATGATCCCCTGGATCGTTGCACAATATCGTTCCGGCGCTGAAGTGGCTTCCCTGTGTATCGGTGCTTTTTTACTGGCTTCTACGGGTTTGCTGAACGGGAAAAAATGCTCCACACACTGGAATGCGGCCAACGAGTTCAGGCAGCTGTTCCCCGAAGTGGAACTGGTTGAGGGCAGTATCATTACCGAAGAACAAAGGATCTATTCCAGCGGCGGAGCCAATTCTTACTGGCGGCTGTTGTTGTACCTGGTAGAAAAATATACCGACCGGGATACGGCTATCCTGGCAGCCAAATATTTTGCGGTGGATATTGACCGCGAAAGCCAGCGCAGTTTCATGATGTTCCGTGGGCAGAAGGAACATGCCGATACGGCCATCCTGCAGGCGCAGCTTTTTATTGAAGCGCATTTTCAGGGGCGCATTACGGTAGATGAACTGGCCGGCCGGTATGCCATGGGACGCCGCAGTTTTGAGCGCCGGTTCAAGAAAGCCACCAGCAACACGGTGGTGGAATATATGCAGCGCATAAAGATAGAAGCGGCCAAACGCAGTTTTGAAAGCAGCCGTAAAAACATCAACGAAGTCATGTACGATGTTGGGTATACCGATACCAAAGCGTTCCGTACCGTTTTTAAAAAGATCACAGGTTTAACACCGATAGAATACCGGAACAAATACAATAAACAGGCGGTATTGAATTAATACCGGAACCGGAATTTTCCGGGAAGTACTTCAATTGTCAACGCTTTTGCCGAATACAGGTCACCGTCTGCCTGTATGTCAACTGCTTCGTTGCAGCTGATATGAAAGCTGCTTCCCTGGCGGTGTGTTACAAATGGCAGATGCAGGTGTTTTCCTTCCTGGATCATGGGCAGGTATCGCAGTCGTTTGAACAGCGGCAGAGGATCGCAGAGTATCATGTCTAACCTCCCATCTTCGATAGATGCTTCCGGTGCCACAAAAAAGCCGCCCCCGGCGCGGGAGGAATTAACCACCATCACCAGCAAATAAGGCCCTCGCCATTGTTCGGTCCCTGCCTGTATGCTGAATCTTTTTTCCCGGAACCCAAAGATCTTTGTAACTACGGCAAGCAGGTAGCCGAGTTTTCCGCCCAGCATCCGTATGGAGCGCATCGACCGAATGATCTCCCCGTCAAAACCCAATCCAAGGCAGTTGATGAACAGATGATCGTTGAACCTGCCGGCGTCTATACATCTTGGGGTGGCCTGCAATACCTGTGCTAATTGTTCGGCGTTTGTTTTATTTCCATATAATTTCCAGGCAAAATCATTGCCCGTGCCGCTTTTGAAAAGGGCCAGCGCTTTGTCGCAGTCGGGGTATTGGTTGATGAAGTAGTTGATGGTTCCGTCGCCGCCGATCAGCCAGATATCTGAAAAACCGGATAGGTCAACAGGCCATTGGTCTTGGTAGATGGTAGCCGGGACCTGCTTTTTCTGCAGCTCGTTGTGCAGCCAGGCCGACAAGGCAGCGGATTTCCCCTTGCCCGCCCTGGGGTTCTCTAATATGGCAACAGCAGTTATGGACAATGTTCAGTGAACTTGAGAAAAACAAGTTACTGAAAATCGGGACTTAAAATACCGCTGAATTGTGTTGGTTAGATCTTATCACGCTTCCTTTCCTGGTTGGTATGTACTTCTTTTACCGAATCTGCTTCATCGGGATTCATTGTGTCCCTGTCTTTTTTGTTTTGCCGTACCAGGAAAAGGATCAGTGCCAGGACCACCACTGCGGTAATGCTGATGACGAGAATTTGATTTTGTTCCATAGAGCTGGTTTGAGGGATGGCTGGATAAGGTTTTCTTAAAGTTATTCAGTAAAATAGAGTAGTGGTGTTAAGTTTTCATCAATTTCTGTCAGTCGGTATAAGTACAGAATCCGTAATTTGCCGTTCAATCTGATCTGTCTATGCGTTTCATTCCTGTATTGTTTTTTTGTGTATGCCTGTTTACCCGTGTTGATGCCCAGACCCATCCTGATTTCTGGAATGATGTACAGGTCATCAAACAATATGATAAGATCTATGCACCCCCTAAAAATCCCATCCTGTTCACGGGCAGTTCCTCCATTCGTATGTGGGGTAACCTGGCAGAACAGTTTCGGGGATACCCTGTTCTGAACCGCGGTATCGGAGGTGCCGTGACCCGTGATATTGACCGATATGTGGCAGATATCATACTGCCGTATAAACCCAGGCAGATCGTCTTGTATATTGGAGAGAACGATATCCTGACAGCTCCGAATGGCGATACAGTTTTTCTGGCAGTTCAGAAACTGTTCCAGCATATCCGCGCTTTTTTGCCGGATGTTCCGGTGGCATATATCTCTATTAAACCCAGTCCCTCGCGTGCGCAATTCCTTCCGGTTGCAACCAGGGCCAATGAACTCATCAGGGATTATCTCGCCACGCAGAGCGGAACCGCGTTTATTGATATCTACCCGCTGATGCTTGATAAAAAAGGCAATATGCGCCCGGAATTGTTCCGGGAAGACAAGCTGCACATGAAACAGGAAGGATATGATATCTGGTACAAAAAGATCAGGCCATTCCTGGTAAACCAGTAAATAATTCCAGGCATACGGGATACGTAACATATGTTACATTAGGGTGAGAGAAGCTGTACCAACTTTGGGGTGCAAACCAAACACCTCATGTATGAAAATCCTCGTTGTCGGAGGTAATTTCGCGGGCTTTACCGCAGCGATCCTCCTCAAGAACAAACTCAAAGAAAACGCTGAAGTAACCTTACTAGACAGGAACGAAAAATTCCTGTTTGTCCCTTCTTTGATCTGGGTGCCTTTCAAACGCCGGGAAGTGAATGAGATCAGTGTGGACAGGCGGAATGTGCTTAACAGGAAAGGGGTGAAGTTCATTCAGACCGTTGCACTCCGCGTAGATCCCGATGAAAAGATCGTATACACCGAAAAAGGAGAGATGCCCTATGACGAACTGGTGATCGCCACCGGACCGAAAGTGAATTTTGATATAGCTCCGGGCCTGCGGGAACATGCCTGTTATATCGGTACGCCTACCGGAGCCATGGATGCCCGTGAAAAACTGGAAGAATTTAAAAAAGATCCCGGCCCGATCTTGATCGGCGCTACACAGGACGCCGGTTGTATGGGTGCTGCCTACGAGTTCCTCTTCAACATGGAAAAATGGCTCCGCGAACAGGACATCCGTAAAAAAGTAGACCTGTACTGGGTAACCCCTGAAACCTATCTTGGTCATTTCGGTATTGATGGTATGCCTTTGGGTGAGTCTATGCTGAAAGGATTCATGAAAATGTTCCATATTCATTACCGCACCAATGTGGCCATCAGGGAAGTAACGAAAGAGGGTGTATACCTGAGTAACGGCGAGTTCATTGCCAGCAAATTCAAGATGCTGATGCCACCTTTCCGCGGTGTTGATTTTGTTACCAGCTCACCCAAACTGGAGGCATTGCCCAATGGATTCATCGATGTATTACCCAGTTATCGTCACAAAAAATATCCAAACGTATGGGTAGCCGGATTAGCGGTTCAGGTAGCCCCGCCTTTTGAAAAAGGGGCCGTGCCTTTTGCTGTGCCGAAAACAGGATACCCCAGTGACGAAACCGGTAAGATCGTGGCGGAGAACATCGTACGTACTATTAAAGGTGAAACCAAGCTGAAAGAAAAAACATGGGGTGAAATACCCGGCGTGTGTATCATGGACGCAGGAAAAAAAGAAGTGATCATCTTATCCAATCACCTGTTCAAACCACGCAGCATTGCTATCATGTTGCCCAACGTGATCTGGGACTTTGGTAAAGTGCTGCTCGAAAAATATTTTCTATGGAAACTCCGTAACGGTTACGCGCAGTTGCCATGATCGGATGGTATTCATAAAGTGTAGGTATAGGTTTGGCCCATCCCGGTTGGGATGGGCTTTTTACTAATCCGTGAAACTGTTAATGAACCAATCATATAGTCCGCATTTAAAAGATAGATAGGAATGTAACAAATGTTACACAATGTAAAAATACATTTCAGGAAATTTGCTTAACGATTCTCTGCTTATTATCAACCTTATTTGCCGGCGTGCTTCACCTGCGTCCCAGTAGAATGTGACCTGGTAGCCTATTGTGCCATAAAGAGACTTTCTATACAGCCCCCCAAACCGTGATGGGAAAGCGCAGTTCCCTGAACGGGTATAGAGAGTAGGTGTAGGTTTGGCCCATCCCTTAACCGGGGTGGGCTTTTTGTATATGGGCTTTGCAGGATTTGTATAAAATAACCGCGCCCTGGTCTCTTTGCATCATTATTGCCGGCAAAGAGACCAGGGCGCGGTCAGTAACAAAACTTTTACTGGGCGATCTCTGTTTCTATTCTTTCACTCTCATTGCCTAACCGGTCAACTGCGGTCACCACGATCTTTACGAGGCTGACATCTTTGTTGCTTTTGTCTTTAATGGAGGCAGCGATCGTTACGCCATGTTCATTCCGGTTAAGTACCTGGTAAGTCCAGCTGTTGCCATATTGTTTATACACCACCCAGCGAAACACTTTGTCGGCATGCGGGTGTGTAAAAACAACCTGTACGCCATCGCTGTTTTTGCTGGTTTGTACGGCTGGGGCTTCGGGTTGTTTATTGCCCAGCCAGGGAGAGGCCGGCACCAGTGCATCCTTCTTGTATGGCCCTTCCAGCAAGGCTTTGGAAAGATTGCTGCTGCGGATCACAGAAGAAAGACTCCAGTGTACTGCACCGGCACTGTTGGGTAACATACCCCGGGTGATCATGATCTGGCTCAATGTTTCATTGGTACCCTTTATGCTGCTGTCGCCCACATTCATGCCGGGCCATAAGTGGCGTTTTTTGGTGTTCTCATTTTCCCACCAGCCCAGCAGTACCGGGAAACTCACTGATATGCGGTTAATGGGCCAGTACAGCTGAGGGGTAAAATAATCCACCCATCCCTTGTTCAGCCAGAGTTTGGCATCGGCATACAGGGTATTGTACTGGTCAAACCCTTCTACAATGGAGGGATACCCCGGGCGCCAGGTACCGAATGGACTGATACCGAACTTCACATATTTCTTTTCAGCTTTGATCTCTTTGTACAACCGTTCTATCAGCGTATTCACAGCTGCCCGGCGCCAGTCGCCCCGGGAAAGTGTGCCACCTTTCTGCTGGTAAGCTGCCCAGCTTTCCTGGTCAGGAAAATCTTCTCCGCCATTGTATTCAGGGTAGGGATAAAAATAATCATCCAGGTGCACGCCATCGATATCATAGCGTTTTACCAGGTCGCGCACTACAGCCGCTGTTTTATCCTGTGTTTCTTTTCTGGCAGGGTCCATCCAGTAATAATTCTGTTTCAGTTTTACCACCAGTTCGGGATTGGTTTTTACAATGGAAAGGTCGCTGATATTCTTGCTGGTAGGATGGTAGGCACGGTAGGGGTTTAACCAGACATGCATTTCAAGGCCACGGTCGTGAGCGGCTTCTGTCCAGAACTGCAGTGGATCGTAATAGGGATCAGGCGCCTTACCCTGTTCGCCCGTAAGATAGTAGGACCAGGGTTCCAGTTTGCTGTCGTACAAAGCGTCTGCCATCGGGCGTACCTGGAAGATGACGGCATTAAAATGATGTTCTTTTAAGAAATCGAGTTGTGCGATGGCTTCTTTCTGTTGTTCGGCAGTACTTAACCCGGGTTTGCTTGGCCAGTTGATATTGGCAACGGTAGCTATCCAGGCCGCACGGAATTCTTTTTCTACTGCCGGCGGACGTATCTCTGCTTGCGCTTTTGCAGAGAACAGTGCGAACAAAATAAATGAAGCGGAAAAAATAAGGTGTAAGGGTCTTTTCATAAGTAATAATTGAGGATGACTAAAGTACTTAAACCCTGTATCATTCTGTAAAAAAATAGCAGGGTTGTTATGAATGGGGAAGCATTAAAACAGATGGCCGGTTCTGATAAAATACCTGTTTTATCCCCTTATTTGAGGGAGCATTTATTAAAAGTGAATTAAATTATCTTTTTTGTATATCTGAACCTGTCCGGATTCCGTTATTATCGGCCACGATTGAGTAAAATATCGTGTTCAGATAATATGTATTTGTTTTCTTCTATGGCCGGGTTCAGGCAATGGTGTTTGCCGATAGTGGCTTTGCTGGTATTGGTTTCCTGCAGTAAATCTTACACGATCACCCCTGATCCTTTCGCTACTAATATTATTGCATTAACGGGTAGCGAAGGAGCGTATTCCAAATGGCGTTTGAATAAAATAGCTATCGGGCAGGTAACGCAGCCTGCAAATACGATCAATAAGGATTATTATAAGTCTTACCAGCTCAATGGAAGTTTTGAAGATGGTGACGGGTTGCGTGGTAAATGGAGCCTGGTGGCCAAAGATTCTTTGCGTGAAGTGGTGACCAATACCCAATCGGGTTCGTATGCCATTCAGCAATACCATATCACCCGGCTGACCCGGACGGAATTGTCGTTTAGTTATTTTGTGAACGGGAGGGAAGTAAGTATCTCATTTACCGCTGAGAAATAAGTCCTGTTTCCAGACCAATCATTTTTTGAACAGGCCGAAGCTGAGTGCCCCCATCATAGCACCATATAAAGTGCTGTTGAGCGGCCGGGAAGTGATCAGGCAGGTACCTGAACTGCAACCGATCTGTTGCCAGTACACATAACCGGCAATGGCACCTGCCACTGCGCCGATAAGGTAAAGTTTATTGATAAGGATCCATTTTTTCATAATAGGAATGCTTGGAAAAATATTTGATCAGAGGTTGGTCTTATTTTTTGGTTAGCTCCTGGAGTTTACAACTGATATAGGTTTTTGCCTTATCCAGAAAGCTGTTCTTCCCTTTTTCGGGGTAACCTAATTGCGCCAGTTTGCTGGTTATGGCATCCCTGTCAATAGCAATGCCGCTTACGGCTACTTTTTGTGTTTTGACGTCTGCGTCAACAGAAACTACTCCATCCATTTGCAAAAGGTTCTCACGTATATTGTTTACGCAGCCCATGCATTTGATATTTTCCACGTTCAGCAGGTAAGAGTTCATATACCGGTTTTGTCAAAGTTACACATATGTTGGTGTATGCTCTGTAACAAAGGTTACAAACCGGGATCGGAATTGGATCCTCCGGGCATGAACCATACTATCAATACTATCATTTACCCGGTTGAAATCCTGACCTGCACACTGATTTTACCCGGTGCCGTTCAAAGGTTATCTTGCAGGTGTTATGTGGATGTATCTATTGGTGTTCGTCGCTACTTTTTTGGTTGACCTGGTACCGTTTATCGGGCCGCCGGCCTGGACGGTTATGGTGTTTTGCCAGATGCAGTTCGGACTCAATATCTGGCTGGTACTGGTAACAGGGGTTATTGGTTCTACGCTGGGTCGGTTTGCGCTCAGCCAGTATATGCCCTGGTTATCAGACAGGTATATCAAAGCAGATAAAAATGAAGACCTCAAATTCATCGGCCGAAAACTCTCCCAAAGGGGCTGGCAGATTCAGTTGTTTGTACTGGTATATACATTAACCCCCATGTCGTCCACCCCTGTGTTCACCGCGGCAGGTATGGCCAGGATCCCACCCATCAAGATCATCCCTGCTTTTTTCGTGGGTAAGTTCATCAGTGATATGGTGATGGTAATGGCGGGCGATTATGTGGTGCAGAATTCAAAAACCATTTTCGCCGGCTTGCTTAACTGGCAAAGCCTGCTTACCCTTTTACCCGGTCTTCTGATCATCTTTGTTCCCTTATTTATCGACTGGCGTGTATTACTGGAACAAAAGAAGTTCCGGCTCAATTTCCGCATCTGGAAATAAACGGTTCATTTGCTGTTGGTAACGGGTACGACAGGTAAAGGGTTTTTCTCTCATTAATTTACTTTTCGGGCCATTTATTTATCCCCGTACTGTGAATAACTATCTTATTTTTTTGCTTTTTTATCACCGGAACAGCTTTTTTATCAATGTTTTATCACGGTTTTTTGCCCGTGGAAAAGAACGCCACTTTGTAGTGATATTATATCTTGTAAGTAGTTTTATCAACTAATAATTTTGACGAAATACTGTTATTATCCCACATGATAGCAATTGATTTTACTACAATTTATAGACGTTCGGCAAAACCGGGATCGAATGGTTTTGTTTGTGATAAATCGTATCCAGCCGGCATTTGCCCGGGTTAGCTGTGTTCAGAAATCTCTTTTTTTATGTACGGGTAGTAGGTATCCAGAAATCTGTGAAGGGAATTCTACGGTGCTGTGTAGCGGCAGCTGCAGCTAGGTATCCTTGTGATAGAAGACGGTTCGTTGGAATCTACCGGAAATTTTACGGGTGAATTTTTGAATATCAATTCGAGGGTATACTTGTGTCAGCAAAATCCAATATCGCAAACTATCCAAAGTACCCAGGGAAGTTTGTTGGTATGAACTATCTGCAAACAAATTTCCTAAGACTATGAACAAAAACTTCTCCCCGGGTTTTCGTAAGGCAGCTGTGACCCTTCTTGTGACGGTAAGCATTTACGCCAGTTGCACCAAAGGGTATGATCCCGGAAACCTGCTGAGCGACAGGATCGCCATTCTGACCGGTCAGCCCGGCTCTGTAAATTGGGTTCTCAATACCATTCTCGTAAACAATGCTGCTGATACTTCAGCAAAAGGTGCACGGAAAGTGTATCATCCGGACGGAACCTTCGTGGATGATCTTGGGTTCACCGGTTACTGGACCCTGTATTCGAGGGATTCGCTGATCGAGAGCACACGTTCAAGTGTGAATCCTGATGCACCTTATTTTACCAATCATTTCCGTATAGAGCGTTTGGACCAGGGCCGGTTACGCCTGACCACCACCAATGCGGATAAAACAATCCGGTTCGAATATGTATCAAACAAGTAAACGTGCATGGTATGTACTGATTGCTTGTTTGCTGCTGAATGTTCCTGTTGTTGCTCAGATAAAAGTCCATTATCATTTTGGCTTTATCGGAGCAACCGGCGACACATCTGTCAAACTCAGCGAACCGGTAATCATCCAGTACAGTAAATGTTTTGAGATCACCAATGGGGTACCCAAATTCATAGCTCCCAAACCGGGCCCTTTTGCTATTAGCTGTAACGAAGCACCACCCAGGATCGAGTTGCAGGTATACGCTTATCCCAACCCGGCCATTCATCAACTCACCATCCGCTCGTTGGTGAATTTTCCGGAAAAGGGGCTGGTGCAGTACACGATCTCCTTAACGGATCTGATGGGCAATCCCGTAAAATCCGTAAGAACGGACCTGGCATCGATCAACCGCGGGCTGGTCATTGATGTACGTGGACTTCCATTGGGCTATTATATGGTTACGTTGTTCGCAAATAAGGAAAGGATACAGTCATTCAAGATTCTAAAAGCTTTGTAAGATGATGAAAAGGGCAGGCCATATAGCAGTGTTGTTTTTTGTGCTGGTACTGGCGGGCGGTAATGCTGTTGCGCAGATCGTACAAACCCCCAAGGGCATTTTGTTCCAGGCATCTATTACGGATGGGAATGGTAATTCGGCTTCCGGAAGGAAAGTGTATATACAGGATGCCATTGTGCAAAAAACGCCCAATGGCAAACTGGTGTACAACGAAACTTTCCAGGTAACCGCATCGGAGCAGGGATTGGTCACCATCGTGATCGGGCAGGGCACACGTGTTTCAGGCGCAGCTTCCATTGCCGATATCGACTGGTCAGCAGGGCCGTATTATTTCAGCGTGAAAGCCGCAGTGGCACCAACATCTTCCGCCATAGGCTGGGATCCCTCGCAGAATTATGTAGACCTGGGTACTTCTCCTTTCTGGGCTGTTCCCTATGCCTTATTCGCTGCGAAAGCAGAAGGAATGGATAAGAAACTGAACATTGCTGATACGGCTGCCATGCTGAAACCTTATGCGGATAACAGGAATGTTGTTTTTGCAACAGGCATCAACGGACTGGTACCTGCGCCCGGGTTGGCCCGGGGCCGTTACCTGGCAGATAATGGTCAATGGCTGCCTTACCTGGATACCGTTTTGTTGTATAACAGGATCAACCGGAAACTAGATGCGGCAGATACGGCATCGTTGAGCAACCGCATACTTGCGGCACAACAATCGTTGAAAACACACCTGGAAGAAACAACTTCCGGTCTGGTAGTCCAGATCAATGCCAAACTGAATACCAGCGATACGGCAAGCCTGAATACAACTATCCGTGAAAAACTGAACCTGACTGATACGGCTTCTATGTTAAGTGGTTATGCTAAAGTTGGTCAATCTGTAAAATATTCAGATACTTCATTGATGTTGTCGAATCGTTTGAAGGTGTCCGATACCTCATCTATGCTGAGTGGTTATGCAAGGAATGGTCAATCAATGAAATATGCTGATACAGCTTCCATGTTAAGCAGTTACGCAAGAACCGGCCAATCTGTACAATATTCCGATACGGCTTTGATGTTGTCGAACCGTTTGAAGGTGTCAGATACAACTTCAATGCTGAGTGGTTATGCAAAGAATGGCCAGTCTGTAAAATATGCTGATACGGCTTCCATGTTGTCGAACCGTTTGAAGTTGTCAGATACGACTTTGATGTTGAGCGGATATGCAAGAGTCGGTCAATCTGTGAAATATTCCGATACGGCTTCCATATTGTCGAACCGTTTGAAGTTGTCAGATACGACTTTGATGTTGAGCGGATATGCAAGAGTCGGTCAATCTGTGAAATATTCCGATACGGCTTCCATGTTGTCGAACCGTTTGAAGTTTTCAGATACGACTTTGATGTTGAGTGGTTATGCCAGATCTGTTCAATCCGTAAAATATTCGGATACTTCATTGATGCTGTCGAACCGTTTGAAGTTGTCAGATACAACTTTGATGCTGAATGGATATGCGAAGAGTGGTAATACTGTGAAGTATGCTGATACAACTTCCATGTTAAGCGGTTACGCAAGAACCGGCCAATCTGTACAATATTCCGATACGGCTTCGATGCTGAGTGGTTACGCGAAGACTGCTCAATCAATGAAATATGCTGATACAGCTTTGATGTTGAGTGGTTATGCTAAAACGGGTCAGTCTGTAAAATATTCGGATACTTTATTGATGTTGTCGAATCGTTTGAAGGTATCCGATACGGCTTCGATGCTGGGCAGTTATGCTAAATCTGTTCAATCTGTAAAATATTCAGATACTTCATTGATGTTGTCAAACCGTTTGAAGGTGTCCGATACGGCTTCAATGCTGAGTGGTTACGCGAAGACTGGTCAGTCTATAAAATATGCTGATACAGCTTTGATGTTAAGTGGTTATGCTAAAGCTGGACAGTCTGTAAAATATTCGGATACTTCATTGATGTTGTCGAATCGTTTGAAGGTGTCCGATACCTCATCGATGCTGAGTGGTTATGCAAGGAATGGTCAATCAATGAAATATTCTGATACAGCTTTAATGTTGAGTGGTTATGCTAAATCTGGACAATCCGTAAAATATTTAGATACTTCATTGATGTTGTCAAACCGTTTGAAGGTATCCGATACGGCTTCGATGCTGAGTGGTTACGCGAATCCGTAAAATATTTAGATACTTCATTGATGTTGTCAAACCGTTTGAAGGTATCCGATACGGCTTCGATGCTGAATGGTTACACGAAGACTGGTCAGTCAATGAAATATGCTGATACGGCTTCCATGTTAAGCGGTTACGCAAGAACCGGCCAATCTGTACAATATTCCGATACGGCTTTGATGTTGTCAAACCGTTTGAAGGTGTCCGATACGGCTTCAATGCTGAGTGGTTATGCAAGGAATGGTCAATCAATGAAATATGCTGATACGGCTTTGATGTTGAGTGGTTATGCTAAAACCGGGCTGTCTGTACAATATGCTGATACCGCCGCCATGTTACAGGTAAAAGCTCCATTAATTTCCCCGGCTTTTACAGGGTCGCCCACCGCTCCAACTGCTGCTGCAGGCACCAACAATACCCAGCTGGCCACCACCGCTTACGCAGATGCTGCAGTAGCTGCAGCCACACCTGCAGGCTCTTCACTAACCGGTTCCTCACTCGCCGCTAATATCACAACTTCTTTGTTGACATCACTGGGCACACTGAACGCATTGTCTGTATCGGGAACGGCAGCAGTAACGGGTACCATTACGACAGATGGGGGATTGAACGCTTCGGCTTCCCCGTCATCAGCCGGTATCGGTTATAGTTCCAATGGAGCAGTGGTTGCCCAGACCAACAATAAGTCCAAATCGGTTACCATCAATGCTTATTCCGGGCGAATTACTACAGATAATGCCCGATTGAATGTTGACTCAAATGTTTCTTTTGTCGTCAATAATTCAGTTGTCAAAGACAAAGATGTGCCTTTCGTGGCAATTGCTTCCGGCGGTGGAACGGGCCGTTACCAGGTTCAGGTAGATGCTGTTACCAACGGTTCCTTTACCATTACGCTTTATAATACCAGTGGCGCTAACGTTTCGGACAACCTGGTACTGAACTTTATCATTTTCAGGGGTAATTAACTTTGCCGTACAAATAAGGGGGATATTAGACCTGTCATATAACCGCGAGGGACGTATTTTTGCATATTGTTCCGAAATCACTACTTTTATCAAGGACTCCGAACGGTCGATGTTATGCGCCACTTACAGGATTATGAGGATGATTGTTTGATTCCCCTTATTATAGAAGGAGACAGGACCGCATTTGAAGAAGTCTATCATCGTTACCATATTCCCCTTTTTCAGAATATTCTTCGTTTGACCAAAGACAGTTCTGCTGCCGAAGACCTGGTTCAGGACTGTTTTATCAGTTTCTGGCAAAAGAAAGACCGCATCCGTACGGGTAAATCCCTGGCAGGCTGGTTATTTGTGATCAGCTACCATCATTCCGTGAACTGGCTGAAACACAGACTGGTAGATACCAAAGCCAGGCAGAATCTGTCCCTGTCTGTGGTGGATACCGATCCGCTGCCGGATTATGACCACCAGATGGAACTGCTGGAACAGGCCATACAGCTGTTGTCTCCACAGAAAAGACGGGTTTTTGAACTCTGTAAACTCCGGGGACGTACTTACCAGGAAACCGCCCGCGAAATGAATATCTCCGGTCATACTGTGAAAGAATACCTCTCCGGCGCCATGCAGGTGGTGCGGGAGTACGCAGTTTCTCACCCCGAATACACCATGCTGCTTCCCCTGGTCTGGATGCTGTTTTCCTGAAAAAATTATTTCATACCCCCCCGATAAGGCAGTGTGTTTGTATTTATTAAACAAATGCTTGCCTGGTGCCGACCAAACGCTTTCAACCTGAAGAGTTATTGAACAGATCTTCTCTTACTGAAGAGGAGCTTCACCTGTTATTACAGTACCTGCAACAAGCAGATTCTTCCAGCCTCAGAAACCTGTTACTTGAAAAATTTGCAGACGATATCTCTGCCGCCGGTTCTATGGAATTACCCGGGGAACTTTCTGCCAAAATGCTGGAAAACATCAGGCTGGCCACTGCGCCCGAGCCTGCTATAACCCGTTTTTGGCGGCCTGCAAAAGTGGCGGCCGCGGCCGTTATCGTATTGCTGGCTTCCGCTGTTTTCTGGTTCCTCCGTCCTGCCCAACAACCTGGGCCTTCACTGGCGGCTGTACAGAAGCGGAGGACAGATGTGGCCGCACCATCCGGTAGCAGGGCCACCATTACACTGGCCAATGGACAGCAAATCGTGATCGACAGTAACCAGAGTGGCACACTTGCCAGTGAAGGAGCTGTCCAGATCGAGCGTGCTACTGATGGAGCTATTGCTTATCATGGCTCCGCTACGGAAACCGTTTACAATACCCTGTTCAATCCAAGAGGAAGCAAACCCGTATCGCTTACCCTGAGTGATGGCAGTAAGGTATGGCTGAACAGTGAAAGTTCGCTCAGGTATCCCATTGCATTCAACGGAAATATTCGACCGGTGGAAATCACCGGTGAAGCCTATTTTGAAGTGGCCAAAAACCCTGCCATGCCTTTCCGCGTTTCCGTTGCAGGTAAAGGAACTGTGGAAGTGCTGGGCACTCATTTCAATATCAATAGCTACGGGGATGAAACACATACGCATGTGACCTTACTGGAGGGAAGTGTACGTGTTGCATTGCCCGAAAGCCAGTCGGTAGTGATTCAGCCGGGACAACAGGCTTTTTACGCCAATACCTTTAAGAAGGGTGCTGGCATCTCAGTGAAGAACGAAGTAGACCTGGCAGCCGTGTTAGCCTGGAAGAATGGATATTTCAATTTCGATAATGCCGATCTGTACCAGGTAATGCGACAACTGGCCAGGTGGTACAATATCCAGGTGAAATATGAGGGTAAAATACCGCACAGGGTCTTTGGGGGTGATATGCAGCGCGACCTGAACCTGTCTGAAGTACTGAAACTGCTGGAAAAGAACAATGTGCATTTCAGGATCGAGAACGACCAGCTTTTTGTAAGACCTTAAAAAACAACTATGATATAAACAAGACGAATCATACGGTATAAAAAAGCCGCCCCGACTGCAATCAGGACGGCCATTCAGATTACCGGTGAATTTACTGTCGAGGCAAATCTTTCCATAACCCAAACATTGCTAATGTATGAAAATTAATGCGGAAAACCGGTGTTCAGCGCCGGTGGCAAGGGCTGCAACCGCCCCTGTATCTGCCCGGCTGGGAATTCCGGATTCCACCGTCGGCGAACGATCTAAAATCTTGCTTATCATGAAACTGACAACCCTGCTGCTTTTAGCGGCTGTTCTCCAGGTGTCGGCCAGAACAACTGCCCAAACGGTATCTATTTCCGGCAAGGAAATGCCCTTGGTGAAAGTGTTTGAAAGTATCAAATCCCAAACAGGTTTCGTGTTTTTCTATGATGCGGTATTGCTGCAGCAGGGAAAACCTGTGAGCCTGAAAGTAAAGAACCAGCCCCTGACGGATGTGCTGCAGCAGGTATTCAGCGATCAGCCATTGTCATGGAGCATCGTGAACAAGACCATCACCATTACTCCCAAACCCATTGAGGCAGCGACTGCAGAGAAAGCAGTGGAAGCCGTTATGGCCAATGTGGTAAAGGGTAAAGTAATAGACGCAAATGGTTCGCCCCTGGCTGGTGCCAGTGTGCTGATCAAAGGAACCAATAAAGGCGTGAAAGCAGAATCCGATGGTAGTTTCTCCATTGATGTTTCTGCTGATGCTACCCTGGTGATCTCTTATGTAGGCTATGAGACCAGCGAGATAAAAGTGGGTAACCAGACCAATCTTACCGTACGACTGAAACAGGCGGTGGTATTGATAGACCAGGCCGTTGTAGTGGTAGGTTATGGTACCCAGCGTAAGAAAGACCTTACCGGAACCATTTCTACCGTAAAAGGGGAAGCGGTTGCTAAAATGCCGGGTACCAACCCTGTGTCTTCCTTGCAGGGTAAAGTGGCCGGTCTCACCATTGCCAACTCCGGAAGGGCAGGAGCCAGCCCGGTGGTTCGTATCCGTGGTATCAACAGTACCAACAGCGCCAACCCGGTATATGTGGTGGATGGTATCCTGCACGATAATATCGATTTCCTGAACCCTTCTGATATTGAGAGCATCGATGTACTGCGCGATCCATCCTCCATTGCCATCTACGGTCTGCGTGGTGCCAATGGTGTGATCGCCATCACTTCCCGGAAAGCCAACAGGGGTGAGACCCGTGTGAATTTCCAGAGTACTGTGGGTATCCAGAAAGTGAATGATCGCATCAAAGTTGCTGATGCAGCAGGTTTTAAAAAATTATACGATGCCCAGCTGGCCAATTTGAGGGCAGCGGCATTTGATTATACCAACTATACGGCCAATACCGACTGGCAAAGCCTGATCCTGCGTGATGCGGTGATGACATCCAATAACCTCAGCATCGCCAATAACGGTGAAAAAAGCAGCACTTACCTGAATGTGGGATATACCAACCAGGACGGCGTGCTGCGCAACGATAACTACAAACGTTATCTCGCCCGCCTGAACGAGGAGATCCGTTTCTCAGATAAGATCAAGGTTGGCGCTGAAGTGACCGGTTACCATTGGATCAGCAATCCGCCATCTGCTTCTATCAGCAATGCATTATGGGCTGCTCCCATAGTGGATGTGCAGAAAGACCAGGGTACCTATTACAGCATGCCCTCTTTCCAGCGTGCACAGGTGGGTAATCCTGTGGCTGCCCTGAACAGGGGCAACGGAACCAGTATCGACAAAGGATTCCGCGTGATCGGTAATATCTATGGTGAGATCAAGTTCGCCAAATACTTTACCTGGCGCTCTACTTTCTATGCAGACCTTGGATTCAATACCGGGAGAGGGTTCGGCAGGCTGCCTTACACATTCATCAACCTGGGTGAAGGGGCAACGCCTACCACGACCACTTTCGATAATTCTGTAAGGACCTCGGTTTCACAAAACCAGAGCGAATCCAAACGTTACCAGCAGGATCATACCCTGAATTTTACCAAAAATTTCAATGGTAAACATTCGCTGACCGCACTGGCTGGTTTTACATCTATCTATAGTTACAGCTCCTATATCAATGGAACCAGAAGGGATACTTCTGTGAACATCAACGACAATCCGGATTTCTGGTATATCGGTGTTTCCAATGCCAATAACCCCGGCAATTTCGACGGTGGTGGTGGCGAAAGTTCCATTGCCGGTTATTTTGGAAGGGTGAGTTATTCTTATCTCGGCAAATACCTGCTGAATGCAACCGTAAGGAGGGACGGCAGTTCCAAATTCGCTCCCAGGAACCGCTGGGGTACTTTCGGTAGCGTAGGATTGGGCTGGATCGCCAGCGACGAGAATTTCATCCGCAAGATCAAGGGCATCGATTACCTGAAGATCCGTGGTGCATGGGGCTTAACGGGAAATGCCAACGGTTTTGCCGATAACCTGTATAGACCCGGTATTTCCAATGCTTCTACTGCTGTGTTTGGAGATAACGTGTACAGCTCTATCCAGGCCGCTTATATTCCTGATCCCAACCTGCACTGGGAAACCGTGAAAGGTATCGACCTCGGATTTGACCTGCGCACGCTGAACAACCGCATGAATGTTGAGTTTACCTGGTACAACAGAACCACTTCGGATATCCTTACCGCAGTGGCGCTGCCCAACGACAGCAGAAGCTTCTTCACCAACCTCGGACAGATCACCAACAAAGGGATCGAAGTATCACTTGGCTGGAACGATAAGATAAGTAAGGACCTTACCTATGGTGCTTCAGTGAATTTCAGTTACAACAAGAACGTGGTGAACTCCATCGGTAACAACTTCAATTTCTCCATCATCGGGAACGGTGGTGCCAACCTGACCACTACCGGTCAGTCTATCGGTTATTTCTACGGTTACAGGCAGGTAGGTATCTACCAGTCTTCCGCAGATATGGCCAAAACAGCCACCTTCTCCAACTCACTGCCGGGCGATATCGCTTATGCGGATGTGAATGGAGATGGTATCATTTCACCTGCTGATCGTGGTTATATCGGTACACCATTCCCTCCCTACAGCTTTGGTGGAAATTTCACACTGGGCTATAAAGGATTTGATGTGGAACTGGATGTGCAGGGAATGGCAGGTCATAAGATCTATGCACAACGCCGTACCTCCACTTTTGCGGTACTGAACTATGAAGTGAACCGTTTGAATGCCTACACAACCCCCGGTTCTTCCAATATCGAACCCATACTGGATAATACCAGGGGTAATAACTTCCTGATGAGTACCTATTACCTGGAGCCGGGAGATTATTTCCGTATCCGCAATTTCCAGATCGGGTACACATTCAGCCAGGGATTCCTGTCTAAAGCAGGTATTAAAAAAGCAAGGGTATTTGTTAACGGCCAGAACTTGAAAACATGGAGTAAGGTAACCGGTTACTCACCGGAGCCCATCATTGGTTCTATCCTGGGTGGCGGAGCTGATAACGGCTCTTATCCTGTACCGGCCGTGTATTCTTTCGGTCTTAACCTGACTTTTTAAACCTGTCAAAACATGTATACAATGAAAAAGATAAATACATCCTTACCTGCGGTGCTGCTGCTGGCCTTTGTGTCTGTGCTGTTGACGCTGACAGGTTGTAAAAAAGACTTCCTGGATACACAACGCCAGGGAGCATATGATGCAGATAACTATCCTTATCCCGGAGGTTCCGGTCCGTACGACCAGTTCATCTTCGGCGCCTATAATGACCTCAGAAGTTTTAACGTGCATAGCCAGGCTTTTATCACGGCTACCAGCATCCGCAGCGATGATGCGGATAAAGGAAGTACGCCGGCAGATGGTGGTGCGAACGCCATTGATATGGATAACTTTCCGGTTGCGCCCAGTAATGGTTTTGCCAATACTTTGTGGCTGGGGTATTACAGCCTGATCAACAAGTGTAACACCACCATCAAGGAAGTGAATACCAATACCACGATTACGGCCACAGACGCCATCAAAGCGCAGACGATCGGTGAAGCAAAATTCCTGAGAGGATATGCTTATTTTATGATGGTTCGCCTGTTCGGTAATGTTCCGGTCATCGATACGGTATTCGATAATCCCGCTGCACAGAACAACGTACCGCAAAGCACCGCGGCACAGGTATATGCGTTCATTGAAAAGGACCTGACCTATGCGGCCGGTAACTTACCGTTGGTGTGGGATAACAAATTTGTGGGTCGTGCCACCAGCAGTGCGGCCAACGGCCTGCTTGCCAAAGTGTACCTGACCCAGCAAAAATGGGGTCTGGCGATGAATACAGCTAACCTGGTGATGAAATCTGGCCAGTATGACCTGTCTACCCCTTTCGATAAGGTATTCCGGGAAGAAGGGGAGAACAGCAAGGAGTCTGTATTTGAAGTGCAGGCAACCGCCAATGCCTCTTTCCCAACCAGTAACGGGGTGCAGTATGCGCAGATACAGGGCGTGAGAGGATCGGGCGTGTTTGACCTGGGATGGGGCTGGAATACACCCAGCACACAACTGGAAGCGGCTTTCGAGGCCAATGACCCACGCAAGAACCGCACGATCCTGTATACCAGTACGGCTACCACTACGTACCAGACTTTGTATGGTGAAACACTGCCGGTAGGTTTGCCCAATCCGCGTTACAATAACAAAGTATACACCAACCCGGCACTGCGTGCGTCTATCGGTAACCGTTTTGGTTACTGGATGAACATCCGTATCCTGCGTTATGCAGATGTGGTACTGATGTATGCCGAAGCAGCCAATGAACTGGGCGGAACGGATAATATCACTGCTGCCAGAACCGCACTGAACTCTGTACGTCTGCGTGCAAGGAATGGGGTGGCTGGTATCTTGCCCGATGTTACCACTACCGACCAGGCAACATTACGTGATGCTATCCGCCGCGAGCGCCGTTCTGAACTGGCCATGGAGCACGACCGTTTCTTTGATATTGTTCGTTGGGGAGTTGCACAGACGGTGCTGAATGCTGCAGGCAAGAACAATTTCATCAACAGCAGGGATGTATTACTGCCGATACCGCAAACACAGATCGACCTGAGTGCGGGTGTGCTGAAGCAGAATCCCGGTTATTAATCATTGACCATTAACCTACTAACATGAAATACGATCACAAACATATACCACTACGGGAAAGCATGATGGCCATGCTCTTCCTGGTTATACTGGCAGCATCCTGTACCAAGGATGGTAATCCCAACAACCTGCCTTCTGTAAGCACAGCTGCTTACGATGGTAAGATCGACGGGTACAGCAGCTCTAATGAAGTGTTCCCCGAGAACCTGATTGCCTATTGGAGTTTTGATGACACCAAGAACGAACTGGTGAGTGGCACAGCACCCGGTTCATCCGCTAACGACAGTTATGTGGCGGATGGCGTAAGGGGCAAGGCATTGAGCCTGGCTGCCGGTTACCTGTATTTTCCCACACAGTTCCAGCGTTTTAAAACCGATTCGCTGAAGAGCTTCACCATCAGTGCCTGGATCAGGATCCTGAACAATGGTTCCAAAAAGACCATGTTGTTCCAATTGGCGCGTCCGGGGATATTCACAGGTAATATCAATTTCATCCTGAACACCAATGCTAATCCTGCTACCAATACCAACCTGGTGATACAACCCACTTTCACCACCGTGGGTGGTGGTACACAGGATAATCTGAACAACGCACTCTATCCAACCATCGGTGCCACCAAATGGACGCATGTATTGCTTACCTACGATGGCAGCAGCGGTGTGTTCAATATCTGGGCCGACGGTGTGAAGATTGGCGGATATCCCAACAGGGGTACCGGTAACAACCTCTTCAAATCTTACGAGCCCAGCGAGATCATCATCGGTGCCAATTATAACGGTATTCCCGGTAAAACGGTTAGTACCGATGCCAATTATGCGCCCATGACCGGCCAGATCGATGAAGTGCGTATATTCAATAAAAGCCTGGGTGATGCGTATATCAGAGCATTGTACAACCTGGGTAAAGCCAATAAATAATCCGGAACAGAGGCATAATCCCAAAAGTTATGCCTCTGTTTTTAAGTAGTCTTACTAATACGATAACCGTAAGTTTATGCAACATAAATCCTTTATTCCTGTATTTGTCTGGGTATTGCTGGCACCATTGTTTTTGCAGGCCCAGAAAGTAAAATTATCGGCCGAAGATGAAAAGATCTTTACCGATGTACAACGCGCCACTTTCCAGTATTTCTGGGATGGGGCAGAACCCAATAGCGGCCTGGCCAGGGAACGTTTTCATACAGATAATATGTACCCGCAGAACGATAAGAACACCGTAACCAGTGGTGGCGGTGGTTTTGGTGTGATGGCGCTCCTGGTAGGTATCGAAAGAAAATTCATCACACGCGAAGCGGGTGTGAAACGATTGGAAAAGATCGTACACTTCCTGGAAACCGCCGATCGTTTTCACGGTGCCTGGCCTCACTGGTGGAATGGTGAAACGGGTAAAGTGAAACCTTTCAGTAAAAAAGACGATGGGGGAGACCTGGTGGAAACTTCTTTTATGATCCAGGGACTGCTTTGCGCAAGGCAATACCTGCAACAGGGAAATGCCACTGAGAAAGCACTGGCCGCCAGGATCGATACGCTTTGGAAGCAGGTGGAGTTCAATTGGTACACGCAGGGAAAGAATGTACTCTACTGGCACTGGAGCCCGGAATACAACTGGGATAAGAATTTTGCCGTAACCGGTTACAATGAGTGCCTGATCATGTATGTGCTGGCTGCCTCTTCACCCACCCATGGCGTAGATCCGAAAGTGTACCATGAAGGATGGGCACAGAACGGAAAGATCAAACTGGGTAACACAGGGGAAGCTGATGCACTGCAGTTGCGCCATCACGGCGATACGGTCAATGGAGGACCTTTGTTCTGGTCGCATTACTCTTACCTCGGACTTGATCCGCGTGGATTGAAAGACAGGTACGCCGATTACTGGAAGGAAAATACCAAACATGCCCTGCGCAACTACCGCTGGTGTGTGGAGAACCCGAATCATTTCAAAGGGTATGGGCCCGATAGCTGGGGACTCACTTCCAGTTATTCGGTAAGGGGGTATTCAGGTCATGCGCCTGCTGCCAACAGAGATCTTGGTGTGATAGCTCCTACTGCGGCACTGTCATCCTTCCCTTATACACCCAAAGAGTCGATGCAGGCCATGAAACATTGGTATAAGGACCGCAAAGACAAATTATTCGGCGTATATGGTTTTTACGATGCATTCAGTGAAACGGAGAACTGGTACACCCCCCGTTACCTGGCCATTGACCAGGGACCGATCGTAGTTATGATGGAAAATTACCGCACAGGGCTGCTCTGGAAATTATTTATGAGTTGTCCGGAAGTCAAAAATGGGTTACAGAAACTGGGTTTCTCCAGTCCATACCTGGCAAAGAAATAAGGCAGGTACACAAGAAGCCATAATGGCCCGGTTATTAAGCACGGGTTCCATTATATCAGACCGAATGAACCGCATGGGTTGTTTGAAAAAGGTATAGCAATCATTATTGAACACCAGGTCATTCGCACGGCGTCTCTTCGGGGGCGCCGTTTTTTGTTGATGCGCTTTGTGATGACCGGAAGTGGCGGGAGTTTCGGCCTGGGATAGTGGCAGCTATGTTTCGCCGAAAGAACTCCCTGGCCACATACGGTCCGGCTGTTGGGAAAAACCATTGTACTAATAGACGTTCATCGATTCCAGCCTGATAATACCTACATCGGTTGTAGTGCCATCCGTTACCTGTACGCCCGATTTTGAGGTGGACCGGTAAGGTGGAACCGCTTCAATGGAAAGGTTGTACTCGCCTGGTTTTACATTGCCGATCTCGAAAGATCCGTTTACCACGTTCACGCTGAACGTGTCGCTGACAGAGATCGCCTGCACTTTGGCTGCGCCATTGGAGGGCTCTATCTGCCCCTTGATTTTACCGGTGGTGACATCTGTAAAACGAAGCGACAGAACGCCTGCTGTGATGAGGAGAAGGGTCATCATGCCCCATGGAGTTTTTTTCATGATACTGGATTTAGGGTAAAAAATGAAAGAAGCAGAAATAGCCGCAAGTATTATGCCCGTGAAGAAATAGCACGATTAATGTTTTGTGAATACAGCTATGAAAACCGCGATAAGGATTCGTAAACGGCAAGAGATGAGGACGCTGTGTTACAGACTATGCTGATCCGGCTGAACAGCTATCTTTTCAGTTTGATGAAAGAGGGGTAGGGGAGGTATTTCATCACGGTATCCAACATGCGTGTCAGAATAAAACGTGCCGGTAAGAAGTTGAGCAAAGCTTTTGCATCGTCAATGGCTTCCACGCAAAAACCGGCGGCTGTGCGGTTGGTACCTATCTTGATGGAGATACCTCTTTTACCGATCGCTTTGAACATGTCTTCATCCGTAGCATCATCACCAATGGCAAGGATAAAATCATAAGATTCGTTGGAGAGGTAGGGCTCAATGGCTTTTCCCTTATTCACTTCCGTGCTTTTCACTTCCACCACTTTGTTGCCGGCAAGGATGTTCAGCGGCATATCGGCCACAAAATAACGCAGGTGACTGATCAGTTCATTGGCCCTGTATTCGCCCAGTTCTTTTTCGGCATTCCGGTAATGCCAGGCGAGTGAATGCGATTTTTCTTCCACCAGTGATCCGCTGGTTCTGCCTGTGTAACTGTGTAATATGGGCAATAGTTCCTGTTTCCAGTCGGTTTCTATTTTTGCGGTTTCTTCCCAGTCGCCCTTCTCTTTTTTCTGCCACATACCATGTTCTGCGATCATGTGTACCGGTAAATGCCCCAGCCATTTTTCCAGCGTGCTGTGTTGCCTGCCGCTGATGATGGCTACGGTATTTTTTTTATCGGCGCAGAGCTCTTCCAGAATGGCCAGTAATGCTGCATCGGGGAATGCTGCCATCAGGTTGCTGTAAAACCTGACGAGTGTACCATCGTAATCCAGCAGGATCAGTCTTTTTTTGGATTTGATGTACCGGTTGCGGATATATGCCTGCGTAAATACGCCGATCTGCCTGGCGGGTCTTTGCTCTGGTTTGTTGGTGACTTCCAGCAAACGTTTCATGAAGATGTCTACCCAGTGATGCACATTGTACCTGGACACCAGCTCGCGCATCTGTTTCATGCGCCGGTACTGTTCTTCGGACGACATATGCAGTGCCGTAACCATGGCTTCACAGATCTCAATGCTGTTGTTGGGGTTCACGATCAGTGCGTCTACCAGTTCTTTGGAAGCGCCTGCCATCTCGCTCAGTATCAGTACGCCATCGTGGTTCACCCTGCTGGCAACGAATTCTTTGCAAACCAGGTTCATCCCGTCACGTACCGGTGTTACCAGGCAGATATCCGCCTGCTGGTACAGGGCCGACAAATGTTCCAGCGGGAAAGAGCGGTAAAAATAATTCACCGGCACCCAGCGGTTAGTGCTGAACCTGGCGTTGATGTTGCCGGTGAGTTTGTCGATCTCGTTCCTGAGTTCTTTGTACAAAGGAACCATATCCCTGGAGGGTACCACGATCATGTATAGGCTTACCTGTTCCCGGTATTCGGGGTATTGCTGCAGCAGCAGGTCGAACGCCTGTAACCGCTGCAGGATACCTTTGCTGTAATCCAATCTGTCAATGGACAGGATAATGCGGATGCCATTGAAATCTTTTCGAAGCTGGTTAAGGTGTTCCTGAACAGAGAGGTGATTGGTGAGCGCTACCAGTTTTTCATCGTCAATACCCATGGGAAACGCTTCGGCCACGATATTCCTATCCTGGTAGCGGATGGTGCTGAAAGTGGATTGTGTATTCAGTAAACGGCTGCAGGCCGATAAAAAATGCCTGGCATCATCGTACGTGTGAAAACCCACCAGGTTAGCGCCCAGGATACCTTCCAGCAGTTCTGTCCGCCAGGGCAGCAGGCGAAACAGCTCGAAGGATGGAAAAGGGATATGCTGGAAAAAGCCGATGATGGCAGCCGGTTTTTCTTTGCGTACCAGGTTGGCCAGCGGCAGTAACTGGTAATCGTGTATCCAGATAGTATCGCCCGGCTGGTACAGTTCGAGCAGGGCGGCACAGAATTTTTGATTAACGGCCACATAGGCTTCCCAGTACTGGGTATCGTACCGGGCATAGGTGGCCATATAATGAAATACAGGCCAGAGTACCTCGTTCGAGAAGCCTTCGTAATACTGGCTGATCTCGGTAGCAGTCAGGTATACCGGGTATAGTTTTTTTTCTGCCAGCAACTGACCGATCTCTTTCTGTTCGGCTTCATCTGCTGCACAAATGCCCGGCCATCCCAGCCATAGGGTGTTGTGTTGTGTATAAATGGCTCCCAGTCCCGTAGCAAGCCCGCCCTCACTGGTTTGCAAAGTGAAGGCGGGTGATTCTCCTGTGATCTTAACCGGTAAACGATTGGATACAATAAGAATACGGGGCATAGGCTACGGTATTTTTTACTGCAGGCTGATTTTTCCGATATCTGTTGTTGCACCGTTGGTAACGGTGATGTTTGTTAACGTGGTATCCTTATAGCCACCCGCTGCAGCATGTATGGCCACTTTGTATGCGGAACCTGCGGCAATACCCTGCAATAAGAAACGGCCGGTTAAGGTATCCGCCTGTGTGGTAGCCAGGGTATCGGCCTGGTTGGCGATGGCGTACACCCATGCTTTGGATGCGGCAGGATCTACCAATCCTTTGATAGCGCCTGTAGTAGATTCGGTAAAGATGCGGATCACGGGTTTGAGGATATAATTGCCATTACCCGTTTTCACGATCGACCTGGCTCCGTCAAAGTCCATGGTGAAATGGTAATTGATGCCAGCCGATAAAGTGGTGTTGACCAGCAATTTTAAACCGCTCTGTTGCGCAGAAGGTGTTTGCAGGGGAAAACTTACGCCATCCACCACCACGCTGTTGTTGCTGCCGAGTACCAGCCTCAATTGGCTGACCGGACCGGCAGGTACTGAAAGGCTACCGAGCATAGTGTCAGCACCGTTCCTGTAATCAAGCAGGTTATAAACGCCGGGTCTTACGAGGTTGATGGATTGCCAGCCGCTATCCGATCCGTCGGCGGTCAGTTTTACCTGTACATCTTTGATGTCGATGTTCACTTTGTCAAAAAGCCCCGGGGCATCGGTCAGGTGTACATTGATATTGGCTTTGCCGCCGTTTTGTTCGGTAGTGGCGGTCTTCATACAGCTTACCATTGCGACAATAACACCGGTTGTCAGCAAGAGAATTAGCTTCTTCATGGGATATTGGTTTGATGAACCCTATCAAAAACAAATTGCATGCCGTAATGCCGCTCAACAGCCATACAGTTTTTCCCCTTTGTGAATTAGCATTTTATTAATAGGGAAATCTTGTATCGGTAAAAGATTATTCTACAGGAGGTTGTGGCAATTTTAGGGGGTCGGCCGTTATATTCTGCTATCTTTTTGTGTACGGGCCGGTATTCCTGGCCATAGCCGGTCAACCGGATACCAATCGGGTCAGACCCGAATGAGGATCGGATGGGACCTGGATCTGGGTAGGATGGGAGTCGGAGGGAGATCGGATAGTCACCGGATAGTGATTGGATAGCGGACGCTATAACTTAGCTATAAGTTCGCTATAACTTAACTATAAGTTAGCTATAACGTCAGTTTTCCCAATTAGTGATGAGTGCGTATATTTAAGAGTTAGCAGCAATTATAAATTAAATCTTAGGTCAAATTCATGAACAAGAAGAGTATATATTTTACTTTGGTTAAACGCTTACTACTTGGTGTTGCCATAATTTTGGCATCAGTATGGTTTCTATTATATCAAACTGGAAATCCATATCATGAATATCTATTAATAACCCAAAGTAATAAAGCAAAAGGCCAGATAACTTATTCAGAAGAAAACTCTGATGTAGTAGAACAATACGATAGGTATTCAAGAGAAGTTTTTGATGTTTATTATGAGTACAACTTTAAAACTCCAGATGGTATTGAAATTAAGGATAAAGGGGTACAGACAGAGCCGAAACCTGGCTTTCTTCAAAATGCAAAAAAGGAACCAATCGTAATCGAAGTTGAATATGTACCTAGTAATCCAAAAATCAATAGAATAGTTGGGATGAACTCTCAAGCGACAACAATCAAAGAATTTATATTCAGAAGATTCGGGCTGGGGTTAATACTTTTAATTCTTTTTAGTTCAATCGGCTTTGTTATAATAAGTAATGCGGTAAAGGATTTTAAAACACAAAATAAATAGCATTCTTCAACTATAATTGCTACTAAAATTGCACAGGCAAAAGTAGGGATTTTATACTTGCCCCATTAGTTTATGGATTTCTGACTAAGCTTCAGTAATTTGGCTTTAGCTAATTGGATCTTTAGTGGCCAAGCCAGCGACAGGAACAAATACCCCAACCTTCCTTTGAATCAAATTACTTGCAAGCAATGAAAATAGTATTCCAAATCAAGCACACATGACCCGAATACACTAATTAATTACAGTTTTTACCCATTTAATTACCCTTTTGGCTTAATTCAGATGTCATTTCTAATGCATAAATAGCCTGCATTTAGTGTTTATTTGAATAATAAATCATATTTTTGCAAAAAAGGCACAAAAAACGAAAATATTATGCTGGTACAATTTTCGGTTCGAAACTTTAAAACCTTTAAGGAAAAGGCTATTTTAAATCTAGTTGCTTCGAACTATGATAAAGAAACTAGAGAAATTGAAAATATAAAGACAGACGATGACTTCAATTTGAGAATTGTAAAAAGCGCTGTATTATATGGTGCAAATGCTAGTGGAAAAAGCAAATTTATTGAAGCATTAAGGTTCATGAAAGAATTTGCAATTAAATCTTCAAAAGATAGTCAAAAAGGTGATTCCATTAATGTGGAACCGTTTAAACTTGAATCAGAATCTGAAAAGGATTCTAGTGAGTTTGAAGTGATTTTTATTTTCAAAAAAGAAATGTATAGATATGGGTTTGAAGTGACTAAAGAAAAAGTTATTTCAGAATGGCTTTATCATAAGCCAAAGACAAAAGAGATTGAATTGTTTTATAGAGAAAAGCAAAAATTTGACATTCATGAACGAAATTTTAACAAAGGAACTACTTTGGTTAAAGAGGAATTAGTCAGAGACAATGCATTAATGTTGTCTGTAGCGGCTCAATTCAATGACAAAAGCGCTGGTAAAGTTTTAAACTGGTTTAAAGGATTGGGGATAATTTCTGGTTTAGATGAAGATGGATATCAAGGGTTTACAATGAGTAGAACGGAAAGCCCAAAACACAAAGAGCAAATTCTTGAATTATTAAAAGCTGCTGATTTAGGCATTAAAGATATTACACTTGAACCCTTAGACATTACCAAGCTTCCTAAGCAAATGCCAAAGGAAATAAGAGAATCACTTGAAAAACAAATCAAAGAGGAAAATGCTCAATTTGTTTCTGATGTGTTAACAACCCATAGAAAATATAATAGAAATAAAAAGTATGTTGGCGACATTCAATTTTCTCTTGAAGACGAGGAATCCTCTGGAACAAAAAAATTCTTTGCTTTAACAGGTCCTGTATTAGACACTATTGAAAATGGTTCAGTCTTAGTTGTTGATGAATTAGATTCAAAACTTCATCCAAATTTAGTCTGTAGAATTGTATCTATTTTCAATTCTAAAATACTAAACCCTAAAGATGCACAGTTGATTTTTAATACTCATGATACAAATCTTTTAAGCTCAGGATTATTTAGAAGAGACCAAATTTGGTTTACAGAAAAAGATAAATATGGGTCATCAAAATTATTTTCCCTTGCCGATTTCAAATCTGAAGTTAGGAAAACTGACAATTTTGAAAACAACTACATTAGAGGTAAATATGGCGCTATACCTTACTTAGGTGACTTCGACAATTTTATTAACTCGGATAAGCTGCTTTCGCATGAAAATGAAAGATAAAAAGGCAGCGCAAATCGAAGCAAAACAAAAGCATCTGGCTGAGCTAGCAGCAGTGAAAGCAAGAAGGAGGGCAGAGCCATCCTTAGAAAGAGTTGCTCCGACTAAGACTGAGAAGCCCACAATCCTCATTGTTTGTGAAGGTAAAAACACAGAGCCTTCTTATTTTGGACAATTTAAACTCACTTCTGCTACAATAAAGGCAATTGGTAACGGCTACAATACAATTACTTTGGTGAATCAAGCGATTGATATTAATCAAAAAGGGAGTTATGATCAAGTTTGGTGTGTGTTCGACAAAGACCAATTTCCAGCAAACGATTTTAATAATGCTATAGCCATTGCAGCTGCAAATAATTTTGGAGTAGCATATTCAAACCAAGCTTTTGAATATTGGCTCATTCTTCATTTTGTAGATCATCAAGGTGGTGGAATGAATAGAGATGAATATAATAAAAAAATTAATGAATATATTAACCCATTGGGCGTAAATTATGACGGAGAGGGCAGCAAAACAATTACAGAGGATTTTTTTGAGTTACTAATTGGTTTCGATGAAAAAAATAATAGACCTAGAAATGAACTAGCAATAATAAGAGCTAAAAGAAATTATAACCTTTTACCTCATGCTAGTCCTGCTACAGAAGAATCTTCGACAACTGTATTCAGATTAGTCGAAGAAATAATGAAATTTATTTAGCATTTTTTAGGTGCTCATCATAGACCAGCATATAACATTGTGGCGCTAAAAGTTAGGCTTAAGTATTTGCCCCATCTCTACTAAGATTTTGACCAGGCTTCTGTAATTTGGCTTTAGCTAATCGAGGTCGTGGGGCCAAGCCAGCTGAAGCAACATCCTCCTTTCCCTTCCCAAGTCCAGAATGTTACAAGTAATTTAAGACGACTCATAAGAAGAAAATATGTTTACTAAAGAACAACAAAAACTACTCGACAATTTTGCAGACAAAATGGTTGTTCCGGTTATTTCGGTTGGATAATTATTATCTCTCTTTTGCTAATGCTATATAGTTATTTAAAGTACGGATAATGAGAATGACTACATACTTTTTCAATTTGTCTCCTTTCGCAAAACCTTAGCTTCTATTTAAAAACCTTACTCATATATTTGTTCAGGACTTGAAAAGTATTAAAAGTCTAAAATTTGACACCTCTTCAAATAAAAAAACCGCTTAAACATTGAGTTTAAACGGTTTGCCAAAGCTGTTTTGCAGCTTTTGTGCCCAGAACAGGAATCGAACCTGCACTACCTTGCGATAACCAGATTTTGAGTCTAGCGCGTCTACCAGTTCCGCCATCTGGGCCTTGGTTGCGGGTTGCAATATTACAGTATCGGTGCATACCCACCAAATATTTAGCCTCCCGAAACAGGCTCCCCCCAAGCCTTAGTGGCTTGGCGTGAAAATATGCCCGCAAAGGCCTCAAATGGGGCGGGGAAGCCTATTGCAGGCCTGCCAGCAGCCTGTCCAGGTATTTCTTTCGGAAATAGTATTCTTTTACTTGCAGCAGCTCTTCCGGGGTAGTAATACCTTCCTGATAATCTGCCACAATTTTTGCCACAGGTTCATAGATCTCGGTTTGAAGTTGTTGAATGGTTTGGGTTAATCTGTCCTTATCCGCCTGATCCGACAGGTCCATGGCCTGTTCATTCAGGTCCATCATCTCCATCAGGAAATCGGGCGATAACTGGTATTTTTCTTCCTCTTCCAGTAAACCCTTCAGCTGTAACACGTATTTGATAGTAGCTTCGGGGTTCTGGAACACTTTTAAAGCCATGTTTACCTGCGAGGATTTCTCCAGCGCCTCGGCCTGCTCTTCCTCCGTTGACTGCCCGTAAAAATCGGGATGGTATAAGCGGCTCAGCTCATAAAACCTGGCCCGCAGTTTTGCCGGATCGGGCTGCAGGGAAACGGGTAATCCGTATAGTTCGAAATAGTTCATGGGCGAATGGGCAATGGTGAATCGTGAGTGGTGAGTAGTGAGGCGTGAGTCGTCAGTAGGTAGGGGGTAGCGGAACCGGAAAGCCCTTACTTCCCACTCACCACTCACTACTCACGATTGACGATTGACGCCTCACGCCTCACCTCTCCCTAACAAGGCGTATCTTGCACAAAACTACTACAATGCTAGTCATCGGGCTTATTAGAGAGGGAAAAGTTCCGGCGGATAACCGGGTGGCACTTACGCCGGCACAGTGCAAATGGCTGGTGAAACATTACCCGGAACTGCGGATCCTGGTGCAAAGTTCGCCCAACCGCTGTTTTACGGATGAAGAGTACCGGCGGGCAGGTTTACAGGTGGTGGATGACCTGTCGGAATGTACCCTGCTGCTGGGTATCAAGGAAGTGCCTGTAAGCCAGCTGATCCCCGGTAAGACCTATCTGTTCTTTTCCCATACCAAGAAAAAACAAGCGTATAACCAGGCTTTGATGAAAGCCATGGTGGAACATAAGATCACCCTGATCGATTATGAATGCCTGGAGCATGAGGACGGACAGCGGATCATCGGTTTCGGTTTTTTTGCTGGTATTGTAGGGGCGCATAACGGCATCATGGGCTATGGCAACCGTACCGGTGCCTACCACCTGGGCCGTGTGGGCGAAGTGAAGGATTACCGGGAACTGATACATACTTATTTTGGGTTAAAACTGCCCAGGGTCAAGATCGCCATCACCGGCAGTGGCCGGGTGGCCCATGGCATACTGGAGATCATGACACTGATGGATGTACAGGATGTAGAGCCCGGCGAATTCCTTTCCCGGAATTTCGACTACCCGGTATATGTGCATCTGAAGGGTGCGCAGCTTTACCGGCATCGGCAGAACGGTTCCTATGACCGCGAAGGTTTTCATGCACATGCCGCCGATTACGACTGCCTGTTCGAAGAATTCTGTGCCCATACCGATATCCTGATGAATGGTATTTACTGGGAACCCACTATGCCGCGTTTGTTCTCAATGGAAACGATGCAGCGTTCTGATTTCCGCATCCAGACCATTGCCGATATCACGGACGACAAGAACGGAAGTGTGCCCTGTAACCTGGGCGATGCCACCATTGATGACCCGATCTATGGCGTGAATAAACTGACAGGAGAGAGGACGGCTCCGTATATTCCCGGCTCCATCGATATCATGGCCGTAGGTAACCTGCCCAACGAACTGCCCCGCGATGCCAGCCGGTTTTTTGGCGAGCAACTGATCAAATATGTGCTGGAAGATATCCGGAAAGGAGGCAGTAAGATCATTGAACGCGCCACCATTTTGCAGGAGGGAAAACTCACCGCTTATTTTGACTACCTGAGCGATTACGCGTATTAAGTGACCTGTTACGCCAACCAACCAACAGCTTTATGGAAATAACCGTTACCGGGGTTTTACAGCTTCAGGTAATAGGGACGCAATAAAGTCTCGAAATCTTCCGTATAAGCCGTTCCCTCACGGATGGTCAGGGTTTGTATGACAGGTTCTGTTTTTACGCTGCCGAACAGCAATATTGCCCTGAAACAGGGATGTGCCGGTGTCTGTTTGACCGAGATATCTTCTTCCAGGTGCAATCCTTTCTCTGCAGCCAGTTCCTCAAATGCCTGTTTGCGGTGGTAGGGCAGCAGTACGGCCAGTTGGCCGCGATCTGTAAGGTGGGTCAGTGCGGCTGTTAGTAATTCTTCCAACGATAAGGCTTCACTGTGCAGGGCCAGGTTACGGCGGGTATCGCTGCTCTTCAGGTCGTTCTCAAAAAACGGCGGGTTGCTGATGATCAGTTCGTATTTTTTTCCGAGGTGCACCGTTCTGATATCGCCACAGATCACCTGTAATCTTTCCCGCCAGGGCGATGCCTCAAAATTTTCGGCTGCCTGTTCTGCAGCCTGTTCATCCAGTTCTACCGCATCGATCCTTGCCCTGTTCTGCTGTGCCAGCATCAGGCTCAGTAAACCTGTGCCTGTACCGATATCCAGGATACTGTCGTCCGGCCCCATACGGGTTGTTCTGCCTGCCATCCATGCCCCAAACAGGCAGGCGTCGGTACACACTTTCATGGCACAACGTTCCTGGTGTATGGTGAACTGTTTGAACCGGAAAAAACTATTCGACATAGCCTAAAATTACAATGTTTCTGCCGGTGCTGTTCCGGCAAGTGATTCCTGCCAAAACAAAAGCCTGTTCCTTTTACGAAACAGGCTTCTGTAACAATTCCTTTTCAGGAAAGTGTTGTATTATTTATCGGAGGTGAATCCGGCGCCCAGGTATTCTTTGTTCAGGCGGGCAATATTGGTGATAGAGATCTCTTTCGGACAGGTAGCTTCGCAGGCACCGGTATTGGTACAGGAACCAAAACCTTCTTTGTCCATCTGTGCCACCATGTTCATCACACGGCTTTTTCTTTCAGGGGCACCTTGTGGTAACAGGGCCAGGTGCGATACTTTGGCGCTCAGGAACAACATAGCGCTGCTGTTTTTACAGGCAGCCACACAGGCGCCGCAGCCGATACACATGGCAGCTGCGAATGAAGCATCCGCATCGTCTTTCGGGATGGGGATGGCATTACCATCTACGGCATTACCGGTATTGACGCTGATATAACCTCCTGCCTGAATGATACGGTCAAAAGCAGAACGGTCTACCATAAGGTCTTTGATCACGGGGAAGGCATCGGCTCTCCAGGGTTCTACCACAACGGTGTCGCCATCGTTGAAAGCGCGCATGTGCAGCTGGCAGGTAGTGTTGGCCTGCCAGGGGCCATGGGGTTTTCCGTTGATGTACATAGAGCAGGCCCCGCAAATACCTTCGCGGCAGTCATGATCGAAGGTGATCGGGTCTTCCCCGTCGTGGATCAGTTGCTCGTTCAGCACATCAAACATTTCCAGGAAACTCATTTCAGAGGAAATGTTCTCTACCCGGTACAGTTTGAACTCGCCTTTTGATTTGCAGTTTTTCTGCCTCCAGACTTTCAGGTTCAGGTTCATGTTATAATGTTCCATATAGAAATTTGAGAATTTGAAAATTTGAAAATCTGAAAATGCTGACGTTTTACCTTTTTGCCGTAGTGATGATCCTGGAAAGGATCCTTATCAACTCTTCGAGGTGACAAGCTAAGGCCGGATCAAAGGGGTATGACTCACTTTTTTCACAAAGCAGCAGCCAATATTCTGTTTCACTTGCCTCTTTGGCTGCTAATTTCATTTTGTGAACGAAGTCTGCCTTGCTTTCTGCGTTTTGCGCCTCGAATATGTTTGCACCTATCGAGGTTGCGGAACGTAAAAGCTGTTTTGCAATCACAAATTTTCGGTCTTGTTCAAGAACTTCTGTGAATCGTATGATCGAGAGAGAAAACGCAACGGATTTCTCGGCAACCACATTTCTTCTATCATTAAGCATTTTACCGGATTTTGGAGTGACTATTTCAAATTAGCACACTTTCCAATTCTCCCATTCAAATGCGTTAAATACCGGGTATAAATACTACTTGTAATTCCTCTGTGTCGGTTTGATCACTTCGTAGTTCAAAGTTTCCTTATGCAGGTTCCATTTGCTTTCGCCGGCATACTCCCAGGCAGCTACATACATGTAGTTGGCATCATCGCGCAGTGCCTCACCATCGGGTGTCTGGTACTCTTCGCGGAAGTGGCCACCACAGCTCTCATTGCGGTTCAGTGCATCGATGCACATGAGTTCTCCGAGCTCGATGAAGTCGGCCACGCGGTTAGCTTTATCCAGCTCCGGGTTCATTTCTTCGATCTCGCCCGGTATACGTACATCGCTCCAGAATTCTTTTTTCAGAGCCTGTATCTCCGTGATGGCTTCCTGTAATCCTTTTGCATTACGCGCCATACCACATTTCTCCCACATGATCTTACCCAGGCGTTTGTGGAAACTTTCTACAGACTGTTTCCCTTTAATGCCCATCAGTTTTTGGATCCTGCCGGCCACTTCTTTCTTCGCTTCTTCAAAAGCGGGATGAGAGGTTTCAATGGCTTTGGCATAGATCTCATCTGCCAGGCTGTTACCTAAAGTATAGGGGATCACAAAGTATCCGTCGGCCAGTCCCTGCATCAGTGCGGAAGCGCCCAAACGGTTGGCGCCGTGATCGCTGAAATTCGCTTCTCCCAGGGCATACAGGCCGGGTACGCTGGTCTGCAGTTCGTAGTCTACCCACAAACCTCCCATGGTATAGTGTACGGCAGGGTAGATGCGCATTGGAACCTCGTAGGGGTTCTCGCCTGTGATCTTCTCGTACATATCGAACAGGTTACCATATTTTTCTTTCACCACTTCCTTACCCAGGGCGATGATCTCTTCCTGGCTAGCGTTGTCCTTGCCTTCTTTGCTGATCTCGATCTTGCCATAACGGATGATGGCTGCGCCGAAATCCAGGTATACGGCCTGTTTACTGGTTCCTACGCCATAACCTTCATCGCATCTTTCCTTGGCGGCACGGGATGCCACGTCGCGGGGTACAAGGTTACCGAAAGCGGGGTATCTTCTTTCGAGGTAATAGTCTCTTTCTTCTTCGGGGATATCGCTGGCTTTGCGGTTATCGCCCTTGGCTTTGGGAACCCAGATACGGCCATCGTTACGCAGCGATTCTGACATCAGGGTCAGTTTTGACTGGTGATCACCGCTAACGGGGATACAGGTGGGGTGGATCTGTGTAAAGCAGGGGTTACCGAACGCTGCGCCTTTTTTGTGGGCTTTCCAGGCGGCGGTCACATTGCTGCCCATGGCGTTGGTGGAGAGATAGAATACGTTTCCGTATCCGCCGGTGCAGAGCAATATGGCATGGCCAAAATGGCGCTCCAGTTTACCGGTCACCAGGTCGCGGGCAATAATACCGCGGGCTTTCCCGTCGATCTCAACGATCTCCAGCATTTCGTGCCTGCTGTACATTTTTACATTACCCAGGGCTATCTGTCGCTCCAGGGCCTGGTAAGCGCCTATCAATAACTGCTGACCGGTTTGTCCGGCAGCATAAAAAGTTCTTTGTACCTGTGTACCACCGAAGGAGCGGTTGCTCAGTAAACCGCCATATTCACGGGCAAAGGGAACACCCTGTGCCACGCACTGGTCAATGATATTGGCGCTTACTTCTGACAGACGGTGTACGTTGGCTTCGCGTGCGCGGTAGTCGCCACCCTTGATCGTGTCGTAGAACAAACGGAAAACGCTGTCGCCATCGTTCTGGTAGTTCTTGGCGGCGTTGATACCACCCTGCGCGGCGATGGAGTGAGCACGGCGGGGAGAGTCCTGGAAGCAGAAAGCTTTTACTTGATAGCCCAGTTCCCCTAAGGAAGCGGCTGCAGAAGCACCGGCAAGACCGGTTCCTACTACGATCACTTCCAGCTTACGTTTATTGGCCGGGTTCACCAGCTTGCAATGCCCCTTGTACTCGGTCCATTTCTCATCTAAAGTTCCGGCAGGAATTTTTGCATCTAACATATTTCTATGGTTTGTCGCCCACCTCTCGGCAGACAGGTTTTTATTTTTGATTACCCCCAAAAAACATTCACTCATTCTATCATCCACTCATTCACTCATTGTTATAGTTAAACCCATCCCAAATAAAAGCTCACTGGCATCATAGCAAAGAGCAGGGTGATGGTGATGGAGAACGCATATCCCACAGAGGTCAGCAGGGTATTGTAGCGTTTGTTGTGGATGCCCAGGGTACGGAAAGCGCTCTGGAAACCATGGGCGAGGTGGTATCCCAGTGAAATACAGCCCAGCACATATACGATCACAACCCATAGTACGCTGAATTCCAGTTTCATTTTTTCAAAAAGGTTAATCTCTTCACCCAGCAGAAAACCCTGGTTGGAACGGTTGGGTAACCAGAAATGGTAGAGGTGCAGTACCAGGAACAACAGGATCAGCGTACCCAGTAAGCCCATACTTCTGCTGTACCATTTGCTTCCTTCGTTGCCATAACTTACGGCATAACCCACAGAACGTTTGCGGCGGTTGGCGAATTCGAGCATCAGACCCTGGATGACATGTAAGAACAATCCGGCAAAAAGACCCAGTTCCAGGATACGCGGCACCCAGTTGGATCCCATGAAGTGCGCACCTTTGGTGAACATCTCACCGTTATCACCTGCCCAGATGCAGGCATTCAGTCCCGCGTGAACAATCAGGAAAAGAATCAGGAAAATACCGGTGAAACCCATAACCAATTTCTTTCCTACCGACGAAGTGAAGACTTGTTTCCAGGTCATATTGCAAGTTTAAGTTTGTAAATCGCTGCAAAAATAAGATAGTATACAATGCTATGCGTTCCGTATTCCCAACTTTTTTGCACGTAGGTTCATAAGTTTTTGCGGAGGGTATCCAACTCATTGTCCTGAAAATGCACTGCCTGGTTGTTGCCGGCTTTTGCGGGTGGCATCGCCTGTTGAAAGATACCCCTGCCAACGGCGCCCAAAAATTCCACAACCGTTCACATAAAAATACTTTCCCTAAAGCGGTTACTCACTTACATTTGGTACATGTTAAAGCTATTGAGTATCTTATGGAACAGTTTCCGGATGGCCCTGCAGGAGTTACGGGTGAACAAGCTCCGTACCTTTCTCTCGCTCTTCGGTATTACCATCGGTATCTTCTGCATCATCGGCGTGCTGGCAACGGTCGACAGCCTGGAACGCAAAGTACAGAACGATATCAAATCTTTTGGCAATAACACCATTTACATCGATAAATGGAACTATGGCGGCGGTAATGATTATCCCTGGTGGAAATACATGAAACGTCCGCCCATGCGGATCGAGGAGATGAAGTTCGTCAAGACCAAAAGCCAGCTGGCAGCCAATTCGGCCATGTTCGTTTCAAGTAACGTGAAGCTGAGTTATAAGGATAATATATTGAATAATGTAAACATATACGGTGTTTCTGAGGAGTTCAATATCATCCAGACCATCGATATCGATCATGGCCGTTACCTGAATGAGTCTGAATTTCTCCGGGGTAACCCCACAGCCATTATCGGGTACCAGGTGGCCGAAGAGCTGTTCGGCAACCCGCAGATAGCGGTGGGTAAGGAAGTGACCTATAACAGTAAAAAAGTGACCGTGGTAGGGGTGATCAAAAAACAGGGACAGAGTTTTGTGGGGGGATTTGATTACGACCAGAGCCTGATCGTTTCGTACCGTTATTTCGCCAGCGTGTACAATCCCGATAACAGCAACCCCTTCATTATGGTGCAGGGAAAACCCAATATCGCTTCCAAGGCCCTGCAGGATGAGTTGACGGGCATCATGCGCCAGATCCGAAGGCTGAGCCCGGTGGATGAAGACAATTTCTCCTGCAACGATGTGGCTATGTTCAGTGAACAGGTAAAGGGATTCTTTGGCCAGGTAAGCGCCGGAGGTTGGGCCATTGCCGGGTTAAGCTTGATCGTGGGTGCTTTCGGTGTGGCTAATATCATGTTCGTGACCGTTCGGGAACGGACCAGCCAGATCGGCCTGAAAAAAGCACTGGGAGCAAAACGGAGCACTATCCTCACCGAATTCCTGATCGAAAGCGCTTTCCTGTGTATCATCGGTGGTCTGGTTGGACTGGCGCTGGTGGAAGTGCTGTCGATGGTCTTGAGCACCGTATTGCCTTTCCCGATCTTTATCGCGCCCAATATCATCATACTCGCGTTAAGTATCTGTATCGTCCTGGGAATTATTTCAGGCATCATTCCCGCTTCCATCGCCGCCCGGATGGACCCGGTAGTGGCTATCCGTACGAAATAAACTGGGAATGAACTGGATTCTTGATTCTTGATCCTTGATTCTTGACCCTTGATTCTTGACCCTTGATTCTTGATCCTTGATTCTTGACCCTTGATTCTTGATCCTTGATTCTTGACCCTTGATCCTTGCTTTGGTCATTGGGAGGAATATTGGATACCCAGGACTTATCATTCCCTTCATCGGTTCCTTGTTCGTCTGTTCATCTGTTCGTTTTTGGTCATTGGAGGAATATTGGATCCCCGGAACTTATCATTCCCTTCATTGGTTCCTTGTTCATCTGTTCGTCTTTTCCCCGTCTGTCTACCTTTAGCAGCCTCATTACTTGATATTATTTTCACCGCAGAGCCGCAGAGATCGGAGAGTTTGCGCAGAGTGTACCGACTCCAGTATGCATCATTCCGTTCATCCTTGATCCTTGTCCCTTGATTCTTGTCCCTTGTTCCTTGTTCCTTGCTTTCTGCCCTGGTCTGCCTACCTTTGCACCCGTTTGTGATTCATTTTATCCTGAACAGATCGTCAACCAATCATAGCCATCAATCCGTAAACTCCAAGCACTCTTGTCAACCCTCCTCGCCATAGAATCTTCCTGCGACGAAACTTCGGCCGCTGTTTGTGTGGATGGGCAGATACTGTCCAATTTCATTGCCAACCAGACCGTACATGAGCAGTATGGGGGAGTGGTACCCGAACTGGCCAGCAGGGCGCATATGCAGCATATTGTGCCGGTGGTGGATGCCGCTTTGGCACAGGCGTTCCCGTTACTACCGACGCCAGCTGAGCGGTTGCAAAAGCTCGATGCGATCGCATTTACTCAGGCTCCGGGACTGATCGGCAGTTTATTGGTGGGTACCCAGTTTGCCAAATCGCTGTCTTTATCGCTGAACAAACCGCTGATCGCGGTGCATCATATGCAGGCCCATGTGCTGGCCAACCTGATAGGCGAGGAGCGGCCTACATTCCCCTTCCTCTGTTTGACCGTGAGTGGCGGTCATACACAGATCGTACTGGCGCGTTCGCCGCTTGACCTGGAAGTGATCGGTGAAACGATCGATGACGCTGCTGGTGAGGCTTTTGATAAGAGTGCCAAATTACTGGGACTACCTTATCCCGGCGGTCCGCTGATCGACAAATATGCGAAAGAGGGGAACCCGCTGGCATTCAAGTTCGCGGAGCCACAGATCCCTGAACTCAATTTCTCTTTCAGCGGGTTGAAGACCTCTGTTCTATACTTTCTGCAGAAACAGGAACCCGGTTTTATCCAGGATAACCTTGCCGATATCTGTGCTTCGGTTCAATATACCATCATCAGCATTTTACTACGGAAACTGAAGAAAGCGGTTCAGCAAACCGGGGTGCGCCAGGTTTGTATAGCAGGTGGTGTAAGCGCCAACAGCGGCCTGCGCAAAGCCCTGCAGGAAGCGGGCGTAAAACATGGCTGGGAAACCTTCATACCCAAATTCGAATACTGCACCGATAACGCCGCCATGATCGCCATTACGGCCTATTACAAATACCAGGCTGGCGAATTCACCGACCTCTCAGCAGGCCCCAGCGCCAGGGCGGAATGGTAGATCATTATTAATTAGAAATTAATAATTAGTAATTAGTAATGCACAACTTGTCTGCAGGAGGCGTCGTTTTTCACTACTTACTACTTACTACTTACTACTCGTTCTAATACTTCATCTCATTCAACTTCTCTGTCGGGTTCATCATATAGGTGATCATTGAGGTATCTTCCAGCAGTTCCACTACGCGGAAACCTTTGTAGGCTGTGCCCCAGTTGCCACCAACATGGGCGTCGAAGAAGAAGGGGATGTTGTTGCTCATCTTCACACCATCCTGGTCGTGCTCATGCCCGTGGAATACGGCTTTGAGGTTGGGATAGTTTTTGATAAGTTCAAAAAAAGCAGGCGTGTCGATGGCGTTTTTGGTCCACTTGGCCTGTGGTATGTGCAGGAACAGGAAGACCTGTTTTTGCTGCCGGTGTTTATCCAGCGCCTGTTTCAGCCAGTCAAGGTCTGGTGAAAGGTATTTGCCCTCTTCATTGGAAGTATCTCCGAGGATGATGCCATGGTGTTTGATGGTGACATCATGGTTCAATGGGGTACCCCATACTTCCTGCCAGTAAGCGGGACTGACCATATCGTGGTTGCCGCGGGTGACATACCAGGGCATGGTGAGTTTGTCGAGCTGTTTTTTGGCAAGCGGCAGCAACTGTTTTTCGTTGTGGATGATATCGCCGTTGAACACGCAGAGATCGAGCGGGTTCTCTTGGTGAAAAGCGTTGATCTGGCCAATGACTTTTTCGATCATACCGTCAAAATCAGTCTGGGGTTGCCCGTAATGTGAGTCGGATGCCACCACAAAACGCAGGCTTACTTTCCGGCGTAAGCGGTACACTTCTTCGGCCGAAAGCGCGCGAATGCCGCCCCCAAGCAGGAAGACAGAAGCGAAAGAGACGTTCCGGATAAAAGACCGGCGGGAAACGGATGGGGTATTTTTTCCTGGCATTTGCTGAAAATTAAAGCGTAAACTTATCTTTTTTTCGGGTTCTGACAGGTTCGGGGGAGCATTGATAACTTTAAGTTCATCCCTCAAAATCCGTTGGTAAGTCTTACTTTTGCCGCCGAAAACAGCGTTTGAAACATGATCAGTGCAAGAAATATCACCCTCGCCTATGGTAAAAGGGTACTGTTTGATGAGGTAAATATCAATTTTACCAAGGGTAACTGTTATGGGGTCATCGGTGCCAATGGTGCGGGTAAATCTACCTTCCTGAAGATACTCAGCGGCGAGATAGAACCCAATAAGGGAACCATCGAGATCACCCCGGGTGAGCGTATGGCCGTGCTGAAACAGAACCAGTTCGAGTTCGATGATTGCACTGTACTGAACACCGTTCTCATGGGCCATAAACGCCTGTGGGAAGTCATGCACGAGCGCGATGCCATTTATGCCAAAGCCGATTTTACCGAGGAAGATGGTATGAAAGCGGGTGAACTGGAAGGTGAGTTTGGCGAAATGGGCGGTTATGAGGCCGAAAGTAATGCCGGCAGCCTGTTGAGCAGCCTGGGCGTAAAAGAAGATATGCACCAGAGCCTGATGAAAGACATACCCAGCACTTTCAAAGTGCGTGTATTGCTGGCGCAGGCCCTGTTCGGCAACCCCGATATCCTGTTATTGGATGAGCCTACCAACGGTCTGGATATTGAGACCATCGGCTGGCTGGAGAACTTCCTGGCTGATTATGAGAATATTGTGCTGGTAGTGAGTCACGACCGTCACTTTCTCGATACCATCTGTACCCATGTGGCGGATGTGGACCGTTCCAAGATCAAAGTGTTTACCGGTAACTATACTTTCTGGTATGAATCTTCCCAGTTGATCGCACGCCAGATCAGCGATAAGAACAAGAAGAACGAAGAAAAGCGGAAAGACCTGCTCGACTTCATTGCCCGATTCTCTGCCAATGCATCCAAGAGCAAGCAGGCCACTTCCCGTAAGAAAGCCCTGGAGAAACTGGTCATTGAAGAGATCGAACCTTCTAACCGTAAATATCCCGGTATCATTTTCCAGCCATTGCGCGAAGTGGGTAACCAGATCCTGAACGTGGAGAACCTGAGCAAGAGCGTGGACGGAAGGAAACTGTTCGATAAAGTGTCATTCAGCATCAATAAAGGCGAAAAGATCGCTTTCCTGAGCCGCGACCCCCTGGCTGTGACCGATTTCTTCGAGATCATCAGCGACCGGATGCAGCCCGATACCGGTAAGTTCGAGTGGGGCACCACTATAACCAAAGCCTACCTGCCACAGGAGAACCAGGAATTCTTTACCGAGGGACTGAGCCTGATGGACTGGCTGCGCCAGTTTGTGCCAGCGCATGTGACCGATGCCGATGAACCCTTTATCCGTGGATTCCTGGGGAAAATGCTGTTCAGCGGGGATGATATTCAGAAAAAAACAAATGTATTGAGCGGGGGAGAGAAAGTACGTTGTATGGTAAGCCGTATGATGCTGCAGAACCCCAACCTGATCATCCTCGACCAGCCTACCAACCACCTGGACCTGGAGAGCATCCAGAGCTTCAACGAGGGCTGTCAGAGTTTCCCGGGTGTGGTGCTCATCACTTCGCATGACCATACGTTCATGCAGACCGTGGCCAACCGTATCATAGAACTGACTCCCAAGGGCATCATTGACCGCCTGATGACCTTCGATGAATACATGGAAGACGCGAGGGTGAAGGAATTGAGGGGGGAGATGTATAGTTAAGTAAGCAAAGTATATATAGTATATAAAGTAAATAAGTATATATGAGGGCCGGGATTCCGGCCTTTGTGTTGGCGGAGGAGTAGGGTGATAGGGTTGTACTATCCCGGGAGAAACGGAAAATGTGGATAAACCTGGAAAAATCAGATTTCCAAGCAGGTTTTCTACCCGTTTGTGAAGAAAATATTTAAAAAAAGGGTTTCTGATGTTGGTTTTTTGGCGCATTTCCTTACCTTTGCCTCCCGAAAAAATCGGAAAAAAATTCAGAGTCATGGCAAGAGTATGTCAGGTTACAGGTAAAAAGCCCATCGTTGGTAACAGTGTTTCTCACTCAAACATCAAAACCAAGCGTCGTTTCTTACCTAATTTACAAAAGAAGCGTTTCTTTTTTGCTGAGGAAGACCGTTGGGTAACCATTAAAGTATCAGCAGATGCATTGAGGACCATCAACAAGAATGGTCTGTCTACTGTGATCAAATCCATGAGGGCAGAAGGCGTTAAAATCTAACTTATTCACAAAGCAAACTACGCAATACAATGGCAAGGAAAGGTAACAGGGTGCAGGTGATTTTGGAATGTACAGAGCATAAGACCAGCGGTCAGCCCGGTACAAGCCGTTATATCACTACCAAAAACAAGAAAAACACACCTGAGCGTGTGGAGTTAAAGAAGTATAACCCGATTCTGAAAAAAGTAACTGTTCATAAAGAAATCAAATAATCATGGCTAAAGTAGCTTCTAAAAACGCGAAAGTAAAAGACCTTAAGGCTGCAGCTGAAGCAAAGAACTGGACCAAAGTGATCAAGGCTGTACGCAGTCCTAAATCCGGTGCCTATACTTTCAAAGAGCAGATCATCCACAAGGATAAGATCAAGGATTTCCTGTCTGAGAAATAATTGATCCCGGCGTATAAGATATTCAGAAAGCTTTCCCCTTTGTGTGGAAGGCTTTTTGTATTTAAACGCAAGGGAATTTGGGAATGAGCTAATTTGATAATTTGAAAATTCAGCTATGAGTTTTTTAGGCAAACTGTTTGGCAAAAAGGAAAAAGAGAGTTTAGACCAGGGACTGGAAAAGACCAAGGAGAGTTTTTTCTCCAAGATCACCAAAGCCATTGCCGGCAAGAGTACGGTGGATGAGGAAGTGCTGGACAACCTGGAAGAAGCCCTGGTAAGCGCAGATGTGGGCATTGAGACCACCATCCGGATCATTGAGCAGGTAGAAAAGCGGGTGAAACAGGACAAGTATGTGAACACCGAAGAGCTGAACAGGATATTGCAGGAAGAGATCGCTGCCATGCTGGTGGATGCAGCGGAACAGTCGTACAAGGACTTTGGCATTCCCGAAGGCAAAAAGCCCTATGTGATCCTGGTTGTTGGGGTGAATGGCGTAGGCAAAACCACCACCATCGGCAAACTGGCGCATAACTATAAAAAAGCCGGTAAAAGCGTGGTATTGGGTGCCGCGGATACGTTCCGTGCGGCTGCGGTTGACCAGTTGACCATCTGGAGCGAAAGGGTGGGTGTACCCATTGTAAAACAGGCCATGGGTTCAGACCCCAGCGCTGTGGCTTACGATACCGTTGCCAGTGCGGTTGCCAAAGGAGCGGATGTGGCCATCATTGATACGGCAGGACGTTTGCATAACAAAGCCCACCTGATGGATGAGCTGGCCAAGATTAAAAGGGCGATCCAGAAGATCGTTCCCGGTGCGCCGCACGAAGTGATGCTGGTGCTGGACGGCTCTACCGGTCAGAATGCGTTGGAGCAGGCCAAACAATTCACGGCAACCACAGATGTATCCGCCATTTCCATTACCAAACTGGACGGTACCGCCAAAGGCGGCGTAGTACTGGCCATCGCCAATCAATTCAAAATCCCCGTAAAATATATCGGCGTAGGAGAAAAGATCGATGACCTGATCATCTTTGATAAAAATGAGTTTGTAGACAGTCTCTTCAATTTGAATAAATAAAAGAACAGATGAGCAAGGAACCGAAGAACAGATGAACGGAAGTATTAGATACTGCTTATCCGTTCATCTGTTCCTTGTTCGTCTGTTCATCTGTTCTTCTGTTCGTCTGTTCATCTGTTCTAAAAGGTATACCTGATTGCCAATCCTCCCCAGCCACCTTCAAAATAGTTGTAGCCGATGATGTTGAATGAGGGCTGCCAGTCGAAGCTAAGGTTCAACGGGGCTCCTTTGATCTTGTAATCCAGTCCCAATACCCCATCCACGCCGATGGCCAGTCCGTTTTCACGGGTAGGATAACGGTTTTTCCAGCTATCGCTCCAGACACCTACGTGTCCACCGCCACCCACGTACCATTTCAGTCCTTCCACATTTCCCAGGTTATTGTGGATCTCGTAAAGCCCGGTAAGCCGGAAACCGTCGGAGGAGATATAGCCCAATCCTTCGATCGCGTTTCTGTTGATAAAGTGTTTAACGGTAACGGCACCGGGATATACTTTTACACCCAGGGCGGTACGGTAATCGGTTCCCATGTTCTGTTGTGCCTGCGTCTGTACAAAGCCTGTAAGTATCAGCGCTACTACAAATAGTCGTTTCATAAGCGTATTTTATCTCCTTTAATACAAAACCGTGCCAGAAATATAAAATGATCTCTCAAAGAATAGTTAAGGTTCAGATGCGGCTGTTTTTGGTTTTATAATTAGGTTTGTAGCATGCATACATTTAAAGAACTGGTAGCCGGTTTTGGAGAGCGTTTTGGTGTGAGGCATTTTCCGGAAACACCGGCAAGTCTGTACGAACCGGGTGAGTATTTTTTATCCTGGGGAGGAAAACGTATCCGCCCGGTCATGTGTTTGATGGGCAATGAACTGTTTGCCGAGATCAGTAAAGATACCTGGCATGTGGCCACGGCTGTGGAATTGTTCCACAACTTTACCCTGATCCACGATGATATCATGGATCAAGCGCCACTTCGCAGGGGCATGGAAACGGTACATGTGAAGTATGGGGTGAATACTGCGTTGCTGACGGGTGATGTGATGATGATCCGCGCCTATGAGTACCTGAACCTGGTAACCCCGCAGTACCTGCCGCGTATACTGGAACTGTTTAACCGCACTGCCAGGGAAGTGTGCGAAGGTCAGCAGCTGGATATCGATTTCGAAAAAATGCCCGATGTGTCGCTGGATGCCTATATCCACATGATCAGTCTGAAGACATCCGTATTACTCGCAGCTACACTGGAAATGGGTGCCATACTGGGCGGCGCCAGCGAAGGCAACTGCAGGCATATCTATGAATTCGGAAAAAACCTGGGTATCGCTTTCCAGGTGCAGGACGATTACCTGGATGCTTTTGGCGATCCGGAGAAATTCGGCAAGGAAGTAGGCGGGGATATCCGCCAGAATAAAAAGACCTTCCTGCTCATCCGTGCACAGGAACTGGCCAATGCGGAGCAGAAAAAAACACTGGAAACGCTGATGCAGCAGAACCCGGCCGATAAGGTGGAAAAAGTGCTGGACATTTTCCGCCAGTGCGGCGTAGATGCCTGGGCGGTGCAACTGAAAGAAAAATACTTACAAACGGCACTGAAACACCTGGAAGACATAGCCGTAGTATCCAGCCGCAAAAAACCGCTGGAAGAACTGGCGTCTTTTTTAATTCAACGGGAGTACTGATGGGGAAGGGGAGTCGTTAAAATAGTTAAAAGGGTTAAAATAGTTAAAAGGGTTAAAGGGAGTTAAAATAGTTAAAGAAGGGAATTTCCTTTGGGTCATTTAACCCTTTTAACCAATTTAACCCAATTTACCCCCCCCCTTTAACCCCTTTTAACCCAATTTAACCCAGTTTAACTCCCTTTAACCCCCTTTAACCCCTTTAACTTCCATACCTTCCTCTATCTCGATAACCAAAACCAACTTCATGTCTGATTCTGTTTTCAGGAAAAAATCAATAGATAAAATTGTGGCCGATTCTGCAGCCGGTTTGAGTGACGGGCACGGTGGTGGATTACGCAAAGTGCTGGGCGTGAAAGACCTTACTTTTATGGGTATAGCGGCGGTGATCGGTGCGGGTATATTCTCTACCATCGGTACGGCTGCCTTTAATGGCGGTCCGGGTATCGTGTTCCTGTTCATGATCACGGCGGTCACCTGTGGTTTCAGTGCCCTTTGTTATGCAGAATTTGCAAGCCGGGTGCCTATCGCCGGTAGTGCCTATACCTATGCCTATGTTTCTTTTGGCGAGCTGGTAGCCTGGATCATTGGCTGGGCGCTGATACTGGAATATGCGATCGGTAATATCGTGGTGGCGATCAGCTGGAGCGGTTATTTCAACAACCTGCTGGAAGGGTTTCATATCGGACTTCCCGGCTGGCTGGCTACCAATGCCGGCAATGCACAGGTAGGATACGAGGAAGCCATGAAAGGACTTGCTGCCGGCCAGCCCCTGGAATCGTTGGGCAAGAATGCGAAAATGGGATATGATGCCATCATGCACGCGCCTGTGATCGGTGGCTGGAAGATGATCCTGAATATACCGGCGCTTGTGATCGTGTTCCTGATCACCATACTGGCTTATGTAGGGATCAAGGAAAGTAAGAAGAGCACCAACCTGATGGTGATCTTTAAGGTTTGTGTCATCATTTTCGTGATAGCCATCGGGTTCTTTTATGTGGACACCAAAAACTGGGATCCTTTTCTGCCCAATGGATTTGGCGGGGTACTGGCGGGTGTTTCTGCCGTATTCTATGCCTATATCGGGTTCGATGCGATCTCTACCACTGCTGAAGAATGTAAGAACCCGCAGCGCGATCTGCCCCGGGGTATGATCTATTCACTGCTGATCTGTACGGTACTGTATATCCTGATTGCGCTGGTATTGACGGGTATGGTGCATTTCAGCGAACTGAAAGTGGATGACCCGCTGGCCTATGTGTTTGAAAAATTACACCTCAATAAGATCGGTTACCTGATATCGGTGAGTGCGGTGGTGGCCACTACCAGTGTATTGCTGGTGTTTCAGCTGGGCCAGCCGCGTATCTGGATGAGCATGAGTCGCGACGGACTTTTACCGAAAAAATTCGCCAAAGTGCATCCCAGGTTTCATACCCCATCTTTTGCAACGATCGTAACGGGATTCATGGTGGGGATCCCATCGTTGTTCGTATCCAGCAGCACGGTGACCGACCTGACCAGTATCGGAACCCTGTTCGCATTTGTACTGGTCTGCTTTGGCGTGTTGGTATTGCCTAAGCTGACCGATCCGAAACGGGCCGGCGCTTTCCGCTTGCCGTATATCAATGGTAAATACCTGATACCCTTACTGGTGCTGCTGGTGATCTTCCTGTTCCGTGGCCGGATCGGGGATGCGCTTGCGAATATGGGATCGGAAAGTTACCAGGAAGTGCTGTTCCTGGTATTCGTCGTGATCGCTGTGGTTACTGCTGTCAAGAGTTTTATCGGCAGTTATTCCGTGATCCCCGTGGTGGGAGCCTTGAGTTGTCTTTACCTGATGATCGAGATCCCCGCCATCAGCTGGCTCTGGTTTTTTGCCTGGATGGGATTGGGCCTGCTGATCTATTTCTTTTACGGGAGGAAACAGAGCAAACTGGCAGCTTAGGAATATCGAACGTTGAACAAGGAATGTTGAATGTTGAATGTGAATGTTGAATGTGAATGTTGAATTGGTGGGAAGCGAAACCGTCATGGTAGGGATACTGGTGGGCAAAATCGCTTCTTATTTGTAATTTTGCCGTATGAAATACCAGGTGGGTGATGAAATTATCGTACTGCTGAGCAATGAAGAGGGCAGGGTGGTAGAGATCATGAACGATCAGATGGTGATGATAGAAGTGCGGGGCGTAAAGTTCCCGGCTTATATGGACCAGATCGATTTTCCTTATTTCAAACGTTTTACGGAGAAAAAGCTCTTTGCCCAAAAGCCGGAGCCGAAAGTATATGTAGACCAGCTACCCAAAGAAAAACCCCAGCCCAACCAGATCAAAGTGGCAGATGGCGTGTGGTTATCATTCATTCCCAAATTCTCTCTCGACGATTTTAACGACGAAGTGGTTGACCTGCTCAAGATCCACCTGGTGAACAGGACCAATAAAGCCTATCATTTTGTGTACACGCAGCAGTTCCTGGGTGAGACCGATTTTGAACTCCGTGCCGATATTGCTGCTTTCCATGATTTTTACCTGCACGATATCTCTTTTGAGCGCGTGAACGACAGTCCTTCCTTTGCTTTCGATTTTTCGCTGGTGAACCCCGAAAAAAAGAAAGCGCCGCATTTTGAAACTGCCCTTAAGCTGAAACCCAAACAGGTGTTCAAACGTATTGAAGAAATGAAGGAGAACAACGAGCCGACCCTGTCGTACCAACTGTTCACCGACTACCCCGAAAAAACGGAAGAGCCATATTTTGAACTGGGTTCGCTGGCCGCCAAAGGATTCAAAGTGTATGAAGCTTCCAAAGCCCGCCAGTACATGGAACCGGCCCGCTCGGTGGTGGACCTGCATATTGAAAAGCTGACCCATAGCTGGGAAAAACTGAGTAACCTGGAGATACTGGGCATACAGCTGAATGAGTTCCAGAAATGGTACGACCTGTCCATTGCCCATCACCAGCCGTCCCTGATCGTGATCCATGGGGTGGGTACCGGCAAACTGAAGGATGAGATCCACGATATCCTGAAGACCAAACGGGAGGTAAAAACCTTCATCAACCAATACGACCCCCGCTTCGGCTACGGAGCCACCGAGATCTTTTTCCAGTACTAATCCAACATTCACTCATCCACTCATCCACTCATCCACTCATTCACTCATTCACTCATTCACTCATTCACTCATTAAAAAGACCCGTATCTTTGTATTTGCTACAAACCCGAACCATCGTGGCGCTTCAGGCGCCAAGGAAAGTCCGGACAGCGCAGGGCAACCCACCGGTTAAGCGCCGGCTTTCTGCAGTAATGCAGGAACGAGAAAGTGCCACAGAAAATAACTACCACACTTCGGTGTGGAAAAGGTGAAAATGTGAGGTAAAAGCTCACGGTCTTCCGTGGTAACACGGAACACGGGTAAACCTTGGGTGCTGTAATGCCATGTATAGGATCGTTCGAGGGCGGCTCGCTCAAGCCCGTGCTTTACGGCATGGCGCGGTCCAGGGTAGGCAGCAAGATCACGGCAGTAATGCCGGGGCCAGATAAATGATGGTGTAGAAACAGAATCCGGCTTATGAGGTTTGTAGCTTTTTTTAGCTGCGGGCTGATAGCTGTGAGCTGCGAGCCAAACAAGCTCAGCGCTCACAGCTCATCGCTCATGGCTTTCCCTTACATTTGCAGCATGACACAGGAACAGATCAAGATTATGAGGGACCGCGTTTTGGTCCTGAGGAGGTTTCTTTGACGTCGAGAACCGCACATACAAAGTAGAAACCGACAGACAACTCTCACTTTCGCCGGGTTTCTGGGATGATAATGCCCGGGCCACGGCCATCATGAAAGAGATCAAGGTAAATGAGTACTGGTTAAAACTATACAAGCAGGTAGATACGGCTGTAGAGGATTTTGCCGTATTGTTTGATTTCTGGAAGGGTGGCGACGCAACCGAAGAAGAAGCCAGGGAAGCCTACGATCATGCCATACAGCAGATCGAAGATGCCGAGTTCAAGAGTACCCTGAACAAACCCGAAGATGAATTACCCGCAGTACTGCAGATCAACCCCGGGGCCGGTGGTACGGAAAGCCAGGACTGGGCTGAAATGCTGTTACGGATGTACCGCATGTACGGCGAAAAGCAGGGATGGAAAGTGACCGAGATCGATTACCAGGAAGGCGATGGGGCCGGTATCAAAAGCGCCACCCTGCAGTTCGATGGTGATTTCGCTTATGGCTTTTTAAAAGCGGAAAGCGGGGTACACCGCCTGGTACGTATTTCGCCTTTCGATAGTAATGCAAGAAGGCATACCTCATTTGCATCAGTATACGTATATCCGTTGATAGATGACAGCATCGAGATCAATGTGAACCCCAGTGATCTGGAATGGGCTTTTTACCGGAGTGGTGGCAGTGGCGGACAGAACGTAAACAAAGTAGAGACCGCCGTCAGGTTAAAACATATACCCAGTGGTTTCATTGTGGAATGTCAGCAGGCGCGTACGCAGGGTGAGAACCGTGAACTGGCGTTGAAGATGCTGAAAAGCCGGTTGTATGAAGAGGAACTGCGCAAACGGCAGGAAGCCATGAATGCGACCAATGCCAATAAAAAGAAGATCGAGTGGGGCAGCCAGATACGCAGTTATGTGTTCCATCCTTACAAGATGATCAAAGACCACCGTACCGATTATGAAGTAGGTAATGTGGGACCTGTAATGGATGGGGAACTGGATGGATTTATTAAGGCGTATTTGATGATGGAGAAGGAGGGGGATAGTTAGTAGTTAGTAGTTGTTCGATAAGTCTAAAATTATTGAATATTTCAGACTTGATCCATACATAATAGATAAGTAATAATCATAGATAGTGTCAAGTCTATTTGGTAACATCATGATCATTTTTCTGACGGATGGTATGAACTGGTTTCCTTTTCCGTTGGATTGTAAAAGTGGGTCTCTACCACTTTTACAACACCGCCGCCACCTTTCGGGTAATGCATTTCCTCGAGCATTAAACCATACTTGCCTTCCGTCCACAGATAAGGGTTGGCCGTTACTCCTGTGATGCTGAAAGAAGTAACAATAGGATCGAGCTGATGCATAGCTGAAAATAATTTGATGTCAGAGGTCATCTTTCCCACAAGCCAATTGTATAAATTCGTTGCACCGCTAACATTATTGAAATAATGTAGCACATAATAGCCAATAATTTTACCCTCTTTTACATATACAGCAGGTAGGCGGCTTTGGCCTCAGTTGCATTGGTTTGCGCCTGTGTGGTCAGTAAGGAAAAACAGAAAATACAGGATACCAGTATTTTTTTCAACATATTCTTTGGTTTGATGAGTAGGGGCGGGACAGTTTACTGCCAGCAAAAATCAGATAGTGCGTTTGCTGGTTTTCAGTTCTGTTCTGTTCTGTTCTGCCTGTTGGTCTTACGATCGGGTGAAGGATCGATGCAGATCCAGGGATCTGAGAGAGGTTCATTGAATTGGCTTCGTGGCATTTCATAGGCAGATTCGAATAGTTGGGATATAATTTCCTTAAATGTATTAATATTTCGAAATTATGCTAAGTGAGGAAGAACCTCATTTTCTGAAGCGTCTCTTTTGATGATCGTTCTCCGCAGAAGTCTCCCCGGAGGGGGACTCTGCGGATTTGAAGCAGTTTAAAGATCGTTTGAAACAGTGTTTGTTAAAAGTGAGTAAGTAGCCCTCCGTAAGCCGCAGAGTCCTCTTCGAGAGACGTCTGCGGAGAACAGCCTGCAATATTTTCAGCCAATTTTATTAGATTTTTCAATGTTGCACTTCTTGCACAAGATTTGTAAATTTCTATAAGTGGTCGCCCCGCCTTTTGAAAAAGGTATAATGTGATCAAACTCCAAATTTTCCTGGCTACCACATTTTACGCACCTTCCTGAATCTCTATTCCAAACTTTGTCTTTTACATCTTGTGGTATTGGCTCTCTATTCCATTCAGAATCCCCGAATTGGTTTGAAATTAGCCCCTCCTCAAGAAGTTCTTTGAATACATCTCTTTGCAATTGTTTTTTACGCTCTTTTTCTAATAATTCTTGTCTAATTTGATCTTTCTCAGACTTCAATTGTTGATCTTTTAGCTGTTCTTGATATTCTATTCTTCTTTTTTCAATTTCAATTTTGTTTTCTTCATAAAATGAGTTTACATCTGTATTAAAAAATTTAAAACCATTTTGAATTAGTTTTTCTAACTCAGCTTCTGTTTTGATTCTAACTTCTCTTGCTGCAGAACCTTGGTTTGGCCCAACTATTCCAATTTGCTCAAGGTTGTCCATGATTCTGCCAGCACGATTATACCCTAATTTCATTCTTCGTTGAATAAGGGAAGTGCTGCCCATTTGGCTTTGAATTACAAGTCTTGCTGCGTCTTCTAGTAAAGGATCAAATTCGGCAGAAACGTTTTCATTCATTTCTTTTTCGCCTTTAGCGAAATAATCAATTAAATCATTTTTCTCTTGTTCTGATAAATTGACTTTTTTTTCACTAGGTTCTTTTGGTGATTCTTCTGAAATTAGATTAGTAGTATTGCTGGAACTTGGTTGTAAAGTTTTTTTTCCTAAAATTCGGTTTAGTAAGTTCATCATACAAGTATTTTAAAATAGTAGGCAACCTTCTTGGCTTTGCGAAGGGCGGGGGAGATTTTCCTTCTGCTGACTTGGCCACTAAAGCTCGATTAATAAAAGCCAATTTACTGAAGCACGGTCAGAAATCCAACAGCCGATAGCCAAGTACAAATGCCAACTTTTGCCAAGCAGCATGTTAGGCGTAGTTAGTCTGAGACAAACCTTGAAAAAAACTCATTACTCTTCTCTTGACTTTCAAAAGATGCAAGGTAGTCCAAGGCTATTTGTTCGCTATAATAAGCTGCCAATATATTTGTCATTCTCCTAAAAGCTTCAGGATGTGATTCGCTTTTTGAATTACTCACAGTACCCATAATTGCAAAAAATGTACTGAGTACAGGGACAAAATTATTTTTTTCCATTTCGGGAAATAAATTGAATGCAGCTTTTTCAAAAATGGGATATGCAGAAAGGTCTGCTTTATATTCAATTTCGTGACTTCTGTCTTCTATGAATGCTTCGAATGGATGGTCTGCAAGGTTGGCAAAATTAGCTTCTTCATCAAAATCGCCATTAATAAAATGACCAATTTCATGGCAAATAGTGAATAATTCTGAAAGCATTATCGAAACCATGTGAGACAAATATTTTGAATCCAACTTTACTAATGCTCCAATAGGGAAATGATATTTTTTGTAGTTATCGAATAGTTCGTTCATGAATTTAATATAGTCATCGCTTGTAAGAGTCTTAATATCTCCTCTATTACAAAACCTCACAATTTTTGGATTATTCGTCGCATGAGCTAGTTTACCATGTTTATTAAGTAGTATAAATAATCCTTCATAAATTAAAACAGCATATTTGCCTGTTGAGCTCTTGGAACAAGTTGCGTTAAAACTTCCATTTCGAACGAAACCAATAGCTAAAGAACTTTCAATTTTTTCTTTTAAGTCTGGTGAGACTGTATTTAGTATTGCATTTAGGTATTGATTTAGAAGAAATTTCATCTGATACATCCCATCTAATTGGTCAGGAGAAAGATGAACTACATCCTGGCTGTTAAGTTTTGTGAACTCAGGATCTTTTTCAAAAGGCAAATCATACACTTTCGTACAAATTTGTTGAAGATATTCAAGATATTCTTGAGCTGTGTCAAACATGCCTTTTCAATATTTAAAGAGGGTGATAGAATTACGCCTAACGGTTTGCAGCTACCCGAAGGGCGGGACTTATACCGCAAAACTTGATTTGAAAAACTAATGTTTCATTACCCAAAAAACTTTTTTTAGAACGCGAAACCCCGCCTTTTGGCTAGCTGCTGTTATCGGCTGCCTTTCTTCTCATTCTAGAGTCATGCGTCATATGCTTGTTATCATCTAAGTCACAAAGGGAAGAAACCTTGTCGGCCTCTTGTTTTTTCGTTAGTAAAATGTATATAGTTTATCTTTGATTTTAATTCTTCTCTTGGTTCTTTATTGTCAAGGATTATTATTTGTCTATCATCTAAAGTATCCGCTAAGTCTTTAAAGAAAGCATCCTGCATATCTCTTGAAATTTCTTCTAGTTCGCCTTGCTCCTTTCCATGATAAGTTGTCAATGGAGAATCAATTATTATATTTCTTGGGTGTGCTAAATTATTACTTACACAATAGTCCATAAGCCCAATTACAAAGGCAGAATAGGTAATGGCTCGAATTCCTTTTCCATGTGCATTTCTGTTTTTCTGATTTATAACGAAGTCAAATATGCTATAATCTGTATTGAAATTTACAGTAGCTACATTTGGATATTTCCAATTAGTGAGAATTACTTTTATTGTATCACATAAACCTTGAAGAATTGTATATTTTATGCCATCAGATTGCTCTCCAACTTTAGGTTTCCTTGCAAGTTCGATTTCAAGTTGATTTCTTTGGCCATAATAGTTTGCAAGTTGTGTTTTGTAAAGTTCTTGCTCTTTTATTAGGGAAAGCTCAATTAACAACGCATCAATCTCCTCCTTTGTAGAAGATTTTATTGGTTCTATATTATTTTGAATTTCACTTTGAACAATTTGGTATTGTCGTTTGAGAGAAATTAATTCGTTATCCCTTTTGGATTTGTCGGAATTTAACTGAGCTAATGTGCTTTCTAAGTCAGAGAGTTTGATTTTAATTTTATCAATCTCCTTTTGAATTGAATCAATTACGCTTGAACTTTTTTTATCTTCTTCAATTATGCAATCGTAGTGGCCTTTGTCCATGTCACCACCACACAAAGGACACTTAATTGTTGTCAATTGAGAAAAGTAATCTTCTCCTTCTGTAATAAATGCTAATCGCTTTATATCACTATTGTAATGCTCTTGAAGTAAAACAAATCTGCTTCTTAATTCTTCGTGAAGAATATTTTTGGAATCCAGTTCACTAATTGAATTATAGAGTTGTTTCTTTTCTTTGGTTAAGGTTTCAAGTTGTACGCTGGACTCTTGCAAGACAAGCGATAGCTTTTCTATTTTGGCTTGGAGTTGTTTTTGCTTTTCATTGGTTTTTTCCTTTTCTAGTATCAAAATCTTTTCAGAAAGGTCTTTAATTAAAGAATCTACAAATTCAAGTTTGCCCTTTATTCTACTGTGATAAATTTTAGCTTCCTCAACTTGTTCAAGTTCCTTTGCATCTTTTCCAGTAAGTAAAATTTCAAGAATGGATTGCTCTTGTATTTGCTGATTGAATTGTCCTGATGAATAAACGGGGGATTTTTCGGTAATGATTCTTTCCTCGTCAATCAAAGTTAATCTTGCTATATCTCTATAACTTATTTCTCTTTTTGCATTGTTCTTATTAATTCTAACATACTTTTCATCATAGCCAGAAAGTTGAAGAAGAAAACTGGATATGTTATCTTTTGAACCGTTAACATGTTGCGACTTTAATTCTCTTGCTGTGCCTTGTGTTTGGAACATGTCAATCTCTACTTCTTTTAATTTAAAAGTTCCGCCTTGCATATTTCTTGAAAGCGTGAATGTTTGTCCAGTGTAGGTTTTAATTTCAAGCAAAATATTTGAATAACCAATTGCTTCAGGTATTGCTTTGGGTGGATTGCTGCCACCAAGCATATAATTTATGCAAGCGAATACATAGGATTTACCAGTATCGGATAGACCTGAGATAACATTAAAACCTTTTTCAAAAGTCAACTTTGCTGGCTTACTCGTTAGACCAGTTACGTGCAAGTTGCTAATGTAGAATCCGAAATTATTGTTCATTTTCTATTCCTCTTAAAAGTGATTCATTTGAAAATTCACCTCCCCAAACATCCAAATTGTTCTTAATAAAGAGAGAGAGTGTTTCATCGGAGTATGGTTTGAACTTATTGACAAGCCAAGAAGAAATTTCTTTCAAACTCATGGCGTATTCGGATTTATTGTATTCAAGAAACGGCTTTGTAAGTTCAGTTGCCTTGTATGTGATGCCTGTTGAATCAAAAACAGAATCTACTAATTGCTTACTGTGCATTAATGTCAGTCCTTTTTTTACCAATTCTCTTTTTACTAAAATTTCGGTTGTTCTGTGTGGTATACTTGGGTGAATACTTTTCGGTCCGCCTGGAACATCACTTGAATGAACTAGTATGTAGTCGTAATACACAAGTCGTTGTAAATCACAACCGTCAGGTTGTAATTCATTCAATAGATATAAAACTCTTAACCCGATTTCAAGGGGTGAATTGAAAACGCTTGTATTTCTTTCTTCAAATAGATTCATGACTTAACCCAAGTTAGTTTGTTTTCATTAGCAAGGTGATGGCAAATTCCGATTTTGTCTTGTGTCTTAGAAACTGAAAGCAATGCATTACTTTGAATGTTTAATGCAACTGCAGTTGCAGTTGTTTTTTTTACATTTTCATATCCACTAGAATGTGTTTGATTTGAAATGTCAACTACTCCATGAAATATTTCTTCTTTCAATTCAGCGAAGCAATTATTCCCAGTAGGCAAGCTGTCTCTGCTGAACTCATTCAATGCTTCAGCCCAATAAAAGCACTCTCGTTGCCGGTTGAAGTGGTCAAATAATTCCGTATGTGAATTTAATTCTGTTATAGTGTGTACATCTATTTTGAGATGGTCGGAATATGCTTCAAATAATTGTTCAACGTATCTAATTGACATTTCAGCTTCATGGATAGGATTAATTCTTGGCATCATTCTCCTTTTCAAACCTCCACCAAATCTTGCTGCATAATAACTGGTTTGTTTATGTTGCTCAATTAGTTCTTGAGGGTCTAAAAATGTGAAAATTGAAAAGTCAATCATTTCAATGTGTGCTTTTAGTTCAGACGACAGCGGAATGTCAACTTTCGTAGTTATACCTCCTTTGCAGTGTTTGTCCCATTCGATATATAATTGTTTTTTTAGTTCTTCTGGCTTTGTAAGATAATCACCAACTGTTGGGCCGACTCCCTTTGGTGCCACGAAATAGTATTTATTGGGTAACGAATAATCTTTTTTAAATGTGTAGTAACAAAGTTTTCCCAATTCTAACCAAATATCCCCTGGCATTAAGGCATTGCTATAGTGTTTACATTGGTAATTGTCCCATTTTCCACTTTCATCAATAATTGCCACAACGTCTCTTCCTTTATCCTTAGCTCCACCTGTTCTCCAAACCTTTATGTATTTTTTCTCAAAGTAGCCGGCAACCCATTCTCTAACTATGTCTTCAAACTCATCCTCAGATACAATCTTAAGCTTGTCAATTGCAGGAATGGGGGTTCCAATCAAAATATCCTGATTTGTCAGGAGTCCAATAGACTTGGGTCTTTCTGGTAATATTAGTTCTGCGTCAGCCAAATTTTATTTTTTTAATGTTGCTGTTTTTTCAATTTAGTTCTTTAAGGTTGCCGATAACATTCTAGAACAGGCGAAGGTTGTGGGGAGATATTCCTTCATCTGGCTTAGCCACTAATGCCTCGATTAGCTAAAGCCAATTTACTGAAGCTTGGTCAGAAATCCAAAGGCTGATGGGTTAACTACAAAACTACATCTTGCCAAGATGCGGTTTGACTGTAGTGTATTTCAGCACTAGCTAATCACTTTTTCAATATCCTCTTTCCAGGTTTTGAATCCATTTTGTAAGTCTGCGTAATTATGGATAACTCTTTTGAAAGTATCTTCTCTTCTATTTATATATTCATTTTTTCCGTCTCTGATTATTTCATTGATGATTTTGTCTGTATTTGTCATTACTTTTTTTAAATCTTCTACATTAGCACTCACTGTCCAAATATAGGTTGCTTCTTCAGTGTCAAGTGTCTCCCAGACAATATGAAACTTTTCAATGCTACTTAAAAGAAATACAAATGAAAATGGTTTGTGAACAAAGCGTAGCTTTTGTATATGAGCTTGATGTTTACTTGAGAGATATCTTAGGTGTTTGTAATGTTTAGTTGTAGATTTTTCAAGAAGATTTTCAAAAAAGTCATTTTCAGTCTTAAATATTTTATTTCCATTTAAATTTTCAGTTGCCATGGTTTCAAGGTACTCATCCATGGTAAATAACTGTTTATCACCTAATAAATCCTTTTTTCTTATCGACTTCACAAAAGCAAATTTAACTTCTTCAATAAGAGTCTTGTCTATTTTCTCTATTTCTTCGGACTTGGCATTTTGTGAAATAATTCTGCCATCTAATGTTATAATAGATATAGCTACTTGAATTTTCTTTGTTTTTAATACACTTGAAAAATAATTTTTGATTGCGTCATATTCTTCTATGATGTTATCATTTATTATTTCAAATTCAATTTGTTTTTTAAAATGTTGTATCTTCTTTTCAAAAGCCACTTTTCCAGAAAGAAAGCTTACATGTTTGATTGGAATTGAAAATGATTCATAGTAAGTTTCTTTCTTTGGTTCTCTTTGAATTTTTAGTTGAAGTTCTGTTGAGGTGTCTTTACTATCTTCTATTGATTTTTGTTGCAAAATCTTTATAGGATTGTTGCTATTTGAATTCGGTAATGGCTTGCTTGTGTTTATACTAAAAGACTGCAAAAGCCCTCTTGTTTCGATGCTTTTAAATTTTACTTTCTCTATTGTAATTAATGTTTCGGCTAGTTTGATTTGACTATTTGAAAATTTTGTTTCGCCTACGTCATATGATAAAACTTCTACGATTATTGTACACTCATTTTCTATATAGTCAAGTACTCTTACTGTCCAGAATGCAGGTGCTTTTAATTTTATTGGAAAATCAGAAATTTGAACTTGCTCAAAATCTAATGCAATCTCTTCTGTAAGAAAAGCTAAGTCGTCTTTAAACAAAATATTTAGCTCTTGTCCTTTCATTAGTAGATTGTTTAGGTAACATTACAAGCAACTTTACAATGTACGTTATTTTATAAAAAATATAAAATATTTATCTTATATATTGATGAACAAGTAATGGATAGTTAAATAAATGAAGTAGTCAATTCGCTACTTTTAGAGCAAATAACTTCTGTAAATAGCATTTTACAATGAGCCCACATGCTATATATACACGTGCTAAATGTCAGTATGAAATTGCCCCCACAACTTTTTTGAATCCCCCTTGTGTCCCCCCGGGGTATATGTTTGATGTATATTATATGGGCAACTAAAATGTTTACCCATTGTTTACCCCTTAATAAAAAAAACCTCATAAGTCAATGACTTACAAGGCTTCTTATTTACTACTGGTGAACCGGATTGGATTAACAGGCATGTTTTCTGAAACCCTTTCCAGTACTGCGTTTCAGCCCCAACTATCAGATAACCAGTGAATTGTGGGTTTAAATCTATTCCCTCAAGTGTTATCCGGCGCAGAAAAGTGTAGTTAAAACCACTACTTTCGGTTAGGACAGCGTTAGGAAAAATGAAACGATATAGTGTCAATCTCATTCTCTGGAGACACGACCCTGTCGGAGAGCTCAAAGATCAGTACCCAATTTACCTGAAAATTGTCGTTGAGGGAAAGAAATCTTACATCTCCACCGGAGTCGTTGTAAAGGCTATACAGTGGGATAGCAGTAATCAGTGCGTGGTGGCTCACCCGACCGCCCGGCTGCTTAACATGGATCTCACCAATCGCAAAAGCCAGGCTTTGCAGCGCATCATTAATTTGGAGCTGGGTGGAAAGGACTTCTCAGCCTTATCGCTGAAGCAGCAGCTGATAGGAACCAATCCATCCAACATCTTTGACTTCATCGATCGCTACTATGCTGAGGTGCGGGACAAACGTTCTACAGGTACTCTGATTCAGTATCGCAAGCATCGAAACACACTCAAAGCCTTTCATGGTTCTGATGATCTTACCTTCGAACAGATAACTCCGGATTACCTGCTGAAGTTTGAGACACACCTGCGGAAGGAGATGAAGAACAATTACATCAACTCCATATTCAGGATGTACAAGGCCTTCTTCAATGCAGCCATCAAACGTGGTGTCACTACCAACTATCCTCTGCAGGGTGCAAATCCTGAAGACTGGGGTAAGCCTACAGCATTCGCTGCTGCCGGCGTACAGTACAGCGTCTATCTGCTCACCGGTGAGACCAGCGAAAGCTCTCCGACTCCGGTTGAAAAGCATGTAGACAAGAGCACTATCATCCTGGCTATTCCTTCCAATGGAGCAGCCAACGCTGATGTAGCTGTAAAAGGTATCCTTGCCCTGTAAGCGTAGAGCACTTCTGTAACACTTTATATCCACAGGCGGGGGTTTTCTCCGCCTGTTTTGTTATACTTGAAAACACCTTGCACAGATGACTCCAAACGAAATCACCACGCTGATCGCCTCAAACCTGGATAAGGAACTGGATATGCCTTTTAAACTCCAACTGATGGAGCGGGTGAAATACTGGCGCAGCCGGTTACTGGTCAATACCGTAAACAAGGATCCCTTCCAGCGACGGTTCTTCAAACAGACCCTGTATCTGACCATGGAGCCTTCTTCCAAGATTCGCTGTGCATCGCTGGTGAACATACCAGTGTCGGCCACACAGGTGGCAGTGCCGCAGGAGGTTATCGCCGGAAGCGTACAGTTCGACTACGTAGGTGGCGCAGACGGTTCGTCTCCCTTTCAGCAACTGCAGGCCGGTACAGAGCTTTATCTCAGTAGCGGTAAATTCTACCCTCTCTGCGGACACTACGAATTCATCAACCGTTTCATAGTTACAGACAAGGAGCGATTACCGCTCATTCGCATTGACGCAATATTCGATGATCCTCAGTTGATACAGCAATTGAGTGCCGCTTGCACAGGACAGACCTGCGACACGTGGAACCAGGAGTTTCCGGTAAACAATCAGATCATGCAACTGATCGTGCAGTCCATACTGCAGGTCGATTACAACCGTGCTGAGCGCGAGGATACTCCACAGATAGAAGTAAATAACACTAAATGATATGGCAAAACAGATACTAAAACCAAGGATGATCTACTTGCGTGAGATATACACTCAATTCGCGCAGAGTGAACTGGATAAACATCCTGAGTGGTGGGGAAAATATGAACAGAAGGTCAAGCTTAAAAACTGCTACATCTACGCCAAGGAGCGGGATCATGTGGTACTGAAGATGAGCTGGTACAGCTTCAAGGAGATAGTAGAAAGCTACTTCCACAAAGCAAAGGCCGCTATCATCCAGGGTGAAACACTTCGCATCGGGGCCAGTGTCGGTAAGATACGAGCCATACGTGTAGAGCGGAATTTCTCCAACCCGGTGATAGACTGGGTGAAGACCTACACCAACAAGGAGTTCGATGAGAAGGGTCACCTGATCAAACGCTACTATACGGACGAAGACTGGTGCAGAATAGAGTGGGAGAAATTCGGTGTACTCAGCAATGAGAGCATCTACAACTTTTACCCGGCCACCCGTAACATGGCCACCAATAAAGGGTTCAAAGCAGAGTTTGTACAAGCCTTGCGAAAAGACCCGCTGTTGAAGTTTAAATACAAGTTCTACCCATACGTGAAGGTAGAACGCAAACAGACCAAAGATGAACTACAACCTCTGTAGCATGCGCGAAGTGATCGGAAGGATCATCCGTAACACACGGTTACAGGATTCTTCCTTCATTGAAAGTATGCATGACTGGATATTCGAAGCTGTCTCCATGATGAAGACCAAGCAGACACTGCAGGGTGACTGGGAGGAGGTCAACGTGGTGTTTCACAAAGGACAGTGGCCATGCGGACTGGTGTATGTCGACGCGGTCGAGTACAATGGTAACCGCCTGGTTCATGGAGGTAGCGTACGGCCGGCGGAGAAAGAGACGGCCTATCTCAATCCAGCGAATGGAGACATCTTCTTCTCAGAGGTGAACAAAGTGCCTACCACAGAGAACCACAGCATCTATGTTACCAAGATGACCGAGGCCAGAAGCCTGCCTGCGGGTAAAGATTACTACACCACTGATACACCCGGTTACATTACCACTTCATTCGCTGATGGTAAAGTGACGGTGTATTTCAGGCGTTACCCGGTGGATAAGGATGGCATACCGATGATCCCTGACAATGAGAACTTCAAGCAGGCCATCTACTGGTACGTACGAGCCATGATGATCGGTGCAGGTTACCCCGATAAGGCATTCTCCTACGAGCAGTGCTTTGAAAAGTTTGAGAAACTCTATGCGCCCAGGGCTGTGGCTGAGATCCGGTATCCGACACCGGACGAGATGGAGCACAGGGTCAACACGTTTGTACGATTCATGCCACCTCAGAACTATTACGACAACTTCTTCCGGAACGATTTCGGAGAAGGTATTTATGATACCAAAGTCTGGTAAGTAATGCAAAACTTTAAACGCCTCTCCCGTGACACTCGTCTTCAGGAGCAACCTGAGGGAACCATACCGTTTGGTAAGAACGGGATCGTTAACTACGTGAAGAACGCAGTGTACAACGAGCCCGGCTTTATCCCATCGGCCAGCGTCATTCCTTACAAGTACAACGGGGTGATAGAGACGGATAAGTATCCCATTATCTTCAGTACCAACGATGTCAATTCAGCGATCGGCTTCTACAATCCTGACGAGGATACTTATATTCCCATCCTCAATGATGCAACCCTGCCATTCAAGTTGGGCTTTAAGGTAGCAAACTTCATCACCGGTCAGGTACAGCGTAACTACAAAGGGGAATTGGTAGGCGCTTTCACAGATAAGGTGCTGAACCCCTTCTACCTGAACTTTGACAATCCCCAGGTCACTTCGCTGCAGGATATGCTGCTGTTCCCGGGCACCCAATCCCCAACAGTGAACATCGCGCTCACCAGCGGGGGAACTCTGTTGCCGGGAGCCTACTATGTAGCTGTCAAGCTTCTCAAGAATGACGGTACTGAGACGGCCTACCTGACGGTGAGTGCCCCACAGATCGTGAGCGGTACCACCAATACAGTGACCGATAAGGCCATCCAGGTATCAGTAAGCCAGATAGATACGGAATACGAACTGGTACAGCTGGCCATCATCCGCAAAACCAACGGAGTGACCTCTGTTGTACAGCTGGCCAGCCCCATCACCGCTTCTGCGAATCTGACCTATATCTATACCGGCAATGAGCTCAGTGAAGACATTACACTGGAAGAGGTACTGATCGCCCCGGCACATTACACCAGGGTGGAGACGATCGGCCAGTTGAACGATGCACTCTACATCACGGGACTGGATTCAGAACCGGAAGAGCGCTTACAGAAATACGTGAACAAGATCCGCCTCAAATGGCACAGCAGTCTGCTGACCATCAGTCCTGCCAGCGATGATCTGAAGAATAGCAAGGAGAAGACCTTCATGCACGATGAGGTGGGTGCTTTCTATATCCGATTCCGGAAGACATCCGGCGGCTTCACCAAGAACTTCCATATACCTGGGCCAGCGCTAACCAGCGACCAGAAGTCTCCCTCTACAGTAGCTACTGCTGAGGGACTGGTGGCCAGCAAGTTCCAGGTGGATGATATCATCACTGTCTTTGATGCTGCTTCTAAAAGTGGCTACTGCAGTGGGTATGCGAATGCCTCTGAAACCTATCCTAATACCGACGATTACAACTCCAGTGCTGTGGGCGGGGAAGATCTCCGCAACCAACCTGTAAGGCATCACCGATTCCCATCGATCCAGTGGTGCAAGGATAACCTCTACAGCGGTAATCCTGCCTACGGTAAAACGGCCCTGGATAAGCTGGGTATATCAGTGGAGAATATCGTACTGCCCAATAAGTACGCTTCAGCTTTCAACGGGTATGAGATACTGTATGCAAAGCGCAATATCGCCAATTCGACTGTACTGGGGCAGAGTCTCCTGCTGTTTGGCGCCAGGGCCAAGGGACAGACCGAATTCTCTCCGGCCAACTTCTACTCGACCGGCGGTAACTTTCACTCCGAGATCAACTACAAGAGCGGTGGTGATACTCTGTATGTAGACCAGAGCATCTTCCACCTGCATCCTTTCGATACACTATACAACAGACCGGCTGTAAAGCCAGACTATCTTTCGCTGCAGTTACAGCTGAAGCGGGAACCGCTGACAACAACACCCAATCAGAACAGCGGTAGTTTCATAGAGGACGGCGGCCCGGATCAGGATCGCGGTACCGTGTTTCTGTTCGATTACATTACCAGCGGACTGACCCCCACCAGCCCAACCAAGAAGCTGAAAGCTGTCAAGGATACCCAGTACGTACCTAATCACGTGGAGATCGGTAAGTGGAAGAACAAGGGTATTGAGACCTTCTTCGGCGGACGGATAACCAATCCTGAGGCATTGATAGCCAGCGGCAATGTGGACACCAACCAGGTATGGACAGATCGTGGCCGGCGTAAAGGAGTCACTACAGAGACCACCTTTCTGACCAACATGAAAGCCATTCGCTCCAATGTATACCTGCCCTTTACCGGTCAATCGCTGGTAAGAGCTGGAGTGTCCCCCAGCCTGACAGCGTCTCCCGTATTGTACGGCGGCGACAGCTTCATCAGCGACTACACGTTCCACACATACGGCTCCTGGTCATTTGCCTACGGAGGTGACAACGAGAGCCAGAATAAGACAGGTACCATCACCGTGCGTAGGTTTATCTGTGAGACGGCCAGTAATCTGTACAGCCGTTTTGAGGACGCTGCAAATCCTTACAGCCGGTATTATCCCGTCAGTACCTTGGCCCCGGGAGACCCGAGCAACTACACCAGAACCTGGATCCGCTCCAGCGACCCTAATCAGTTTGGATACAGCAAGGACAGTAATGCACTGGATGACCTGATATCCACCTCTATATTCGACACCTACGTGGAAAGCGTGACATCGCACCCGTACCGGATACACCGTGGCGGTAAACTCAGCCGACAGACCAAGTTCAGAAGCTGGAAGACCTTCCTGCCGCTGGATTACTACGAGATGCAGAAGAACATGGGCCGACCCGTCAACCTGGAAGGTATGGATGACCGGTTGCTGATCCACTGTGAGAACGCGCTGTTCCTTACACAGGATAAGGCCAAGCTGGAGAGCGACCTGATCGGTGTTACACTGGGCTCAGGAGATATTTTCCGCTTTGAGCCTCAGGAAGGACTGAGCGCCAAACTCGGTTATGCCGGTACCCAACATCAACTGGCCTGTGTGCGTACACCGTTTGGTTATGTATTCATAGACTCTGACCAGGGACAGTTGTTTCTGTACAAAGGAACACCGAAGCTGATCAATAACTGGATGAACACTTTCTTCCAGCAGTATCTCAGACTGAAGGAAATCAACGTCTTCAATGGTAATGGGTACACGATCGGTTATGACCCACAGTTCAAACGACTGCTGCTGACCGTCAAGAACAGACGCCTGGCCTCAGGTGCTGATGTGCCTACCTATACAGACAGTATGCTGCCTACACTGGAGACCGGTGATATCGTATACAAAGACGGCCGCATGCAGCGATTCCTAGGCATCAACAATCCGGGAACCACCCTTGTGAACTGTGAGGTACCAAGTGCTGGCTCCATATCTAATTTTACAGCTACGATACCGGAGACCACCGCAGTGGGAACTGTGATCGGTAACGTGGGTGGAACCCATGTAAAAGATCGTTTTCTCTCTGGAGACACTACGCCATTCAGCATGAATGCCGCCGGGGCCATATCTGTAACGAGTCCGCTGGATTACTACAAACAGAATACTTACAACTTCACCGGTGGAGCCACAGGCGATGATGGTGCCCCAGTAACCTTCAGTGTCACCATCAATGTTACACTGGTAGCTTCAGCTCCGACCTTAGGAGACGGTGAGGTGACCATACTGGATACAGCCATCAATAATGATGAGCTGTTCACTGCCGTAGGTGTAAGCCGCGGTGGTCTTGCCATTGCTTATGCGATCACTGCCGGCAATGATGGCGCCTTCTCTATAAACAGCTCCACGGGTGTAGTCAAGGTAGCGGATGCTTCTAAGCTGGACGGTATCAATAAACCACGATATGATCTAACCATCACTGCTACCACAACTGAAGGAACCGGAACTGCCACACTAATAGTGCATGTACTGCACGTGAACCGGCCACCGGTGCCCAGTAACCTGGAGATAACCATCCTGGATACAACGGCTACCGGTGCTGAAGTATTGGTACTGGATACAGACGGGCTGGACCTGGAAAAAGATCCATTGAGCTTTGTACTGGTCGACCAGACAGTGCCTGGAGTATTCCAGTTCAATCCGGCCACACTAACCATCAAGCTGGTGAACAACAGTTTGCTGGATCCATCGGTGAAAGCGGTGCATGTATTACAGATGACAGTCAGTGACCCGTACCATAACCCGGTACCGTTCACAGTGACCATCAACGTGAAATACGACAGGGCCAGCGTGGCCTTCGAACCTGCAACACCTTCCTGTACCGGTAGTGCGCCTACCTGCGCTCCCGGATATACCTTGAGCCCTGACCAGACAACCTGTACCAAGGTAACCACTACCCCTGCGGCCAGCAGCGGCGGTTCAGGTATAGGATTGCAGCACTACTCTTACAGTCAATATTCTCTCTGGGGCTCTATCATTTATCCTGAAGGAACATACGGAAATGATGGAGCTGTAAACCAGAAAGTTGATACATCACTGATACTTGCTTCTGCACCCCTGTTTGGATACAAGCCTGTGGGAGAGTCTACTTATGCTGGCAGTCTTTGGGGTAACCCTACCTCAGGTACTGCTCAGGATGGTACCACCGGCCGCCTGAACCGTACTGGTGTATGGAAACAGGGTAGTCAGGTATACATGGGAGAACTCGGCTTTAGTCGGCAGTTCAATATCCCGGCTACCGGTAAGTATCTGATCGGTGTGGGAGCAGATGATGCTGCCACCATCAAGATCAACGGGGTGACCATCGTATCCCAAAACCTGACAGCCATCAATGCTTCTTTCAATACCTACTATGCAGCGGGTGTCGCTGGAACAGCAGATCTGTTCCGGTACTGGCATGTGTACGAGATGACCCTGAATGCAGGTGTGAACATCATATCCGTTTCCAGTAACAATACAGGGTCTATCGGTTTGATCGGGGTGGAAGTGTACAGTGCCACCATTACTCAGCTCAAAGCTCTCACCAATGAAAGCGAACTGGCCCCGTACATCATCTTCTCCTCAGCGAAACCAGCCTTTGGCTCAGTAGATGACGGTGATTTCTCTGATATCGGTACCTACAATTGTGATGCGCATCCCGGTTACGTCCTGGTATATGACCCTGCCACCAGTGCATACAGCTGCCGATTGATCGAAACTGCCACACCAACACCGGGAACCAGTACACGTGCATGGGCGCAGATCGCTGTAAGGGATGTGAGGCTGTCCAAGCTTATACAATACAAGGATAACCTGAACCTGACGCCAAAGGCCAAATTCCAGGATATCGACGTGCCTTACTACGCTCCTGTACTGAACCATCTGGATTGCGGAGGCACTGTGGTCAGCTTCCTGAATGCAGCCAAGTCTGGTAGCGCTCAGAAGCTCAACTGTACTACCGGTACGGGCAGTATTGTCAAGTACACAGTACCTGCCGGCAGTTATATGCAGACAGACTCACAGGCATCTGTAGATGCTATAGCACAGACAGAGGCTGATGCCAATAAACAATCTTACGCTAACACAAACGGCACTTGCTCATGACACCAGGATGCACCAACCCGGCAGCAGCGAATTACAATCCTGCGGCGGATACAGAAGATTACAGCTGTATATACCTCAAACGGTATGACGGGACTTGTTATGCCTTTCAGGATGTACCACCCAGCGAGATCGAAGACAAGTCTTTCACGCTCTCGTTTTCGCTGGAAGAGATGGACTGGGTGATGTTCCATGACTACATCCCGGACTTCTACTTCAGTACCCGCAACAGGCTGTTCAACCTGAAAGGCAATAAGATATACAAGCATAACGCCGGAGCTCCCGGTGTATACCATAGTTCAACACCGAAGTCCTTTTTCATTGACATGGTATTCGCTGACAAGCAGGAGATGCTCCTGCGCAGTGTTGAGTGGATCACAGAGGTGATAGGTAACAACGTGGAGACCGAGATGTCGACGCTGACCCACATCACCATCTGGAATGCTCAGCAGTGTACCGGCCGTATCGCACTGTCCAGCGTGTTTGATCAGCTGCAGTACAGCACACACAGAAAGACCCAGGGAAAGTGGTCTTTCAACCATATCCGGGACATGGTCAAGACCCGTGGAACTACCTTCCTGCTTGATATATTTAACAATTTTGCAGTGATTAGTAACTCAATTTCACAGACTAAGCCATGGTATGAAAAAGCCCTGTTATCCGATAACTACTTTGTGATACGCTTCGAATTCGATAACACCAGCGGTAAACAGATCTTCTTCCATGGTGCTGATATTAATGATAAACTTACCCCACGATGAGCCTCATTGCACGCTATAAAAAATACGGATTCGGCAGTTCGATGACCCCCGATCAGATGCAGGCGGCTACAACTGCAGGTGCTACAGCCGGCCTTGTGGGCCAGGTAGCCGAAGCTGCTTTTCCTCCCAACAGGTACGGACGTACAGCTACGGCTGGAAATGTACTGGGGGATGCCGGTAAGTTCGGCGCTATGGGGGCACAGGTGGCCGGACCATGGGGAGCTGTGGCTGGTGCCGGTATCGGACTGGTGACCGGGCTGTTCCGCAGTGGAGCACAGAAGAAAGCAGAGCAGGAAGCAAAGATGCATGAGAGTTGGGCTATGCAGCAGAATGATCAGGCCAACGCCGCTGCCCGGATCGGTGCAGACCCTTCGCTTGTGAAGGGTAACCTGGCAGCCGGATACTACGCTGCTGGAGGTGAGTTGAAAGATTCCACAACAGTGAAAGTACCTAAGATCGATATGGCTGAAGAACTGCGTGCGATCAATGCCGGGAAAACAGGATTTACTGCAGCGCAACGCGACAGTATCGCAAGTACATTCAATAAAGATGCTTACGCTCAGCACAAAAATGGTTCCGCAACACCGCTCTCCTCTACAGCCATCCAGTTCAATGGGCCGTCACACGAGAACGGTGGTATCCAGATCCCAGGGAAGAACGCTGAGGTAGAAGGTGGAGAAACCAGCACAGGCGACTATGTGTTCTCTGAACGCTTAGGATTCGCTCAACTGCATAAACCTATCGCCCGTGCCATCGGCAAGCTGGAACAGAAGCCGGCTTCTCCGGAGCGTATCAACAGCTTGAAACTGCTGAAAGGAGAGGAGGGCAAACTGAAAGTATTACAGGAATACACCAAGCAACGGCTTGGATTAAACTGATCGTTATGAATAAAGATACCGCATTGATGAAGAAGTTCGCTGGCAGGAGACTGTTGGCGGCAGGTGGCCCGGGCGTTCTAGTGAAGGATCCAAAGATGCTTACCTGGGTGAATGAACTGACTGGCAGTCCGGCATTGCCTGCTGCTGCGTCTGAGCCAAAGAAGTGGGAACCGGTACAGATGCTTGATCAACCCAGGATGTTTACACCTGTAGGGTCGGAACCGGCGTCTGCAACTCTGTTTGACAAGGTTCCCAGTGGGGCAGTAGCTGGTAACAACTCACAGGCCACTCAGCCTTCTATCTGGAATAAGTTGGGTACCATAGCTTCCAGTGCTGCGAAGAACAGCGGACAACTGATACCCTATATCTCCAATATCGCTAACTCTTTCCGCAAACCCATGCGGCCTTTGCGTCCACTGACCCTTGATCCGGTTACAGCTGAGCGTGTATCCGGCGATGCTCAGCGGGTAGAAGCTGACCATACCATGCGGACACAGAACCTGGCAGCGGATCGTAACCTGGATGAGAATTCAGCAGCAGCCGTAAAAGCTGCGAACCTTGCCGGCTCCATTACAGCGAAAAACGGTATTGCTCAGTGGGAGGCCAACACCAACGCTGGATTGCGTACCCAGGCTAATCAGTTGAATGCCGGCATTGCAGCTCAGAACAACTCACTGCTGTCACGTTACAACGATAACCTGGTAGACTGGAACAATACAGTACAGCGTACACAGTCTGAGAACATCGCCAATGCGGCCGATAAATACATCAACATCAAAAATGACCAGGACAAGGGTGACCTTGAGAAGCGCAAGCTGGGAATATACAGTCAGCTGTTCAAGAACAGTGGTGTGATGGGACGTGCCGTTGACGGTTACAAGACCTGGTTGAAAGAGAATAACCTGACAGATCCCACCATACAGGCGTATGGCGGTAAGATGACATCACGTAAAAAAGTATTTCGCTAATGGGACTCTACGACGGATATCAACTGGCTAACAGCCGGGCTATACCACAATTCCGAGGTTCTGTTGTACCTGATCTGGTACAGGTATCTGGTCAGTTGCAGCAGTACTACGATAAGGCAGTAGAGACCAACGACTACACTGCCCGACTCATCAACAGCTTGCAGGCTCATCCCAATGACCAGCGGGAGCTGAGTGAATGGTCAAAGGGTTACCGGGAGAAGATCAACAAGCTTTCTCAGCGTCCAGATATGGAAAATGCGCTGAGAGAGGTCACCATGCTTGCCCGTCAGGTACCAGATGAATACCAGAAGCAGTTCGGCCAGCGTGTTAAAGATCTCGCGGACTACTCTGAAAAACTCAAGAAGGATGCTGAACTCTATATCACCAGCGGTGGTGAGAAAGGTATCAGTCCTATCACTCATAAAAAGGCACTCGCTGCCTCACTGTGGCTGGATAAGCAGGCCAAGGAACAGGCTGCAAAACTGGGACAGCCCCTGACCCGGTTCACAGGGCATGAGGTTGTGGGAGAGATCGATCTGCCTAAGATGACAGACGAGGCACTGGCTCACGTTGATCCTAAGAAATATGGTTTTGAAGTGGTTCAGGGAACAGATGGTAACTGGCTGAAGAAGACCGGAACGACCACTACCAGACTGACTCCTCAGGAGATCACCGCTATCACCAACAGTTACTTTGATGCCAGCGACAAGTACAGACAGTACTTGAATCAGCAGCATCTGTTCAATACTTACGAGAAGGACTACAGCAACATAGACCCATCTCAGTTCAGCGATGGAACGGTACTCGATCGTTCGCTGCGTATGCAGAATGGCAAGCCTGTCACTGATAAGAACGGTCGGCAGATCGTCGACACCTATACCGCAACTGATTATATCAAGCGATTGGTATCCAAAGGTGTGGCTCCGGCAGATGCTATGCGTCAGTTGGATTTTGTGATGCAGGACAAGGCCAATCGCCAGAAAGCTATCGCATACGCACAGAAATACGTACGGAACGATTCTATCTCTACCATGGATATATCTGCCAATCCATTCGCACTGAAAAAGCTGGATGATTACGAGATACCCATCACAGCCCAGGTTCTTCAACCTGTCAGCGGATTCCAGCATGACTCTCCGGATAAACTGAAGACAGCCATCGACTCAACCGAACAGGCAACCAAGGAATTGCAGAACAATATCGGCGTATGGAGAGCCAACAATGTGGCTCGCCAGACCGGCCCCATCGGTGATCCGAAGACCAGGTTCTATGATAAGAACGGTACAGATATCACCTTTGATGTATGGCGTAAGGAAGACCTGTACAAACAATCTGCGCAGCAACTCAAAGACCTGCAGAACCGCCAGAAGCAGGTATTCGAGCAGGCTGGCTATAAACCATCACCGCAGTTGATCGAAAAAGCAGAGAAAGCACGTGCTGACGCCTTTGAGAAGAACCGTGCTATTCCTATGGGTGATGGTACAACAACGTATGACGATGATCGTGGACGGTTGGCTGGCCAGCAGGCTTATGATGCAGTGATGCAGAATACACCCGGTTATAAACGAGCCAAGCAACTCATGGCCGAGGATGCGAAGAACAAATCCGCTGTAGTGGGTGTGACCCGTTTCAGTAATAAGAAAGTGAACGATGCGATAGAAACTGCCTTTGATAACCTTGTGATAGGACTGGATAAGGGTGACCTGCAGTCCGGTATGATCGGTGCCACATGGGCCGCTACCAACAACAAAGGTCAGGCTGGTACACCACTGAATGCCAAGGATTATGCACTCCTGCGTGGTAAGGGCAAATTCGCCGGTACTATGGTAGATGCTGACGGCCAGATCAAGATGATGTTCAAGGCTGACAATACTGCCCGTAACACCAAAGGTGATCAGGTTGGAGAAGCTTACATCGTTAAAGTACCTGCATTTGCAGGTGTAGCAGAGTCCATGGTTAAAGAGGGTATGGTTCGGGAAGCTGAGCAGTACATCCGCCAGAATATTGGCGCCATTGATGACCGACCTAATAAGAGCGGTATGATCAGCTTGGGCCCGGGCAAAGATGTCCGCGTGGACAGGATTCCTGGCTCAACAGGCGAGCCCGATAACTACCGACTGACCATTCCAACTACCAGCGGACCTCAGCAGGTATCACTCCCTGACCCCAACGCAGTTACCTCTTACTTCATGAAAATGCTTGAAAACAGCGCTAAACGTAGATAATGTTCAACCCAAACGACTTGCCAGGACAGGATCCTGGTAAACTGATACCTAAAGCAAGCTCTCCCGGTAAAGGGTTCAAAGCTTCAGACCTACCCACCTTTGGTAACACACCGGTGGGTAATCCTGTTTTAGGGGGTACCATCAATGACACTTCCTTCGATGACTTCAGGTTCCAGCCCAAGTTCGCTGCCGACAACCAGCTGCTGCGTGCACAGGATCAGAAGTGGTATGAACAGGCTGGACTGGCGATCGGTAATGGTGTGGCCAATACCGTTACAGGTCTGCTGGAAGGTATGGGGTACCTGGGTTCGCTGGCAACTGAGTGGGGAGATGACCGGAACTACAGCAACGCGCTGACAGAGACCATGCGTAACTGGCACAACCCGCTGGGTGAGATCTATGCTGAAAGGCCTGACCAGGTATTCGATCTCAAGGATCCGGCCTGGTGGTTCTCCAACATACAACAGCTCGCAGAAAGTGCCGGTGCCTTTGCGATAGAGGGAGCAGCACTGGGAAAGGTATTTGGAGGATTGGCAGCGCGTGCTGCTGGTGCCATGGCCAAAGAAGCACAGCTAGGCAGAGCCGCCGTACGGGCAGCAGGACAGACAATGTCCGCCGCAACCCTGGCTTACACCGAAGGAGCCATGTCTGGTTACCGGATATACGACGCTGCTTATAAGACCAACTACCAGCGAATGGTAGATAAAGGCGCCAGTCCTGAGGAAGCAGATGAGCGTGCCAAACAGATCGCCTCCCACGCGGCGGCCACTACGGTACAGATGAATACAGTGATGAACACAGCACTGAATCTGACCGCCTTAGCGCCTATGTTCCATTCCGAAGAGGATCTGGTAGAAACCTGGGCTCGCAAAAAGGGTCAAGGTGCCATGGCGGAAGGGGAATCCCTGGCCGCTTACAAATCCCGTTTAAAGAGTGCAGGTTTTGATGACGCTGCACTGAAAGATATACTGGTACACCGCAAAGGGCTGTCATCTCTGACAGGTGAAGCTCTGCAGGAAGGTATCGAAGAGGTTAATACTCAGTACGCTGAAGCTGAAGGTAAACGAGTGGGAGAGGGTAAGAGCCGGTCACTGGTCGAATCCCTGACAGATCTCAACAGATACATCACCGACGTTACCAACGAAGAGGGCGCACTCAACTTCGTTCTGGGTTCTCTGGGTGGTGTGGCTCAGACCGCACTGCTGGACAGGATCCCGATACACCGGGTACCGGTAACAGGTGCTGACGGCAAGCCTCTGGTCACCAAGGACAGTGAGGGTAATGAGAAATACCAGACCAGACTGGTAACGGCCAGAACTGCCAATGAATTCGGTGTACGTGAATACTTCACCGGCATCAAGGACAGCCTGCTCAAGGATGTCAATCATATCGAGGATCTGAACGCAAGGCTGATCAAAGCTGTTACAGCGAAAGATGAAGTGGCAGCTGCCAACCTACGGGATGAACTCTTTGCTGTTGGTGCACTGGACAGTGTCACCAAAGGACTGGCTGAGAACTGGAAACAACAATACCGCAATATTGCTGAGGTCGACAACAGCAAGGATCTGGCCCGGGAACTGGACCAGCCTATCGAGACTCTGAAGACACAGTTGACTGAAGCGCAACAGCAGGCAGCACCTGCCGAAGAGATAGCTGCCATACAACAGCAACTGAGCGATCAGATCAAACAGCAGACAGAGCTGGAAGGGAAGACAGACGCTATACTGAAGGGTTATGCCAAGGATATGAAAGACATGTCCTACAAGCAGAAGGCTGAAAGAGCGATCGCTGATCTGGATGCGCTGCACAATATGCACCAGCAGGTTCAAAGAGACCTGGTAGATCAGTTCAATCCGGTTACAGCAGAGCTGGCCGACCACGTATTCCTACGCAAGGCTGACCTGTATCTGCGGAAGAACAACCTCAACCGGTTCAAGGAAGAGCTGGATGCGATGGAGCTTGCAGAGCTGGACGCTTCAGCAGACACGGTAGAGCGAGAACGTTTACGACACCTCAACTACGCCGGTGCCTGGGAGCGTACCTCCAAAAAGATGCAGGAGGACGTGAACCAGATGCAGACGTTGGCCAAGCGCATCAGTGACGGTGATACTGCCGCTGTACGCGAGTTAACACGGATACTGAGTAAGTATCGCCCGGTAGGATACAATGAGACTGACCTGGGTTCCGCTGTAAAAGCAGCTGTGGATAGTATCAATCGACGCTATGCACAGATGGAAGCCAGCATCAAGAAATCCGAAGAGGATCTGAAAACCCTTTCTGGTTTCTCTGCCTGGCTGGAACGTAATCCGGGCAAGACCTGGAAGGACTTCATGAGTGATGTATCCGGTAACCAGATATTTGAGATACGTAAATCCAACTACGATCGTGCTGTAGCTGAGCATGCCATTGCAGAGGAGAATCTGCAGCATGTCCTCTCAGCGAAAGGTCAGCAGGAGTTCATACAACGCGCAACAGAGCATCGCAACCAGTTGGTGGCTGAGCTGAACAAGAAGAATCAGACCTACAACGACGCGATGCTGTTGAAGATGCAGGACAAGAAGGCGGTAGCTGAGATGTCCGTGAAGAGTAAGACCGTACTGGCCCAAAAGCTGGAGAAGCAGTTAGCTGATAAAACCAGTGAGCTCAATGAGCTGGTAGATAAGCTGAATGGTATTAACCGTGAACTGAAAGAACTGGGTGTACATGGCATACTGAAGCTCAATAAGGTCATTCCACTGAAGCAACAGCAGACCAGGCTCAAGCGGGAGATCACCTCTGTGCAGACACAGATCGATTCTCTGCGTGAGCAGCTGGCCCTGCTGGATGCCAAGATAGATGCCGGTATCGCACAGGCAGCTGAGCCTGTAACACCGGAAAACGTAGAAGAGACCCCTGAACCCAATCCGGAAGATTATATTCAGGAACAGCCGGAAGATGACGGCATTCCGCACCCGGACGAGAAACCAAAGTCATCTTACACAGCGGACGATTTCCAACTGGACCCTGACAACCCTGAAGATGCCTACATCATGTTTTGGGATACACTATCTCCCGCAGCCGGTGAGGCACTGGAGAGATTGCAGAATGAGATGGTCAAGAGCGTATTCAGCCTCAACAGGTACAACCAGATCATGAGCCCTCTGGTAAAAGCCGGACAGATCACCGAAGAGCAGAAGTCTGAAGGTGCCGTCGTGCTGCGCCAGTATCTGGAGCACCTCAAGCAGCCTGCAGAAACCATGGCAACTCAGCCTGTAGTCGACGTAACCGAAAGTACCGGACTGGCTGCAGATGAGTATGTAGAACCGTTCCCGGCTGAGAGTGAAGAGATATTCATCAATGATTCGCTGGCAAACGAAGACGAGCTGACCAGCGATTTCTTCTACGAAGATGTGGAGGTCAATAAGACCGCTGATGCTATCTCAGCAGCAACCAGTGGCATCAAATATGTAGAGGGCGTAATTCCTGGTACCGATAAGGTAGTTATCCGTACAGAATACAACGAGGACGGTGGTCCGGCGCTGGATCCGCAGAGTAGTAAAGCTCTGTTGATCCATAATAAGGTACAGAAGGGAGATGAAGTCATTTTACAGGTAGACAAGGATTACAAGGGAACCCGTAGGGTAATGAATCGTCTGGCCACCGATGAAGATGGTAACCCGGCGATGGAGGATGACAGCTTCGATCAGTATACAGATGGTACCTCCATCCGCATGACCACCAAGCCCGGAGAGAACTGGGCTGGTTTTGCAGATGTGCCCATCAAGATCATACACAAGAAAACCGGGGAAGTCATCGGTTATCTGCGTACGGCCAGCTGGGTCAATCAGACCAAGGGTGCCGGCAATTACCGCAACATGACCGACCTGTTTCCAGCCGATGAGAACGGTAACCGGATGGAAGGTAACGTGCAGTTTCAGACCGACAGGTTACTGGCTATCCGCAAGAAGATCGCACACGGCTGGAACAAAGACAAGAACTACACCATCACAACCCGTATCACAGCACGCGGTAAGGGATATGTGTTCCATAACGGGGAGCTGACTGAGAGTACCTTACGCGAGAAGGTGAAGCTTCGCCAGGCCAGCAACAGTTTATCTGACCCTAATCTGGTATTCGGTATCGCGCACAAGATCAGTGACTCACTGACATTTGGCGTTGACCGTGGGGTGCCTTTTGATGGACCCTTGCAGGAGCTGACTGAGAAGCAGAAGCAGAAGTTCGCTGGTGCTCCTGTGGTGTTCTTACCGATGCCAGATGGCAGCCACAAGGTGCAGCCGCTGCTCACAGCGAAATTCGATACCCGTGGTCGTGACATGAACACCCTGTTGCGAGCCATAGAGCTGCATCTGCAGGCCGGTGTCGCTGAGGATGCGTTGTTTACCAAGCACATGGAGCTGATGGATAAGACCGGATTCGATATCCGCACCAAAGAAGGCCTGCAGAATCTGATCAACCAACACTACACCTTCACCAACCAGTTCAAGGATGGAACTACAGCTGTGGACGCTCCGGCTATCAATGGTAAGAAAGAGCTGCAGTTCATGTTTGCTGTTACCGGGGATGAGACCAACGTCAAAGCCCTCATCAAAGCCGGCGTTGCTTTTGGCGGGAAACTGGCCAAGGCACAGCTGGTCGACGGTAAGCTCAGTGATGACTTTGTTTCGCTGATGAAGAGTGGGTTTGAAGGTAAGCTGGATGGTCGGCCTCGCTTTAAGACCGTCACCTTCACCAAAGGTGATATCAAAGGAGTCAATAATAATTCTCCGATAACCGAAGTGGGTATCAACGTAGATGGAAAGACCTGGTCAAAGACCCACCCCAATTACAATGCCTACCTGAAAAGCTTCACCCGTACCAGTGTGTACGGTAAGCACCAGGTTAACGGAACCTACGTATACGGAGCGAACTCGTCAGTGATACTGGACGATGGTCCAATATTCGCTCAGTCTGAGGTGAAGGTAGTAGCGTCACCTGCAGAACTGCCTACAGGCGATGGCGCCAACGAAGAACTCAGCGCTGAAGAAATCGCAGCACTGATGGAGAGTACCCGCAATGCAAGTCTGTTCGCACCGAGTGCTATCAAGCCGGTTATCCAGCCTGTGGGTGAGGAGCTGACGTACGAGAACCTGAAGAAGCTGCAAGATCTGGTGGCGGACCCTAACGGGTTACCTGTATATGAGGTACTGGAAAGGTTACAGAAGTTGGGAATCACACATATTCCGGATGGATATAATCCATTCGTAAAGTGCTCATGATTTCTTTCGTGGCCACACAGCGTAGACAAATATCACCAGTAGTAAAATTCCAAAAGCTTTGAGCCAAGAGAGCACCAGAGGATTCATAGCATGAGTTTAAATGGGGTAGAAAGATAGGTAACTATCCTTAAATTTAAAAACAGTATTAATTGTAAGTGTATGTCACAGCATTGTAGTTTCTTAGCTCCCAACGGCGAAAAATCATTACTCTACGCTGCTCTTGAGCAGAAAGTGGGCGCCGATAAAGCCACACAGCTCTGGAGTCTCAGTAAATCCAGAGAGTTTCAAAAGCAGTTTTCCGATGTGGAGAAAGACAGCAACGGTGAAGTGGTTGCAGATGCATTGCTGAGCGTGTTCACCAACGACAGTAAACCCACTGCAATCAGTAAAGACATCACTATTCCGCTGAGCTTCAACACAATGAACGAATTCACCAAGACCTTCGGTAAGATCGTAGAGCTGGCACGTAAAAATCCAGAGATCACTTACAAGTTCCCGTTCACACCGGCTACGAAGCTGAGTATTGAAGGTAAGCGGTACGACGGTGATAAGCTTGCCAATCTCTTATACAGCGAAACTCTGCCAACCAATCTGGTGTTTGACCAGACTCTGCAGGCTCGTATGTTCAACCTGCCACGGGTATTCACCAAAGGATTGGTGATGGAGATTAACGATCCCCTGGAGTTCGATGAGGCAGCTATGAAGCGCCAGATGGATGACTACTTCGTACGCGTGCGGGACGATAACGGTGAGATGACCGATAAGTATTTCGACCTGGAGAAGCAGAATGAGATCATCGACATGCTGATGTACATGTTGTACAACAACTACAACCACCCTAAACTGCAGGGCCCCCGCTGGAAGGTAATTGGGAATCATAAGGACTTGATACTCCAAGGATTACAGGCGCAGTTCGAGTTCTACTCCAACCCTGAGAAATACGGTACGGAAGGTATCCTTCCCGACCAGGCCAAAGAGATCGCTGGCAACTACCGAATGGTGTTGAACGCTTTCTATACACCTGGCCAGAAGAACAACTTCTGGGAGTTCACCATCAAGGCGATGGAGGGACTCGGCTTCCGGGTCAAGGGGCCACTGGATACAAAGACCAACGACATTGAGGAGACCAGTGATGAAGAGATACAGGAATCCAACGGTCAGTCACTGCGTGACTGGTACAGCAGCTCCTTTGAGCTGGATCCCCGGGACACTGCCAGTGTACGGATGAAGATGTTCCTGATGTCCATTGAGAAGAGTAAGATAGGTGACGAACTCAAGCCCCGGCAGATCAGCCTGGCATTCAACAATGAGGACACCCGGCGGAAGATCATCACCAAGGAAAAGCAGTTCACCATCCGTGCTGCAGATACGGTAGCCAAGCACCTCAAGCTTACTGCGTTATCCGGATTGCCACTGGAGATGTCAGGTACTGAGCGTAACCGTCGTTCAGAGGCCATCGCTACCATTGAAGCTTCCAAAGCTCCCACTACCGTGGTACGCGCTACCGCAACCCACGTGATCAATGCTGAAGAGGCAGAGCAGTTCCGCGAACAGATGGAAGCGGAGGAAGGCTATACACCTAAAGCCGGAGATGTGTTCATCAAGCTGGAACATTACCAACAGCGAAAGAACATCTTGAGCGTGGAGAAGAATATCATGGGCACACCTAAGCTGGCCGGATTCGACAGTGTATTCATGGATATGGTTTCGCTGTTGGCTGACCGTAAGCCTGGTTACAGTGGATACCTCAAGGCACTGCAGGAGAGTGGTAAGCCTGAACTGATGCGTGCAGCCCAGAAGCTGGAGGCAGCTCCCAAGCATATTCAGAACGAATTTGTTGCGGTGATGTCCAAGCAATACCAGCAGATGATGATGATACTGTTCCGTAAATCCTTCAACGGATTCCTGGAAGGTCGTGTCATCAACGCCAACCGGGCCAGCGAGGTCGACACACTTATTTCTCAGTGGAAAGAGAATCAGAAAGCCAGTCCCATTCTGAATCGGGACGAGGCTGGTATCGTACGGGTAGACCGTAGAATTGCTGAGGGCTTTTACGAAACCCTGAAAGAACTGCAGGAGCGGCAGATCACCAATGCCCGGGAGCGTGCCAAGCTGGACGAGGACTGGTTCGACCTGTTCAAAGCGGTACTGGAGGATAACGGTATCAACCTTTCTGATCAAGCCCTCAACCAGGTAAAGCAGATGGGTCCTCAACTTGGTAAGAACACCACGCTGGGTGGAGCCGGATACCAGGGGATCACAGCATTGCTTATCAAGCGTTTGTATATAGGCGCCGGAGAAGTCACCGTACAGCAGGGCGAGGATGAGTTCGGAGAGGAAGCTGATATTGAGCCCTTCAAGGTCAACAACCCACTGTACACAGAGGGTACCGCTATGCGGATCCTGGCTAACATTGAAGCCAACTACACCGATAACCTGCATTCACAGACCTTACGTAACTCTGAAGGTAAGACCATCTATGCCTACGGCCTCAACACAGCACTGTCACATGCTATTCGACAGATCACAGATGACGGGCCAGAGGGTGAAGCTTACCGTAACCGGTTTACGGCCGCCTACAACAAGGAGAGCTGGCTACTGAACTTCCTCAGGACTGGTGGTACCCAGGGACGGGGTCGATTCAAGCTGGCCTATCTGGATGGTATCAAGAACGAATTCGGAACCCGGGATGGTGTTACCAGACCAGAGATGTCCGACAGGGAACAATGGCTCACCGTGCTGTCCCTGTTCCATAACCGTGGTAACAGCCAGGCACACTACGTAAGCCTGACACACTCTGATAAGACTACCACTCCGGTGTTCCTCAATGGCCCCAGAGAGTACCAGATATTCAATCTGCGGGAAGGTAAACACGTGTACTCCAAGAACATACTGGATAAGGTTGTCAATCATGTATTCATCGCTGAGTACAATCGTATCCGGGAATCACAGAAGAAGCAGGCAGAGGGCGGTGCATACGACCTGAAGAACTACAACGAAGGCAGTAAATACTTCTACGCTCTACCACTGTTCAACTATGAGAACATGGTTTCGCTGCAGCAGAAAGGTGCGCTGAGCCCTGAGGATGTGAAAGCCATCTGGGTCAGCGAGAGCAAGCTGAACGACCAAACCCACCCGCTGTTCAGTGCGGTGGTGCGTAAACTGATCGCCATGCAGCTGACAGCCATGACCAGCGAAACCATGGACTCCTGGCAGAGATCTGGTTTACTGGAGGCTGGTCTGCCGGGCACAGACTTTTACCTGAATCGGCTCATGCGTAATGCCGGCTATGTGAACAACGACGGTAAGTACAGTGATAAGGCATGGGTGAACGATAACGAAAAGCCTGTGGATCCGGAAACAGTGAAATCACTGAAGACCAGGCTTGCCGCAGCTGAGTATACAGTCAACAGTTTCCTGTTCAATGTATCCGGTTCCCAACTATTCTACGGAGACCCGGCATTGGCCTGGAAAGGAAGCATCAATAAGACCCTGATCGAATACGGTAAACGTCTGGCCAAGGATATCGCTCCGGGTACCGACGGCAACTGGGAAGGGAACTCAACTTACAACGCGGTTACCATTGAGGAATACACACCACTGGTGGAGGAACTGAAAGGTATCCCGGGTTATGAATCCGCGGTAGAGGGCTCAGATGCGGCCGAACTGACCACAGTGAAAGAACAGCTGGACGTACTGTTTGCGCTTGGTAAAAACATCACGCAGGAACAGTACGAACGGGCAATAGATATCATTAACCACCCTGACGAGAACGGATACTACAGCTTTGAAGCTGATCCTGAACTGGACAGGCTGGTGAGGGAGAATATCACACTGCAGATAGATAAGCCGGTCGTAGCCGGACTAATGGAAACACAGGACGGTGTTATGCGTTACGACTACGTGAAATCAGCCTCTATGGCTCTGTATCCGCCGATGATCGCTGGAATGGAGCTGGACAAGCTTCGCAAGGCCATGGAAGCTGGCAACGTACAGCGAGTCAACTTCTCCACAGCGAAGAAACTGGGAGCTCCGGCCGTGAAGCTTTCCATCTTCAATGCAGATAATACCATCAATGAAAAGGCATTCCAGTCCTCGGCCTGGACAGGAAAGAGTACCAATGGCGCTACTGTTCCCTCTGCCCGTCAGGTAATGAACAGAGACAATTTCAGGATACAGCAGGATGTTCCCTATGATGCCACCAAGGAAGAGATACGCATGGTTTCACAGATGAACAAGCTGATCGCAGAGAGTATCGCCACCATCCGACATCCGTTCAAGTTTGAGGGAGCTGAGTATACTGGTCAACAGATACGCGACATCAAGGAAGACATTCGCAAGAAGCTCATCACCATCGCCCACCAGCGATTCCTGGACGAGATCGGCGCCACGGAGAAGGATGGTACTATCACAGTAAGCAATCGTAAAAAACTGTACGAGCGGTTAAAGGCCAGCGTGCTGTCAACCAAAGGTTACAGCCTGAACGATACTGCCGCCATACAGTCCTTCGTCAACAACAGTGACGAGCTTACGCTGCCGCTGATCTTTACACCATCAGCCGGCAAATTCGAATCGTTGTTGATGAGTATGATCAAAGATGTTACCAGCATGAAGATGCCTGGTAAATCCTATGTACAGGCATCACCTGCCGGTTTCAAGCTGATGAAGACCTGGGAAGAAAGCAATCTTGACCGCAACAATATTGTATGGACCAAACCTTTCACAGGTAACCTGCAGACTGCACACATCGGGGAAGATGGACGGGTTGTACCGGCTCAGGTACTGGTAAGCTTCAACTACTTTACCAAGAACGGTCAGCGAATCGATATCCGCAAGTTCATCAAAGAGGTGGACGGTAAGAAGATGATCGATACCGATAAGCTTCTGCCGGAACTGTTCCAGTTGATCGGAGCCCGTATCCCCAACCAGAAGCACTCATCCATGCTGCCTATCGAGATCGTAGGCTTCCTGCCTGAGACCATGGCTGACACCATTGTAGTACCAGCTGGTATCACCAGGCAGATGGGTGCTGACTTCGACGTGGATAAGCTGTATACGTACAAGCGTTCCTACCAACAGACCGGAGATCAGCTGAGTGTTGCAGGCACCACTGAAGCGGATACCGATGAGGAGGTCTACCTGAAGAACCGGTACTTCGATATTCACTGGTCAGTATTGACCAATCCGGAGATGCTTCCCCGCATGATGAGTCCGCTGGATATAGATGACCTGAAAGCGGAAGCTGAGAAACGTGCTAAGAAGGGAGTCGACTATTACTTTGGCCCTACCTATCAGCTCAATGACTTCCAGAGCATGAAAGATGCCAAGCGCGGTGTGGGTAGTTCCTCACTGGCTGTGACAAACAATGCTGTTGTCCAGGACAAGAACCTGTGGTTAGGCACCATGGAGATCGATGAGGAGACTGGTGATGTACGCCATATTTCTAAGCCTATCACCATTAACGGTGTGGAGTATACCCACTTATCCGGGTATGCAAATACTTTGGAGAAAAGAACCAAGACCGATACCCTGGTAAACATCCAGTCAGAGTTCGTGGATAACGCCAGAAACCGGGTAGTTGGTTCACTCAACCTGAATTCCTTCACAACAGATGCAGCGTATGCAATGAGTCGTCTGCAGACTCTGGATAGCCACGCAATGAATGCCGACGGGACATCGGAACTGACGCCCGGACAGGCCATCAGCAGCAAAGAAATCGTAGACTTACTGACGCAACCGATTATCATCGAGTATGCTGCCCGCATGGCACGGCAATCAGACTCCCTGTCTTCAGCCTCAGCGAATGCTCAGCAGGTGGTATATGAGGCGCTGGCTAAGGACTACGCACAGGATGCTCCCCAGCTCGAACACCTGAACCTGTTTAAAGCACTGGATGAGATCGGCCAGCAGTTGACAACCCTGCAGACCCTGACCACTACTGATACCCGCGGTGCCGGTAAGAGTCTCTTGGACACCCTATCGCTGGCAGAGAAAAGATCACGGTTAGGCGTCAACGCTTACGAATACAAGATCCAGGGAATGGGGACTGTGTTCTTTAACAACGAAGCAGAGACCGAGGTAGGTGCGTTATACCGTATGGGTAACGAGACAGCTATCAAAGTGTTCTCAGCAGATCTGCCATATCAGAAACTGACCTCAGTATTCGATATCGTGCGCAGACAGTCAGGTAGAGAAGAATTGGGCCGGGAACTGAAAGAGACACTGTTCGACGGGCTGCGTTCTTACGTGTTCGGCAGTTCCAGGTTACAGTTATGGTCTGACGCCTATAAGGAGCGTATACGCCTGTTGTTCAATATCAATGGTAACGACAGCCTGGCTAAACGGGTTGCCCAGGCCAAGGAGAGCTGGGGAAAGCACAACTATTTCCTGCAGCGGCTGCATACGCAGATAGACCCCACGGAACTGAAGCCTGACCTGATCAAGTATGAAGCCAGTAAGGCGCTGCAGTTGGATGACGAGGAGAATGTTCGTGGCTGGCTGAATCTGCTGTCGTCCGCTGATGAGGAGCAGAAGCGGCTGGGTGAGGATCTCATCCGGTACTCTTACCTGACCGGTGGATTACAGAGCGCTGACAACTTCGTCAAGTATATCCCGTTCTCCTACATCAGCGGAACCCAGATCGGGCATGAGCTGAGAAATGTACATGCACGACTGGAGGAACATGCAAATAATCCTGTATTCATTGAACAGTTCTTTCAGCACAACCCCATGTATACAAAGCAACTGGGTGCAAAGCTCAAAGAATCCGGAGTTGAATACGAAACGGCCCCAGACAGCTTCAAGCTGCCAGGCTTGTCAGATTCTACCGAGAACCCTGCATCAAACCTGGTCGTAAGGGTGAGGATAGGTAGCAAAGAGGTCAATGCTTATCCCAATTACCTGTCTTACCGGGACGGAAAGCAATGGGTACTCTATAAAAAGCGCAGCAGTGATTTTGATCAGCACGGTGTTAGGTATACCCGTATTGACACCCTGGGCTCCAAAACTGTCTCAGAATACAACGAGAACAGTGAGGAGCAACGTTCTGTATTCACGGAGAACCGTGCGAATAACTACGAATACATGACACCGGAGTACCGAAAGATCGAGGATCAGGATGTACACATGCTGGCATCTAAGATCGGGATCTTCAAGAACTCCGGAAACTACAACGATATCACCCAAGCTCTGAGTGTGATCGCTGCCGATACACAGCAGCCTGATCATATCCGTGCACTGAGCAGCATGCTGGAATCTGCCAAGCGTATGTCGATTGAGGCTGACCTGTTGAAGAACTTCTCAGCGGCCAACGACCTCACCCTCTCCATTGGGAAGAATGGCCGTAGCCTGGGTACACTGGATTCTATGACCGGTGTATTGACCCTCAATCCTAAGATGCATTCTTCCAAGCAGGAACTGGCCGGTACGCTGTTACATGAGCTGCTACATTATCATACAGCTTTCACACTGACAGCGCTGGAAGATGAGAGCGTATGGGCTACACGCGGAATATCTGCCAGGTCACAGGCAAGTCTGCGGAAGATCCGGGAACAGCTTGCTGATACGGATATTGCAGAAAAGGCGGCACAGCTGACCGACCTGCGTAAGATAGCGCTGGACAAACTCCGCAACGAGGTCATTGCTAAAGAGGGAGTCGACGGTTGGGCCAAACGTCAGGCAGAAGTTAGCAGCGGTACTATCAACGGACAGTATTCGCATCTGCTTTATGGCCTGTCCAGCAATACAGAATTCATTACACACCTGTTCACGGATGGAGCCGTTATCGAATACCTGAACAACATCCCTCACAGCGAAAAGAAATCACTGTTGGGCCGTATCCGCGACCTGATCAGCGAACTCTGGAGCAGCCTGATGGACGCGTTGGGCGTTAGAGAGGATTCGCTGATGGAAGAGGCTGTGCATAAGGCGCTGGAGATCCTGACCTACGATAAGGCATCAGACTTCAAGGCTGATAACAGCATGACCGGAATGGACAGCATCATCAATGCTTCTTTCAGTGATTTCTCTCCTATACAGAAGATCATCGGTAAGCTGGAAGAGCAGAAGTCCGAATTGATACGCAGCTATACCGGTGTGACCAAACGCGGGGATAGTGTGGCTATCTCCAGAAAGATACGAGCTATTGAAGCTGATATCAGGGAACTACAGGAAGACGCGGATCTGCTGCAGGTGGCCAGCATTGGTAAGCGCCAGTTAAGCTGGGTCAACTCTATTACCAACAACACTCAGGCTACAGCGAATCAACTGATGACGGCTGTACGTTTGAATGATGTGTGGAACGGAGTGATCGACCTGATCTACGGTAACGAGAGTGTAGAAGCTGATGCTGACCTGATGCAGATCCAACAGCAGGCCAACCGGAACCGGGCCAAGTTAAACGCACGTTTACGCGACTACATGACCGATATCAGCCAGGGCACCATCAAACCGGCGGACTGGTTACCGTCTAACCTGCAGGATCTGGGTAAATACAACAGCCAGATACGCTCTATGTCATCCGCTGCTCACTCACAGGTGTTACAATACATCTCAGGGTTCGTAGAGACCACCGGAAGACAGCGTGATGAAGAGGCCCGTCGTATCGTCAAAGCTCTGCGTAAACTGGAAAAGGACATGCTAGCACACAGCGGTGGCAAGACCCAGTTGCAGGCTCTCTACAATAAACTGATGCAACAAAATGTGGATGAGAACGATACCAAGACCTGGGGACTGGTACAACAGTACAGCTCTCAGTGGTTCTCATGGAGACAACAACAGATAGCTAAACGCAATGCTATCCTGCGTAAGTATGCCAAGGATAAAACACCAGGAGCTGATGTGACAAAGAACATGGAGAATCGGGCTGCCAGGGCACTGGCTTGGAAGATGTACTGGAAAGAACTGAAAGACAATGCCGTACTGATAGATACCCGGGTGTTATTTAACCCTGAGACCGGAGAGCTGAATACCGGTATCGAAGACTACCTGAAATCGCTGGCAGCAGGGGTGGGAGAGGATCATGTACAGACCATCCTGGAACGTGCACAGACCCGGTACAAAGAATACCTGAATGAGCGGGATGTGCTGTTTGAGAAACTGCAGGAAGAATTCGAACGGGGAGAGCTTACACAAGAGAAGATGGATGAAGAGAAGAGTGTATTCGTAGAGAATTACTCTCCTAATGCTTTCTTCGACGAGAAGAAAGGCGGTGAGTTCACCATGGGTATGAATGCAGATAAGTACATCGTTATCGCTCCCAAGGCAGCCAAGACCGAGTTTTGGGATCAGAATTATCGAGAGGTAATGCAGGATGAGCAACTAAAGAGTTTCTACAGCCGCTATAAGACGATGATGGATACATTGCTATCCTTCCTGCCTAAAACAGTACAGGAGAATGCCGGCGCATCATTCTTGCCAGCGGTGGCCAAGTCACTGGTAGCAGATAACCTGGACATCAAAGCTTACTTCGAGAATTACTCCAAGCGTTTTGTAGAATCAGTAGCAGCCGATGGCTGGAGCGAGGCCATGAATGCCCGCGCTTACAATAAGATACCACTGGAATTTGTGGATGATACTGTACCGGTAGCTGACCGCAGCCGGGACATTATCCGCATCGCTGAGGTGTTTGCCACCATGGCCACCCACTACCGTCACTTCTCTGCAGCGAAAGACGTGATCGAGATGGGAGAGAGTATCATCGAAGAGATACACCACGCCGAGAGTAGTGGTACCGTGCAGATGGAGCAGAACGGTAAGATCGTGACCGTACAGAAAGGCCTGGAAAACGCGATCAAAGCCCTGCGTTACCTGAAAGAGTACAGCGTCTATCGCAAACCTAAAGCACTGGAGTTCTCTCTGGGTGGTAAGTTGTTCGCTGAGAGGACTGAGGAGGGTACCAAGTACAGCCTTAACCCGCTCACACAGACCGCCATCAGTAACAAGGTTCGGGACCTGATGGTACAGCGCGAAAAGCTGGAGAAGGAATTCTTGAACCCTGAAGGTGAGCAGATGACCGTGGAGGAATACACCAAGCAACGGGAAGCTATTGACAAACAGTTGGAACCTTATGTAGGTTACACACTGTACGGAAGTAAGGTGGGTGACAAACTGATCGGTATCAACCAGCTCAAAGCGTTAGCCTTCAACCCTTTCTCTGCAGTTGCCAACGTAAGCTTCGGTCTGCTGTCAGTTTACATCCATGCCAGCGGACGTCAGGATTTCACCCGCGGTGAGGTCAACCAGGCCTTTAAGAAGTTGTTGAATCTGCCGGGATCCGCTGAACAGGAAAAGATCATGAACCTGATGGAGCGTCTGGGCATCATGGGGGATATCGTGGACAGCCATTACGGCCGGGTACCACAGAACCGGGATAACATACCGACCTGGAAGAAGCTGGCCGACCCCTTCCAACTGATGCGTAGTTCTGACTTCTTCATGAAGGGGGTAACTACTGTGGCCCATCTGCTGCACCAGAAGATCGAGGTAGAGACCGCTGAGGGTAAACAAACCATTCCGCTGTACGATGCTTTCAATACAGACGGCGAATGGGATACTAAGAAATACGGAGAGCGGCCGGAGTGGTCTTCCAAGGACATGCAGGAGCAAAAAGCCTTTGATAAACTGCGGAACAGGGTCATACGCCTGAATATGATCATACACGGTAACCAGGATAAGAACTCACCGAAGCTTCTCAATAAGAGCGTGGTGGGCCGACTGATCGGTCAGTTCCGACTGAGCTGGTTACCGGAAGGCTGGTACAACCGATTCCAGGATGAACACTTTGATCAGCAACTGGGAAGAGCTGTGAAAGGACGTTACCGTACCATTGGCCAGCTCGGCTGGGGAGGTAATATGATGGTACTGGGCCGATCACTACTGAATCTGATACCGGGAGTAAAAGTGGATACCTGGAGCGGCATCCCGCTCAATAACGGTAAGTCGCTTGCTGATAGCGCTGTGGATGTGGAGAACATGCACAGGAACCTTACAGAGCTTGGGTTCTTCCTGACACTCAGTGCGGCCATCCTGTCGCTGAGGTACCTGGGAGGGGATGATGAAGATAAGGTTGCCGATGGAGCCATGAAGATCCTGATCAACCAGCTTATCCGCGGTAAGCAGGATATCGACTTCTACGTATCCCCAAGCGTGTTCGACACGGTAACCCGGGACTTCATCCCAGCGAGCAATGTCATCAAGGACTATATGAAACTGGTCAAAGCCACAGGTAAACTGATGCTGGACGATGACTACGAGTTCTCTGAGTGGATGTTGAAAATGACCAAAGCTGGTCTGCCGATTCCGGAAGCTGCGCTGGTTAATAAGGTGAAGTTCATGATGACCAAGAACTTGGATGACATGCAGAATTAACCGCTTACAAGCTGCATAGTATACAAAATAAGGGTTGAGAGTGCAAGGTACTTTTACGTACTATGGCACTCCAACCCGTACTAACATTAACTGAACTGGCCCCTGATGCCAGTTACCTGATAGTAAAAGACAATACAGGTGTGTATAATGCGCAGTCCAATCCTGGTGGATTTGGTACACCGAACCCTGCCAGTGCAGATGTAACTGCCGCCATATTTCACCTGTCGAGTTTTACAGACATCACAAAATCCTTTGGATACAGAGTAGGTACGTTTTCGTCCTTCTTAGCCAGCCAGATGAAGGCTACTGTAGGCACTTTTATGGGGATCAGTGATCGGGATGTATTCAGGGATGGGGTATACTCTATGAAGTACTACCTGGCTTTCGCTGTAGTTGATACGATAACCTTCGCTTCGGGTTCCAAGCAGTTTGCACTGACCAACGCTGACACGGTATTTGCTACAGGTGTTGGATTTGTGATCCCATCCTTAAATGGCACCAAGGTCTATTTCATCGACCGTACGCAGCCGTTAACCAACAGCGGAGGATATGTCACAGAAGCCCTACCCACATTCACCGCAGCGAAAGCTATTGAGAAGGTGTATGAAGGTGATCTCAAATTCCTTAATGACAAAGCTGGTACCAACGGATTGAATGCAGATATCGCTGCAGCCTGTGACGATAACTGTGATTGCATTGATGAGGAGTACAAGAATGTCTGGAAACGTTATACCTGGAAAGTAAGTATGGAGTCTAAGTTCTCCAGAAAGCTGTTCAGTGAAGCTCACACACTTGCTGTTGAACTTGAAAGCTACGCACTATAATGTTATTTCCTACACCACATATCAACACCAGCCAAAATACAGCATTGGAAAAGCTCAGTGACCTGGGCTATAACTATTTCCTGCGCGAAAAATATCAGCTGCATTTTGACAATAAGCATACGGATCGTAAGTACCTGCTGCTGTTGCAGGCTATCGGCTCCTGGGATAACCGCTCTGGCGCTGTCAATGCCTTCACTGAGGCTCAGCTTGCCAACATGCTCGACAGGTTAACCTGCGTTTCCAAGGATCCGCTGGTGAAATACCAGCCACCGGTTACCGGAGGTACCTGCGGTGTCGGTGGAACTACCGCCGGACTGGGATACGCAGCAGGTCTGAGTGGAAGCCTGAGCGGTATCACCCTTGGCATTCTCAATACCCGCAGCATCAACCTGACACTGGTCAACGATACATTGTCAGCTAACACCAATGTATCCAATGTGAGCGGTAATGCTTTGACAGTGCTTACCGATGGTTTGTACGTCACACAAGCTTCGACGGGTACCAGTAAGTTCATCCGGTCGGATGCATTTACAACCTCAACCCAGTATAACGATGTTTCGCTGAAGGATAAGCAGTTCGTGGTGACCTATCGCGGATATGGAGAGTTGTATTACAACTGGGCCAATCCCAGCGATCCTCTGAACGAGTTTCAACTGGTAGGTACAGGTGGGTTCAATATTACAATACCAGGATTCGATGTCACATTGGATCCTAATAACACCTTCCACATCCTGATACTATGAAAAAAGTAATATCCATACTGGTACTGATCGGGGTCTTGACACTGGCTTTCAGTCTTGGACTGCATGCGCAACCTGTCATGCAACGGGCTACCGGATCCACAACAGTGGCCGACAGTCGCCTGATGGTACAGTTGAACTTCTTTCTGCCTAAATATACCGATACTACCGTGGCCAACTCCAGCAAAGGAGTCGACAGTTGCGGGGCGTTGATATTCACCACCGATAACAAAATATGGGTTCGTGAATGTTCTCCAAAGCGCTGGGCCTATGTGGCCAGCGGCAATTACCTGAACAGTAAACTCAATATCAGTGATACGGCCAACATGCTGCAGACCTATGTAAGGGTGCAGCGTTTCCTGGATTCGCTGGTAGCTGTGCAGTTGCGTGTGCAGAGTAAGCAGCCTATTGGCAACTATCTGCAAGCCGGCAACAATCTGGCTGATGTCAGTAACGTCAATACAGCTCGCAGTAACCTTGGCGTCTTCTCCAAAGCGGACACCACTGCCCCGGGCGGTATGTACCCGTGGAGTAACCCGCTGGGATTCCTCACATCAGCGACTGGTAGTTACCAACGCGTGAGTAAAGTTGACACACTATTTCCTGTCCGGGGAATTTTGGACTTTTCAGCTGAGTTCAATCTCACTGATTACCCTACAAAGACAACCGTGTCGATTGCACGGATTGCATCCAGTAAGATCACAGGTTTGGCTAATGGCGCTTACTTTGATACAACCTCTCTCATTCCACGTTTCAATCAACGGGTTCTATACTCTGATATAGCTGGGATGTTAGCCGGTTATCTACCACTATCCCTTCCATCAAGCAAAGCTGTAGTACTGAATGGAAACACATTGGATTTTTACGGTACAAATGGAGCGGGCCAATATACTTCAGGTAGGGTTGTAGTCTATCCTAACTTCGGTGGCGTTGGCTATCAGGTGGGTGGTAATTTTTATGGCTTGGCGGTAGATACACTTGGTATTGGGTCTTATTCAAGCCATGCAGGTAAGCCGCTTAACTACGCATCGAATTATTCCGCCAATATGGGCGATAATTCTCTCATAAATAGGCTGTATGCTGACGGCAGGTATATTAGCAAGACTGGTACGGACACTATCTCAGGCGTTAAGACATTTACCGGATACCCGCTTACTTTAGATGGCACAACTCTTTCGTTAAAGAATTACACCAACATAAATATCTATGATGGTCAGCCTATCAACTGGAGAAGAACGAGCGATAATGCTTACATGGGTTATATTCAAGATAACCAAGTAGACGAGTGGCAATTTGATGCAACCCCTGGAGTACACATGACTGTTCGCATTCCTGATATAAGGTTGGCAACAGGAACAAGTGGCAAGGTGAAGATCGGAGCAAATAGCGCAGCAGCACAAGCATTGGATGTGGTTGGTACTATTCGGCAATCATCTGTAGCATCTTCCGTTTTAAAGGCAAATGCGTCGGGTGATATAGTGGCTGCTGTGGCAGGTACAGATTATCAGGCAGCATTGGGCTTTACTCCCGAAAACGTTGCCAATAAGGGTGCCGCCAACGGATATGCGCCTATAGGATCCGATTCCAAGATAGCTACAACCTACCTGCCAGCTATCACCATGAATAATGTGTTCACAGCGGCCAGCCAGTCGGCTATGTTAGCCCTTTCGGCGGTGGTGGGTGATATGTGTGTGCGCACGGATAGTACCATAACCTATGTACTCCAGGTAGCAGCGCCTTCCAATCCGGCAGCATGGGTTAAGATACTAAGCCCATCGGCACCAGTTTCCTCTGTAAATGGGAAGACAGGAGTTGTGAGCCTGCTCACATCCGATATATCAGAGGGAGGCACATCCTACTATTGGACTGCAGCCAGATCCCGTGCTGCGCAATCAGTATCTGCTGTTGGTTTGACCTATAACAATACCACAGGGGATATATCCATTACTGCAGGTTATGTGATACCTACCACCACAGATATCAGTAATGGGAATACGGCATATAGCAAGCGGGTAACGGCGGTCGATCTGTCTGCCTCTACGCTTACGATCACTTTTGCTGATGCTTCAACAGTAACAGCTTCTGTACCTACATTCAACCAGAATACTACCGGCAACGCTGGTACTGTTACAAACGGTGTTTATACAACAACATTCAATGGATTAGGTGATGCAAGGTATTTACAGCTAACTGGTGGGACATTAACAGGTGGGCTCGCCGGTACAACAGCATCATTTTCACTTGGAAATATTTCAGGTGGTATTGGTTCTGTAAAGAACCTAACTGTTACTAATACAAATGGTGCGGTTGGTGATTTTGCTGGATTAAACTTTGCATACTATAACAGTACAACAAATTTTGCGTACATAGGAACAGTTCTTACCAGTGCTGCATCTAATTCAGCAGCTGATTTAGTTTTCGGGGTTAAGGCAAATGCGTCTGCAACAACTGTTACAGAATACATGAGAATTGCTGTTGGTGGAGCAACAACTTGGGCAGGTAGCGGTACCTTTAGTGGTACAGTAACATCTGGTGTTGCTAAAATAGGTACTTGGTCTGCTTCATCAAGCTACGCTCGTTTCGGACATTCAAGCTACGATGTTGCAAGCAACTCTGGATTTCTTCAAAGAAGTGATGGATTTTTATATCTTGAAGGTTCTTCTCTCTACGTGTCCGCTGTAGCAGGTTCAAGTGATGTTATAGTATATGCTGATAATGGTGGTAAGATTGGGAAGATGGTTATCGGTTCTGGTCTATCATTTAGCGGAGGTACTCTATCAGCAACAGGTGGTTCTGCTGGTACTGTAACAGGTAGTGGTACTGTTGGATATATACCATTGTGGAATAGCGCAAGTGATATTGGTAATAGTCAGATAAGCCAAAGTGGGGGTTTAGTGAACATCAATGGTAACATACAATTTGTTAACGCATATGTAACTTCCGGTTTCCAATTTAAATGGGGAGGTACTAACAGGGGTGGTATATACCAACTAAGTGCATGGACTGGTGGAGCTGCAAATTATAGCACAGTTATAGCAGCAGAAAGTGGATACGGTTTAAATCTCTACGTAGATGGAACTGCAACAAAAGGTTTTACAATAGCTACAACAGGTGCTGCCACTCTTACAGGTAGTGGAGTTGGAATTACGTACGTTAATACTGATGCTACATTTTACCATATATACAAAAGCGCAACAAGTACAGATAGAGGTTACATAGGTAATGGAGCAAGTGTTTTTACTGGAGGTGCTGTAACAGATTTCGGTATTGGTGTGCCTTCTGGTGGGTCAGTAAACTTTGCGGTGGGAGGTACTGTGTACCAATCAATTGCTTCTACCGGAGCTACTACATTCTCATCATCAGTAACAGCATCATCGTTCTCTGGTGCAGGTACAGGATTAACTGGAACTGCAAGTAGTTTGACTGCTGGTTTTGCTACAAAATGGGGTAACGGTTCATACACATTTAACGAAGCTAATGCAGGAACTATTAGCGCTTTAGTTGTATTAGACGGCCCAAATGCTCAATACAGATTAAGCGCAAGTGTTTCTCAAGTACAAACATTCTTAGGTCTTGGCTCTGCTGCTTACTTAAACTCTAACCTTTCATCTTTCACAAACGATGCTGGATTTATTACTAATTCAACTTCAGGTTTAATTAATTACTACACTTCAACACAAATACAGAATTTTTTTGGTGGATCTTCTGCAATAACCGGTTACAACAAAACAAACTGGGATGCTGCGTACGGTTGGGGTAATCACGCTTCAGCAGGTTACTTGACATCATCTACTGCTGCATCAACTTATGTTCCTTACAGTGGTGCAATTGGTAACGTAACGTTAGGAACGTATACTATGTCAGCAAGTGCTTTTTATGAAACATCTGATATACGCTTGAAAAAACTACATGAAGTTGTAATGAGTTCAGATGGTATAATGGCAATACAGTATACATTCAAACCATCTGGTGAAGACAAATGGGGTTACTCTGCACAACAAGTAAGAAATATACTTCCTTATGCTGTTCATGAAGATAGCGAAGGATGGCTGAAGGTTGATTACACAACAGTGCATACTTACAAAATCATGATGCTTGAGAAGCAAGTGGAGAAGCAGAATACCACTATCCAACAACAGATTAAAGTGATCGCCAGTTTCGAAGAGAGGATTTCTAAACTTGAAAAATTGTTAGAGAAATGAGATACACAAAAACAGTACTAATCGCACTGCTTCTATGTATATGCTTGAGCTTCACCAGTTCTTATTATTGGTCATGGGCTGGACTTGCATCAAACCAAACTGTAAGTTGGGATAATGCTAACAATGCTGTGACCAATGGGTATTTCGCTGCAAGAGGTGTGGCTGGAACGGGGTCAAAACAAATTACCAAATCGGAAGCGTTAACGTATTATTGGATCAATCCACGTAATGCCACCCTGTGGGATAAGGCTAACAGTCAACTGGTTGTCAAACAAGATATCACCGCTGGAGACGTGTTGAACGCAAGTGGCACATTATACTTCAGCAGTCAAGCAGGTCACACAACTTATGGGTGGGCTAATCCTTGTGCAGTTGGAACAACCGGAAGTGCAACTGTTTACTATCAATCTCCATTAGCGGTTAGTTCTAAATTATATGGAAGTGCAAGCTATGGATTATTCCTAAGTGACCCACCACTTAACACAGACTGGTTCAATCTTAATGGAACCCCTGTTAAGTTGGATACTTATGCATCTTACCCAGAAATGTACAGGTATGTTACAACCATTGGATACTGTGTGAGTGGTGGTATAACAAACAATACAGGAAGAACAATATTCGTAACATTCGCAACTGGCGCACCGTGTTCAGATGTACTATACTTTACTGGTTCATATACCAGAGCAGCGGATGGACTAACCTACACATGGTATCTTAACTACAATGTCATATCAGGTAATACAGTACAAGCTACACAAACTGCAATTAGCGATTTAACAGGAGTTGCGTTAGTGTCTGGAGACGCTATTACACAGATAAATGGTGGGGCAACCATTACGGAGTATATCTGTAGCAGTAATGCACAAATAGTTCTTTCTAATCCTTTACCGTAAATAAACAGATAACATGAAAATCTTAACAGTATTACTGAGCCTGATGTTAACGCTCACATCTTCTGCCAGCGAAATCCATCCTACAGCTGTGACTGTAACCGCTCAGGTGAGTTCCACTGTAATGAGTGAGACGCTGGTGATCCCCAAAGGTGCAAAGCAGATCAATCCTGTCGTTGTAACCTTCAAGGGAGACTCCGCTTACTCAGTGAGCTGGGTTGTCAACAAGATCACCAGCGACACCACGGTGGACAGTTATGGTGAGGTATACCTTAACGGCAAGCAAGGTTATCCTATCGTACAGTTCGGTATCACTATTCCGAAAGCGATCATCAATAGTTGGGGACTGGACAACTCTTCCATTGATGACTTCATATTCAAACTACCCGAGATGAAACGTTTCGTTCGTAAATAATTTATCACTTAAACCCTAAATCACAGATCATGAAAACAGTAGTATTATTCTGCATCGCAGCATTTATCACCACAGCATCTTTTGGCCAGGAAAAGTCTAAAGGAGACACACTCTACATCGACTTTTCGAAAGTTCAAACGATCATATTCACGGACAGCTCTAAGCAAAAGAAGCCCGTGAAAGCTTACAACACAGAAGCCCTGGTAAAAGGTGACGTGTTGATTGCTACCAAACAGTACTGGTATCAGCTCTTGGTATTCATGAAAGGCAGCAAGAATGGAGATTTCACACAGCAACAGACCGAGCAGTTGCAGCAGCCTTTCTATGAGTATGCCGTTGAATGGGAGAAAATACTGCAGCAGAGTACACAACCAAAGAAGTAAACCGTAAACTATAACCCCCTTATACTCTAAACCCATGAAAAGCCTACTCACTATCAGCGTTTTGACCTTACTGAACATCAAATTGAATTTCCTTCCAACAGGTACTCTTATGGCCGCAATGGCTGCCTCCATTGTGCTTGACTTTGTAACCGGGCTTATCAAAGCTGTTATTGCCAAAGACGCCAGAACCAGCCAGGGATACCGTAAAACAGTTGTCAAGTTTATGCAGTATGGCGGTGCTGTATGTGTGAGTATGCTGATGAAATTCCTGATGATGAGATCCGGAGAGACAGCCATGCAGGCTATCAGTCCGTATGCAGACTATCTGAACAATGGCCTGCTGATATTCATCCTCTTCATTGAGATCACTTCTATTCTGGAGAATATGTACGCGATCGATAACTCCAGTCCATTCGCTCAGTACTTCATCAAGCCCTTGCTTTCTATTATGACTGTAGCTATCAAGAACAATTCCATTGCGAAGAAAGCTGCAGAACAGATGGAAGCTAAGGACCAAACTCCAACATCATGAAATCAAATAATCTACCATCCCCCTTACCACTGTTACTACTGCTGACGGCTATCTTAACGATAGCCTTCAGTTCTTGCGGGGTAACCAACAAGAACAGATCGAGCAGCAGTTCACAAGTGGACAGCAGTAACACAGAGGTCAATAAGGAAACTGATTTATTCTGGAGTGAAGCAGCCCGTAAGTATGGTTTAACAACTAAACACAGTGGCTTTACTTTCAAGATAGATTCCAGTTACCTGAAGCTTCGGTTCTATCCTTCTGACTCAGTGAATAACACCGGGCCAGTAGTGATATCGCAGGACTCTACCGGTAAGACAGTAATAGATCCTGGTGGCCGCAAATTGAAATCTGTTGAAGACAGCCGTAAAAAGACAACTGCTACCGGTAACCTGAATACCAGTGTTGGTAATGATTCTACCGTTACCTCTTACCTGGCATCCAAAACCAGAAGCGATAGTTCCAGTACAACAGTAAGTAAGAAAGCCAAGACCACGGAGGCAAAGACCTTTCGCTGGCAGCCGCCGTGGTATGCGTATCCGCTGGTGATCGCAGCCTTACTTGCTATCTGGAAATTCAGATTATACCGTCGTAATAAATCAGAGGCAGTCATTCCTTACTCATCACCTAACGATACTGCAGTATGATACTGTCTACGGTACTCTCCAGACAAACTCCGGTAACAATTGCCAGCGCCAGGTCGCTGGAAGCGTATCAGGAAAGTTGGAACAACATGGTCATCCGGGAGGTCATGCGCCCACAGATTGTCAACTGTGCCAAGCAGATTGCCAAGTATCGTCGCAATTTCGAGCTGGCAGTCAATGGCACCAAAGTACCATGGCAATTCGCAGGTATCATTTATTTCCGGGAAGATGGATTGCAGTTCAAGGGACATCCGCATAACGGGGACTCACTTCGCAGGCGTACAGTGAATGTACCGGCCGGCAGACCAGTGGCAAGTCCTAAGTATGCAGATGGTTATTCCTTCATGGAGAGCTTCGCTGATCTGATAGCACTCAAGCGCTGGGATAAAGTACCGGTATGGAATATGCCATCACTGTTATACTACTTTGAATCCAACAATGGATTTGGCTACAGAAGGTTGCATAACCCCATCATGACACCTTATCTGTGGTCAGGAACCAACTACTACACCAGTGGTAAGTTCATAGCAGATGGCCACTATGATCAGCAAACAGTAGACAAGCAGGTAGGAGCTGCTCCTTTGCTGCGCTACCTGACAGATAAAACCCTCGGAATTATTGATTGATTAGTTTTCTTATATAGCAGTTAAATTGGTATCGGCCTGGTGTTCTCACCGGGCCTTTTTACGGATAGGAAGTGAGGTGTGGATAAATATACCAGATTAGGGGAGCGTTAGGAACTTTTCAAACTGCGTTGTATCTGATTGATAATCAACGCAGTCTGAAATAAGTTGTGAACCGGATTGGATTCGAACCAATGACCTGCTGCTTAGAAGGCAGCTGCTCTATCCAGCTGAGCTACCGGTCCTTAGAGGGTTTGTCGTTTGTGGTTGTTATACAACAACTACAGACCACAAACCTTTTCACGGGTTGCAAAATAAGGGAAAAAAAGGTTCAGAACCAAGCGGGAAGCGTGGGTAGGGGTTTTCAACCGCTTTTTCTATGCAGGCACCGCGCCTTTGTGCCTTTGCGGGCATTTTCCTACCCGGAAATGCCGGTAAGCTGAAATCACTTTACTTTGTTGAAACGATTGCCGAATGAGTTATAACTATCTTCCGCTTGACCGGAAATGGCTGCATTTTTCGCAGGTCAAACACCTGCTGGATTTTGACCAGCAGGTCTCCATCACTTTCGATGCCCACGAACGCATACTGGCCTGCCGCAACTACCTGGATGCCAAAATGGAAGACAAGGACCGCCTTTATTATGGTATCAATACCGGCTTTGGTTTTTTACAGAATGTGAAGATAGACGGCAGCCAGATCGAACAGCTGCAATACAACCTGGTGGTCTCGCATGCCTGCGGACTGGGAGAGGAGGTTCCCCGCGATATCGTGAAACTGATGCTGATGCTCAAGATCAAATCGCTCAGTTATGGTAACAGTGGTGTGCAGATCGATACGGTGATCAGGCTGATGGACATGTACAACAACGATGTACTGCCCGTGATCTATACCCAGGGTTCTTTGGGCGCTTCTGGCGACCTGGCGCCGCTCAGTCACCTGAGCCTGCCCTTGCTGGGCCTGGGCGAAGTGTACCACCAGGGCCGTAAAATGTCTGCCGCAGAAGCCATGCAATTATTCGGCTGGCAGCCCATTCAACTGCAGAGCAAAGAGGGGCTGGCCCTGATCAACGGAACCCAGTTCATGAGCGCCTACGGCATGTACTGCCTGAAACAGGCCGAACACCTGCTGCAGATGGCCGATCTGATCAGTGCCCTGTCGTTCGATGCGTTTGACTGCATCACAGAGCCCCTGAACCCCCATATCCATGCGCTGCGGGCTCATAAAGGACAGGTGACCACGGCCAGGGTGTTACTGGAGCATCTGCAGGGCAGTGCCATAACCAGCCAGGCAAAGACCCAGGTACAGGACCCTTATTCTTTCCGATGCATACCCCAGGTGCATGGCGCCAGCAAGGATGCATTCGACCATATCCTCGATGTTTTTGTGCGCGAGATCAATTCGGTGACCGATAACCCCAATGTATTCCCCGAGGAAGACCTGATCGTAAGCGGCGGTAATTTTCATGGACAGCCCCTGGCATTATCGCTGGATTACTTGGCCATAGCCATGAGCGAGATCGCCAATATCTCCGAAAGAAGGACCTACCAGCTCATCAGCGGCCAGCGCGGCCTGCCCCTGTTCCTGGTGAAAGATGCGGGACTGAACTCAGGATTCATGATCCCCCAATACACGGCGGCGGGTATCGTGAGCGAGAACAAACAACTCTGCACGCCAGCTTCCGTAGACAGTATATCTTCTTCCAATAACCAGGAAGATCATGTAAGCATGGGCGCCAATGCCGCCACCAAATGTTTCCGGGTAATCCAGAACGTAGAAAAAGTACTGGCCATCGAACTGCTCAGCGCTGCGCAGGCACTCGAATTCAGGCGCCCCCAGCACTCATCCCCCAAACTGGAACAGCTCATGGCATCCTTCCGCCAGATCGTCCCCTTCAACGAAGCCGACCGTCTCCTCCATGACGACATGGTTGCCGCGATCGGGTTTGTGAGAAAATTTGTGCAGTAGGGGCTTTGTTTCGATTTGTTTGATCAGGAGTAGTTGGGGAAGCAGTTCCTTGATTAGAGGGTGTGTTTGGCTATGAGCTTCGAGCTTTGAGCTGCGAGCATCCAGTATCCAGCATCCAGTATCCAGCAACTCAATTCCCCCATTCCTTCCTCTGAATATGCAGTCAGCAGCAATCAAAGCATTCACTCATTCTATCATCCACTCATTCGCTCATTGATTTTCTGCATCCAGCCCCCAGCAACTCCCATTCACTCATTGATATCCTTCATCTGTTCCTTGTCTCATCTGTTCCTATTTTCCTTTTACTCAATTCATACTTTCTTCGCCTCCGCTTCGCCTTTTCTTCGCTCTGCGGCCAGTAAATCAGCGTAAAAAGCGAAGAAAGGGCGAAGGAATAGTGAATCAATAATGAATCAATAATGAATCAATAATGAAGCAATCTATTAGATATATTGATTTATATCTATTTATAAATATCATTTATTCGTTTTATATAATTGTGTCCAGCGTATAGTCCTAAGTCATTATGATAGAATTATTTATGTGGTCTGGAGAAAATTTTCTGCTTCACCACAAACGATTGCAACCAGGATGATCCGGTATTCCAACACCTGTTCCGTATCCGGTAGATCCGCAGCAACGTGGTCCTTTCAGTCACCCTCCGCGTACCCTCCCCGTCCTCCGCGGCTCCTGCGGTGAACAGCAGTTGTATGCCAACCTGCAACCTGCCGACAGGCAGATGCGCCACCCCCAATCCCTCAATCCCCCAATCCCCCAATCCCTTACCTTTGCAGACCTAAGAAAGCAAAGCAATGAGCGAAGAAAAGAGCCTGAATTTTATCGAAGAGATCGTAGAAGAGGATCTGAAGACCGGAAAATACAAATCCATCGTTACCCGATTCCCGCCGGAACCGAATGGTTACCTGCATATCGGGCATGCCAAGAGTATCTGTCTCAATTTTGGACTGGCCAAAAAATACGGTGGCAAGACCAACCTGCGTTTTGACGATACCAACCCCACCACTGAAGAGACCGAATATGTGGAAAGCATCAAAGACGATGTTCGCTGGCTGGGTTTTGAATGGGCCAACGAGTTCTATGCTTCTGATTATTTTGAACAGTTATATGTTTTTGCGGTAACCCTGATCAAAAAAGGGCTGGCTTATGTGGATGACAGCACCAGTGAAGAGATCGCCGAACAGAAAGGTACCCCCACTGTACCGGGAACAAGAAACCGCTATGCCGAAAGAAGTATTGAGGAGAACCTGCAGCTGTTCGCAGATATGCGTGCCGGAAAATATGCAGATGGTTCCAAAGTATTGCGTGCCCGCATCGATATGGCTTCGCATAATATGCTGCTGCGCGATCCGATCCTGTACCGCATCAAACATGCACATCACCACCGCACCGGCGATAACTGGTGCATTTACCCGATGTATGATTTTGCGCACGGACAAAGTGATGCGATCGAGAACATCACCCACTCGATCTGTACGCTGGAATTCATCCCGCACCGCGACCTGTACAACTGGTGTATTGAGAAACTGGAGATCTTCCCTTCACACCAATATGAGTTTGCACGTTTGAACATGACCTATACCATCATGAGCAAACGCAAACTGCTGCAACTGGTGAACGAGGGACATGTGACGGGTTGGGACGATCCCCGTATGTCCACTATCAGTGGTATGCGCAGGAGAGGTTATCCCGCTGAAGCGATCCGCGAATTCTGCGACCGTATCGGCGTGGCCAAACGTGAGAACCTGATCGATATAGGTCTGCTCGAATTCTGTGTGCGTGAACAGCTGAACAGGATCGCCCTGCGCAGGATGGTGGTGTTCGATCCGCTGAAACTGGTGATCACCAATTATCCCGAAGGAGAAGAACACCTGCAGAGCGAGAACAATCCCGAAGATCCCAATGCCGGACACCGTGATATCCCTTTCAGCAGGGAACTCTACATTGAGCGGGAAGATTTTATGGAGAACCCGCCCAAAAAATATTTCAGGCTGGCTCCCGGACAGATGGTGCGCCTGAAAAGCGCCTATATCATCCGCTGCGAGGAACTGGTGAAAGATGCGGCCGGAAACATTACTGAAGTGAGATGTACCTATATCCCCGAGAGCAAAAGTGGTTCCGATACTTCGGGTATCAACGTGAAAGGCACATTGCACTGGGTAAGCGTGAAACACGCTGTTACTGCAGAAGTGCGTCTGTACGACCGTCTCTTCAAAGTTGAGGACGTGGCCAATGCTGAAGGCGATTTCAAAGACCATATCAACGAAGATTCCCTCACCGTACTCGCGAATGCCTATGCTGAACCTGCTTTGCTCAACGATACACCGGATGACCGCTACCAGTTCATCCGCAAAGGATATTTCTGTCTCGACAAGGACAGCAGCGCGGACAAACTGGTCTTCAACAGAACGGTTACATTGAAAGACGCATGGGCGAAGGAAGCGAAGAAAAGCTAGGAATATTGAATATTGAACAAGGAATGATGAATGTTGAATGGAACAGATGAACAGATGAGCAAGGAACAGACGAAGGAGGGGCGGGAATTTTGAATATTGATCAAGGAATGATGAACCTGCCTGACGGCAGGCAGGTGATGAAGTAGGTCTCTCTGCGTAAACTCCCCGCTCTCTGCGGCTCTGCGGTGAAAAAAGCTTGGGAATATTGAACAGAGGAACAAGGAATGATGAATGATGAATGGAACAGATGAACAGATGAGCAAGGAACAGACGAAGGAGGGGCGGGAATTTTGAATATTGATCAAGGAATGATGAACCTGCCTGACGGCAGACAGGTGATGAAGTAAGTTTCTCTGCGTAAACTCTCTGCTCTCTGCGGCTCTGCGGTGAAAAAAAGCTTGGGAATATTGAACAGATGAGCAAGGAATGATGAATAATGAAGTGAAATAATAATGCTGTCAATTGAATGTTCCTCCCAAAGACCAAGGGAATATTGAACAGATGAACAAGGAATGATGAATGTTGAAGTGAAATAATAATGCTGTCAATTGAATGTTCCTCCCAAAGACCAAAGACTAATCCGCCATGCACCTGTTATCCTCATTTGAACAACATTGGAAACAACAGTTCCCGCAATTGTTGCCGGCTAATGTCCGGTTATTGCTGGGGGTGAGTGGTGGGGTGGATAGTGTGGTGCTGGCAGACCTGTTGCACCGGATGGGGGTCGCTTTCACGATGGCCCATGCCAATTTTCAATTGCGGGGAGAGGAGAGTGAGCGGGATGAGAAATTTGTGCGTGCACTTGCTGTGAAATATGGGAAGGAGTTACTGGTAAAATATTTCGATACCCAACAATACGCTGCCGAACAGAAATGCGCCATCCAGGAAGCTGCCAGGGAGCTCCGGTATAACTGGTTTAGTGAGATCATCCTGGGATGGCAGGGAACGGATGAGGATCGTTCTAAGAGAACAGGTGCTGTCAACTATTATATGGTTACGGCGCATCACGCAGATGATAATATAGAAACGGTACTGATGCATTTTTTCAGGGGCACGGGCATACAGGGACTGGCGGGTATACAACCCGAGTTGCGGTCGCGCAGGCTGATCAGGCCTTTGTTGCCGTTCCGGAAGAATGAGCTGCTGGCTTATGCGGCTGAACAGGGACTTGATTTTGTGGAAGACTCCTCCAATGCTTCCGATAAGTATACCCGTAATTATTTCCGTAACCAGTTATTGCCACAGATCAGGGAAGTGTATCCGCAGGCTGATGAGAACCTGCTGCATAATATTGAACGTTTCCGGGAAGTGGAGATGATCTACCAGCAATCGGTTGATCGTACGGTGAATGAGCTGCTGGAGCCAAAAGGAACAGAATGGCATGTACCCATCCTGAAATGGAAAAAACTCCGTCCCCTGCATACCCTTACCTGGGAGCTGATCCGGAACTTCGGGTTCCATGCAGGCCAGACAGCAGAAGTGATCCGTTTACTGGATGGCGAGAACGGCGGCTTCCAGGCCTCAGTCACCCACCGCATCATCCGCAACCGCAACTGGATGATCCTTGCCCCCAACACCCCGCAAACCGCGCAACATATATCCATCCCTCCAGACCAAACCGAGATCCTTTTCGAAGCAGGTACTATTACATTCACTCATCCACTCATCCACTCATTCACTCATTATTCCTCCCACGAGGCTTCTCTCGATGCGTCAAACATCCGTTTCCCCTTATTGCTGCGTAAATGGAGAACAGGGGATTATTTTTATCCGCTGGGGATGCAAAAGAAAAAGAAGCTCAGCAAATTCCTGATCGACCTGAAATTATCGCGCACGGAAAAGGAACAGGTATGGGTGTTGGAGAGCGACCAACGAATTCTTTGGGTGGTCGGGTATCGCATCGATCACCGTTTCCGGGTGACGGATAAGACCCGAAACGTGCTGCAAGTATCTTACCGGAAATAATTCGTCACTTCCTCCACAAATCTGCCCAAAGGTCTGAACCCGCTCAGGAACTGGCTGGTGATCACGAGGAATACGATGCCATAGACAGCGCCCCAGATATGTGCGGAATGGTTGATGTTGCCATGGCCTTTCTTGGCGAGATAGGCGGAAATGCCTAGGTACAAAGGCCCGAAGATGAATGCGGGAATATGGAAGGGGATGGGGAAGATACCCATGCCCATGGTAGGATACAGGAAGATGCCGATAAAGATCACTGCCGATACGGCGCCGGATGCACCCAGGCTCCGGTAATAATAATTGTTCCGGTGCGCAAAATAAGTGGGCAGCAGGCATACCACCAGCGATGTGAGGTACATGATGATATACAAAACCTTGCCAATGTCTCCGTAGATCATGGTAAATGCCTGCTCCACCATGCCGCCAAACAGGTAAAAAGTGTACATGTTAAATGCCAGGTGCATGAAATCGGCATGTATGAAACCACAGGTGATGAACCTGTACCACTGGTTATGATTGGTGATGGCAGTTGGATAAAAGATGAGATCATTGATGACCTTTTCATTCGAAAAAGCGGTAAATGAGATCACGCAGGTCAGTAGCAGGATGATGAGGGTAATGGTAAGCATACAGGCAATTTAGGAAATTCTGTGTGAGGGATACATTAAATATTCAGTTAATCAGTATCCTCTGCGAAACCTCTGCCTCTCTTGTTCTTTGCGGTTGGATGAAACTTGCACCAACCGCAGAGAACAGGGAGGTTACGCAGAGAAGGGATCGTTAACTATGGTGGTATTTCTCGTTCCGTAAGATAGTGCAGGCCCGGTATACCTGTTCGGCAAGGATCAGTCGTACCAGCATGTGTGGGAATACCAGTCGCGACAGGCTCCAGACCATATCGGCCCGCTGGCTTACGCGTTCATCCACGCCAAAAGCCCCGCCGATCAGGAAGATGATGCGTTTGGTGCCGGTATTGGCCCGTTGCTGGATCCATTGCGCCAGTTCGGGGGAACTGAGGTTCTTGCCTCTCTCATCCAGCAAAACCAGGTGATCGTCTTTTTGCAATTGTGATAAAATGGTGACTGCTTCCGCTTTTTTCAGTTCAGCTTCCGATAAGGTTCCTGCATTTTTGGGTGGGTTGATGATGAGCCAGTCGGCAGGAAAATAATTGTTCAGCCTTTTAGTGAATTCCTCAATGCCTGTTTTTGCATAAGCTTCATGCACTTTTCCTACCGACCAGAATTGCATTTTCATGCGCTAAAAATAAACAAAGCGTTCGTCATTATGGAACATAAATAAGTGTAGGGTTTTATCAGCCGTCTGATTTATCTTAGGTGCTTCATCTGTCCAAGATGCAACCTCAACCGATTGCTAAAAATCTAATGAACACCAACCATGAACCGTAAAGAATTTGTACGCACCACCGGGATGGCAGCCGCTGCTATGGCGGTATTACCCGGCATGAAACTGTTTGCCCGCACACCGGAAACCAAAGTAAGAATGGCATTGATAGGCACCGGCGCCCGCGGGGTCAGTCACCTTGACCTGTTGCTCCGTCGCAGTGATGTGGATGTGGTGGCTATTTGTGATATTGAACCAAGGGCTTTACAGGCGGCAAAGGAAATGGTGAGCAAATCGGGTAAAACCATGCCGGAAGTATTCACCGGCGATAATTATGCCTGGAAAAAAATGGTGGAGAAGACCAAACTGGATGCAGTGGTGATCGCCACACCCTGGGAATGGCATAAGGAAATGATCATCGGCTCGCTGGATGCGGGCATCAAATATGTGGGTTCCGAAGTGATGATCGGCATTACGCTGGAAGATCACTGGGATGTGGTGAAAGCCGCCGAACACCACAAAGCGCACGTGATGATGCTGGAGAATGTATGTTACCGGCGCGATGTGATGGCCGTGCTGAATATGGTGCGCCAGGGACTGTTTGGTGAACTCATTCACCTGCAGGGTGGCTACCAGCACGACCTGCGTGAAGTGAAATTCAATGATGGTGTCAACACGTATGGACATGGCGTGGAATTTGGTGAGAAAGGATATTCTGAAGCACACTGGAGAACCGAACATTCTGTACACCGGAATGGCGATCTGTATCCTACGCATGGTATCGGGCCGGTTGCCAACTATATCAATATCAACCGCGGTAACCGTTTTCATTCGATCTCTTCTTTCTCTTCCAAGGCAAGGGGGCTGCATGATTATGTGGTAAAGAAAGGGGGAGAGAACCATCCCAATGCCAAAGTGAATTTTAAGCTGGGCGATGTGGTCACCACTTCCATCAATTGCGTGAACGGTGAGACCGTATTGCTGCAGCACGATACCAACCTGCCAAGACCGTATTCGCTGGGCTTCCGTGTACAGGGTACCGAAGGTTTATGGATGGATGTGAACAAGGGCATTTATATTGAAGGCAAATCAGCCAAAGCGCACCAGTGGGATGATGCCAAAATATGGCTGGATAAATACGATCACCCGTTATGGCAGCGCTGGAGCAAGGAAACGGCCGGTGCCGGTCATGGTGGTATGGACTTTTTTGTGATCCACGCATTTGTGGAATCCATCAAACGGCAGACGGCCACACCGTTGGATGTATATGATGCGGCTACCTGGAGCGCCATCACACCATTGAGTGAAAGGTCGATCGAGCTGGGTAACCAGACGATTGAATTCCCTGATTTCACAGGCGGACAGTGGATGTACCGCAAACCCGTGTTTGCACTGGGGGCTGATTATTAAGAATGCGTTGTATTAGGTAATTCAAGATCGCTGTCTTTAGAGATATAAAACTGCTCCATTCGGGGTGATCGATGAAAATATTCTAATCAGTTCCTGTGGACGGGCCTCTTTTTGTTTGGTGCCGAGCGTAGGCGATGGCAGTCAAAATGATGCATAGCACATTTTGACAGAAGAAAAAGCAGCCCGTCCACAGGAACGGGGCCCAGCGGCCCTGAGCGATACGGAATTTCGGCCATCAGGCTGATTTTTTAAATAGGAGTACAATACGTTATTGAGATAAGAAACGAATGGATGATGGGAATACCGCAACAGGTCTTAGCTGCCTATGGACTGACAGGGTCGGATACCGTGATCAAAGCTTTTGGTACAGGATTGATCAACCACACCTGGACAGTGGAACAGCAGGGTAAAAAATACATCCTGCAAAGGATCAATACCCATGTATTCACAGAGCCAGAAGCGATCGCAGACAATATCAGTCGTATTGCCGCTTACCTGGCGGAACAGGCGCCTGACTATTTTTTTGTGGCGCCGGTGGTGGCCCGTAATGGGCGGCAATTGATCACCATAGCAGGAGACCAGGGTGGATCGTTCCGCCTGTTCCCTTTTGTGCCGGGTTCACATTCCAAAGCGGTGGCCACTTCTGCCGCACAGGCTTTTGAAGCTGCCCGGCAGTTTGGAAAATTCACCCGCCTGCTGGCAGGTTTTGATGCGCGCAGTTTACATGCCACCATTCCCGGTTTCCACGATCTTTCTCTCCGCTACCGGCAGTTCCAGCAGGCGCTGGAAACAGGTAATGCCGACAGGATCCGGGAATCGGCGGAACTGATCGATTACCTGGAAGCAGCATCACACCTGGTAGACAGGTATGTGGCCATTCAGCAGGATATTCATTTCAAGGTCAGGGTCACACACCATGATACCAAGATCAGCAATGTATTGTTCAATGATGCAGACAAAGCCCTTTGCGTGATAGACCTGGATACGGTGATGCCCGGTCATTTTATCAGCGATGTGGGGGATATGATGCGGACCTACCTGCCCACCGTTAGCGAGGAAGAACAGGATTTCTCCCGCATTGACCTGCGGGAAGATATGTACCATGCCATTGTGGAAGGTTATCAGCTGGAGATGGGAGAGGAATTGTCTTCCCGGGAAAAACAGGCTTTCTTTTATGCAGGTCAGTTTATGATCTATATGCAGGCCATCCGTTTCCTGGCGGATCATATCAATAACGATACCTATTACGGCGCCCGGTATCCCGGCCACAATTATGTCCGGGCAGGCAACCAGGTGGTGTTGCTGCAAAAGCTCAATGCTTTACAGCAGAAACTCGACCGTTGATGAACAGAGGGACAAGAAACAAGGGACAAGGAACGAGGGACAAGAAACAAGGGACAGGCGAACGATCTTTTTTATGGCTGTTCACGATTGTACCAGGAAAGGGGGTGTTCGTTCAATTTTCACCTGATATTTTATTCACCGCAGAGCCGGAGAGAGCGCGGAGTTTCGCAGAGATTATCTCCCTACTCACCACTCACTACTCACGACTCACGACTGCCGATTTACCCATTGCTTCATTGAACATGCGGTCAGCAGGTATCAAAACATTCACTCATTCACTCATTGCTTGTTTTCCCTCCAGCATCTCACTACTCACGATTGCCCATTCACATGGCTTTTTGCGGCGGTAGTGGAATACTACAAGAAATGCTAAAAAATATAAATTTTTGGTCTGTGATGCTGAAAAGTAAGCATACTCTGAATTCTTCACGAACCTGCTGATTTTTTTTATAAAGCCACCATAATAGTAATAAATCGTCATACAGAACCCTGTTTGACGATTTTGAGTGGTGACGACGTTTTTTTACGACGATTAGTTGATAAGACTCGCACATTTTATTACACAATCCCTTCTGCGGATACAACAAATTTGCCCAATCATTTAACCAGGAATCATAATAGGGATCATTTTCCCTGTTATGGTGGTGTTAGATGTTCAGAAACAAAACAGAAACCGGTTGAAAGATTATTGCATGCACATGACCCACAAAAACCTATCGCTTAGTTCTGCCCGGCCCTCACAAAGTTTTGCCTGGGTTCGTCGTTTTGTATTGTCTTGTGCAATGGCTTTTTCATTGATCCTGCTGGGTGTCTCCCATGTTGAGGCGGCAGCGATCACCAGCAATGTTTCCGGTAACTGGAGTGCAACGGCATGGCCGAATACAACCAGAACGGGTACCATTACAACTGCTACCAATAGTACTACGGTAACTGGTTCCGGAACCTCTTTCACCACAGAGATCAGTGTCGGAAATATTATTAAAACTACTGGAGGAACTGTCATTGGTACAGTAGCATCCATTCAGAGTAATACCTCTTTGACATTGGCGTCCAATGCGGCGTCTGCGAATACAGCTATCGCTTTTGCTTCCCAGGGAGTGGGCTCGGGGGATGATGTTACAATATTAAATGGAGCGTTTATTGTTGTGGATGGGGTTTTTACCTGTAATTCGGTTGCTACAAAGGATCCAAGTAATGGATCTTCCTCTTCCACACTTATTGTTAGTAGTAGCAACAGTCTCACTATAACTGGTTCATTTACCATTACTGGAAATTCAAAAGGTAATGAAGCTATCACGATAATGGGACCAGGTGCCATCAGTGCAGCTTCATTCACAGCTAATACTGTATCACCCTCAGGTAATACCTCTCCTGCTACGCTTAGTGTGTCTATCAAAATTGCGCAATTTACGGTATCCAATAATTTTTCCGTAAATTCTGCGTTTAGTACCAGTGGTTCAAAAATTATTAATACCTCTTGTTCACTTGATAGTACAGTTCGCCTTACTATAGGTGGGTTGCTGTCAACGACTTTGGCAAATAATACCAATAATTTAGCTTCTGTTTCTTTTGATATAGGTTCTGGCTCATCGACCTTGAAATTAAGTGCAGCTTCTCCAATTTCAGTAGCAGTTGCAAATGGTGCAACAAGTACTTTTATTTTGAACGGGACAGGAGCTACTGTAGACTATACGGGTACAGCGCAAACTGTATATGGTACTACATACAATAATCTCACTTTGTCAGGTAGTGGTATCAAAACCATTTCAGGTGTTACTGTGAATGGTATTTTGTCGTTGGAGGGTACAGCTACCGCTTCTGCGGCACCTACGTATGGTACCGGGCCACCCTGCAATACAAGGGTTCTGCCGCACAGACCACCGGGGCTGAATTTGTGACACCCTGGACGGCAACAGGTGGTGTAACCATTAACAATGCCAGTGGTGTTACGCTTAATGCGGATAAACAGATCAATAGCACCGTAACTTTCACTTCAGGTATACTGACCACCACTGCCAGTTATAACCTGGCATTAGGTAGTGCGGCTACCTTAACAGGTGCTGGTGCAGGTAAATATGTGTACGGAACACTGCGCCGGTTTGTGCCTGCTACGGCCAACCTGGCCAATTTTATCTATCAGATCGGGGATGCTTCCAATTATGCACCCGTGTCTTTGACTTTTACGGGAACCCCGGCTGGTTCCAGTTCTATTGATGCGAGCACCGTGCAAACTGCCGGGGCTCCGGATGCAGCATCCAATATCAGCCAGAGCCGATACCTGAAACGGTCCTGGAAACTTACCAATAATGGTGTTACGGGATTCAGCTCTTATGCGCCTGAGTTTACGTTCGTTGCAGGTGATATTATCGGCAACGCCAATACTTCGGCCTTTAGTGTTGGTTTACTGAGTGCCGGCTCATGGTCTTTCCCTACTATTGGCACCAGGACCTCTACCACTACCGCTGTATCGGGTGTTACGGTTACGGGGTTTGGTGATTTTTATATTGGTGAACAGGCGGCGGTCATTGCCAAGTTTGCCATTACCGGCACTGCCACACAAACAGCCGGAGCCACCCAACATATTACCATCACCGCACTGGATAATAATGATGCCACTGCAACTACGTACACGGGTACAAAGATTGTAACATTCAGTGGGGCCAATGCTTCTTTAAGCCCGGTCACATTACCTTCCATTACGGATATCAATGGCACGGCTGTTGCTTTTGGTTCACCGGTAAGTATCACGTTTGTTGCCGGTGTGGCGCAGGTGTCGGGTACTACGAACGGTGTGATGAAATTACATAAAGCCGAAGTAGCCAGCATCAGTGTAACCGATGGAACCATCAGCGCTGCCGGGGCCAATCGTTTAACCGTAACAGTGAGTGCCGCTTCTGCCAATAAACTGGGTTTTTCTACCCAGCCGGGCAGTGGGGTGAGTAATACCAACCTGTCACCTCAACCCCAGGTAAGTATCCTTGACGTATATGGTAACCTGGTAACCAGCGCTACCAATGCCGTAACCTTGGCCATTGCCAATAATGCAGGTCCCGGCGCTACGCTGAGTGTTACCACCAACCCGTTGAATGCGGTAGGGGGTATTGCTTCGTTCAGCGGCGTAAAACTGGATAAAACGGGTATCGGGTACACATTATTGGCTACCGCCAGTTCTTTAACCAGTACTACGAGCAGCACTTTCAATATTTCTTCCGGCCCGGCTACTAAACTGGTGATTACGGGGGTGGGCACTCAAACAGCCGGTACCACACAGTCCATCACCATTACGGCCCAGGATGCCAGTGGTAACACCACATCTTCTTATGATGGAGATAAGGAACTGATCTTCAGCGGTGCCAATGCTTCCCCCGGCCCGGTCATCACAGCTCCTGCCAGTACAGATAAATCAGGAACCGCCAAGGCCTTCGGTACTGCTACCGTTGTTACGTTTGTAAACGGTGTGGCTGCTGTTCCGCTGAAATTATATAAAGCCGAAACCGCCAGCATTACGGCTACTGATGGAACGATTACCGCGGATGCCAACCGTTTGTCGGTAACGGTCTCTTCCGCTACCAGTACACAGTTGACCTTTACCACCCAGCCGGTGAATTGGGTAAGTTTAGCAGCATTGCCTACACAACCCATTGTAAAAGTGTTGGATGCCTATGGTAACGTGGCAACCGGCTCCGGCAGTTCGGTTACACTGGCTATTGGAAATAATGCAAATAGTGGTACATTAAGTGTTACCACCAATCCACTCACCGCAAGCAGTGGAGTGGCGGCTTTTAGTGGTGTGAAAATTAATAAGGTAGGATCAGGTTATACCTTAACAGCCAGTGCGTCAGGGTTGACCAGCGCTACCAGTAATTCTTTTTCTATCGTTGCCGGAGCTGCTACCATTATACAATACCAGGCAGGTAACGGACAAAATATTCCCGTATCAACAGCTGCTAAGATACTGCCCGCCGTACTGGTAACAGATGCCAGTGGTAACCCGGTAGCTGGTGTTACCGTAACTTTTGCTGTTACGTCGGGGGGAGGTGCCGTAACAGGTGCCACTGCCACCACCAATGCCAATGGAATAGCTACAGTAGGCAGTTGGACAGTCGGGGCAACCGCTGGTACCAATAATAATATTCTTCAGGCTACCGCTGCAGGATTGACCGGAAGTCCGGTAAGTTTCACGGTTTCAGCTGTTCCGCAGATCGTTTGTCCCACTTTCGACAAAAGAAACAATGGACAAGGCAGTGGTGAATGTTATCCCGGTGATGTTATCGGTACCACCATTCCTTCGGGAAAGGTAAAATCGGGTGTTTTTGCTTTTAAGGATGGTGCTGCCAACTATGGTGTTACCCAGGTATTGTTGAACGGAACTTTGTACCAGGAGGGAAGCACGCTTTACCAGGGATCTATTTTCTTTGGTGGTTTTAATGTTGGTACCTCTGCAAAGGAGATCTGTTTTTATGGAAATGCTCAGAGTGACAATGCCACCCCGGCAGGACACTGGAAGTTTAATTTTACCGATGCCTATGGTAACAATAATTATTGCGATTATGTAATTACTTCAAACGGTAGTATCGCTACCCTGGCAGCGGGTTCTATTGCTGCCGATCAGACCATTTGTGCGGGAAATGCACCAGCGCCCCTGACTTCTGCTGCCGATGCATCCGGCTCTACCGGCATCACTTACCAGTGGCAGAGATCTACCAGCTCTTCCACATCGGGTTATACCAATATCTCCGGAGCTACTTCTAATACCTATTCGCCTGCTGCTTTAAGCACTACTACCTATTTTATCCGTATCGCCACTGACAAGTCGGGGCTGGCTGTAAGTACAGATGCGGTGACCATAACGGTGAATCCTTCTCCTTCCAAACCGGTGGCATCTGTAACGCAGCCGAGCTGTAGCGTATCTACCGGTACGATCACTGTGGTTCCTTCCGGCAATGCGGGAGATACCTACAGTTATGATGGTGTGAATTACAGCAATACCACGGGTGTATTCAGTTCCATGACACCCGGTACGTACCCTGTAACGGTGAAGAACAGTTACGGATGTGTTAGCGCCGTAACCAGTGTTACCGTGAATGCTGCTCCGCCCAAACCTGCACAACCTGTTATCAGTTCCTCTGCTGCGGGTTCCGTATGCGGTGGTACGGGAGTAACTTTAACCAGTACCCTTATCGGTACCGGTAAATACCAATGGTACAAAAGTGGCACGGCCATTGTAGGCGCTACCAGCCGTACGTACACTACGTACCAGTCGGGTAGTTATACTGTTACCACCACTGATGTCTGTACCAGTGATCCCAGCGCGGCTTCGGTGGTAACCATTACTCCGCTGCCTACTGCCTCTATTACACAGAATACCCAATTGTCATTAGGCACAGATTGCAGCAAAACCACTTTGACCCTGGTGGCCAATTCAGATGCGGTAAGCCCGACCTACCAGTGGAAAAAAGATGGCTCCGATATTCCGGGCGCCGTAAATGCTACCTATGCAGCAGCATCCGCAGGAACCTATACCGTAGCCATTACGAATAATGGCTGTACTACCGTTTCACCGGCTTCCGTGATCGCAAGTTTCCCAACAGCGCAGGCGGCGGGTCAGACAACGGTTTGCCAGGGTGAGTCGGTTACCCTGCAGACAAATACCAGTGGCCTTACCAATCCTACTTTCCAGTGGCAGGTAAGCGCTGATGGGATTAATAATTTTTCGAAAGCTTCCGGAACTGCCACTGCTTCCAGTTACCAGGCAGTTTCTACCGGGTATTACCGTGTGTCGGTGTCTTATGATGGCATCACACAGGCTTCCTGTGCCATAAAGATCACAGTTAATGCGTTGCCTTCTGTTTCTGTCAGTTCCAGCGCTACCAATCTTTGTTCGGGTAGTACGGCAACACTTACGGCAACGGCCGGCGGCGCCAGTCCTTATACGTATCATTGGACCATTTACGGAACACCTATTTCCGGTGCCACATCTTCCACCTATACTACGGGGCTTTCTGCCTCCTATGCTGTACAGGTAACAGATAATAATGGTTGCCGGAATACCAGTGCCAGTACCGTCATTACGGTAAATGACCTGCCAACGGTTACCGGCCAGCTTTCGGTTTGTGGGGCAAATGCCACATCACAACTTACGGGATCGGGTATCCCTGCCGCCAGTGGCGCCTGGGTTTCAGGCAATACCAGTGTGGCTACGGTAAACAGTACAGGATTGGTCACCGCTGTTGCACCCGGTACCACTACCATTACTTACAAAGATGCGAATGGCTGTAGCACTTCTCTTACGTTTGTGGTAGAATCAGCACCTGCCGCTGTTGTGAACAGTGGTAATACTTCGGTCTGTTCCGGCTCCAATGTGGTTTTCAATATTACCGGTACCTCGGGTGCCGTAGTTACTTATACGCTTAATGATGGACTTCGTGAAACGGTTGTGCTGACTGCCGGATCTGCCCAGATCACTGTTCCGGAAGCATCTTCTAATCAAAAGCTTTCGCTTATTTCGATACAGTCGTCCGACGGTGGCTGTACGCAGAGTTTATCTTCTACTGCAACGGTAACCGTAAACCCGCTTCCTGTGGTAGGGTATATTTCCGGTGTCAGCAATGTGTGCGTGGGATCCACTACCCAATTGTTTTCGGCTTCTGCCAATGGTACTGCTTCATGGACCACCAGCAGCCCCCATGTAACCCTGAGCGCTGTTGGCGGTACGGTTACTGTTACTGGTATATCCGCTGGTTTGGCTACCATTTACTACTCACTTACCAATGAATATAACTGTACCGCACAGGTTCCTGTTGATGTTACCGTGAATGGCTTATCTGCCATTTCCGTAGCGCCTTCTGCTACAGCCATCTGTACAGGAGGTTCGGTTACACTGACCGTCAGTGGTGCTGATAGCTATTCCTGGAGTCCGGCCACCGGGTTAAGCGGTATTACAGGCACCGTGGTTTCTGCAACGCTTACCACTACCACTGCGTATACTGTTTCCGGAACCGATATCAATGGTTGTGTGAATACCGGTACGGTAACGGTTACCGTGAATGCCTTGCCTTCCATCACTGTTTCGGCAGATCTTACTGCCCTCTGTATTGGCGGAACCGCCAGTTTAACCGCCAGTGGTGCCGATACCTACAGCTGGAGCCCGTCTACCGGCCTTAACACAACTACCGGCGCAACGGTACAGGCCAGTCCATTAACGACCACGGCTTATACCATAACCGGTACTGTTTCTGCTACAGGATGTGTTAATACAGCCACGCTGACACTTACGATAAATCCCTTACCAACGATCGCTGGTGTTACTGGTAATTTGACGATCTGTTCCGGACTGACTACCACTTTAACTGCCAGTTCCGGAGCTACCAGTCCTACGTACAAATGGTACACTGCTGCCAGTGGCGGTACACTTCTATATACCGGTGCTGCCTATACAACAGCGGCTTTGAATAGTACTACCCATTTTTATGTGGATGTGACCAGTGAAGCCGGTTGCGTAGCTGCCTCCAGAACTGAAGTAACGGTTACGGTGAATCCCACACCCACCATATCGGGTGTTACGGGCACTTTAACGATCTGTTCCGGCCTGACTACTACCTTAACGGCCAGTTCTGGCGCTGCCAGTCCTACTTACCATTGGTACACAGCCGCCAGCGGTGGCAGCCTGTTATATACCGGTGCTGTCTATACTACGAATGCTTTAACTACTACGACAAGTTTCTATGTGGATGTGACCAGTGATGCGGCTTGCGTATCGGTGTCAAGAACGGCGGTAACGGTTACGGTGAATGTATTACCTGAGATCACCGGTACGGTCACTTCACTTTGTGCATCTACTACCACCGATTTTACCGCCAGTGGTACAGCGGCTCTTTCCAGTCCCTGGAGGTCTTCCGATATCAGTATCGCTACTGTTTCGGCGGGTAAGGTTACCGCTATCAGTGCGGGTAATGTTACCATTACGTATACAGATATCAATGGTTGTGAAGCCAGCAGGAACCTGGAAGTACTGGCATTGCCTGCTACCAGCCTGATCACGGTATCTCCTTTGAGTGAAACGGTCTGCACTACTACGCCTATTACCTATAGCATGCCGGCATCTGCCTATCCGAATCCATACGATTGGGAAGCTCCGGCTAACAGTACGGGTTATGTTGTACAGTCAGGAGTGGTATCGGCCAATACCCGTGAACTTACTTTGTTATGGCCTACTACCGGAACCAAAACATTATACCTGCGATATAAAGGAGACAATGGCTGCTGGTCACCAGTAAAAACTGTTTCAAAAATCGTTGAATTGACGCCTACTGCATCAGTAGCCGCGTCAACCGCGTCTATCTGTTCGGGTTCTAATGCAGGTTTTGTGATTACCGGTTCGAATGGCGCTGTAGTGACCTATCAGCTGACCGGTATCAGCGGAACAGTTACCTCCACTTTAGCAGGCGGATCCTCTACCATTACGGTTACGGGTGCGGTTGCTTCACAGACCATCACACTGGTATCTGTATCACTGAATAGTTGTACAGAGACTTTAAGCAGCACTGCTACTGTGATTGTGAATAAAGTGCCCGATCAGCCTTCGGCGATCGTTGGGGATATCACGGTTTGCGCACAGGCCAGTGAGACTTACACTGTTATTGACGAAAGGAGTAACGGGAAAGATGTGACTTCCTGGACTTGGCAGCTGCCTGCTGGTTGGACAGGTAGTTCAACCGACCATACGATCAATGTGGTAGCTTCCTCCGTGGCAGGTTCTGGAACTATTACAGTAACAGCCAATAATGCTTGTGGAGCCAGTATACCTCGTACCATTGATGTTACAGTGTTGTCTTCAGGTCAGTTATTGAGTCCATCCTTTACCATCAATTCGGTGGAACAATGTCTCAGTGTCAATGCATTCATCTTCACGAATACCACCAGCGGTGCAGCAGATAGTTACCTGTGGGACTTTAAGGATGGTTCTGGCACGACTACTACAAAAGATGCTACCCATCAATACAGCAGTGTTGGTAATTACGATGTTACCCTGACCGTAAGCGGGGGAGGTTGTTCTTCCACCATTTCGCAGAATGTGGTGGTAACACCTCTGCCAACTGCTACCGTAACAGCAGACAATCTTTCTGTTTGTTCCGGTGAGAACGCTATTTTCAATATAACAGGTACTGTCGGATCGGTGGTTACTTACAAAATAAATGGCGGTGCAGACCAGCAGGTGTCCCTGGTGGCTGGTTCAGCGCAGATTAGTATAACAGGTGCCGTTGCTTCGCAAAGCATTTCGTTGGTATCTGTAGCAAACAGTGTTTGTACGGAAGTATTGACCGGAACGGCTACGGTTACGGTTAACAGCAGGCCGGTGATTACCCTTACCGGAAGTGTAGCGCAGATCTGTGCCGATGGTGACAGGGATAATTCCAAACAGGTAACCTATACTACGGAATCGGGTATGAGTAATTATACCTGGACCGTATTGGGCGGTATTCAGCATACGACCATTTCGGGAGGAGGAACACTCAGTTCCACCCTGACCCTGAACTGGGAACAGGCGGGTAGTCCAACCGTAACAGTGATTTATACCAATGCCGGGGGATGCAGGGCGCTTACAGATGCTGCTGTTACTACTACGGTATTGCCTACGGCTACCTTAGGTACAGTAGCTCAGTTCACTTCTGTTTGTTCCGGAACCAATGCTACCATACAATTAACAGGCCTGGTGCCCAATGCCAGCCAAACCATTTACTACGATATTCAAGGTAGTAACTATCCAGGACTACTGGTTACTTCGGATGCTTCTGGTAATGCCAGCTTTACCATACCCGTTACCTATGGGGATAATGGTAAAGAATTTATGGTAAATGCGATCTTGTTGCAGTCGAGCGGTTGTGAAGAGGAGTTTACGGTAAATAATAGTTTCCTGTTACAGGTAAAACCCTTACCTGTGATATCCGGAACCCTCACGGCGGCTTACGGCACACCGATCACTTTAACCGGTGATCTGTCACCAGCAGCGGTTGATCCCTGGGTATCCGCCAATACTTCGGTAGCCAATATCAGTGATGGCGGTGTGGTATCCATGGTGTCTGTTGGTACGGCTACCATTACCTATACCAGCAGTAACGGATGTAGCATTTCAGCCCTCCTGACCATCAATGCCGCTCCGTTGACCATTACGGCAACCGATCAGAGTAAATTATATGGTGTAACAGGCAACCTGGGAACCAGTGCCTTTACGGTAACCGGGTTGGCGGCAGGGGAGAGTATCAACAGCGTATCATTGAGCAGTGCCGGAACGGCTGCAACAGCATCTGTAGGAACCTATAGTATCACTGCCTCTGCTGCTTCAGGAAACTTTACTCCTTCGAACTATACAATTACCTATGTACCGGCCACTTTAACCGTAACAACGGTTTCAATAACCATTACGGCTTATGATCAAAGTAAAATGTACGGAACTGCCGGAACGCTTGATGCCAGTGCGTTTAGTGTAACCGGACTGGTATCAGGAGAGAGCATCAGTAGTGTTACATTGAGTAGTCCGGGAACACTGTCTACGGCAGCCGTGGGTACGTACAGTATTACAGCATCGAATGCTACAGGTGCTACCATATCGAACTATGTGGTTAACTATGTGCCTGGCACTTTAACGGTAACGTCGGCTCCATTGACCATTACGGCCAATGACCAGACTAAGGTGTACGGTACTACCGGCACACTGGGTAGCAGTGCGTTTAGTGTAACCGGATTGGCAGCAGGCGAGAGCATCAGCAGTGTTACCCTGAATAGCCCGGGAACACTGGCGACAGCAGCCGTTGGTACTTACAGTATTACAGCATCCAATGCAACGGGTACTACAGTATCTAACTATACGATCAACTATGTAACCGGCACTTTGACGGTGACCGCTGCTCCCTTAACGATCACGGCTAATGATCAGAGTAAGGTCTATGGAGTAACGGGTAACCTGGGTAGCATCGCCTTCAGTGTAACTGGATTGGTGGCTGGTGAAACCATCAGCAGTGTTACCCTGAATAGCCCGGGAACCCTGTCTACAGCTGCTGTGGGTGCTTATAATATTACAGCATCCAATGCAACGGGTACCACAGTATCTAACTATACGATCAACTATGTAACCGGCACTTTGACGGTGACCGCTGCTCCCTTAACGATCACGGCGAATGATCAGAGTAAGGTCTATGGAGTAACAGGTAGCCTGGGCAGTACTGCTTTTAGTGTGACGGGATTGGTATCGGGTGAAAGCATCAGTAGTGTTGTTTTGAGCAGTCCGGGTACTTTGTCAACTGCTGCTGTGGGTACGTATGGTATCACGGCAGCAAATGCAACGGGTGCTGCGGTGTCTAACTATACCATCAACTATGTGACCGGAACCTTAACGGTGACCGCTGCACCATTGACCATCACGGCCAATGACCAGACCAAAGTGTACGGCACTACCGGCATACTGGGCAGTAGTGCGTTTAGTGTAACCGGATTAGCAGCAGGAGAGCGCATCAGTGCTGTTACATTAAGCAGTCCGGGTGTCTTGTCAACTGCAGCTGTGGGTGCTTATAGTATCACGGCATCCAATGCAACGGGTACTACAGTATCTAAC
>JACPEA010000001.1:0-177097 GCA_016183765.1 Bacteroidota bacterium
ATCTTCAGTTTTTCGTTAAGTTCTGAAGGGCCCTGGAATTCCAGTAACCAGTAGATACCGGTTGTTTTTTTCTGGATAGGGTAAGCGAGGGATTTTAAGCCCCATGGGTTGCTGTGCACGGTAGCACCACCCAGTTCGGCGATCAGGTCGGAATACTTTTTCTGAGAAGCTTTGAAATCTTCTTCAGACAGTACCGGTGTAAAGATCACCATCAATTCGTAACTGTTCATTACCTGAATTTTTAGGTTTTAAATTTGGTTTCTCCCAATGGACACCCCGAGTACTCGGGGCGAATCTGCCAAAACAGATTTGGGGCTGCAAAGGTAGGGAAAAGTTAGTAGTTAGTAGTTAGTAATTAGTGGTTTTTTAGCTTTATATCCCATTATTTGCCTGAGAGGGCCCTTATTTAAGATTTTTTATTAATATGATATAGGTGGGGAAATGGTCGCTATAACCTCCCCGGTAGCTGTTCCCGTCCCAGGTACGCATGGGATAACCTTTGTAACGTCCCGAGAGCTCTTTCAGGTAAGCCGGACTGAACACATACTGGCTATGGAAGAAAAAACCGCTTGCCTGGGGTGGCAGCCAGGAATGAGAGAGCAGGATCTGGTCGAAAAGTCCCCAGCTGTCGCGGTTGGCCAGGGTGCCAATACCCCGGCTATAGAGTTCGGCCCAGGGGTTGAATAATTCCCCGGGCCGGGTCTGGCTCATACGCGACCGGGCTCCCAGCGAGCGGGTAATGCTGCGACTGTCGGGGTCATCATTCAGGTCGCCCATGAGGATGATCTTGGCCCCGGGTGTTTTTTGCTGCACCGCCTCGATATGTTTCCTGCAGGTGAGCGCCGCCTGTTCGCGCGCGGGAGAACTTCTTTCCTCGCCGCCGCGCCGGCTGGGCCAGTGGTTCACATAAACATGGATCCGTTCTCCGGCCAGCCAGCCGGTAACATACAGGATATCCCTGGTAAAAAATGCCTCTTTGCTGTTGCCGGGAAGCTGTATCTCTAATTTCTCCGCTTTTTCAGGCGTGAAGATGGATGGGTTGTACAGTAAGGCCACATCGATGCCCCTTGCATCGCGGGAATCGTAATGAATGACCCGGTAATGCCGCTGTACCAGCAAAGGGTGGTGGGTAAGATCATACAGCACGGTATCATTCTCGACCTCGGCCACGCCCAGCAATGCAGGCCCGGAAGGACTGGTTTCCTTACCGATCTCGCTGATAACGGTAGCGAGTTTTTCCAGTTTGTCGAGATAGATCTTTCTTGTGTAATGTTTGATACCCGAAGGCGTAAAGTCATCATCGTTCACCAATGGGTTATCGATGGTGTCGTATAAATTCTCAAGATTATAAAAAGCTACGACGCAGGCTTTGTATCGCTGAGCCGGTGTGGGCGTTTGGCAGATCAGCCATAACAGGAGGATACCGTATCTCATAGAGTGTTTTCGGTAAACCTACAGTGACATTACCAGCTGCGGTAGCGTATTTACCGCAATTTTCATTCAGTCACTTGTTTTTATAAATGCAGGAAATTATTTTAGCCTGGTCTGTCTCCTGCATTGCATTCCCCGTGTGAAATAGGTAAAACAGTTTAGCCATGTTACGATCACTATGGCCCTTACTGTTGCTATGTGTTTGCAACAACATTCATGCGCAGCGGTATCATCGGGCAGACAAAGAAAAAAACAGGTTTACAGACAGTACAGCCGCTTCCTTGTTGAAGGAGGACCAATGGTACGATCTGCCCATCATCACCCTGAATGAAACAGAACGTACGACGGGAGATGGTGTTTTTGTACCGGGTCTCCTGATGGCAAACAGGGATGTGTTGTACACGATGGCAGCTTTTCACTTTTCGGTGAAGCGTTTTCGCCTGCGCGGTTATGCTCCGGATATGTCGGGTGCACAGATCAACGGGCTGCACCTGAACGATCCGGAAGACGGGAACCCACAATGGTCTGTCTGGTCCGGACTGAATGAAGTGACCAAAAACAACCGTGTGATCCCCGGCACGGGTACTGCAGAACTGGGATTTACCAACCTGGGTAATACCATGCTGATGGATCTGCGCGCTTCGCGGCAAAGAGAACAGTTATTATTCAGCACCACTTTTAGCAACCGGATGTTCCGCAGGCGCATTTCATTTACCCGAAACAGGAGCTTTAATAAAAAAGGCTGGGCATCAGCTTTTTCTGTTAACTGGCGGGGAGCCGGGGAAAGTCATTTCCCCGGAACGGACCAGAAGGGTGGCGGTTACTATTTTGCACTTGACAAACAAACCCGGGAGGGGCACTTACTTTCGATGGTTATACTGGGCAATTCCGTAACAACTGCCCGTCAGGGGCCGGTACTGAAAGAGTCGATGCAGCTGAACGGAAATGCTTTTTATAACCCTTACTGGGGATGGCAGGGCAGCAAAAAAAGAAATGCCAATACCAACCGTTCGCACCTGCCGATGCTGGTACTCTCGGATGAGTATCATCCCGATAACCAATCTGTATACACGGTCTCTTTGGGATTGATGGCAGGCCGCAGAAGCGCTACTGCATTGGACTGGTACAATGCACCCGACCCAAGGCCTGATTATTACCGGTACCTGCCTTCTTATCAAACCGATAGCCTGCTGCGGAACGGGGTAGCAGAAGAGATAGGGGATCAACCATCGCTGTTACAGATCAACTGGCATCGGTTATATGATGTGAACAGGAACAGCCGGGAGACGCTGCAGGATGCAGATGGTATCAAGGGTAATCTATTCTCCGGCTTACGGGCGCGTTACCTGTTGGCGGAAAGGATAACCGATACCTGGAAGGCTGAATTCAGCATGGGTTATACGACCCGCATCAGCAACCTGGTCACAATAAACGCGGATGCTTACCTGCAATGGCAGCAAACGCATCGGTATAACAGCATCCGGGACCTGCTGGGGGCTGAATATTCAGTTGACTGGAACACATTTGCAGAAAATGATTACCCCGGAAATGTTAACGCCATCCAGAATAACCTCCATCATCCGAACCGGGTATTGCGGGAGGGGGACAGGTATGGGTATGATTATCTCGTGAACACGGCCCGGGCCGGAATAACGGGGACGGTAACAGCATCCTGGCAAAAAATGGATGGGTTTGCCGGGATATCCCTGTCAACTACGGAATATACGCGGGAAGGCAAGATGCGGAATGGGTTATTTCCCTTTCATTCTTATGGCAGATCGGCAACGCTGTCATTTACCAACCTGTCTGTCAAGACCGGGATCAACTATAAGATTAATGGTCGCAAATACCTGTACTTGCAGGCAATGGCAATGAGCAGGGCACCTTTCTTTGATAATATTTTTATCTCGCCCAGGACAAGGGATAGCCAACAGGAAAGGGTGACCGGCGAAACAATACTTACTGCTGAAACAGGACTTATCCTGAATTCGCCCAAACTGAAATTCAGGGTCTCCGCCTATATCACCGGACAGAATGATGGGATGAACGTACTTACTTTCTACCACGATGCGTACCGGAGCCTGGTGAATTATGCTTTATCCGGGATCGATAAAATGCATTACGGAACCGAACTGGGAGCTGAATACAAACTAACCGGAAAATGGATGGTTCAGCTGGGTGTTTCAGCAGGTCGTTACTATTACAGCAGCCGGCCTGCTTTTTCAGTAACGGCCGATAACGATGCTTTTGTGCTGGAGAAAGGACGGGTGTATATGAAAAATTTCAGGGTGGAGGGAACGCCACAGGAAGCTTATGGTCTGGGGCTCAGCTACCAGCACAATAGTAGCTATCTGAACCTGTTTGCCAGCTATTTCAGAGAGCATTGGCTGGCATTCAACCCTATCCGGCGTACTTATCAGGCAATGGAAAATGTGGTTGAGGGTTCGGAACAATGGTCTCGCATGATCGCACAGGAGAAATTACCGGAACAGTTGACCCTGGATCTGTCGGGGGGATGTTCTTTCCGCTTGCGGTTGCCGGGTAGTCAGCATTTTCAGACCATCCTGTTATATGTTGGCGTGAATAACCTGCTGAATAAAAAAGATATCCTCTCTGGCGGTTATGAGCAGCTAAGGTTTGATGCTGATACCAGGAATGTAGACAAATTTCCGCCCAAATATTTTTATGCCATGGGTTTGAACTATTCTGTAAATATTTCCTTTCGGTTATGACAAAGAAACAACAGTATAGGATGTATATCTGGAGTACATGTGTTCTGTTTTGCCTGCAGTGCAATAAAAAATTCGATGAGCCCCCTGTCTACCGGGGACCGGATATACATCCCAACAGGAGCATTCGTGAATTGCGTAACAGGCATACGCCGGGAAACTTTGAGTACCTTACCGAGGACCAGGTAATAGAAGGCATTGTGGTGGCAGATGACAGCCGGGATAATTTTTATAAATCGGTAGTGATACAGGATAGTACGGGAGGTATCACCATCCGTCTCGACGGTTTTGGCCTGTATACCGATTACCCGGTAGGAAGAAGGCTGGCCGTAAAACTCAAAGACCTGTGGATGGGCGATTATGCAGGAATGGTGCAGCTGGGCGCCGGTGTTGACCGTTCCGTTCCGGCATACCCGGAAATAAGACCGATACCGGTACCCCTGTTCAACCGGTTCCTTGTAAAAAAAGAATTGAACCAGCCCGTTGTTCCCAGGCAGGTGCGGCTGGATGAACTGGCCGACTCGTTGCAGAGTTGCCTGGTACGGATTGACCAGCTTGAGTTTGCAGTAAACGATACCGGGAAGACCTATGCAGATGCGGTCAACCGGATATCTTCGAACCTGACTGTAAAAGCCTGCGGTGGCGGTAGTGCCTATGTCCGTACCAGTGGTTTTGCCAGGTTTGCGTCTGCCCGTGTTCCCAGGGGCAATGGAAGTATCACGGCCGTTTACAGCGTGTTCCGTTATGATAAACAATTACTGATACGGGATACTGCTGATGTGCAGCTAACCGGCTTGCGTTGCCGCCCTCCGGGTATCAAGGAATTGCTGGTGGAGGATTTTGAACAGCAGGCAAATGGTATTGTACAGGATCATGGCTGGAAAACGATCGCAGAATCGGGTGACCAGTTATTTCTCATTAATACCACGCAGAACAACCGGTATGCCGAAATCAGCGCTTTTGCCACCGGTAAACCGGTCGTGGTATCCTGGTTGATCAGTCCGCCGGTGAACCTGTCGAACTCGGCCAACGAGATCCTGCGGTTTGTTACCAAAGACGGATACGACAACGGAGCCACCCTGCAGGTGCTGGTATCGGGCAATTATGACGGGGCCAATACACCCTGGAAAGCCCGTTGGACACCTTTACGGGCGCTCATGGCCAAAGGCTCTGTGCCATCGATCAATCCTGGCTGGGTGTCTTCCGGAGATATCAGTCTCTCTGCTTTTTCGGGTACGGTTCACCTGGCTTTCCGCTACGAGGGGGCTGATCCTGCATCGGTTTTTGACCGTCGTACCACCCGCTTCCTGCTGGATGAGGTCAGGGTACTGGGTAACTGAATACCTGCATTTTTTTCCTGCCAGAACCCAATAACCGCCTTTACAGGGCAGCAGGAGATTGCCAACCTGTCAGCATGGGGTTGTTTGGTATTTAATTTGTTCATTTGCAGCCAAAACGAGTACTATGCAAAAAGGCCAGATACGGGTTCAGACCGAGAACATCTTTCCCATCATCAAAAAATTCCTGTACAGTGACCATGAGATATTCCTGCGTGAGCTGGTGAGCAATGCGGTTGACGCATCGCAGAAATTAAAGACCCTTTCGTCCATTGGTGAAGCCAAGGGCGAGTTGGGGGAACTGCGGATCGATGTGGTGCTGGATGCCAAAGAGAAAACCCTCAGCATCATTGATCGTGGTGTGGGTATGACTGGTGAAGAGGTGGACAAATACATCAACCAGGTTGCTTTCAGCGGTGCGGAAGAATTCATGCAGAAATACAAGGATGCCAATATCATCGGGCATTTTGGCCTGGGATTCTACAGCTCCTTCATGGTGAGTGATAAAGTGGAGATCTACACCAAGAGCCATAAGGAAGGAAGTGGTGTTTACTGGAGTTGCGATGGTAGTCCCGAATTTGAATTATACGATGTGGATTATAACCAGCGTGGTACCAAGATCGTATTGCACATCAATGAAGAGAGCAAAGAGTTCCTGGAAGCCGGAAGGATCCGCAGCATCCTGGAAAGGTTCTGTAAGTTCCTGCCCATCGCCATTTATTTCTCCGAGGAAGGAGAGAAAAAAGAAGGCGAGGAAAAACCTGTCAACAATACCGATCCGATCTGGGTTAAGAAACCTTCCGAATTACAAAAAGAGGATTACGAGAAATTCTACAAGGAATTATATCCTTTCAATGAAACACCATTGTTCTGGATACACCTGAATGTGGACTATCCGTTCAACCTTACCGGTGTATTGTATTTCCCCAAGATCAAACAGAGCTACGAGATACAGAAAGACAAGATACAGTTGTACTGCAACCAGGTATTTGTGACTGATGAGGTAAAAGACATTGTACCGGAGTTCCTGATGTTGCTGCAGGGGGTGATCGATAGTCCGGATATACCGTTGAACGTGAGCCGCAGCTACCTGCAGGGCGATCCGAATGTGAAAAAGATCAACGCCCATATCACCAAAAAAGTGGCCGATAAGCTGGATGAGATATTCCGTACAGAAAGGAATTCGCTCGAAGAAAAATGGGAAAGCCTTGGCTTATTCGTTAAGTATGGAATGATGACCGACGATAAGTTCCTGGAAAAAGCCAACAAGTTCCTGGTGATGGAAGATACCGATGGTAAGTTCCATACACTGGAGGAATACAAAATGGCTACCGAAGCCTTACAGAAAAACAAAGATGGCAAACAGGTGATCCTTTACACCACCCATCCTGTTCAGCAGGATGCTTATATCCAGGCATGTAAATCGAAGGGATATACCGTAGTGAAGATGGAGACGCTGGTAGACGCGGCATTCATCAATACCATGGAAATGAAATGGGAGAACGTAAGTTTTGTCCGCGTGGATGCGGATATCGTGGACAACCTGATCGACAAGCAGGATGCGCAGGATACCGTATTGAGTAAGGATGATGAAACCAGGCTGAAAGACCTGTTTGTTCTGCAGATCGATAACCTGCATGTGACCACGGAGATCAAGGGGCTCAGCCCGGGATCTGCCCCGGTGATCGCTACGCGCCCGGAGTTCATGCGACGTATGAAAGATATGGGTGCTGTAGGTGGCGGTATGACCGCTTTTTATGCGCAGATGCCGGATGAAGTGACCCTGACCGTCAATGGCAACCATCCCATTTACCAGAGCCTGTTACAGGAAAAGAACGCCGATCTGCAACAGAAACAGGTGCGTAACCTGGCTGACCTGGCACTGTTATCGCAGGGATTGCTGAAAGGAAATGAGCTCACCAATTTTATCAACCGAAGTGTGGAGTTGTTGCAGGGGGAGATGAAGGTGAATGCTTAACTGGTAATTACTGTGAAGGCTGCTTATCGTTTGGTAAGCAGCTTTTTTATTGGCTCATAAAGCTTTGGATATCTATATTTAATAAATGCTTCCGAGAGAATATGGTTGCATGTTGGTTTTAGGCCGAGAGCCGTAAATCAATCATCTTCAGCTGTAAACTTGTTTCGCCGTTCCATACATTTTCATCGATGGTGAAAACGATATCGATCGGTTGTTGCTGTTGGAGGAGTGTGAATTTATCGGCCATATTAAAACCGATGCCGGTAAAACTGATGTTATCTTGCTTCAGCACAAAACGGATATGCTGTTCCTTCACGATTTTGGAGAAACCTGTGTCAATCACATTGCGGGCAATGAAAACCGGCCGCATATTGTCTGGCCCGAATGGTTCCATCTGTGAAAGGATACTGAAAAATGAGGGGGTGATATCTGCAAAACTGATCTCCGCATCAATGATGATCTCCGGAATGAGCAGGTCATCGGTGATGAGCCTGTTTACTTCTTTTTCAAAAGCATCTGCAAAGTCGGTCACTTTTTCGGGTAGCAGTGTCATACCTGCTGCGGCAAAGTGGCCGCCATAGCCCAGCAGGTGTTCCCGGCAGGCATGGATGGCTTCGTACAAGTTAAAACCTGTCACACTGCGTGCGCTGCCGGCAACATAATCGCCACTCAGGGTCAGCACGATGGTGGGTCGGTAATAGGTCTCTATCAAACGGCTGGCCACAATGCCCACCACGCCCTTGTGCCAGTGTTCCTGGAAAACCACGGTGGTCTTGCGGGTGACCGCATGCGGGTCCTGCCGGATCAGTTCCAGGGCTTCCTGTGTGATGCTGCTGTCAGCCTCTTTCCGGTCGGCATTGTCGCTGTGCAGCATTTCGGCAAAAGCAAGCGCTTTGCCGGAGTCTTTTTCGATGAAGAGTTGCACTGCTTTGCGGGCATCATCCATCCTGCCGGCGGCATTCACCCTGGGAGCGATCACAAATACGAGATTGGTGATGTGCATCTGTTTTTGTACACCGGCCAGCTGCATCAATGCTTTGATACCGGCACAGGGGTTCTCGTTTACTTTCTGTAAACCGAAATAAGCCAGCGCCCTGTTCTCGCCGGTGATCGGAACAATATCTGCCGCTATGGCCGTAGCTACCAGGTCAAGGTAAGCGAGGTAAGATTCATCGGGCAGTCCCAGTTTTTCTGCGAGTGCCATCATCAGTTTTAATCCCACACCGCAGCCGCAGAGCTCTTTGTAGGGATATTGGCAATCAGCCTGTTTGGCATTGAGGATGGCCACAGCCGGGGGAAGTTCCTGATCGGGCAGGTGGTGATCACAGACAATGAAATCGATACCGAGTGTTTTTGCGTAACTGATCAGGTCCACAGACTTGATACCGCAGTCGAGAGAGATGATCAGGGTAAAACCATTCTCTTTGGCGAAATCGATCCCCATTTTTGATATACCATATCCTTCCCGGTAACGGTGGGGGATATAAAAATCCGTATCGTTGTAGATATCGTGGATGAACTGGTACATACCCGCCACAGCAGTGGTGCCATCCACGTCATAATCCCCGAACACGAGTATTTTTTCTCCCTTGTCAAATGCGGAAAGGATGCGTTCCACCGCCTTGTCCATATCTTTCATCAGCCAGGGCGAATGGAGATCGGTAAGTTGGGGGCGGAAATATCTCTTGGCTTTATCGAAGTCGTCGATACCTCTTTGGACAAGTATCTTACATAAAACAGGATTGATTTTCAGGGCATCCCTGAGCGATGTCGTTTTTCCCCCGCCGGCCTGTAGTATGTTCCATCTTTTTTGCATCAGTATGCTCTGTCGGTTGTGTAACGAACCAGCTCTTCCAGGGCATTGCGTACATCCGATTCGGGGAACTGGTGAAGAACTGCCAGGGCTTCGTCGCGGAAAGCATACATTTTTTCTGTGGCATAACGGATACCACCCGACCTGTTTACCTCATCCAGCACAAACTGTACCTTCTGTTTGTCAGTATTGTCGTTCTTGACGATATGGATCAGTTTCCGCCTGGTCTCGGGAGTGGTATTATTAAGCGTATAGATCAAAGGAAGGGTCAATTTCTTCTCTTTGATGTCGTTACCGGTGGGTTTGCCCACATCCTGCGATCCGTAATCAAAAAGGTCGTCCTTGATCTGGAATGCCATCCCCACTTTTTCGCCGAATAATTTCATCCGGCCCACATCTTCCCCGTTGTTGAACGTGGTAGAGGCCCCGGAAGCACAGGCAGAAGCCAGTAAGGACGCGGTTTTTCCCTTGATGATTTCGTAATATATGTCTTCTGTTAAGTTTAGTTTCCTCGATTTCTCGAACTGCAGCAGTTCGCCTTCGCTCATCAGCCGGAAAGCTTCGGTGAGGATCTCCAGAACCATATGGTCCTTATTATTGAGCGATAACAGCAGTCCCTTGGCCAGCAGGTAATCACCCACCAGGATGGCGATCTTATTTTTCCAGAGGGCGTTTACGGAGAAAAAACCCCTTCTTTCCATGGAGTCATCCACCACATCGTCATGCACCAGCGTGGCCGTATGTACCAGTTCCACCAGGGAGGCCGCCCGGTAACTGCTTTCATTGACAGGCCCGCCCAGCTTGGCGCTCAGTAATACAAACATGGGCCGCATCTGCTTTCCCTTCCGTTTTACAATATATTGCATAACCCTATCCAGCAGGGCAACCCTGCTTTTCACAGCTTCTTTAAAGTGTGATTCGAACATACTAAGTTCCTCTGCGATAACCTGTTTTGCTAATTTCATGGTTCGAAATATGGTGCAATATAAGATTGATATCAGCAATAAAACCCCTCGAAGCAGCGTTAATTGAATTGCTGCGGTCTTTACGTAGCATTAATACCTGATAATTTTGGCCCAAAAATTGCATGAATGAGTCATAATGCATAATTTCGCTATGTTTCCCCCCAGGAAATGTATTATTCACTTTTACTAATAAATATCTATATGGCAAGCAAAAAGTACATTTTAGTTGCGTCGCTGATCGTTCTGATACAGTCGGTCGGCTTAGCTCAAACAGATTGGGGTTGGGACTGGAAGGACACTTCCAAAATAGCAGTGAAAAATCTGCCCCAACACAATGAGTTTTTAAACAATCAATACCCTTACCCGGCTCGCCCGCGCGACCAGTGGGAATTGGGTTTTGGTGCAGGTATCAGCTCCATCAGGGGCGATGTAAACGGTAAAACAGGTTTTGGTGCTAACATTACCCTGCGTAAGGCACTGAGCCATGTGTTTTCTATCAGAACTGGTCTGACCGGTTTATGGAACTCTGGTTCTCCCAGCGCCTATGGTATTGCTACAGGACAGGTTGACTACAAAAACAAAACGTACCAGTTGAGTTTTGATGTACTTACCTCATTGAACGCTGCTAGCAATTACAGAGGAAACCCTAAAACCAATGTTTACCTCGTTACAGGTTACAGCCTGAATGCTGCTGAAGTGTTTTACAAAGGATTACCAGGTGCACAATCTGGTGGTTACAACATTTTCTACGGTCAGAGATTGCCTAACGGTGTTAACAGCCAAGCCGGAACCATTTCTACCTTTGGTGGTGCTACCTATAATAACAGGCACGCTTACACCCTGTTCCATGGTCTGAACCTGGGTGCCGGTATCGCTTTCAAACTGTCTAACAAAGTGAATATCGGCCTTGAGCAGAAATTCACTTTCACCGCTCCCGGATATGATTACCTGGATGCCTGGAAAGATGGTAACAGCAATGATTACTATTCATACACCAGCGCAAGGCTGAATATCAACCTGGGTAACAAAGCCAAAAGAGTGGAACCACTCTGGTGGATCAACTCCAACAACTTTGTATACAACGAGCTGAACTCACCCAAGCACATGAAAATGCCTAAAGTGGTATTGCCTGATGCTGATGGTGATGGGGTAACTGACCAGTTCGACCTGGAGCCAAACACTCCGAAAGGTGCACCGGTTGATAGCCATGGTGTTTCTAAAGATACCGATGGTGATGGTGTTCCTGATTTCAAAGACAAGGAAGTGCTGACTCCGAAAGCTTGTTTCCCTGTAAACAATGATGGCGTTGGTAGCTGCCCTGAACCAGCATGTTGCAAAGAGATCAAAGACATGATGGCTAACTGGAAACCTGCTGACAAAGAGTGCGCCATTGGCAACCTGCCCAGCATCCAGTTCAAAGGCAATGCTAAACTGAGCAAAGCTGCACAAACTGCACTGGCTTCTGTAGCTGCTAAAGTAAACGCTAACCCTACCTGTAAGATCAAAGTGATCGGATACGGGGCTTCCAGCAAATCTGCACAGCAGATGAGTTGGGAAAGAGTAAACGCTGTTATCAAATACCTGGTTGAAAAGCAGGGTGTTTCTGAAAGCAGACTGTTGTTCGTGTATGCACAGGATGGCGATGCCAATACTGTAGACTTACAGGGAACTACTGAAGAAGGTCCGAATACCGTACCTGCTCCACATCCAAACCTGAGAAGCAAGCAGTAATTGCTGGCATTCTATTGATAGTAAAACGCCCCGCTAAAAAATTAGCGGGGCGTTTTACTATAATGAGTGGATGAGTGAATGAGTGGATGAGTGAATGGGTTAGGGGGTTAGGAGGTTGAAGTGTAATTCGCCGAAATTTTGGAGGGAGGAAAGTTTCAGGTCCGCTGCGCCCCATTTTTCTTCTTTTGCCTGCGAGATATGTGGAATGATCACACATTTCATGCGGGCAGATTTGGCGGCTATGAGGCCGTTGAAAGAGTCTTCGAAACAGATACATTCCGTTGGATGACTCTTCAGCTGCTCTGCACAATTCAGGTATACCTGCGGATGCGGTTTACCGTATGGCAGGCTTTCGGCAGAAGAGGCGGCCTGCAGGTATTGACCGATACCGGTCATTTTAACAACCAGGTCTATCAGGGCCGGGGGCGAAGAAGTGGCCAGCCCGATCTTAAAGGATTTGCGGGTAAAGAATTCAAAAATATAGGCTACGCCGGGCAGGATAGTGCCTTTTCGCTCTATTTTATCCAACACATTGTATACGATCTGTTTTTCAGCCCTGGCCAGCTCCGCTTCACCGATATTGAAATAAGAGAACCACCAGTGGACAAACTCTTTGGTACGCAGGCCTGTCGTGGTTTTGTATTGTTCTTCGGTAAGGGTTACACCATATTGACGGAACACTTCCGCTGCAGCTTCATTCCAGAGGGCTTCACTGTCGATCAGTAAACCATCGATATCAAAAATCACCGTGTTCAGTTTCATATACCTTTTTTCAGACCGCAAATGTATTATCCGTGTGCTTAGTATAGGGCCTCCAGGGTCGCTTATTTTTAAACAATCGGTTCGTATATTGGCTAATTCCTTATTTTGCAAAGCTTGCAATACCCCCTTATGAAGATAATGGAACGTCTTAAGTACATCAGGATACTTCGGTCATTGGTCTATGGATCAGTGGGGATGATCACCTATCCCGGTCTGGCTATGTTCAATAAGATCCGTATTGAAGGAACAGAGCATCTGCGGGAGCTTCCCCGGAAAAATGTTCTTTTTGTAAGTAACCACCAGACCTATTTTGCCGATGTGATCGCTTTCATCCATATTTTCTGTGCCGTAAAATGGCGGAAAAAGAACCGATTGGGTATCCCATATTACCTGTTGAACCCATTTACCAATGTATATTTTGTGGCTGCGGAAGAAACCATGAACGGCAGCTGGATCAGCCGCTTCTTCAAGCTGGCGGGCGCATTGACCGTAAAAAGGACATGGCGGACCGAAGGCAAGGATATCAGCCGTGAACGGGACGAGTCGGATACCTGCAAAATTGACCAGGCCCTGCATAAAAGCTGGGTCATCACTTTTCCACAGGGAACCACCAAACCTTTTGCACCCGGTCGGAAGGGCACTGCACATATCATCAAAAATAACCAACCCGTGGTGGTGCCGGTTGTGATCAATGGTTTCTGGAGGGCATTTACTAAAAAGGGACTGTCTTTCAAAAAAAGAGGATCGCAGTTATCCATCCGTTTTAAAGAACCCCTGGTGATCGATTATGGCAAGCCGGTGGAAGAGATACTGGAACAAGTGATGGAAGCAATAGAACAGAGCAAGAACTATATGCATCGCAGCAAACACCATATCATGCAGTTGCTGGACAAATAGCCAGTAGTTGACAGGCAGACGAACGCCTTTGTGTTCCCGGGAAAAATATCCCATCAGAACACAAAGGCGTTTTTATTGGGGACCGGTTAGTCCTTAAAGAAGATGGCTTTCAGCTCACTGGCATCGTGTGGATCCATTTTGCCGGCCAGTACCAGCCGCAGCTGTCTTCTGCGCATGGCGCCATCGTACAAACGCTGTTCCTCCTCTGTTTGGGGGATCACGGGCGGCACTTTACGGGGTTTCCCGTTAGGATCCAGGGCCACAAAAGTGAAGAAAGCTTCGTTGCTCTCGTACTTATACTGGTGCAGCAGGTCCTCCCCCCATACGCGTATGTTGATCTCCATGGAGGTATTGAATGCCCGGCACACTTTGGCTTCTATGCGTACTACATTCCCCAGTTTGATGGGGTTCTTAAAACTCAGGTTATCTACCGATGCCGTCATGCTCGGGGTATTGCAATGCCTGCCGGCGGCAATACCCGCGGCGATATCCATCCAGTACATCAAACGGCCCCCCATCAAATTACCAAAAGTATTGGTATCGTTGGGCAGTACCAGTTCGTTCATGACCACAAAACTCTCGCTTGCTTTCTTGGGTTCCATTGATTCAGTTTGGACAAAGATACATTCGCAAACCTCAAATAACCACCTGTTCCAGTTTTTGGAGATAAGCAGGGTCTACATCGGCACCAATACCAATGGCATCGGGTAAATGTAGTTGCATACCCTGGTAGGTTACTCCACCGGTAACGGGATCAGCCAGGTGCCCAAGCAGGCAGGTATCAAGATCGTAGAATTTGATATTGTCCTTAGCCATGGCAAAATGCACTTTGGCAGTTAATGCCACCCTGCTTTCGAGCATACCTCCCATCATACAGGGGATCTGGTTCTTTTCAGCCACATCATTGATCTTGATGGCTTCGTGTATACCCCCGCTTTTGGCAAATTTGATATTGATATAGGCGCAGGCTTTATGGCGGATCATCCGCTCTGCATCGTGATGGGTGAACACGCTTTCATCTGCCATGATGGGGATGGGAGATATGCTGCATAGTTCCGGTAACAGTTCATCATTCCAGCGGCGCATAGGTTGCTCGCAGAACTGGATATCAAACGCTCCCAAAGCGGTAAGCGCTTTAACAGCTCCTTCATAACTCCAGCCCTGGTTGGCATCAATGCGCAGCCGGATATCGTAGCCAATCGCTTTCCTGATCTGTCGTATGCGCTCAATATCATCTTCGGGCTTTTTGCCAAGTTTCACCTTGATGATCTTCACGTTCTTCTCCCGGAAGGTTACGGCTGTGGCCGCCATCTCTTCCGCTGTGCCAATGCCGATGGTGAGATCGCTTTCGATCATTTTTTTCTGCCCGCCCAGGTATTGGTACAGGGGCTGGTTGGCGGCTTTGGCGGCAATATCGTAGAGAGCCAGGTCAAAAGCGCTTTTGGCAGTGAAATTACCGGCTGTCAGCAGGTCCAGCTCTTCCATCCTGGCGGTGATATCGGCAGCATCCTTATGTTTCCACTGGGTGGCGAAGTCTTTGGCCATTTCATAACAGGTAGCCTGCGTTTCGCCAACGATCATGGGAAAGGCGGAACATTCTCCCACACCGATGATGCCTTCGCTGGTATGGATCCTTACCAATAGGTTCTGTGCATTGGCCATAGTACCGGTAGCGATCGTAAAAGGCACCATGGGGATCGTGTATCTGTAGATCTCCGTTTTTGTGATAGTCATACACAAATTTCCGTTTTTATCACCAATACTGTCGTATCCGGATGCGTTTCTTTTCTGAAATTGTCATTGCCGGGCAGACGGGAGTCCCTGTTTTGATACGGATACCTGATTGCAGAATGACCATGCAGCGATAGCAGCTACTATCGGGTCTTTGATAGGTTATGGCTGACTTTCTGATTCCCCTCAATTTTGCTTTAGTGGACACCGGGTCGGGGAGAAGTAGTATAAAAGGGAAAGCCAACCTGTGGTGGCAAGGCTGTTGAAAAGGGGATCAGGACAGGTCCGGTCATGGCCGGAAAACGGGAAGTTTTTTCGAAAATAAATGGAACTTTTTCCGAAAACCTTTTTTCCTTAACGCTGGCATACCGATATTCGCATCACGAACATTTGTTAGTAATGAATATTTCCTTCGACAACACTGAAAATGCATTTGCCTACAAGTCCGACTCGGAACTGAAGGCTGCGGGTTTCCTGTTCAAGACCATGGAATTTCCCTGGTTTGTACAGGTAGGTACACGTTTAACCCCGTTTATCATGAAGACCGGTTTACCGGTACACGGCATCATCCGGAAAACCATTTTCAAACAGTTTGTCGGGGGCGAAACCCTTGAAGAAACCGCTGCTGTGGGTGCGGTGTTGGGAAAATATGGTGTACAGGTGATCTTGGATTATGGTGTGGAGGGCAAGGAAGGCGAAGACAATTATGACCGTGCTACCGATGAATTTATCCGTGTGATCAATTATGCGGCTACGCAGCATAATATCCCTTTTATCAGTATCAAGGTTACCGGCCTGGCACGTTTCGGGCTGTTGCAAACCCTGGATGAAGCGCCCCGCCTGCGCAGTGGTATTCATGATCATGAAGCAGAGATCGCTGAGTGGGACAGGGTTCGTGAACGCATGTACATCATCTGTGAAGCAGCTGCGGAAAAGAATATTGGCGTACTGATTGATGCGGAAGAGAGCTGGATACAGGACCCGGTGGACAGGCTTACCATTGAAATGATGGGCATCTTCAATAAAGAAAAAGTGATCGTATATAACACGATCCAGTTATACCGTCATGACCGCTTGAATTTCCTCAAGCTATCGCATAAGATAGCGCAGCAGCAAGGGTTCAGGCTGGGGATGAAACTGGTGCGGGGGGCTTATATGGAAAAAGAAAGGGAACGTGCCCGGGATAACGGGTATGCAAGTCCTATCCAACCCGACAAGGTATCCACAGACAGGGATTACGATGAATCAGTAAGGTACTGTATTGATAATGTTGAGGATATCTCTGTGATCGTCGCATCGCATAACGATGAGAGCAACCTGTTTACAGCCAGGCTGATGGAAGAGAAGGGGTTGCCCCATAACCATCCGCATGTGCATTTTTCCCAGTTGTATGGCATGAGCGACAATATCACTTTCAACCTGGCCAAAGAGGGCTTTAATGTGAGCAAGTACCTGCCTTTTGGCCCGATCAGGGATGTGATCCCCTACCTGATGCGCAGGGCGCAGGAGAACAGCAGTGTAAGCGGCCAGACGGGTCGCGAACTTTCGCTGATCCACCAGGAGCTGAAGCGCAGGAAACGGGCATAGAATTCACAGATTCTCCCCAGCCTGGCGCTACAGTCTTTCCTACATCCTTTTTCGGGTGTATTTTGCAGCTTATGCAGCAATACCAGGATTTACTCAGGCATATTATAGAAAAGGGCAGCCAGAAGACCGATCGTACCGGTACCGGCACCATCAGTTGTTTTGGTTACCAGATGCGGTTCGATCTGCAAAAAGGTTTCCCGATGGTGACCACAAAAAAGCTGCACCTGAAAAGTATCATTTATGAATTACTCTGGTTTCTGCAGGGCGATACCAACATCAAATACCTCAACGATCACAAAGTAACCATCTGGGATGAATGGGCGGATGCCGACGGGAACCTGGGGCCTGTGTATGGAAAACAATGGCGCAGCTGGCAGGGGGCCGATGGGGTTGTGATTGACCAGGTTACGGATCTCATCAGCCAGATCAAAAAAACACCGGACAGCAGAAGACTGATCATAAGCGCCTGGAATGTGGCAGAACTGCCCAAAATGGCATTGATGCCCTGTCATACCCTGTTCCAGTTTTATGTGGCCGATGGTAAACTCAGTTGCCAGCTGTACCAGCGCAGTGCAGACGTATTCCTGGGCGTTCCGTTTAACATTGCTTCCTATGCGTTGCTGACAATGATGGTGGCGCAGGTCTGTGGGCTGGAATATGGCGATTTTGTACATAGTTTTGGTGATGTGCATTTGTACAACAATCACATAGAACAGGCAAAACTGCAACTTACCCGCGAGCCCTATCCATTACCCACCCTGAAGATCAATCCGGAAGTAAAAGATATTTTTGGTTTCCGGTTCGAAGATTTTACGCTGGAAAATTACCAGCACCATGCACCTATCAAGGCGCCGGTTGCCGTATAATGGCCCGGCCCGCTAAGTTGAAATAGCATAGTTTTGCTTTTCAAGTCACAATAAATTTAAATACCCCCGGGGGCGTGGTATGGTGGTTTCGTTGGTAGTAGCTGCAGCAAAAAACAATGCCATAGGTAAAGACAATCGCTTGCTCTGGTCACTACCGAACGACATGAAATTCTTTAAGAGTACAACCTGGGCCATGCCTGTATTGATGGGACGTAAGACCTATGAATCATTGGGAAAACCCCTGCAGGGCCGATTGAACATCGTAATTACCCGGCAGCATCACTGGCAACCCGAAGGAATCATCGTGGTACATTCACTCGCAGAAGCCATAGAGGCCGCAAAAAAAGCACATTACAAAGAAGTGTTTGTCATAGGCGGTGGAGAAATTTACAAAGAAGCATTGCCCATTGCCAGCAAAATCTATCTTACCCGGGTGGATACAACGCCTGCGGCCGATACTTTTTTTCCCGATATCGATCCTGAACAGTGGCAGCTTAGCTCAGAACAGCCATTTAAGCCCGATGCCAAACACGCTTTTGCCTATCATTTCCAGGTATGGGAAAAAATTAAAGCATAAACAGGGCATATGCAGTTTATACAGGTAGCTTATTGTACCACCGTACCCTTACTGTTGATGGGGTGGTCGGTTGCCGGTGAAAGAACCCGGAAGGTTTTCATGAACATACTGGCAGTATCCAATCTTTTACTGATCGGTTATTCTATTTTTCTGGTGAGACAACTGGTTGCCCTGTATCAGTTATCCAGGCAGTTCCAATTGAATCAGCCGGAACAGTTGTTCCGGCCCGATACAACAACCATCAGGTTATTACTGGTGATTTTTTTTCCTTTTTTTTTCCTTTATCGTCCTTTACGCCAAAACCGTTGGTATAGTATGCTGGTGCTGCTTTTGTTATACTGGAACGATCCTGTGTCTTCCTGGAACGATTATGATCTTTTTACCAAGATACCTGTTTACCTGAGTGCATGTTGTTCAGGTTATGCGTTACTTTGGCTGCAGAACCAATTACCTTATCAATACAGAAACACATAAATGTATTCGCCTGTTCAGCTAGCTGCCCGTTATGCCCGGTATTATCTTGCCGCATCCAATGGTAAGGGGCATGGCATGCATTCTCCATTTGTATTTGAATTCATTACACAGGTGATGAATGACGACAGGCAGTTTTATGCTTACCGGCAGATAGAGAACCTGCGTGAGCTATTATTACTGAACCGGCAGGAACTGTTGATCGAAGATTTTGGTGCGGGATCGAGAGTGAAAAAAAACAATACACGTAAAGTGACAGATATTGCCCGCTCCTCTTTAAAGTCAAAAAAATTCGGACAATTATTGTTTCGCATAGTGGACCATTATGCACCGAAACAGGTACTTGAGTTGGGCACATCTTTGGGAATTACCACAGCCTACCTTGCTTCAGCCAACAGCAATACACGGGTAGTCACTATGGAAGGCGCATCTTCCGTGGCATCTGTGGCCCGGAATAATTTTGATAAACTGGAACTCCGGAATATCGAATTGGTGGAGGGGAATTTTGATGAGACACTAACAGCCACCCTGCAGCGTATGGGCAGGATCGATATGGCTTTTATAGATGGTAATCACCGGTACGAACCCACTATCCGGTATTTCCGCGAACTGATGCCTAACCTGCATGAATGCTCAATCCTTATTTTTGATGATATTCACTGGAGTCGTGAAATGGAGCAGGCCTGGCAGGAAATCAGCCAGGATGATGCTGTAACATTAAGTATCGACCTTTTTTTTATCGGCCTTGTTTTTTTCCGGAAAGAACAGAAAGTAAAACAGCATTTCACAATCCGTTTTTGATATGCGTTGTTGACGGTATTTGCCAGTTTGCTCCGTAATGGTAAAAATCCGGTAGTTACCCTGCTGTTTGTGCAGGCAAAGAAGTAAATGAGGGGGCTGTTGTATATTTGTCAGATGGCATTACCCCAGGCTTTCTTGGAATCCTTAACAGGCGTGGCGGGTTTTCACCGCTCGTCTTTCGAAGCCGTGCATACTTCAGGTGAGCAGGTAACTTCTATCCGGGTAAATCCCGAAAAAAACAGGAGCCTGGACATGGCAGGCAGGGAGCAGGTGCCCTGGTGCCCTTATGGTTATTATCTTCCTGAAAGACCTTCTTTTACACTGGACCCACTTTTTCATGCCGGGGCTTATTATGTGCAGGAAGCCAGCAGCATGTTTATCTGGTATGTATTACAGCAGTTGATCGGTGTAAACACCGAAAAAAAAGTGCTGGACCTCTGTGCTGCTCCGGGAGGTAAGAGCAGTTTACTGGCATCCTATTTCACCAACGGATGGGTAGTAGCCAATGAAGTAATCAAACAAAGAGCTGCCGTGCTGGTAGAGAATATGACCAAATGGGGAAGCGACCACGTGGTGGTTACCAATAATGACCCCGTTCATTTTCAATCCTTGCCCGGTTATTTTGATGTAATGATGGTAGATGCTCCCTGCAGTGGCAGTGGTATGTTCCGCAAAGATCCGGCTGCGATGGAGGAGTGGAGCGAACATGCCGTGCAGCTCTGCAGCCAGCGCCAGCAAAGAATATTGGCCGATGTGCTACCCGCTCTTGCAGAGGAAGGTGTCCTGATCTACTCCACCTGTTCTTATTCCAGGGAAGAAGATGAGGCCATTGCAGATTGGCTGGTACAGGAAATGGGTATGGAAAACCTGTCGTTATCCGTACCGGCAGGCTGGGGCATCGTAGAAAGCCTTTCGCCACAGAACAAGGCAAGCGGTTACCGGTTTTATCCTGATCGTATCAAAGGGGAAGGATTCTTTATTGCTGTATTCCGGAGAAAATCGCCTGGTTCAGATAGTCACAGACTGAAAGAACTGGCACTGCCGGTCCCCTCCAGGCAGGAACTGCAGCAGGTGCAATCATTTTTGCAGATACCCGGAACCTATTCATTATTTAAACAGGGAGAACAGATCCGGGCAGTGCCTGCACGCTGGCATAAAGACCTGCAGGTATTGGCCAAAGCATTGTATATCAAAAAAGCAGGGGTGGGTATCGGCACCATCAAAGGAAAAGATGTGATACCGGAACATGAACTGGCCATGAGCCATTTATGGGAGGGACATTTTATACCCATTCCTTTAACGAAAGAGCAGGCACTTGCATACCTGCGCAGGAAAGACCTGTTATTGCCTGATGCCCACAAAGGATGGCATTTGGTAACATATGAAGACCTGCCATTGGGCTGGGTGAAAGTTTTGCCAAATCGTTTGAATAACTACTATCCGGCCGAATGGAGAATATTAAAAGAGTAAATTTGCGGCACTCAATGCAGAAGAACATGAAGATATACGGTTTGATACTTGCCTGCCTGGTTAGCCTGGTTGCTGCAGCGCAGGAAAAATTGGAAGTAAAAGGAAAAGCTCCAAATCTGTATGTATTGTATGTACTGGGTGGATCGGAGACCTTGCAGACAGTCAGCAGTCAGTTCGGATTTTCTGTAAAAAAACTCAGCGACTACAACCGCATTAATATCAATGCTTCATCCGTATTACCCAAAGGCACAAAGATCAAAATACCCCTGACCCACGATAACCTGTTGCAGCGCCAGAGCGAGAACAGCGCACCGGTGGTTCATGTGATCGGCAAAGGGGAAAATATATACCGGATCAGTAAAGTTTACTACAATGTACCCATGTCAAGCCTGCGCCAATGGAACCATCTTACAAAAGATGTGGTAAAACTGGGACAGCAACTGATCATTGGGTATATGGTAAATGCAAAACCACAGACGGTATCAGAAACGAGTACAGTTGTTGTAAAAGAGATATCTCCTGCAATATCGCAACCGGTACAGCAGGCAGAAGAAACCGGGAAAAAGAATCCCGGAAAGAAAAATATAAGGACGACTTCTCCTGTTGTAAAAAAAGACACACTGTCAGCCAGGGTACCCCTGCTGGTACAGGAGAAAAAAGCTGAAAGCAAGGGACCTGCAGAGCAAACAGTGAAAGAAGAGGCTGTTACCCATAGTGACTATGTGCCCAGGGATGATGATGAGGGGTATTTTGCTGCCGCATATACGGAACACGAAAAAGCCCAGATACAACAGTTCCGTTCGGGAGATGCTTCTACGTTCAAAACCATCAGTGGCTGGACAGACCGGAAATTCTATGTGCTCATGAATGATGTGGCACCCAAGACCCTGGTGCGCATTACCGGTCAGGGTAACAAAAGCATCTGTGCCATGGTACTAGGACCGTTGCAGGAAACCAGGGGGGCAGCGGGTTTGTTGGTCAGGATCAGTAATTCAGCTGCTGCAGCCTTGGGTTTGGTTGACCAGAAATTTACGCTAACCGTTACTTATTTTGAATAAGCTAAAACACAGTACATGAAAAAATTACTTGCTTTCTTCGCACTCTCGACCTTGCTGATCTCTTGCCAGGGCAATGCCCAGGACGGATTGCCACCTGCAGGTTTTGAGAAACGTATTCAGGCAGAACAGGTGCAGTTATTGGATGTCAGGACTGCGGGAGAGTTTCAATCAGGCCACCTGAAAAATTCCCTGCAGGCCGACTGGCTGGATAAGGCGCAGTTTGCAGAACGCATTAAATACCTGGATAAATCAAAACCATTGCTGGTATACTGTGCTTCGGGTATCCGTAGTGCCGCAGCCGCCCAATACCTGAAAAGTAATGGTTTCAAAGAAGTACAGAACCTGAAAGGTGGACTTACTGCCTGGAAACTGGAAGGCAAAACAATCGAAGCGCCGTCAGGTTCTGCGCAGATGACGCTTGATCAGTATCAGGGCCTAACGCAGTCAGCGGAAGTGGTGCTGGTCGATTTTGGTGCCGAATGGTGCCCTCCCTGTAAAAAAATGGAGCCTGTGTTGGCACAGCTGCAGAAAGAGTTGGCCGGAAAATTTAAATTGGTTAAGGTAGATGGCGGACTGGATATTGACGTGATGAAATCTCAAAACGTGGAAACGCTTCCTGTATTTATTGTTTATCAAAACGGGAAAGAAACCTGGCGTAAGCAGGGTGTGGTTGAATTATCTGAACTGAAAGAGAAATTAGCAAAATAGTTACTGTCTGCTGGTATTTCGTTGTTTCTCTATGCCGATACATTCAGCATAGAGAAACAACGATCTTTTTATTCATATAGGTCAGCCGCTACAGCACTGTTATGGCATCCGGTAACCACGGAGAAAATCTTCGATCAGCATCCTTTTTTTTCCCTCCAGCTGAAGGTCTAACAGGTGAATATAACCATCGGCACAGGCAAACTTTAGGAAAGTTTTGCCGTCGGTAATCACTTTGCCTGCAGGATGAGGGTGCACAACCAACTCTTTTTTAGCGTGGTATATCTTCAGTGTCTTGCCATCCAGTGTGCTTACTGCGCCGGGAAAAGGGGAGAGGCCCCGGATAAGGTTGTGGATCTTTTCAGCCGGATCGTTCCAGTTGATCTGCGAATGTTCCGTAAACAATTTTGGCGCGTGTTTCAATTCCATAGAAGTGCCCTGAAGCAATGCCGACTGGTCGATCTTCTGCAAACTTCCTTCTGCCAGGCCTTTTACGGTCTCTACCAATAAAGCGGCGCCGATGAGTTTCATCCTGTCGTGCACTTCGCCCGTAGTCTCTTCTTCCCCGATCGGGAAACTTTTCTGCAACAGGATATCGCCGGTATCTATATCATGCTTTAGTTTGAAAGTGGTGACGCCGGTCTCTTTTTCACCATTGATCACCGCCCAGTGAATGGGCGCTGCGCCGCGGTACTGCGGCAGTAATGAACCATGCAGGTTAATGGTACCCATGGGCGGCATGTTCCAGACCAGCTCCGGTAACATGCGGAAAGCTACCACGATCTGCAGATCAGCCTGTAAGGTGCGCAGTTCTTCTATAAAAACAGGGTTCTTTAATTTGTCAGGTTGCAGAACTTTCAGTCCTTTTTCAACCGCATATTTTTTTACAGCACTCTCGGTTAATTTCATGCCCCTGCCGGCAGGTTTATCTGGTGCGGTAACCACACCAGCAATGGTGCAACCCGCCTGCACCAACGCATCCAGCGATGCTACTGCAAAATCAGGGGTTCCCATGAATACGATGCGGAGCTCTTGCATTGTCATGGAGCAAAGATAGATGTTTGTCGATTGGTTTACCTGGTTACCGAAGGCTGTTACCGGCAGAATAATTGCCTGGCTCAACTACCATTAAACGGGTAAACCAATCAACGGGGAATCTATTCAAAATCGGTATACAGCAGATATTTCTTCCTTATTTTTTTAAACTGATCCAGCTTGGGTTGCCAGCTCTTGCGTATCTCCGCTTCTGTTTTACCGGCTTTGAGCTGCGCCATCAGTTCACTACCGCCCGCAAGACGATTGAATGAACTGAACTGTATGTTACCGGCCTTGGGTACCAGGAAGAATTTCTCTTTATCCGGGAAAGCCTGATAAGCATCCAGCACGTATTTGATCTGTACCTGGTTATTCAGCTGTTTCAGGATGCTCTTGTTGTCTGTATATAAATTCCAGCCATAACAAAGCTGGTCTTTCAGTTTGGGCTCTTTGGCACCTGCCCGGCTGGTGGGCGTAAAAGCATATAGATTTTTTGGCAGGGAAGGATGTCCGAAGATCGCAAACGGATGATCGGTTCCTCTTCCTTCACTGAGGGCGGTGCCTTCGAAAATACAGGTGCTGGCATACCAGTAAACCGATGCCATATCCGGAAGATTGGGCGAAGGCGCAATGGGCAGCTGGTATTTACGCTTGTGCGTATAATTGGCGCATTTGATCACCTGAAAATGAAAAGCGGTATCCGTATTGTTTTTGGCGTGTTTGTAATAATCGTGTTTCTCATTGGCTTTAGGTGTTAACCAGCGTTCACCGGCCAGCATCAGCGCATATTCACCCATGGTCATGCCATATACGATGGGGATGGGTTGCATACCCACAAAACTCCGGAAAGCGGTATCAAGTACCGGCCCGTCAACATAAAAACCATTGGGGTTAGGACGGTCAAGCACCATCAGCGGTTTGCCGTTCTCGAAAGCGGCTTCCATAAATTCCTGGAGTGAAGAAATATAAGTGTAGAAACGGGTACCCACATCCTGGATATCGAACAGCAGTACATCCACATCTGCCAGGTCTTCCGCACTAGGTTTTCTTTTTTTGCCATACAGTGATACTACGGGGATTCCGGTGGCCGGATCGGTATAGTTGTCAATTTTTTCCCCGGCATCTGCAGTGCCGCGGAAACCATGCTCCGGGCCAAAAGCTTTCGTAATGGTAATGCCGAGCGACAATAAGCTATCTACCAGGTGTTTTTGCCCGATGGTAGCGGTATGGTTGGCGAAAACACCCACCCTTTTTCCTTTCAACAGGGGAACATACACCTGGGTGCGATAGGCTGCAGGCAGTATTTCGGCCTGCGGAACGGCGCGTTTGGGAGATTGTGCGATCACCTGTCGGGAGGTAAAAAGGTTGAATACCAGTCCGATCAGTAATAGAGACATTATTTTCTTCATATGAGGGGTTTTGCGAGGGGAAAGTTAACCAAAAAACTTACCGGTTCTTGATTTTGGATTGTACTTTTGACGCCGGAAATCGGTATTTCTTTTTTCTTGTTGCGTTTCTTTTTTACAGAGGAATAACAATATTCCTCCAGTAGCGGGAATTGCGCGGCGAATGCTGAGAAAATCTGAAACTGGCTCCACATTATTTACACTCAAAAATGCATTATGCAACAAGTAAAAAAAGGTGATACTGTAAAAGTACATTATCATGGTAAGTTAACAGACGGTACCACATTCGACAGCTCTGAAGGACGTGAGCCGCTGGAGTTTGAAGTAGGAGGCGGAATGGTGATCCCGGGTTTTGACCAGGGTGTTACCGGCATGACCATTGGCGAAAAAAGGACCATCCAGATCCCGGCAGATGAAGCATACGGACAAAAACAGGAAGAAATGATCATGGAATTTCCCAAAGACCGTTTTCCTGCGGATATGGCACCGGAAGCAGGCATGCAACTGAATATGAGCAATGGCCAGGGACAGAATTTTCCTGTTGTGATCGTTGAAGTGCGGGAAGAGGTCGTGATCCTGGATGCCAATCATCCGCTGGCTGGTGAAGACCTGGTCTTCGACCTGGAACTGGTGGAGATCAGTGGTGGTACACCTTTGATCATTATGCCATAGTAGTGAGTAATTAGCAATTAGTAAAAGGTAATTAAGAATTTGATAAAGAGTCCGATAATGATCTATCGGACTCTTTGCGTATAAGTATTAATCAGGTGTTCATTACTAAATCATCTTCTCATCCACCATCCCAGCCAGATGCCGCAGAGTCCCCAGCTGGCAAGTGCATCAATCAGATGAGCGCGTACATCAAATATTTTGTACCAGATGAACTGGTTGTATGGCTCGTTGATGAAAACGATGATCCCAATGAACAGGCAGGCCAGGAAAATATTCGCAAAACTTGCCTTCCCCCATTTGCTTAGTATCCAGCATAGTAACCAGACCATGAACACGGTTGCCACAAAACCTCTTGCCATATTCAGGTACATCTCATTCATGGAACTGTTGAGCGATTTGTGGTATTGAATCGTGACCCAAGGTTTGTTCTGGCTTTGTTCCCCCAGTTTGCTGGCTTCCTCAAAAGAACTGCCCTGGGGTACAGTGGGCAATAAATATCCCCCTTCTTTCTCAAGCTGTGTGTTCAGGAAACTGAGGATCGTATCCTGTTTGGCGGAATAATCCTGCGAGGGTCTGTGCAGGTCCAGGGCGGTCCAGGAAAGCGTTTGCCATACAAATATGAGCAGGCCCCCTACCAGTGCGCCGATAATATTTTTTTTCATATGCAGGTGTTTGGTTTGAGAACAAAATATAAAATGCTTATTGTATTTGCAAGCGGGGGGAATAGAGAGTCGTGAAGCGGCAGTCGTGAGGGGTGAGTAGGAAGTTGGTACTGGTGACTCGTCAATGGGCGCAAATAGGTAATTCACAATTAACAATTGCCCATTGACGAGTCACCACTCACGACAATTCCTCTTCCGCACGTATCTTGCTGAAAATTAACTACCGATGACAGGTTATACGTATACAGTTGTGGACCGTTTTATGCGTTATGTACAGGTGGATACCCAGAGTGATCCGATGAGCGATACCCATCCGAGTTCGGCCAGGCAGAAAGATCTGGCGGCACTGTTGGTCCGGGAATTGATCGATATGGGAATCAGCGATGCGCAGATGGATGCATATGGTTACGTGTACGCCACGATACCGGCCACATCTCCTAAAAACGTTCCTCTGCTCTGTTTCTGCAGTCATGTGGATACGGCACCTGATTGCAGCGGCACCCATGTAAAACCCATACTGCACAGCTCATACAATGGGGCTGATATGGTATTGCCGGATGATACCACACAGGTAATCCGTTTGTCCGATCACCCTTACCTGAAAGAACATATTGGCAACAGTATCATTACGGCCAGTGGTCTTACCCTGCTGGGCGCTGATGATAAGGCCGGTGTGGCAGAGATCATGGATATGGCGCATTACCTGGTAACGCATCCCGAGATCACCCATGGAACCATCCGCTTGTTGTTTACGCCGGATGAGGAAGTGGGAAGGGGTACTGCCAAACTTGACCTGGCAAAACTGGGCGCAGATTACGCATACACATTGGATGGTGGAGAGCTGGGTACACTGGAGGATGAGACTTTTAGCGCAGATGGGGTAGTGATGGAAATACAGGGTGTGATCTCACATCCCGGTTATGCCAAAGGGAAAATGGTGAATGCAATGAAGATCGCCGGTGAGATATTGTCTGCGTTGCCCCAAACGGAATGGTCGCCGGAAACAACGGATAAGAAGCAGGGTTTTGTGCATCCGCTCCGGATAGGCGGATCGGCCGAAAAAGCAGTACTGGAATTCATCGTCCGCGATTTTGATACCCAACAGCTCACAGTGCACGAAAATCGCCTGAAGCAACTGGCCGAAAAGGTATTGGCGGCTCACCCCAAAGCTACCCTGCATTTTTCAGTTCAGGAGCAATACCGGAATATGAAAGAAGTGCTCGATCAGCATCCGCACATCATCCAATATGCGGAAGAAGCGTACCGGCGGGTGGGACTGACCGTGATCAAAGAGCCGATCCGGGGTGGGACCGATGGCAGCAGGCTGAGTTTTATGGGATTGCCCTGTCCTAACCTGTTCACCGGTATGCAGGCTATTCACAGCAAACAGGAGTGGATCGGGGTGAGGGATATGGAGAAAGCGGTGGAAATGCTGGTGACGCTGGTCCAGGTATGGGAAGAGAAAGCAGGTGTTTAGCCGAGGCTGCTGTAAAACGGGGATTACTGGCCCTGTGTAATAATTTGGGTTCTGCGTGTAATATTCGGTTACATCTTGCTACTAACCTTTTATAATACGTATCTTACCTAAAATTAATTGTTATGAGCTTTCTTGCAGAATACTGGTGGATATTGGTAGCCTTGCTGATCCTGTTCACCGGCCTGGTTACGGTGAACCAGGGAACCATTGCGGTGATCACCCTGTTTGGAAAATACCGCCGCGTTTTACGCCCCGGATTGAATTTTAAGATACCGCTGGTAGAGCAGGTGTTCAAGACCGTGAGCATCCAGAACCGTTCGGTGGAACTGGAGTTTCAGGCGGTTACGCTTGACCAGGCCAATGTGTATTTCAAAAGCATGTTACTGTACTCGGTGATCAACCAGGAAGAAGAGACCATCAAGAACGTGGCTTTCAAGTTCATCAGCGAGAAAGACCTGATGCAAGCCCTGATCAGGACCGTAGAGGGCAGTATCCGGGGTTTCGTGGCTACCAAAAAGCAGGCAGAGATCCTGTTACTGCGCCGGGAGATCGTTGAGTTTGTAAAAGAACAGATCGACCAGTCGCTGGAAAGCTGGGGTTACCATTTACAGGACCTGCAGATCAACGATATCACGTTCGACCAGCTCATCATGGAGAGTATGAGCAAAGTGGTGGCCAGTAATAACCTGAAAGCTGCTGCCGAGAATGAAGGCCAGGCACTGCTCATCACCAAGACCAAAGCTGCTGAAGCAGAGGGTAATGCCATCAAGATATCGGCCAATGCCGAAAAAGAAGCGGCCCGTTTGCGCGGACAGGGTGTGGCTTTGTTCCGCGAGGAAGTGGCCAAAGGTATGAGCCAGGCCGCTGAACAGATGAAACAGGCCAACCTTGATACAAATGTCATCCTGTTCAGCATGTGGACAGAAGCCATCAAGAATTTTGCAGAAGTGGGCAAGGGTAATATCATCTTCCTGGATGGCAGTCCGGAAGGCATGGAGAATAACATGCGCCAGATCATGGCTATGATGAAGATGAAGGAGGCAGCTAGGTGATGGGGGAGTTAAAGAGGTTAAAATGGTTAAAGAGGTTAAAAGAGGGGAATAGTTGATAATGTTATAGTGGCTGTTTAGTACAGCCACTTTTTGTTGCCCATATGTGTAAAAGCTTTCCTAAAAAGCAGCCGGATGGCATATTTATTCACAACCATACTGTTCTTTTGTAGAAGCATCTAATTTTAGCTTCACCTAAACTTATTACAGATGTTCGATCTGCTCCAGGTAGATACCCTTCAGAAAGCGGCGGCGGCCATACCGGCAGCGGCGGAAAAAATATCCTTATGGGCACTTTTGGAAAAAGGCGGATGGATCATGTATCCGCTGTACCTGCTGTTCGTAGGTGCCGTGTTCGTATTCATAGAACGCCTGATCGCCATCCGGAAAGCTTCCCGTATTGAAGCTAATTTTATGAACATTATCCGCGATAATATCATCAGTGGCAATGTGGCGGCGGCCCGTAACCTGGCAAAGAACACGAATAACCCGGTGGCCCGCATGATCGATAAGGGACTGCAGCGTATCGGCAAACCCATCGATGCCATCGAAAAAAGCATGGAAAATGTGGGTAAACTGGAAATGTATACCATGGAGAAAAACCTCTCCATCCTTTCGCTGATCGCCGGTATTGCACCTATGTTCGGTTTTCTCGGAACCATTGTGGGTATGATACAGCTGTTCTACGGTATCGCCAGTTCGGGACAGTTCACGCTGAACGATATTGCCGGCGGTATTTATGTAAAAATGATTACATCCGGTACCGGCCTGATCATTGGTTTGCTGGCGTATATCGGTCATAACGCATTAACCACCCAGATCGATAAGACGGCCAATAAGATGGAAGCGGCCAGCGCAGAGTTTATGGATATTTTGCAGGAACCTACACACTAATTAATAGTCACATGAATATCAGGAAACGATTAAAGTCTCATCCCGAAGTACACACCGGCGCGCTGAACGATATCCTGTTCATCCTGCTGTTGTTCTTCCTGATCGTTTCTACCCTGGCCAATCCCAATGTGATCAAGGTCTCCAATCCCAAAGCCAAAAGTGACACCAAATCGAAGCAGACGGTTGTAATTACGGTAGACAAAGACCAACATTTGTTCCTGGCCCAGAAGCCCATTACCATTGAAGCTCTGGAAGAGGAGTTGAAAAACTACCTGGCCAAAGAAACCGATAAACCTTCGGTAGTGATCAATGGTGATAGTACCGCGCATCTTGGTACCGCTATCCGTGTGATGCAGGTGATCAAGAAATTAGGCGCAACCCCGGTGATGGCGGTGGATAATGGCGGCCAGAAATAGGAACCAGGTTTGCTCATGCCATAATGTGGTAACAACAGTTTTACAGTGGTGTCTACAGCCAGGCTTTGATCATCCGGTCTTTTCCCTGCAGGTCTTTTCTGAGTTCGGTTGTATAACCTTCCTGTTCGTACAGTGAAACGGTTACTTTTCCCAACGCCTCATTGATCTCTAAAAAGATGGCGCCGCCCTTGCCAAGGTGAGTTTTGCCAAAAGCAGCTATTTTCCGATAAAAGATCAGCGCATCTTCATCCTGTACAAACAAGGCAACTGAGGGCTCAAAATCCAGCACATGTTTTGCCATAGCCGATTGCTCTGATTGTTTGACATAGGGTGGATTACTAACGATCACATCGAATACCGGCAATGCTGGCCAGTTGCGTTCCTCCAAAAAGTTGAGTTGTTGAAAATGGATATCTGCAGTAAGTGTGGCTGCGTTTTTTCTGGCAACAGACAGGGCGGCCTCACTGATATCTATGGAGCTAACCTGGTGATGCTGTAATTTCTTTTTTAGGGCGATTGGAATACAACCGCTGCCGCTGCCTATATCCAGGATGCTGCGCGTTCTTTGTTCTTTGTCCTGCCTGCCATATTCGGTCACGATCCATTCTACCAGTTCTTCCGTCTCAGGCCTCGGTATCAAAACGGATTCGTCCACAAAAAAACGCATACCGGCAAACCATGCTTCGCCAAGTACATACTGAACGGGCCGATGGGTTTGCAATTCTGCAATGATCTGTTGCAGGCGGGTAACCTGTTCTTCCGGCAGAGTAGCCTGTTTGTTGATCAGCCGGTCGATCCTTTTTTGGCCGGTGACCTGTTCCAATACCCAATCGCAGATATTGGCCGCTTCGCGGTCATCGTACAATAAAGCCAGTTTGACAAGGGTGTCTGTTTGTGCCTGGATAAGGGTCATACTGCAATGTTAGCACCATTTGGTTATTTTTGTCCATTCTCTATGCAGGATAATCACCAGATGTATATGCACCGTTGCCTGGAACTGGCCCGGATAGGGGCAGGTTCCGTAGCTCCCAACCCCATGGTGGGGGCTGTACTGGTGTATGAAAACCGTATCATCGGTGAAGGGTATCACCGGCAATATGGGGGGCCGCATGCAGAAGTGAACTGTATCGATAGTGTTAAAGGAGAGGACCTGTCGCTGATCCCATTAGCAACCCTGTATGTATCGCTGGAGCCCTGCACCCATTTTGGTAAAACGCCCCCCTGCAGCGATCTCATCATACGCAATAAGATACCCAAAGTAGTGGTAGGGTGCCGTGACCCTTTTCCGGAAGTGGATGGTAAGGGCATTGAAAAACTACGCCGGGCAGGGGTGCAAGTGATTTATGGGGTGCTGGAACAGGATTGTCTTGACCTGAACCGCAGGTTCTTCACTTTTGTAACGGCCAGGCGGCCTTATATTATTTTAAAATGGGCGCAAACTGCCGATGGATTTATTGCGGGGGATGGCAAAGACCGTTTGCTGATCAGTAACGATTATACCAACCGCCTGGTACACCAATGGCGCAGTGAGGAAGCGGCGATACTGGTTGGAACCGATACAGCTTTGCAGGATGATCCTTCTTTGAACAACCGGCTATGGACAGGGAACAGCCCGGTGAGAATGGTGATAGACCGAAACCTGCGTTTACCTGCCAGCCTGCAACTTTTTGATCAGCAGCAAAAGACCATTGTGATCAATACGGTGAAGGCGGAGGAGAAAAAAAATCTCAGTTACCACAAGATCCCTGCCGCAGCGGATACCGTTGAGGCTGTATTGTCCATAGCTTTTCAGGAAAATCTGCAAAGTATCCTGGTAGAGGGTGGTGCCGGCTTGCTGCAATCTTTTATTGATAAAGGTCTCTGGGATGAAGCCCGTATTATCACCAACCCGCTACTCACCATAACGAAAGGCCTGCTATCACCTGCATTAAAAGAATATCTGCCTACAAAAACGGAAAAAATTGGAACAGATACCCTATCGATTTACACCAGTATCCAGCATCCAGCATCCAGTAACAACTAACCTATTCCATCATGTTCTACCTCATCGGCAGTATCGTACTCACCAGTTATCTAACATTGGCTTTTAAGGTCTGTGAGCGTTACCGGGTAAGTATTTTCCAGGCCATCGTATTCAATTATATCACCTGCGTGATTACAGGCTCCGTGTTCAATGGGTCTTTTCCTATTAATGAAGAAGTGGTGCAGACGCCCTGGTTCCACTGGGCCCTGGTAATGGGTGTATTATTCGTTTCCATTTTTAACGTGGTAGGCCTTACGGCTCAGAAGATCGGTGTGGCAGTGGCTTCCGTGGCCAATAAATTATCATTGATCATACCCGTTGTGCTATCGGTCTACCTGTACAGGGAAACGGTGGCCGGTTGGAAGCTGGCAGGGGTATTACTGGCGCTGGTAGCGGTGGTACTGACCTGTTACCCAACCCGGAAACCATCGGGTAGTGACACATATCCATCACATAAAAAATGGGAATACCTGTTGCCATTGATCCTTTTTATCGGCAGCGGTTTGCTGGATGCATTGATCAATCATGTACAGAAGACCTATGTAACGGATGAGAACTACAATGCTTACCTGATCAGTGGATTTGTTTCGGCAGGATCGATAGGTATTACGGTATTACTGGTACAATATGTCCGGGGCAAACAGGTGTTCTCTTACAGGAACGTGCTGGCAGGCATATTGATCGGCATTCCGAACTATTTTTCCATCTGGTGCCTGGTACGATTCCTGAAAGAGAGTCCCTGGCAAAGCAGTGCCAGCATACCGGTAAACAATATGGGTATTGTACTCTTCAGTTCAGTGGTGGCCTGGTTACTGTTTAAAGAAAAATTATCCAAATGGAACTGGGCGGGTATCGCGTTATCTTTGCTGGCCATTTACCTGATCGCATTTGGTGATTCCTTATGAGTGAACCTGATTATTTCCTGACCATCGAAAAAACGGCAATGGCCGAGTACAAAGACCGGGGCAGCAAGTTCCTGGCTTTTGCCTACCCGGTACAGACACTGGAAGATTGTAAACAGAACCTGCTGCTACTGAAAAAAGAGCACCCCAAGGCCGTGCATCACTGTTTTGCCTATCGGCTGGGTTGGGAGGGAAACCAGTTCCGGGTGAGCGATGATGGAGAACCCTCGGGAACAGCGGGGCGGCCCATTTTAGGGCAGATCGATAGCAAACAACTCACCAATATACAGGTAATTGTAGTGCGATATTTCGGAGGTACTTTACTGGGTGTTCCGGGATTGATACAGGCTTACAAATCAGCTACTGCCATGGCGCTGCAACTGATACCGATCGTACAAAAACCAATAGAGGTATTATACGAACTGCATTTTGATTATACCCTGATGAATGATGTGATGATGGTGGTAAAACAAACCGGCTGCAGCATCGCATCCCAGGAAATGCAGTTGTTCTGCCTGCTCCGGATCGGTGTTCCCAAAGCCCGCCTGGAGGAAGTGCTGTATAAACTTAATGATATCCGCGGCGTAGAAATATTACCCGTGATAAAAAAATAAAAATATCACTCAGGCTTTGCCAGTGAGTTTGTATACGTAAAGTCCTACAATCTCCTTGATCAGGAATGACCAGTCAGCTAACAGGCTTCCATCAGGTATCAGTATATTGCCTATCGTTTCCCGTAAAGGGATCTCTCTGTAATCGCAGGGGAAGGGCAGCACCTGGAACCGGGCATTGTTGAATACACTCAAAGAACGTTTCATGTGCTGCGCAGAAGTGATCAATACAAAGGGAGGCTGTAAGTGCAAAGAATCTGTCAGTTGTTTGGTATATACCGCATTTTCATAGGTGTTCCTGGAACGGCTTTCCATGATGATATCTTCGGCTTTCACACCATTGGCAACCAGTTGCGCCTGCAGATAAACGGATTCCGCCGGCTCTTTCTGAAGCAAACTTCCGGTTCCCCCGGTTACGATGATCTTTTTGATGATACCCTGGTGATACAAATTGGCGGTCTGGATAAAACGGTCGGCGCTGGTTCCAAAATAGCCCCTGTCGTTTTTGTCGTAGCCAGCCATGCCTCCTAACAAGATACCTGCTTCATAGCTTTTGTTAGCAGGCAGGTCCACCGGTGCTGGTTGCCAGGCAAGATTGGCTTTCCGGTGTAAATAAGGATTGGTGAAGACGACCGCAATCAACATCGCCATGATCCCCAGGTTCTTTTTCCATTTTGCATTATGGATAACCAGTCTTAGTAACAGCAACAGTACGATCCACCAGAAAGGGATGAGCAGGAAGTACAAAACTTTGGACAGGACAAAAAACATACACCGTGTTTTGGAAAAGATAGCATATTCTTACCAGAATAACAGAACCGCGTTATTGCGTTACACCTGATCGCAAAGACGCGGTTTTATTCGGGTGAACCTTATTTTGTGAAAGCTTTACTCACCACCAGCTCTTTGCTGCCCGCTGTATAACTGTAGAATCCTTCCCCGCTCTTCACCCCAAGTTTGCCGGCAGTTACCATATTCACGAGTAAAGGGCAGGGGGCGTATTTGGGATTTCCGAATCCCTGGTGTAATACGTTCAGGATACTCAGGCATACATCCAGGCCAATAAAATCAGCTAACTGCAGGGGACCCATGGGATGCGCCATGCCAAGTTTCATCACGGTATCGATCGCTTCAACACCAGCCACATTTTCATACAGGCTGTAAATGGCTTCGTTGATCATCGGCATCAATATCCGGTTTGCAATAAAACCGGGGTAATCATTCACCACACAGGGAATCTTACCCAGTTCCTTACTCAGGCTCACAATGCTATCCGACACTTCTTTTTGGGTAGCATAGCCATTGATGATCTCCACCAGCTTCATGACAGGAACAGGGTTCATAAAATGCATCCCGATCACTTTCTCCGGACGCTGTGTGGCCGCAGCTATCTTTGTGATGGAAATAGAAGAAGTATTGGTGGCAAGTATGGTATGCGCTGGTGCGGCTTCGTCCAGCTGTGCAAAAATTTTAAGTTTCAGCTCCACATTTTCTGTGGCGGCTTCCACTACCAGGTCGGCATGCGCTACGCCCCTTGTCAGGTCACTTTGGGTGGTTAGGTTGGCCAATGCCTGTTTTTTCTGTTCAGCGGTAAGTGTGCCCTTGGTCACCTGCCTTTCCAGGTTTTTTTCGATGGTCTGCATCGCTTTTTCCAGCTGCATCACATTTACATCCACCAGTGTAACCGTAAATCCTGACTGGGCAAATACATGGGCGATCCCATTTCCCATGGTGCCCGCACCGATAACGGTGATATTTTTCAATGACATGCTAATAGGTTTGGTTTGGCAATCGTTTCAGGCAAAGGTAAAAGGCCCGAAATACATATCAGGGGTTTATCTGAAAAGAATTTAAGGCGTAGTGCATTGGCATACACTCACCAAACCCCGGTTCAGCTTTATTTTTTGCTCTTGAAATCGCCCCGTTTCCAGGCTTTGATGAAGTCTGCCCAGGCAGCAGGGTTCAGGATATTCATGGGAGGTACCTGGCCGCTGTAATAGGCTTTGGTGGCCTGTTGGCGCAGCTGGTAATTGATGGCTTCCCTGCCATCGGCAGGCAAACTGTTCAGCAATATCCGGCGCTGGGCCTCATCGGTATTCTTACGGGCGGTTTCGTAGAGGTCATCCGCCACTTTATTGTTCACGAAATCACGCTCAAACTGTTCACGGGTAGGGCGGGGTTTCAGGATGGTGGCTGGCAGATAAGCGGTATCGCTCACCAGCAATTGAATTACACTGTATTGATTACCATCCAGGTTATGCGGTATCTGGATGCTCCGGTTCTTGAAGCCGATACTGGAGAAAGTGATCCGGTCGCCCTTCAGTACCACAATGGAGAATACCCCGTCGTAGCTGGTAATGGTTCCCCGGCCCTTTCCTTCCACAATCACGCTGCAGGAAGGGATGCCCTGGAGACTGTCGGCCGTCATCACAACCCCATACAGCTGAATCACTGAATCGCGGTAGGGACTAACCTGTTGCGCCCAACTCTGCTGTGCCAAAAGCAATGTTACCAGTAAAAAAAGGTATTGTAGCGGTTTCCTCATTCGGCTCAAAAATACAAAGCGTTTGTACACAAAATTCACCATCCGGACCCCTTATCATCCGGGGAACTTACTATTTCCAACAAAGTAAGGGCGCCAACTGTTAACTTTGCAGCCTGAATTCTTTTTTTAACAAAAACTTTCGTGATGACAGAAGCAGATATACTGAAGGCGCTGAGTAACGTACAGGAGCCCGATCTGGGCAAGGATCTCGTAACGCTGAACATGGTAAAAGACATCAGCATTAATGGTAACGAGGTAAGTTTTACCATTGTATTAACCACCCCCGCCTGTCCGATGAAGGATATGATGCGTACGGCCAGTGAAAATGCCATTAAACTACTGGTGAACAAAGCAGCTGTTGTGCAGGTGAATTTTACAGCCAATACATCCACCACACGTAAAGACAACCAGCAGGTGCTTACGGGCGTAAAAAATATCATTGCTGTGGTGAGTGGTAAAGGGGGGGTAGGTAAGAGTACCGTATCGGCCAACCTGGCCCTGGCCCTGGCCGAAGGCGGCGCCAAAGTAGGGTTGATGGATGCAGATATTTATGGTCCCAGTGTCCCCATCATGTTCGGTGTTCGTGGTGAGCGTCCCATGATGAAGGAAGTAGATGGGAAAGGCATGATCGTTCCCCTGCAGAAATATGGCATCAGCCTGATCAGTATCGGCCTGCTGGTAGATGAGAAGAATGCCGTGGTTTGGCGCGGACCCATGGCCAGCAGCGCTATCCGGCAGTTCATTACCGATGTGGATTGGGGCGAGCTGGATTATTTGGTGATCGATATGCCACCCGGCACGGGCGATATCCATCTTACTTTAATGCAGACCGTACCTGTAACCGGTGTGGTAATCGTTACCACACCACAGAATGTGGCGCTGGCCGATGCCAAAAAAGCGATCGCCATGTTCGGACAGGCACAGATCAATGTACCCATTATCGGACTGGTGGAAAATATGGCCTATTTTACCCCGGCCGAGTTACCGGAAAACAAATACTACCTGTTTGGTAAAGAAGGCGGCAAGCGCCTGGCTGAAGAATATGAACTGCCTTTCCTGGGCCAGGTGCCATTGGTGCAATCCATCCGCGAAGGCGGCGATAGTGGCGTACCCGCTATGGTAGGCGATGATGCGGTGAGCCAGCAGGCATTCCGGACCTTTGTATCTGCCGCTGTGCGTAATATCGCCATGCGGAATGCCAATATGCCGGAAACACAGGTGATACAGGTATTGCAGTAACCGGCTTCACTTCTTTGTGCATCTATACTTGCGACGCTCCGTTCATCATCCTGTAATGAACGGAGCTTTTTATTTGATACCTTAGTGAATGACCATCAAGCAACATAACTGTGCTGTAAGTCCCCCGAACCTGGTAAGACTTACTACTTACAACCTATAACCTACAACCTATGTATAACCTTCCTCATTTTAAAGAAAAAGATCCTGCCGTAGTTCTTGAATTCATGAAACAGCATTCATTCGCCACACTGATCTGCGTGGATGCGATGCAAAGTCCCGAGGCCACGCAGATCCCTTTTTTATTTGCGGAGAGGGAAGGCCAGTTGTACCTGCGTGGCCATATCATGAAGGACAATGATCATTACAAAGCGCTGGAGCAGAATAAGCAGGTGTTGGTATTGTTCACCGGGCCGCATGCTTATGTGAGCGCCAGCTGGTATGAAAACAAACAGCAGGCTTCTACCTGGAACTATATGACGGTTCATGCCCACGGTGAACTTGTTTTTCTTACTGAGGAAGAACTGCTGAAAATACTGGATGAGACCACCAGTTTTTACGAGAACAATCCCGCATCACCTGCATTGTATAAAGAAATGGAACCCGATTATGTGATGCGGTTAGCAAAAGCCATCGTTGCTTTCGAGGTAAGGGTTACCAAGCTGGAACATGTGTTTAAACTGAGTCAGAACCGCGATCTGAAAAGTTATGACAATATTTTGGTTAACTTGGAAGCAGGTGATCCGGGTGCGCAGGCCGTGGCACAGGAAATGCGCAAAAGAAAAGATCAGCTGTTTGATTGATGAAAACATTTGCAGCACTACTACTGACTTGTTCATTAACTGCCTGCACAGGCGGCTTGAAAACACAACGTTTGGAAGTGAAAAATTTCGATAAGCAGGGCCATCGTGGCTGTCGCGGACTGATGCCCGAAAATACCATTCCGGCCATGCTGTATGCCATTGACCTGGGTGTTACCACGCTGGAAACAGATGCTGTTGTTACAAAAGATAAGCAGGTGATACTCAGCCATGAGCCTTTTTTCAATCACGAGATCAGTACAAAACCTGATGGTACACCGGTTAGCGAAGAGGAAGAGAAAAGTCTCAATATTTACCAGATGCAGTATGCAGAGGTAACAAAATACGATGTAGGTCAAAAGCCCCATCCCCGTTTTCCGAAGCAACAGAAACTGCCGGTACACAAACCCCTGTTGGCGGATATGATCGATTCGGTGGAAACCTATTGCCGGATCCATAAAAAACCACTTCCCCGGTATAACATTGAAACCAAGAGCCAGCCAGCTACAGACGGACAGTATCATCCCGGGCCAGCTGAATTTGTGGAATTGCTGGTAGGTGTGATCAATCAGAAGGGTATTTCGGATAGAGTGATTATCCAGTCTTTTGATCCGAGAACACTGCAGTATCTGCATGAGAAATATCCCCTGATCAAAACGGCATTGCTGATAGAGGAGGATGATACCAAACCGTTTGCCCTGCAATTACAGAACCTTGGCTTTATACCGTCGGTTTACAGTCCGGCGCATACGCTGGTTACACCCTTGCTGGTAAAACAATGCAGGGATGCGGGTATTGGCCTGATACCCTGGACCGTGAACGATCTCATGCGGATCAAAGAATTGAAGAAAATGGGGGTTACAGGTGTGATAACAGATTGCCCGGACCTGTTTCTAAAATGGTAGTGGATAGTTTGTAATAACCTAACTGGGCAGGTCTTGTGATTTTTTGAATGCAATAGCACAGGAATGTGTCCGATTTGATATTGCCTGTAAACGGACTGTAAACCAGGATTTAAAAACCTATGGTAAATTCTCACGACTGCATTAGTCAATTCTCTTGAAAGGTAACCAGGATTGTGGTTGCGGGTATGGTGGCTTTGAGACTTGTAAAATTTCAGGCTGGAAGCCTGGGGATAGGCGTCACTCGGCAGAGCCGAGCGACTGCTCCAAGAACCAGATCCGGTATGTAAAAGCCGGGGAGTATACAGTGGCAGGTTTTTTGAGGCAGCTTTACTACATTTAGTTTTCCGGGGATCGTCTGTTTGCATCGCCGGAAAACACCTGTATCCCATCCATGTTTGTCGTTTCCTGTAAGTGGCAGGAGTGGATAATGCGTACAACAAAAATCAAAATGGCTAAAGTAAACGAGAAAGAATTATCGCTATCAAAACGTGCAGAACTCTTCCAGGTACTCAGCACCCGTTTTGAGAAAAATATGGATCGTCATAAGGGAATCAGCTGGGCAAAAGTGCAGGCAAAACTGGAAGCCAGTCAGGAGAAGCTATGGTCATTGAATGAAATGGAAAATACCGGTGGTGAGCCGGATGTAGTAGGCTATGATCAAAAGAAAGATGCCTACTTTTTCTTTGATTGTTCCGCAGAAAGTCCTGCAGGCCGCCGGAGTTGCTGTTATGACCGTGCCGCACTGGAAGCGCGGAAAGAACACAAACCCAAAAACAGTGCTGTTGAAATGGCAACTGAAATGGGTGTGGCACTGCTGACAGAAGCACAATACCGGGAACTGCAAACACTGGGTAAGTTTGACACCAAGACTTCCAGCTGGATACAGACAGCGCCTGCTATCAGAAAACTGGGCGGAGCTGTTTTCTGCGATCGCAGATATGATACGGTCTTTCTCTATCACAACGGAGCGGACTCTTATTATGCCGCCAGGGGATTCCGTTGTTCGCTTGCCGTATGAGTATGACAGAGAAATGACACTTGCCATCCATTCTTAACATAGATTAATTTAGGGAGGCGGGAGGTATTGTTAACTTTGTAGTACAAAATCAAGATCATGTCAGTTAAAAAAATAGAAAGGGTCATTACACCCGGAGGAACGCATTTTGTAGGCGATGGTTTCCGTGTGCATAACATCATTCCGGGTAGCCAGGGTTTGAGTATGCAGCGGATGAGTCCTTTTATCATGCTCGATTATAATTCGCCTTACCATTTTGCTGCCAGCGATACACCCAGGGGAGTTGGGGTACACCCACACCGTGGTTTTGAAACAGTGACCATTGCTTATAAAGGTAAAGTGGAGCACCACGACAGCAGCGGTGGCGGCGGTGTGATCAATGAAGGGGATGTGCAGTGGATGACCGCAGCTTCGGGTGTGTTACACAAAGAGTTCCATGAAAAGGAATGGAGTAAAAAAGGTGGTTTTTTCCAGATGGTGCAGTTATGGGTAAATCTCCCGGCAAAAGACAAAATGTCGAAACCCAAATACCAGGCGCTGGCCAATAAAGACATTGGCAGGTTTTACCTGGAAAATAATATGGGCGAAATAGAAGTGATCGCCGGCGATTATAAAGGTGTTAAGGGTGCTGCTGCTACCTTTACTCCGATACACCTGCTGAATGTGAAACTAAAGCAGGGTGGCCAGGCAGATTTTAGTTTTCCTGCCAATTACCATACGGCCGCGCTGGTGCTGGAAGGTAATGTCACTATCAATGATACCTATCGGGTTTCCACCAACCATTTTGCATTGTTTGCCAATGAAGGGGAACAGTTTACCATTACAGCGGATGAAGATGCCGTGGTACTGGTGTTAAGCGGGGAACCTATCCCGGAACCCATTGCTGCACATGGCCCGTTTGTAATGAATACACAGCAGGAACTGCTGCAGGCTTTCAATGATTACGAAGCCGGAAAGTTCGGTTACCTGGAAGATTGACCGGTATTCAATAAATAAAAAAGTGGTCTGCTAACAGACCACCTTTTTTATGTTTACCTGGAATCGATTATTATTAAGCCAGATCAAAACGATCCAGGTTCATCACTTTTGCCCAGGCGGCAATAAAGTCTTGTACAAACTTATCTTGTGCATCTTCACAGGCATATACTTCAGCCACTGCGCGCAGTTCAGAGTTTGAGCCCAGGATAAGATCTACCCGGGTACCTGTCCATTTGCGCTCACCGCTTTTACGGTCTGTTCCTTCAAAAACATCCTGTGAGCCCGCCACAGCGCTCCATTTGGTGCCAAGGTCAAGCAGGTTCAGGAAGAAATCATTGGTCAATGTTTCAGGGCGTTTGGTGAACACACCGTGCTGCGAGTGATCATAGTTGGTGTTCAGTACACGCATACCACCGATCAGAACGGTCATTTCCGGAGCTGTCAGTGTAAGCAGTTGTGCTTTGTCTATCAACATCTCTTCTGCCGAAGCTGCTGAACGGTTCTTTTTATAGTTACGGAAACCATCGGCTACGGGTTCCAGCACTGCAAAAGACTCCACATCGGTTTGTTCCTGCGATGCATCTGCACGTCCGGGCGTGAAAGGAACTTTCACATCGTGACCGGCATTTTTAGCGGCCTGTTCAATGGCGGCAGCGCCTCCCAGTACGATCAGGTCGGCCAGTGATACCTGCTTGCCACCCTGCGCGCTGTTGAATTCTTTCTGGATCTTTTCCAGCGTATCCAGCACTTTCGACAGTTGCGAAGGATTGTTCACTTCCCAGTATTTCTGCGGGGCCAGCCGGATGCGGGCACCATTGGCGCCACCACGTTTGTCTGAACCACGGAAAGTGGAGGCAGAAGCCCAGGCGGTTGTTACCAATTGCGATACAGACAATCCACTGGCCAGTAGCTTAGCCTTCAGGGCAGCGATATCTTTTTCGTCGATCAGGTCATGTGTTATTGCCGGGATCGGGTCTTGCCAGATCAGTTCTTCAGCAGGCACTTCCGGTCCGAGGTAACGGGCGCGAGGACCCATATCGCGATGGGTAAGTTTGTACCAGGCACGGGCAAAAACATCTGCAAACAAATCGGGGTTCTCGTGGAAACGTCTTGAAATGGGTTCGTAAACCGGATCCACCCGCAATGCCAGGTCCGTGGTCAGCATGGTTGGCGCATGACGTTTGGACGGATCATGTGCATCAGGTACAGAATCGGCTCCCATACCATGTTTGGGTTTCCATTGATGCGCACCGGCAGGACTTTTGGTCAGTTCCCATTCGTAGCCGAACAGGTTCCAGAAAAAGTTGTTACTCCATTTGGTTGGAGTGGTGGTCCAGGCACCTTCCAGACCGCTGCCAATGGTATCTCCGGCATTACCGGTACCCAAACTGTTCTTCCAGCCCAGGCCTTGTTCTTCAATGGGAGCTGCTGCCGGTTCGCGGCCAACATACTTGCTCGGATCGGCGGCACCATGTGTTTTACCAAAAGTGTGGCCACCGGCGATCAGTGCCACCGTCTCTTCATCATTCATGGCCATTCGTCCAAAGGTTTCGCGTATATCACGTGCGGCAGCCAGCGGATCAGGGTTGCCGTTAGGACCTTCGGGATTTACATAAATCAATCCCATCTGTACAGCAGCCAACGGGTTTTCCAGGTCACGGTCACCCGTATAACGTTTGTCGCCCAGCCAGTCGGTCTCCGAGCCCCAGTAAATGTCTTCTTCGGGTTCCCATACATCTTCGCGTCCACCGGCGAAACCAAAGGTTTTGAAGCCCATCGATTCAAGGGCGCAATTGCCCGCAAGGATCATGAGGTCGGCCCAGGAAAGCTTCTTGCCATATTTCTTCTTGATGGGCCAAAGCAGTAAACGGGCTTTATCCAGGTTGACATTATCGGGCCAGCTGTTCAGCGGTGCAAAACGCTGTGTACCCGAACCGGCGCCGCCACGGCCGTCATGGATACGGTAGGTACCCGCACTGTGCCAGGCCATACGGATAAAGAAAGGACCATAATGACCATAATCGGCAGGCCACCAGTCCTGCGAGTGGGTCATCAGCTCAAAAAGATCTTTTTTCACTGCGTTCAGGTCCAGACTTTTGAATTCTTTGGCATAGTTGAATGACTTGTCCATCGGATTGGACAGAGAAGAATTCTGCCGGAGAATATTCAGTTTTAACTGGTTTGGCCACCAGTCGCGGTTGCCTGTGCCGCCGCCTGCGGTTTTTTTCAGGCTGCCACCGGAAAACGGGCATTTGCTTTCGCCACTATTGCTTGCTGGTGCGCTGTGCTGTTCATTGTTTCCCATATTGTATTGTTTTGTAAATTTTTATACGATAAAAGATTGACTAAGGTTCAAACTAACCCGAATAACAACTATTTAAACGGAGGTAAAGATAAGGCAAAGACCTTTCACTGTACCCGTCTTCATTCGACTTGACAACACCTTAACAAGCAGGTGAATGGATTGTTTTCGGACCCGGTCTTTTTTGACTGAAAGCTGCTGCAACTGTGTTCTTTTTTGTTCAGATCGCTGGTATAAGTTACGATTAGATGAAAAGTTAACAGAATGATAAGAATATTTTAGTAGGGTAAACAGCACTGAAAAAATTATCGTGACGGGTTCACAACGGTTACACTTTTGTAATCTGGTAATCAGTGTTTGCAGCAGCAGATCGTAGTCTCTTTAACCGGATCGACGGGGCCGCTGTTTAACAACTTAGGTTTTGCATTGGTGATTATTTGCTGCAACTTTGTGCACGGCTATGAACGATCTCATCAGGCCGGACCTGTATCACCGGGTCGACCGCTTACCCTGAATGGTTGTATTATGAAAAAGATCATCATCACACTCGACGGTTACTCATCCTGCGGAAAAAGTACCCTGGCCCGCCAGCTGGCCAATGAACTGAATTATGTGTTCATCGACAGTGGGGCTATGTATCGCGCCATTACTTTGTATTTTCTGCGGCAGCATGTTGACTGGCGTCATGAGAGAGAAGTGCACAAGGCATTGGGTGAGATCACACTCGATTTTCAATACAATGAGCAGTCCGGGCAAAGTGATATGTTCCTGAATGATGAGGATGTGGAAGCTTTGATCCGGGATATGCTGGTGAGTGAACATGTAAGCGAAGTGGCTGCTTTGAAAGAGGTACGCGAATTCGCCGTGGCGCAGCAGCAACAGATGGGGATCAAAAAAGGTATTGTGATGGATGGGAGAGATATCGGTACTACCGTGTTCCCCAAGGCAGAACTGAAAATATTTGTAACAGCAGACCCCGCCATACGCGTGGAGAGAAGGTTCAAGGAACTCTACGCCAAAAATCCTGCTATTACCGTGGAAGAAGTGAAGGCCAATCTCGAAATGCGCGATTACATCGATAGCAACCGCGAATTCAGTCCGCTGAGAAAGGCCGAAGATGCGGTGGAACTTGATAATACCAACCTTACCCGCGAAGAACAACTGGCTATTGCCCTGCAATGGGCCAGGGAAAAAATGGGTAATTAAGCACCGTCATTTACAGCTCATTGCCGGTTTCGAATAAGATCTTAAACCGGTGCCGATCCAGGTTATCTGCGGTTAGCCGGAATTGTATTTTGTTGAATCCCTGCCCCTGGCGATTATCTGAGAACTCTGCCCGTTGCGCCCCATTGGTGCTGCTGAACCGCTTGCCCTGACTGATGGGCAGGAACCGTTCTACCAGTTTGGAAAAAGCCATTTCTGCTTCCAGCTGGTTCTCAAATTCGAACCAGAGTTTTGCATCAAATACCTGATCACCCCTGGCATCAGCAAAATGACGGCAATAAAATTCAAGTTTACCATTCACAAAACCAGCGGCAAAATAAGGGTGTTTGTTGAACACGAACGTATGTATCTCAATGCGGTTGTCTGTGTTCGTACCTGTGTTGGTATTGCCAGGCATAAACGCTTTTTTGTTGTAGAGGGAAGGGATATGATCCCGAAGAAAAGCAGTGATCGAAGTGTCCGGCTGGCTGGTATAAATGTGGAAAAACAGCTGTTGTGTGTATTCGTTGATGCTGTTTGTCTGTGCATGAATGGCCGTGTTCAGTAAGCAATTCAGAACCAGGATCATTACATATTTGCCTAAGCGGAACTGGGTTTTCACAGAAACAAATTAAGTTTTTTTTCCGATTGATCGGTGCCGATCAATTCAGTAGGTCGTGGTCATATTCTCGGGAATGCAAATGATAAAATCAGCCAATCCCTTGTTCTCTTCAAGTAAAGTTGTCACCTCTTTTTGCGATACGGTAGTGATGGTGCCTATTTTCAGCCCTGGCTGTTTGTGTTTCAGGTACCAGCCAATACCTTCGTAATTGTTGGAATGATAGGAGCCGTTGTAATGGATGAACAGGCTGCCTGCCTTATGGTATTGCAGGATGAAATAAGCCATGGTAGCATCTTTGATGGCCTGCGCTTTGGGCAGGTTGGTTCCGCCATGACCACCCATCATTTCAATCATTTTTTTATACCCCGGCAGTTCTGCATCATAGGCGATGGGCAATGGGGCGATCCATTGTTTTTCGCGGATACCCAGCGTATCCAGTGCTTCAAAACCTCCTTTGGCCACCATCGACGCATATTTGCGCGGCACGTTGGTAGCGGCAAAAGCAAGCTGGTTGCTTTTGGCAAAATTTACCAATGGAGCATAATCAGTATTGTAATTTTTCCATAAACGAGCCATGGAATCAAGTTCTTTTGCCCTGATCTTCCCCTGGAGGTAGAGGTCCAATACTTCCTGGTTATCCTGTTCAAACATTTCTGCACCCAGTACCAGGTCCCTTTTTTCTTTCAGTGAGGTGGTCACTTCCAGCTGCAGCCAGTGGGCAATCGGGTTGTTATGATATTCCCCGAATAGAACAACGTCTTTTTCTGCCAGTACCCGGATCATTTTGTTGTAACTTACTTTTTTACCCTTGGCATTATAGAGGATATAGGCAGGTTTCTGCTGAGCGAGAACCAGGGTTCCCAGGCATACACAGGTAATCAGTACAAACAGTTGTTTCATGTGGCGCAGTTGATGGGTAGAATCGGGTTAACAGGATATCGGCCACTTGGGTCATTAGATATAGCTATCCGATTGTTCTGTTCTTACAAAGATATGTGCGAAATGCTACCAACCATTACCCCCCAAAAAAGGTTTTGCCCTGCCATCTTTATCCGTTGGCAGGGCAAAACTTATTGTAACCGGTTTGGTTATTTTGTGGATAAACTGCTGATCGGTTTTGCCTGTTTCTGGGCCCGTAAAGCCAGTTCTGTAGCCAGGAAACAATGTTGCTGCGACATAGCGGTTTCGGTCCGGTTCATCACATCGTTCACAAACTGTTCGCCAAAGGGCAGGGGTTCTTTGTTGCAATCGATGTATTGTGTCTCTTTCTGGGTTACCAGGTACAGGTGGTTGCCTCCATTATGTCCGCTGGCAATATCTATGTTTTTGCGGATCTCGATATAACCCTCTGTCCCGAGTATGGTGAGCCTGCCATCGCCCCAACTGTTCAGTCCGTCGGGTGTGAACCAGTCTACACGTATATACCCTGTACCGCCGTTGCCACGCAGCATCACATCACCAAAATCCTCGAATTTCGGGTACTGTGGGTGGTTTATATTGCCGATCTGGGAAGCTACAATTTCTGCCTGGGTGCTTCCTGTAAAAAACAGGTATTGATCAAACTGGTGCGAGCCAATATCGGTGATGATGCCGCCAAAACGTTTTTTGTCGAAGAACCAATCGGGCCTGGATTTTGGGTTCATGCGGTGTGGGCCCAGGCCAATGGTCTGTATGACTTTGCCAATAGCTCCGGCTTTCACCAGTTCCCCGGCTTTGATGGTAGCCCGGTTTTCGAGGCGCTCACTGTACATGATGGAATAGATACGCCCGGTTTCTTTCTGCACTCTGCGTACTTCGGCCAGTTGGTCCAGGGTAATGATGCCGGGCTTGTCTACCATATAGTCTTTCCCGTGTTTCATCACTTCTATACCCAACGGTGCCCGTTCATCCGGTATACCGGAACTCAGGATTACCTGGATGCTATTGTCTTCCAGGATCTCTTTGGCACTACCCGCCACTTTGGCCTGTGGAAACTGTTTGGTGAAACCTGCCAGCAGGTCGGCTTCCTTGGCATATACCGATACCAGTTGTCCGCCGCCCCTGATCACCGCCTGTACCATGGAAAAGATATGGTTATGGTTGATATTGATCACAGAGAAACGGATCCTTGGCTCGGGACTGAATCCTGCCATTGCTTTTTTTGGCAAAGAAGAAAGCAATAACAGGCCACCGGCAGTTGTCGCCGTATTTTTCAGGAATCTGCGTCGGTTGGCATAAGTATGTTTCATATCGTTCGTTTTCGTTCATTTAAGTTAGGTCTATGAAAGATGTTGAACTCTTTTCTGTCCCGTTTTATTTGCGAAAACGTTGTAGCATGCCGGAAGTACTACGGCAATACCTCGCAGCGGTAACCGATGGTGGCCAGGAGGTTGATGATCGATGTTACGCATACCTGGTCGGCCTCTATTCGTAAGATCCTGTCGCAATCAGACAGGTCAAAGTTGATCCTGCCTTTCGGATAGAGGTCACGCAGCCGTGCAATGATCCTGGCAGACTCGCCGGTCTCTTCCACATTGGTTTTAAAAACTTCTATCATAAGATCATATGATGCAGGTGTGTCAGGATTTTTCGATCTGTTTTTTCAGGTTCTGCAAACTGGTCTGCAGGTCCTTGCCCAGTGCGCGGGAGAGATTGAACAGCAGGTGAAAAAGGCACATCACATAATTCCTGCTGCCGCTGAATGTCCAGGTAACTTCCGTTTGCCCGCTACCGGCCGTCTGGGTCAGCAGGGAAGAAACAGCAATGCCTGAAAAGGGTTTGATGAAACGGATCTCGTAATCGATACGCTCCCCTTCCATGATCTGTTTGATCTCCTGTTCGCCCTGTCCTACCTGTTTCATCTCGCTCTTCCAGCGATAGATAAAGCCGGCACTGCCATCGGTGCCTGAAAATTCTTTCTGCAGGTTGGGATCGGTCATCACCCACTTATTGTAGTGCTCTGCATTTCTCAACAGTTTCAGATAAGCGAATACCTCGTTCCGTGGTTTGTGAATGAGGATCTTCTCTTCAATCGTAAACTGTTTGTCCATGAAAGCCGCAGCGGTAAGCGGTATGACCAGGATGGCCAGGATCACTAAGAGGATTAGCATAGGTAATGGTTAGGTGTGGTAAATGCATTTCAAATATAGTTTTTTTGAATAGGATCTTTTAGGGGCAAAAACGACATTGTGAAGGCTGAATGCGACAGGGGAAGTAATGAGTGAATGAGTGAATGAGTGAATGAGTGGATGAGTGAATGAGTGGATGAGTGAATGAGTGGATGAGTGAATGAGTGGATGGGGTCAGATGGTTTTTCTTTTGCGCCATTTGATGAGTTCGAACCAGATTACGGATATAAAGCCGATGGCGATACTGATGAGTAGTTGGGAGATGCTCAATGGTTCGAACTGGAAGAACTGCGCCAGGGGATGTATGAAGAGCAGCGAACCGGTAACTGCAACGGTAATGCCGATGATGAGCAGTACCAGGTTGTTTCGATAACTGAGTGTGGTAAGAACGGAATAATAAAACGAACGGTTAACGAGTGTCAGGAATATATTGGCGCTGATCAGTACGGTGAATACCATGGAGCGGGTGATGGCTTCGCTGCTTCCCTCCTGAACGGCATATTGGTAAACGAACAGCGTGCCTGCAGTGATGAAAAGACCCTGCAGGATACTGGTGGTCAGTTCTTTCCAGTTGAAGAATGTATTGGAGAAAGGCCTGGGTTTTTGCAGCATGGTATTCTGTTCTATAGGTTCATTTTCATAAATGATGGAACAGGTAGGTCCCATAATGAGCTCCAGAAAGATCACATGCACCGGCGAAAAAATATTTGGGTACACCCATCCCAATGCCAGTGGCAGGAAAACGGTCAGCACAATGGGAATATGTATGGAAATGATATACTGTATCGCTTTTTTCAGGTTGGTATAAATACGTCTTCCCATTGCTACGGCTTTTACCATACTGGAAAGATCGTCTTCCAGTAATATCAGTGATGCAGCCTGTTTGGCGATCTCGGATCCTTTTTTACCCATGGCAATACCGATATGCGCGGCTTTCAAGGCAGGGCCATCATTGATGCCATCTCCCGTCATGGCTACGATCTCCTGCTGTTCTTTCAGGGTATTGATGATCCGTAGTTTGGCCTGGGGAAACATACGGGTGAACAGTTGTGTGTTCATCACCGTCTCGCGTAACTCACGGTCGCTGAGTTTCATCAGCGCTTCCCCGCTGATGCTGGTATCATACCCCCTAAAACCTACTTCCCTGGCTATGGAACAGGTGGTGGCTGCATTATCGCCGGTAACAATTTTTACGGATATGCCTGCCGCATAAAAATCCTGCAGCACCTGTGCAATATTCTTTTTGGGCGGGTCATGAAAAGCCACCAGTCCCTTGAACTGGAAACTTAGTTCCTGCTGGGTGACCGGAAAATCGGAGCCTGAAAAAAAGGCTTCTGCAACACCCAGTATGCGATACCCTTCTTTTGCCATTTTTTCGATGGCATCATCCACCTGCTGTTGTTCCGTTTCAGACAGATGGGAGAGTGCCGTTATGGCTTCCGGGGCGCCTTTTGCTGCAATGATGCGCCGACCATGCTGGTTCTCAAAAATATGTGTCATCATCGGTGGCATTCCATCCAATGGATATTCGTGGATGATGCCAAAAAGAGGGCGTTCATCCTCTTCCGGTAAGTTGGCGTATGCCTGGTGTAAGGCCAGTTCCATTGGATCGAACGGAATGGGTTCGCTGGCCCACATAGCCAGCCTGACCAGTTCTTTCTGTTCCGGTTCTGTGATGATACCCGTGTCCAGCATCTGTTGACCGGCCAGTGTAAATGTTTTGGCCAGGCTCATTTTGTTTTCTGTAAGCGTGCCGGTTTTGTCGGTACAGATCACGGTAGCGCTGCCCAGGGTCTCAACGGTTTTCATCTGTTTTACAAGAATGCCCATCTTCATTAACCGCCAGGCGCCCAATGCCATAAATGTGGTAAAAGCAACCGGGATCTCTTCGGGTAAGATGCTCATGGCCAGTGTAAGCGCCTTGAGCAGACTGTCGAGCAGCAGTTGTGATTTGATAAAATTGATTGCCCAGACAACCAGGAAAACAAGTGCGCCCACCAGTACCATTTTCTTTACAAAATGACTGATCTGTTTTTCGAGCGGTGTAGCGTCCTCTTCAATACTTTCCAGGCTCTTGCCGATATTACCGAGCTCGGTGCTGTTGCCAATGGCATGAATGATGATGATGGCCAGTCCGCTGACTACAGTAGTGCCGCTGTACACGGTATTGTCTTCCCTGGATACATCCTTATATACCGGTAAAGACTCGCCTGTCAGGATGGATTCGTTTACAGAAAAATCGTTGGAATGGATGATGTTGCCATCTGCAGCTACCAGGCATCCTTCTTCTATCAGCAGATAATCGCCAATGACCAGTGCTTCTGTGGGTATTTCCCTGATCTCTCCATTGCGGATCACTTTTGAGCTGGGCTGCGTCAGGTTCTTCAGTTTTTCCAGGGCGTTGCGGCTCCTGGAATCCTGGTACAGGGAGATGGTAGCCACCAGTACAATGGCGGAAGCAAGGAAAATGGCATCGCCTGTTTGCCCGCTGACCAGGTAAATGGAGGATGCCGCCAGCAAAAGGATTACCATGGGCTCTTTGGCCAGGCTCTTAACAGCATCAATAAACCCGTTTTCCTTTTTGAAGGCCAGTTTGTTCTGGCCGTGCAACTCCCTCGCCCGGAGTACTTCCTCATCTGTTAAACCGCTGATCTGAAAATTGTTGACAGACATGCAAATAGTATTGGTGATACACAACCGACAGCGGTAAGTTACTGAAATATGTGTTTGCGGTGCATGACAATTGTCACCCAAAGGATACAGGCAGGAATGCGCTGATCAGTGCTTAAAATCATGATCCGGCATGACAAATGTCAGTTAACAGGCTGGTATCCCGTAATAACTTTGACTCAGCAAACAACAACAGACTTCATCTATACTGATTTTGGATAAACTGGAACGATGAGTGAACAAAGAAACCGCCTCAGTACTGAGGCGGTTTCTTTGTTGTGATGGTAGTTTTACAACTGGCTGCTGAACAGGTCAACTCCTGCTTCCACAGCATAAAAGCCGGCCAGTTTGCGGATCACTTTTTCCACCACTGCATCCGGACAGCTGGCCCCGCTGGTGATGAGGATGCGTAACGGCGTTTTCTCCGGCAGGTAATGGTTGATGGTGCTTAATTCTTTGGTACGCCAGTTACGGTGCTCAATGGTTGTGGCATCGAGTAACCTGTTGGCAGAATCGATAAAATAGGTAGTAAGTTGATGCTCGCATAACTCTACCAGGTGCGAGCTGTTACTACTGTTATGCCCGCCGATCACAATGGCGATATCGGCATCGGTATCCAGCATACCGGTAACTGCGGTCTGGTTATCATTGGTGGCATAACACAAAGTATCCCTGGTGTCTGCAAAACGTTCGCTGATGGTTTCTGCGGTGAGCTGGTATTTGCGTATGAACACAGATTTGAGGTAATCGGATATCGCCTGTGTATCGCTGGCCAGTTGTGTGGTCTGGTTCACCACGCCGATCTTCTGCAGATCGCGTGTAATATCGAACCCTTCTGAATAACGGCCCTGGAATTCGGTATAAAAATCTTCCGCCGGTTTTTCGCCGGTGATATATTGGGCCAGCGCAACGGTTTCTTCCATATCATTCACCACCACTGTAGGTGTATGTGAGGATGCATGCGAAAAAGTGGCACGCGTTTCTTCGTGTTTGGGTTTGCCATGCACCACAATGCTATAGCCTTTTTCTGCGATCTGTTCACTGCGGTTCCATACTTTCTCCACAAAGGGGCAGGTAGTATTGTATTGGGCTGTGGGTATGCCTTTGTCCTGCAGCATTTGTTCAATCTCCAGCGTGGTACCGAAAGCTGGGATGATGACCACATCCTCACTGGTGATCTCTTCAAAAGGGATGACCTGTTTGCCATAAGTGTCTTGCAGGAACTGCACTCCTCTTTCTGCAAGGTCCTTGTTCACCTGCGGGTTGTGGATCATCTCACTTAACAGGAAGATGCGTTTGCCGGGATTGGATTCGATCGTATTAAAAGCGATCTCGATCGCATTCTCCACCCCATAACAAAAACCAAAATGCCTGGCCAGGTAAATATGTAATGGTCCCAGGTTCATCAAAGTAGGGGTGAAGTCTTTTTTCAGTTTATCTTCCTGTTTTCTTTGCTGTTTGATGGCGCTGATCAGCGGGCTGCGGTATATATTGGGAACTTTGAATTGCTTCATGATACTGCAAAATTAGGGAGTTCGGTGAGGGGAATGAATAATTGGTAATTAAAAATTAATAAGGGAAACGGTGCATAACCCATTCATACCGATCCTGCCGGGTACTGAAAAAATCAGTATTTTCATCGCCTAAACGACTGCTATGCGATTTCTTCCTTTCCTGATCTCCGGTATCTGCACCGCAGGGCTGGTGGTGGCTTTGAATACACAGTTGCCGGCCGGAGGCAGCAAAACACCGCGCCTGGGTTATTTTCTTTCTCCGCAATTGGGTTTCTGGCAGAATGCAGAACCTGTGAATACCAGTTTTGACGGCAATGTAAAATTGCCCAACCTGAATGGTAAAGTGGATGTATATGTAGATGACAGACTAGTTCCGCATATCTATGCAGAGAACGACCTGGATGCGTATTATGTGCAGGGTTATATCCACGCCAAATTCCGTCTATGGCAGATGGAGTTCCAGACACGTGTGGCCGGCGGCAGGCTCAGCGAGATACTGGGAGAGGAACGTTTGCCCATCGATCGTATGTTCCGCCGCCTGGGCATGGTATATGGCGCAGAACAAACGCTCGCCAATATGGAAAAGAACCCCGAAATGAAAGCTACCGTGGAAGCGTATGCGGAGGGGGTTAATGCCTATATCAGTTCCTTACAACCACAGGAGATCCCGTTCGAATACAAGCTGCTGGATTATACTCCCGAGAAATGGACACCGCTGAAGACCTATCTATTCCTGATGTTCATGTCGTACGACCTTACCGCACGCGGCGCCACTGCCGACCTGCAGATGACCAATGCCAGGAATTATTTCGGATTTGATGATTTTGATAAACTGTATCCCAATGTGCAGGATTCGCTGGACCCGATCGTACCCAGGGGAACGGATTACCTGAAACCGGCAATCGTGCCCGTAGCACCTGCCAGCAAAGATTCCTTGTACCTGGGCAAAACAGCCAACAGCAGTACCGCCCTTTTGCCCATGGTACCGGATAAAGACAACGGCAGTAACAACTGGGTGGTAGGCGGATCCAAAACCAAAAGCGGCAGGCCCATACTCAGCAACGATCCACACCTGGGACTGAATCTTCCCTCACTCTGGTTTGAAGTGCAGATACACACGCCTACACATAATACCTATGGCGCCAGTTTTCCCGGATCGCCAGCTGTGATCATCGGTTTTAACGATAGTATTGCCTGGGGCGTGACCAATGCAGGAAGAGATGTGCTGGATTATTACGATATCAAATTCAAGGACTCTACCTTGTCTGAATATTGGTACAATGGCGAATGGATACCCGCCAAACATCGCCAGGAAGTGATCAGGATCAAAGGCAAACCAGACCTGGTGGAAAATATTGCCATGACGGTTTTTGGTCCGGTCATGTATGATAAAGCATATAAGAACGTCAGCACCGAAGGCAAGTACCTGGCTATTCGCTGGACAGCCCACAAAGCGGGTACCGGCTTACAGACATTCTACAAACTGAACCGGGCCCGGAACTATGATGATTACCTGGGTGCCATTTCGCAATGGGAATGTCCCGGGCAGAATTTTGCCTTTGCTTCCAAAACAGGCGATATCGCCATTAAACAACAGGGAGCATTTGTAGCACGCTGGAAAAGGCAGGGTGATTTTATTATGCCTGGCACTGATACCTCCTACGCCTGGCAGGGCATCATACCGGTTGAAGAGAACCCGATGATGTATAACCCTATCCGGGGTTTTGTGAGCAGCGCCAACCAGATGTCTACCGATTCCACTTATCCGTATTACCTGGGTGCGGCCAGCAATTTTCCACTGTACCGGGGTATCATCATCAACCGGAAACTGGCGCAGATGAATCAGATCACACCGGAAGATATGCAACAACTGCAGGCAGATAATTACAATGTATTTGCCGAATACGCCAGGCCGGTATTGATGCGTTACCTGGACGAAACAAAGTTGAGCGCAGATGAAAAAAAATACATAGATATCCTGAAGAACTGGAACCTGCGGAATGATCCCGGGGCTAGGGGGGCCACTGTGTTCAAATCCATCTGGGATAGCCTGGAAGCCCAGGTTTGGGGCGATGAGATAAAAAAAGCCAATCTGCCGCTTCCCAAGCCGGATGCTTCTACCTTATTGGAGAGCCTGCTGCGAGATACTACGTTCCGCTTTGCTGACAACATCAATACTCCGGGTAAGGTGGAGACCATTTATGATGACCTGGCCGAAGCTCTCAAAAAAGCCGTTCCTCACCTGAAAGAACTGCAAGCAGCGAACAAACTGGAATGGGCTGTCATGAAAGATACCAAAGTGAACCACCTGCTGAAGATACCGGCACTAAGCCGCCTGCACCTGCCCATCGGAGGAGGGGAACACATCATCAACGCTACCAAGGAAACACATGGTCCCAGCTGGCGCATGATTGTACAGTTAACAGACGAGATCGAAGCCTATGGTGTATATCCTGGCGGACAAAGCGGTAACCCCGGCAGTAAGTATTATGATACATTTGTAGACAGCTGGGCTGCCGGAAAATATTACCGCATCCTGTTTCTGCAACAGGCCGCTGCTGCCAAACATGAACGTGTGAAATGGCATATGACTTTTACTAACAGCTAAACAAACGATATGAAGAAGACCATCACAGCCATTGTTTTAACCGGATTTCTTGCATATGTACTGGGTATCTACAGCACAATTCCCTGGTGGTGTTTTGTGTTCAGTTCGCTGTTGGTATCGGCTGCGGTACACCAGCGGCCGGGAAAATCTTTTTTATCAGGTTTCCTGGGGCTTTTCCTGCTTTGGGTGGTGCTGGCTTTTATGAAAGATGCGGCCAATGAACATATCCTTTCTACAAAAGTGGCCACCATTCTGCCATTGGGCGGCTCTTACCTGGTGTTGATCCTGGTAATGGGTGTCGTGGGTGGACTGGTTAGCGGATTGGCAGCATTGACAGGCAGTTACCTGCGGAAATAAGGCACTCAAACCAAAACCGTTATCACTGATGTACGGGTACTGCAGGAAGTGTAGGCTGAAAAAATTTCTTCAGTGACGGTTTTCGGGGAGAACAGGTTTTTTATGCATCCGTTGGCTGTTTAAAAATACGTTAAACCCGATGTTTATTTGTTGGCCGGCAGGTTCAACCCCGGATTTTGCCGTTAATTTCGTACTAACCGTACGTTATGAGAATAGGGCTACTCATTTGTTTCTTTTTTAGTTTCGGTAACCTGGGAGCCGCTACCATCAGCGGCACCATCCGCGATAATAAAGGGCAGGCACTGGCATTTGCCTCCGTTCTGGTCAAGGGTACCACCCAGGGTGTTTCTGCCAATAGTAAGGGGATGTATTCACTGCAATTAGATCCGGGTTCCTATACCCTCCTTTGCCAGTATATTGGTCATGCCAGTTCAGAAAAGAAGATCCGGGTAAGCCAGGCAGACCAGACAGTTGATTTTGACCTGGAAGAACAGCGGTACAGTCTGCGGGAGGTAGAAGTGAAAAGCGGTGCGGAAGATCCCGCTTATGCCATTATCCGGAAAGCCATCGCGAGGAGAGAGACCCATCTGAATGAGATCAGGAAATTCCAATGCGAAGTGTATATCAAAGGACAGATGCAATTACGCAGTTTCCCTGCTTCCTTCATGGGAAGAAAGATCGATTTTGAAGATGGGGATACCAGCAAGCGTAAAATGATCTTCCTTTCAGAAACAGTTGCCAGGTATTCGGTGCAGCTTCCTGCGAAAGAAAAAGTGGAAGTGGTCTCTACCAAAGTAAGCGGTCGCAGTGGCGCATTCGGATTAAGCGAACCACAGATCATCTCATTTTATGAGAATAATATATCAGTGGGAGAGGACCTGAATCCACGCGGTTTTATTTCCCCGATCGCCAACGGTGCTTTGAATTTTTACAAGTATCAGTTCGCAGGTACTTTTTTTGAGAACGGACGGGAAATAAGCCGGATTAAAGTAATTCCCCGAAGGGCCTATGAACCCCTGTTCAGCGGATACATTAATATCGTGGAAAATGAATGGCGTATTCAGAGTGTAGACCTGTTATTGGTAAAGGCCCAGCAAATGCAATTGCTGGATACCTTGCGGATACAGCAACTGTATGTGCCATCGGGTAAAGTGTGGGTTATCAAGAACCAGGTGATCTATCCTTCCGGAAAGATCTTCGGGTTTGATTTTTTTGGCAGTTTTGTCCAGGTGTATGATAAGTTTACCATGGATCCCCAGTTCAAACCCGGCTTCTTCGACCATACCATCCTGAAGTTCTACGACAGTTCCAATAAAAAGCCAATGGCTTACTGGGACAGTATCCGTCCATTGCCCCTGCTTTCAGAAGAGGTACGCGATTACAACAAGAAAGACAGCCTGGAGCAGGTTCGGAAAGATCCCCGTTATCTCGATTCGCTGGATGCCAAACGTAACAGGGTAAGGCTTTCCGGGCTCCTGTTTACCGGACAGACTTTCACCGTAAGAAAAAGAAAAGAGACCATACAACTTCCTTCGCTGCTCAGTACACTCAATTACAATACGGTGGAAGGCGCGGTAGTGGCTTTTTCGCCCAGGTATACCCGGCGTTTTGAGGGAAGGAACTTTTTATCTGTGAGTCCCGATATCAGGTATGGCATTACCAACCGGCACCTGAATCCTTCCTTGACCCTGGGGTACAACTTCGGTAAAAAATATTTCCAGGGCATCAATATCTCCGCAGGAAGAACTGTGTTTCAATTTAACAACAGTAACCCCATCACTGCCCGGATCAATACGTTAAGTACGTTATTATCGCAGGCCAACCACATGAAAATATATGAGGCCAATTATGTCAGACTGGTTTATACCACCGGTATCGGTAATGGCCTTAGCATTAACGCCGGTTTCCAGTTCCAGGACAGGTTTGCGCTGGATAACCTGGCAGATCCGGTAAGCTGGAATAAAGGATCGGGTAGAAGTTTCACGCCCAATTATCCGGTGGATCTTACCCAAACACCCATGCCAAGAAACCAGGCTACAGTGATCACAGCCGGGGTTACCTGGCGGCCAGGTGCCGATTACATCGAGTTTCCTGATCGTACAATCAGCCTTGGGTCTGATTATCCTACCTTTTCTGCCTCTATTACAAAGGGTATACCCAGACTGCTGGGAAGTGATGTAGATTATACCAAATGGCGTCTGACCATCAGTGATGATCTGGACCTGAAGCTGGCCGGCAAGTTTTCTTACCATATCGCCGCCAGTGGTTTTTTTGATGCTGCCAGCACGTTCCTGCCTGATTACCAGCATTACCTGGGTAACCAGACCATTTTTGCCTCACGCGAGCTCAGCAGTTTTCAGCTGGCGCCATATTACCTGTACAGTAATATAGCCAGTTTCAGTATTGCCGCACATGCCGAGTACCACCTGAATGGATTGCTGAGCAACAAGATCCCCGGGTTCAAAAAATTAAACTGGTTCTTTGTTACCGGCGCCAATGCATTACATATCAGGAATGGACAGGAATATTATGAACTACTTTTTGGCATTGAAAATATCGGTAAGCTGATCCGTGTTGATTTTGTGCAGGGATTTGCTCCCGGCGGCGTCCGGCCGAGCGGGTTCAGGGTGGTAGTGCCATTTTTTTAGTGAGTGGTGAGTGGTGAGTAGGGAGTAGTGAATCGTCAATTGTGAATGGTGAATGGTCAATAAGGGGAGACTGCCATTCATGCACCATTCACCATTCACAAATACTCCCTACTCACCACTCACGACTGACGATTCACCATTGACCATTCACCATTCACATTTCCCTATCTTTGCCCCGAATTTTGGCCACCCTGCAAGTGGCTCCATTGATAACGGAACATTCCTGTAACGGGATGTCTAAAATGATCTGATTATGGCATTGCTGCACAATCGTGTATCTAATGAGGAACTGAAGAAGCGCCTCATGGAAGAAATATTCCCACGCACCACCATTAGTTTTTATTGTTATTTCCCCATCGGGAACCCACATGAGTTCCGGGATTATCTTTATAAAAACCTGCATACTTTACAGGCATTCGGCAGGATCTATGTGGCGAAAGAGGGGATCAATGCGCAGATGAGTGTGCCCACTGACCGTTTTGAGGATTTCAGGAATTTCCTGTACTCCATAGAACCGCTGAATGGTTTGCGGCTGAATATTGCCGTGGATGATGACGGTAAGAGTTTCTGGGTATTGAAGATCAAAGTGCGTGAGAAGATCGTGGCGGACGGTATTGACGACCCCGGGTTCAGCATGGAAAGAAAAGGCAAGTATGTGAATGCGGCACAAATGAACGAGTTGCTGCAAAAACCTGATACCATCGTGATCGATATGCGCAACCATTACGAATTTGAAGTGGGACATTTTGAAAAGGCGCTCGAGATCCCTTCCGATACGTTTCGCGAGCAGTTACCTATGGCCGTGGATATGATGAAAGGTAACGAAGAAAAAAATATCATCATGTACTGCACCGGCGGTATCCGTTGCGAAAAAGCCAGCGCCTACATGCTGCACAAGGGTTTCCAGAATGTATTCCATCTCGAAGGAGGCATCATCAATTATGCACGTCAGGCCAAAGCTGCAGAACTGGAAAGCAAATTCATCGGTAAGAATTTTGTGTTTGATGATCGTTTGGGAGAACGTATTACGGATCATGTGATCGCCAGCTGCCACCAGTGTGGCAAAGCCTGCGATGACCATACCAACTGTAAAAATGATGGCTGTCACCTGCTTTTCATCCAGTGTAAGGAATGTGCCGAAGCGATGAAAGGCTGTTGCAGCAATGCCTGCAGGGAAACCATCCATATGCCCGTTGAACGTCAGAAGGAAATCCGTAAAGGCGTGGAGAATGGACAGAATATCTTTAACAAAAGCCAGGCAAGACTTCGTCCAAGGATATCGCCCCCGGTAAAATGATCATTTGAACCGGTGAAATAAGTTATGCCGGCGGCAATGCTGCATTCATCATATTCTCTGCAACGCTCTTCAACTATTTATTATCTTTCGCACATTAACTGCTGTGAAGAGAGTTGCCGCCATATTAGTTTTGTTCTGCATGGTGATCTACCTGGGAGGTTACCAGTTGGTAGCCATGGGTTACCGCTGGGAACAGAAAGCTGCCATGAAAACCTGGCTGCGTACAAACCGTCAAAGCCCGTATCATACCGTATTCAGTTTTGCAACTTCCAACGGGCAGATCTCTGATCCTGAACTGCATTGGGAAGAAACCGGTAAGGAATTTAGTTACAAAGGCAGTCTGTATGATATCATTTCAGTGGAATTACAGGGCTCCCGTGCCACGGTATATTGTGTGAACGATCATGCAGAGAAACAACTGCTCACGGTCATCAGCGGAATGCACGAGCGGCAACAGAAATCATCTGCCGGCGCCAAAACCGGTTTTCAGAAACTGCTGTTATCAGTATTTGAAATACAACAGACCCCCGTTAACACGGCAACAGCGGTACTTACCCAAAAAATATTACCGCGGCAACTGAGCAAACCCGTCAGCCGGGTCCGCGATATCCTGTCACCACCTCCCGAAGTTGTGTAAACACAGCAACCCTTATCAACAGAATATCCCGTATTTAAAAATCATTGAATGAAACAACTATCATGTATCATGGCATTTGCCATGACCATACCTGTTATATCACATGCACAGCAGACCCGCTGGCAGGATACGGTTCAGAAAGAACCCGTAAACCTGGGCAGCGTGGTAGTGTATGCCAATAAATTTCCGGAACTGCTAAGACATCTTACACAATCCATAAAAACCATCAGCGATAAGAACACACTGAACAACCAGGCCAACACAGGTGACATCCTGCTCAATACCGGATCGCTGTTTGTGCAGAAGAGCCAGCAGGGAGGCAGCAGTCCTGTGATCCGCGGTTTTGAAGCCAGCCGTGTATTGCTGATGGTGGACGGTGTTCGCATGAACAATGCCATTTACCGCTCCGGTCACCTGCAAAACATTATCACTGTTGATAACAATATCCTTGATCGGGTGGAAGTGTTGTACGGCCCTTCTTCTACCCTGTATGGAAGTGATGCACTGGGCGGCGTGGTGAATATGTACACCCGGAACCCTGTACTGTCCACGAAAGGAAAAACAGTTGTTGGCGGCACGGCATCGGTTCGGTATGCTACCGCTACAGAAGAAGCCAAAGCGCATGTGGACGTAATCATTGGTGGCACAAAATGGGCCTCGCTTACATCGGTCACTTATGGAAGTTTTGGCGATATGCGCCAGGGCGCCAGCCGCCAGTCAGCATATCCCGATTTTGGCAAGAAGAACTTTATCGTTCAGCGTTATGGGAATACCGACAGCGCTTTTATAAATCCTGATCCGAATAAACAGACTGGTAGCGATTACCGGCAAACGGACATCACGCAAAAGATCCTGTTCCAGCCCAAAGCCAATATCCAGCACCTGCTGAACATACAACTGAGTAATTCCGGGAACGTGCAACGGTACGACAGGCTCTCGGAAACAGCAGGTACCACACCGGCGTATGCCGAATGGTATTATGGGCCACAGGTGAGGAACCTGTTGTCTTACCAGTTCTCCGCCAACCAGCAGGACGGGTTTTTCAAAGAGATAAAACTGGTGGCCAGTTACCAGGATATTGAAGAAAGCCGCATCACCCGCAGGTTTAAGAACAATAACCGCGACTCCCGATGGGAGCGTGTGAATGTGTGGGGTTTTAACATGGATGCCAAACATTACAGCGGTAAGAATGAATTGCATTTTGGTGTTGAATCGTATACCCATTATGTACGTTCCACTGCCGAGCGGATGAATGTGGTAACAGGAGCTGTTAGCCGTATCACCACCCGCTACAGTGACGGACCTACCAAAATGAGTTCCAATGCCCTGTATGCGCAGCATATTTATAAGATCAACGATGCATGGACGCTGAATGACGGTCTTCGTTTCAACCTGGTAAATATGGATGCCCGTTTTGCAGATACCGGTCTCATGCATTTGCCTTTTAACAAAGCTATTCAGAACCATGCAGCGGTTACCGGTAACCTGGGTTTGGTATATGCCAATGCCAACAGGTTCCGGCTGGCGTTCCTGTTAAGCAGCGGATTCCGGTCGCCGAACGTAGATGATCTGACCAAGGTATTTGATACCAAAACGGGCTATGTGGTGGTACCCAACAAAGACCTGAAGCCAGAGTATACGTATAATGCAGAGATCAACTGGAACCAGTTCACAGAACGTTTCAGTTTTGGCGGATCTGTATTTTATACCTGGTTCCGTAATGCGATTGTGGTGGATAAATTCCGGTTTAATGGAAGCGACAGTATTGTTTACCAGAATGTGAACAGTGGCGTATTTGCTCCCCAGAACAAAGCAAGGGCCTGGGTGGCCGGCTTCAGCCTGAACGCATCCTGGAAGCCGGAAAAGAATACCACACTGGAAGCCGTTTATACTTATACCAGGGGTAAATTTACCAGTGCGGGCGTAACGGTTCCATTGGACCATATTCCACCGGTATTTGGCAGGGTAGGGCTGAAACATATCCGCACAACCTGGCAGGCTGAAACCTATGTGTTGTTCAATGGTTGGAAACGTATAGCAGAGTATAATCCCAACGGGGAGGATAACCAGCAGTATGCCACACCGGAAGGCATGCCTTCCTGGTACAGCCTGAATTTGCGCGGACAGGTAAAACTGGGCGGAGCCATCAGTGCACAACTGTTGGTAGAGAACCTGCTCGACAGGAACTATCGTTATTTCTCCAGCGGCATATCTGCCCCCGGAAGAAATTTTATCATGAGCCTGAAAGTGAATTTCTAAAATGAAAAAGGCCGGGCTTCAACCCGGCCTTTTTGTATCCCTTACGTTAGGGAAGCAGAAGTCTCTCCAATGCGATCTGAATCTTCTCAAAAGTTTCTTTCTCGCTGATCTCTTCCGGCGCAAATGTTTTGCCGATCACTTTTTCGTAGAGTTCAATATATCTTTTGCTGATGGTATCGATCCATTCATCGGTCATTTCAGGAACGGTCTGTCCCTCCTTGCCCATAAAGTTGTTGGCGATCAGCCATTCGCGTACAAATTCTTTACTCAGCTGTTTTTGTTTATCGCCGGTGGCCTGCCTTTGTTCAAATCCTTCTGCATAAAAATAACGGGAAGAATCCGGGGTATGCACTTCATCCATCAGGTAAATAGTGTCACCGATCTTGCCAAACTCATACTTGGTATCGGCCAGTATCAGTCCCCTGGAAGCGGCGATTTCTTTACCGCGGGCAAACAGCTTCAGGGTATAGTCTTCCAACACGGCCCATTCAGCTTCTGTTGCCAGTCCTTTAGCAATGATCGCTTCTTTGGAGATGTCTTCGTCATGACCCGCATCTGCCTTGGTAGAGGGGGTAATAATAGGGGAGGGGAAGAAATCATTCTCTTTCAGTCCTTCCGGCATGGTTACGCCACAAAGTTCCCTTTTGCCGCTGCTGTAAGTGCGCCAGGCATGCCCTACCACGTTACCCCTGACCACCATTTCAATCTTGAAAGGCGTGCAACGTTTTCCGATGGAAGCATTGGGTGTAGGCATTTCCACCAGCCAGTTGGGACAGATATCGCGCGTAGCTTCCAGCATATAGGCAGCTATTTGGTTTAAAACCTGTCCTTTATAAGGGATGGGGCGTGGCAGGATCACATCAAAAGCCGAGATACGGTTACTGGCAATCATCACCAGCCAGTCGTTCTTGATGCTGTAAACGTCTCTGACTTTGCCGTGGTATACATTGGTCTGAAAGGGAAATTGGTAAGAAGACATGCCCAAAATTAGTTAGTGCCTTGATAAATAGGGGGTAGTGAACATAATTTTTCTCAACAGATGACCGTTATTTGTGAACAAATTAAATTTTCAAGTAAAACTAACAAATGCTATTTTTAGCTACAATTCATTTAAAACTTGCCTAATATGAGAAGACTCTTAACCCATTACGGGTTGTTGGCTGTGGGTGCTATGATCTGTGTATCAGCAACGGCCCAGCAATCGACTACTGTCTCCGGTAGTGTTAAAAACAGTAAATCGAAAGAGGCCATATCAGCCGTTTCGGTTACCATCAAAGGAGCAACTACAGGAACCTTTACCGATGACAAGGGTAGTTTCAAGTTTTCTACCGTACAGAAGCTGCCATTTACACTGGTATTTTCTTCAGTCGGATATCTTAACAAGGAAGTGGTTGTTAAGAACAACAATGAAGTAGTGAATGTGGATATAGATGCTTCCTTTACTTTGGGCGATGAAGTGGTGGTAGCGGCTTCAAGGGTTCCGGAAAGAATTCTTGAATCACCTGTATCTATCGAAAGGATTGGTACGGCTGCTATCCGGAACACACCGGCTACCAACTATTACGATATGATCACCAACCTGAAAGGGGTGGACGTGGTATCGGCCAGTTTAACTTTTCGCAGCGTAGGTACCCGGGGTTTCAACAACAGCGGTAACGTTCGTTTGAACCAGATCGTGGACGGTATGGACAACCAGGCCCCCGGTCTGAACTTCTCTGTAGGTAGCATCATCGGTTTAACGGAACTGGACGTAGAGAATATTGAACTGCTGCCGGGAGCTTCTTCTGCCCTGTACGGGTCAGGAGGTATGAATGGTACCGTGCTGATCAACGGCAAGAGCCCTTTCAAATACCAGGGCCTGAGCTTTCAGATCAAACAGGGTATCAAGGATGTTGACGCTTACCAGCGCCCCAAATCTCCTTTCTACGACTGGAGTGTTCGCTGGGCACAGAAAGTATCAGAGAAATTCGCCTTCAAGATCGGCGCCCAGTTTACACAGGCGCAGGACTGGCTGGCTAACCAGACAGAAAACTACAGTCGTACAGGTTCAGCCAACGGATTTGCTATCCCCGGCTGGAGAACTTCCGACCCTAACTATGATGGTGTGAACGTATATGGTGATGAAACTTCTCAGAACATCAGCACCATTGCGAACCAGGTGTTTGCTGCTGCAGGTTTAGGCAGCGCCCAGCTGGGTGCGTTCAATGGCTGGCTGGCCGCTAATCCGGGCGCTAATATTACCGGGTTCAATAGCTTTCTGACTGCTGCGGGTGCCGGTGCACTGGTAGCTGCCGGTATTTCTCCAATCGTGTACGGAGCATCTCCCAGCCGTAACTTTTATAATAACCAGTCTGTGAGCAGAACCGGTTACAATGAGATCGATGTGGTAGACCCCAATACGGTCAACTTTAAACTGTCTGGTAGCCTGCATTACAAACTGTCTGACAGGACCGAAGCCATTTTCCAGACCAATTTCGGAACCGGTAACAGTGTGTATACCGGTAGCGACCGTTATTCTCTGAAAGACCTGAAAATGGCCCAGTTCAAACTGGAACTGAAGAGCAAGAACTGGTACCTGAGAGCGTATACTACGCATGAGAATTCCGGTAGCTCTTTCAACGCAACCATTACGGCCCGTTTATTCAATGAGGCCTGGAAAGCCAGTTCTTCCTGGTACCCGCAATATATGGTCGCATATGCTTCTTACCGCGATGCCGGCCTGGCCGATATTAATGCGCACAACGCAGCCAGGGGCCTTGCAGACCAGGGAAGACCCACCGGTTATATCGGTGCTACCGACCTGTTTAAAAGTGTAGCAGGCAAGCCCATTTCACAGGGTGGTGGTCTGTTCCTCGACAGGTCAAGGTTGAATGTATTTGAAGGACAGTATAACCTGAGCGAAGACCTGGGTCTGACCAAAAGCGGAACCGACCTGCTGATTGGTCTGAGCGCACGCCAGTTCCAACTGAATTCACAGGGTACGCTGTTTGCAGATACCACTGCTCCGATCAAGATCAATGAACTGGGCGCTTATGCACAGTTATCACAGAAACTGTTCAACGATGTACTGAAACTGACCGTTTCAACCCGTTACGATAAGAACTCCAATTTCAAGGGCCGCTTTACACCAAGGGCTTCAGCCGTACTGAAACTGGCGAAAGACCATAACCTGCGTTTCTCTTACCAGCAGGCATACCGTTTTCCAACAACCCAGAACCAGTGGATCAACCTGCTGGTGGGTGGCGGTACCCGTTTGATGGGTGGTTTACCACAACTGCGCGACTACTATAAATTCAGCACCAACCCGGCCTATACTGTGGCAAGTGTACAGGCATTTGGCGCCAGCGTAGTAGGTGGTGCACCTAACACAGGTCTGTTACAGCAGCAGCAGTTTGGCGAATTCAAACCAGAATCCAGCCAGTCATTTGAAGTGGGTTACAAAGGCCTGATCGCTCAGCGGTTACTGATTGATGTATATGCCTACTGGGCCAAGTACAAAGACTTCCTCAGCGGCGTAACTGTGATACAGGCAAGAAATGCACCCAGTGGTCCTGCCAGTTACTATGATGTGCTGGATGCCAATAAGCGCATTGCCTACAGCATTTCTGTCAATGCACCGGGTGATGTAAAAACTTCCGGTTGGGGAGCTTCTGCCGAATACCTGCTGCCCAAAAACTTCTCTGTGAGCGGTAATATCTATCACGATGAGATCGGATCGCTGCCTGCGGGTTTTGTGTCTTATTTCAACACCCCTAAATACAGGATCAATGCAACCCTGGCAAATTCAGGATTTGGAAAAGGGGAGCGTTTCGGATTTAATATCGTGTACAGGTGGGCCAATAGCTTCCACTATGAAGGAACTTTCGGTGCCGGTATGGTGCCCTGGATCCGTACGGTAGATGCAGCGGTAAGTTATAAACTGCCTTCCACCAAATCCCTGATCAAGATCGGTGGTACCAATATCTTCAACAAATACTACCGTACAGGATGGGGCAACCCCCAGATCGGCGGCCTGTATTATATCAGTTTTGGATATAATGTGTTTTAAGGGAGAAGCTTAGGTGGCTGTGAGCTGCTAGCTATGAGCTACGAGCAACACATCAAATTAAGCTATGAATATAGAAATGGATCCCCCGCCGGAAATGGCGGGGGATCTTTCATTGTACCCAGGTATCCGCGTTTCTGAAGTCCAGGAATCATTACCTCGCAGCTCATGGCTAGCAACTCATAGCCAATACCCCCGGCCAAGCATTTTTGGTTTTGTACCCGATAATCTTATATTTTTGCTGCTCATTTTAAAACCGATCAAATGCGTTCTATTGCTTTCAGAGAGGCTTTGCGTGAAGCCATGAATGAAGAAATGAGAAGAGACGAAAGGGTCTTTTTAATGGGTGAAGAAGTTGCCGAATACAATGGTGCTTATAAAGTAAGCCAGGGAATGCTGGCAGAATTTGGAAGTAAACGTGTGATTGATACCCCGATCGCTGAACTGGGTTTTACCGCTGTAGCCGTAGGTGCAGCTCAGAACGGTCTGCGCCCGGTGGTGGAATTCATGACCTGGAACTTTGCCGTACTGGCCATGGACCAGATCCTGAATACCGCGTCTAAAATGCTGGCCATGAGCGGTGGCCAGCTCGGTTGTCCCATCGTGTTCCGCGGACCTAACGGAAGTGCCGGTCAGCTGGGTGCACAGCACTCTACCGCTTTTGAAAGCTATTATGCCAATATTCCCGGTATCAAAGTGGTATCTCCCTCCAATGGATATGATGCCAAAGGATTGCTGAAACAAGCCATCCGTTATGAGCAGGACCCTGTTATATTCATGGAAAGTGAAGTGATGTATGGCGACAAGTCTGATGTTCCCGATGAAGAATATTATATCCCGCTGGGTAAGGCAGATATAAAGAAACAGGGAGGTGATGTGACCATCGTTTCGTATAATAAAATGATGAAAGTGGCGCTGGCCGCTGCTGCAGAACTGGAAAAAGAAGGTATCAGCGCAGAAGTGATCGATCTCCGGTCCATCCGTCCGCTCGACTGGCATACTATTCTGGAGAGTGTTAAAAAAACCAACCGCCTGGTGATCGTGGAAGAGCAGTGGCCCTTTGCTTCTGTATCTTCAGAGATCACCTACCGGATCCAGAAAGAAGGATTCGATTACCTGGATGCACCTATCCGCCGTATCACCAGCGCAGATGCCCCCATGCACTATGCACCCAACCTGGCAGCACTGGCCATACCAGATGTAACCAGGACCGTGAAACTGGTGAAAGAAGTGATGTACCTGAAAAAATAACAATAGTCGATACAACAAAAACCCGGAACCAAAAGCTCCGGGTTTTTATTTTCCGGCCGATTTTTGGACACTTTATGAAACATCTTTTTACCTTATTACCTGCAGCAATCTTACCATTGTTGCTTTTTTCGCAGCGGTCTGATTCTGCCCGGCTGGTTCCGGTTACGGATACCGTATTGCCCGAAGTGGCCGTACAGGCTTTTCAATCCAACCTTCAATGGAAAGCCGTTCCGGCGGCCGTGGCACTGCTGGGCCGTAATGAGCTGGCACGGTATGGCTCGGCTTCACTGGTGCCTGTGATGAATATGGTGCCGGGTATCCGTATAGAAGAGCGGTCGCCTGCCAGCTATCGGTTATCCATCCGCGGAAGCCTGTTACGGTCTCCTTTCGGCGTACGTAATGTGAAAATATACTGGAATAGCATACCGCTTACCGATGGGGGCGGCAATACCTACCTGAACCTGGTAGACCAGACGCAGCTAACAGCTGTGGAGATCATCAAAGGACCAGCCGCGAGTATATACGGAGCCGGCACCGGCGGAGCTGTATTATTACGCTCCGATCCTGCTTATACCCGGCAAAAAGAACACCGGTTTACTTCGGGTATACTGGGAGGGTCTTATGGACTGTTTCAGCAACACCTGGGTTGGGAATACAGTAATGCAAGGATCACATCCTCCCTTCAGCAAAGCCACCAGCAGGCAGATGGTTACCGCGAACAATCCGCTTCCCGGAAAGATATGGTGAAATGGCAGTTCAGCTGGCAAACGGCCCGGCAGCAGATCCGGTTCATGGCATGGTACACCGATCTGTACTACCAGACACCCGGCGGTATTACCCTGGCGCAGATGCAGCTGAATCCCAAACTGGCAAGGCAACCCGCCGGCAGTTTACCCGGTGCGGTTCAGCAAAAAACGGCCATCTACAACAAAACCCTTCTGGCTGCCATACAGCAGGAGATCCGGTTGGGTGAGCAATGGACATGGAAGAACTTCCTTAGCGGGCATCATTCCTCCATTGCCAATCCTTTCATTACCAATTACGAAAAAAGAGCTGAGGCAAATTTGGGCGCCGGTTCACAACTGGTGTACAGTATCTCCAATGCTGTCTTCCGTTTTCAGTGGATCAATGGGGCAGAATACCTGCACAACCATTCCCTCATCGATAATTTTGGTAACCGTTCGGGTAATGCAGATACCGTTCAGTTCCGGGATGATATCTATGCGGTGCAATGGTTCGCTTTTTCACAGGCACAGCTGAGCCTGGCCGATAAATGGGTGCTGACGGCAGGTGTAAGCATCAACAACTCATCCTACCGTTACCAACGAACCTCAGATCCGGCCAGTACCGGTTTTGTCCGGAAAAAGATCAGCGGTGTGGTAACACCCAGGCTGGCGATCGCCTATCGGGTAAGTAAAGCAGTATCAGTGTACCTGCTGGCTGCCAAAGGTTTTTCACCACCTGCTCTTGCCGAAGTAAGACCTTCTGATGGCAACTATTATGGCAACCTGGAGGCGGAATATGGCTGGAATATTGAAGCCGGTATCAAGGGAGCGACCGCGGATAATCGTTGGCAGTTTGATGTGGCGGCCTATTTCTTCCGATTGCAGAATGCCATTGTCCGGAGGACCAATGCCATTGGTGCAGAGTATTTTGTAAATGCGGGCAGCACCCGGCAGAACGGCCTGGAAACCTGGCTGAAATACCGCGTGATAAAGGAAGGGAAACGACTGGTGCGCGACTGGAACCTGTGGAGCAGTTTTAGCTACCAACCCTATCGTTTTGAAGAATACCAGCAATCGGGCAGTAATTATTCCGGGAAAAATCTGACAGGGGTACCCCGTACGATCTGGGTAACTGGCATGGATATTGAAATCCGTAACGGGGTGTACCTAAACACATCTGTTAATGCCACGGGCAGTTTGCCCCTGACAGATAAGAATGATGTGCTGGCAGAGGCTTACCAGCTGGTACAGTTGAAACTGGGCTACAGGACCGGGCAGAAAAAGCAGCAGCTCGACTGGTTCATCGGTGTAGATAACCTGCTGAACCAGCGGTATAGCCTGGGTAACGATATCAATGCCCTGGGAAAAAGGTATTATAACCCGGCCCCGGGCAGAAACGTCTTTGCCGGGGTCCGGTACCGGTTCTGATGCAACAAAAGCTTAACATTTTGGCTGTAATGAATCCGCAGCCATGAACACTTATCTTAGCAGTAAATAGGAACGATATGCCGAATATTCTGATCATCGACGACGAAAAAGCCATCCGGAACGTATTGAAGGAAATCCTGGGTAATGAGGGCTTTTCTGTAGAGGAAGCCACCGACGGGGAAGAGGGCTGGAAGAAATTTAACTCCGGTAGTTATGATGTGGTGCTTTGCGACATCAAAATGCCCAAACTGGACGGGATCGAATTCCTGCAGAAAGTGATCGAAGCACAGTCGGAAACCCCGGTGATCATGATCAGCGGGCATGGCAATATTGAAACGGCTGTAGATGCTGTGAAAAAAGGGGCGTTTGACTATATTTCCAAACCACCGGACCTGAACAGGCTGCTCATCACCATCCGCAATGCGCTGGACAAAACCACGCTGGTGAAAGAGACCAAAGTGCTGAAACGGAAAGTATCCCGTGTGCAGGAGATCATTGGTGATAGTGACGGGATACTGAAAGTAAAAGATACCATTGAAAAAGTGGCACCTACCGATGCGCGTGTACTGGTGACCGGTGAGAATGGTAGCGGTAAAGAACTCGTAGCCCGCTGGCTGCACGAAAAAAGTAACCGGGCAGGGGCGCCTATTGTGGAAGTGAACTGTGCGGCCATACCGGGTGAACTGATCGAGAGTGAATTGTTCGGTCATGAAAAAGGATCTTTTACCTCCGCCATCAAACAGCGAATCGGCAAGTTCGAACAGGCGCATGGCGGAACCCTTTTCCTGGATGAGATAGGAGATATGAGTTTATCCGCACAGGCCAAAGTGTTGCGTGCCCTGCAGGAAGGTAAGATCACCCGCGTGGGTGGCGATAAGGAGATCTCGGTAGATGTGCGCGTGATCGCCGCTACCAATAAGGACCTGCTGGAAGAAGTCAATGCCAAGAATTTCCGTCTTGACCTCTACCATCGCCTGGGTGTGATCCTGATCCATGTGCCCTCACTGAACCAGCGCAGGGAGGATATCCCCCTGCTGGTAGAGAAATTTTTGTCAGATATAGCCGAGGAATACGGTCAGGCGGTAAAATCCATCGAGAAAAAAGCACTGGAAGCCCTGCAGCAACATAACTGGACGGGCAATATCCGTGAACTCAGGAATGTGGTGGAGCGCCTGGTGATCCTTTCCGGCAAAGAGATCAGCCTGGGTGATGTGGAAGCGTATGTGTTGCCGAGGTAGGGTGGGTTAAAGAGGTTAAAATGGGTTAAAAAGGTTAAATAAAAGGGTTGAAGAGGTTAAAATAGTTTAAAGTAGGTTAAGGGTGGGACTGTTAATTGGCACGATACAACCCTGTTTATCCACCCCCTACGATTTTCCTCCTTTTCACCCCTTTTAACTATTTTAACCCATTTTAACCTCTTTTAACTCTCTTTAACTCCCTTTAACCTTTTTAACTACTTTACCCCTAAAGGGATATTTTTGTTACACTTAATCACAAACTATGGGTTTACTTGTATTCATTATCGGAGTTATTGGCTGGCACGTGGGTATGTATGGTATGTTCAAAAAAGCGGGTATCGAGCCCTGGAAAGCGTTGGTGCCTTTTTACAATACCTGGCTGATCGTTGAAAAAACAGCTATCCGTAAATATTGGTTCTGGTTGCAGCTGATCCCTATCGCGGGCCAGTTCATCACCATCTGGATCACGATCATTTTTGTGATGCACTTCAAGAAGGTGGACCTGATAGCCCATACGCTGACCGTATTCTTTCCTTTTATCTATTTCCCTTATCTCGGTTTTTCTGAAAAAGAAAAATGGTATGGTGGCGAGATACTGAAGCATTACCACAAACCCGCTTCGCGCGAGTGGATCGATGCCGGTGTGTTTGCCGTTGTTGCAGCCACCATCATCCGGACCTTTGTATTTGAGGCTTATGTGATCCCGACAGGCAGTATGGAGAAAACCCTGCTCATCAACGATTTCCTCTTTGTGAACAAGATGAGTTACGGGGCGCGCATACCGCAAACGCCGGTATCTTTTCCGTTTGTACATAATACCATGCCTTTCAGCAAAACGCTTCCTTCGTACATCAGACAGATACAACTTCCGTATAAACGTTTACCGGCATTCACAGAAGTAAAAAGAAATGACGTGGTAGTATTCAATTTCCCTGCGGGAGATACCATCATCAACCTGCCCGAGTACGGCAGCGCCAATCCTTATTATGATGTGCTTCGGTTCACCTACCGGGGAGACCGCGAGGCTTTTGCGCAATCAGGCCTGCCCTTGCTGGTACACCCGATGGATAAAACGGATAATTATATCAAACGTTGTGTGGCCATCAGTGGCGATGTGTTACAGGTGAAAAATGGTACGCTCTTCGTGAATAATCTGCCCGCATACCTGCCTCCGGCTTCGCAAAGCGATTACCTGGTGGAGACCAACGGCACCAATTTTTCGGAAGAGTTCCTGCGGGAGGAGCTGGGGATCGATATCGACAATCCCGGCGACCAGGTTCGTACCATCGATAAACCCGGAACCCTGATCTTTAACCTTACGCCGGAAGAGTTACAGAAAATAAAGAAACAACCCAATGTAAAAGCAGTGGCTCCATATTCCGACAACCAGATCGGTATCACTTTCCCCAATGACGAGACCAACTTCCCGTGGACGGTTGATAATTATGGCCCACTCACCGTTCCCAAGAAAGGAGATGTGATCACATTAAGCCCGCAGAACATTGCCCTGTACCGCCGCCTGATCAGTAACTATGAAAACAACCAGCTGGAAGAAGCCAACGGTAAATTCATCATCAACGGAAAAGAGACGAACACCTATACCATCAAATACAATTATTACTGGATGATGGGCGATAACCGCCACCGCAGCCAGGACAGCCGCTTCTGGGGTTTTGTTCCCGAAACACATGTGGTAGGTAAAGCTTCACTAATCTGGTTCAGCTGGGACAAAGGTCCACGCTGGAAGCGTTTGTTCAATGGGATAAAATAACTATCTTTAGAACACGGAAGGGTCCTCAGAGCATTGTGCTGTGAGGACTTTTTTGTCTAAATATGTTTCGTTATGAGCCAGGAGAAATTCAGTTTTGATTTTGAAGTGTATGCCTCCATTGATGATCTTGCGGCAGCCGATATGGCTTTACTGCGCGATGCACAGGCCGCTACAGCCATTGCCTATGTTCCCTATTCGCATTTTCAGGTAGGCGCCATGGCCCTGTTGGCCAATGGGCAGAAAGTAGCGGGCAGCAACCAGGAAAATGCAAGTTATCCCGTGGGTATCTGCGCAGAAAGGGTGTTGTTATCAGCAGTATCCTCTTTATATCCCGGTGTCGCTGTTGAAACCATCGCCATCAGTTACCAGGCTGAATCAGGTAAAAGCGACCGGCCCATTTCGCCCTGCGGTATCTGTCGGCAGACATTGGTTGAATACGAGAGCCGCTTCCAGCATCCCATCCGTTTGATATTAGGTGGCAAGGAAGGAAAGGTCTGGATATTTCCTAAATCAAGCTTGTTGCTGCCGTTTGGTTTTACGGGGGAAGACCTGGGGTAATCATTATGTTTCTTCACAGTAATTACGGCGTTATGCAACCGAATTTGAATAACACTACAATAACAGGAAAGATACGGACGTAGAGAAATTTGGGATAGCTACAAATGGAGCAGATACAAATAGGCTGAGGTAGATATTTTGATATAAAAGTGATAAGATATTGAAAATCATAATGTTGTCATTTGTAAAATTAGGGATAAAAAATTGTCAGATGTGTGCACCGGTATTTTATTACTTTAACTTTGCATAACAACTTATTTTAAGGATTATGGGACGCTTGCGAATAGAAAAAACATCAAATTCCGGCAACGATGAAATCCGCGTTAACAGAGACGGGGTTTCCGGCAGAATATGTATAAATGAATTTCAGGATAAGGATACACTTCAATATGTGTATTACTGCCCTTCATTTGAAGTAAGCGGATATGGAGAAACCAAAGAATTAGCTTTTGAAATGGTTGAATCCTCAATCGAAGATTTCTTTGAGTATTTACTGGGGTTATCGCTGCATAAAAGAGAAGCTGAATTGGCGAAATTGGGATGGAAAAAGCAAAGCATCTTTAATAAACGATATTCAAAAGCATTTGTGGATGGGAATGGTGAATTGCAGAATTTCAATGCAGTGGATAATAAAGTTGAAAGACTCACCTTAGTAGCTGCATAAATATGTTTAAGCCTGTCCCTACAAAGTGTTGGGAAAACTTTCTTACACTTCATGGATTTAAATATAATCGAACAAAAGGAAGTCATGACCAGTGGATAAAGAATAATCATAGAACTATTCCTGTTAGGGGAAATGAGAAGCAGGTTCCACCCTTGCATATTAAAACAGGGTGTTTTTCGATAGGGTGCTCAACCGATGACTTTTATAGCTGGGCAGCAGAAAATTGCTAATAATCCTAATGGCTGCATTCAGTAGCCTTAATTTAATTGGCGGTTTGGTTATCTGATTAGAACCGTTGTTCCTTTCAATGATATTTTCTGCTGCGAATTCCGGTCTGTATAATCAAGCGTCCATACATAGGTACCGCTGGATTGCGGTTGACTGTTTACGCGGCCGTCCCATTTACGTGTCCAGTCCCTGCTTTCAAAGATCACCTGTCCAAAACGGTTGTAGATCCTGAATACCAGGTTATCTGCCTTAAAGGCATTCAAAGGGTAGAGATAATCATTTAATCCATCTCCATTCGGTGTAAAGGCCGAAGGAACCGCAATATAACAGCTGGCCAGTACAGTGATCATTTTGTAGGCAGTGTCGGCACAATTGTATGCGTTGGTAGCCACCAGTCGCACAGGGTAGTTGTTGCGCCTTCCGGTCAGGGGATAGGATTGTGGTCCGGGAACCTGCAGCGTACTGGTAACACCATTACCAAAGGTCCAGTACCAGCCGGTGGTATTGGCTGAACTCCTGTCTGTAAAATGCAGGGTATCGGTAGGACATAACGTATCGGCCACCGCAAACCCAGCTTTTACCGTATGGTCTTCGAACAGGAAACTGCTGCGCACACTATCGCTGCAGAAGCCATTGCTTACAGACAGTTGCAGCTGGTGGGTGCCGAATGCTTTTGATATGTATACCGGGTTCTGCAGGTTGCTGAAGGGAAGACTGTCGATGCTCCAGCGCCATTGTGTGGTACCCCCGTAGCCATTGTGGGTAAGATACAGGGTATCTGATTTGCAACCGGTGGCAACCAGGGCCTGGTGATCTGCCGTAGTGATATTTTTGGTGGTAAAGGAAAGGGTAGACCCGACCGGAGTGGTGAGGCCGCACTCATCTATCAGCGGATTGCCATCAGAGCCGTTTTTCAGCAGGATGGTGAAGGTCCCATTGGTACGGATAGGGGCGGCCAATACGATGCGAACTACGGTACTGACCCCATTGCTGCAAATACCCGAAGCACTTTTCACGGTTACAGCGGCAGGGCCTGTAATGCTGAAATCACTGCCATCGGCTGCTATGGAACTGCAGGCCATGGGTTTGCTGAACACCAGTTGCAGGGTATCTTTACTGCACACAACGGGGGTGATACTATCCATGGGAGTGGGTACCAGGGCTATAAAACGAAGGTTGGCATTGTCTCCCGGAACGAGTGCGTTGTCGCAATTGTCGGTGAGTGTATTCCCGTCCGTTCCTATTTTGGCAGTGATGGTGTAGGTTCCGGGTGATAAGGGATTATCGAGTGTAACCAGGATAGAATCCGAATCAAACCCACGGGAACAACCCACACCTGAAGCGGCAATGATATTTCTGGATGCCGCTCCGCTGATGGTAAAATCGGAACCATTGGGTGCAATGGAACTACAGTTTACACGACTCGAGAGTTTGATCATTACCTGTGTACCATCACAGATCGCATAGGCGTTGGCAATTTTGGGTATCACCGGGTTAACAATGCTGGCAGTACCGCCTCCAGGCTGCCCGTTTGAAAAAGCAAGGGTGTAACCCACTTCACTGGTTTGGCCGGCGGCAAGAAAATGACTTACCAGCAGCAGGTATTCATGACCAGCGATCAGATCTGGCATTTTGGCAAATGCCGACAAATTTTGCGACGGAATGGAAGCACAGGAAAATACAGAAGTTCCAGCTGCTGATGCCCCGGTGGGGCCATAAGTGCCTACCCAGTTCGCTGTAATAATCAGGGAGGGATCCTTGAACACGTCCATCGGGTCGTGTCCGGTGATATCGAAGAGTTGCCAGTCGTAATCTTCTGGTATGGTATTCAGGGGCGTGATCACAAAACCCAGTGTGCCGGAGGTATAACAGGTAAACTTATACCAGTAAGGATTGGCGGTAGAAAAATTGCTGTTTCCGCAACCTTTTGCCGGAACATTCCCATTGCTGCAAAGAGGTACTGTTTTTTGTGTAAAAGTGGTTGCTCCGCAAACCGGGAAAGCGGTAGTGGGTAATTGCCCAAGTGCCGTGCATACCTGTGCATGACTTGTTATTTTGAAACAGGATACCAACCATAAAAGAAATAGGATTCTGCTAACCTGGCGCATAAGTGTAAAAGTATTGCATTCGGAGAAGATGAACAGATGAACAGATGAGCAAGGAACCGATGAATGGGTGGGTTGTAGCCGGCGCTATCAGAACTTATCTCTTGTATTCCTTGCTCCTCCGTTCCTTGTTCATCTGTTCTTTATTCGTCTGTTCAGCTGTTCCTTGTTCATCTGTTCAAAACAGCGTCTGCACCCCATGCGCTATCTTGAATTCATGTCCCAGTAACCATTTTTTGCGCCACATGCCACCTGAGTAACCGGTCAGGGACCGGTCGCTGCCGATAACGCGGTGGCAGGGAACGATGATGGCCACATGGTTCTTGCCGTTGGTGCTGGCTGCCGCGCGGATCACTTTGGGATCGCCGAGTCGTTTGGCGAGGTCCATATAACTGATGGTTTTACCATAGGCGATCTCCATCAGTTCGCCCCATACCCTTGTCTGGAATTCAGTGCCTTCCTGGTGTACAGGAATGTTAAAATTCCGGCGGGTGCCATGAAAGTATTCGATCAGCTGTTCGGTACACTGGTGCATGATTTCCGTGATACCCGGCTCGCCATGGGCCAGCTGGTCTGGATTGTCTACAAAGGTCAGCTCACCAATATACTGGTCGGTGCCACCGATCTGCAGCAGGCCGATCGGGCTCTCATAATACGTGTAATGCAGTTCGTTCATGGCTAAGCAATACGTTGTCCATCCCGGACCGGTTTGTCCGGCTGCAATAAAATTACCTGATTATTCTCATCATATACACCCAGTACCAAACATTCGCTAAAAAAATTGGCGATCTGTTTGGGCGGAAAGTTAACCACCGCGATTACCTGCCTGTTAATCAGCTGTTCTTTGGTATAATGATGGGTGATCTGGGCAGAAGAATTTTTGATACCCAGCGGCCCGAAATCAATGCGTAGCTGGTAAGCAGGCTTTTTTGCCTTGGGAAAATCAGTAACTTCAAGTATGGTTCCGCTGCGGATCTCTATTTTTTCAAAATCATCCCAGTTGATCATAAGCTAATTTGAAAATTTGAAAATGTGTAAATTTGAAAATAAGAAGAATAAATAGGAGGGTCCTCATTTTCAAATTCTCAAATTAACACATTTTCAAATTACTCTTTTACATCTAAAATCAAGTACACATGAAACGCACAGCAACTGCCATCTGGAATGGATCGGGCAAAGAAGGTAAGGGTACTCTTTCTACCCAAAGTACGGTTTTGAGCAATACACAATACTCTTATCTCTCCCGTTTTGAACAGGGTGTGGGCACCAATCCCGAAGAACTCATGGCCGCTGCCCATGCCGGCTGTTTTACCATGAAATTGGCGTTTGTGCTGGGTGCCGCCGGTTTTACACCCGATAGCCTGGAGACCAGCTGCGTTATCTCATTGGAAGAAGGAGTGATCACCCGGTCAGCCCTTTCTGTAAAAGCGAAAGTGTCCGGTATCAGTGCAGAAAAGTTCCAGGAATGTGCGGCAGATGCCAAGGCTAACTGTCCCGTAAGCAAAGTCTACCAGATGGAGATCACGCTGGAAGCAGCTTTGGTATAGTTCCCGAAAAGTCCAACGTTGTTCCGGGACAGAAAAGCATGAGAAATCTCATGCTTTGGCGGTGGTTTTCTCTATAGCTTAGCTGTATCCGAAACAACGTTGCTAAAACCAATTTTATGAATATCCGTAAAGCGCAGCTGGAAGATGTTGGTGCATTGGCCGGATTATTTGACCAGTACAGGATCTTTTATCAACAGCACTCCGATATTGAAGCTGCCAAACAATTCCTTACCGACAGGATCCGGAATAAAGAGTCAGAGATCTTCCTGGCTTTCCTGGATGGTAAACTGGTAGGTTTTACACAACTCTATCCCGTATTTTCTTCGATCGGCCTGAAACGGTCATGGGTGCTGAACGACCTGTATGTGGTCACTGAGTCGCGCGGTTCCGGTGCAGCGGATGCTTTGCTGAAAGCGGCACAGAACCTGGGCGCCGATACTTCTAGCCAATGGCTGGTATTACAGACGGCCTGTCACAACCACCGTGCACAACGGGTATATGAGCGCAACCTGTGGGAGAAAGATGAAGAGTTCTTAACCTATTACTACCGCTACTGATCCAGCAGGTCGGCCAGTTTCAGGAGTTCCTGCTGTTTGTATTCGTTGGATGGCCGGTTGAAACATTTGGCCAGTTCTTCCAGCAGCACCTGGATGATACGGACATGTGTCTTTGGTTTAAAATAGGAGGGAGAAGGGTCTACGGATAAACGTTTGAAATAATTCTCCACGTCCTTGTGCGAGAAAGCCTGACCGGTAGTGGCATCCACATAAAAATGGATCTTATCCTGCGGATGCCCGGCATAAGTGGCCGGATCATAATCTGAATGATAGAAGGCAATGATACACTGCCTGGGAATATTGATGATGCGCGCATTGATCTCCAGCAGGTCGCACATTACCTGGTACAGGATACCGTTGCTGATAGCATTTCCTTTTTTACTTTCCAGCACTTTGTGGAGGAAGAACTCGTCGGGATGTTCGTAGTTCAGTTCCACTCCCTTCAGCTTATAGTAATTATAGATGATGCTGGATAACACATTGGCCTGTTCCAGCGGCGTTAAAAAGCTGTTCAGCTCCAGCCATACATTCCGGCGGATCTTTTCCACGTCCTGCAATACCGGTGTGGTCTGCAGGTCGGGATACTGGTATTTGGCAACCAGTAAGGCCCCGAATAACAGGTCATGGTAAGCGCTGTCGCGCCATTCGGCCAGGTCGTTCTGCAGGTCGGTAAAATGGAGATGATGAATGATCATTTCGATACGCTCCTGTACATCTTCGCTGAGCGTGGTCTCCCAGAGATGTTCCAGGTTGGGAATGATGTTCTTGCCATAGGCAACGATCTTTTCTGAAACGGTATAATATACCTCCTCGTCGGGATCGTCTATTAATGTGAACAGCGCATTGATCTCTCTGGTTTCCTGCATAGATGGTAACAGCATTCGGGGACTGTTAACACAGTTATATCCTGTTGATCCCCATGTGTTTCAGACTCAAACTAAATTCTTTTTTCCGGATCCGGGCCTGTTAAGTTATCCCACAGGTGTGGAAATATGGCGAAGCTTTAACATAATAAACCCTGTTTTGCATCGTTATGGCGACAGGGCAGGTAAAAAAGTGAGAATTAACAGCTTGTGTAGAGCGATAATAGGTATTTTCGCATATTATCACTAAACCTATCTATGTCACAGTTTGCCATCCCCAAGTTTCCCGCCACTCCCCATCAATCATTACACACCGATCTGAAGAAAAGAGTACAGGCTTATTTTGATGAGAGAGGGATAGACTCAACCGGAAATCCCAGGTTATTTACCAAAGCCATCATCATGGTGATCGGTTTTGTGCTGGTGTATATTCACCTGCTGGTATGGACCCCCGTATGGTATTTTGCCCTGGCAGAATGTGTGGTGCTGGGTGGACTGGTTGCAGCCATCGGTTTCAACGTGATGCACGACGGGAGCCACGGAAGTTTCAGTAACAATAAGGTCATGAACCGTATTGCAGCCTCTTCGATCAGTTTGCTGGGGGCCAACCATTTTATGTGGAACATGAAGCATAACATGATCCACCATAGTTTCACCAATATTGATGGCGTGGATGACGATATCGAGATCGGTATCCTCATGCGTATGGCGCCTACCCAGAAGCGTTATAAAATGCACCGTTTCCAGCATTTTTATTTCTGGTTTTTGTATATGCTGCTGTATGTGTTCTGGATCTTTTTTACCGATTACCAGAAATATTTCTCCAAAAAGATCGGCTCCGTGCCCTTGAAAAAAATGAGTTTTGCGGATCATTTTGAATTCTGGGGCGTGAAAGTTTACCATGCTGCAGTGTTTATTTTGATCCCGATTGTAGCAGTGGGCTGGGTTAACTGGATCATCGGTTTCCTGACCATGAGCCTGTTTGCCGGTTTTGTACTGAGTATTGTTTTTCAGCTGGCCCATACGGTAGAACATACCGAGTTCCCTGTGGCCAGTGTCGATACCAATAAAATGCCCGACGAGTTTGCAGCTCACCAGATCAAAACAACTGCCAATTTCGCTACCAAGAATAAACTGGTCAGCTGGCTGGTAGGTGGTTTGAATTTCCAGATCGAGCACCACCTGTTCCCGAAAATATCTCATGTACACTATCCTGCCATCAGTGAGATCGTAAGAAATGTTTGCCGCGAATACCAGCTGCAGTACATCGAGTATCCAACCATGCGCAGGGCAGTTGTTGCGCATGTTCGTTTTTTACGCCAGATGGGGAAATATGATTAGCGAATTAAAAATTCAAAATTAAAAATTCAAAAATAAAAGAGGTTTATAGATAAAGAGCCCGATAGCTAGCTATCGGGCTCTTTATCTATAATGATTTTAACTTTTGATTTTTTACTTTTTACTTTTTCTTCGCTGCTTTTTTTGGGGCGGCTTTCTTCGCTACTTTCTTTACGGTTTTTGTAGCCGTCTTGGTGGCTGTTTTTTTAGCAGTACTTTTTTTGGCGAAGGCGTTGGGCACCTGTGCCTCGATCATTTTCTTCACTTCTTCCAGTTCAATTCCGGCCAGGTCTTCGGCAGTGTATTTGCCTGAGTCTGCTTTGCGGCCCAGTTTCAGCATCTTTTTATTAAAACGGATGAACGGACCCCAGCGGCCATTCTCGATGGAGATCTTTGCTTCGGGCCATTGTTTGATAAAACGATTGGCTTCCTTATCGATCTTTTTCCCGATGAGTTCATTGATATCGTTCTGACTAAGTGCATCAAAATTATAGGCCCGCGGGATATTGATGTACATATCGTTCCACTTGATAAAGGGACCAAAACGTCCTTTGCCCTTGGTTACCGGTAACTCATTGTAATAGGCGATAGGGGCGTCGGCCAGCTGTTTTTCGTTGATCAGCTGTATGGCCCTGTCGAGCTCGATGGTATGCAGGTCCTCCCCTTTGGGGATGGAGATGAACTGATCTCCCAGTTTGATGTACGGACCAAAACGTCCTACGTTCACGGACAGTTCCTGCCCTTCATATTCACCGAGGGTACGTGGTAATGAGAACAGGTGCATGGCTTCTTCCAGGGTAATGGTCTCAATACTCTGCTCCTGCTTCAGTTTGGCAAAACGGGGTTTTTCTTCTTCATTGGCAGTGTCGCCGATCTGCACCATGGGACCATAACGCCCCATTCTCGCGATCACCCTTTTACCCGATTCGGGATCGATGCCCAGCTCTCTTTCGCCTTTGGCACGTTCTGCGTTTTCGAGGGTATGTTCAATGGTTTCATGGAAGGGTTTGTAGAACCCGTCGATCATATTGCTCCAGGCGATCTTGCCTTCGGCGATGAGGTCAAATTCTTCTTCTATCTTGGCGGTAAAGCCGAAATCCATCACTTTGGTAAAGTATTGTTTCAGGAAGTCGGTTACCACGGCACCCAGGTCGGTAGGGAATAGTTTATTTTTCTCCGCCCCGGTATTTTCCTGCAGTATTTCTTTTTCTACCTGGTCGTTCCTGGTCAGCGTAAGCAATGCCATTGCTCTTTTTACGCCTTCCTTATCACGTTTCTCCACGTAGTTACGTTTCATGATGGTGGAGATGGTGGGCGCATAAGTGGAAGGACGGCCGATGCCCAACTCTTCCAGTTTCTTCACCAGTGAAGCTTCCGTATAACGTGCTGCCGGACGGGTGAATTTTTCCGTAGCCGTCATGCGTGTAAAATCCAGCTGCTGGCCAACGGTCAACGGAGGCAGCATGCCATCGGTATTCTCTTCGTCCTCTTCATCCTTTCCTTCCAGGTACACTTTCAGGAAACCGTCGAACTTCATCACTTCCCCGTTGGCAGACAGGGTTTCCTGGTTGCTGCTAACGTTGATCCTGGCGGTCGTTTTTTCAAACTCGGCATCACTCATCTGCGAGGCGATGGTGCGTTTCCAGATCAGTTCGTATAAGCGGCGGGTATCTTCATCATCCACAGTGGTATTACTCATGTAAGTAGGCCTGATGGCTTCGTGGGCTTCCTGTGCATTATCGTTCTTGTTCTTGAACTTGCGTGGCTGGTGATATTCGCTGCCGTAGGCTTTGGTAACCTGGTTGCGGATATCTTCCAGTGCAGTATCACTCAGGTTGATGCTGTCGGTACGCATATAAGTGATCTTACCGCTCTCGTACAGTTTTTGTGCCAGCAACATGGTCTTACTTACGCTGTAACCCATTTTACGCGATGCTTCCTGCTGCAGGGTAGAAGTGGTGAAAGGCGCGGCAGGAGTACGTTTGGCAGGTTTTACCTGGATGTCGGTGACGGAATATTGGGCGCCTTTGCAGGTTTCGAGAAATGTTTTGGCATCTTTCTCGGTCTGCATTTTATTGGGACCTTCCGCTTTGAACGTAACGGTTTTTCCGTTGATATCCGGTGCGGTGAAATAAGCTTCTACCTTATAACTGCTTTCGGGGATGAACTGGTTGATCTCTCTTTCTCTCTCAACGATCAGCCGGACCGCCACACTCTGCACGCGGCCGGCACTAAGGCTGCGCTGCATACCGATCTTACGCCAGAGTACGGGACTCAGTTCAAAGCCTACCAGCCTGTCCAAAACCCGGCGTGCCTGCTGGGCATTTACCAGGTCCATATTGATGCGGCGCGGATTATCTACCGCTTTCCGGATTGCAGGGGCCGTGATCTCATGAAAAACGATCCTTTTGGTGGTTTTTGGGTCAAGACCCAATACCTCCGCCAGGTGCCAGCTGATACTTTCCCCTTCACGGTCCTCATCCGATGCCAGCCATACTTCCTCAGATTTTTTGGCAAGCTGGCGCAGTTCTTTTACCACACGCTCCTTGTCGTCGGGTACCTTGTACCTGGGTTGGTAATGATTGTTTACGTCAATACCCATGTCATCCTTTTCCAGGTCACGAATATGGCCATAACAGCTTTTCACCTCGAAATCTTTGCCGAGGATCTTCTCTATGGTTTTGGCCTTTGCCGGCGACTCAACGATCAATAAGTTCTTTGCCATACAGCCCTCTCTTCCGCCTCTGACGGTTCTTTTATATGGTTTTGCGAAATGCCGGACCTCCTAAAAAATTCTCCCCGTCGGGGGAGAAAAGCAGGTATCTGGCCCTGCAATATTAGGTGAAACCATTAAATCACAAAAAATATCAGGAAATGTTACCTGCAAAAAAACGCACAATACTGCTACAGATTTGATTGTCCCTATATACCTGGCTATGCCCCAATCCTTCGGTCACCAGGAACCGGACATGCGGCAAATCCTGTGTCAGTAAAGGTTTTACATCTTCAAAAGGGCAGATCGTATCCTGCCGGTCATGTATCCATAATACGGGTGCATGCAGGGATCTGACCACTCTGCTAACAGAATAATAACTTACAGGGTGTTCGGTGAGTTCATCGATTAAACCGGTGAATGCCTGTTTCACATTTTGGGTAACCGGTATCATCCGGAAGAAATTATCAATGGCGCGGGTGGTTTCCGTAGCGGGTGCCACCAATACCAGCTTACGGTCCTGGTTATCAGGTAGTGCCTCAAATGCCAGTGATGCGGCCAGTCCGCCCAGCGAATGCCCCATAATGCCATAGATCGGCCCAAAAAGGGCTTCTGCCTGCAGCAGGGCTTGTCTATATATATAAGCATTGATCAGTTTGCCCTCGCTTTGTCCGTGGGCGGGCGCATCAAATGCCAACACTTCAAAACCTTCTTTTTTCAGGGGCTGGACATATTTCTCAAACTTGTAAGCATTACTGCTGAACCCGTGGGCGATGAGTATTTTTTTTCCATTCGGATGTTCCGGTACCCAGCGGAATCCCCTGATCATAAGCCCGTTCAACTGCAAGTGGATTTTTTCGGCCTTATGGAATAACGGGGGGATCTTCCTGGGCATTTTTCCGGCAAAAGGGGTACAGAAGATGCGATAAGCCATTTCCGCTGCTTTACGGGGTGAAACCAGGCCAATGGCCTTCAACTTTGTTTTATAATATCCCAGCAACAGTCTTTGTGCTAATTTCATCTTCATAAGATCAAAGATATGCAGGTTACCATCATAGGTTCTGGCAATGTTGCCACGGTCATGGCTACAATACTTTTCAGCAAAGGGCATACCATCCGGCAGGTGGTTGGAAGGAACCCGGTTACCACCCATGCATTGGCCGGCAAGATACAGGCAACGGCCGTGAACGATCTTTCAGCGATGCAGGTGCATGCGGGAACCTACCTGCTGGCCGTATCAGATAGGGCTGTGGCGGAAATTGCGGCTCAATTGTCATTGGGCGACCAGTTGTTGGTGCATACGGCAGGCTCGGTTGGCAAACAGGTGCTTGCGAAAGCCAGTTCCCGGTATGGGGTATTATGGCCGATGAAAATGATCCGGAAGTCCCTGCAGGCGCTGGCGCCGGTTACGATGGTCACCGATGGCAATACGGAAGAAGTGAGGGGAGAGATCGACGCGCTGGCAAAGGTTTTTGAGGCGGATATCCTCAGGGCCGATGACGCTCTGCGCGCTAAAATGCACCTGGTGGCGGCATTCACCTCTAATTTCAGCAACCATCTGTACCACCTGGCGGCAGATTTCTGTGAAGCAGAGCAGATCGATTTCCGGTTGTTCTATCCCATCATTGAAGCAACCGTACAGAACCTGCAGCAGCAGCATCCGGCTTCTGTACAGGCGGGACCGGCTTTCCGGGGCGATCGCCAGACAGAGGCAAAACACCTGGAACTGCTGGAGCCTTATCCCCAGGCGAAACAGCTTTATGAAATGATGAGTAAAAGTATCCGGAAACGTTTCAGGGGTTGATACAAAAAGAAGTGCCGGTAGAAACCGGCACCGAATTATTCAACCTGCTTTATCCGAAAAATGTCTTTATGACCTGTTGTCATATTAACGCTGTAAAATTGCTTTGATCAGGGGGTATCCCCCTAACAGATTCTTCGAAAGTGGCTGTAAATTCTGCTAAAGGGTATTTTTCGGGGGCGGACGAAAGAAGAAGAGGAATTTTAAATATACTTTAAAATTAGAATGTGTTATTGGCACAGTCTCTTTGGCCTGTTATTTTATTTTGTTCCCGGCATCGCAAACTTTTCCGTAACTCGAATGGTTAAATAAGTATTCTAAGATACTTTTGTCAACCTATGTACACGATCAAGATCAAATTTGAGCAAAAAGGGCTCGAACCTGTGACCCTGACCAATATTGCAGACGATCAAAGCCTGCTGGAAGTTTGTTTGGATAATAATATCGAACTTCACCATAACTGCGGGGCGGTTTGTGCCTGCAGTACCTGTCATCTCTATGTTGACAAAGGCATGGACCACCTGGAGGAACTGGGTGATAAGGAGGAGGATTTTATTGACCGGGCTATTAACCCCCGCATCAATTCCCGCCTGGGCTGCCAGTGTATCTTGCAGGCCGGTTCAGGAGAAGTGGAGATCACCCTTCCCGATCAGACCCAATTCTTAGGTGAATAACCTTGCCTAATGCAGCTTCCTAAATACAAACCACAAATCCCGAACAAGAGATGAGCCATTTTGAACCGCCGATTCACTGGAACGATCACGAAGACATTGCCATGAAATTATACGAACGTTTTGGCGATGAGTTTAATGAAGGAAGGATTTACCGTATCCGTTTTACAGACCTGCTGGAATGGATACTCGAGATCCCCAACTTTGCAGGCACCCGTGAACAGAGTACCGAAGGACACCTGGAAATGATCCAGAGCACCTGGGTATATGAATGGAGGGATAACCAGAAATAACATTTGTTGACTGATAGTTGCACAGGCAGAGGGATACAGGCCCTCCCGGTGCATCAGGCAACATAAACGATATACAAATAACCAGCCCAGTGCTCGACAGATTCAAACATATCACCACATTGGTTTTTGATGTGGATGGCGTGCTTACAGATGGTAACCTGCTGGTATTGCCTGACGGTGTAATGGCCCGGACCATGAACATCAAAGACGGGTATGCGTTGCAGCTGGCAGTGAAAAGAGGCTACCGGGTACTGGTAATCTCCGGCGGAAACTCGCCCGAAGTAAAAGAGCGTTTGCGCAAGCTGGGTGTTACAGATGTGTGGATGCAGGTAACGGATAAAACAGCGATACTATCGCAATACCTGCAGGATAACGGGATACCCAAAGAATCCGTGTTGTACATGGGGGATGATATACCCGATTGGCAGGTGATGCAGCTGGCAGGCTTACCCTGCTGCCCTTCAGATGCCGTGCAGGAGATCAAAGAGCTCTCTGTGTATATTTCGCCTTTTACCGGCGGTACGGGTTGCGTAAGGGATGTGATAGAGAAAGTGATGAAACTGCGCCACGACTGGGGCGAAGACACTACGGTGCGTGCACAATAACCATACTGCTGTTTAGGGCAGGATTTTGTATGTATAAATTCAGAACTTGAAAGTACTCGCGGCATTCTTCAGACTGATACGCTGGCCCAACCTGGTCTTTATCGCACTTACGCAGGTGCTGTTCGAGTTTTGTATCTACCGGAGCATTTACCCAACGGTGAACGCAGACGGTACGGAAACTTCCCGCTTTATTCTCCTCATGCTGGCATCTGTGCTGATTGCAGCGGCCGGTTATATCATCAATGATTATTTTGACCTGAACATAGACCAGGTGAACAAACCTGATAAAGTGGTGGTGAACACGATCATCAGCCGCCGATGGGTGATCTTCTGGCATATGTTCCTGAGTTTGCTGGGATTATTCTTCACGGTCTCGGCTTTACCCATGCAGGATTACTGGCACCTGGTACTGGCCAACCTGGCAAGCATCATCTTATTGTGGTTTTATTCAACCAACCTCAAAAAACAATTGCTGATCGGTAATGTGCTGATCTCGGTATTGACGGCCTGGGTGATCCTGGTGATCTTTTTTTCCAAATTCCCGCTTTCCATTCATTCCCTGTTACTGGCCGATAAGAACGAAGTCAGGTTTTTCCGCTATGCAGTCCTGTATGCCTCTTTTGCATTCGTGATCTCTCTGATCCGCGAAGTGGTCAAGGATATGGAAGACAGGGAGGGCGACAGGAAATATGGTTGCCGCACCATGCCCATCGTCTGGGGCCTGAATGCCAGTAAGGTATTTGTGGCGGTCTGGGTGATTGTGCTGGTGGCCATACTCAGTATCCTGCAGGTATATGTGATACCCTTTGGCTGGTGGCACAGTGCCCTGTATTGCCTGTTACTCATCATTCTTCCCTTGTTGTGGGTATTGCGCCGGTTGTACAGGGCCAATTCGGCAGAAGATTTTCATCAACTCAGCACTGTGGTAAAACTGGTAATGTTTACCGGTATTGTTTCCATGTTCTTTTTCCGGATTTACCTGGTACATTAATTCAATCTTTTTATTTATGCAGCACATCATACTCGCATCCCAGTCGCCACGACGTAAAATGTTACTGGAATGGGCCGAGATTCCTTTTGAAGTAATTGTTCAGGTAACGGATGAATCGTATCCCGAAGGACTGAGCCTTTCCGATACGACCATTCATATCGCCCGTAACAAGGCTTTGGCGGTACAGGCGCATGTAAAAGAAGCATACCATCATGAATATAAAGGTAAAACCATACTGGCGGCGGATACGATCGTGGTGCTGGACAATTCAGTGATCGGCAAACCCGTGAACCGGGAAGATGCCATTGACATACTTCGTTCTTTGTCGGGCCGGAAACACCAGGTCATCACGGGTGTGGTATTACTGCACAAAACAGGAGAGATCGCTTTTGCAGATTGCACCGAAGTGAGCTTTCATGTGTTAACAGAAGAACAGATCTGCTTTTATGTAGACAAATATGAGCCCTACGACAAAGCCGGCGCCTATGCCATCCAGGAATGGATCGGAGTGGTGGGAATTGAGTCGATCAACGGCGATTTTTACAACGTAATGGGGCTGCCTGTCAGCCGGGTGGTGAAAGCCTTAGATACGATAAATTCTTAAACAAAAATCAGGTATTTATACCGTTGTTATCCTTTGTAATTTTTCGGTTGGCCGCAACAAAAGCGGTTAGCTATGAATGAAAGATTACTTCAGTTCATCTGGCAGTTCCAGTATTTTCAGAAACGGTCTTTGCAGACCACGATGGGAGATGTACTCCAGGTTGACAAGCCCGGCACCTGTAACCAGCACCAGGGCCCCGATTTTTCAGAAGCGGATATCCGGGTAGGCAATACCCGCTGGGTGGGTAATGTAGAGATACATATCCGGTCTTCGGACTGGCATAAACACAGGCATGGGACAGATGGTAATTACGGGAACATCATTCTGCATGTGGTTTGGGAAGATGACCTGCCCTTGTATGATACCGGCGGTAATCGTGTGGCCACACTGGTATTACAGCCGCTGGTCCCTAAAATTTTCCTTGAACGATACCGGCAGATGATGGAAACCATGGTGATGATACCCTGCCACCCTTTTTTGCCGGTGCTTGACCCGCTGGGCTGGTTTTCCTGGAAAGAGCGGCTGGCAGCAGAGCGGTTGGAGCGGAGGGCCAAACAGATACTTACCATGGTGGCATCAACGGCCAATCATTGGGAGGAAGTATGCTGGCGTATGCTGGCAGCTAACTTCGGATCCAAAGTAAATGGCCCGTTATTCGAAATGGTGGCCAAAACCATACCTGTGCAGTTACTTGCCCGGCATAAGAACCAGGTACAACAACTGGAAGCGCTGTTACTGGGACAGGCGAACCTGTTAGGAGGGAAATACGAAGATGATTATGCGATCCTGCTGCAAAAGGAATACCGGTTCCTGAAAAAGAAATACCGTTTGGAGACCATACACAAATCGCCGGCTTTCTTACGCATGCGGCCGGCTTCTTTTCCCACTATTCGACTGGCACAGCTGGCCATGCTGGTGCACCGGCTGCCTTACCTGTTCTCTACCATTAAAGAAACCGCTGACCTGTATACTTTGATGGATCATTTTATGGTAACGGCTAATGATTACTGGCATTATCATTACCGGTTCGACGAAGCTGCGGCATACCAGCACAAGCATCTGGGTAAACAGATGGCGGAGAATATTTTCATCAATACCGTATTGCCCCTGTTATTTGCGTATGGTCTGTACAGCCAAGAAGAACCCTATAAAGAAAGGGCTATCCGGTGGATGTATGAAATGACCGCCGAGCAGAACCAGATCACACGGCAATGGCAAAGACTGGGCATAGCCCAACATTCGGCCGTTGATTCGCAGGCACTGATAGAATTAACAAATCATTATTGCATCCACAGGCGTTGTCTCGATTGTGCCGTGGGCAACAGAATACTGAAAAATGACGTCTTGTGAGGGAAGACGTGAGTCGTCAGTCGTCAGTCGTCAGTCGTGAGTGGTTAGTGGGGAATAGGTAGGTATGCTTTTCTTAACATAACCACTCACGACTAACGACTCACGATTCACCAATTGAACTGCATGTCCAGTTCAACATCGGGGTGCAGTGTTCTTTCCACGGGACAGGTGTGGGCGGTTCTTTCCAGTATCTCTTTTTGTTTATCGTCGAGATTCAGTGTGGACGGGAAGAACATGTGTACGATGATCTTGCTGATGCGGCGCGGATCACTGGCCATCACTTTGGTAACATCCAAACGGGTTCCATCCAGCACAATATCCATGGTACGGGCCTTGATGCCCATGGTGGTCACCATGCAGGCCCCCAGTGCAGTTGCTACCAGGTCGGTGGGAGAAAACAGTTCACCCTTACCCTGGTTATCAGTAGGAGCATCGGTTTCAATCACAGAGCCGCTTTGCAGGTGAGTAGCGGCAGTTCGGAGCTCACCTTTATAAATAATTTGTGAAGTCATTGAATCATTTTGCCATAAATTTACAAGTAACAAATCAAATGGAAGTGAAGAAGCTATTTTTAATCGTAGGTATGCTGGGTATACTGTCGGTTTCTGCACAGCAGAAAGTGAAATCAACCGGTGCAGATACCAGGCAGCTGAAAAAAGCAGAGCGCAGGGAAAAGATCAACCAACTGATCAAACAGGAAGAAGAGGGTGCCCTGATCTATCAAAAACAGGGTGCATTTGGTTTTAAGTTCAATACAGATGCCTGGAGCATGTTCTATGAACATGGCAAATACAAGACCATCAACAAAACCAACCTGTGGTGGCTTGAGTTTGGGGAGCGGAAAGACAAGAAAGAAGAGAAAGTACCTACCCTCAGCGCTTCACAGGGCTTCCTGGTCATCTCCAGTTATATTTACGGTAAGCGGAATAATTTTTACTACCTGAAAGGAGGCCTGGGCCAGCAATTGCTGATCGGTGGAAAAGGTAATAAAAACGGAGTGGCCGTCTCTGCTATATATGGTGGTGGCTTATCTGCCGGTTTGCTGAAACCGTATTATATCGAGATCCAGAACCCCGCCACCAATACCCGGGAGCAGATCAAATACAGTCCTGACAATGAAAATCTCTTCCTGGACCCCAGTGTCATCATAGGAAAAGGAAATTTCGGTAAGGGTTTCAACGAGATAACATTCGTGCCGGGCGCCCATGCCCGTGCGGCCCTCCGGTTTGATTACGGCCGGTATAACGAAGTGCTTTCCGCCATGGAAGTAGGCGTCAATGCGGAATATTATTCCAAGGCCATGCCTGTTATGCTGTTGAACAAAGAGCATAAGTTCTTTTTCAACGCCTATATCTCCCTTGTTTTTGGTAAGAGAAAGTAAGCTATTTTTGCAGAAGTCCGGCCTCCGGACCTCTACCTCTTAACCGAATCTGTGCCGATGCAAGAATTACCTGTGGTAGCCAAGATCAATGCTACAGAACCCGCCCTGAAAAAGCCCAACTGGCTTCGTGTAAAACTGCCTATCGGCGAAAGCTATAAGCATGTCCGTGGCCTGGTGGATACCCATCAACTACATACCATCTGCGAAAGCGGTAATTGCCCTAATATGGGCGAGTGCTGGGGAGAAGGTACCGCTACCTTCATGATCCTCGGTAATGTATGTACGCGCAGTTGTGGTTTTTGCGCGGTAGCCACCGGCAGACCGGAGCCGGTTGATTGGGATGAACCCCAGCGTGTGGCAGAAGCCATTCACCTGATGAAAGTAAAACATGCGGTGATCACCAGCGTGGACCGCGATGAATTGAAAGACGGTGGTTCCATCATCTGGTACAATACCATTGAAGCTGTAAAGGGCTTAAACCCCGGAACCACACTCGAAACGCTGATCCCCGATTTCCAGGGCAAGGCCGATCAGGTGGAACGTATCATTCATGCGGCGCCCAATGTGGTGAGTCATAATATGGAAACCGTGGAACGCATGACCCGCCAGGTTCGCATACAGGCCAAATACCGCCGGAGCCTGGAAGTGCTGAACCTGCTGAAGAAAGGCGGCATGCGTACCAAAACAGGCATCATGCTGGGCCTGGGAGAGACCAAGGAGGAAGTGATACAAAGTATGAAAGACCTGGTATCGGTTGGTACAGATGTATTGACACTGGGACAATACCTGCAACCCACCAAAAAACACCTGCCGGTACAACGGTTCGTGCATCCCGATGAATTTGCAGAACTGCGTACCATCGGCTATGAACTCGGTTTTGACTATGTGGAAAGCAGCCCGTTGGTCCGTTCATCCTATCACAGCGAAAAACATGTGATCCCCGGTTATGGCAGGGCCAAATGGCAGGAAGAACAACGATTGAAAACGATTTGATCATACAGAACGCCCGGCCATGTCGGGCGTTATTTTTATCATTGCACCATGAAAAGAAATATCCCGGTTATTGCGCTGTTGCTGCTTTGTTCTGTTACGCTACAGGCACAGTGGAACTGGAAGAACGTAGACTCCCTGTATCAACCCTTACCTGATGGGGTACATGTGTATAAGACCACCGATGCTACCGAAGGCAAACCCAATATCGCATATTATGTCAGTGCGGACCTTACTAACAGGTCTCTTCAGTTCAGCTCACAGGTGGGTAATGGTAAACGGTTCACACCCTCGCAATACTATGCACAGGAGAAGCAGCCCCTGCTGGTGATGAACACCACTTTTTTTGAATTCGTACACAACAGTAACCTGAATGTGGTGATCAGGGATGGTAAAATGCTGGCTTATCAGGTACATAGCCAAACTGGCAAAGGGAAAGACACTTTGACCTATCGGCATAGTTTCGGCAGTGCTATCGGCATCAATAAAAACAGGGAAGCCGATATTGCCTGGTTATACACCGATTCGTCTGCAAAATATGCATATGCCAGTCAGCAGGTGATCAGCAACTGGAAGGATTCCATACAGCAGCTTCCCGCCAGACAAATGTTGCAGAAAGGCAGTTTCCGTAAGTGGAAAGTGCAGACTGCGGTAGGCGGCGGTCCTGTGCTGGTGCAGAACGGTGAAGTGCAGATAACCAATAACGAAGAGCTTAAATTTGGCGGTAAAGCCATCCATGATAAACATCCACGCACGGCAATGGGTTATACGGCTGATGGTAAACTGATCATGCTGGTCATTGAGGGCCGTTCACCCGGAAAGGCAGAAGGGGCAACCCTGGTGCAGGAAGCTAACATGCTGAAAGGGATCGGCTGCGTAGAAGCCCTGAATTTGGATGGCGGCGGCAGTAGTTGTTTACTGGTGAACGGAAAACAAACCATCACACCCAGCGATAAAGAGGGACAGAGGCCGGTACCGGCGGTTTTTTTAATTAAGAAGAATTAGAAATTAGGAATGTTTTTCAGGTTTTTTAATATGGTGGAGAGAATTTTTAAAAGCTATTCGCAGTCCCCTATTGATCTACCTGCCAAAGACAATGAATGATAGAATGAATAAAGTTACATTACCCCATTCATCCTATCATTCTATCATTCACCCATTCACCCATTCACTCATTCACTCATTCACTCATTATTTCAGGTCCCACACCAATGCCGAAGCGCCGAGTATGGCTGCATCTGAAGCTTTCAGGTGGCTGACCAGTATCTTCACTTTGTTCTGGAATATCTGTATCAGGTTTGCTTCCATGTGCTCACGTGTTGGTTTTAAGATCAGTTCACCTGCTTTGGTGAGTCCACCGAATAAGATGATGGCTTCCGGACTGGAGAACATCACAAAATTGGCCAATGCCATACCCAGTATCTTACCTGTGTAATCAAATATCTCTTTGGCCAGATCATCGCCCTCTATGGCAGCATCGTATACTGCTTTGGAATCGATCTGGTCCTGGGGCAGGTTTCTCAGCATGCTGGGCGTATTTCGGTTGGCCAATAGTTCCAGTGCGGTTAAGCCCACACCTGTTGCCGATGCATAACTTTCCAGCGAACCTCTTTTGCCGGTTCCTTCGTGCATGCGACCATCGGGGATGATGATGGTATGTCCCAGTTCACCTGCAAAACCATCGTGGCCGTAGATCAGTTTGCCATTGGCCACAATGCCGCTTCCTACACCTGTTCCCAGGGTGATCATGATAAAATCATTCATGCCCTGTGCAGCACCATACATCATCTCTCCCAATGCTGCGGCATTGGCATCGTTGGTAAGTACTACGGGTAACTTGAATTTATCTTCGATCATTTTGGAGAAAGGCAGGATACCTTTCCAGGGAAGATTCGGTGCGTATTCTACTGTTCCGGTATAATAATTCCCGTTAGGAGCTCCCAGGCCAATACCCTTGATGCGTCCGATACCGCCCGCCTGTTCGATCATAGGTACCAGGTTGGCATGCAGGGTATCTATGAAACTCTCTACCTGGTTGTGTTTGCGGGTCGACATTTCGCTGGAGTACAGCAGGTTGCCCAGCCGGTCTACGATACCAAATTTGGTACCTGTTCCACCAATATCCACACCGATGGCGAGTTGTTCTAAACTGGGGTTTGTTCTAGGCATAATCATATCGGTTTGTTGCTCTTCTGGCATCTGTTCAAAGGTATTGTTTTTAATGTCCGCCACTGATCTGCTCGTCAAAGTCAAGACCCTGTGCATGTAACACACGTTTTAATTTCAGTGCCAGGAATACCAGGAAGGCGAAACATCCGGCCGCCAGTAAGTAAGAACTGTGCATGGTGGTGATATCGCCCAGTGCGCCCTGCATAGGAGGTATGATGGCTCCACCCAGGATCATCATGATCAGGAATGCGGAACCCTGGCTGGTGTATTTCCCCAATCCGCCTACACCCAATGCAAAGATACAGGGCCACATAACAGAGCAGAATAAACCACCTGCCATGAATGCGTACACCGAAATGATGCCGTTGGCGAATACACCTACTAACATGGAAATACAGGCAAGGGTAGCAACGGTTACCAGTGTTTTTACCGGTTTTTCCTGTCCGTAGAAGAATGCGGCGATGGCAATAGCGATAAATACGGCATAACCGAACAGGTCAGAAATATCGTTCCCGTAGATCTTGCTCACGCCCAGTACAATACCGAAGGCAATGAAAGGTACTACGATGGTCATGATCTTTTTCATGCCTGCACCCAGGTTGAATACGCTGATGGCGCCGGTCCAGCGGCCAATCATCAAACTGCCCCAATACAGTGAAACGTATTTGGAGATCTGGCTTTCGTCCAGTCCCAGGTCGCTCAGGTATCCCGGTGTTTTCAGCAAGGCGCCGAAATTATTGTCGATGGTGACTTCCACGCCCACATACACAAAGATGCCGATCATACCATAGATCAGCTGCTGGTATTTCATGGCACCCCAGCCTTCGCTGTTCCTGGTAGCCTGGCTGTTGGAGTAGAACAGAACGCCTACTACGGATACCAGTGTGAGGATTAGTAAGGTGATCTTGGGTACTTCGGTCAGTTGACCAACAACGATCACCGCACCGATCAGCAGGGTCATGATCAGCAGGGAACCGGAAGCCTTGTTGGCTTTTTCGAATTTCTCATCGTTTTTGCCGTCGGGCAGTTTTGAGAGGGTAAAGAAGATGGCAACCGCTGCAAATACAGCCGCTACGATCATGTACAACACGTTGATATTGGTAACCGTAACTACCGCATTTTTACTGTCGGCGGTTCCGAACAGGAAGAAACTTACGATCAGGGGCCCAAGCGTGGTACCCAGCGAGTTCACGCTGCCGCCGAGATTCAGTCGGTGCGAACCGGTGGAAGGATCTCCGAGTATGATGGCAAAAGGTTGTGCTGCTGTTTGCTGTAAGGAAAACCCCAATGCCACTACAAAGAAGGAAGCAAGGATGGCAGGGAAAGAGTTGGCATTGGCTGAAGGAATAATCAGCAAAGCGCCAACTACAGAGATCAGCAGGCCATAGATAATGCCGCGTTTGTAACCGATCTTATTCAAAATATCATAACCCAGTACATTGGAACAGATAAACAATACCAGCGATCCGATGAAGTAGGCCCCATAGAAAGCCGAACCGATCAACTGTGATTCAAACTGGTTCAGTTTAAAATGGGTTTTACAGAACGGGATGAAGATGCTGTTCGAGGCAGCAATGAATCCCCAGAAAAAAAATACGATCACCAGGGTGGCCAATGCACCGGTATTGGTGGGCTGTTTGGGTTGGGTCATGATAAAAAATGGTTTATTGGTGAAGGTAAAATAAACGGCAATAAGGGGGCGAAAAAATTTACAAACATTATTGCAGGTAACAGTTTAGTTGCTAACTTCAGAAAAACTTGCTAAAAAGATTTTGATGGAGATCATACATGTCAGTGCAGAATGTTATCCTGTGGCCAAGGCAGGAGGACTGGGAGATGTCGTGGGAGCATTGCCCAAATATCAGTGTAAAGCAGGGCATATAGCCAAAGTGGTCATGCCCATGTACCGCACAAAATTCCTGTATGAGAATGAGTGGACCGTTGATTTTAAAGGATCTTCCAACCTGGGTAACTGGTTCTTCGACTATACCATTATCAAAGAACCCACCAATAAACTGGGTTTCGATCTCTTCCTGGTAGATATCAACGGGCTGCTCGACCGGCAGAAGATCTACGGTTATGATGACGATGCAGAGCGATTTACCGCCTTCCAGATAGCTGTGGTGAACTGGATGAGCAGCTGGGAACACAAACCCGATGTGGTGCATTGCCACGACCATCATACAGGGCTGATCCCTTTTATGATGAAGAACTGTTATGACTACCAGCCGTTAGCTAATGTGCCAACAGTATTCACCATTCACAACGCCCAATACCAGGGCTGGATGGGCTGGGAAAAGAGCCGTTATATTCCCCGCTGGGATCTCTGGAAACGCGGTATGCTGGATTGGGCAGACTCGATCAATCCCCTGGCATCCGCTGTAAAATGTGCCGATAAGGTAACAACTGTTAGTCACAGCTACATGGAGGAGTTACGCTATAACTCCAACGGTCTGGAAAAACTATTTGAATACGAAAGGGGCAAGTGCCTCGGCATCCTGAACGGGATCGATAACGAGGTATGGAACCCTGAAACCGATCAGTACCTCACAGAGCACTTCAGTGTGAAAACCGTTACCAGGGGCAAGCAGAAGAATAAAGAGACATTGTGCAAACAGTTTGGTCTTGACCCTGAAAAACCCTTGTTTGTATTCATCGGTCGCCTGGTAGGAGAGAAAGCGGCCGAGATCCTGCCGGATGCCATCAAATCGGCCATATACCATACGGAGAGCAACGCCAGTTTCCTGGTATTGGGTAGTGGTGAAACGTATATAGAGTGGGAGTTTCAGCAGATGGTGCTGCCTTATAAAGGGGTGTTCAATGCGGTGATCGGGTATGATGAGACACTGAGTCATAAGATGTATGCCGGTGCCGATTTTCTGCTGATGCCCAGCAGGGTAGAGCCTTGTGGACTGAACCAGATGTATGCCATGCGTTACGGCACCGTACCCATGGTGCGCAGTACGGGAGGCTTGCAGGATACGGTGGTGGATATGGGCGACCTCGATGGTTTCGGGATCCGCTTTAACAATGCAACGGTAGGCGATGTAGATTATTCTATCGGCCGTGCGGTTTCAGTTTACAAGGATAAGGCACAGATGGGAAAGATGCGTAAACACATGATGCAGATCGATCATAGCTGGGAAAGTACGGTGGATCAGTACACGGATGTGTACGAAAAATTACGGTAGATTTAGTAAATTCATAGCGCTTGCCATCAACAGATGCAAGGGTATAAAATATAAACTGCGTATATGAAGACGATTTCAAAATCAGTACTGGCTGTAATTCTTGGCGGGGGAGCCGGGAGCCGGTTGTATCCCTTAACGGCCAGTCGCTCCAAACCTGCTGTACCCATTGCAGGTAAATACCGATTGGTGGATATCCCGATCAGTAACTGTATCAACAGTAATATCAACCGTATGTTCGTGTTAACGCAGTTCAATTCTGCCTCATTGAACAAGCATATCAAGAATACCTACCATTTCAGTGCTTTCAGTACGGGTTTTGTTGATATCCTGGCTGCAGAGCAAACACCGGATAATGCAGGCTGGTTCCAGGGAACCGCCGATGCAGTGCGCCAATCGCTGCGTCATATCTCTAATCTCGATTTTGATTATATCCTGATACTGAGCGGAGACCAGTTGTACCAGATGGATTTCAGCGAAATGCTGACCGCACATAAAGAAAAAGACGCTGATATTTCTATCGCTACTATTCCTGTTGATGAACGGGATGCTCCGGAATTCGGTATCCTGAAAACAGATGAGAACAGCTATATCACTTCTTTCATCGAAAAGCCCAAAAAAGAGCTGTTGCCTGAATGGGAAAGTGATACCGGTGCCGAAATGCAGCGACAGGGCAAACATTACCAGGCTTCCATGGGTATCTATATCTTCAGCAAACAGGTATTGTACGACCTGCTCAATGACAAATACCCGCAGGCCACTGATTTTGGTAAAGAGATCATACCACAATCGATTGAGAACTACAAAGTGGTCGGTTACCAGTACGATGGTTACTGGACCGATATCGGAAATATCTATTCCTTCTATGAGGCTAACCTTGCCTTGACGCAGGAGATTCCCCCCTTCAACTTATTCGACAATACCAAAACGGTATACACCCGTGCGCGTATGCTGCCACCAGCCAAGATCAGTGGTACCACGCTGGAGAAAACCATTATTGCCGAAGGTTCCATCATCCTGGCCAGCCGCCTGGAACAAAGTGTGGTGGGCATCCGCGCCAGGATTGGCCATGGCACCACTGTCGTGAATACGTATATCATGGGTAACGATTATTATGAAACCATCGAACAGATGGAGATCAACCGGCAGAAAGGGTTGCCCCTGATCGGTATCGGCGAGCGTTGTTATATCAAAGACGCACTCATCGATAAGAACTGTCGCATTGGTAACGATGTACGCATCAATGGAGGCAAACACCTGGCCAATACAGACCATGCATTGTACACCGTGAAGGATGGGATCGTGGTAGTAAAAAAGCAGGCGATTTTACCGGATGGATTTGTGATATAAGACGTGAGTGGTGAGTAGTGAGTATGGTGTTACCCCGTTTCCTACTCACCACTCACTTCACAGGAAAACATCCTACGGGATGTTTTTTATTGTATTTTAGATTACGTGTAATTCTTACATAATACTACTAAACGATTGCTATGTCAACAGCCTACACCGGCGCCAAACCCCGTCTGGGATTCTGGCAGATTTGGAATATGTGTTTTGGTTTTTTTGGTATCCAGTTCGGCTGGAGCCTGCAGATGGGGAATATGAGTGCCATTTATGAATATCTTGGTGCTTCTCCTGAACAGATACCTGGCCTTTGGCTGGCAGCTCCCATGACGGGATTGATTGTGCAGCCGATCATCGGTTACCTGAGTGATCGTACCTGGCACCCCCGGCTGGGAAGACGCAGGCCTTATTTCCTGATCGGAGCCATTTTAAGTTCACTGGCTTTGTTTGTCATGCCTAATGCATCAGCCATCTGGATGGCTGCCGGCACTTTGTGGATACTGGACTCCTGCATCAACATCAGTATGGAACCATTCCGGGCCTTTGTGGCAGATAACCTGGATGAGAAACAGCGATCCTATGGTTTTGCGATGCAGAGCATGTTTATTGGACTGGCTTCTTTTGTGGCCGGTTACCTGCCACAGAAGCTGGTAGAATGGTTCGGGGTTTCGAGAGATAAGACCAGTGGCTCCATCCCGGAAAACATTGTACTCTCATTTTATATTGGTGGTGCCGTGTTCCTGGTTTCTGTGTTGTATACGGTGTTCAGAAGTAAGGAATACCCCCCCGCAGATGCGGACTGGAAGGAAAAAATGCAGGCATCGGGGAAAGGTATTGGTGGCGGACTGAAAGAAATATTTTCTTCCATGATCCACATGCCGGATCAGATGAAACGACTGGCCCTGGTGAATTTCCTGACCTGGCCGGGATTGTTCCTCATGTGGTTCTATTACAGTACAGGAGTGGCCGCAGATATCTTTGGTGGCGATCCGCAGACCAACAGTGATGTATATACCCGGGGACTGGAATATGCCAATACCACATCGGCCATATTGAACCTGGTTACTTTCGCTTTTTCGTTTACGCTGCCTTTTTGGGTCGGTAAACTTGGGAAAAAATATACGCATACCGCCTGTTTGTTGTTGGGAGGTATCGGTTTGATTGCTGTGAACCATATTCATGAACCCGCTATGTTATATGTGGCAATGGGGCTGGTGGGAATTGCCTGGGCATCCATCCTCTCTATGCCATATTCCATGCTGGCAGGTTGTTTACCCGAAAATAAGATCGGGATTTATATGGGGATCTTTAATTTCTTCATTGTATTACCAGAGATCATCGCTTCTCTTTTCTTTGGCAAGATCATGGAAACGGTATTGCATAACGACAGGCTGCTGGCTGTTCAGATCGGTGGTGCTTTGTTATGCCTCGCCGCAATTGTCTGTGCGGTGATCGTAAAAGAAAACAAAACAAACGCATAATTATGAAAAAGGGTATATGGGTCTTGTCTGTTATGCTGGCCATGTCGCTGGTATCGTTCTCGCAATATGCGGAATTGTACCCCACAAATTGGTATACAGGAATGAAATGGAACAAAGTCCAGGTTTTGGTTCGCGGAACCCATGAAGGCTTCAGTAAAGAGAAGGTCCGCATCCATTATCCCGGTGTTACGCTTGCCGGGGTGCACCCGTTTGAGAATGGCAAATACCTTGCTCTGGACCTGATAGTGGCACCTTCGGCCAGGCCGGGTAATGTGCCTATTGAATTTATAGCGGGTAATCAAACGCATAGCGTTACCTGGCCCTTGAAAGGGAGAAGAGCGGGGAAGGGTAAAACATTTGCACAGGGAGTAACCTCAGCGGATTTCATCTATTTCCTGATGCCTGACCGTTTCAGTAACGGCGACCCCTCCAATGACCGGATAGCGGGTTTACGGGATCAGAGCCTGAACCGTGATTCGATCTTTCACCGCCATGGCGGCGATCTGCAGGGCGTGATCGATCACCTGGATTACCTGCAGCAGCTGGGAGTGACCGCTTTGTGGATGACCCCGGTGCTGCAGAACGATATGCCTGACCGGACAGAACATGGGTATGCATTTACGGATCATTACAAAATTGAACCCCGTTTGGGAGGGGAAGCTGCTTATAAAAAATTAAGCGAGGCGCTACACCAGCGTGGCATGAAACTGATACAGGATGCCGTATACAACCATGTGGGCAGTTATCATTTTTTTGTGAAAGATCCACCTGCCAAAGACTGGCTGCATCAGTGGCCATCTTTTACACAGACCAGTTATAAAGATCAGCCACTGTTCGATCCCTATGCCGCCAGGTCTGATGCAAAGAAAACCGCCGACGGATGGTTCACGCGCGAAATGCCCGATCTGAACCAGCAGAATCCCTATGTTGCCAATTTCCTGATACAACATGCGATCTGGTGCGTGGAAGAATTCGGGGTGGATGGATGGCGTATAGACACCTATCTCTACAACGACCTTGCTTTCATGAATCGCTGTAACAAAGCCCTTACCGATGAGTATCCCAATATGACTCTCTTCGGTGAAGTTTGGGTACATGGGGTGATCAACCAGGCCTATTTTGCAGAGAACCGGCTGGCCGTTCCTTTCAAAAGTAACCTGCAGGGGGTGGTAGATTTCCAGTCTCTGTTCTATGGTATCCAACCCGCGCTGAATGAAAAATTCGGCTGGACGGAAGGCGTGAATAAATTGTACAACACGCTGAGCAATGACCTTATTTATACAGACCCATCCCGCAATGTGATCTTTCTTGATAACCATGATATGACCCGTTTTTTCAGTACTGTGAATGAAGATGTGTCCAAGATGAAGATGGGTTTAGGGTGGTTGTTAACCTGCCGGGGTATTCCCCAACTGTATTATGGTACAGAAGTGCTGATGAAAGGGATCTCCAATCCGGATGGCTGGGTTCGTCTTGATTTTCCGGGTGGCTGGAAAGGAGACCGTAAGAACGCATTCACAGGAGAGGGCCTTACCGATACTGAAAAAGAAGTACAGCAATACACCCGAACACTGGCTAATTTCCGCAAAGGATCATCCGCCCTTCGGACAGGCAAGTTCATGCAATACCTTCCGCAAGACGGCCTGTACGTGTACTTCCGCTACGATGCCGGGCAAACCGTCATGTGCATCATGAATACAGACGATACAGAGAAAAAACTGAGCCTGGCCGATTATGCTGAAAGAACCCAGGGTTTTAACAGGGGCAGAGATGTGGTAAACGGTGCCATTTTACAGGATAGTTTTTCCATACCGGCAAAAAAAATGACTATATTAGAACTACTTAAATAAAACCAACACCCATGCAAACAGGAACAGTAAAATTTTTTAACGAAGCCAAAGGCTTCGGATTTATCAAGGCAGACGATGAAGCAAAAGAATATTTTGTTCATGCCACCGGACTGAAAGAAAAAGTTCGCGAGAACGATAAAGTACAGTTCGAAGTGGAAGAGGGCAAAAAAGGCCCCATGGCAGTGAACGTAACCAAGTCCAACTGATCGGATAAAGCGTTATAAAAAAAGGGTGTACCGCGGTACACCCTTTTTTATTGCAATAGTCCCTTATGTTACAATGAAACGGTCCATAATCGTTTGTCGGCTTCCTTGCCCCAGTCTTTGAATCCTTTTTTCAGTTCCACATACAGTTGTTCCCAGTTCACTTTTTTCCCTTTCTGCACAGGATTCAACTGGGCAGGCGTGGGGTCAACCAGTTCTACCCTGGTAGCAAACCAGGTGGCATATAAACGGGGTACGGCCAGTCCGAGTATCATGCCGGGTAAACCGCCAAAACTTTCAGGCCCGGCACTTACCGGGATCTGATCGGTATAAAAAGCTACCACATACACAGAATCGCAGATCTTTGTCACTGCTTTCCTGCACTCAAAACCAGCGATCTGCCTGGTTTCGTCTGTAATACGCCACTCCAGGTTACGCAGGCTGTCTTTGATCACATAGGTGTTTTCAAAAACTTCCCGCTGGGTTGAGACGGTTTTGTTGTCAAGGTCCTGTATCACGCCATCCGTTTCTGTGGGTTTACTTCCCCACATCAGGTACTTATTTTCGTTATTCTCTTTTTTGAGTTTGTAATGCGACCTGTTATTGTCGAAACGAAGCTCATATATATCTGTAACGATCTTGGGATACGCTTTCAGGATCGTTTGCATCCAGCTGCTGTTCTCGGCCTCTTCTTCCACACTCTTGTGCTGGTTGATCTTTTTCTCAAATTCAATACGTCCCTTGGTAATGAACTGTGTTTGGGCGGAAGCACTGAGCATACAGCCCAGACAGGCAATGAATACTATCTTTTTCATATCAGAAGCCGGTAGGTTTACCATTTTTACTGAAGTTATAAATAAGTGACAGCAGGAAATAACGCTGGATGGTCTGGTTGGTGGTTTCAGAGATAAAGTTGCTGGTGGCACTCCGGTTAATACCCCTGTTCTGGTTAAACAGGTCATTCACGTATAATTTGGCTTCCCATTTATCGTCTTTGGAAATGACTTTCCGTATGGAAGGACTGAAATTATACATGTTCTGCTGGTTGGCAAATGCGGCCGTTTTCTGGTAGATGTTGGCTTCCAGGTTCATATCAACATACAGTTTTTGTTTTTTGAATTTGAGCTGGATATTGGAATAGGTATTGTAAGTCCAGTATTGGGTAACCACATCGGGCCTGATGGAGGACTTGGAACTTACATGATTGGCGCTCAGGTTCAGCCAGAAATTGATCCACTTATCGCCCCAGTAACCGGAATATATACTGAAGTTGATATTGTTGTTTTCCGTCTCGTTCCGCAAACCATTGATCATGTTGATGTACCTGTTCTTGCTGGGACCCACGTTCACGCCAAAATTCAGGGATGGTACGATATCAAACCCGTAACCGACCGATGCATTGAAATTATAAGTGCCCGATACATTGATGGCCTGATTCACACGTCTGCCATACTGATCGATGGTGGAAGCGTTGGAAATGGCATTATCTGTGAACGAGTAGTTCATATTGAACGACATACTCCTGCTCTTCAGCACTTTGTAATCCGATGCCCGGAAATTGAAATTATGGTTGAAAGCCTGCTTCAGGTTTGGGTTACCGATGGTGATGTTCAGCGGATCAATATTGTCGAGGATCGGCTGTATTTGCTGCAGGGTCGGATTCCGGGTACTTCCGTTGTAGTTGAAACGGATACTTCTCTGCTGTTTGGGCGTATAGTTGAGCGAAACGGAAGGGACCAGGTTATTGAAAGTTACATCACGGTCGGTGTTCTTACGGATATCGGTCAGGTGATAGATAGAAGTACCATAACCCGTACCAACAGCGAAGTTGAACTTCTTCACATTGTAGCGGATGTTGAAGCCCCCCTGGTGACCGGTGGTATTGTAGATAAAATGATTACTCAGTGTGTCTACAAAATTTTCATATTTGCCTGCTCCGTTTTTACTGAGTGTATTTCTTTCCGCATCGTTCCTGTTCAAACTCAGGCGGTAGTTCAGCACCAGGAAGGTATTTTTCCATAAGGGCTCCGTATAGGTAAGCAGGGAGTTGACGCTGGAACTGTTCTGTTTATTCACTTTCAGCTGGTCAATATTGTCCTGCTTTACCAGGGTGCCGTTGGCATCGTAAAAGCTGTTGGCAGCCAGCAGGAGTGTGTTCTCCGCGCGGTCGTTAAAGTTCAGGTCGGTGTTCCACGAAATGGTTCGCCCTGCTTTTTTAAATTTTTTGCGCCAGAAAATATTTCCATTCAGCGTTTTGTTTTCATCGGTGCTGGTAGTGGTCCTGTCGCTGGCATTGATCACTTTGCCGTCCTCGCTGATGGATTGTCCAAGGTAGTGGGTAAGGTTGTTGCTTTTTACGATAGAGGGTCTGGCGATGATCTTGAGCGAGCTGGACGAATCGATCTGCCACTCGTATACACTTGTGAATTTGTGCCGATTGCGTGAACCTACCTGGTTCTGCGATGTGCTGTTGGTGAAACTGGTATCCGGTAAGATATTCTGTGTTTTACTGGTGGTGACGCTGGTCACGTCCAGGTTATTATATTGGTAAGTGTTGTTGCTGTTGTGTTTATCCTTATTCCATTTGTTGCTGAAATGAAGCCCGCCGGTGGTGGAAGTGGGGAATCCCCTTCCGTAACTGAATTCATCGCCATTAGACCACATCATGATGCCACCATCATCAGTGATTTCTGTATTCATATTCGTGTTTCCGCCATAGTTCTGGTTCTCGTTCCAGTTCAGTGATTCAAATTTGGTATTGTCTGTTGTGAGGTAACCCGAGATCTTTCTTTTGCCTTTGAAAGCGTTGGCCAGTATTTTACCATAACGGTATTTGTTAAAGTCGGTACCAGCTTCTACTTTTCCAAAATAGCCTTTCTTTTTATCTTCTTTCAGTTGGATGTTCAGGGTCTTGATCTTTTGCCCGTCATCGATACCGGTGAAAGTGGCCTGGTCGCTTTTTTTATCGAATGCCTGTACCTTATCAACCGCATCGGCGCGCAGGTTCTTAGTGACCACGGCGGGATCATCGCTGAAAAACTCTTCGCCATCCACCAGTACTTTCTCTACTTTTTCACCCTGTGCGGTGATTTCGCCCTTGCTGTTCACCTGTATGCCCGGCATTTTGCGCAACAATTCCTGCACATCCGCGTTGGCGCTTACGTGAAAACTGTCGGCTTTGTATTCGGTCGTATCTCCTTTTACCCGTATAGCGCCTATCCGCTGCCGCACAATCACTTCCTGTAGCAGGTTTGCTTTGGTGATCAGGGGTAGTTTGCCGAAATCCCGGTCCTTGCCGGCTTCTACGCTGATCTTTTCAACGTAATCGGCATAACTGGGGTAGGTCACCATTAAAATATAATTACCCGTTGCAAGATTCTTCAACTCAAAATGGCCCGTTGCCCCGGTTCTTGTAAATTTAACCAGCACAGAGTCTTTGGCGCGTAAAACGGAAATAACGGCGCTGGAAAGATTTTGTTTGTTAAGGGTATCCGTTATGGTACCTTTAAGGGAGCTGGATTGGGCAAACACCGTGGTGGCGGATACCATGCCCGCGAGCAGGATGAACAGGGTCAGTAGTTTTCTCATCGGTTAGCAGTGTTGGGTATGGGATGCATTTCTGCACAAAATCCATATTTATCCTTTGTTAACTAATTTTTTAGTTATAAACTAATGTTAAAAAAATATATTATTTGATAATCACTGTATTATGCCAGCAAAAACCAAAGCCGCGCCAGATATGTCAGCATCCAGCACCAAACAACAGACAGATACAGGAGATAAGAATAGGACAAAGGTTGTAAAGGCCCCGTCAAAAAAATATGAAGAGATACATTTCGTGGATAAGCGGCAAGCTGTCTGGAATTATTCCCTGTTTACGGATGAGGATATCCGCAACTTTCAGCAGGGAACCCATTATAGCCTGTACCAGCTTTTCGGTAACAAGCAACTGCAGGTATTGGATGAATGGGGCACTTATTTTGCCGTATGGGCACCCAATGCCAGTTTTGTTTCGGTAGTGGGCCATTTTAATAATTGGAACAAGGAATCGCATCCCCTGAAAGTGCGGCAGGATAACTCGGGTATCTGGGAAGGTTTTATTCCCGGGGTGGGTACCGGTGAGGCTTACAAATACCATATTCATGGATTTAACGGGATCAGGCTGGACAAAGGTGATCCCTTTGCCAATTTCTGGGAAAAGCGCCCCCACACGGCTTCCATTACCTGGCAGACCGATTATGACTGGCAGGATACCGATTGGATGAAGACGCGTAAGAAACACAATTCACTTTCCGCTCCTTATTCCGTATACGAAGTGCACCTGGCCAGCTGGATGCGCCCCGATAAGAACAACGAAGAAGTTTACAACAGTTATGCGCAGATCACGGAGCGGCTGGTCCCGTATGTGAAAGAAATGGGATTTACGCACGTGGAGTTCATGCCTGTGATGGAGCACCCCTTCGATGGAAGCTGGGGTTACCAGGGCACCGGTTATTTTGCTCCCACCTCCCGCTTCGGATCGCCGCAGGATTATGCCGCTATGGTAGATGCTTTTCACCAGGCAGGAATCGGGGTCATATTGGATTGGGTACCTTCGCATTTCCCGTACGATGCACATGGTTTATTCATGTTCGATGGCACCCATACCTACGAGTATGCGGATATGCGCAAAGGATATCATCCCGACTGGAACTCGTATATCTTCAATTATAAAAGGGGAGAAGTGAAATCCTTCCTCATCAGCAGCGCCCGTTTCTGGTGCGACCGGTTTCATACCGACGGGCTACGGGTTGATGCGGTCAGTTCCATGCTGCGCCTCGATTATAGCCGCAGCGATAGCCAGTGGGAACCCAATGAATATGGTGGCAACGGTAACCTGGAAGCGATCGCTTTCATCAAAGACCTGAATGAGACCCTGTACCGCGATTTCCCGGATATACAGACCATCGCCGAAGAAGCTACGGACTGGCCCAAGATCAGCAAACCTACTTTCGAAGGCGGCCTGGGTTTTGGTATGAAATGGATGATGGGCTGGATGCATGATACCCTGGATTATTTTAAGATGGACCCCCTGTTCCGCCAGTTTCACCAGGATAAGTTCTCATTCAGTATGATGTATTTCTACGACGAGAATTTTATGCTGCCGCTCAGTCACGACGAAGTGGTTCACGGAAAAAGCCCCATGCTGTACAAAATGCCGGGCGATGAATGGCAGAAATTTGCGAACCTCCGGATACTCTACACGTATATGTTCACCCATCCCGGCGCCAAACTGCTGTTCATGGGTGACGAATTTGGCGCCACCAGCGAGTGGAATTATAAAAGCGAACTGCAGTGGGAGTTGTTGCAGCATGTGAGTCACGGCGGTATGAAATACTGTGTGCAGAAGCTGAATGAGCTCTACCGGTCAGAACCTGCACTCTATGAAAAACAGTTCGAGCCCGGTGGTTTTGAATGGGTAGACCTGAACCATCGAAGTGAATCGGTACTGGTATATATGCGGAAGGGAAAAAAAGAAAAAGATAATGTGCTGGTTATCCTGAATGTGACACCAGTGGTACGACATGACTGGGAGATTTATGTACACGGCAAGGGCAAGTGGACCGAGATCTTCAATAGCGACAGCAAAGAATTCTGGGGTACAGGTGATGTATTCAATCCGGAGATCCGCTCGGAACTGGCAGATAAACCTTCAAAATGTTACCGCCTCAGGATAAACCTGCCTGCGCTGGGGGCCATTGTGCTTAAATAAAAGAATCTACATACAGGAAGGGATGAACGGGATATATTTTTTTACAGGTAATGGTAACTTTACTGCCTGTTAACCGTTACATTCAAAAAACAGCTATGAAAAAAATAGGAATCGCCCTCTTGCTGCTGCTGATGGCATTTGCTTCAGTGAGCGCGCAGAAAGTAGTGTATGATGATCATGCCCAGAAAAGATCCGTAGGGGCATTTCATGCCATTGAAACCTCTTCCGGTATCGAGGTAGTGATCAGCAAGGGCGATAAGGAAGAACTGGCTGTTAGCGTAGGTAACCAGGAATATATGGACCTGGTAAAAACCGTGGTAGAAAACGGCGTGCTCAAAATATCCCGTACCAGTGAAGACTGGAAATTCTGGAATAAATGGAAGAACTGGCACGTGAAAGTATACGTATCCTATGTAACGCTGAATGCGCTGAGAGCCAGCAGTGGGGGCTCTGTCAATGGCAGCGACATAAATCTTCAGGTATTATCTGCCCGTTTAAGCAGTGGGGGTTCCATTACACTCAGCGGCAAAGTTGAGCGGCTGGATGTGGATGGCAACAGCGGTGCACAGTTCAGGGGTTATACCCTGGTTACGGATTTCTGTAAGGCAGAAGCGGGCAGTGGCGCAGGTGTGCAGATCACAGTGAACAAAGAGATCTCGGCAAAAGCCAATAGCGGTGGATTTGTTCGGTTTAAAGGTGAGGGACTGATCCGCGATATCAATGTCAACAGCGGTGGCTCCGTAAAACGGCAGAACTAACTGTATTGTCTGGTTACTGAAACTTAAAAACTCATTCAATACCTGTCTGCCGTCAGGCAGATTCATCTGTTCCTTGTTCATCTGTTCAGTATTCTGTAAGGATTCGCTATTCACATGTTATGCACCTTCTTGCCCCGTTAACATTTCCGTAATGCGCGTTAACACTGATTCTGATGTCTATACAGGAACTTTGTATATATAAAACATCAGCTATGAAAACGAGTTCGTATGAATTACTGGTGAATGCAGCAGGGCATTTGATACAACAGCACGCTTTTGATCATTTGTCTGATGAAAAATTATCGAGGATGTACAGCTGTTTCCGCCGTATTGGCGAATCAGGCGATAATGCTGGGATCGCCGATGCGGAATCGGAGTTGCTGAGCCTTTGCGGCGAAGCCAACCTGTATGTGGAAACGGCCACACCACAATCCATCCAGCAATGGCAGACTGCTATGAGTTATTTTGGATTGATGGCTACTCCGCCTGTTGCTGCTGAAGAGGCAGAATGATCCGGAAAGTGCTGCCTGTTCCGGGTTCGCTCCATTTCACAAAGAGTTTTCCTTTGTGATACTGCTCAATGATCCTTTTGCTGAGCGAAAGGCCGATACCCCATCCTCTTTTCTTGGTGGTAAAACCAGGTTTGAAAACCTCGCCGATATTGTTTTTCGATATGCCCTTTCCGGTATCTGTTACATCGATCAGCAGGTATTTTTCATTGGTTTCTGCACTGATCCGTATGGTGCCGTTCCCCACTATGGCATCCAGCGCATTTTTGATCAGGTTCTCCAGAACCCAGTCGAACAGGGGGGGAGAAAGCAATGTTTCCGTGTACCTGATCGCCGTATCGTCAAAAATGAAATTCACCTGTCCGCCGGTCCTTTTTTTCATATACTCCATCATGTGGTGTATCTGTTCCGCAGGCCTGCATTTCTCCAGCCGGGGTTCACTGCCTATTTTACCAAAACGGTCGGTGATCAATAGCAGGCGGTTGATATCTTTGGCTATTTCCGGAACAAGGTCGTGGTTGGCTTCCCGTTCTTTTAAAATCTCCAGCCAGCCCTGTAAACTGGATACCGGTGTTCCCAGCTGATGCGCGGTTTCTTTGGCAATGGAGGCCCATAACTGGTTCTGTTCGCTTTTGTAAGAGGTTTGCAAAACAACCAGCGCAATGGTGATAAAAAGACCAACAATGATCAGCTGGATCAGGGGGTATAATTGCACTTCCTTCAACAATTCACTCTCCCCGTAATAATACCGGTTGGCGGTATAGGGTTTTTCCGTAAGTACGATGGTGATGGGCTTGTTATTGTAACGTTTGAATTCCGCCAGTTTACGTTTGAGATAACCGGGATCGGACTGCACCAGTTGACTGTCAAGGTTACTATGGTTTCCCGTGATACTGTCCTTTTCATTGGTTTCAATGATCGGGATATTGGTATTTTCGGTAGAGATCCGCGTAGCCAGGTTGATACTGGCGCTGTCTGAGGAACTCAGGATCGTACGTTGCGCCTCTACCCATACCGCTACATTCTTTCTTTCCTCTCTGGCAATTTTACCCGAAACATACTGTGAGTAAAAAATGGTTCCGCTCACCAGTACAATGGCGATAAAAGTGAGGATTATTTTCCAGTTCAGCCATTGACGGGCCATGGGGGTAAGATAATGAATGAGTGAATGAGTGAATGAGTGAATGAGTGGATGAGTGGATGAGTGAGTGAATGAATATTGTTTGCTTCTCCTGTAAGGTAAATTTACAGGATTATCCTATTGCTTTCCCTTACTTCAATCCGGCAAGGCGTCCATAAAAAAGGCAGCTACTGTTTAGTAACTGCCTTTTTTTGAAAATGTAGCAAGAGGTTAGCTGAACAGCCCTCCTTTTTTCAGGGTCTTAACACCCTGGCCTATTTTGAAACCGTTGTTGTAGATCTCAATGGTATAATTGCCCTCTTTGTATTTTTCGTTCTGTCCGCAGTTGAAACTTACGGGAGTGGGTTTACCCTGCTCGTAATTAACGCTTACTTTGCTGGAGAAAGCTTTGTTGCTTTCTTCACGGGTATTGAAAGTGCCACCTTCACCAACTACCTTGCCATCCGGACCGGTCACGATCACGTAGATGTCTTTGGTACCGGAGGGGGTGATACGGTTCTCATCCAGCATGAAAGCCACGCGGATCATGTTGGCCCGTTTGGCGGTGCTGGTTTCTTTTTCTTTACCGCTGCTGCTCACTTTAATGGCGGCAACACCAATAGAAGATGCATGCAGGGTGGAGGCCACATCTACTTTGTCTTCCAGTTGTTTTTTCTCAGTTTTGGTGGTGCTCAGGTTTTGCTCCAGACTTTGTTTATCAGCAGTCAACTGAGACTTTTCTGTGGACAGTTGCTGGTTAGCGGAAGTCAACTGCTGGTTTTCCCCCTTTAATTTATCGATCTCGGCAAACAGGCCGTCAATCTTGCCGTTCAGTTCGCCGATCATTTGTTTGGCCTCGGCCAGGTCTGCATCAGAAGCATTCTTCTTTTTCAGGATGCTGCCGATATTGGATTTCAGTTTCTGGATGGCCGCACTTTTATCGGCCAGGTCGCCTTGCAGCTGGATATTATTCTGTGTCAGGGAATCCGCTTTGGCCGATACGGTCAGGAATTCCTGCTGTATCGCGTTCCGGGCGCTGTCCACATTCAGGATGCGTGTTTCCAGCAGGGTCACGGTCTCGCGTGTCTGGCTCTTATCGTAAATGATATAGCCCCATGTGCCTATGAGTGCCGCTATCAGAATTCCGTATATTAGTTTACGGTTGTCTTTCTGTTGCGGAAACTGCGATCCGGGTGCATCATTAGGGGAGGCTGAATAACTCATGTGTCAGGGTTTTTAGATTCAGAAAATTATACAAATTATTATATGCTTACAGAACTTTTGTTACTGGATATTGAAACAGTGCCTGGCCTCCCTTCCTTTAAGGACCTGGATCCTGGCTGGCAGGCACTTTTTTCGGACAAGATATCTAAAACCGTGCCAGAAGGGATGGAGCCCGAAGAAATCTACCGTAAAAAAGCCGGTATCCTGGCTGAATTCGGGAAGATCATCTGCATATCCACCGCTTTTTTCCATGCAACCGAAGAGGGGCTGCCTGCCCTTAAAATGAAGAGTATCTACGGTCATGATGAGGTAGAAATACTCCGTATTTTTACGGATTTGTGCAATAAAATGTACCAGCACAACCGGAATTTCCAGTTTGGTGGCCATAATATCAGGGAATTTGACATTCCCTATATCTGCCGCCGCCTGCTCATTAACCGGCTTCCCCTGCCCGAATACCTGCAACTGCACGATAAAAAACCCTGGGAGGTAAAAATGTTCGATACCCTCAACTGGTGGAAATTCGGGGATAATAAGAATTATGTTTCCCTTCACCTGCTGGCCAATGTGCTGGGTATCCCCACTTCCAAATCGGATATCGACGGAAGCAGGGTGCAGGATGTCTATTACCTTGAAAAGAACCTGCCCCGTATTGTGGCCTATTGCCAGCAGGATGTTGTGGTTACCGCCAATGTGATCCTCCGTTTCAAAGACCTGCCCCTGTTGACCAGCGACCGGATCACGGTTGTAACCTGAGCCTTGGGGAGTGATTTGTGAATTATCCGGGATGAGGAATGGCCGCTATTGACATAGGCCCGGACTATGTTTAAAACTTTCACGGGCCTTTTTTCGCCATTCGTGCCCCGTACTTCATCTTTGCACCCATGTCGGCAGAAAAGATCATAGGCGAATGGAAAAAGGGGATATTCAAACCCATCTACTGGCTGGAAGGGGAGGAATCTTACTTTATAGACCAGGTGGTGAACTATGCCGAGCATAAGATATTGAACGAGGCCGAAGCCGGCTTTAACCTTACCGTGTTTTACGGGAAAGACGCGGATTGGGCCTCTGTGGTAAATGCCTGTATGCGTTATCCCATGTTTGCCGAAAGGCAGGTGGTTCTACTGAAAGAGGCGCAGCAGATGCGCGATATTGAAAAGCTGGAAGGATACATTGAAAACCCGCTTGCTACTACCGTATTTGTGGTGAGTTATAAAGAGAAAAAAGTGGATGGCCGCTCCAAGCTGGCTAAGGTACTGAAGCAGAAAGGAGAGATGCTGACCACCAAAAAAGTGTACGACAGCCAGTTGCCCGAATGGGCCGGGCAGATGGTGCAGCAACATGGGCTGAGCATTTCGCCCAAAGCCCTGCATTTGCTGGTGGATCATATTGGTAACGACCTGAGCCGTATCCAGAACGAGATCGAGAAACTGGCGGTGAACCTGGGAACCCGGAAAAACATCACGGAAGACGATATTGAGAATTATATCGGCGTCAGCAAGGAATTCAATGTATTTGAATTGCAGGCCGCCATTGCGCAGAAAGACCTTGCCAAAGCCGTTCGCATCATCCACTATTTTGAGGCCAACCCCAAAGCCGGTCCCATACAGATGATCCTGCCGGCCTTATATAATTTCTTCAGTAAGGTATTCATGATCTACAGCGTGCCCAATCCTGATGAAAAATCAGTGGCCACGGCGCTGGGTGTGAATCCTTATTTTGTGCGCGACTACCTGGGCGCTGCCCGTAAATACGATTATAGCGGCGTAGAAAAGATATTGCTGCTCCTGCACCAATACAACCTCCGCGGCATTGGTATACACGATGGCGGTACTTCCGACGCCGGCCTGATGAAAGAGATGGCGGTGAAGATGATGGCCTGAACCGCACAGTTCCCTGATCAGTAAAAAAAGATCAGTGAAATGAATAAGTACGCATTTCACTGATCTGATGAAATCAAGACTCAAAAGATTTCCTGTCCTGCAGGTAAATGCATACCAATGCCAGGTACACCACTATCAGGGAAACATATTCCTTCAGCGTGATCAGTTCAATGTTGATCAGGTTCTGGATGATGGCTACGATGGGGACCAGGATCACCAGTAAGGACAGGAAGACAAGGATCTTTTTCATAAGTGTTGTTTTAATCTATGGATTCTTGGTACAGGCAGGAGCTAAAGTCGACCAGTGCAATGGCAGCACCGATCCATCCCGCTCTTTTGGCCAGCCATTTGGAAGCGCCGATCACTGCTTCCTGGATACCGTCTTTGGCAAGCCGGCTGAGGCCTGCTATTCCGAGAATACCACCCGATCCGAAACCGGCGGCATCTTTCAGGCACTCCCAGATCTCGTCAATGGTTATACCGAGCTTATTCACGCGTACCCCATTGGTCTGGCGGTTGCCCTGCGGCATGGACGAAACATCGGACAGGCTGATCTGTTGATTGATCTGTTCCTTTGTTCTTACCCAGGACGCATCGGTTGAATGAAGCCCGTTCTCCAAGGAATGTGACAGGATCCGCTTGATCCCTGCTTCATCGAACTGCAATAAGAACGGGTTTTGGTAAAATAGCCGCAGGAGGTCATTATCGACCCTGTTCTTTAACAGCATGGCATCTTCGTAACTGAGCGAGTATTTTTCATACACGGAAGCGATCTTAGCTTCTTCGCCGTTGGTCAGTTTCAATTCATTGATAAAAGATACCCGCCCTCCCCGGTCTTTCACCTGCCGGTGGTAATTGGCCAGCATCAGCAGATCGGGGATGAACCTTTTACTGAAATCCTGGAAATCTGCTGAAACCGTAAGGTTTTCTACTGCCTGTTCTTCCGTAATGCGCTCATCGATCTTCTTTTTACAGGAGAAAAAGAAAAAACCGGTAGCGATCAGGAGACAAAAAAGAATCATAGACTTCTTCATGGTTGTGGATTTGGGTCCTTGTTGAAACAGCTGTTAACTGTATTCCCGTTTCAACTCCGGGTCCTACCTTACTATTTTTGAATTAGGGCAAAGCTGTCGGAATGGATTCAAGCCCATCATTGGCTAAATGATGCCGTAAAATTCCACAGACCGGTTACCGGATACAAAGAAAACAGATAGAACTATGTTGTCCTGCCCGACAGATATCTACGGGGATGAAAATAGGGTTGAAATACCTGGTCTCATAGCGTGTTTTCACCCTTTTTTCTGAAACAGAAAGGAATTACTATTGTAGCGTCTGGCCCTCTTAAATCCGAACATATGTACCAACGAAACGAAGAAAGAATGCGTATTGCCCGTAACATACGGCTGATCAGGGAATTGCGTAATTACGACCAACGGTATGTGGCATCGTCCCTGCAGATAGGACGTTCTACCTTGTCTACCTGGGAGAACGGATTGTCTGAAGTAAAAATCGAGACCCTGATCCGGCTGGCTACCGTATTCGGCCTGGAAGATTACCGGCAGATCATTGATTTTGACCCCGATGCGTTGTTTGCGAGAAAGGAGAAAAAAGAAGGGTGAGTCAGATCCCGGCCAGACAGCTTACGGCTTTCTCACGGTCCTGGTGCAATTGCGCCTTCAGTTCATCAAGCCCGTTGAATTTTACTTCGCCGCGAAGGTATTGTTGCACGTGTACCTGCAGGATTTGCCCGTAGATGTCCTGGTTGAAATCAAAGATATTGACCTCTATCACCCGTTTCTTGCCGTCCACCGTTGGGCGGAGGCCAATATTCATCATGCCCTTGTAACTATTTCCGGGCTTGGGGCTGGCAGGTTGTGTTTCGGGGTTCAGTACAACGGTAACTGCATACACGCCATTGCCGGGGATCAGTTTTTCTTCACTGCTGATGTGGAGGTTGGCGGTAGGGTAACCGATGGTCCGGCCCAGTTTATTTCCTTCGATCACCACACCTTCAAAAAAATAGGGATAGCCCAAAAAACGGTTCGCCGTCACAGAATTGTTCTCTGCAATGGCCCGGCGGATGCGTGTAGAACTTACCACGATCTCGTTGATCAGTTGCTCAGAGATCTCTTTCACCTCGAAGCCTAGGTTCTGCCCGTAACTCTTCAGCAAATGATAATCTCCTTCACGGCCCTTCCCAAAACGATGGTCGTAACCAATGATGACCATATGTGGCCTGAAATAATGGTACAGGAAATCCTTTACATATTGTTCTGCAGTCTGGTTGGCAAAGCGATGATCAAATGGGACCACTACCAGGTGGTCAACACCCGCTGCTTCCAGCAGGTGTATCTTTTCGTTGAGCGTACTCAGTAATTTGATATCGCCCGGAACAGAGGAAACGATCTTGCGGGGATGTGGATGAAAGGTAATGATCACCGTTTCTCCGCCGATCCTTTCTGCTTCTTCCTTCATCTGGGCAATGATCTGCCGGTGACCGAGGTGTACCCCATCGAAAGTGCCGATGGTGACCACAGCTTTTTTAAATTCCGGCAGCGAACCCGCCAATTCACGATGCACCTTCATCATAACCGCAAAAGTAAGGGAGTAAATCGGGAAAATTTGGAATTGGCAGATGGGGAATGACCGCCTACCACCCCGAATCTGTACCTTTGCCCCGTTCCAGAATTATCCATTACAAAATTCCAAAATGTCACTATACGCAAAACGTGGTGTATCGGCCCAGAAAGAAGAAGTACATGCGGCTATCCAGAAGCTGGACCAGGGCTTATATCCCCATGCTTTCTGTAAGATTTATGCTGATCTGCTCTGTGGCGATCCCGACTGGGTGAATATCATGCATGCCGATGGTGCCGGTACCAAAAGTATCCTGGCTTACCTCTACTGGAAAGAAACAGGCGATGTATCTGTCTGGAAAGGTATTGCCGAAGATGCAGTGGCCATGAACCTGGATGACCTGCTCTGTGTGGGTGTGACCGATAATTTTTTATTCTCCTCCACCATCGACCGTAACAAACTCCGCATCCCCGGTGACGTGTTACAGGCGGTGATCAACGGTACCCAGGAATTCTTCGACCGGCTGCGCGGTTATGGTGTAAATATCCACTACCTCGGTGGTGAGACCGCCGATGTGGGCGATGTGGTACGGACCATTGCCGTAAACGGAACGATGACGGCCCGCTGGCCCAAGAACAAACTCATCACCAATGACAAGATCGCTCCCGGTAACCTGATCGTAGGTTTCGGAAGTGCCGGTAAAGCAGCTTATGAAACGGCATATAACAGCGGCCTGGGCAGTAATGGTTTGACCAGCGCCCGTCACGACGTGCTCAGTAAATACTATGCGGAGAAATATCCTGAAACCTTTGAGACCACACTACATAACGATGTGGTGTACATCGGCGGCAGTAAACTCACAGATGAGATGGAAGTGAATGGCGAGAAAATCCCTGTCGGTAAATTATTGTTATCTCCCACCCGGACCTATGCGCCTTTGCTGAAACGGTTGCTGGATGAACATTTTGAAGACATCAATGGACTGATACACTGCAGTGGCGGCGGCCAGACCAAGTGTATGAAATACCTGCCGCGCCCGTTGGCTATTATCAAGGACAACCTGTTTGCGGTTCCGCCGATCTTCCGGCTGATCCAGAAAAACTCCGGAGCTGACTATCGCGAAATGTACCAGGTGTTCAATATGGGGCATCGACTGGAAGTATTCACCAGTGAGAAAGCTGCAGATGCCATGATCGCTACAGCAGAGCAACTGGGTATTGAAGCCCGGGTAGTGGGCAGGGTAGCAGAAGCGGAAAAATCTTCCCTGCTGCTGAAAGGCGCTTTTGGAGAGATCGTATATTAACCAGGTTTGTTATCAGTAAACTAAAACTGCAGCCGGATGGCCGCATTTTGTTAACTAATCGTAATTTAGGATCATGTCAGACATTTTAGTTTCTATACAGAACGCCAATATTTACCAGGGAGATAGCCTGGTGTTGCAGAATGTGAACTTCAGCATCAGCCGCGGAGAATTTGTATACCTGGTTGGTAAAACCGGAACCGGTAAAAGCAGCCTGCTGAAAACCCTGTATGGAGAATTACCGCTGAAAGAAGGCCAGGGATCGGTAGTGGGTTTTGACCTGCGCACCATGGACTGGAAAAAAGTGCCTTTCCTGCGCCGTAACTTGGGTGTGATCTTCCAGGATTTTCAGTTGCTGACCGACAGGAATGTCCAGGAAAACCTCCGTTTTGTACTCAAAGCTACCGGCTGGCAGGATGAACGGCTGATGGAAGAAAAGATCAACGATGTGCTGGACAAAGTGGGCCTGAAAAGCAAGGGCTTCAAAATGCCTTTTGAAATGAGTGGTGGTGAGCAGCAACGTGTAGATATTGCCCGTGCCTTACTGAACTCTCCCAAACTGATACTGGCTGATGAACCTACCGGCAACCTCGACCCCGAGACCAGCGATGAGATCATGCAGTTACTTATGCAGATATCACGCGATTACGGTACCTCAGTTCTCATGGCTACGCACGATTTTATCGTTATCAACCGCTATCCTTCCCGCATGCTCAAAACAGAGGGTGGAAGGGTGATCGATAGCGCAGCGATAGCCGTGTAGTGATTGTTTTGTTATTCTTTACCCCATATCCATTCCACCATTTGCCTGGCATTGGCTTCGTTGTTGAACAAGCCTGTAAGCAGGTGCCTGCGTAGTTTACTCTCTTCTTCGGTAAAAGGCTGGTGGTATAACTGTGCAATGAGTTCGCAGAATGCATTGGCATTGGTTCCGGTATGACAGGCAGACTCAAGCCCGCTACCCGCAACGGTGGCGTCGTTCACCACGCAGTGCCTTCCATGAAACAGGGCATTGATAAGTTTTGTCTTGGTGCCAGTGCTGGTAAACGAGGGGATGACATGGATATGGGCTTTGGTGATCATATCGATCATCTCACTGTCAGAAGGGTTTGCCACCAGGCAGGTATGGTTTTGTGCATGAGCCAGTTCTACTAATTTTTCCGATGGGTTCTTTCCGGCAATGACAAAAGGTACTTTTATTTTCCGGAAAACGTTCTCAAGCAGCCAGGTAGCGGCTTTGTCATTGGCATCCACACTCAGGTCGCCGTGGTAAAAGCAGTAACTGCCCATTCCTTCCTGGCAATCTAATTGCCAATCGGGTATATAGAGTGGCATGGGAGCAATATGTTGGCAACCCAGTTCTTTCCGGTATACCTCGTTGTCTTTTTCAGTAGTACCCCAGAATACAGCCTTGTTGGCTATTTTTTTCTCGTATGACTTCAAGAGCCTGCTTTCCATCCAGTAGTACATTTTTTTGATCCAGGAAGCGGAACTGCTGCAGAGATCACGGTAATACTGGTATTCCACATTGTGCAGTCTTACAAAACATTTCCGGTGGGCAAATCTCTTGTCCAGCAGCAGGAAACTGCAATGGACTCCTTCCATCAGGATGGGGTGGTCATCTTTCAGCAGGTTCTCCAGCAGGCGTTCGTTTCTGCGGCTCGAAACAATGTAGGGGAGGGTGTTGGACAAACCCTTGTGCCCGGTATACCTTTCATAATACTGCACGCTTTCGCAATACCTGTTCAGTTCGGGCTGCACGCCACGGCCATATTCAAAACAATGGAGGTGAATCTTGATGCCCAGTTTTTGCAGCGCCGGTAATTTATAGAACACATCCATCAGACCACCATAATCAGGTGGGTAAGGAACATTAAAGGAGATGATATGCAATTGTTTTTCCACTAAGCCATGTCTTTATAGAACCTGATCAGTACCTGTTCTTCATTTTCCCAGTTCAGGATCTCTCTTGCCCTAAGACAGTTCTGCCGTAACTGTTCATACAAAACAGTATCGGTAAGTAAATTGTTCAATGCGCCCGCAATAGTTTCCGGCGCGGTATCGGGTATCAGGTAAGCAATATTGAATGGCTGGTTGATGGCGGCATATTCCGGGTAGTTCACGCATACCTGGGGTATGCCGGCCATGGTATAATCAAAAAAACGATTGGCCAGCGAGTAATACTGGTTCATGCCTTCAGACGCAAACAGCGTAAGGCCGATAGATGCCTGTGGAGTAAGGACAACCAGCTCTTCCGGGCTAACATAGCCGCGTAAGGTTACTTTGTCCTGCAGCTTGTATTGTTCTATAAGGGCCCGGGTCTGTTCAAAAAAATTACCCTTTCCGCAGATCACTAGTTTCGCGTTCACCTGCTGCATAGCTGGGATCAGGGTCTCAAAACAGCGTCCTTCGTTTACCGAGCCCTGGTACAATATCCATTTTTCTCCGGTTCGGGGAAGGTTGTTTGTGAGGGAAGTCGATCGGGGCAGGTTCCGTACAACGGCATATCTCACACCATATCTTTTCTCCAGTTCGGCACGGATGGTTTCATTCACGGTATATCCTTTAGAAAAACGGGGTACAGCAAACTGCTCCACTGCCAGCCAGAACCGGTGTATCTGCGGACGTGATAAGACCTCCTTCTGTTCGGTAAAAAGTTCATGGGCATCATATATCCTTTGCTGTTTTTTGATGGTGGTCACCAGGTACACCGGCAGAATGGTGTCGAGATCGATGGCGCAGATCATGTCAGCCTTCCGGAACAACAGGTACCAGAACAAACGAAAATTGTATTCTGTATAGAACCCGATCCCGCGATGGAAAAAACAGCGGATCCTTTTCTGCAAAAATCCCCGGTCGGGCAGATCGGTCGAAGCGGGTAAACGCCTGCCCACCAATACCACTTCGTACCCCTGTTTTGCCAGGCTGCCCGCGATCCGGTGCATACGCTGGTCGTAACTGAGGTCGTTGGTGACCGTGAAAATGATCTTCGCCAAAATGAACGGGTTTATGGACAAATATACCGGCTGGAAAATTACGGTAATAAGGTGGGAGGATGCATTTTTAAAAGAAGTTAACCTGTTTCAAATAACTGATTTACAATTTATTGCAATGTGATTATCGAATGAAATATAAAATACTTCCATACTTCTCCACTTATTATACACAGCAATTTTTTCTCTACAGGAATTCTACCCCTTTTACTGTATGTTCGCAGGTACTTAAACAGGAATATACGTGAGATTAAAGTCATTAGAAATCAAAGGGTTCAAAAGTTTTGCTGATAAAACTGTAGTGAGTTTTGACGAAGGCATCACCGGTATCATCGGACCAAATGGTTGTGGAAAAAGTAATATCATCGATAGCATCCGCTGGGTGATCGGTGAGCAAAAAATATCTGCACTCAGAAGTGAGAACCTGGAAGCGCTTGTCTTCAACGGAAGTAAAACAAGAAGTCCCAGCGGTCTGGCCGAAGTAAGCCTCACGTTCGAGAATACCAAGAACCTGTTACCTACCGAATTCAATACCGTAACCGTAACCCGCCGCTTTTACAAGAACGGGGAAAGCGAATACCGTTTGAACGATGTTACCTGTCGCCTGAAAGATATCCATAACCTCTTCCTCGATACCGGCGTAAGCACCGACAGTTATGCCATCATTGAACTGGGAATGGTGGATGATATCATTAAGGACAAGGAGAACAGCCGCCGCCGTATGCTGGAGCAGGCCGCCGGTATCACCATCTACAAGACCCGTAAAAAAGAGGCCAAGAATAAACTGGATGCCACCGAGCAGGACCTGGCACGTATCGAAGACCTTCTGTTCGAGATCAACAACCAGTTAAAGACCCTCGAGAACCAGGCCAAGAAAGCGGAGAAATATTACGAGATCAAAAAAGAATACCGCGAAGTGGCCATTGAACTGGCCAAAGCTTCACTTGAAGGCTTCAATATCACTTACAAGGAACTGAACGAACAGCAGGAGCTGGAGAACGACAAAAAGATCCGGCTGGAAGCAGAGATCGCCACCGATGAAGCCGCTATCGAACAGGAGAAAGTAGGATTTATCGAAAAAGAACGCGCCCTGCAGAGCATGCAGCACGAGTTCAACGAATACCTGCAGGAACTGCGCAGCAAGGAGAACGAAAAGAACCTGGCTACCCAGAAACTGCATTACCTGAAAGAGAAGGAAACCAACCTGAAAGAGTTCCTGGAAAAAGCCGAAGGCCAGTTAAAGACCATCGGTGATTCGATCTCTTACACACAGATCCAGGTAGGCGAGGAAGAAACCAGTTTGCTTGAACTGCAGGATAAAGTGGAAACCACCAAACTGGATGTGGAAGACAAACGCCGCAGTTTCGACGAGAAACGTACCGGGCTGGATGTTTTGCGCAACCGTTACCAGCAGATACAGCGCAGCCAGTTCGATGCTGAGAAAAAAGTGGCCGTAGCCGATACCTCGATCCTGAACCTGCAGCGCGCGCAGGCCCAGCTGAACGAAGAGAAGCAGAACCGTGACCTGCAGATGCAGCAACTGACGGTTGAACTGGAAGAAAAAGAGACCACCCTCGAGGCCAAACGTGTTGACCTGCAGCAATTGCAGGAGCACCAGGAGCGTACCAAAGAACAGATCTTTGAAACACAGGCCCAGCTGGAACTGCTCCGCAATGAACTGAACGAAGAGAACCGGAAACTGGATGCTAAGCGTAACGAATATAACCTGCTGAAAAGCCTGATCGACTCGATGGAAGGTTATCCGGAGAGCATCAAGTTCCTGCATAAGAACCCCGAGTGGAACCATTCGGCACCGATCCTGTCGGATATCATTTATGTAAAGGAAGAATACCGCACTGCTGTAGAGAACGTACTGGAACCTTACCTCAACTACTATGTGGTGAACAACCTGGAAGAAGGTTTACAGGCCGTACACCTGCTGGATGCGAATAAAAAAGGGAAAGCCAATTTCTTCATGCTGGAGAAATTCGCAGACTTCCGCGTAGAGACCCATCAGCCCGCCAATACCATCAAAGCAATGGATGTGATAGAGGTGGACGAGCAATACCGTAAGCTGGCGCAATACCTTTTGGCCAATGTATATATCGCCGAAAACGATGAAGCCATTGCCAACAGCAACGGAGCAGTAGTGCTGGAAAAAACCGGTAAATATGTAAAAGGCAAATACACGTTGACCGGCGGTAGCGTAGGCCTGTTTGAAGGAAAAAAGATCGGCCGTGCCAAGAACCTGGAAAAACTTTCTGAAGAGATCTTTGACCAGGAAGCGGTGGTGAACCTGCTGAAATCAGATATACAGGCCAAACACAATGAAGTGATCGCTTTCAACGACCAGTTGAAGGAGAACGTGATCAAACAGACCGAGAACGAGATCAACCAGCTGACCAACCAGGTATTTGCAGCCAAAAACCGAATGGAAAATCTGCAGGCAGCACAGCAGAATGGTTTACAGCGCCTGGAAGACCTGGACATGCGCTTACAGGCCGAACACGATGGCATAGCTGCTACCCGCGAAGAATTCCATGCGCTGAATGAGCAGTTGCAGTCTACTGCTGAGGAACTGAAAACAGTAGAGCAGGATTACCAGTCGGCCGAATACGAATATAATTTTGCATCGGTACAATACAATGAGACCAACCTGCAGTTGACACGTCAGCAGAGTAAGATCACCAGCCTGAAGCAGGAACTGGTGTTCAAGGAGAACCAGCTGAACGACCTGCACCTGCAGATCGGTAACAATACTTCACAGCTGTCAGAAGCCAGCGCCAATATAGAAGAGAGTGAAAAAGCATTGATCGGTTCCGAAGAACTGTTATTGGAAATGCTGCGTAAGAAAGAAGAAGAGGAGAAAAAACTGAACGAAGCGGACCAGGCATACTACAACCTGCGGAATGCTTTACAGGAAAAAGAGAGCGAGCTGCGTTTGAAAGTGAAGAGCAAGGAAATGATCGACCACCTGGTAACAGAGATCAAAGACAAGCTGAATGAACTGAAACTGCAGCTGGCCGGTATGAAGGAAAGGCTGAGCGTGGAGTTCAAAGTGGAACTGGATGAGATTCTGGACCAGGCCAGGACCACCGAAACAGCACTGGAAGACCTTCAGGCCAGTTCAGACCGGATGAAAAAGCGCCTCGAGAATATGGGCGAAGTGAACCCTACTGCCATTGAAGCGTATACGGAAATGAAAAAACGTTACGAGTTCATTCTCGAACAGAAGAACGACCTGGTATCGGCCAAAGAGAGCCTGTTACAAACCATCCAGGAAGTGGAAGCCACTGCCAACCAGCAGTTCCTCGATACCTTTAACCAGGTACGCGAGAACTTCCAGAAAGTGTTCAAAGCCCTGTTCACAGAAGAAGATACGGCGGATATGATATTGGTGAACCCCGAGAACCTGGCTGAGACCGGTATCGAGATCATCGCCAAACCCAAAGGAAAACGTCCTTCTTCCATCACCCAGTTGAGTGGAGGAGAGAAAACACTGACCGCTACGGCGCTGCTGTTCTCGATCTATCTCATCAAACCGGCACCTTTCTGTATCCTGGATGAGGTGGATGCGCCGCTGGATGATGCCAACGTAGGTAAGTTCACACAGATGATCAAGAAATTCAGTGATAACTCACAGTTCATCATCGTTACGCACAACAAACAGACCATGAGTGCAGTAGATGTGATCTATGGTGTGACCATGCAGGAGCCCGGGGTCAGCAAACTGGTTCCCGTAGATTTCCGAAGCCTCGCTAACTAACCCAACCCAATGCATAGGATAATGGGATTAAGAGTGTTCTCTTGATCCCATTTTTTTAAAGTGATGTGTTTTCGCATATATTATTTGTAAGCATAGTATTACCAGCTTGTATAGATCCGTTACCATACTTTACCTTGTCTGTTTTGCCTGTTACCTCGTAGCTACCCGGCAGCCGGATTATTTTGATGGGAGGAAAGCCCCGGCTACGATCCAATGGCTGCCAGACAGTGCATCGGGCAAAAATATTCCCCAGGCGGTGTTCCATGATGGCCGTAAGCAATACGCTGTAGACGCGCGTTATGTTTTTCGCGAATGGGAAACAGGGGAGAAGACAGAAGTGATCTACGAAACGGGTCAACCTGAAAAAGCGGTGGTGTACCGTTTCTGGGGTTACTGGTTAAGCTGGGGCGAACTGCTGGGAACGGTCGTGATCTATATTGCCCTGTTCCAGGTGGCGGTGTCCGTTACCCGGAACCCAACGGCAGAAGCCCTGGTGGAACAACTGGATTACCGGCCGGAGAAAAAAAGAAGGTACAAAACACCCGAAGAAGAATAAAAATATTTTTTGGAAGAAGCCGTTTATTTCAGGTAACGTTTGATCTCTTTCTCCACGTCGCGGTTCTTGATGGTCTCGCGTTTGTCGTGCAGCTTTTTACCACGGCCCAGTCCAATCTCTACTTTTACCAGGTTCTTGTCCGTAAAGAATACTTTCAGCGGCACTACGGTATATCCTTTCTCCTTGATCTTGGCCTGTATCTTCTTCAGCTCTTTTTTGTTGAGCAGTAGTTTCCGGTCGTGTACCTCAATATGGTTATAGGCTGTTCCGTGTGTATAGCTGGCAATGAACAGGCCCCGCACCCATAATTCCCCATCATCGAACAGGCAGAAAGCATCATTGAAACTGAGTTTTCCCTCACGGATCGATTTGACTTCCGTTCCCAGCAATACGATACCTGCTACATATTTATCTTCTATGGAGTAGTTAAAGTAAGCCTGGCGGTTGTTCATTTCGGCCATGAAAGTTGGTCATTGGTAATTAATAATTAGTAGTTGGTAATGAGTAATTATTAACTACTGACTACTAATTGAAACTTAGCTTCTGAAAAGTAACACCAGCTGCGCCAGTTTTTCTTTCAGGTTCTTCCTGTCAATAATGAAGTCGAGGAAACCATGCTCCAGCAAAAACTCACTTCTCTGGAAACCCTCGGGAAGGTCTTTTTTGATGGTCTCTTTGATCACACGCGGACCGGCAAAACCGATCAGGGCGCCAGGTTCGGCAATATTCAGGTCGCCCAGCATACCGAAGCTGGCCGAGATACCACCAAACGTAGGATCGGTGAGTAAAGAGATATAAGGAAGTTTGGCATCACTTAACTGCGATAACTTGCCGCTGGTCTTGGCCAGCTGCATCAGGCTGAAAGCGCTTTCCATCATCCTGGCGCCACCACTTTTGCTGATCACTAGGTAGGGAAGTTTGTGCTGGATACAGTAATCTACCGCGCGACTGAATTTTTCACCCATCACACTGCCCAGCGAGCCACCGATGAATTCAAAATCCATACAGGCGATCACGATGCCTTCTCCGTTGGCCTTACCCACGGCAACACGCATGGAATCTTTCAGGTCGGTTTTGGAGTGGATATCGTCCAGTCGTTTCTGGTAAGGTTTGAGGTCGGTAAAACCGAGTGCATCAATGCTTTGTATATCTTCGAAAAGTTCGGTGTATTCCTTGTTGTCGAAGATTATATCAAAATACTCATCGCTGCCTATGCGGTGATGGTAATTACATTTGGGGCAAACGAAGAGATTTTCTTTCAATTCGCTGGTGGTACAGATATAATTACATTCCGGGCATTTGGTCCATAAACCCTCGGGTGTTTCCTTTTTATCGGCTGTAGAAGTTAAAATGCCTTTCCTGATGCGTTTAAACCACCGGGGTTTGGCAGGGTCTCCTCCCTGGCTATCATCTCCGGTCAGGTTTGCTTCAAAGTCTTCTTCACGTTCTTTTTTCATAACGGTCAATTGCAATTGGGGCGGTGAATATAATCATTTTTAACCACCCGGATGGTGAGTCGGGTTCGTCCGCTTACCATCCCCTTCCTGAAAGGGGGGGGTGAAAATAAGGGATAAATTAATATGTATCAATACTATACCTCAATAGTTCGGTTTGAGGACGGATAAAATTGTCAATTATTGTTTTTTAGGCAGCCAGGCATCAAGTGGCCAGGACAGGGCACAAAAAACCGCCAGTTTTCAGGCTGACGGTGGTGATACTTTTTTCGGAGATATTAGGCGTTCCGGTTAATACAGTTGAGGTCTTCAAAAGCAATTTCCAGCCTTTTACTGAAGCTTTCTTCGCCTTTGCGTAACCATACCCTTGGGTCGTAGTATTTTTTATTGGGTTTGTCAGCGCCTTCGGGGTTACCCAGCTGGCCCTGCAGATAGGCTTCATTCTTGACATAAAACTGCTGGATACCTTCCCAGAAGGCCCACTGCAGATCGGTGTCGATATTCATCTTGATGGCGCCATAACTGATGGCTTCCCTGATCTGGTGCTGTGGCGAACCACTTCCGCCGTGGAATACGAAATAAACGGGTTTGGAACCGGTCTTCAGTTCTTTCTCTATGTAGTCCTGGCTGTTTTTAAGGATCACGGGGCGCAGTTCAACGTTACCCGGACTGTACACACCATGCACGTTACCGAAAGCGGCCGCTATGGTGAACAGTTTACCCACTTTGCTCAGCTCGGTATACGCGTAGGCAACATGCTGTGGCTGGGTATATAATTTGTCGTTCTCAACGCCACTGTTGTCCACGCCGTCTTCCTCTCCGCCGGTAACGCCGAGTTCGATCTCGATGCTCATGCCCAGTGGCGCCATGCGTTTGTAGAAAGCAACAGAGGTATGGATATTTTCTTCCAGGGGCTCTTCAGACAGGTCCAGCATATGTGAGCTGAACAGCGGCTGGCCCTTCTCTTTGTAGAATTGTTCGCCGGCATCGATCAGACCACTGATCCAGGGCAACCATTTTTTGGCAGCATGGTCGGTATGCAGCACTACAGGTACGCCATAATGTTTGGCCACGTTGTGGATATGTAGGGCACCCGAAATGCCACCGGCAATATTCCCCTGTAATTGATCGTTGGGCATTCCTTTACCGGCAATGAACTGTGCACCGCCGTTGGAGAATTGGATGATCACCGGTGAGTTTACTTTGGCCGCTGTTTCCAGCACCGCGTTAATGGTGTTGGTACCAATGGTGTTAACTGCAGGAAGTGCAAACTGGTTGTCTTTTGCATCGTTGTACAATGCTTCGAGTTCTTCGCCGAACAATACGCCGGCACGGTATTTTTTCATGTGTTTAGATTGTCTGGTTTAGCAGCTTTGGGGGCTTCTTGTTATCCGCAAGATACTTTACTTAGGGCAAACATCTGTTAGCTTTCTCTACAGGTCCATTGATTAAACCAGGGATGTATGCAGCTTTCGCAGGTATTCTGCGGCATATTGCAGTCGACTGCCATACCAGCTGAACATTTCTCCGTCAGCCAGTAGCAGTTTTGTTTCGGGTAAATATTCCGCAAGTTCTCGAACCTGTTTTTCACCAAAAGGATAGGGCTCCGAGGATAGCAATACCAGATCGGGTTTTGCCTGTTGCATCATTTCTGTCGTGATGACCGGATAGCGGGTCTCATGAGTAAATATATTTTCCAGTCCGGCGTATTCCATCATGTGGTGAATGAAAGTATCGCCCCCTGTTGTCATGTACGGATCTTTCCAGAGCAGGTAAATGGTCCGGATTTTTTTTCTGCCTGCCAGGGAATGTTGCAGTGCGGTAAGTCCTATACGGATGGTATTGATCAGTGATTGTGCTTTTACATCGGTTCCCGTGATGCTTCCCAACTGGCCAATCATGTCAATCGCATCATCGAGTGTATTGATATCGCTTACCCAAACGGGTGCCAGACCTTCCAGCGCTTCCACCTGCTCCTGCACATTCTCTTCCTTATTGGCAATGATGAGATCGGGTTGCAGGGATTGGATAATTTTTGTATGTAGCTGTTTTGTTCCGCCAACCCTTGTTTTTTCGCGAAACCATGTATCGGGGCGCACACAGAATTTGGTAATACCCACTACGGCTTCGTCCAGTTCCAGGTATGCCAGCAATTCGGTTTGTGAAGGCACAAGTGAAACGATACGCCTGGGAGGGGCGGTGATTTTCACCTGCCGGTTTAATTGATCGGTGTACAGGGGCATAAGCTAAGTTACAGAGAACTTTAACAGCCGGGGTTATGCATTTCTGCAGCGGCTGTATCTTTTCCTAAACTGTACGGCCATGTATACCTGCCGCAACCAGCAACAGCTGGTAACAGCTTCCTGGATTTTTCCCTTTACCGCACTGCGGAGATGGTGAACCGCTGCTAGCGGTATTTATACCAGGCGCCTGTATTAAACAGCAGAACGGATTCATCTTCGCGGACATAATCCTTTTCAATGAGCTTGCGAAGACCCATATAGGCTGCACTTCCTTCCGGTGATAAGAGCAATCCTTCCTGGCTGGCCATTTTTGCAATGCCATCCTGGATTTCCTTTTCACTTACGGTGATTGCCGTGCCTTTGCTTTCGCGCACCACTTCGCAGATCAGGTCTTTGGCAAAGGGGTGTGGTACAGCTAATCCATTCGCAACGGAAGGTTTTGCCGTGAAAGATTCCGGAAAGGTTCCGGTCTCAAACATTTGTATCATAGGATTACAATTTTCAGATTGAACAATCACCATCTTTGGTAGCTTGCCGGTGATCCAGTTGAGTTGTTGCATTTCGCGAAAAGCCTTCCACATGCCGATGAGGCCGGTACCTCCACCCGTAGGATAGATAATCACATCGGGCAAATGCCAGTTGAGCTGTTCAGCAATTTCCAGACCAATTGTTTTCTTTCCTTCCAGCCGGTAAGGCTCTTTCATGGTAGAAATATCGAAAGCCCCTGTTTCTGTAGCCATCTGCCGGGCCTTTTTTCCGCAGGTATCAATCAGCCCATCCATGAGTATCAATTCGGCACCATATAGTCTGCATTCTTCCTTCAGTGTGTCGGGTGTATGCGCTGGCATTACCACCGTAGCACGCATACCCGCTTTCGCAGCATAGGCACTCAGCGCACCACCAGCATTACCGGCAGTGGAAATGATGCAGTGCGTAACACCTAGTTCCTTCGCTTTTGAAATGGCTACACTCAGCCCCCTCGCCTTGAAAGAACCGGTGGGGTTTACACTTTCGTCTTTTAATAAAATTTCACGCAGTCCCAGATGCGATGCCATTCCGGAAAGCGAATGAATCGGTGTCCATCCCTCGCCCAGGGAAACAATGTTGTTGTCATCCAGTATCGGTAACAATTCCCGATAACGCCAGATAGACTGTGGTCGGTTACATAGTTCTTTTTTGGATAGATGCGGCAGTTGATAATGTGCCAGCAGCGGCTGGTTGCAACAGGTTGCATAGGTTTGCAGAACTGAAGCAGGATAGGCTTTTCCGCATTGGGCACAAACTAGGTTTTCCAGTAACGAACCCTGTAAAATGACTGTTTTCACAGGGTAAAACTAGGGAATAGATATAACCTTTATTATCTATAGTTATTATGATCCATAACTATAAGTTATAAATCTTCTGTGCCAGTTTGATAAAGCTTTTATTGAGTTCGCTATTTTCTCCCTTTCGTTGAATGAAATAGAAATTTCTTTCGATCTGTAGTTCCTCAAAATGGATTTCGGTAAGATCGCCATACGCAAGTTCCTTTGCCACCGATCTGTGCGGGAGGAAACCAAGTAAATCGGATTCAATGAGAAAATTTTTCAATGCTTCCGTTCCGCCTAAACGTACCTTGATATTAAGGTCACTTAGTTTGACTTTGTTTTTTTCAAGCGCATATTTCAAAGCAGCCAGCGTGCCACTGCCTCTTTCGCGAATAGCTAGCGGCATACTCAGAATCTCTTTTATGGTATATTGTTTTTTTCTGGCCAGCGGACTTTTCCTGCTGCAAACTGCCACTACTGTATCAGTGGTAAAGGGCTGATAATCGATATTGGTGAGTTTGGTACGGCCTTCTGTAATACCAAGGTTAATATCCTGGTTCAGCAGGGCTTCTATCACCAGTTCGGTATTTCGGTTCAGCAGGCTGATATGGATCTGCGGATAATGCTGGTGAAATGCAGAAAGTACTTTCGGTAGTGTATACAGGGCAATGGTGGTACTGGCTCCAAGTTTCAGCATGCCCTTCGCCTGCATTACATCGCGGATGCTGGAAATTTCAAATTCTGTCTGTTCCTGTATCCTTTTTACCTCGGTCAGTTTTTCAAACAGAAATTTGCCTGAAGGTGTGAGTTCTATATGGATACCTTTTCTGTCAAACAGTTTGGCTTTGTAATGTTCTTCCAGCGCTTTGATGTGTTTGCTGATGGCAGGTTGCGAGATATACAATACCTGGCTGGCTTTTGAAAAGCTTTTCTGCTGCGCCACTGTGAGAAATACATCATGCCGGGTAGAGATCATGGTAGGTAGATTTGAGTGAGCAGGGCTTGTGAGACGTGAATCGTGAGTGGTCAGTTGTGAGACGTGAATCGTGAGTGGTCAGTTGCGAGTCTCAAAAAAATATTCGCCATTGACCATTCACTATTCACTATTCACGATTCACGTCTGTCGCCTCACTATTTTGCAAGGCTCTGTATCACATCGTACTTGGTAACAATGTGGTATTCGCCTTTTTCATCTTTTGCCAGTACGGCGCCGTTTTCTTTGGTGATCAGGCTGCCGAGCCTTTCCACGGGTGTATCAAAATCAACCACGGGGTAGGCTGGTTCCAGTACACTGGCTACTGTTGTATTACGGATCTCAGGATTGCTGAACACTTTCTGGAAGAGGCCGCTCTCGCTGACTGCCCCAACACATTCATGATCCTTCATCACAGGTATCTGTTCAATATCATATTTCTTCATCAGGTCAACCGCTTCGGCTACCGTATGGGTGGGCTCAAGGGTAACCAGTCTTTTGCTGTGTCTTCCGTTAACAATGTCCTTGAAGGTTTTTACATCCAGGAAACCGCGTTCCATCATCCACTGGTCATTGTAGATCTTGCCTACATAACGACTGCCGTGGTCGTGGAAGATACAGACCACCACATCGTCCTTGGTAAGGCTCGATTTCAGCTGCATCAATCCCTGCAAACAGCTGCCGGCGCTGTATCCGCAGAACAGGCCTTCTTCTTTGGCAATACGCCTGGCCATTACTGCACCATCCTTATCTGTGACCTGTTCAAAATGATCGATCACGCTCATATCGTAGTTCTGCGGCACAAAATCTTCGCCAAAACCTTCTGAGATATACGGGTGAACCTCGCTCATATCGATCTCGCCGGTCTTATAGTATTTGGTCAGCAGGGAACCATATACATCAATGGCCCATATTTTAATGTTCGGATTTTTTTCTTTGAGATACATCGCAGCCCCGGTGATCGTACCTCCGGTACCGGCCGTACAAACCAGGTGGGTGATCTTTCCTTCTGTCTGTTCCCATATCTCAGGTCCCGTACTTTCATAGTGCGCCTGGCGGTTGGCCAGGTTATCGTACTGGTTCATGTACATGGAATTGGGGATCTCTTTGCCCAGTCTTTTGGCCACGCTGTAATAACTGCGCGGGTCTTCAGGAAGCACGTTGGTCGGACAAACGATCACTTCCGCACCTACGGCTTTGAGGATATCTGCTTTTTCTTTGGATTGTTTGTCGGTGGTGACAAAAATGCATTTATACCCTTTCACACAGGCAGCCAGTGCCAGGCCCATACCGGTATTACCACTGGTGCCTTCGATGATGGTACCGCCAGGTTTGAGTTTGCCTTCTTTTTCGGCCACTTCTACCATTTTCAGGGCCATACGGTCTTTGATGGAATTGCCCGGATTGAAATAATCCACTTTAGCCAGCACGGTGGCCGGAATATCTTGGGTGATCTTGTTGAGTTTGATCAGGGGGGTGTTTCCGATGGTTTCCAGGATGTTGTTCAGCCACATGGTAGACTAACGCTTGTTTGCGACAAAGGTAAAGTTTTGGGCATCCCGGCAATGGGTAATCGTAAAATAGCTACATCGAAAAGGGGAAATTAAAAGGGCGCGGATATACAGGGTTGGCAGATCCGCTACCCTTGGGAATTTTCTGTGCATAACGACAATGGTATGGAAATCTGCATACAGCTGGTTAAAATGTCTTTACCAGGCGTAACAGATCGGCATCTTCACGGCCATTGCTGATATCTTTACTGATCTCAGTATTGGGTTTATTATTCTTTCCGCTGTTGTCTGAATGCAGGTAGGCAAAGATCACAGCAGGTACCAGGGTTACCAGGAAGATCAGGTAGGCGGCAAAAAGGAACTTTTTCATAACGGTTATTTTAATGGTTTTGTTGTTTGATAAATCAAAGATATAACCATTAATAATACTATGCAATACATAGTACCTTCTTTAGGGTGGTATTTTCTATCGCATAATAATGTGTTATGCATTTAAGTATATTAAAATCAATTAGTTACAGGTATTTCGCCTGGTAGATGGGAAAACGGGTATTGTGATAAGTGGAAATATAGCTTGATGAAAATCCGATTTCAGGGGACTAAAAAACCCCTTTTACGCGGCAAATTGCTGGTCGAGGGCGAAATTTTCGGGGTATTTCGGATGGATATTCCGGTAAAAGTCCATCATGGTCCGCATATCTGTGGCAAAATCGGTAGGGTAGATGACTTTACCGATGCCGGCTTTCTTATTTTGATAATCAACATAACCCAGGCAAATGGGTACACCGGCGCCCAGGGCTACATGGTAAAATCCGGTCTTCCATTTATCCTGCCGGCTCCGGGTGCCTTCCGGGGTGATCAGGATGATCAGTTCCTCGTTCTGTTGAAACAGGTCGATCATGGCTTCCACAAAACTTCTTCTTTCGGCCCCGGCTGTCCTGGGTGTACGGTCAATGCCGATGCCTCCCAGTGGTTTCATCAGCAGGCCAAAGGGGAAGCGCATCCATTCTTTTTTAATGGTGAACCGGATCCGTAGCCGGTAAATGGAGAAACTGGCCATTGCATACCAGAAATCCCAGTTGCTGGTATGTGGTGCGGCTATGATGATAGATTTTTTGATCTCGGGGGGTAAGTTGGTATCTACCGTCCAGCCACTCAGCCGGAAAATCTGCTTGCAGAAAAATGAGGAGAGGCTCATGAGATACCGTTTTTGTAATTAACGAAACAGGAGCAGGGCAGTTATGGCAGGCGGTGGTATGCCGGCAGGTTATCAGGATCGGAACTTCTCGGTGATCTTTCCACAGAGATCGCTTTCGATCATTTTGCCAGCCACATCGATCATGTTACCGAAGGCTTTGGCGTTGCTGATACCGTGGCCGATGACCACCGGTTTGGCCACACCCAGAACAGGTGTGCCGCCGTAGTTTTCGTAATGGAAACGGCTGAAATAGGCATCATTCTGATAACCCCGCTGTGCAGCCACATCATACAGCGACTCTGCCATTTTGAGAAGGATATTACCGGTAAAACCATCACAGACGATCACATCTGCCTTGTCATTGAACAGGTCGCGCCCCTCTATGTTACCGATAAAATGAATGGCTGTATTTTCTTTCAGGAGGGGATAAGCGGCCTGTGCAAGCAGGTTGCCTTTGCCTTCTTCCTCGCCCACGTTCAGCAGACCCGTTTTCGGGTGGCTGATGCCCAGGATATGTTGTGCATACAGGCTGGCCAGTATGGCAAACTGGTTCAGGTTCTCGGGCTTGCAATCGGTATTCAGGCCCACATCCGCAATCACACCCGTAGCACCATTGATCTTGGGAACAACGGTGGCGATGGTAGGTCGTTGCACGCCTTCAATGGGTTTGATGCTGAACATGGCGCCTACCAGCATGGCGCCGGTATTGCCCGCACTGATGAAAGCATCGATCTTTCCGGTGGCCAGCATATGAAAACCGATGGCGATGGAGGAGCGTTGTTTTTCTTTCAGCGCTTTAGTGGGATGCTCATGATAACCGATGACTTCGGGGGCATGTACCAAATGCAAATTAGGTGATGCAACCTGGTGTTCCTCCAACAGGGGTTTTACCAGTGTTTCATCACCTATGCAGTATATGGATGCCGTACGGGTTGGGTCAGACAGGTACAGCTGTAGTCCTTTGACCGCTTCCAGCGGTGCAAAATCTCCACCCATCATGTCTAATCCAATATTCATCGTGGCACGAAGCTAAAAGTTGTACTAAAAAGGTTACGCTTTCAGAGGAGCTTTTTCAGCTACCAGTTTCCCTTTATAGAACAATTTTCCTTCGCTCACGTGCGCGCGGTGGCGTACATGTGTTTCACCAGTGGTGCTGTCTTTGCTTAATGTTACTTCCTGCGCTACGTAGTGAGTTCTTCTCTTGGCGCTACGTTGCTGGGAGTGTCTGCGTTTGGGATTCGGCATATCTCGAAATTTATAGTATCAAAAAAAATTAATCCAGGTTTTTAAATTTATCCAGTCCTTTCCACACAGTATTGCCACTGTCCTTCCGGGTCTCTTCTTCCATTTTCTTCAGTTTCTCCAATACCTCTGTATTGCATTTGGGCCCGCCCATCTCTTCCTTGCTGCACATTTTCTGCAGCGGAATACTCAGGTTGATGAACTCATAGATCCAGTCGGCCAGGTGCAAATGGCTTTCACCGCGGCTGATATAATATACATCCGGGTCCTCCTCCTGTTCATTCATCTCGTCCGGGTCGTCCACCATTTTTACAATGATGTTGAACTCGTCCCAAAGCTGCATGGGCAGTGTGTTCCCACACCGGTCGCAGGGTGCATTTACCATTCCGTCGATGTCGAATTTCAGCTGCATGAAGCCGCTCTTTTTATCGAGGCTCAGCTTGACGTTCGCAACGCAGTTGGTAAAATCCTGCTCTCCATATGGTACAAAGAACTTATCCTCAATCCGGTATTCGTAAACATGGATCCCCGGCTTCAAACCCACAAATGCTATTTCAAATTCCCGCCGCTGATTCATAACCTTTTTTTAAGGGCTTGCAAAGGTACGCCAAAACGCCCGAAATGCCAAAGGAAAATTGAACCGGGCCCAATCCGCACCCAGGCGACAACGATCGGGCTTTTTATGTCATATTTGTAGTCATGAAGCAGGAAAGGGTCTTTTCAGCATACCAATGGGTGAAACTGGGCATCCTTTTTTCTATATCGCTGATTATCAGCCTGTTTTCTCTATTCCCGGAACAAGTGGAACGTTTGTACTCACTGGGCATCTACCCGGCGCTGGCTTCCACGCTCCGTACCCTCACCCGTTGGGTGCCTTTCAGCCTGGGCGATATACTGTATGCCTGGATATTCCTGTTAATGCTGATAGGACTGGTCCGGCTGTTACGTTTACTGTACCGTAGAGAGCTTACCCGGGCAAGGCTGATCCTGATAGGGTTCAGCTTTTTGAGTGCCGTTTTATGGGTATTCATCGTGTTTCAGCTGATGTGGGGACTCAACTACCATCGCCTGGGTATTGCCTACCAGCTCCGGATCAATAAAAATGGCTATAGCAGGGAAGAAGTGACTTCACTGGCCCACCAGCTGATCTATCAACTGAATGAATGCCGGCGCCAGATAGGGGATACGGTCTTACCCGAGCCTCCGCTGGACACCCTGTACCGGGAAGCCTATCGCTCCTACGAAAGAGTTTCTTATGAATATGAATTCCTGCATTACCAGAACCGGTCTGTAAAACCCAGCCTGTACAGCGGTATAGCTGATTATGTAGGTTTTACAGGGTATTATAATCCTTTTACCGGCGAGGCCCAGTTACGCACCGATCTGCCACGGGTACTGATACCGTATATCACCCTCCACGAAATGGCCCACCAACTGGGTTATGCCAGTGAGAGCGAAGCCAATTTTGTAGGATTCCTGGCGGCGATGGCTTCTAAGAATGTATATGTGCGGTATTCTGCCTACCTGGACCTGTTTTCCTATGCCCAGGGCGAACAGGTGCGCATGTACGGAAAGGAAAAGGATTACAGCCAATTTGAAGCGATGATCCTGCAGAACCGGTCATTATTGGATACCCTGGTGAAAAGAGACAGGAAAGAGATCCGCGAATTCTTTTATAAGAGAAGGAACCGCATTTCGCCTGCTGTATCCGGTTTGTACGACCAATACCTGAAACTGAATAAACAAACAGAGGGGGTGAACAGTTATAATGAAGTAGTAGGATGGTTAATCGCCTACCAGAAGAAATATGGCAAACTTTAATTGGCAAAAACTGGCGGCTTCCGTTCTGTTTACGGTTGGGATAGGTTCTTTAGGCGGTATTTTCACGATCAGTGAGATACCGGGTTGGTATGCTGGTCTGCAAAAACCTTCCTTCAATCCGCCCAATTGGGTGTTTGGTCCCGTATGGTCAACCCTGTACCTGTTGATGGGGATCAGTTTTTACCTGGTCTGGAAACAGTCGCGTTCTGTTCTGCGCAATGTGGCACTTTTGCTTTTTGTGGTCCAGTTCGCGCTTAATTTCTGCTGGAGTATCCTGTTCTTTAACCAGCACCTGATCGGTGCGGCATTACTTGAGATCGTGCTTATGTGGCTGTTTATCCTGCTGACCATTGTGTGGTTTGCCCGGTTGTCTAAAACGGCTGCCTGGCTGCTGGTTCCCTATCTCTGCTGGGTAAGTTTTGCCACCGTACTGACCGCCGCCATCTGGAAATTAAACCACTGATCCTAAAACTGGTTCTTCCACATCATGCTTTCCACCGGTTTATCCGGCTGTCCGCTGTATTTGGCATTGCCTTTCTGGTTGTATTTGACTGCGATCTCTCCATCCACCGGGAAATAGATGAGCTGGCCGATGGGCATGTCCTTGTATATGCGTACGGGCTGTTTGCAGGAGATCTCGAGCGTCCAGTTACCGCAGAAACCCACATCACCCTTGCCCGCTGTGGCATGTATGTCGATACCCAAACGGCCAGTAGATGATTTACCTTCCAGGAAAGGAACATGCGAATGGGTCTCAGTGTATTCCTGGGTAACACCGAGATAAAATGCATGGGGCTGCAATACAAAACCTTCATCGGGTATTTCGAAATATTCGATCTTGTTGTGTTTTTTGGCATCCAGTTCTGCATTCACATAAGTGGCCAGCCATTTGCCCAGGTGTACATCGTAACTGTTGCTGCCCAGGTCGGCCCGGTTAAAAGGTTCGATCTTGATGGTGCCCTTTTCCATTTCTTCCAGTATGCGTGAATCTGTGAGGATCATTCTTTGTACTTTTATCTAATTGAGAGCTTATATTGTGTAAGCCCTGCAATCTAAATGCTAAATTGCTGCGGTGCCGCTGTTTTATCAACAAGATATCAACCCAACCACCAGGCTGGCTGTCTGGAAGATCGAAGAGGAAGCAACTTTTTTCCTGAAGGCCGTGCCACTGGGAAGAGAGATCAGCCATCCGCATAAACGCTTACAGCACCTGGCCGGCCGCTACCTGCTGCCATTCCTGTTCCCCGATTTCCCAAGTAAGGAAATAGAGATAGCCGACACCCGCAAACCTTTTCTGCCGGATGAGCAATACCATTTCTCCATCTCTCATTGCAGCCAATATGCTGCGGCTATTGTGAGCAGTACGGAGAGGGTAGGTGTAGATATCGAAGAGATCACGGAAAGGGTACAAAAGATCCAACATAAATTCCTGCATCCCGAAGAACGGGCATTTGTACATACTTACCCGGCTGATCAGCAAACCCGTTTACTGACCCTTTTATGGAGTTGTAAAGAAGCCATGTTCAAATGGTGGGGATATGGCGATGTGGATTTCAGTGAAGTATTACGGATTGAACCTTTTACACTTTCTGATAGCGGAACCATTCAGGCAAGGTTTGTGAAAAATGAGCTGAACATTCCTTTGTTGATCCGGTACCGGGTTATGGGAGGGGTTTGTTTGGCGTGGGGAGGGACAATGAGTGGATGAGTGGATGAGTGAATGATAGAATGATAGAATGATAGGATGTTTTTGTTAGTCGTCGAAGCGGCTTTGGGTTTTGGTTTTGGGGACGAACATGAGGTTTTTCTGGAGCATTACTTTCAATTGCCGTTTTACGAGTTGTCCCATGGTCCTTGCCTTTTTGAAATAGGTGGGGTTCTGGAAATGTTCGGATAGTTCCTGTTTCAGCTGTTCGATCTTCTCTGGTTTGGAGATATCATCGTATGCCATGATATCCAGGATCTCCTTCATCCGGTAACGGGCTGATACCAGCCGGAAAGTCATCATGGTTCTTTCTTCTGCCTGGTACTGCGCAATGGATTTTGCATCCAGGTGTTTGGCCACAATATCCACCAATGGTTTGTTCTCCTTGAAGAACTGGGGCAGGTACAGGTTCTTTCTTCCTTCGTACGACTGCTGATCAAAATCAATGGCACGGATACGATATTGGTAATCTTCAATATCGGGTGTGATATTGACCACGAAATTATACGCACGCATATCCCCGAGCAGGTGTACAAAACAGCGTTCGTTGAATTTTACGAACTCTTTGGCCAGGCGTATCTGGTTGGTGTTGGGATCCTGCAGGTAATCATGGATAAAGATATCTCCGGGAATACCGGGGATATGCTCTTCTATCAGGGTATCCTTATCAGTGAAATAGGTCATCCGGTTGGGAGAGAGCAGGTGTTCCAGTTCCAGTCCGTAAATACGGCTGGCATCGGCTTTTTTAATATAATAGTGGTCGTAATTATCATTGAATTTGTTCACGATGCGGATACGGAAGGGCTGACTGTTCCCAAAAAAACAGAAATCGATCCTTGCCACATCCAGGTGGTTGATGAAACTGAGGTCGCCTTCGGTTTTCAGGATGGCATAGATGCGCACCAGGTTCTCGCGCAGGAACTCCCATTCGTGCATGTCGTACGAAACTTTTTCCCAGGCGGTCTCCTTGCCGTATTTGTCTTTTAACGGAACGGTATAGGTGAATCGCTGCAGGTCGGCATAACTCACCGGCAGTTTCACTTCGCGACCATATTTCACCAGGTACTGGCGCAGGTCATCGTTTACGGGGAAGATGGGTTTCTTCTTCGAAGGCCGGTCGGACTGGGCAGATGGGTCGATATGGTTGAAGGGATTACTCAAGTACTAAAGGATCTGTGTCTTCGATCAGGTTCAGGTTAATGGCATCGGCGCCGGCAATACCTTCCACCGATCCTTTGATATGGGCTGCGTTCAACAATACTTTCTCAAGTTGTTTCTCGCGGGCTTTCCAGAGTTTTTCCATGGCATCCCTTTCGCGCTGGATACTCAGCTTCATGCTCATGAAACCTTCGCGGATGGCTTTCCACTGTTCGCCAAATTCACTGCCGGTGAGGTAATCGTAGAGCATGTGCATTTTGTCGCCCTTGTTGTCCTGGCTTTTTTTGGCATCGGCTATTTTCAACAAAGCGTTCCTTAATAAAAGCGCCACGCTTCTCACTTCTGTAAAACTGCAGATATATACGCCTTCTTTTTCGCCAAAGCGGTCCATATCTTTCGGGAAAGCCTGCGTAACGATCACCGCCACATCGGCGCCAAGTGTGCGCATATCGGCTTTCAGTTTTTCAATCCATTCGTTGGAGAAATCTTTGGTGCGTTTGCTTTCGTAAATGATCTTACCTGCTTCATTGCCAAACTGGTTGCGCACGGTTTGGGTGCAATCGGCGCCACGCACCCCTTTGCCCACTTCTTCGATCTTGTCGAAGGGGAAAGTGGCTTGCAATAATTCTTCCAGCATCAGTTCCTGTACCTCGCCCTGTAACTGCATGCTTCCCTGTTCCGATTTACGGCGCATTTCTTCGGCCAGTTTTTTCTGGTCGTCCAACTGCTTCTCCAGTTCTTTCATGCGGAGCTGGTATTCCTGTTCTTTCAGGCTTAATTTATCCGCCTCCTCTTTCTGCAGTTGTTCCTTCAGTTTCTCCCGTTCCTCCAGCAATTGTTTCTGAACTGTGAGTTGCAGTTCTTCTTCCCTGGTTTTCAGGGCCTGCTCTTTTTGCAGGAATTCGAGTTGTTGTTTGCGGGCTTCTTTCAGTTTTTCTTCATTTTCGGCGGCCGTCTGCTGCAGCATTTTCAGCTGGTTCTCAAAATCGGTGACCACTGATTTGCGGATCCCTTCTTCCAGTTTCTTTTTTTCAGCTTCTATCTGTTTGCGGTTCTCCTCGTCTTTGGCCTGCAGTTGCAGCAGCAGACTGTTCTCCTTCAGCCTGAATTCCTCGTCTTTTTTCTTCTGCCAGTCGGCCATCTTACCGCGCAGTTCTTTCTGGATCTCTTCACGCATGGAATCGCCGGGTTCGAACTGGGTATTGCAGTTGGGACAGGTGATGATAAAACTCGACATGGACTATTTTTTTACAAAGTAAGCTTATGCGTTGAAAACAAAAAAACCGGCTCAAAATGAGCCGGTTTAGTGCGGAAGAGGAGATTCGAACTCCCACGCCCGGTAAAAGGCGCTACCACCTCAAAGTAGTGCGTCTACCAATTTCGCCACCTCCGCATCTTTGGGAACGCAAATGTAAAGCAAACAGGGAAATTTTGCCGCAGATTCACAGATTTTAATTGAATGTACCTGTGAATCCATGACCCGTAAGGGATTACATTCTTTCGGGAACCCGGATACCCAGTACACTCATCCCGTTTTTGATGGCCTGGGCCGTTAGTTGTGACAGCTGTAAACGAACTGCCTTTTTTTCGGGCGTCTCCGCATTGGCTATCGAGTGTTCGGTATAAAAAGAGTTAAAGATTTTGGCCAGGTTGAACACATAGATGGCCACTTTGGATGGGTCATGTTCCTGGGCTGCATCCTGTAACACGGTGGGGAACATTTCCAGGTGAATGGAGAGTTCTTTTTCCAGCGGCAGGAGCGGACCCTGTTCCTGGATGCCGGTCACCGGTTCGGCTTTGCGCAGGATACTTTTGATCCTGGCATGTGTATATTGAATGAATGGTCCGGTAAAACCATGGAAGTCGATGCTTTCCTCGGGGTTGAAGACCATTTTCTTTTTGGGATCCACACGCAGCAGGAAAAACTTCAGGGCGCCCAGACCAATGGTGTCGTATAATTCCTGTAATTCCTCTTCTGTAAAATCCTTCACCTTGCCCAGTTCCTCTGTTTTCTGGCGGGCTATGTTCACCATTTCTTCCACCAGGTCATCGGCATCCACTACGGTGCCTTCCCGGCTTTTCATTTTACCGGTAGGCAGTTCCACCATACCATAACTGAGGTGATAAATGCCATCAGCCGAAGGCAGTCCCAGTTTCTGGCAGATCAGTTTCAATACCTTAAAATGATAGTTCTGTTCATCGCCCACCACATAAATGCTTTGTTTGGCGTTGAACTCTTTCTGCTTCTGTTCCGCCAGGCCAATATCCTGTGTGATGTATACGGAAGTGCCGTCTTTTCTGCGTACCAGTTTTTCATCCAGCCCGTCAGCCGTAAGATCGATCCAGACACTGCCATCAGGTTTCTGGTAGAATACTTTTTTGGCAAGCCCGGTCTCTACCAGGTCCTTGCCCAGTAAATAGGTATCACTTTCGTAGTAGGTCTTGTCGAAATCGCTACCGATACGCTGGTAAGTGGCATCAAAACCCTCGTACACCCAGCTGTTCATGGTGCGCCAGAGTTCCATCACTTCGGGCTTGCCGGCTTCCCAGTCGAGCAGCATCTGCTGGGTGGCCAGCAAGATGGGAGCGGTCTTTTCTGCTTCTTCGTCCAGTTTACCCTTGGCTTTCAGCTCTTCTACCTGGCGTTTGTATTCATCGTTGAACTTTACATAATAATCGCCCACAAAATGATCACCCTTGGTATGGGTGGAAGCAGGTGTGGCGCCATTGCCAAACAGCTGCCAGGCGATCATGCTTTTGCAGATATGGATGCCCCTGTCGTTCACGATGCAGGTCTTCACCACTTCGTTACCGTTGGCCTTTAAAATTTCGGCAATACTTCTTCCCAGGAAATTATTCCTGAGATGCCCCAGGTGCAGCGGTTTATTGGTGTTGGGAGAGGAGTATTCCACCATCACTTTCTCACCATTGGGTTTTGTATGACCAAATTCGGTATTGCTGTATTGCCCGTTGATGAACTGCAACCAATAAGCATCCGCAACCGTCAGGTTCAGGAAACCTTTGATCACATTATAAGCAGTAAAAAGATCGGGATGGGTTGATATGATCTGTTGTCCCAGTTCCTGTCCCAATGCGTCTGGCGATTTTTTCAGTTGTTTCACAAAAGCGAACAGCACTACGGTATAGTCGCCTTCAAATTCAGGTTTGGTGGCATTTACCAATACATCGCCGGCTGCCAGTTCTACCTGGTATAACTGGTGAATAGCGGCTGCAGTAACTTCTTTTATCTTGGTAACAACACTCATTTCTTAACATTTTCGGCTGGCAAAAGTAATTAATTAACCCCTACCTTCGCCAGCATTATGCGAAAGCTGCATGATAGTACCCGTGGCCTGATACTGGGCATTGTGGATCTTTTTTATCCACTGTTCCGCCGTTTCATGCCATTACAAACCTTCCGGTATGCAGCCTGCGGCGGGTTCAACACCTGCCTGGATATTGCACTTTTCTTTGTTTCCTACAATTTTATATTACAAAAACAGGTCATCCATATCGGTTTCCTGAGCATTGGTCCGCATATCGCGGCGTTTCTGATCGGTTTCTGTGTTACGTTCCCCATCGGGTTTTACCTGAGCCGTTACGTGGTGTTCCAGGAAACATCGGTAGGCAAGCGCAAGCAACTGGGTAAGTATTTCATGGTGGTACTGGGCTGCCTCTTTCTTAATTATACTTTTCTGAAACTGTTTGTGGAGGTATTCAAATGGTATCCCACACCCTCCAAACTGGTCACTACGGTCTTTGTGGTGGCTTTCAGTTATTTTTCACAGAAGAACTATACTTTCAAAGCCGCGCGGGCATAGCTGTTACCGGTTTCAGGTAAAACTGCAGGGTAGCCAATCCTTTGTTCTCTGCATGTACAATGCGGATCCGGTGTTCTCCTGCCGGTAACCTGATCTGCTTGCGGTGATGTGTATTCTCGTCCAGTTCTGTGTACCTGCTGTCCCATGCGTTGATCAGTTCCTGGTCATCGATGAATACTTTCACATAGTCATCTGCGGTAATACCCAGTTCATAGGTGTCGGCGGGTACTGTCATTTTTGTAGTAGCTACAGTGGCAAAAGAGTCTGCAGGTAATCCCCTGTCAATGGCTCCCCACCAGGTATAATCAATCTTAGCTGTGGTGGCCGTATGAAAGGCTGGCTGTTCAAACAGCGTGCTGAATGTCTGGTAATCTTTGGCCGGATCATGTTCCGCATCCCAGCGATACCAGTTCACGGTCCATTGTGCCTGTGGGGCAAATTCCCGATAACTGAATATGTGCGCCCGGCTGCTGTCCTGCCATTTACCAAACTGGTCGCGGTAAGCTGGTCCTTTGTAAAGCAAATGGATATACCTGTTGGCCTGTGCGCTGTCTGCTCTCGCCGTTACAGTTGCCGGGAAACGGTTGGTATCGCTGGAAACGATCCTGAATCCGGAAACCTGCTCCGGTTCCCAGGTTCCTTTTGGACCCAGTATCTCGAACCGGTACAGCCCGGTATTGTCCACTTCTTTCAGCCATAACAGGGGGTAGCGGAAATCATAAGGTCCCCATTCCGTAATGCGTATCTCCTGTTTGCCCTGCGGCAGCAGGGTAGCGGGCATACTGGTGGCTTTGATGGTTTTGAGTCGTTCATCCGGCTGGTATTCCATATCCAGGATCTCTGCGTCGCGGGAGGTGTCTATGTCTTCTGCACGGTCACCCAGTACCAGGGCTTCGTCCACCAGCAGTTTGGTATTGCCGCTGAATACCACCGTATCGGTTCCCATGATATCGAAAGCTTTGGGTGTGGCGGTAAAACGGTTGGCGGCTATCCAGTAGTTGCGGCTGTCGGTATTTCTTTTCCGGGCATAGGTCCAGTCGGCAGGCTGTTTCTCTCGCGACCATAATTTCACGCCTGTCTGGTCGTTCTGAAAACCGTTGAGGACGATGTTGATGTTCTGTCCGTGCTCGATGGCAATACCGATGCGGTTATTGGCGAAAGCATTGTCGGTGATATCCGTATCGTAACTGTATCCGCCCCAGATGCCATGGTCACAGTCCTTGATACTGTTCTTCATGATCAGGTTACGGCTGAATGTGACTTCCACGCCGTTGGTGGGTGCGTACGAGAAATCGTTTCCGTAGATGAAATTATCATTGCAGCCACCTTCGCCCGTATCCATTGTAGTTTGACCGGCCCAGAGGAAAAATCCATCGCCACTGTGCGTGGCTGTGTTATAGGCAAAAATATTATCGCTGCTTTGTTCAAATACCAGGAATCCGGCGCTGTCCTGTCCGCGTTTGTACTTACCGTGACTGTAGCCGCGAACGTTATAGTCAACCCGGTTATGGTAGATCCTGTTGTGACTGCTTCTGTACAGGCCAATTCCGATGCCGGAGTTGAAGGAGAGATCATTGTCTGATACGGTCGCTTTTTCGCAGTGCGTCATCATCAGGGCGCATTGTCCGCCGGTAACGACATTGTTGGTGATCACTGCCGATCTGCAGTTCACCAGGTACATGGCGGCGCCATAACGCAGCCATTCATTTTTTTCGTTGTGGTGATAACTCATCCAGTCGCTGATATCTTCCCGCTCACGGTTGCTTTGCAGGTGTTGGCGCCAGTTATAGCTCAGGTCGCAGTGATCGATGATGAGGTTGTCTATACTATCTGCGAGGATGGCCACTTTGTACCCATGTATGAAGGCGTTTTTGATGGTGATATTTTTAGAACCTTTTTTCACCAGCACGGCAAGTCCGTAAAATTCATCCGGCCTGCTTTTATCGCCTGAACCCTGTAGTATTGCCTGGTTAAAATCTACCGTGATGTTGTTGCCTTCTATGGTCAATAAAGGTTTGCTGATGTCTGCAGCTGCCACTAAGGGGTAAGACCGTTGGTTGATGGTGACAGAGTTCCTGATCACCATACCGGGTGTAAGATCGATCGGATTGGCGAGCAGGCAGAGCGGTAACAGGACAGCCAGTAAAACCGTGATCATTCCTTTCATAGCTTTAAAGATAAGTAATGCAGTATGCAAGGGAAACCAGGAGTTGGTAAAGATTTATTAAATACAGTGCCTGTCAGAACTGGAAACGTACACTTCCGAATATGCCGAAATCATTGGTGCGGGATTTGAACAATGCCGGGTTCATACCTGTCGGGATATTACGCAAAGGTGCGAAGCGCCATACCAGGTCGATCCTGAGCAGTTTAAAGATGTTCTCAAAACCGGTACCTACTTCTGTATACAATCCGCCACGCAGGGAACGCATGCGGTATTCATAGTAATAGTCCTGTATGTTCAGCAACCTGTTTTGGTTGGAAAGATTGCCCCAGACAGATTTTACGTTCCAGAACTGGCGCATATTGGTTTTGCGCATAAAGGGTAAGAGGTTGATCAGTTTCTTCTCAAGGTTGTGCTCTACGGTAATGCCGACAAATTTATCGCTGATGTATTCGAAACGGTTCATCAGGTTAAAGGACTGTTTGTTGTAATAGTAGATCTCATTACCCGGGTGTATCTCGAGTACCATAAACGGCAGGGCTTCTTTGGAAAAGATCTGTCCCCCATAGACCATATAATTGAGCTTACCCCAACGTGGGATACGGGCATTCTGGGTAATATTGGCGCCTATCCGCAGGTATTGGTAATTGGAACCAAAAAGGTTTTCAATGCTCCAGGCGGTCCTGGCTTCAAAAACGGGCATATTACTTTTCAGCCTGATCTCTTTACGGTGCCGTGCAAAGGTTCTCTCGCCGGGCGCATAACGTAAGCGTAAGCCCAGTTCTGAGTTTACAATATGTTTCTGTGAAGTGTGGTTCAGCAGCGAACGGGTGGTTGGCAGCGGGTTAAAGGTTTCGTAGGCAGTACGGGTAAGAAAGGGCTGTACCGAAAATTTGTTCTTCCATTCTTTGGTGAATGCCAGTTTTACTTCTTCCACACCCAAAAATTTCTGCCTGATCCCCTGCCTGCGTATCAGTTGGCTGAAGATATTATCGGTGGTGATGTCCTCATCATTGTACCGGGTACGGCCATTGTCCAGATCGTGTGTATACGAACCAAACAGGGTAATACCATGGTCGCCTGCGAGTTTGAAGGTAGCATCGCCCCGGCCTTTCCACCTGCCGTCCTTAAAACCATAAGCGAGGTACCCATGCAGGCGGAGGTATTTACTGAATTGTTCCGTGGTGCCCAGGTCAAAACGAAGGCGTATTTTTTCCAGCTGGTTTCCGCTGATCCATTTAAACCAGGGACCGATCTCAACCGCTCCCAGTTTTTTGTGGCCATCGAAAATGAAGGTAATGGCTTTGGTGTACCTGATGAAAGCCGGTACGGTCTTTATCGTATCCATCATCCGGTAAACTTTCTTTTCGTTCGTACTCAGCTCTTCGTGGCGCTGCTCCTCCCAGAAATTCCCGTCTTTCCCCCTTGCATTCTCGGCAACCACCACTTCCTCTTTCTGGTTATTGGCAGCCAGTTTGCGTTCAATGGTGGAATCATTCACCCGGACATTCCGGTAGGTGCTGGTTCTCCTGGCAATAAAAGAAAGTTTTTCCTTGCCGAAAGGCGTAAAGTCGATCACAGCTTTGTCCTTGGCAAACATCCAGGCGCTATCGGCACGCAAAGCAAACTCCTGTACAATACTTAACCGGTTCACATAATTGATATTGGCTGTGCTCGATATGTTCAGGTTGATCTTGTAAATACCCCAGTTGCCACCATGTATCCAGCAATCCCCGCTGAATGTGTTCTCTCCCTCTCTTTTGGGGGTGAACAGCAGGTGCAGGTAGCGTTGCCCGCCAATATACTGGGTGTCGGCGCCTTTGTAGTTATAGTACTTATCGCCCACATCGCTCAGCGGACTGATGAATTCCTTGCCCAGGGCATTGGTATAATTCTCGTATACATTGATCTTCTGGTTCATGCCGCCGATGAATTGCAGCATGCTCTCATTTTTCATACCGTCTGTTTTGGCTGCTTTGATCTCTTCGCGTACACGGTGGGGGGATACGGAATAGTAGTAGTCAGACAAAGCCTCTGTCATGTACACCGGCAGGAAGGGTTTCTGATCAGAAACACTGTCGATATTGTCCAGCAGGAACAGGAAGGGTTTCAGTAGTTTTTTGTCGGTAAAATATTTGCGGCTGACATTGTTGATGTCGAGCTCCATTTTGTTGTACAGCTCGTACGCGTAGTTCTCGTATTTATAGGGATTGTTGCGCCTTTTATTGGTCACAATGGCTTTCCACCAGCGCAGGCCCTTGTTGAATTTGGATTTTACTTCTACCGTATTGGCCAGTTTCAGTTCGCGCATCACCAGGATCATCTGCGCGGTATCTTTAAATGTGTTCGATACCCTTTTGTAAACGTCGGCAAAGCCTACATAACTGACCACGAGGGTATCGATGGGGTGGTGGCTTAAGCGGAGCGTAAATTGTCCCACACTGTCGGTAGTGGTTCCTGCACCGGCCCGTTTCCAGTAAATGCTGGCAAAAGGAACGGATTCCTTGGTAAAGTCATTGATCACGATACCACGCAGGTTACCCCTTTGCTGCCCCTGGGTAAGGGTGCAACCAAGCAGAAAGCTCGTACATAAGAATGCTTTAAGGAATTGGGGTACAGTTATGCTCACACAAAGGTTTTACCGGGGATTAAAGACAGAGCTGGTTGTAACAAAGGATTGGATGATATGTCAGGCTACCCGGCTGATGGCACTGGTAACCATGGTTTTAAAACTAAAGGATTTTTCCTGTTTTACAAAAACCAATCTGCCAATACTTCTCCCAACCAGTTTTTACCCCCGAAAATACTGTAAGAAGGGCGGTACAGGGGCTGACAATTTTGCATTTTTCCTGAGATGGCATGAGGATTGACACGAATAAGCTGATTAATAAACTGAAATTCAATAGTTATGGGCAAAATAATTGGAATTGACCTCGGTACAACGAACAGCTGTGTAGCTGTTATGGAAGGTAATGAGCCGGTAGTGATCGCCAATGATGAAGGGCGTAGAACCACCCCTTCGGTAGTGGCATTCCTGAAGAATGGTGAGCGTAAGGTAGGCGATCCGGCCAAAAGGCAGGCGATCACCAACCCGCATAACACCATCAGCAGTGTGAAACGTTTCATGGGTCGTCGTTACGACGAAGTAACCGAAGAAATCAGCCACTGGAGCTATAAAGTTGCCAAAGGTGACAATAATACCGTTCGTGTGGCCATTGAAGACCGCCTGTATACCCCACAGGAGCTCTCTGCCATGATCCTTCAGAAAATGAAGAAAACAGCAGAGGATTACCTGGGACAGGAAGTGTCAGAAGCCGTGATCACCGTTCCGGCTTATTTTAATGATGCACAGCGTCAGGCTACCAAAGAAGCCGGAGAGATCGCCGGATTAACCGTTCGCAGGATCGTGAATGAACCTACCGCGGCAGCGTTGGCTTATGGTCTTGATAAAAAACATGCCGACCAGAAGATCGCCGTGTTTGACCTGGGTGGTGGTACTTTCGATGTTTCTATCCTGGAATTGGGAGAAGGTGTGTTTGAAGTAAAATCAACCAATGGTGATACCCACCTCGGTGGTGATGACTTTGATAAAGTGATCATGGACTGGCTGGCTGATGAATTCAAATCACAGGAAGCCATTGACCTGCGCAAAGACCCGATGGCATTGCAGCGTTTGAAAGAAGCTGCTGAAAAAGCAAAGATCGAGTTGAGTTCTTCTTCTGAAACAGAGATCAACCTGCCTTATATCACTGCAGTGGATGGTGTGCCTAAACACCTGGTACTGAAACTGAGCCGCGCTAAATTTGAGCAGCTGGCGGATAAATTATTCGCACGTTGCCTGAAACCCTGCGAGGAAGCATTGAAAGATGCCGGCTACAGCACTTCACAGATCGATGAAGTGATCCTGGTGGGTGGTTCAACCCGTATCCCGAAAGTGCAGGAGATCGTTGAGAAGTTCTTCGGCAAAAAACCCAACAAGGGCGTTAACCCGGATGAAGTGGTTGCCTTAGGTGCTGCTATCCAGGGTGCAGTATTAACTGGTGAAGTAAAAGATGTATTGCTGCTGGACGTTACCCCGCTGAGCCTGGGTATTGAAACCATGGGAGGTGTAATGACAGCCATGATCCCATCCAATACCACCATCCCTACCAAGAAAACAGAAGTGTTCTCTACCGCCAGCGATAACCAGCCTGGTGTACAGATCCATGTACTGCAGGGAGAGCGCCCGATGGCCAACCAGAACAAGAGCCTGGGTATGTTCAACCTCGATGGTATTCCACCGGCACCACGTGGCGTTCCGCAGATCGAAGTGATCTTCGATATCGATGCCAACGGTATGCTGCATGTAAGTGCCAAAGACAAGGGCACCGGAAAAGAGCAGAAGATACGTGTTGAAGCCGGTAGCGGTCTGAGCAAGGAGGAAGTGGAGAAAATGAAGGCCGAAGCAAAAGCCAATGAAGCTGTCGATAAAGAAGCCCGTGAGAAAGTAGAAAAACTGAACCAGGCCGATAGCATGATCTTCCAGACAGAGAAACAGTTCAAAGAGTTTGGAGATAAGATCTCGGCCGATAAAAAAGCACCGATCGAAGCGGCACTGGCTAAGCTGAAAGAAGCTCACAAGAACCAGGATATTGCAGGTATTGATGCGGCCATGGCCGAAATGAATACTGCCTGGACAGCAGCCAGTGAAGAGATCTATAAGGCTCAGGCCGAATCTGCACAGGGTGCAGGTGCACAACCCGGCGCTGACCAGAACGCGGGTTCACAGGCCCAGAATAACGATACGGTAGAAGACGCGCAATTTGAAGAAGTGAAGTAAAAGGACAGATAGCAAGTAGAAAAGGCCCCCGTATACAGCGGGGGCTTTTTTATGCCGGCAAATAACGGTTTCCTGAAATGATGTATTATACCCCGACAGCTTTGTTTTGCGTAACGAACTGCGTGGAAGATTGTGTGTTTCGTAACAACCAGTCTTATTTATTGCAAGTTTTGTAAATCTTTCCAAAACAGCTCCGTTCGTCAAAAATCATGTTGCAGGATAGGGGAGAGCGGTACCTTTGCGTTATAAACTTACTGTGTATCAGGAGGTTAAAAAAGGAGGTGTTATGTTCTATCTTACTGAAAGATCTGCAACAGCAAACAAGGCAACTACGGTTCTGAATGAGACCGCAGATTTGACCATGAGCCCATCCATGTGCATCCCAATGGTTGAATTGCCGCATCAAAGGGAAGCAGTATTCTCACAGGCCGATCTCTGGAACATGCAGAAACACATGAAAACGATCCATGTGACGGATCGTTTCCCCAGGACCTGGGAAGGACTTTGATGAACCTCCCATCCTGCACTGGAATAATTGCCTGGTAACGGGTGTAACGAAACACCCGTCTGTTGCTTGTTATTTCGTAATTTCATTGATAGTTACTTACTATCAATGATTAACTCATGGCCAGGCTGTTTGATCCCCTCACTATCCGTTCTGTTACGTTCCCTAATCGCATCGCTATATCGCCCATGTGCGAATATTCTGCCGAAGATGGTTTTGCCAACGACTGGCACCTGGTACACCTGGGTAGCCGGGCTGTAGGCGGTGCCGGACTGGTCATCATGGAAGCTACGGCAGTGGCTCCCGAAGGAAGGATCACTCCCTTTGACCTTGGCCTCTGGAAGGATGAGCAGGTAGCTCCCCTTGCCCGCATTACCCGTTTCATAAAAAAGCAAGGTTCAGTTCCGGGTATCCAGTTGGCGCATGCCGGAAGAAAAGCCAGTTGCGCAGAACCCTGGAAAGGTGGTCAACAGCTGCAGCCGGAAGAAGGTGGTTGGCAAATGGTAGCACCGAGTCCCGTTCCTTTTGCTGAAGAAACTCTTGCGCCACAGGCTATGAGCGTTGCTGCTATTGAGCAACTGCTACTTGATTTTGCAGCAGCAGCCAAACGGGCAAAACAGGCAGGTTTTGAAGTGGTGGAGATACATGCAGCACATGGATACCTTTTGCATGAATTTTATTCTCCTTTGAGTAATATCCGCACCGATGCTTATGGCGGCAGCTTTGAAACCCGTATCCGTTTATTACTGGAAGTGGTGGCTGCGGTGCAAACCGAATGGCCCAAAGAACTGCCCTTGTTCGTACGCATATCTGCTACTGATTGGACAGATGGTGGATGGACAATAGCCGACAGTGTGGCGCTTGCGCAGCAGTTGCAAAAAGCAGGTGTTGACCTGGTAGACTGTTCTTCGGGGGGTAATATTGGCCATGCAAAAATCCCTGTTGGCCCGGGATACCAGGTGCCCTTTGCCGCAGCGATCAGAAAAGAGACCGGTTTGCTTACCGGAGCGGTAGGACTTATTACCGAACCCGGGCAGGCAGATGCGATCATTGCCCGGGAAGAAGCTGACCTGGTACTGATTGCCAGGGAATCGCTTCGCGACCCTTATTTCCCCTTACATGCGGCGTCGGAACTGAACCAGTCCATCGACTGGCCAAAACAATACATGCGGGCAAGGAAATAAGGTAGCTGGTACGATCAGCAGATCATTCCACCATTCTCAGGTAAAGCTGTTCCACTTTTTTTCTTGCCCAGGGTGTCTTACGCAGAAATTTCAGACTGGAATTCATGCTGGGATTATTGGTAAAACAATTGATGGGAATATGATGCCCCAATGTTTCCCACCCAACATGTGCCACCAGTTCGGTAAGGATCATTTGCAGGGTTTTGCCATGCAGCGGGTCGTTTGGGTGATATTCCATAGAAGAATAGCTGACTGTAATATTAGCCATTATTTGATAAAGCCGATCCGTTGCCTTTTCTGAAAGGTATCTTCCTGCTGTTTCTGTTCGATCAGGTAGTTCAGCGCCTGGTAGATTTCTTTGAACTGTTGATGGTTACTGTTTTCCAGCTGTGCCAGCTTTTCTGCCAGCTCTTTGTATTGCATCGCTATCTGCCGGAGTGCGATAAAAGCCCTTACAATAGTGATGTTCATGACAATGGCTTTCTCACTTCGTAAGATGCCGGCCAGCATGGTCACCCCATGTTCGGTGAATGCATAAGGCAGTTTGCGAACACCTCCCCAACTTGAAGTCACAATTTGTGACTTCAAGTTCAGGTTGTTGTATTCGGCCTGGGTTAGCTGAAACATGAAATCTGCCGGAAAACGGGCAAGGTTCCTTTTCACTGCCTGGTTAAGCACTTTGGTCTCAACGGCATATAATATGGCCAGGTCAAAGTCGAGCATGACCCTTTCTCTCCTGATCTCGTATATTTTTTGCTGGATAACGGTGGCTTCCATTTTTCGCAGTAAGATAAACGGATCCTCCAAAGAATTCATCGCATGCGGTAAATACCTGTTGTAAATACTTGTGATTCAGTACACCGAAAAAAGGCAGGGTGTCTGTTCCCGGTGTGTATTTCTGCGGTCGGGTATCTGTTGATGTTTGCCATGATTCCTGCTATCTTGTTATCCTGTTCATCGGGGCGCATAATGACCGGCACATGCAACAGGTCAAGGAAGTGAAAGCCGATCCGGTTTTCCCGAAGAATTAAGCCGATCTTAAAAAGAAAAAATCCCGCTGAACAGCGGGATTTTTTTATGAACATGGTCAGTTCTTTCTGATTAACCTGCTACCTGTTTGCGAATGATGTTCAGTGCAGCACCGGCTTTGAACCACTCGATCTGCTGTTCGTTGTACGTGTGGTTAGCCATGATGGTGTCTTTGCTGCCATCTGCGTGTGTGAATACCAAGGTCAACGGTGTGCCGGGTGTAAAGCTGGTCAGGCCAATGATATCGATGGTATCATCTTCCTGGATCTTATCGTAATCAGCTTTATCGGCAAATGTGAGGGCCAGCATGCCCTGTTTTTTCAGGTTGGTCTCGTGGATACGGGCAAATGATTTTACCAGGATCGCACGTACACCCAGGAAACGGGGTTCCATAGCCGCGTGTTCGCGTGAGCTGCCTTCACCATAGTTCTCATCACCAACCACGATGCTTCCTACGCCAGCTGCTTTGTAGGCACGTTGGGTGGCAGGAACGGGACCGTATTCGCCGGTAAGCTGGTTCTTAACATTGTCTGTTTTTTCGTTGTAGAAATTCACAGCACCGATTAGCATATTATTGCTGATATTGTCGAGGTGACCGCGGAATTTCAACCAGGGACCTGCCATACTGATATGGTCGGTGGTACATTTTCCTTTGGCTTTGATGAGCAGTTTCAAACCTTTCAGGTCAGTGCCTTCCCACGCGGCAAAAGGTGCGAGCAATTGTAAACGTTTGCTGTCCGGAGCTACGGCCACTGTTACGCCACTGCCGTCGGCAGCAGGTGCCTGGTAACCGGGATCGTCTACGGCAAAACCTTTTACCGGTAATTCAAAACCGCTCGGGGCATCCAGTTTTACCTGCTCGCCTTTATCGTTGGTCAGGGTATCGGTCAGGGGATTGAAGTTCAGGTCGCCGGCAATGGCCAATGCGGTAACCAGTTCCGGTGAACCTACAAAAGCAAAAGTGTTGGGGTTACCATCGGCACGTTTGGCAAAATTTCGGTTGAAGCTGTGTACGATGGTGTTCTTTTCTTTTTTCTCGGCACCTACACGGTCCCACATACCAATACAGGGTCCGCAGGCATTGGCAAATACTTTGGCACCGATCTTATTGAACTCATCCAGGAAACCATCGCGTTCAACGGTAAAACGTACCTGCTCTGAACCGGGTGTGATGGTGAACTCACTTTTCAGTGTGAGGCCTTTTTCTTTTACCTGTTTTGCCAGGCTGACTGCGCGACTGATATCTTCATACGAACTGTTGGTACAGCTTCCGATCAGACCCACTTCAATTTTGGTGGGCCATCCGTTGGCGGCAGCAGCTTCTTTCATTTTTGAGATAGGAGTGGCCAGGTCCGGAGTGAATGGTCCGTTCAGGTGTGGTTCCAGTTCACTCAGGTTGATCTCGATCACTTCGTCGAAATATTTCTTCGGATCTGCATATACTTCCGGATCTGCGTTCAGGTAGGCAGCAATACCATCGGCCATACTGGCAACTTCTTCGCGGCCGGTAGCTTTCAGGTAACGGCTCATACTGTCGTCGTAACCGAAGGTAGAAGTGGTAGCACCGATTTCGGCACCCATATTACAGATGGTTCCTTTACCGGTACAGCTCATGCTGGTGGCGCCTTCACCAAAATATTCCACAATAGCGCCGGTTCCGCCTTTTACGGTAAGGATACCTGCCACTTTCAGGATCACATCTTTCGGGGCAGTCCAGCCGTTCAGTTTCCCGTTCAGTTTTACACCGATCAGTTTGGGCCATTTCAGTTCCCATGGCAGACCCGCCATTACATCACAGGCATCCGCACCACCTACGCCGATGGCGATCATTCCCAGGCCACCCGCATTCACCGTGTGTGAATCGGTTCCGATCATCATACCGCCGGGGAATGCGTAGTTCTCCAGTACCACCTGGTGAATGATACCCGCGCCGGGTTTCCAGAACCCGATACCGTATTTGTTGGATACAGATGCGAGGAAGTCGTATACTTCTTTGCTTTCCGTGTTGGCAACCTGCAGGTCCTGCCTGGCTTCCACTTTGGCAGTGATCAGGTGATCACAGTGCACGGTAGAAGGAACGGCCACTTTCGGGCGGCCTGCCTGCATGAACTGCAGCAATGCCATCTGTGCGGTCGCATCCTGCATGGCTACGCGGTCAGGTGCAAAGTCCACATAACTTTTGCCTCTTTCAAAACCCGCCAGTGTCTGACTGGCATGCAGGTGGGCAAACAATATTTTTTCGCTCAGTGTCAATGGACGTCCCAGCGCCTTACGGGCAGCGTCTACCTTGGCAGGTATTCCGGCGTACACTTTTTTGATCATTTCAATGTCAAAAGCCATATAGGTTAATTTAGAATTTGTATCATTTCAGATGCTGAACGCTGCATAACAGACGCCTGACGCCAGGTATACAGAAGAGAGCCTTTGTTAAGCGTTACGCGATAACGTCACACGCTTTTGAGTGACAAATTTACGAAAAATCGGGTGGGCATTAACACAGTTTTTGAACTTTTATTAGGCTTATTTGTCTAATTTGCATAAAGATTTTAGCACCCCCCGGCAAATCAAACCAATGTTATGCAAAAGATCAGAGAATTTCTGGAAATGAGCGCTTTTGGCGTTTGTTCTAAAATTGGCGAAAAACTGGGTATTGCTTCCTCCAAGATCCGGTTGTGGTTCATCTACATCAGTTTTCTTACCATGGGCTCCCCATTGGTGGTCTATATGATCCTGGCTTTTTGGATCAATATCAAGAACTATATCCTTGCGGGTAGAAGAAACCCGATCAGGAACTGGTAGGGAGTTCAATGAGTGAATGAGTGGATGAGTGAATGAGTGGATGAGTGAATGATTTAGCGGGGGATCACAGTACTGCCTTTCTTAAGGTTACCAGTTTTTCCACTAAGGGTTCCAGCAGTTCCAGGCGTAACATGTTGGCGCCATCGCTTTTGGCTACGGCGGGGTTGGGGTGGGTTTCTATGAAGAGTCCATCTGCGCCGGCGGCAATGGCTGCTTTGGCAATGGTTCCGATCAGTTGTGGGTTTCCTCCTGTAATGCCTGAGGTCTGGTTGGGCTGCTGCAGGGAATGGGTGCAATCCATGATCACGGGTACCTGGTTCTCCTGCATCCAGGGAATGTTCCGGTAATCCACTACCAGGTCCTGGTAACCAAAAGTGTTTCCCCTTTCTGTGAGCATCACCTGTTCGTTTCCGGCCAGTTTGATCTTGTCTACGGCAAATTTCATCGATGGTCCGCTCAGGAACTGTCCTTTTTTCACATTCACGATCTTACCGGTCTCGGCGGCAGCCACCAGCAGGTCGGTCTGGCGGCAAAGGAATGCCGGTATCTGCAAAATATCGACATAAGGGGCTGCCATGGCCGCTTCTTCATGCGCATGGATATCGGAAGTGGTGGGCAATTGGTAAGTGGTTCCTACTTTTTTAATCAGGCTCAGTCCATTGTCATCTCCGATGCCGGTAAAAGAACTGGCGCTGGTACGGTTGGCTTTTCGGTAACTGGCTTTGAATACATAGGGTATTTCCAGCCGCTTGCAGATGCCTGATACCTTATCGGCGATCTCCATCACCAGTTCCTCGCTTTCCACCACACAGGGACCGGCGATCAGGAAAAAATTATCGGGGTTATAAGACTGTGATTGGAATAACCGTGTAAGGTAGCCTGGTAACATGGAGATAGATTAGGTGTGGTGCAAATTTAGGCATTTCTCCCTGATAGAAGAAGCGGAATCTGAATGATGTCACAGCTGCTCATTAAACATTTCGGCATTCCATTTTCAGCGTTCAATATTCGATATTCATTCGTTTCTTTGCCAGGATAAAAAGATTGCCATGTCTATTGTAAAAGAGAAGATCCTCGTGATCGGCGCTTCGGGCCAGATCGGGGTGGAATTAACGCTTGCCCTTCGGAAAAAATACGGAAATAACAATGTGGTTGCTTCGGACCTGCGCGAAGAGAATCCTCTGTTGAAAGGCACCGGGCCTTATGTGAGCCTTGATGTGATGAACAAGGAAATGCTGCATGTTCAGGTGATCCGCCAGAACATCACGCAGATCTATCTGTTAGCAGCGATCTTATCTGCCACGGGCGAAAAAAATCCCAATCTTGCCTGGCACCTCAATATGCAGGGCCTGCTGAATGTGCTGGATATCGCGCGTGAAGAGAGCCTGCACAAAGTATACTGGCCCAGCAGTATTGCGGTGTTCGGCCCCACATCTCCCAAACAGCAATGTCCGCAGCAGACCGTGATAGAACCCATCACTGTATACGGTATCAGTAAATATGCCGGTGAATTCTGGTGTAATTACTACCACAACCGTTATGGGGTGGATGTGCGCAGTATCCGGTATCCCGGACTCATCAGCTACAAATCAGAGCCAGGCGGTGGTACCACTGATTATGCAGTGGAGATCTATGGCGAAGCCATTGAACGTAAGAGATACAAATGTTTTTTACAGGAAGATACCTACCTGCCCATGATGTACATGCCGGATGCGATCCGCGCCACACTGGAGCTGATGGATGCTCCCGCCGATAAGATCTCGATACGTACTTCGTATAATATCTCAGGTATGAGTTTTGCACCCAGGGAAATTGCGGCTGAGATACAGAAACATATCCCTGATTTTGTCATGAGTTATGCCCCCGACTACCGCCAGGCCATTGCCGATAGCTGGCCACAGAGCATTGACGACAGTGTAGCCAACCGCGACTGGGGCTGGAAAGCAGAGTATGACCTTGGCAAGATGACGGTGGATATGCTCACGAATCTGAAGAAGATAACGCAAAATGGATAATTAGTAATTAGCGCGTTGTGCTATTAACCTCTTACTATTTACTATTACCGGAGACCCTCTGCGGAAACGCTGCTCCTCCTGTTCTGCGGTGAAAAAAACTTACAAAAAAGGCTGGTTGCTATTGTTCGGAATGTTATTCACCGAAGAGCATGAGAACAGGGAGTTTACGCAGAGTTTTTAATAACACAACACGTTAGTAATTAACAATTGCCTGCTGTAAGCAAGTGTCGATCAAATACAAGAAGGGCTGTTATTTCCGATGATCCGGAAATGACAGCCCTTCTTTTTTACTAACTACTAATTCCTAATTAAAATCTCACCCCAATACCAATATTGGATCGGATACCGAACCAGGGGCCATCGGCTTTGATCTGTGCACCATTGTTGTTGGCGCTACCGGTTAATTTGTAAGGGCCGGAATTGTTTTTAATATCGTTGATACTGTTGTTCAGTGCGGTCACTTCATCGTTGCTTAAAGTCGATAAGAAGTTCAGGTCGCCGGAACCGCTACCATAATGTCCGCCAATGATCTGCAGGTCAAGAACGATCTTGGTTGCGATCTGGAACTGCCAGCCCAATAACAATCCGGGACTGGTTGATTTGATCTTTCCTACAAAATTGGCTTCCTTGGAAAAGGTCTGGCCAGTGGTAGGAGGGGTGGTGGATGTGTACGTGTATTTGACAGGTGCAGAAAGGTCAAAATCCGCAAAACGCAGGTAAGGAGCCAGGTAAAAACCTTTCATGCGTCCCAGGCCAATGTACACACGGCCTTCCAGGGTCCAGGCGGTACCGCCGATCTGGAAATTGCCGAAGTTCACATTTTTACTGTCGATGATGTCGGCCAGCTTGTCCTGGAAGGGAAGGGTTCCCTTGGGCATGGTACGGTAGCTGAGCGAAGCAGACAGGTTCCTGGTAAGACTGCGTTCATAGGTAAAGTGGTAGTTTCTTAATGCCATGGAGCCGATGTTCCAGCGGAGGATGTTTTTTCCGCCGATCAGCTTTTGGGCGCCGGCAAACATGGGCAGGCATAACAGGATAATGAGTAGTTTTTTCATGATGTGGGTTTAGGATGGTTGTTATTTTGCAAGTAAGTCGTACACGGTTTTGTTCTCCAGTATCACCAGGGTATTATCGCGCACCTGTTTCATTACGGTATTCAGTCCGCATTTTTTTTCATCGCAGTCCTTACATTTCTGGTAAAAATTCAGGCTTACGCAGGGTAATAAGGCAATAGGTCCTTCAATCAACCGCATAACCTGTGCCAAAGGGATATCCTTGGGATCGACTTTGAAAAAATAACCTCCGCCTTTTCCTTTTTTGCTGTCGAGCAACCCGGCTTTCTTCAATTCCAGCAGGATATTTTCGAGAAATTTAAGTGGGATCTTTTTCTTTTTTGAGATATCGGCAATCAGAATGGGACCGTCTTTTTTGCGTTCGGCCATATAGGTAAGTGCTTTCAGGGCATATTGTGTTTTCTTAGATAGCATAACGAAAAATTATATAATGAGGGATACGCGTAAGCAGTACTTATCGCCGGGGGATACTGGATTATTTTACAGGTGGGTCATTATAAACAGGGGGCGCATTTATAATCCCAGTACATCTTTCATTCCAAAGATACCTTTTTTATCGATTGCAAATTCTGCCGCCAGCACCGCGCCACCGGCAAAACCGATGCGGTTATGGGCGGTGTGAATGATCTCTATATCATCAACAGAAGAAGCGTACCGGATCTTATGTGTTCCGGGTGCCGGATCGATCCTTTCCGATATAATCTCCAGTTCTGCCGGGTTATCGGTTGTATGGTTTACCCAGCTTTTTTTGGACGGGATATTGGCAAGTACCTGTTCAGCCAGCGTAATAGCGGTACCACTGGGCGCATCTTTTTTCTGTGTATGATGGATCTCTTCCAGGCTTACATGGTATGCGGGATAACCGCTCATCAGTTTGGCCAGCCGGGTATTGAGTTCAAAGAACAGGTTCACACCAATACTGTAGTTGCTGGCATAGATCAGGGTACCATTCTGTTGTTCGCAAAAAGTTTTTGCTTCGTTCCATTTGTCCAGCCAGCCGGTAGAACCACAAACCAGGGGGATGCCCAGCTCCAGGCATTTCATTACGTTATCGAAAGCACTGTGCGGACCCGTGAACTCAATGGCCACATCAGCCTTGCTGATAGTTTCTTTATTCAGGTCGGCGGCATTATTGATGTCGATCTTCAGCACCACTTCGTGGCCTTTTTCCAGGGCAATGGCTTCAATCGCTTTTCCCATTTTGCCGTAGCCGATCAGTGCAATTTTCATAATACTGGTTTGATGAAGGAAACTTCTGTATCCTTATTCTGCAAAGGAAACACATCGTAAGTAGAATTCAAGGGGGTCTGTCATATTTTCTTGAAAACCTGGTAATTACCTTGCGATCACGGGCTTCCTGACCGGAGGTTTCAGGTTTAGGGTAAGTCCCAGGCCCGGTGTGCGCGTAACGGGATTAAAAACCGGGGTCAGTTCCATTGACAGATCATTGCTTACATCGAACTGTTTCAGGTGAGCAAATACCGTGGCATCCGCTACCTGCAGTCCCCAGGCCAGCAAAAACCAGAGAATAGAATAGTCGCGGTCTCGGCGGAATGAGTTGCGGTAACTTTGCAAAGACGTGATACTCAGGTTTTTCAGCTGCGGGTCTATAAAGGGCAGATCGGTGGTATCTTTATTAGGCCCCAGCGCTTTATACAATGCTTCGTAGGCGAACTTTGTTTTTTTGTAGTAGTCGTTATTGTAAAAATACAAACTTGCAGGAATGGCGAGGATGCCATACACGATCGGGATCTTCCAGTATTCCCTGTTATAGGCCTGGCCCCATCCGGGAATGAGTGCTGAACGTTTGGTGGCAATGCGTGGGTTATGTTTTTTGACCGTATCTTTTTTTACGGCGGCCTGTTGCTGTTTTACGGCGCTATCCCCCCGGGTGGTGAAACTGCTGCTGTTGGCCAATGTTTTTTTATCGTCCTGTGCACTAAGTTCACAGGCACACAGCAGGCCCACCAGTAACAATATGAAAAAAGAATATGATTTCATCGGCGATTAACTCACGGAAACATTCATCGCATCCAGTATCTTATTCAGTTCTTCCAGTGAATAGTATTCGATGGTGATGCTGCCGTAGCCTTTTTTATTGTGAGCCATTTTAACCTTGGTGGCAAAATGCGAGGCTAAATTATCTTCAATTTTTTTGTAAGCCGGGGGCAGGTCAGACTTTACGGAAGTTTTAACAGCACCGGGTTTCTCTGCTTTGTACATGTTCCGGACCAGTTCTTCGGTCTGGCGTACGCTGAGGCCCTTGCCCTGGATCTCTTTATAAACAAATAACTGTTTGTCGATGGTGTCTATGTTCACCAATGCCCTGGCATGTCCCATACTCAATGCGCCGCTCCTCACTGCCAGCTGTATATCGGGTGGCAGTTTCAGCAGGCGAAGGTAATTGGTCACAGTGCTTCTTTCTTTACCCATCCTTTCCGCTACCTGTTCCTGGGTATAACTCAGCTCTTCCATCATCCTTTTGTAACTGAGGGCTATCTCAACCGCGTTCAGGTCTTCCCGCTGTAAGTTCTCCAGTAAGGCCAGCTCCAGCAGTTGCTGGTCATTGGCCTGGCGTACATAGGCGGGCACATCTTTTAAACCTGCTATCTTGGATGCCCTGAATCGGCGCTCACCTGCGATCAGCTGGTATTTGCCGTTGGGTAATTTGGAGACCGTAAGCGGCTGGATGATATCATGCAGTTTGATGGAAGCCGCCAGTTCATTCAACGCCGTTTCATCAAAATCCCTCCTGGGCTGTTTGGGGTTGATCTGTATATCGCTGAGCGGTATGCGGGTGGTATGGGTAACCTGCTCCACCACATCCGTCTTTAAACTGCCGGCAGTGGTTTTCAGGTCCTGGTCAATATTCTGTAACAAAGAACGGAGACCTTTGCCGATCAGGTCTTTGTTTTGTTTGGGAGTGGTCATGGGTAATTAATAATTCGTAATTAGTAATTGGGTTTCTGGTTGAGCAGTTAATCATTACTAACTACTCATTACTAATTTATTTATTCCAGTATTCTTTCTTCGTTCGACATTTTAGTCATGCCGTTGTTCTGTAAAATTTCTTTGGCCAGGTTCAGGTAGTTCACGGCGCCTTTACTTTCTGCGTCATACAGGATCACGGGTTTACCCACGCTGGGGGCTTCGCTCAGGCGGGTATTCCGGTGTATGATGGTGTCAAACACCATATCGTCGAAATGCCTTCTCACTTCGCTTACCACCTGGTTACACAAACGCAGGCGGCCATCGTACATGGTCATCAGGATACCTTCTATCTGTAACTCTGGATTAAGCCGGCTTTGAACGATCTTGATGGTGTTTAACAGTTTGCCCAGTCCCTCCAGTGCAAAGAACTCGCACTGCACCGGAACAACCACGCTGTCGGATGCCACCAGTGAGTTCACGGTGATCAGGCCCAGGGAAGGGGAGCAGTCGATGATGATGAAATCGTATTTGTCACGCACCACATCCAGTATGGTCTTGAGTACATTCTCCCGGTTGGGGTAATTGATCATCTCTATCTCGGCACCCACCAGGTCGATATGGGAGGGAAGTACATCCAGGTTGGGTACATCGCTTTTCAGGATCACATCTGATGCGGATGCATTGTTCACCATGCAGTCGTACAGGCTGTTGGTGATGTTGTGCAGGTCAAAACCCACACCCGTGGTGCTGTTGGCCTGCGGGTCTGCATCTACCAGTAATGTTTTGAATTCAAGTACAGCCAGGCTGGCCGCTACGTTGATCGCTGATGTTGTTTTTCCTACTCCGCCTTTCTGATTGGCTACGCCGATAATTCTCGCCATATGTACCCCCAAACCCCGAAGGGCTTTTTTGATGAATGTTTTAGATATCGATTGTTTCGCCGATCGCCGGAAGCAGCAGCTGTTTACCGGCGGCAGCGAATGTTGCCCTGGCTTCTGCTTCGTTGATCTTTATAAAACCAAATGTATTGTAATGTACGCCTACTACCGTGGAACATTGTACAAAATCTGCCGCCCTTACTGCATCGGCCACGTCCATGGTAAAATTGTCGCCAATTGGCAACACGGCAAAATCCGGTTTGGACCAGGCAGGGATGAGCTGCATGTCCAGGGTCAGGGCCGTATCGCCGCTGTAATAAAAATTACCTTCCCCGGAGCTGAACAGGAAACCCATGGGACTACCCCCATAACTGCCATCGGGCAAACCGCTGCTATGCTGTGCTACCGTGCATTTTACGGTGCCAAAGTCGAATGTCCATTTACCTCCCGTGTTCATGGGGTGGGTATTGCTGACCCCCTGTTTGTTCAGCCACTCATGTATTTCCCAGTTGGCCACCACTTTACAACCCGTTCTTTGTGCTATGGATACGGTATCGGAAATATGATCGACATGACCATGTGATAGAAAAATGTAATCTGTTTCTACCTGGTTCACATCAATATCTTTGGCCAGCTCGTTATAGGTAATGAAGGGATCGAAGAGTATTTTCTTACCCCCGATCGTTACCTGGAAACAGGAATGGCCATAAAAGCTCAGTTTCATGTGGGTCCTTTATTTGAAAGTTTCAAAAATACACTTTAGGGCACATCTTCCGAAACAATATTCTTCAAATCCTGTTATGAGGAGCGGACTATTGTCAGGCGGGGGTGCAGGGGCCTATCTTTGCGGCTGATTTCCCGGAAAACAATATCAGGCCCGGTCAAACGTCAACAAGAACAAACCTTTAAACGACCATTCATGAGAAATGCAGGCACCTGGTGGATCATCGCCCTGATCATGCTGTTACTGGATCTGTATGTGTTCCAGGCTTTACGGACCGTTACCCAAAACTCCAGCGAGCGTTTGCGCACCTGGATCCATGTGAGTTATTGGGTAATTTCCCTGCTCACCCTGGCGGCATTACTCTCCTTTCCCTATATACAGGCTTTGCAGAGCTCCAAACTGTTCCGTAACTATGTATTTGCCATACTGGTGGGTATTTTCTTTGCCAAACTGCTGGGCTCCCTGTTCTTTTTTACCGATGACCTGCGCAGGGGTTCCCTGTTCCTGTTGTCGAAGATATTGCCCGATACCGGCGCCCGTTTTATGGGCGAAGGCAACGGTATCCCGAGGTCCACTTTCCTGAGCTGGCTGGGGCTGGGCCTGGGCGGTGGTCTGTTCGGTACGTTGCTCTATGGTTTCAGCAATAAATACAAGTACCAGGTTAAAAAGATGCAACTGGGTTTTGCTAACCTCCCCAAAGCATTTGATGGCTTGCGGATTGTGCATATCAGCGATATCCATAGCGGCAGTTTCCATAATAAAGAAGCAGTGAACCATGGCGTTGAGCTGATATTGCAACAAAAGCCCGATATGATCCTCTTCACCGGCGACCTTGTGAACGACCGGGCCGATGAAATGCACGATTATATGGATGTATTCAACCGGCTGAAAGCACCCATGGGGATATACAGCTCGCTGGGCAACCACGATTATGGCGATTATGTTGCCTGGCCCTCTCAACAGGAAAAAGTCGCCAACCTGGAAAGGCTGAAACAGGTGCATACCCAACTGGGCTGGCGTTTGCTGATGAATGAACACGTGCTGTTCAACAGGGACGGTGAGCAGATCGCCGTGCTGGGTATCGAGAACTGGGGTGCCAAGGGGCGTTTTCCCAAATACGGTAAGATGCAGGAAGCCTATCCCGGAACAGAGAACATTCCTTTTAAAATATTACTGAGCCATGATCCCAGCCATTGGGATGCGGAGATCAAACCCAAATACAGCGATATTGACCTCATGTTATCAGGACATACGCATGGCATGCAGTTCGGTCTCGAAAATCCCTACTTCAAATGGAGCCCGGTGCAGTGGATGTACAAACAATGGGCAGGATTGTACGAAGAAGGTAACCAGAAACTGTATGTGAACCGGGGATATGGTTTTATCGGTTACCCCGGAAGGGTGGGTATTTTGCCAGAGATCACCCTTATTGAATTGACAGCGATAAGTTAAAGTATCCGAATCTGTACATCATAAATACCGTATTAATCAATCACCTATCTATTGTAAAATGTTTTTTGGCACGGTCATTGAACATAGTCAATCAAACAAAACCAATTCTATGAAACAAGTCATTTTATCAGCCCTGTTGCTGTTGTCGATCGTAACTGCGTCGCAGGCCCAGGGTATACGGGCAGGTATTAAAGCAGGTGCTAACCTGAATAAGATATCAGGTCAATCTTTTAACGATGGATTTGATCTATCGTATCATTTCGGTGGTTTCCTGGAACTGGACCTGAATAAAAAATGGGGCTTACAGCCAGAGATACTCTGGAGTCAGTCTACCAGTAAACCTTCCAGCTTTAAAACCATTTATGCAACTTCTGTCAATCCCCTGCTGGATGGTAACCAGCAGATCAAACTGGATTACCTGACCATCCCGTTATTGCTGCGTTATAATGTAGGTGGTATCCTTACCCTGAATGCAGGACCACAGTTCGGGATCCTGCTGAAAAAGGACAATACCTTACTGCAGAACGGACAGTCGGCATTTAAAGATGGTGACTTTGCATTGGTAGCGGGTGCCCAGCTGAACTTCAAGTACCTGCGCATCTATGGCCGATATAATATTGGCCTGCAGAACATCAACGATATCGACAACAAAGACAGATGGACCAACCAGCAGATACAGGGAGGTATCGGCTTACGGTTCTAGTAGCTGATTACTGCGATATACAACGCTGAACACAGGTGAACATCCCTGTGTTCGGCGTTTTGTATTTTATGCTTTGAGTTTGAATTTCTTTTTCAGTGCAGCAATACCTGTTTTGAATTCCTTCAGTTCTGTGATCTGTTCTTTGATGAAACTGTTCTCTTCCAGTTTGCCCAACACGGTATTCATCTCGCCAATACTTTCATACACCATTTTCCGGAACGGATTGCTATAGTCCTTTGCCCTGGCATCGTAAATACCCTTGGTCAGCCATTCCTTGGTGGCAATGCAGCCGTTGAGTAGGTTATTGAATTGGTGACTGTCCAGCCGTTTCAGGTTCAGGCCGGTAATATCTGATAAAGCGGCCAGTGCATGTTGCAGTTTCAGTTGCGGGTATTTTTCGCCCTGGGCAATGTAATAATCATGTACCGCATCCCATGACCGGATCTTACCGGCCTTTATCTTATCGCGTAAGCTGGTCAGTTCTTCCTCGGGTAACAGCTGCCCGCCTACATTGATCCAGTTGCCCCGGTTCTTTTTGGCTGGTAAAGCTGCTTTCAGTACCTCCAGTGACTCGATATCGTTCTGCCTGATGAACTGCAGCAGGCGGGTGGTGCCGTAATAGATCACTAGTTCCTCGTATATCTTATAAGCAGCCAGTACTTTGATCAGTACCACGTTGCGTTTGCTGTTCTCTATGTTTTCGGCCAGCACTTCCAGTTCATTCACGATTTTGTTACCGCTTTGCAACAGGTATCTGCCGGCGGCAGCATCGTCGCTGAAGGTTCTTTCCATGCGGCCGCTGCGGGCATAGGCTTTGCCTACGGCTTCCTCCATCAGTGTCATGGCAGCCAGCATCTCGTTCACGGTATCGGGTGCCAGGAAATCGTATTCAATGTGCTGGATCTTTTCTTTGCGTTTATCCCTGTCTACATATTTCCAGGAATTGCGTGCCAGTGCATACAGGTTGTAGAGGAACCAGTAACCAGGCATGATCACGAGCCTGTCGTGCGTAACATCATTGCTCACCAATGCAAAGGGGAAGGGCATATCCAGTTCGGCGGGATAATCTCCTTTGGTGAGAATGATAAAACTGGCGAACCGAGAATTGTGTTTCAAGCTCACGCATAAACCTGGCCAGAAACCACGACCCAGGATGATCTCACCATCTGCTCCGCGACTGTTATGGTTGGAACCGATGGTGGCGCCGGCGGCAATATTGCTTTGTCCCATCACCAGCGCTGCGCATAAGAACGAATTGTTGTGGTGTTGTTCATGTGCCGGGAAGATCAGTGAATTCAACACTTCGCAGCAGGAGATGGTGGCATTGTTACCCAGGTAGGAGTTGATGAGCCTGGCGCCATATTTCAACTGCGAATGCGATGCCATGATGAAACGTACGGCTTTCACGCCGTAGAACAGGCGGCAGCCAAAACCAATGGTCCCGTTCACGATCTCGCAACCCTCACCGATCTGTGTACGGCCTTCTGGGCCTGAGTTCACGGTCAGGTTCTTGAGTTTGTTGGCCCCTTTGAAATAGGCATCCGTACCCACCCACACATCTTTGATGATCTTACAGTTCTTGATCACGGTCCTGTCGCCGATCTTGCCGTAATACCCACGGCGGTCATCGAATTTTTCTTCGGTGAAGGATTGGAACTTGTCTTGCAGTGTTTTGTCATCCCTGAAACGGCTCCACAAAAAAGCATCACCCGGCAGCATACCGTTAAAAGGCATCACCCGGCGACCGGTATTCTCGTTGCAGAGCTCCACCCAGATACGCACATCCTCTTCCTCCCCCTGTTTGATGATACCATTGCCGAATTTGGCATGGTTGGTCGTTACCAGTTCATTCACATTGGTGATGATGGCTTCGCTGCCGATGATATAATGAGAGAGATAACGAACATTGTCCACCACCACATTGTCGCCGAAATCGCAGCTGATGATGGTGGAATTGTACAGGCCCACAGGCACTTTCAGGTCGCTGAAGCCCAGGCAGAAGGGCTCCAGTTTGCCAATGCGCACCAGTCCGTAGAACTTGCAGTTCCTGACCAGTTCAGGATTAAAAGCGTCCGATACCAGTAGATTGTTCCAGTTATCGCTGGTATTGCCATTGCGCACCAGCATTTCAATTTCGTAGGCAGACAGTTTCCGGTAATGGATCCCGTTTTTGATCTGCATATCCCGCAGGTAATACTCGTTCTTTCCTTTGGGTAAAAAAGGCTCTTTGATGAAATTGTAACCCAACGCATCCAATGGCGTTTTATAGATCATGTTCTGTTGCATCTGTTCTGATTTTGTCAAACAATAGGATCGGGGGAATACAATTGTCTATTTCTATTATTCTACTGTAACACTCTTGGCAAGGTTGCGTGGTTTGTCAACATCCAGTCCTTTGGCAAGTCCCACATAATAGCTGAGCAGCTGCAGCGGTATCACACTCAGTAAAGGTGCAATGGCTTCGTCTGCATCGGGTACCAGCATTACATCATCCGCCATGCCCGGTATGATCTCATCGCCTTCGGTGGCTACGGCTATCACCATGCCTTTGCGGGCTTTGATCTCCTGAACGTTCGAAACGATCTTCTCGTAATAGGAATCCTTGGTGGCCACGAATACCACCGGTAATTTTTCATCCACCAGTGCAATGGGACCATGTTTCATTTCAGCGGCAGGATATCCTTCCGCATGTATATAAGAGATCTCTTTCAGTTTTAAAGCGCCTTCCAATGCCACGGGGAAGTTATAGCCCCTGCCCAGGAACAGGAAGTCGGAGGCATCCTTGTATTTGTTGGCAATGCGTTGTATCTGCGTAGTGTCTTTCAGGATCTCTTTCACTTTTTCCGGAACGGCTTCCAGGTCGTTCAGCAGTTGCAGGTATCTTTTCTGATCAATGGTGCCCTTGGCATACCCGATCTTACAGGCCATCATGGCCAATACGGCCAGCTGCCCCGTAAATGCCTTGGTACTGGCCACACCGATCTCCGGACCGGAGTGGGTATAAGCACCTGCATGACTCAACCTGGCAATACTGCTGCCCACCGCGTTCACCACACCGAAGATAAAAGCACCTTTTTCTTTGGCGCTCTCCAGGGCAACCAGCGTATCGGCCGTTTCACCACTTTGCGAGATGGCGATGATCACATCACCTTTGTGGATGACGGGGTTGCGGTAACGGAACTCAGACGCGTATTCCACTTCAACCGGAATGCGGCAGAGTTCCTCAATCAGGTATTCGGCTATCAGACCCGCGTGCCAGCTGGTGCCACAGGCCACAATGATGATGCGGGGCGCGTTGATGAATGCTTCCAGGTTGTTCTCAATACCACCCATCATGATCTGCCCGGTCTGTGTCAGCAGCCTTCCGCGCAAACAGTCGAATATGGTATCGGGTTGTTCGTGGATCTCTTTGAGCATGAAATGATCGTAACCGCCTTTTTCGATAGCGGCCAGTTCCATGTCCAGTCTGGTGATGAAGGGTGTCTGTTTTTCGTTACCCAGGTTTTTCAGGATCAGCTCATCCGGTTTTACGATCGCGATCTCGTAATCGTTCACGTACACCACTTCCTTGGTATATTCAATGATCGGCGATGCATCGCTGGCCAGGAAATGTTCCCCCTTGCCAATGCCGATCACGAGCGGACTTCCTTTCCGTGCCGCAATAATGGTTTCGGGGTCGTCTGCGCTGATGAGCAGGATGCAATAGGCGCCCACTACCCGTTTCAGCGCAATGCGCAGGGCTTCTTCCAGTGTACAGTTATTGTTGGTCTTGATGTCTTCAATGAAGTTGAGCAACACTTCGGTATCGGTATCGCTCTTGAAACTGTATCCTTTCGACAGCAGTTCCTGTTTGATCTGAGTATAGTTCTCGATGATACCGTTGTGGATCATGGCCAGTTCGCCGTTCTGCGACTGGTGGGGATGCGCGTTCCTGTCGCTGGGTTCACCGTGCGTGGCCCAGCGTGTATGGCCGATGCCGATATGGGCATGCAGGTCTTTACCGATCACAGCCTCTTCCAGTTCGGCTACTTTCCCTTTCTTTTTAAAAACATTGAGTGTTCCGTTATGCAGCAACGCCACACCCGAGCTGTCATAGCCCCGGTATTCGAGCCGTTTTAATCCTTTTAAAATAACAGGAAACGCTTCTCTGTGTCCTGTGTAACCGACAATTCCGCACATATGGTTTGATTAAATGTGATTTACCTGGCAAGATTCGTTATTTTGGGCTAGCCCAATGGCTGTATATCTATTATACAAAATTTAAAAGTATTGTATTTTACTATGTCTCAGGCATTTGATCCCCATGAAAACTATATCCTGCAAGATGATTGCGTTTTGTTGCGTCCATTGACGAAGGATGATTGCGGGAATCTGCTGATATATGCCCAAAATGAGCCGGAGTTATGGAAGTACTCCACTACGGAAGTAGCAGGCGAAGAGAATTTCAAGACCTATATCGATACCGCTTTAGCGGCCCGTGAGTCGGGAAAAGAATATCCTTTTGTGGTGTTCGATAAAAGGACGGGCGAATATGCAGGAAGCACACGCTTCTATGATATACAGCCCGCCAACCGAAGCCTGCAACTGGGCTATACCTGGTATGGAAAAAAATTCCAGGGAACGGGATTGAACCGGCACTGTAAATTTTTGCTGTTGCAGTTTGCATTTGAGACACTCGGTATGCTGCGCGTGGAATTCCGTGCAGACCATTCCAATGCCCGGAGCATCGCTGCCATGAAAAGCATCGGTTGTGTGGAAGAAGGGGTGCTGCGGCAACATATGCCCAAACCCGATGGTACCCGCAGAGACAGTATCGTTCTCAGTATCCTGCGGCAGGAATGGGAGCAGGGTGTTAAGGAGCGTTTACAAAAACAACTATAATTTACCGGGTATCATACCTGTTCATTTGTCTGTTATGATGCGATCGATCGTACTATTTTTTGTAAGTGGTCTGCTGGCGCTGCAGGTGACGGCACAAAGCCGGTTGCCGTACCGGGATCCCAAACTGCCCATAACTGCCAGGGTGAAAGATCTGCTGGCACGTATGACGCCGGAAGAAAAATTCTGGCAACTGTTCATGATCCCCGGCGACCTGGGCAAGGAACCTTCACAATACCGGAATGGCATTTTTGGATTACAGGTAAGTGCCGCTTCGCAGGGTGGCGATGCAGCTTCGCAATTGTTGCAGTATGGAATAGCGGAGAATGGACTGGCACTTGCTAAAAAGATCAATGCCATACAACGCTATTTTGTGGAACAGACCCGACTGGGCATACCCATGATCGCTTTTGATGAGTCGCTGCATGGTCTGGTCAGGGGTGGCGCCACTTCTTTTCCGCAGGCGATAGCGCTGGCCGCCAGCTGGGATACTTCACTGATGCGGCAGGTGGCCCATGCCATTGCACTTGAAACAAAGTCCCGCGGTATACGACAGGTACTCACACCTGTCGTGAACATTGCTTCCGATGTGCGCTGGGGAAGATCAGAAGAGACCTATGGGGAAGATCCTGTACTTTCCTCACAGATGGCGGTAGCGTATGTAGGCGCTTTTGAAAGAATGGGCATCATCACCACACCCAAACATTTTATTGCCAATGTGGGCGATGGGGGCCGCGACAGTTATCCTATCCATGTCAACAACAGGTTGTTGCAGGAGATCTATCTTCCTCCCTTTCAGGCATCGATCCAACAAGGCGGTGCGCGTTCTGTGATGACGGCATACAATTCGGTGGACGGAAGTCCCGCCACTGCCAGTGACGCATTGTTGAACCAGCTGCTGAAAAAGAAATGGGGCTTCAAAGGTTTTGTGATCTCCGATGCCAGTGCCGTAGGTGGCGCCAATGTATTACACTTCACAACAAAGGATTATGCCGATGCAGGTAAAAAAGCCATCACCAACGGACTGGATGTGATCTTCCAGACCGATTGGGCGCACCATCGTTTGTTCATCCCGCCTTTCCTGAATGGCGAGATCCCGATGTCGAGGATCGATGATGCCGTATCCCGGGTGTTGACGGCCAAATTCGAACTGGGACTGTTCGAACATCCCTATGTTCCGGAAATAGCGCAGGATGGGTCTGCACACAAGACCATCGCTAAAGAAGCTGCCACCAGATCCATGGTATTGCTGAAGAATACAGGTGACCTGTTACCACTTTCTAAACAACTCACCCGCATCGCCGTGATCGGTACAGATGCCGTAGCAGCCAGGCTGGGCGGATACAGTGGTCCCGGTAACGGAAAGGTCTCCATACTGGATGGGATCCGCGAAAAACTGGGAACGGGTGTTGCGGTCAGTTATTCGCCCGGTCCGGGTATCAGTACACAGGAATGGCAGGTGGTGCCGTCAGAATATTTGTCTTGCCGGAACAACGGCAAAACAGAACGGGGTTTACAGGGATCGTATTACAACAACCTGACACTGCAGGGCCAACCGGTGCTGCAGCGTGTGGACAGGCAGATCGATCTTCACTGGACACTCTATGCACCACAGCAAACCCTCACGACAGATAACTATTCCGTTCGCTGGACGGGACAATTGCGTTCACCCGTAACAGGTACTTACCGGATCGGGCTGGATGGGAATGATGGGTATCGTTTATACATCAATGATCGTTTGGTGGTTGATCAGTGGCAGAAACAAAGTTATCATACCACCCTGGCTGACCATCAATTCAACAAAGACAGCAGTTATGCCATCCGCATCGAGTTCTATGAACCGCAGGGCAATGCACATATCCGCCTCGTTTGGAACGCAACGGGTGTCACCGATAGCGAAGCCAGCATTGCAGCAGCTGTGAACACCGCAAAGGAAGCCGATGCGGTGGTACTGGTGGCCGGTATTCATGAAGGGGAGTTCCAGGACAGGGCCTCGCTGGCTTTACCGGGCAGACAGGAAGAACTTATACAACGCGTGGCCGCCATAGGTAAACACGTGGTAGTGGTGTTGATCGGTGGCAGCGCCATCACCATGAACAACTGGTTGCGACAAGTGCCTGCCGTGCTCAATGCCTGGTATCCCGGCGAAGAAGGTGGCAGGGCAGTGGCAGATGTATTGTTCGGCGATGCCAACCCCGCCGGCCGTTTACCTATCACGTATCCTTTGTCTGAAGCGCAATTGCCCCTGGTATATAACCACAAACCCACAGGCAGGGGCGATGATTATTATAACCTCAGTGGTCAGCCCCTGTTTCCCTTCGGCTTTGGATTGAGTTATACCAGCTTTGCCTACAGCAATATCCGTCTGAGTAAACAGCGCATCCAACAAAACGAATCGGTCACCGTGCAGGCCACCATCACCAATACCGGCAGCAGGGATGGGGATGAAGTGGTACAGTTGTACATACGCGACATGCTCGCTTCCGTTGCCCGTCCTGTACTGGAACTGAAGGGTTTTCAACGCATTCACCTGCGTGCGGGAGAAAGCAAACAGGTGCTGTTCACCATCACACCAGCCATGCTGCAGATGCTCGATGAAAAAATGCATACCATCATCGAACCCGGCGATTTCCGCATCATGATCGGCGCTTCTTCGCGCCAGCTATGGTTGAAAGAGACCCTTTCTGTTCGGTGATCGAGTAGGTAGTAAGTAGTGAGTTATCGGTTTTGGTCTGATCGTTTTTTTTCACCGCAGAGCCGGGGAGGGCGGAGAGGTTACGCAGAGGCCTTCTGCACTTCAACATTCCTTGTTCGTCTGTTCCTTGCTCATCTGTTCATCTGTTCAATATTCTTCTTCCTCATTTTCTTCGGTCCATACCATAGCCAATGCCTGTCGGGATGCCAGGATGCAGGAAAGATACAAAATTGTACAGCCGTTATGCGGAATGCGGTCAGGCTAAAAGGATGAAAGGCATGGTTATCCTTTCCTGTCCGTTGATGATGATGGAAAGCTGCTGTTGCCCGGGATAGAATTTGCGGGTAGTGATCAGGCGAAAACTTTGTTTGCGCTGTATGCTCAGTTGTTCATCGGGCGCCAGTACGCGCTCACTGATCTTGAATACTTTTTTGGCGTGTTGTCCGTTCTGGCGCAGGTAATGTATCCCGTATTCCAAACGTATGGTCTGAGATCTGCCTGATCGGTTATGCAGGTGAAATGCAAAGGACAGTTCCTTACCGATCCTGACCTTCGGTGTCAGCAGACTGGTTTGGGTCAGTTGAATGTCCTGGCTGTTGCTGAGGCCGTAGTAGCTGAGGATCCCGGCATGCCCTTTTTTCAATAAGGTGCGGCAGCCGTGTTTGATGATGGCGTCTGTGTCTTTACCCAGGCCTTTCCATTTTTTGGCGATGGCGGTTACGATCTGTGGATGGTCTTTGGCAATATCGTTGAGGTGATTGGCCACACTGCGGCGTACCCATTCCGAGGGGTCCTGTTTCAGGTTCTCCAGTATGGGCAGAGCAGAGGAGGGATCTTTTTTCAACGCAGGTATAGCCATGGCCCAGGGCAGTCGGGGCCGGGTTCCTTCACTCGCCAGCCGTCGCACTTTGTGGTCCTTGTGTAAGGACCAGCGTTGCATCTGCTGCATCATTTTTTCCGGATACCGCAGCAGGAAGGGCCGTACGGCAAATTCGCAGCTGGTGAACTGGGTCACCTGTTCCATACATCGTACCGAACTTCGAAAATGTTCGATGCCATACAGTTCCACATAATCGGGCAGGAACATGAACTCAAGACTGTTCTCCGCAAAACCACTTTCCTGCAGGTGCCGGACCAGGGATAGGATCTGTTCAGCGGCCTGCTCAAAATCATCGGGCAAAAAATGGTGCAGCACTTCGGCGGTATGCCGCATGCGTTGTTTCAGTTCTTTGGATTCCCAGTCCTTGTTGAAGATCAGCTGGTTGAATTTCTTTTTGTTGAAAGCCGGAAGTACAGCGCTGGCCGGTTTTGCAAAACGATCGTAAAAGGCAGGTGAATACAGGTCTTTTAAAGGCGAGGCCATGGGTTTGGGTTGGGTACAACAGAACAGCGGGCAAACTTACGATCACGCTTGTTTGCCTGGTGGTGAAAAGGAAGAATGGTCATGCTGTTATTTATCCGGCCACCGAAACCCCAATGAGTTTACCCACGCCAAATGTAACAGCGGCGGCAGCCAGTCCGAACAACACCTGCCGGAAACCGGAATACCAAACGTTTCTGCCGGTGAACAGTGTAATGGCAGCCCCGATCAGGAACAGGCCCACGGCACTCATTGCCACACTCACCATCACGGCATTCATACCGGTCATGAAGAAGAACGGGATCACGGGAATGCTGGCGCCAATGGCAAACATGATGAACGAATACACGGCAGCTTCAACGGCGGAGCCTTTCAGCTCTTCTGCATTGATGCCCAGCTCTTCCTTCACCAGCACTTCATGTGCCTGGCTGGGATCTTTCATGATATCGGCTGCCATGGCATGCGCCTGGTCCTCGGGTATACCTTTGGCTATATAGATCAGTGCCAGTTCTTTCTGTTCTCCTTCGGGGTTGTTCTCCAGTTCTTCCATCTCAATCTGCATCTGGTTCTCGTAGAGTTCCTGTGAACTCTTTACAGAGATCCATTCGCCCAGCGACATGGACAATGCTCCTGCCAGTAAGCCGGCAAGTCCTGCCAGTAACACACCTTGCTGTCCCTCGGTGGCTCCCGCAATACCCATGATCAGGCTGAAATTGGATACCAGTCCGTCGTTGCCGCCCAATACGGCCGCACGGATCGCATTGCCACCCACCGAACGGTGTTTTTTTTCGAACTTGGATAACTGGGTACCGGTCACTTTTTCCTCTTTCTCCAGAATAGCCCGCAGGATGCTCACATGGGCGGATTCTGTTCCCCGGATGGCCAGGTTATTCTTTTTCTTGGTGTTGATGATGGCATTGGAAAGTCCTTTCTCGGTATCCATCAAAGAGCCCAGCACATAATCGTACCCGAATACCTTACCGATCAGGTTCAGTGTTTTGGCACGCCAGGAGGGCTGCATCAGGTTCTCTATACTAATGTTCTCTTTTTTGGCAAAAGCCTCTGCGTGGCTTTTTTCGATATCACTCATCTGCCTGAATACATTGGCAATGGTGGGATCTTCTTCGTGTTCGGCTAATTTCTGGTAAAGATAACTCGCGTCGATCTCGGTCTGAATGCTGCTGTATTTCATCTTGCAGTGTTTGGGTGGGGATGATAACTGCAGGAAAGTTACGAAAATTGGGGCATTGGCGGAATAGCGCATTGGCGTGTTAGCGCATTGGCAGATCCTCTTTTTTCGGGACGTCGATACGCTCTTCACCGCAGAGCCGGGGAGAGCGGGGAGGTTACGCAGAGGTCTCCTGCACTTCAACATTCCTTGCTCATCTGTTCCTCTGTTCTTTAGCCTCATTCAACATTCATCATTCCTTGCTCAATATTCAATATTCCCCTCGCTATATCTTCCCTTTGTATCTCGGATCAAAATCCACCATCCATTCGATCCCGTATTTGTCTCTGAACATGCCAAAATACGAGCCCCAGGGACTGTCTGAAATGGGCATTTCAACGGTGCCTCCTGCGGAGAGTCCCTGGAACAGTTTGTCGGCCTCTTCTTTGCTTTCGGCGCTGATAGCGATTTTGCTTCTGTGTTCCATCTCATTCGTCTTGCCCATGAATTCCGGAACATCATTTCCCATCAGGATATTCATTTTGCCGATGGGCAGTGCAATGTGCATGATCTTATTGGCCTCCTGCTCTGATACAGGGAACTCGGCGCTGGCCAGGTCCTTGAAGCGCATGACCTGTGCAAACGCTCCGCCAAATACGGATCTGTAAAATTCAAACGCCTCTTCGGCATTGCCGTTGAAGTTGATGTGTGGATTGATGAGTGGCATGGTTTCTTTTTTGGTGAATGAACGGTTGTCGATATGATAGTACTTTACGAATATCGTTAAGAAAGCACAAAACGATACGGGGTATTTGCGACAATACCTGTGACTGAATACGACAGGGAGGAGATTGGTGGGTTGTAGTTTGTGGTTTGTAGTTTGTGGTTTGTGGTTTGTGGTTTTTGGGCTTTTCGAGGCACTCATCATTCATCTGTTCCTTGCTCATCTGTTCCTCTGTTCTCTTCACCGCAGCGCCGCAGAGAACGGGGAGTGAACGCAGAGGGTATTCTACTTCAACATCCATCATTCCTTGCTCATCTGTTCCTCTGTTCTCTTCACCGCAGCGCCGCAGAGAACGGGGAGTGAACGCAGAGGGTATTCTACTTCAACATCCATCATTCCTTGCTCATCTGTTCA
>JACPEA010000001.1:177159-355651 GCA_016183765.1 Bacteroidota bacterium
TTCATCATTCCTTGCTCATCTGTTCATCTGTTCCTCTGTTCTCTTCACCGCAGAGAACGGGGAGTGAACGCAGAGGGCATTCTACTTCAACATTCATCATTCCTTGCTCAATATTCAATATTCTCCCCGGTTCTCCGGCAAAGGCGGAGAACCGGGGAGCAGGATCACAACAATTCAAAGCCTCCGCCCACATGCAGTACGGTTCCATGAACGTAACTGGCGGCGTCGGAACTGAGGAACAGGGAACCTTGTGCCACTTCACGGGGTTCTCCCAGGCGGCCAACACGGCTCATGGTTGGAATGATATCGGCTTCGGTGATGCCCAGACTCTTCAATGCGGCGGTAAGCATCGGCGTGCGGATGGCGCCCGGTGCCACGGAATTGATGCGGATGCCCTGCGGACCGTATTCAAATGCGGCTGCTTTGGTCAAACCTTCCACACCGTGTTTGAATGCCTGGTAGGCCGGGTTGCCGGTGGTGGGTTTGAAGGCGTTGATGGAGGAGATATTCACAATGGAACCCCCGCCGCCTTGCGCCACAAATTGACGTATCTCATACTTCATACAGAGAGCGGTTCCTTTGAGGTCTACAGCCTGGAGTTTGTCCCAGTAATCCTCGTCCAGATCCTGGAAAGAATTATTGTCCGGTTTCAGTGCGGCATTGTTGACAGCACAGTCCAGGCGACCATAAGTGTCTACGGCAAACTGTACCATTGCCTGCACCTGTTTGGCATCCGAGATATCCACTTTCACAAATGCGGCCGTACCGCCCTGTGCTTTGATATGTGCCACTACTTCATTGCCGGTCTCGGCATTGAAATCCGCAACAACCACTTTGGCGCCTGCTTCTGCGAATAATTCTGCTGTAGCTCTTCCCATACCCATCGCTGCACCGGTAATGATGGCGACTTTGTTCTCTAAGGTTTTCATGATATAAATTTTATTTGGTGATGATTCATGAGTTGAGTCTAATATACTTTTAAGGGGTTCTGTATATGTTCGATCATGTCGGAGCTGGACCGTTATACAGCTGCGCTCTTTTCATTTGTGCAGGTTATAATGTTTTTGATATCCGTTTTTCTACAGTAACAGATCGCAGTTACGGTTACAAGCAGTATGAAATGGTTCACTGTCGAAATCCGACAATCAGTAATATAAATGGAGCCTGAGTATTCTTCCCAATGCCAGGGAAAAAGCTTTTGTGTCTTAGGCAAATTTACAACTAAATATTTATTGATGATCGGAATTGACAGGTCTATCAGGTCTGGGAAAATGCTGCCCAGAAAGGCAAGCGCTACAATGGGCCTGTAAGTGTTTTTGCTGATCATGGTCAATGTGATCATCACGATCAGTCCAACAATGGCATCGACCTTCGAATTAATGGGATAGCAGTGGGGGATATAGTCCAATGCCCCGTGAGAAGCGATACCCGCCAGGAATACCAGCATGCCTGGCAAGAACATTTGTGTTGCCGTATGGGGTTTTGTTCTCGTATCCGTCAGCATTGCGACAATACCAATGGCTGCGGTTGTGTGGAATAATACATTCATGGGTGCTGGTTCCGTCCAGACCGGAAGTGGGGATTTTGTTTTAAGTTTATTTCCTGGTTTGATTGCCAGTCACAACTGCCAGCAGTACTAAACAAGTTTGCGGCTCTTACAGTTTGTGAAACAACAAGTTAAAAAATCAAACACGATAAACAGGCTTTGGTAACCCGGATTAACATTCATTTGGGAGATTATTTCAATTGTGAAGGGGAGCAGGTTGTTGGTCAGGCGGCAATAACGGTGTAACGGTCATCATATGGTGGTGTTTTATTCACCGCAGAGCCGCTGAGAGCGGGGAGTAGACGCAGAGGTGGATAGGCACTTTGTTGGCGCAGGAATCTTCTGATCAGTTCGGTCTAAGCAGGGACTCTCGGAGAGGACCCTGCGTTTGCAATACGGACAGGTAGTTGGAAATACAGGGTACTTATGTACGATATCAGAGCACTGATGGTGATTATCATTTTTGTGCGTGTTTAATGCTACTAAGCCGATGGGTCCTCTAAGAGAGACCCGGCGGGGACTTTACGTTGATGATAGTTTTGTAAGTAGACCCTGCGGAGAATGAAAGTTTCAAGTGTTTACAGGTCTATTCAATTCATGGTATTGATAAAAGGGCCGAAAAAATAATTAGATCTTGCATAAAATGTATTAACCACGCCCAAAAAATACCTTTGGTTTCAAGTATTGATTTTGCCAGGAACCATCCCAAAAAACCTGACGCTAATACCCCTGCAAATCCACCTGGGTTTCCCCAATAATGGACTGCCCCGAATAACAATGCTGAAATTAGCGGTATAGTCTTGTCTTTGAGTCTGTCTTTGAGCACAATAACCAAACCTAATCGGGTAATGCTTTCTTCCACAAAAGAATTGGAAAGTGCAAAAGCAATGCTAAAGGGCAAAACATTTAATATAGTCCTGATCGGGATCTCATTTTCCCTTACGAGCTGAAAATAAATAATCATAGCTGTCACAGCACAAATGATTATTGCAATATTTCGTCCGAAATGAAACCAGTTTTCTGTAGGTTTCGGTTTTATTCCAAATATAGGTTCAGAATTATATCAGCAGAAATATTCCCCTTTTTGAAATATTCCAGAAATTCCGGTCTTTTAAACCACCATAAAACAAACAAGAAAATACTTGTGCCTGAGAGCGTGATTGCCTGGTATATTATTTGCTTGTTTATCGTTTTGGATAAGTCGTCAAAAATCACTATTCCATTTGTCCACTTACTTACAAGAACTAACCCGATGGTTAAGGTGAGTATTAATAAAAGCAATAAAATGTCTTTCAATTTAAACATAGTGTTCCTTTCTTTTATTACCGATAAGCTTCGCTCTTACAATGACCGATAGTGGGCCGCATATTAGTGATGGGCGGGACTTTTAGCACTAACGTTCCTGCAAGGGGCTAAAGCTGAATTTTTCTTCTCCGAGTCTCCCGTTAGGGAATTCTTCGCTTAGCAGCACGTAACGGTCTTTTGTACAAGAATCGGATCGGGGGTATTTTTCAGCGATCTGGCATTCCATAAGCCCCGTTCCCTCACGTGAAACGCTACGGGAACTGGAGCTGGATTTTGCAGTTCTGTTGATGCAACGCCATTCAGCCTGCCTGTTGCCAATACGGTATTAGCGGTCTGCTGTTTTTATTCTTTCAAATTGTTTTGTTTTACGATCTGTTTTACTGCCATTTCATTTGTCGTAGGCTTAAAGTTGAAATGCTCGTTAAATTTTGAACTGTCGAAAAAGTAGTCTCTGTCATATTGATAGTTCATTTCTGATAGTTCCTTCATGATCGGTATGAACCATCCCAAGGTTTTTATCAGCCAGTCTGGGAGAACCGTATAGCTGCTTTTTGTTCCCATTGCAGAGGCAAAAAGTTGTATCCATCCTTCTCCTGTTATTTTCTGGGTATCTGTGGGTAAGTTCCAGATCTGGTTGTAAGCTTCCGTGGTATTACCAAGCATAGCTGTTCCCTTGGCCAGGTCGGGAACATATCCCATGGAGTGCAACATTTTTGCATTGCATAGCCATTGCGCTTTTTTGCCTTTCGCAAGGTTATTGTACACAAGATTCATTAATATGCTATTGGCCTTTGCCGTGCCACCAAAGAAGTCAGGTGATCTTGCTATGATTGCCTGTAAATGATTCTTCTCAATATTTTCCAGTAGGAGTCTGTCAACTTCTGCACGTACCTGTCCTTTTTTACTCGTTGGACTGATCGGTGAATGTTCAGTTATATGGTTTACCTGATCGCCGCCGATGGCATATACATTATCGAAAAAAACAAGTTTTGAATTGTGCTCCAAACAGGCTTCGATTACATTTTGCATAAATGGCACCCAGGTTTGTTGCCATACTTTGGTGTTGTAAGAAAATCCGATAGTTATATATGTAATGCTTGAGCCTTCAATTGCCTTGAATATGTCTTCTTTTTTGGTAAGGTCGGCAGGAAATAGTTTATCTGTAGGGTTTACAGTTTTTGGGTCCCTGCTGACCAACCGGATATCTGAAGTGTATTGCTTCAGGTTTTTGGCAAGTTCAATACCAATGGATCCGCCTGCGCCCAGAATGGTTTGTTTCATATTGTATATATATTGGGTCTCCGAAGAGTCCCCGTTCGGGAGACTCTTCGGGAAAGTGAATAGTAAGATAATCAATTTTTATCTCCTCCGCAGAGTCTCCCGACAGGGGACTCTGCGGTTAGTAGCACACGACTATCGATCAGCACTTGGTTTTTTGTAAGAAATTGATTGGGTTGATTCTCCTGGGATCCGTATTGCTAAACGCAGAGTCCGCTGGGAGACCCTGCAGAGATGGAGAAATTCCAATGGCACTCAATTTTAAAGAATGGATAATTTATGCCTTGTAATGGATTTTTCAGGTTGGTTAATTTTAAATTAATTTTTGCAGCCTGTTTAATATTTGTAGGGTGTCAGTTAAGGTTCCGGATAGGATCCGGTCTCAGCAGGGTCTCTCTGAGAGGACCCTGCGTTTGCAACCAGACAGTTAGTTGGAAATGCAGGAAATTTATGTAATGATATTAGAGCGCTGATGGTGATTATCATTTTCGTGCGTGTCTAGTGCTACTAAGCCGCAGGGTCCTCTGCGAGAGACCCAGCGGGGACTTTGCGCTGGTGATAGTTTTGTAGGGAGACCCCGCGGAGAATAAACTCCATTCAGTTGCTCCGTCAGTACCCGGTTCCATTCAACAGGGGTTTCATTGTTCGTCCGTTGGGTAGAACGAAACCTTAGTTATAGCCTTCCGTATTTTCCGTTCACAACTTCGTTATTGCTTTTATGTAAACACCTGTAAAGCAGTCGTCCTGGCATCCTTTTGCTACATAGCCACAACTGGCAATAAAACCCATAGTGTCAGTACTGAAATAGATATCGTTTGTTTTGGTGTCCACGTTTAGCCATTCTTTGGATGCTTTTCTATATATCTCATCCAATGTCAATGACTTAGCGCCATTAATATGTGTGTTCAAGGTTGCCAGGTCCTCTGTCCAGGTTTCTTTTATGACTAATTGTGAAGCGTTCTGTTGGTACACACCTGATATGAAAAACCTGCCGGTCACTTTTCCATTTTGTACGGTTATTTGGGTTTCGGAATGGCCACCAAATACAGAACCGCTGTAGGTGATATAGGAATAAGAATTGTCTATAGAATTTTTATAAGTATTCCATAACTGTTCACTTTTTTCAAATTCATCACTATATGGCAGTACCTCTTTTTTGCAAGAGAATAAGGATATAATAACCAGAACAAAAATTATTTTTTTCATAATAAACAATTTTTTGGTTAGTTATGAAAAGTTTATCAATGAACTTGACAAGTGATTTTAGGTTTCCGTTGCCTCTGAGTGTTATTTTTTAGCTTTCATTTCTGATACCGGCACGCTCGAATATGGCAGGCAAGGGTTTTGGGGTTTTGCGTTCGGGTGTGTTTTGGAGCACAAAACTGTCACCCAGCACAGAACTTGAATAAAAGCACAACGCTTCAAGTTTGTCCGTCAGCCTGCCTGACACGAACCCGTGTTAGTGACAGGCAGGCTCAAAACATATGCTTAATCAGTTTTGACAATATTTGCATTAACAGTAACAGGTGTGCCGCGTAGTAAGGTTTGTAATACGATACAACTTCGTTCTGTCGCTTTTATCAGCTTATCTGTCAACTCTGTTGAAACGGAATTGAATACAGTTATTTCGATTTCAAGACCCATGCTTTGAAATTCTACCGGTACCTCTTTATCTACCATTAGCGTGCCACGAACATCCACATTTGCTGTGGCTATTACGCTGGTTTTAACCAGAGTAATCTGTAACCGGTTAGCAATCATTCTAAGGGTACTGTCAAAACAGGATGCCAATGCAGCGCAAAGTAAATCACCTGAATTGGGGAAATCGTGATAGCCTCCAACAGCTCTATGAACTCCTATTGGGAAATTTACTTTAAGTTCTTCATTGATCGAAACAGATGTATGAAGCGGATCACCCAGGTCTTTTCCCTCTATAATTGCCATGTCAGTTATCCAGGCTGCTCCTGGGTTTTCAATGTAACTCGCCATTAATGGTTGCTGGCGTTCTTTTATGATTGAGCTACTTATCATGATAGTTGTGATTTTAATGAAATTAATACAATGTCAAAATTTGCCGCTAACGTTCCTGCATTGGCTTTGTGTCGGAATTCCGCGATTCATCAGCCACTATAACCTTAATACAATGTTGTTTGTTCGCTTTTTATAGTTTACTATCTTTATCAATATAAGCAAACTGCCTTGCAAGAGGGAAATACAAGCAGATCATTGTTACGTGGGGAGAACACTAATTTACTGGTGTCGTTGGAATATGCCAAACCTTTTTTGCGTGCGGCATACAAAACGGGGAGACTCAGTAGGCGAGGAATATAGTGTTGCTTTGAGAGTCAAGTGCTTAGAGGTGTCTTTGGTCTTTGGTGAGGTATTCCTTATTGCTTGTCTATTTGCTACTGGCAGGCTCATTATTCGATATTCTTTTCACCGCGGAGTCGGAGAGGACGGAGAGTTTGCGCAGAGATGGGTTCAACATGGTTCATCTGTTCCTTGCTCTTCTGTTCAACTGCCTTACATTCTATCAAGCTATCATTCAATCATTGTCTTTCCGGTCTCAGCAGGGTCTCTCGCAGAGGACCCTGCGTTTTCGATCCGGGCAGTTAGTTGGAAATACAGGATACTTATGTACGATATTAGAGCACTGATGGTGATTTTCATTATCGAGTATGTGTTGTGCTACTAAGCCGCTGGGTCCTCTGCGAGAGACCCAGCGGGGACTTTGCGTTGAGGATAGTTTTGTAAGTAGGCCCTGTGGAGACCTGAAGATTTAATTTCAAAAAAAGCCTAAATACAAAACCGATGGGAATTAGGTCACTTCTTGTAAATTAAATTACTTCTGTTCTTATAGTTATAAATTGCAAATAGCAGTCTTACAAATGCCAAATCTAACTTCTATCGGTTATTATTTGCTTATCAACTTTCCATTTGCCGTATCTTTTTCTTAATCTAACCAATTCAACAAATTGACCTAAATGAGCTATTCGATGTCTCCCTCCAATAGTTATTATCTTGAAAAAAAGAACATCACCAAGCGTTCGAGATTTATTCATGGGCATATATACACCAGAAATAATTAGTGTTCCAAGTACATTTACGTTTGGGTTATCATAAATTTTCCTTGAAGTATCAATTATTTTTTCTTTTGCTAAAGAAGATAAACCCATAGATTGAAGTTTATTCAAACTAGCAAAAACCACTTTTGTGTGGAATTCCTCTTCAATTGTTTTATTAGTTTGATTATCCTCTTTCATTGCAACTGTTAGATGAATAATGTCCTCTTTAGTGGATTTCTTAATTTCCCCAGGTTCTGGAACTAGTGTCCCAGTTTTTCTAACAATACTATCATAATAAACATTATATAATAATGCTTTATACGGATTATCAAACCTTGAAGATTGAGCTATTATTTTAGCTGTTGTTGGTATTAAGAAGAATACCAATAGCATTTTTTTCATAATCTTATTGTTTCTTTTGAAGATATATTTGAGCACTTCTCACATCATCAATATTCATTCCATATGCACAAGTTTCCCAGCCAAATCCATATTCATAACGACCTTCCGCAAAACCATTTAACGTATTTCCATAGTGGACTGACTCATGAAGAAGGACAGTTGATATAAAAAAACTAAAAGATTGGTCATCAAAGCCAACTCCATTTTCATAATCAAGAACACATTTAATATCAAGATTTATAATTCCAGATTCTTTAGCATTAAAATATCCTGCACGGTAAGTGCCAGAATAGTCCCCGCCATTGATATCTCTAACAACAATAGTTGGCCCAGTGCCGTATTGCAATGCGTTATATAACTGTTCATCAGTCATATGAGAGTAACTTTTCAAACAATTTAATAAAGCAGGATTATTCAAACATGCTTGATATAAATTTCGGTCTCAGCAGGGTCTCTCGGAGAGGATCTCGCTTTTCAGTTATATACCCGGAAGTTAGTTAGAAATGCAGAATATTTATGTAACGATATTAGAGCACTGATGGTGATTTTCATTATCGAGTATGTGCAGTGCTCCTAAGCCGAAGGGTCCTCTGCGAGAGACCCAGCGGAGAATAAAAGGCTCAGTAAGCGAGGAATATAGTGTTGCTTTGAGAGTCAAGTGCTTAGAGGTGTCTTTGGTCTTTGGTGAGGTATTTCTTATTACTTGTCTATTTGCTACAGGCAGACTCATTATTTGATATTCTTTTCACCGCGGAGTCGGAGAGGACGGAGAGTTTGCGCAGAGATGGGTTCAACATGGTTCATCTGTTCCTTGCTCTTCTGTTCAACTGCCTTACATTCTATCATGCTATCATTCAATCATTGTCTTTCCGGTCTCAGCAGGGTCTCTCGCAGAGGACCCTGCGTTTTCGATCCGGACAGTTAGTTGAAATACAGGATACTTATGTACGATATTAGAGCGCTGATGGTGATTTTCCTTTTCGTGAATGTATAGTGCTACTAAGCCGAAGGGGCCTCTGCGAGAGACCCAGCGGGGACTTTGCGTTGATGATAGTTTTGTAAGTAGACCCTGTGGAGACCTGAGGGAAGTGATGAATTGTCTGTCAGCGGTTCGGATCTTTGTTAGTTTCAGATCCCATTCATTGCTGTCAGTATCATGGGTTTTCCGTCAGTTACCACAATGGTATGCTCGTGCTGTGCCATGAACCCTCCTTTATTGCCAACCATTGTCCACCCGTCATTCAGTTCCACTGTATGGGAGGAGGTAGTCGAAATAAAGGTCTCGATAGCCACAACGGAATTCTTTTTGAACCGTCTTTGGTCAAATCGGTTCTTATAATTCAGTAATTCGCCTGGTTCTTCGTGCAGGCCCCTGCCGATACCGTGACCGCCTAAGTTCTTAATGACCCTGTAGCCTCTCTTCCTGGCCTCTGTTTCCATCAGATAACCCATGTCTGAGATTTTTACGCCACCTTTAATATTGTCTATTGCCTTTTGTAATATTTCCTTTGAGGCATCCACTAATTTTTGGTGTTGATGGATGTCTTCTCCCAATACGAATGTGTTGCCATTGTCTGACCAAAAACCATCCAGTTCTGCAGACACATCTATATTGATCAGGTCACCTTCTCTCAGGACCCTTTTATCGGATGGAATGCCGTGACAGAACTCGTGGTTCACACTGATACAGGTCCAGCCCGGAAACCGGTAGGTCATAAAGGGCGCTGAGTTGGCACCGAACCCTTGTAAGATACCGGCACCGAAATCGTCAAGCTCTTTGGTGGTCATGCCGGGCTTGGCATGGTTCTTCATTTCTCGCAAAGTGTGAGCGACCGCTTCACTTATTTTTCTCATTCCGGTCAGCTCCGCTTCTTTTGTGATGGACATACTAGGATATTTTCTGTAGTTGTCTTTTTCTCCGGAGAGTTCCCGCTGGGTGGCGCTTCGGAGAAGGAAGTTAAAAGAATTACTCGATCGGCGCCTGCCATTTTTGATAGATGGTACTCAGGTCGATAGCACAGGCCTGATCGAGCAGGGATGGCAGTTGCTCCATGGTAAATGGCCGGCCATTCTTTTTTGACCATTGATACAGGTAGCGGAAAACATCTTTCATCGATCTCTTGCCATTCGTCTTTTCTTTGAGATAGTTGTTCATCTCAATGGCCATCAAAGCGCCTCTTGAATAGATGCCACGGCCCAACCTGAAATCAGCCGAGTACATGGTCGATGCTGCCTGTGACAATTGCTGCAGGGAAAGCTTTTTGATGTCGGAGGAAGTATGGTATACATTGTTCTCAAAACCTGTCTTCATTCCGGGAAGTTTCAATGCCTCATAAGGCAGGAACCACATAAAGCCCTCGTTGAACCAGATAGTATTGATGATGGGCGGGATCTCCTGCACATAGGGTCGGTAAGTATCACCATAACAGCGGAGCGGAATGAAGGAATGTCCCATATGGTGAAGAAAAGTGGGCATGGTCCTTTTTACCTGGTCCCTGCTCATGGCAGTTCTCCTGATACCGCTGGTGTCGCCAAAAAAAGTGGAACTGTTCAAATGCTCCATACCAAAGGGAGGATTATTGCCCGGTTCCAGCGGCAGGGACTTGATGAGCATGATCGAATAATGCTGAAAGGGGAGTTCGCCAAAATAATCCTGTAAAATGTCCATGCTCATCCTTCCCTGCAAACCGTAGTCGTCCAGCCATTCATTTTCAGTTTGACAATAGGAAACCACAAATAACGGGGTGCTTCCTTTGAATTCCTTTACCTGGAAATTCGGTCCCATAAAGACCTGGCCATCGGCCAGTGTATGATAGCTGTCGGCCTTGAGTTCGGCCTTGCCTTTCATCATTTGGGTGCTGGGTTGGTTTGTTGAAAAGATGGGCCAGTTGTTGAATGTATGGATGGTGCATTGGATAGTTTGTTTTTCTGTTCCTTCGATCCAGCCGAAAACAGAATAATTCAGGATGCCGGCAAAACCCGGTCTTATGATGGAAGCGTCAGATGATGCGGCATGTCTTTCCATCCTGTTCAGGTCTACCTCGTATTCGATGCGGGTGACCTGTTTCCCCGGATCGGCGTAAAGCCAGCGTGGGGCATCATTCTCATTTTTGAGCATGCTGGTCTTTTCGCCCTGGTCCGTAACGGCAACAACGTTCCGGATGAAATGGTCGTAGAATATGATGCCATAGGTGCCGGGGATCGATCGTGGCATGATGAAACTGACAGGCGTCTTTAACGGAGCGGCAGTTTCTATAGTGACTTTTACAACAGACGAGCTGCTGTCCTGATAGGTCAACGTATACTTTAGCTGGGCCGAAACAGGTGCACTTAGAAAGCAGATGGAAAACAGAAAGATCAGATACTTCATGCGTGAATTTTAAAGGTCAGGTCTTGAGATCCCAAGTGTTGCACAGCGTTCCGATACTGGCGAGGTTGGATAATGATCGTCCAACGTTCGCCTGGTCGTTATGCCATGGCTTGCACTAATCGGCTAAAGACAAATTACTGAAGCCCGGCCAGAAATCCTATAGCAGATGGATCAAATACTTTTCCGGCCTCAGCTGGGTCTCTCGGAGAGGACCCTACGTTTGCGATGCGGACAGTTAGTTGAAATACAGGATACTTATGTACGATATTAGAGCGCTGACGCTAACTTTCATTTTCATGTGTCTAGTGCTACTAAGCCGCAGGGTCCTCTGCGAGAGACCCATGCGGAGACTTTGCGTTGATGATAGTTTTGTAAGTAGACCCTGCGGAGAATAAAATTGCTATAATTTAGTGTTGATAACGGTTTATTTTATTTTTTCTGGTGTATATATTTACTACTCAAGAGTACTTTTTGGATTTTCTTTCTATATGTTCTGTTAACTAGTCGGACAATTAAAGTATTAATATTCTTAGTTACAAAATTTCCACTTTTAATATTTTGTCTAACTGAAACTTGAAATCGTAGACTGCCTTGATTAAGCTGCTTTACCTGCTTTTCAATATCTCCGAACCATTCGGTTTCCTTTTTTTTATTTTTCCATTTTTTATTCTTGCCTTTAGATTGATTAGATTTATTTTCATATACCTCATTAATTTCTGACACAAGATTTGAAATGTGACTAAATAATAAACTGTTGTATAGATGACAAACTTTATAAAAAAGTATATGCTTATTTGTTTTTAATGAATCAACAATTAAACTTTCTAAAATTTCTAAACATTCAAATAAAAAGCTGTGAAAGGTTAGAAAGTAATTTGAATAAGCCATGCTGATTTGATGGTAATTTGTATTTTGTAAATGTGTTAAAACAATGTTTGCATTTTGTCTTGTTTTGTAAATATTGAAATATGTTTCTTCGGCTTGTTGAAAATTAGAAAAAGATTCTATTATTGGAACATTGTCTTTAGCTACTTCTATAAGAAAGTATTTATGCGTAATTTTTGTTTCATTTTCTGCCCATTGTTTTCTGACTTTTAAATAGTTCCTAGAGAATACTTCACTTAATTTTTCAAAATATTTATACTCTCTTATGATTTTAGAAATTAAATATTTGTCTTTAATGTTTAAGTTGTTTGGATTAGATAGTAGTCTATGAAATTCTAGAAGCTTTTTATCTTGTCCATATTCTTTTAATTTAGAATCGAAAAGCAAATCCGAAATTTCAACAAGTGTCGCCCAATTGTGATTTTCAATACTTCTTAATTGAACTTCTATAATTTTATCACTACATCTATGTTTGATAAAAAGATGAATACTTTTATAACCATCTTGTTGAGGGTGTTTAATGTAATCATATTCTTTTACAACCTCCAGACTCTGTTCGCCCTCTATTAAAGATTTGAGTTTATATACACTATCTTCATTTTTCACTATACAACGGCATCCTCCTATATCCCACATTCGACTAAATCGCATCTCGGGATATCGTTCAAGTTTCCCTATAATAGATTGAATTCTTTTTATTCGAAAAGTTACTATTGAAGTTGGACTTATTCTTTTGCAACAAGAACATAGTGATGTAAATGTGCTTGCTATTGCCTCTTTATGAGATGTTCTGTAATTTTGCAATTCATCTAAAAGAGCGTCACTTATGGCAATACTTTGTTCTCTGATTTCGTCTCCAAGTCTATCAATGCTGCCTTTAGTAGTACTCATTTTTCAATTTGGAAATTAATAGGTTACACCTCCGCAGCCAACGCCTGTATATTGCCAGAGGTTAGTAAAAAATCTGCCGCCGGTTTATTTATTACAGATTCGGCTAAATACTGCTAATTTACTGAAGCTAACTCGTAAATCCTAAAGCTGATCTACTAAATACTTGATCTTAAATTTTTTCTCTAAAGATTTTGCTGAAAAGTTCATCGGAGAAAGGATTTCGTTAATGATTACCCCAATTTTAACCGAAAGATTCGCAATATTAATATTAGTTACAGTTCTTCTATTTATCATAATGGAATGCCATAATTTCAAATAGTATATGTTTGTCTTCGGTCTCAGCAGGGTCTCTCGGAGAGGACCCTGCGTTTGCAACCGGACAGTTAGTTGGGAATGCAGGAAATTTATGTAATGATATTAGAGCGCTGATGGTGATTGTCATTTTCGTGCGTGTGTAGTGCTACTAAGCCGCAGGATCCTCTGCGAGAGACCCATGCGGGGACTTTGGGTTGATGTTAGTTTTGTAAGTACATTCTGCAGAGAATGAAACCAAATGTTAGTAGTAATTTTTATTTGTGATGATTCTCTAAGTCGTAATAAGAAGACACGTTATTGTACAGCGCTGCCGTAATTCCTAATAGCTCATTCAAACTGCTTTCATTGTTGCAAATTTCCTTAATGTCTTCTAATAAAAGCTGCTGTTTGTTTAAAAAGTCTTTGTCCAATTTAAACCCAACCCAAGTATTGTTTTTGGTCTCTCTTTGAACAGAATTTAGATGTCCGAATCTATCATGAAATAGGGATATAGAAGTAAAGTTGTCTACCACGACGAGCAATCCATATACTTTTTTTAATTCGGCTTTAGACAACTTTTCCCCATTCGCCAAAATGTTTTCTTTAAGTTTTGCAGTGTCAATTTTAGCTATGCAGTGTCGAATTTGATATATATGATGACAATATTTTTGAAGATTCATTATGAAATGAAAAAGTATTCTTGGCTGTATTGAATTTTGGTGTGTTTTGAAATCATCACGAACTCTTCTTGCCATCTCGACAAAAGTTATTCCTTCTTTTGTAGGGTTGTCACTTATAGTAGGTTTCATGTAATCAATCTTGTCGTAGGTAACTAAATTGAATAAATAACCAAGTTGCTCTTTTATGTATAATTTAAAATTGAACTTTGCTCGTTTTTCTTCATATTTCTTTTGAGCAAAAGGTAAAATTGCCGCGGCAATAAGAGAGAGTGTTGCAATAATCAACGTCAATAAATTCCAGTTCACTGTTGAGTCGTCAATAATGCGAATTGGAAATGGATCACCGGTTACATATTTAAGAGTGTCTCCCATAAAATTACTGCTAACACTTAAATATACGCTATTCCTCTCCTTAACACCAAAATCAGATAGGTTGTATTTGAATGTATTAAGATGATACATTTTGTATTGTTGTTACATCAATACAGATCTACACTTGATATTGTCGATGAGAAATAAGGTTATTATTATTCAATTGGTAAAATGAATATCTCCGTGTTTGACTTGTGTATATCTACCTGTTTAGTCAGTATTCTTTGGTTAACTGTCTGTTTATCAGATGCTGCATGACCCTAATGCACCAGTGAGTGACACAAGCGCCGATGCCATGAAATACTGAAGCTGGTAACCAACCAATCTTTTACAATAAAATGCCCTGCAAAAACAAGTAGGCAAAACTGAAATAAATAATGAGCCCTGTCACATCCACCAATGTCGCCACAAAAGGCGCAGAAGATACTGCCGGGTCAGCGCCGAGTTTTTTGAGAAATATGGGCAACATGGATCCGGAGAGCGTGCCCCAGAGTACAACACCTACGAGTGAGAAACCAACGGTCGATCCGATCATCATCCAGTTGGGGCCATAGAGGCCCGGTGCAATGGAATGCCAAACACCCACACGGATAAAACCGATGATGCCGAGTACGGTACCCAGCAGCAAACCACTCAGCAATTCGCGGCGCAATACGCGCCACCAGTCGGCAATGGTGATCTCACCCACAGCCATGGCCTGAATGATGAGGGTGGATGCCTGTGAGCCGCTGTTACCCCCACTGGAAATAATGAGCGGTACGAACAGGGCCAGCACCACGGCTTTGGCGATCTCATCCTCAAAATAACCCATGGCGGTGGCGGTGAGCATTTCGCCGAGAAAGAGTACCACCAGCCAGCCAATGCGTTTGCGGAAGAGTTTGAGTAAGGGAATATCGAGATAGGGTTCGTTCAGCGCTTCGGTACCACCCATTTTCTGCATGTCCTCGCTGAACTCTTCGTTGGCCACCCATAACATATCGTCGATGGTGACGATGCCGAGCAGGATATTGTTATCGTCCACCACGGGCAGGGCTACGCGGTTGTTCATCTTGAACACCTGGCTGGCATGTTCCTGGTCGTCGTTCACATTGAGTGAAACATAACGGCCATCAATGATCTCGTCCACGCGTTTTTCGGGTGAGGCCAGGATGATGTCGCGGATCCGGATATCGTCGATCAGTTCGCCCAGGCTGTTGATCACATAGACCACATCGATGGTCTCGCTGTTCTTGGCGTGTTTGCGGAGGGTATCGAACACTTCGTTCACCGTATTGTGGCGGTAGATGTACACGTAGTCGGGTGTCATCAAACGGCCCACGCTGTCCTCCGGGTAGCCCAGCAGGGAGAGGGTGATCTTTCTTTCTTCGGGGTCAAGTAATTTGATCAGGTCGCGTATGGCCGCTTTGGGCAGTTCTTCTAAAAAGTCGGTACGGTCATCCGCGGGCAGTTCGTTGAGCAGTTCAGCGGTCTTGGCCGAGGGCAGTTCCTTCACAATATCCTTCTGCTGCGAGATATCGAGGATCTTGAATACACTGGATGCCCGGTGTATGGCCATATTGGCAATGATCTGTGCCTCGTATTCCGGGTATTCGCTGATGAGTTCGGCCACATCACTGATGTTCTGGTCATCCAGGAACTCCCGGATCTCCAGTTTATCTTCTTTGGCTACCAGTTGTTCAAACTGCTCAAAGATATCAGGATGTTCAAGCTCGAGCGACATAGGCGCAAGGTAATTAATAGTTAAAAGTTAATAGAGATTAATTCCTGACTATTAACTATTCACTATTAACTATTAACTGATCCTGTCCAGGGCCTGCAGGATGTCTGACAGGATATCATCCTTATGTTCCAGGCCTACGCTGATGCGGATGAGGCCGGGGGTGATGTTGACGGATTGGCGTTCGGCTTCGGACAGTTTTGCGTGTGTGGTGCTGGCCGGGTGCGAAGCGATGCTGCGGGTATCGCCCAGGTTGGCCGTGAGCGACAACATCTGCAGGCTGTTCAGGAAAGTTCGTCCGGCTTCCAGACCGCCCTTCAGTTCAAAACATACGATACCGCCGCCATTCTGCATCTGTTGAGTGGCAATGGCATGGTGCGGATGGCTGGGCAGGAAGGGATAACGCAGCGAAGCGATTTGGGGATGATTCTCCAGCGCCTGTGCGATGAACAGGGCATTGGATGCATGGCGCTCCATGCGCACGTCCAGGGTCTCGAGGCTCTTGCTCAGTACCCAGGCATTGAAGGGCGACAGGGCCGGACCGGTACTTCTGCAGAACAGGTAGATCTCTTTGATCAGGTCCTTGCGGCCCACGACCACACCACCCAGTACGCGGCCCTGGCCATCCAGCCATTTGGTGGCGGAATGCACCACCAGGTCGGCGCCGAATTCGATGGGTTGCTGGTTAACGGGTGTGGCAAAACAGTTATCAACGTTCAGGATGATCTTATGTTTTTTAGCGATGCGGCCGATCATGGCCAGGTCGAGCACATCCAGTCCGGGGTTGGTGGGTGTTTCCAGGTAGATCATTTTGGTGTTCGGACGGATGGCCGCTTCCCATTCCGCTTCCGTAGCATTGGCGCCCACATAGGAGGATTCGATGCCGTATTTGGGCAGGTATTTGGCGATGACCGTATGGGTGCTTCCGAAAATAGCATTGCAGGAGAGCAGGTGGTCCCCCTGTTTCAATAAGGCCATGAAGGAACCGAACACGGCACTCATGCCCGATGCGGTGGCATAACCTGCTTCGGCGCCTTCGAGCGCACACATTTTGTCTACGAACTCCTGTACACCCGGATTGCTGAAGCGGCTGTAGATATTATCATCCGACTCATCCGCAAAAGCGGCCCGCATTTCTTCGGCATTGTCGAAACAGAAACTGCTGGTCAGGAACATCGGCGTGGAATGTTCCATCTCGTTCGTGCGCTCGGTCTGGATGCGGATGGCGTTGGTCTGGTTATGCTTGGACATGATATGTAAGTTAGAATTAGAAATTAATATATTATACTTTAAACCCTCTGCGAAAACTCTGCTCCTCATGTTCTCTGCGGTGAAAAAAACATTCCGAACAATAGCGACCGGCCTTTTTCGTAAGGTTTTTTTCACCGCAGAGAACATGAGAACAGGGAGGTTACGCAGAGGGTCTCCGATTGTAGGAAGAGGTCAATAGCACAACGCCTCAGAAATTGGTAATTAGCGGATCCGGCTCTTGTCTATAAGCGCCCGCCCCCAAATTCACCATTGCCCATTGACAATTGCCCATTGACAATTTCTCCCTGCCATCCACTCATTCACTCACTCACTCATCCACTCATTGTCTTCTCTGATACGAATGAACGTTAGTATTTACTGCTCTTTATCCGGCTTTTGCAAAGATTTATGCAAATGTAATTTAAGCTTAGCCTTATTTTGCTTCTGAAATGCGGAATTAATACTTATGAAAATTTTTGAGTCCCAGGCTGAATTTAGATTAGAGAACGGAACGGTGCTGCCTTCGCTGCGTGTGGCCTATCATACCTACGGGCAGCTGAATGCGGATAAGAGCAATGTGATCTGGGTCTGTCATGCATTGACCGCCAGTTCTGATGTGGCCGATTGGTGGAAAGGATTGGTGGGAGCGGATTGCCTCATCAACCCTGACCGGTATTTCATTGTCTGCGCCAATATACTCGGCTCCTGTTATGGCACTACGGGGCCATTGAGCGATGATCCGCGTACGGGCAAACCGTATTATTCCTCTTTTCCGCAGGTCACCATCCGCGATATGGTGCAATCCTTCATCCTGCTGCGCCAACACCTGGGCATTGATCAGATCCATTTGTTGATGGGTGGCAGCATGGGCGGTTACCAGGCGCTGGAATGGGCCGTGATGGAGAAAGATGTGATCGGGAGATTGTTCCTGATCGCCACATCGCCATCGGAGAGCGCCTGGGGCGTGGCGGTGCATACGGCGCAGCGGCTGGCTATTGAGGCCGATCATACCTGGCAGCACCGGTCGCCCGATGCGGGCGCCAAAGGTCTGAAAGCGGCACGGGCCATTGGTATGCTCACCTACCGCAATTATGGGACTTTCCAGGACAAACAGACCGATCCCGACCCGGAGAAGATCGACGATTTCAAAGCCTCATCCTATATCAATTACCAGGGCGATAAACTGGTGAAACGTTTCAATGCCTACAGTTACTGGCTGCTCACCAAAGCCATGGACAGTCACCACCTGGGCAGGGGCAGGGGCGGCGACCTGATCCAGGTACTGCGATCCATCACCCAGCCCACACTGATCATCGGCATCCGGAGCGATATCCTTTGTCCGCTGGATGAACAGCAGTTCATGGCCGATCATATTCCCAACACCCATTTCTTTGAGATCGATTCAGCCTATGGGCATGATGGTTTCATCATCGAAGCTGCGCAGATCAGCCGGTTCCTGGGTGGCTGGTTGAAAGATTGATGCGAAAGTTACAGGCATCTTGTTACCTTTATGTACGGAACGGGTGAAACCATTTTTCATCAACCAATTGACCATATCATGGGTATCTGGAAACAAATTGCTGAATACCTCTACCTCAAAAAAAGAGACCCCAACGAGCCCCGCACAAAGTGGGTGAGATACATGCATGGCATGAACCGCATTTCGCTGATCATGTTCCTGGTAGCGGTGCTGATCATCCTGTTCAGGCTGGTGATCCTGCCGTTGCTGAAATAAGTTCTATTTACGGATATAATCTACGATGATGCGGGCTGCCTGGGCGGAAGCGTGTCCGCCGGCGGATAACAATTCCTTCAGGGCGCGGTAGTCTTGCTGCAACTGTGCTTGTCTTTTTGTGTCGTGCAGCAGGCTGTCCAGCTCCTTTACCAGGTTTTCCGGGGTCAGTTCGTTCTGTATCAGTTCTGTCACTACGGGTTTGTCCATGATCAGGTTCACCAGCGATATGTATTTGATCCTGATCAGTCTTTTGGCGATCTGGTAACTGATATTACTTCCTTTGTAACATACCACTTCGGGTACGCCGAACAAGGCGGTTTCCAGGGTGGCGGTGCCACTGGTAACCAGTGCGGCCCTGGACTGCAGCAGCAGGTCGTAGGTCTGGTTGCGGATGGCCGATACGTTCTGGTATGCTGCCAGGAAGGGGGCATAGAAAACATCGTCCAGTCCGGGCGCCTGGGCCACCACAAAACGGTATTGCGGAAAGGACCTGGCCACCTGCAGCATGATGGGCAGCTTTTTCTGGATCTCCTGTTTGCGGCTGCCGGGGAGGAGGGCGATGAGTGGGGAGGCGTGAGACGTGAGACGTGAGTCGTGAGTGGTGAGTGGGGAGTTTTGGGTGTTGCTTAGGTTCAGGGGTGCGGGGGTGGGTTCTGCGCGTTTGGCTTCGATCACTTCTACGAGGGGGTGGCCTACATAGTCCACGTTCCAGTTCCAGGTGTCGTGGTAATAGTTCTTTTCGAAGGGGAGGATGCAGAGCATTTTGTCGATGCACTGTTTCATCTTCTTCACACGGTTGGCTTTCCAGGCCCATACCTGGGGGGAGATATAATAGATCACTTTGAACCCCTGCTGTTTGGCCCATTCGGCTATGCGGAGGTTAAAACCGGGATAATCGATCAGTACCAGTGTGTCGGGCTGGAAGGACAGGATATCCTGTTTACAGAAACGGATATTCTGCAGGATGGTGGGCAGGTTCTTCACCACTTCGGCAAAACCCATGAATGACAGGTCGCGGTAATGTTTCACCAGCGTGGCTCCGGCGGCCTGCATCAGGTCGCCGCCCCAGCAACGGATATTTGCTTCGGCATCCAGCAGGTGTAACTGTTTTACCAGGTTGCTGCCGTGCAGGTCGCCGCTGGCTTCGCCGGAAATGATGTAATACTTCATGCCTGATCTCCAAAGGGAAATTGGTGAGGCTGCAAAATACCGAATTCGGATGGGACGGGGAATAACTAAGTAGGCAATTGCGTGTTGTATTATTAAACTCTCTGCGAAAACTCTGCCTCTCATGTTCTCTGCGGTGAAAAAAAACTTACAAAAAGGCCGGTTGCCATTGTTCGGGATGTTATTCACCGCAGAGAACATGAGAACGGGGAGTTTACGCAGAGGGGTTCCGATTGTAGTAATAGGTTAATACAACGCATTAGATATAATCATTTATTAACTACGAAAATAGTTTTTAAACTAATTATTTAGTTATTATATTTGAGCTGTAAAAAATCTCCCCATGAAACCATTGACCAAAGCAGAAGAGCAGATCATGCAATCGATCTGGAAACTGGAAGAAGCTTTCCTGAAAGACATTGTAGAGGCGCAGCCTGAACCGCGGCCGCATTCCAATACCGTAGCCACTATTCTGAAGATCCTGGTGGAGAAAGGTTTTGTGGGCATTACCCCGATTGGCAGGGTGCACCAGTATTACCCGCTGGTATCGAAGGACGAATATTCCTCCAGCAGCATGCGCACGCTGGTGAACGGTTATTTTGAGGGTTCTTTTACGGATGCCGTATCCTTTATGGTGAAACAGAAGAACCTGAGTGTGAAAGAACTGGAGCTGCTGTTGCAACAGATCAAACACAAACAAGCCAAAAAATAAACACCATGTTCACAACCGCCTATTACTTTGTTCAGGTGATACTCTGCAGTGGCATCATGATGGGGTATTACTGGCTGGTGTTGCGCAACAAGCGTTTTCACCATTACAACCGGTTCTACCTGCTGGCCCTGGCCCTGTTGTCGTGGGTGGTACCCCTGGTGAAGATCCGGTGGCAGCACCCAACTGTGACCGATGACCTGCAGGTATTGCAGTTGCTCTCCGTGGTGGCGGATAACAATACCCGCCTGGAAGCGGCCGTTACCCGCAGCGGTTTCCAGTGGAACTGGGATATGACCGCCTGGATCCTGTACCTGGTGGTGGCATCGGTGCTGCTGGCGGGACTGGTGAACTCTTTCATCCGCCTGTACCGGTTACTGAAACAACATTCCTGCAAGAACGTGGGTGATGTGTACCTGGTATTGACACAGGCGCCGGGCACACCTTTTTCCTTTTTTCGCTATATATTCTGGAACGAAGAGATCGACCTGCGCAGCGAGGCCGGCAAACAGATCCTGCAACATGAACTGACGCATGTGCAACAGAAACATTCGCTGGATAAGTTGTTCGTGCAACTGGTACTGGTGGCTGGCTGGTTCAATCCGTTTTTCTGGCTGCTGAAAAAAGAGATGGAAATGATCCATGAATTCATTGCTGATAAAAAAGCGGTGGGCGATGGCGACACTGCCGCACTGGCGCAGATGCTGCTCACGGCGGCCTATCCGCAGCAACGCTTTGGCTTGTCCAATCCTTTCTTTTTCTCGCCTATCAAAAGAAGATTACAGATGCTGACCAATAACCGCAACCCGAGATTCAGTTACCTGCGCCGGCTGGTGGTACTGCCCATGCTGGCAGTGATGGTGTTGCTGTTCGCGTTCAGGAGACCGGAGCAAAGGGCCAAAGGTCCGTTGTCGGTAGCTACGGTGGTGGAGAATATGGTGGAAAAGACCAGGACGCTGTTACCGGGTATACATCCTGCTGATACAATCGTGATCCAGGCAGATACGGTGTACATACAGGGTAAGGACAAAACAGATGTACTTAAGATCATTCCTTCTGTTGCTAAAAACAAAGAACTGAGAAAAGCATTGATCATACTGGACGGGAAAAAAGTAGACCCAGCGGTGCTCGACACGCTCAATACCAAAGCTGTTGCAACTGTCGATATATTGGACGGTAAAGATGCTGCCACTACCAGCAGGTATGGTGAGGAAGCCAAAAATGGAGTGGTGCTGATCACCACCCAGTCAACCAAAATGCCGCAACCATTGGTGATCCTGGACGGCAGAAAGATCGATCATGATTCCATTGCCAGTATCAACCCGGCACAAATACAGTCGGTGAATGTGCTGAAGAACGGATCGGCCACTGCCTTGTATGGCGAAGATGGCAGGAACGGGGTGATCCTGATCACCAGCAAAACAGGGTTGATGCTGGAAACACCAACTGCCAGTGGCCTGGTGGCGAATAATCTTTCCCAAAAGATCAACAGCCGCAAATTGGGTGTGACCAAAGTGACGGTCCGTGCGCATACTGACAGCCTGCCCAAAGATGTGCTGATCCTGGTGGATGGCGTGAAGGGGTCATTGGCTTCTGTGCAACCCGAGGATATTGCTGCCGTTAATGTGCACAAGGATTCGGCCTCGATCAGCAGGTATGGAGACGAGGCACGCAATGGAGTTGTGGAGATCGTTACCAAAAGACCATTTTCGGTGAAAACAGAAGCAGTGGCAAGACCTGTGCTGAAAGGATACAAGATCTTTACTGAAGTGGAAAACCTTCCTGCATTTCCCGGTGGACAGGCGACCTGGAAAGAATACCTAATGCGCAACCAGCGTAGTGATCTGGCCCGGAACGGAACACCGCCCGGCACCTATACCGTACAATTATCTTTCCTGGTAGCAGAAGATGGCACTGTGAGCAATGTTACGGCAGTGAACAACCCGGGTCACAGAACGGTGGAAGAAGCCATACGCCTGATCAAAAATGGTCCTAATTGGATACCTGCGCGGCAGAACGGCCAGCCTGTATTGTACCGGCACCGGCAGGCGATCACGCTGGTAGTGAAGAAATAACAGGCCGATCGTAACCTAAACGCTAACAGAAAGCAAAACTTACCAAAAGTTTATTGCAACCGGCTCCCGGATAGGGGCCGGTTTTTTATATTTGGGGATACTAAAGAGCTGTTTTGTTCGTTATTCAATAACAGTCGACCCCCGATGAAAACAAGACCTTTTTTTTCCCTGATATGGCTTCTTTTTTTGCTGGTATCACTGTCTGCCAACGCGCAGACCGATAAGGGCAAAACCATGAAGCACCCCCTGAAGCGGATCGTGATCGATCCGGGTCATGGGGGTCCCTCTGCCATTGCGGGTAAGTTCTATGGCGCTTCGGGTAAAAAGATGGAGGAAAAAGATGTGGCCCTCGCCATCGGTCTCAAACTGCGTGATGTGATCAATGCTGAAATGCCCGATGTGGAAGTGATCATGACCCGAACCACCGATGAATTCAACAGTCCCATTGTAAAAGCCAATAAGGCCAATGCCGCCAAGGGCGACCTGTTCATCTCCATCCATTGTAATGATGTATCGCCCATACGGCATACCGAGATCACGGGTTATACCACCAAGACCATCAAACGCAAGGGCAAGAAGGTCAAAAAAAAGATCCCCGAATACCGTACCTGGTACACGCCCAACCCCGCCATGGGAACCGAGACCTATATCTGGGGCGTAGGCAAGACCAAGGATAAGGAAGAAGCCCTGATGGAGAACAATTTCACAGATACGGCGATGCTGGTGGTGGATGGTTTTGATAACAATCCCGCCATGAAGATGATCAACACCATGCGTACCCAGGAATATGCCAACCGCAGCCGCAAACTGGCAGAAACGGTGGAAGATGAGTTTGTCCGTTCCGGCCGGGTAAGCCGCGGCGCCAAACAGCGGGATGAAAAAGGAATCTGGGTGTTACAGGCCGTAGCCATGCCCGCCATCCTGATAGAAGTCGGTTTCTTATCACGTGCGGAAGAAGAAGAACTGATCACCAGTGAAGAAGGTCAGCAGCAGACCGCAGAAGCCATTGTCCGGGCCCTAAAAAGATACCGTGTTTCGCTGGAAGCACAGGTGAACGGAACCGCTTTGCCTGCCGGCAGTAAATGATCAGGTTCAGAAAAACCATTTGAAGGCCAGGGCAACCATTGCATAGATACAAGTGGCAATGAAGATACCCGTAGCGGTCTTGTCCTTACGTTGGTTGATGTACAGCGTGAACACCACCGCATTCACGATCAGCGCCAGGCTGATGATGCCGGATAACAGGGATTTCTGCATCATCAGTACCTGCCAGAATTCCTGCACCGAGAAGATGCTGAAACGGGCCAGGTAATAGGCGGTAAAACCCACCAGCGGAGAAAAGAAACCCAGCACCAGGCCAAGTTTCCGGTTGTCTTTATTCAGGATCAAAATTTCCAGGATTTTTCGAGTTTCTTTTTCAGTTCATTGTTGGTGAGGTCGAACTGGACAGGCACCACGCTCACAAAATTGTTTTCCAGCGCCCATACATCTGTGTCCTTACCCTTGTCGAAGTTGATGAACTCACCGGTGAGCCAGTAGTATCTTTTGCCGTGCGGGTCCTTTCTTTCATCAAACTCCTCCTCGTATTTGGCGTAGGCCTGGCGGGCTATTTTGATACCCTTGATCATCTTCTCCTCGCCTTTGGGGATGTTCACGTTCAGGCAGAGGTGTTTATCATGTGGCTCGCTGTCCAGTACATGCTCTACCAGGATCCTGGCATATTTTTTTGCAGCGTTGAAATCTGCTTCAATGCTCAGGTCGAGCAGGCTGAAACCGATGCTGGGAATACCTTCAATAGCGGCTTCCAGTGCGGCAGACATGGTTCCTGAATAGATCACATTGATGGAGTGATTGGCACCATGGTTGATGCCGCTTAAACAGATATCGGGTTTGCTGTGGATCACTTTATCGACCGCCAGTTTTACGCAGTCCACCGGTGTGCCGCTGCATGCCCAGGCTTCTACGTTCTCGTTCTCAAACACATTTACTTTCTGCAGACGTAAGGGGTTGCCGATGGTGATGGCATGTCCCATACCGCTCTGTGGTTTATCAGGCGCCACTACGATCACTTTGCCCAGTCCTTTTACCGCTTCCACCAGGGCGCGTATGCCCGGCGCGGTAACGCCATCATCATTGGTGATCAGGATCACCGGTTGTTTTTTTGAGGTCTTTTTCACTTTTGCCATGACTGCAAGATACGATTAAGATGTCTGAGTGACGGGCATACACGGTAAAATCAACGTTATCTTCCCCCCTTCATTTCATTCCACAAACGAAATTTATTTCTTTGCCCCTTTCGTTTTTCCCGTTGCAGGCCAGCTGTAATATTTATACACCGGGTACTCCACCGGTTGGGTGGCAACGCCGTTCTGGTCCAGGTAATTGTCGAAGAAGTTCCAGTTCAGCAGCCCGTCGTCTGATTGGGGTTCCAGTGTATAAAAGATGAGGTTGGTGAGTGGCTGTGCCATATCCACTTTGTAATCTCCTTTTTTCAGGGTCTTGGTCATTCGCTCAAAATGTCCTTCGGCAGAAGCCATCAGGTGTCCCTCGAACTTGCGCTGTGCACGGGTGTATCTTTCCACCACGAACACATCCACGCTGATCTTTTCCGCTTTTTCTATCTTCTCCAGTTTTGCGCCCTGTTTCACCAGGTGTTCTGCAATGGCCGCCTGTTCTGCGGGGATGATATAGCCACGCGGCAGCAGGCTCTGCACGGTATCTTTGAATGCACCGTAATAGTTCACGTTATCGTAGGTAACGATATTTCCTTTCTTCACCCATGACCTGCTGCCATCGGGTTTGGTAAAGCTGGTATACTCATAGGAGCGGAATCCATTCAGTGGCTGCTCCGTAGGCACCATTTTAAAACGTACGCCCTTGTTCACTTTACCCGCGTTCTCCAGAACGTTCCGGATAGCGGCCTGTTCTGCGTCATAATTGGTCTGCATGATCTCTTTGGCGTGCCGGTTGGTATGTTCCAGTATTTCGGTCACGAAACTGTAGGTGCTATAGATGCGCTGGTAGAAACGCTCATGTGCAAAAGCCTCGCTTAAGATGCCCATGCGGTTGCGCAGTCCGAACTGGTTGATCAGGTAACGGGGATGGTGGTTATAGGTATAGAAATTCTTCACCGGCCAGCCATCGCGTACATTAAAATCGCCAAAGGGGCCAAAGAACAGGCCATTCTTCTCTTTCACATTTTTAGTGATGGCAGGTAACATCACATCATTGGTATACCGGTATGTGGCCGTCTCGCCTGCAGAGAGATAACTGGGTGCCCAGGTAAGCGAATAGCCGTGCCAGGTACCATTGGTGGTGTGCAGGTCAACACCCAGTTGCGGGTCCCAGGCATTGATCACATTCTGGATCAGCGACTGTGTTTCGGGGGCTTCCATTTTCATACCGTCGCGGTTCAGGTCAAGTCCCTGGCCGTTCTCGCGTACACCGGTTTCCAGCGGACTGTTTTCCTGGCTGGGGCGCAGACCCGGCGCCATCTTATCATTCCCGTCCGTATTATAGATCGGCAGGAACAGGATGACCTGGTTCTGCAGTAATTCTGTCTTGCTGCCAAGCAGGATATCGCGCATCAGCATCATCACCACTTCCTTGCCCTCCACTTCACCGCCATGGATATTGCCCTGCACATAGATCACCGCTTTACCGGAAGCTTTGGCCTGTTCGGGCGTACTCATGGCCGGGTTGGCCAGGATGGCCATCGGGATATCTTTCCCCATGGGACTTTTACCGATGGTGGTCAGTTGTATATAGGGAGTTTTGCTTTTGATGGCATTGAGAAAGTTCAACACATCGGCATAGGTGGATGTCTTGTCAAAATTGGAACGCTCGGGGGTGATCAGCAGGTCGTCTGACCAGCTCTGCTGCGACTGTGCAAATACACCGGTAGTAGCCATGAGCAGGGAAGCAAAGAGAAATTTTTTCATGAACCGTTTGTTTTGGAGCAGGAAAGTACAGCATGCCCCTTAGTTTGCCTAAAAAAAGGGGTAAACGGGTGAGTGGGAAGCCTATTTTTTTCTATCCATGAACTTCCGGAACAAGGTGGGCATTGTTGCAACATCCATGGCCTGCATGTCCACCAGTTTCAAGGAAGCTACCATGGACTGGGTACTGGTCTTGTATGTAAGGAAATGGGGCGACCGTAAATGCGACTCATAGGCTTTGCGGCTGGCATATATTTCCAGGATCCTCACCTGGGTGGGATGGTCCTTCTGGAACATGGGGAATATCGTGATCACCCCGGGCTCCCGTTCTATCGATGCCCTGGCTTCTTCTTTCAGGATGGCCGTATACCGGGCTACCTGGTCCGGATGGATCTCTATTTCCGCTATGCGGACCATCAGGCTGTCATCCTGTGCCAGGAGGCAGCCGTAGGGTAGGAGCGCCAGGAGGATGCATAAGCAATACTTCATAGGGTGGTTGGTTGTTGGGATGGTAGTTTCGTTTGTTTGCGAAAACAAATTACGGAGGTTGTGGGTAATGGCAAAGAGGAGATCCTGTGAGGAGCTTTGTGTGGGGCGGTTCTGTTTTTTTGGACTTTGCTTAGAAGCATGAATCTGTGTCATTCAGGGCTGGATGAACAGCTGGAACAGGGGGTATGAAAAAATAAATTTGGAAGTTAGCTAAAAATATTAGTAAATTGCTAACTAAATCAGTTAGCTATGTCAAACGCCGGAAAAAATCTCCGTTACCTGCGCAAGCTGCGCGGCTGGACACAGGAAGAATTTGCCAACAAACTCAAGATCAAACGGTCATTGGTGGGTGCTTATGAAGAGGAGCGTGCAGAACCCCGACTGGAAGTGATGGAACAGATCTGCAGCACGTTCAAACTGAGCCTGGAGGATTTCCTGTTCAAGGACCTCTCGGCCCCCAAAGCGCTCAGTTACCTGGAAAAAAGAAGGCAGCTGAAAATGGTGAACGAAGTGGCCGAGATCCGCTTTGTGCCGGTAAAAGCCGCCGCCGGTTACCTGGCCGGTTATGGCGATCCTGAATTTGTGGATGAACTGAACACTTTTACCCTTCCCATGCTGGGGCCCGGTCAGTACCGTGCTTTTGAGATCGTGGGCGACAGTATGTTACCCACCCCCAGCGGCAGCGTGATCGTGGGCGAAAAAGTGGATGACCTGGAAGATGTGAAGAACAGTAATACCTATGTGGTGTTATCTAAGAACGAAGGTGTGGTATATAAGCGCATCATGAAGAACAACCGCCTCAAGAACAAGATCACCCTGATCAGCGATAACCCGCAATACGAACCCTACCATGTCAGCGCCGAAGACGTGCTGGAAGTATGGAAAGCCGTATACATCATGCAGAAAGCCAATACCGGTCCGCGCTGGGATGTGAACCAGTTGGCAGGGATGGTGAACAATCTGCAGGAACAGGTGAGCAGCTTGAAAAAGAAACTGAATTAAGGAACGGATAGGTTTCTTTTATCATATTCACAGAGCAGCTTGAACAAAGCTGCTTTGTTTTTTCCACTCATATATTTTTCGCAGACACAGCTGCTGCAATCCTTAGTTTTGCGCCATCTATCAAAGCATGAGAAACGTACTCACGATTATTGCGATTGCCATTACCGCCATTGTTTCTGCACAGGAAAAGAAACTGTCTGCCCTGCGCATACAGTCACCTGTTAAGATCGATGGCCTGCTGGATGAAAAAGCCTGGAGCCAGGCCCAGCGTGCCGAAGGTTTTGTTTCCAATATGCCCCATTTTGGAGAACCCGCCTCACAGAACACCCATGTATACGTGCTGTACGATGACCAGGCCGTATATGTTGGCGCTTACCTGTTCGATGAGATGCCCAAGATCCGCAAACAGCTCACCTCACGCGATGGGGAACAGCGCAAGGACGTGGATTATTTCAGCGTATTCTTTGATACCTATAACGATGACCAGAACGGGTTCCAGTTCCTGGTGACCTCCCGTAATGTGCAGTCTGATGGCAGACTGGTGGCCAGCATGGTATCGCAGTTCGGTCTGCCCACCGATTACAGCTGGGACGCTGTTTGGGAAAGCAGTGTAAAACACCAGAAAGACGGTTGGTCGGTAGAAATGAAGATCCCTTATTCAGCCCTGCGTTTTGCGAGAAAAGAAGTGCAGGACTGGGGCATCAACTTCCAGCGGTACATGCGCCGAACCAATGAGAGTGTGTTCTGGAACAAAGTGGATCCCGCACAGGGAGGTTTTGTGAACCAGTTCGGTGCATTAACGGGGGTGGACCATATCACGCCGCCTTTGCGTTTGTCATTCCTGCCGTATATCACTTCGGGTTTCAGAACGGTGCCCTATGCCAATGGTTCCAGGAAAACGGATTTCCTGCGCAATGGGGGTATGGACGTGAAATACGGCATCAACGAGAGTTTTACACTGGATGCCACGGTGATCCCCGATTTTGGGCAGGTGGTGTCTGATAATGTGGTGCTGAACCTGACGCCTTATGAAGTGCAGTTCCAGGAGAACCGTCCTTTCTTCACCGAAGGGATCGAGCTGTTCAATAAAGCAGGTCTGTTCTATTCCAGGAGGGTAGGTGGTACACCATCGGGTTATGGCGCTGTGAGAAATAGGGTGAACAACGATCCCAACCTGGAGATCGTTTCCAACCCGGGTGTTACACAGCTGATCAATGCTTCCAAGTTCTCGGGACGCACTAAAAGGAAACTGGGCATCGGTGTGTTCAATGCGATCGGTTCGCCCATTCATGCGGTGATCGAGGACAGGACCACCAAAGCCACCACCACCATTGAAACAGAACCCCTGACCAATTACAATATCCTGGTGCTTGACCAGGCTCTGCCCAACCGGTCATCGCTCACGTTCACCAATACAAACGTATGGCGCAGCGGCGGCAGAAGGAACGCGAACGTATCCGGTGTGGATGTGAACCTGTTCGATGCAGGCAACCGCCACAATTTTGCCTGGTCGGGAAAATTCAGCCAGATAGCGGGTGTGGAAAAATATACCGGTTTCAGCAGCGCCATCAGTTATGGTAAAGTGAGTGGCAAACTGCAATACCTGTTATCCAACAGTATCAAGTCGGAACGTTACGACCCCAATGACCTGGGTATCTTACGCACGCCCAATGAAGTCTCTACTGTGGCCAGGATCAGTTATAACAGTTTCACGCCCACCCAACATTTCCTGAGTTATAATTACAGCTTCAGTATTTTACCTGTATACCTGTTCAAACCTTTCCGGTTCTCTAATTATGTGTTGCAGGGAAAGGCATTTTATTTTTTCAGGAATTTCTGGGACATCACGTTCAACGGTAACTGGCAGCCCGTATGGCAGCGCGACTTCTTTGAACTGCGTACACCCGGCAGGGTCATGAAAAAAACGCCTTACTGGTATATCGGCGCCAATGGCAGCAGCGATAGCCGCAAACGTTTTTTCCTTCGTTACCAGGTAGGTTTTGCAGAATCGCCCTTACCACAGGACCCGTATTTTACCTGGCAGATCGGCCCACGTTACCGGTTCGATGAACATTTTAGCCTGGACCTGGATGTGACGGGGGTAAGTGATCGGGGTAACTATGGATTCGCGTTCAGAGAGGCTTCGGGTGAACCGATAGCGGGCAGGCGTGAGATGAAGAGCCTGACTTCCATTGTGAATGCCATCTATAATTTTTCTCCGCGTATGAATGTATCCATGCGGGCAAGGCATTACTGGAGCAAAGTGACGTATACCCAATTCTTTAACGTGGATGCCAACGGCGACCTGTTACCACATGCGTTTGTGAACGGCCAGAACCAGAACTTCAATGCCTTTAACCTGGATATGTTCTATACCTGGGATTTCAAATACGGCAGCAAACTCATCATCGGTTATAAGAACTGGCTGGGCACCGACTTCCCGATCAATGGGATGAACTACAAAAGTTACCTGGGTAACCTGGGACAGGTGTTCCAGCAACCGCATGGCAATGAACTCACCGTGAGGCTGATCTATTACCTGGACTATCTTAGCCTGCAGCAGAAGAAACCCAGGATATAGGAAATTTAACCGAAAATATCTTTCGCCAACCGGAACGTGTTACAGTGTGCTTCCACGATGGTCCGTACATCGGGTGAATAACCGCCACCCATGGCAACTGTAACGGGGATGCCGCGTTGGTGCAGGGTTTCGAATACAAAAGCATCGCGTTGTTTACAGCCTGCCAGGCTCACGTTGAGTTTGCCGAATTTATCAGTGTTCAGTATGTCAACACCGGACAGGTAAAAAGCGAAATCGGGTTTCACCTCATCGATCAGTTTGGGTAAGGTCTCGCTCAATATGCTGAGATAGGTGGCTTCATCGGTACCATCGGCCAATGGGATATCCAGGTCGGATCGTTCTTTGTGAAAAGGGTAGTTATGTCCGCCATGCATACTGAACGTAAATACCCGGGGTTCGTTTTCAAAAATGCTGGCCGTACCATTGCCCTGGTGTACATCCAGGTCAATGATGAGCACCTGTTTGACTACCTGTTGTTGCAGCAGATAATTAGCAGCCACTGCCATATCGTTCAGTAAACAAAAGCCTTCGCCACGGTCCCTGAATGCGTGGTGGGTGCCACCTGCCACATTCAGCGCGCAGCCCGACCGCATGGCCCGGTAACAGCAGTCAATGGTTCCCTGTGTAATGATGCGTTCACGTTTGGTCAGTAAGGGAGATTGCGGAAACCCGATCTTGCGCTGCTCGGAAGCACTCAGTGTTTGCTGCTCCAGTTTGTTGAGGTATTCCCGGTCATGCGTCAGCAGCAGGATCTCATCTGAACAGGGTTGTGGAGAGAATAACTGTTCCTGGTCGATACTTCCTTCGTGCAATAACTGCTCCGGTATCAATTCATATTTCAGCATCGGAAAACGATGACCTTCCGGAAGCGGGTGTGCGTAAATAGGGTCGTAGGCAATACTGATCATGTAACAGGAACTAAGGTCTGGTTCACAATGGCGTAAATGGTATCCGTTTTTTTCTTTTTCACGATGGACAGTCCGCTGAACTTACTGAATGCGGGAAGGATCGCACTGTTTTTTCCGAAACAGAAACAGGGGAACTGCAGGCTTTGTTTGCCCAGCCCGTTGATATGTATGCCGGGATGCAGGTGTCCCGAAAAAATATAGGGATCGCTCTGATCCGTAACTTCTTCCGGATCGTGCACAAAACCGAAACCGCCTATGGAATAGGTCCCTGTAACTACGGAGATGGCCGCATCTGCATACCAGCTTTCTGACAGGATATCGTGATTACCTTTTACCAGGGTAAGATCGATGGGGCCCAGGTCCTGTCGCCATTTCAGGAACCAGTCCATCTCTTTGTTGGCAACACTGTGAAACAGGTCGCCCACGGCAATGATCTTACCGGGTTTGAAATGACCGATCTGTTCCACCAGCCGCTGCAGGTCTTCCTGGTACACCTGCTGCGGCACAGCGATGCCGTGTTTGCGAAAATGCCCCGTCTTGCCGAAGTGGAGGTCGGACAGGATCAATGCCTGTTCCTCTTCCCAAAAGATACAGCGTTGGGGAGATAACCAGAACCGGTTATTGCGGACAGTATGTAACACAGGGGCCGTCATGGTGCGCAAAGATAAAGGCTAGGCTCTTGCAAAGGCTGCCGCATGTGTGGAGGATGCGGCGGGTGCCATTCATTTTTCCAGTTGTGCCTGCATTTTGCGGACCCTGTCTTCCAGTTTCTCGGATGAAAAGTGGTTCCGGTTCAGTCCATCCACGATGATCGGGAAGGAGAGTGGCGTCAGCTGTTTCGGGAACCGGAGCACGATATTGCTGTGGTCATGGATCCGCTGCATGGCCATGCGCAGCCTCACTTCATCCATCTGCTGCATCAGCACTTCCTGGTAGGCCTGTTTCAGCAGGATATTGTTGGGATCGTATTCTTCAAACACTTTGAACAGGAGGGAGGCAGATGATTGCAGGTGCCTGGCTTTTTTACGTTCTCCCGGCATGCCCTGGAAGATGAGCCCGCCGATCACAGCAATATCACGGAACTTTCGCCTGGCCATCTCGGTACTGTTGATGCTTTTCTGGATATCGGCAAGCAGGTGGTCGGTTGAGAATAGTTCACGCACATTGCTGTCGTCAACGGGTACGGGCTGATCGCTCAGCAGTTCAAATCCGTAATCGTTCATCGAGATGGAGAACGTGATGGGCAGGGATTGACCAATGCGGTAAGCCAGTATGGCGCTGAGGGCCTCATGCACCTGCCGGCCCTCAAAGGGATAGACCAACAGGTGAAAACCATTTTTGTCCTCTATCTGTTCGATCAGTAATTCATCATGTCTTGGGATATGCGAGAGTTCCTGCTGCAGTGCAAACAGTCCATGCAGGCTTTGCAGTTCTATCTCGTCCTCGTTGTGCAGGGCTTTGTCGAAGGTCTGGCGCAGGATCTGTCCCAGGTTGGCGGTCAGGCTCATGCGTCCGCCCATCCAGGAGGGTACGATGGATTTTTTTGACCGGGAAACGCGTACCAGTACATCCATCTCCCGGATCATCACCAGTTCCAGGTTGCGCCCGGCTAGTGTGAACACGTCTCCGGGTTCGAGACGGCTGATGAACCATTCTTCTATGACACCGATATACCCGCCTTTCATCAGTTTCACTTTCAGCATGGCATCGCTGACGATGGTGCCGATATGCATGCGGTGCCGCATGGCGATGCGCCGGTTCCTGATCACGTAACGGCCATCCTCTATTTCCACTTTTTTATATTCATCGTATTGCTGCAGGGCTTTACCGCCGATGGTCAGATGCAGGAGGATGTCCTGCCATTCGGTTTCGGTGATGTCTGCAAAACAATGGGTGCTTTTGATCTCCCTGTACAGTGCCGCCTGTTCAAAACCTTCGCCGATGGCCAGTGTGCAGAGCCATTGCAGCAATACGTCAAAACAGAGCAGCAGGGGCTCGCGGCTTTCGATGGCCATTTCCCTGATGGCTGTTTTCAATGCGGCTACTTCCAGCAGTTCCAGTGAATGGGTGGGCAGGAAATAGATCCTGCTTTGTTCGCCGGGTCTGTGTCCGCTTCTTCCGGCACGTTGCAGGAAACGTGCGATGCCCTTGGGCGAACCTACCTGTACCACCGCATCCACCGGCCTGAAATCCACACCAAGGTCGAGACTGGAAGTGCAGACCACCGCTTTCAGCTTTTCGGTGTGCAAAGCGTCTTCCACCCATAACCGGAGTTCCTGCTCGATACTTCCATGGTGCAGGGCGATGGCTCCGGCCAGTTGCGGGGCAACGGTGAGCAGGGTCTGGTACCAGGTCTCACTCATACCCCTTGTGTTGATGAAGATGAGTGTGGTCCTGTTCCGTTCGATGATGGGAACCAGCTTCTCGGCCAGTTTAATACCGAGGTGGCCGGCCCAGGGATATTTCTCGATCTCATCCGGCAGGATGGATTCCACTATGATCTCTTTGCTCACCTGCGCACGTATGATGACGCCTTCTTTTTGCAAGGGTGCCAGCAATACTTCTTTGGCTTCCGGTAAATTACCGATGGTGGCGCTGATGCCCCATACGCTGACAGCTTTTTGGGCGGATGTTTCTTGCGAACCTTGACAGTTCACGATCCGGCTGATGGCCAGCTCTACCTGTACGCCGCGTTTGCTGCCCAGTAATTCATGCCATTCATCTACGGCAATGATGCGTAAGGAGGCGAATAATTCGGGGTATTGTTTCTGCGCCAGTAACAAGTGCAGGCTTTCGGGGGTGATGATGAGCACTTCGGGCATGTTCTTTTTCTGCCGGCTTCTCTCGGCCGTATCGGTATCGCCGTTGCGGATGCCTACCCGCCATTGCATGCCCAGTTCACGGATCACTTCTTCCATGGCACGGCCGATATCCTTGGCCAATGCCCGCAGGGGGGTGATCCACAGCAGTTGTAACCCATTGTTCTTTTGGGTAAGGTAGCGATCGGGATGCTCGTTGATGAACTGTATCAGCGAAGCTAGGAATACCGAATAGGTCTTACCACATCCCGTAGGCGCATTTACCAGTCCACTCTCGCCGCGACAGATCCCCTGCCATGCCTGCTCCTGGAAAGCGAACGCATGGAAACCCTTGCCCGTAAGCCATTGGTCGATGATCTGGTATCCTTTGCTTTGCTGGAGTTTCATGTGTGGTAATGCCCGTAGTGCTGCAGGCTACAATTTACAGGATTCTGTTGCAGCAGGAGTTGCTCAGGCGCTGCTTTTCTGTTTTTTCTGCATCCGGCAGCGGTCACTGCAATACTGTATCTGATCCCAGTTATGGGCCCATTTCTTTCGCCAGCTGAAAGGGCGCCCGCAGGTCTTGCATAGACGGGTGGGCAGGTATGACTTGTTGGCTTTGGAGGCACACATACCTGTTACAACAGCTGCTGCAGGGTTTGGTTGACTCAATTAACCGATTTCAGCTTGCCGTCTATTTTGCGGATCAGGTAGAGTTTTTTGTTCTCCAGGTATTCTGTGGACGGGTTCTCTTTGCCGGAGCTGACGGGTTGGATGTCGAAATCGTTGAAGACCTTGTATTCCTTGTCGGATAAATGATCCTTCAGCCCATCACCATATTTCAATAGCAGTTTGGTGAAACGATAGAGGGATTCAAATCCCTTGAACACCATGTCGCTGGCACGGCCCGCATACTTAGTTTTGTATTTCTCACTGAGCAGAATGCTGTGTTTATCCTGGCGGGAATAGTTGTAGGGGGTGGTATACACCATATCAATGCCATTGCCGATATCGCGTAAGGCATCCCAGGTAGGCATACCGATCACAGCGGCTGGATAGGCTTTGGCACTACTCAAGACTTTGGACAGGCTCAGCCCGAAACTTTCGTTCAGTGTACCGCAGATCACCACATTGCGTTTGGTACTGTCGAGATAGGTAGTCACCTGTTGCACGCTGAAACTGTCCGGCAGTTCTACGGTCCTTAATTTTAGGGGAACTCCGCGGGTCTGTTTGTTCAGGTTGCCGATGATGTTCTGTATCAGGTCTTCCACATTGCCTTTTCTTCTGAACAGGGTAATGTTTTCAAGCGGATAGGTCCGGTGTGCATATTTATACACGGCCTCGATATGCGCAATGAGCGTAGGATTCAGCAATATGAAATTGGGATTATCGGTAATACCGCCGTCGTTGGGATAGGTGGATGAGATGAGCAGGATATTCTTTTTCTGCGCAAAATCTGCCAGGGGCCTGATCTCGTTCCGGTTATTGAAGGAGGCGATCAGCAGCGATACATCCTGCAATGCGGGCTGCGCCAGCAGTTCTTCGAGTGAACTGTTGGGATCTTTGGTATCGTAGATCTGCACTTCTGCAACCGTTCCTTCGGCATTCAGCGAATCGATGGCCAGCATAACGCCATTGTAAAAATCGAGGCCCGGCAGCAGGTATTTGGGAAGGTTGTTCTTGCCCAGTTTATAATTCTCTCCCTCGAAAGCTGAATCAATATACAGTGGTGCGAATACGGCTACTTTCACCGGCCTGGCAAGACTGTCCTGGGCCCGGGTGTGTAACAGGGACCAGAGACAAATAACCAACAGTAAAACCCGTTTCAGGTATTGCATACAAACAGTTTAGGCAGCAATCTATTCCCACTCGATGGTTGCCGGTGGTTTGCTGCTGATATCGTATACCACGCGGTTGATGCCCCGTACATTATTGATGATCTCGTTCGAAATATGTGCCAGGAATTCATAAGGCAGGTGCGCCCAGTCTGCCGTCATGCCATCCACTGATGTTACGGCGCGCAGGGCTACGGTGAATTCGTAGGTCCTTTCATCGCCCATCACACCCACACTTTTTACTGGTAACAGGATGGTGCCTGCCTGCCACACGGAATTGTAGAGGTTGAATTCTTTGAGCCCCCTGATATAAATGTCATCGGCTGCCTGTAACAAAGCCACTTTCTCCTCGGTCACTTCGCCCAGGATACGGATGGCGAGGCCCGGGCCGGGGAAGGGGTGACGGTTGATCATGTCTGCGGGGATGCCCAGTTCCAGTCCTACCTTGCGCACTTCATCCTTGAACAGGAAACGCAGGGGTTCCACCAGGTCAAGGTGCATGATATCGGGTAATCCGCCCACATTGTGGTGCGATTTGATGGTCTGTGAAGGGCCGTGTACGCTTACGCTCTCGATCACATCGGGGTAGATGGTTCCCTGGCCGAGAAATTTCACACCTTCCACTTTTTTAGATTCTTCGTGAAATACATCGATGAACAATCCACCGATCACTTTCCTTTTCTGTTCAGGATCGGTCTTGCCTTTGAAGGCATCGTAGAACAATTTCCTGGCATCGATACCGGTCACGTTCAGGCCAATGGTATGGTAGGTATCAAGTACCTGTTGAAATTCATTCTTACGCAATACACCATTGTCTACGAAGATCCCATGAAGCCTTTCGCCGATGGCCCTGCTGATGAGGGTGGCGGCAACGGTGCTGTCTACCCCGCCGCTTAACGCCATGATCACATGGCTGTCGCCAATCTGTTGTTTCAATTTTTCAACGGTCTCGTGTACGAATGAAGCGGGTGTCCAGTCCTGTTGGCAACCGCAGGTATGTACCAGGAAATTATTGATGATCTTTTTGCCTTCGATGGAATGGTATACTTCCGGGTGGAACTGGATACCATATAAAGCTTTGGTATCGTTGCCGGTCTTGCGGAAGCCGGCCACCGGTATGCTTTCGGTGGTGGCCAGTATTTCGAAACCTTCGGGTAACTGGGTGATGGAGTCGCTATGGCTCATCCATACCTGTGATTGTTCGGCCACCCCTTTGAATAAAATATCTTCTTTCTGGATATGCAGTTTGGCACGTCCATATTCTCTTTTGTTGGATTTGTCCACCCTTCCTCCAAATAGTTTGGCGGTGAGCTGTGCACCATAACAGACACCCAGTACCGGCACCTGTTGTATAAAAGAAGCTACATCTACAGAAGGCGCTTTTTCTTCGTTCACGCTAAAAGGAGACCCGCTCAGGATGATGCCTTTTAAACCGGGTTCAATGGTGAATGATTTCTGGTAAGGGATGATCTCGCAGAACACATTGGCTTCGCGGACGGCCCGGGCAATTAACTGGGTAAACTGGCTTCCAAAATCGAGAATGAGTATTTTTTCTGTCATGCCTGCGAAGGTAACAGAATTTTTTAAGGCAGGAACCCGGTTGTACGGTTGCAAATGGGGATAAAGGGCAACCAGGTAAATGGAGTTTTGCCTAATTTACCATTCCAAAACCAACCTTATGAAATATATTCTTCTTTTTCTTACTGTGATAATGCTGACGGCTACTTCCTGTCGCTGGTTTGGCTATAAACGGGTGGTGGGCAATGGACGGCTTACCACGCAGGAACGTACGGTCAGCCGTGCAGAAAGGATTAAACTGGCGGGCAGTTTTGATGTGGAAATTACGCAGGGTCCCGTTACTTCGGTAAAAGTGGAAGCCGATGAAAATATCCTGCCTTATATCCTTACCCGCGAGGAAGGCGGTTTCCTGCTGATCAAAACAAAGGATCATATCAGTCTCTCTACCGATAATACGATCAAAGTATACATCACTACGGCCAAAATGGAACAGTTGCAGCTTGCCGGAAGTGGTAATATTGTTGGCAAGAATAAATTTACCGGCGGCGACAAACTTACCCTGAAGATCGCCGGTTCGGGTGATATCCAGCTGGAAGTGAATACTCCAAGTATAGAAGCTGAGATAGCCGGAAGCGGCTCCATGACGATGCGTGGCGAAACCCGCGACCAGCGGATCCGCATCAGTGGTGTGGGAGATTATAACGCAGACGCATTGAAATCGGAGAATGCGGTGGTAAAGATCGCCGGGAGCGGCAATGTGAAGTTGTTTGCTGCAGCCACGCTGGATGTGAATATTGCGGGGGTAGGATCAGTATTTTACAAAGGTGAGCCCACCATCAAACAACAGGTGGCGGGTAGCGGGGAAGTAAAGAAACTGGAACAATAAAGGAGCCTTGACCGCTGCAGCAACTGATTATCAGATAAAAGGTACACCGAACAGCATTTTTGTTTATTTTGGGAAGTAATCTGACTGCTGCATGGGTGTGAAACATAGAATTTTATTAGTTGAGGATGAAGCGAAATTGAGCAAGATCATCCGGGAAGAGCTGAATGCTAACGGCTACGATACGGATATAGCTACGGATGGACTGGAAGCTTCCAAACTCTTCAACCAGCACGCGTATGCATTGGTGTTGCTGGACATCAATCTTCCTTACAAGAATGGGTTTGTGTTGTGCCGTGAATTCCGCGAACAGAATAAGAAAGTGCCGATCATTATGCTCAGTGCTGCGGGTGAGATACATGATAAGGTGGAAGCGTTCAATATCGGCGCCGATGACTACATCGTAAAACCTTTTCATTTTGTTGAGCTCTTTGCCCGCGTAAAAGTATTTCTGAAGCGGTCAGAACTGCCGGCACAAAAGGATAAGCTCTTTGTGGAAGATATGGAGATCAATTTCCTGAACAAGACCGTGACCAGGGCCGGTGTGAACATACCGCTTACTGCCAAGGAATTCACCCTGCTTAGCCTGCTGGCAAAAAACCGCGACCGCGTGATCTCCAAACAGGAGATCCTGGAAAAAGTATGGGACCTTAGTTTTGATACCGGCACCAATACCATTGAAGTGTATATCAGTTTCCTGCGCAATAAGATAGACAAACCGTTTGCGCAAAAGCTTATCCATACGAAACCAGGTTTTGGGTACTATATCAAATAAACCCGTAGGTAATGAACCTGAAACTACGCTTTGCCCTCCTGTTCACTTCCTTTGGTTCAGTAATCTTGTTGGTTTCCTGTATTGCCATCTATGTCCTTTTTTACCAATCCCGTGAAGACGATTATTACAAACGCGTGGCCAAAGAGGGGATGGAAGTGTATAATATCTTCACGGATATTAAAAAAGAAGACCGCCACGTAGCGTACAAACTCATCAAAGAGATCCATGATAAGGCTTTGTTTTATGAACAGGTCTTCATTCTTGATTCGGCTGGTGCTCCCATATTCCGATTCCCCGATACCATTCACATACCGCCGCTGGCGCATCCTTTGTTGCGGATACAGGAAGAAAAAGAGATCCGTACCATGGATAAGGCCAAAAATCAGCAAGTGGCCATGTTCATGCCCGAAACGAAATCCTATGTGTTTGTGTCCGGTTTTGATAAACAGGGTTTTGCCAGGATCGATTTCCTCCGCCTGAACCTGGTTTTTGTGTTCTTTGGAGCGATGGCTTTGTCTATCCTGACTTCCTTCCTGTTTGTGCGACAGGCTGTAAAGCCCCTGAAGGACCTGGCCAACCAGATGACCAGAACCACGGTGCAGAACCTGACAGAGCGGGTTGCTGAAACCTCGGCAAACGATGAGATCAATGATATTGCCCGGAACTTCAATACCATGCTGGAAAGACTGGGTAAATCCTTCGAGTTCCAGAAGAACTTTGTGTACCATGCTTCGCACGAACTGAGAACACCCCTGGCCATCATGTTATCAGAAACGGAATCGGCACTGTCGAAAGAGCTGTCGCCGGCCGGTTATAAAGAGACCCTCTTATCGCTCAAGGAAGAACAGCAGGAACTGATCGAGCTCACGAATTCGCTGCTACTGATCTCACAGTTTGAGCAGATGGATTTTGAGGAAGACTGGCCCCGCCTGCGGATCGATGAACTGCTGTATGAGACCGTAAGCAGTTGTAAAAAAATGTTACCCAACCTGGTAGTAGTGGTCATTTTTGCCAATGTGCCCGAGAACGATGATGATTTTATGGTGCGGGGCAATGAGTCGCTGCTGAAATCGGCATTCACCAACCTGATCAGGAATGCCTATACCTATTCTGTTGACCAGAAAGTGACCATCACGATCGACTCTAGCGGGGAATCTGTTTTTATTCATCTCGATAATTCAGGTACCCAGTTACCGGTAGATGAGAAAGAAAGCATCATGGTGCCTTTTTTCAGGGGGAGCAATGCACTTACTACCAAAGGATACGGGTTGGGTCTCTCCATTGTATACCGTTTCATCTCTATCCATAAGGGTACCGTAACGTATTCGCCCATCTCCAATGACCAGAACCGGTTTACCGTGATCCTGCGTAAAGCTTCGGCTGAAGTGGGGTAGGGACATAAAAAAAGCCATCCGCTTGGTACGGGTGGCTCTTCTCAAAAAGATATTCCGGGATTAAGCGATCGCAGCCGCTTTTTTGGTCAGTTTGCTTTTCAGGTTGGCAGCTTTGTTCTTATGAATGATGCCACGCTTAGCCAACTTGTCGATCATGGAAACCACGTTGGACAAGCTTTCTTCGTAAGCCTTCTTCTCGGCGGTTGCTTTCAGGTCACGGATCGCATTACGGGTTGTTTTTCCGTAGTAACGGTTACTATCGCGACGCTTGGTAGCTTGTCTCACATCTTTCTTGGTAGCTGAATGATTTGCCATGTATTGTTTTTTTCAGGACGGCAAAGGTAATGCCTGGATAGCAAATTTGGAAATTTATATCCAAATTATATCCAAAAAATATAGAAAACGCTGAAAATCAGCTTCCAATACCCAAAACCGGGTCAGTTCCAACGACCCGGACCACTTTACCGGCAGCTGTAGATTGGGCCCTTTTTTTGGCTATTTCGAGTTACGGTCTTTTCCGTGTCAAACGCCATTTTAGGCTTTTTTCTGCCCTTAATGACCGATATTTGCTCCCCATTCTATCAATAGAAGCACAAAATCTCACAATGAAAGACTTCTCATACATTACAAATTCTCACCCTGCATATATAGAAAGCCTGTATAACGACTTTGTGAAGGATCCGGCCAGTGTGGACCCCGACCTGAAAAAGTTCTTCGAGGGCTTCGATTTTGCGGTCGGTCATGGTTTGGGAGGGGCGTCGGCGGCAACTGCTGCCCCGTCAACCGGTGAATCAGGTATAGACTGGATGCGCGAGATCAGGGTGTACCGGCTGATACTGGGTTATCGCAATAAGGGGCATTTGCTGGCCAGGACCAATCCTATCAGGCCCCGGAAAGACAGGGGCGCCAATCTGGAGCCATCGTTCTTCGGGCTTACCGATGGGGATATGGATGCGGTTTTCCAGGTGGGTAACCTGCTGGGACTGGGTGCCACCACCTTACGTACTATCCTGGCCCACCTGGAGCAGGTATATGCCAATCATGTGGGCATTGAATTTAAATACATTGGCGACCAGGAAAAAATAGACTGGCTGATCAACGAGATGGAGAAAGAATTTGCCAAATCCATTCCGTTGACACAAAAAAGAAGGATCCTGGAGAAATTGAACCAGGGGGTGATGTTTGAGAAATTCCTGCACACGAAATATGTGGGACAGAAACGTTTTTCACTGGAAGGAGGTGAGACCACCATCGCCGCACTGGATGCCATCATCAATGTGGCGGCCAATAACGATGTACAGGAAGTGGTGATCGGTATGGCGCACAGGGGCAGGTTGAATATCCTGGCCAATATCATGGGAAAGACCTATGAACAAATATTCAGCGAATTTGAGGGAACGGCCACTATGGACCAGACCATGGGCAGCGGTGACGTAAAATACCATATGGGTTACGGAAGTGTAGTGCAGACGGCCGATGACAAGACTATGCACCTGAAACTGATGCCCAATCCTTCGCACCTGGAAGCGGTGGACCCGGTGGTGATCGGTTTTTCCAGGGCCAAGGCCGATGTGTTGTACCAGAGCGATTTTGACAAGATCTTACCGATCCTGATCCACGGCGATGCATCCGTAGCAGGACAGGGTATTGTGTACGAGGTATTGCAGATGAGTAACCTGCGCGGGTATTATACAGGGGGTACGATTCATTTTGTGATCAATAACCAGATCGGTTTTACCACCGATTTTGATGATGCCCGATCTGCGGCTTACTGTACTTCTGTTGCGGCCATGGTACAGTCCCCGGTATTACACGTGAATGGCGATGATGCAGAAGCCGTGGTGAAATGCGCCGAGATAGCCACCCGTTACCGCGAGAAATTCAACAGTGATATTTTCATCGATATGGTTTGCTACCGCAAACATGGCCACAACGAAGGGGATGACCCGAAATATACCCAGCCACAGCTGTATGCCCTGATCGATAAACACCAGAACCCGAGAGAGAGTTATACGCAATACCTGATTGAAAATGGTGAAGCGGATGCCAGGGAGTTGGCCAAAGAAATGGAGAAGAAATTCTGGGCCGATCTGCAGGAGCGACTGGATGAAGTAAAACAGAACCCGCTGCCTTACCATTACCAGCAACCCGAGCTGGCCTGGAAAAGCCTCCGCAAAGCCAGACTGGAAGATTTTGATGCATCACCCAATACGGCGATCAGTGAAGAAGATGCCTACAGCATGTTCCACAGCCTGATGAAATGGCCCGAAGGTTTTCAGCCTTTGAAGAAAGTAGAGAAATTATTGCAGGACAAGATCAAAGTACTGGAAGCGGAACAGAAAATAGACTGGGCTACGGCAGAGCTGATGGCCTATGGCTCGATCCTGCTGGAAGGTAATATCGTCAGGATGAGCGGACAGGACGTGCAGCGTGGCACTTTCAGTCACCGTCATGCCATTCTGCGCGATGAGAATACCAACAAAGGCTACAACCGCCTGAATCATTTCCGCGAGAACCAGGAGAAATTCAGGATCTACAATTCATTGCTGAGCGAATACGGCGTACTGGGATTTGAATATGGGTATGCCCTGGCCAATCCCAACGCACTGGTGATCTGGGAAGCGCAGTTCGGCGATTTCTCGAATGGTGCACAGACCATGATCGACCAGTTCATCGCCGCAGGCGAACAGAAATGGCAGCGCCAGAACGGTATGGTCATGTTACTGCCGCACGGTTACGAAGGGCAGGGTCCCGAGCACAGCAGTGCAAGGATGGAGCGGTTCTTACAGATGTGTGCCGAACTGAATATCGTGATCACCAATATCACTTCTGCCGCCAACCTGTTCCATGCGCTGAGACGCCAGCTGACCTGGAGTTTCCGCAAACCGCTGATCAACTTCTCACCCAAAGCCAACCTGCGTAACCCGGTCACTTACAGCCATATCAGCGAATTCACCAAGGGTGGATTCAGGGAACTGATCGATGACAGTTTTGTAACAGATGCCGCGCAGGTAAAAAAAGTATTGCTCTGCACCGGTAAATTATATTTTGAACTGGCCGAACGCCAGCAGAAAGAGAACCGACAGGATATTGCGATCATACGCCTGGAGCAGGTCTACCCGCTGCCACAGAAACAACTCGACCTGCTGCACAGGAAATACAGCAAAGCCACCTGGTTCTGGGTACAGGAAGAGCCATTGAACATGGGAGCCGCTTCTTTCCTGCAGATGAACCTGAAATCGATCAACTTTGGTGTGATCAGCCGTAATGCGAGCGCTTCTACCGCAACGGGTTATCACAAAGTGCATGTACAGGAACAGGCAGAGATCATTGAAACAGCATTTGCGATTTAACGATAGACCATACAACCAACCACAAACTGAAATAATTTTTTATGATCGATATCAAAGTACCTGCCATCGGTGAATCCATCAGCGAAGTGACCCTGTTGAAGTGGACCAAACAACCAGGCGAATGGGTTGAGCGCGACGAAGTGATCGCCGAACTGGAAAGTGAGAAAGCCACTTTTGAGGTGAACGCTGAAAAAGCCGGTATCCTCCAAACCCTGGCCAAAGAGGGTGATACCCTGCATATTGGTGATGTATTGGCACAGATCGATGAGACCGCTGCCAAACCCGAAGGAGCGCCTGCCAGGGAAACGGCACCGGCAGCTGCCGAGCAGCAACCGGTAAGCAACCAGGCACCTGTGACCTCTGTACCCAATGATATCAAAGCCACACCGGTAGCTTCTGCGATCATTGCCGATAAAAAAGTGGACCCTGCTTCGATCAAAGCTTCCGGTACCGGCGGTAAGATACTGAAACATGATGTGCTGGATGCGTTGAATAACCCTGGTAAAAAAGCATTTGCCGGTAATGAACTGTTCACCCGCGTGGTGCGCCAGGAAAAGATGAGCAACCTGCGCAGGACCATCAGTCGCAGGCTGGTGGAATCCAAGAATACCACGGCCATGCTCACCACGTTCAACGAAGTGGACATGACACGTATCATGGAAGTGCGTAAGCAATACAAGGATAAATTCAAGGAGCAACACGGCGTGAACCTGGGCTTCATGAGCTTTTTTGCCAAAGCCTGCGCCCTTGCACTGGGCGAATGGCCCTCTGTGAATGCATACATCGATGGCGATCATGTCATTTACCACGATTATGCCGATATCAGTATTGCCGTAAGCACTCCGCGCGGACTCACCGTTCCGGTAATGCGTAACGTAGAAAGCCTGGGTATGGCCGATATTGAAAAGAGGGTGGTGGAACTGGCGGGCAAAGCGAGGGACAGTAAGCTGACCGCGGAAGAACTGCAGGGCGGTACTTTCACCATCACCAATGGAGGGGTGTTCGGTAGTTTGATGAGCACACCGATCATCAATATTCCGCAGAGTGCCATCCTGGGGATGCATAAGATACAGGAACGGCCGATGGCCATTAATGGCCAGGTGGTGATACGCCCAATGATGTACCTGGCGCTGAGCTACGATCACCGCATCATCGACGGAAAAGAAAGCGTGAGTTTCCTGGTGCGTGTAAAGGAATTACTGGAGAACCCCGAACTGTTGTTGATGGGCAAGGATCCCGTAAAGACCCTGTTGGAAGTATAAACGGAACTGCTGAGAATACCGTTAAGAATGCATCACTTATATTTGAGCCTGTTGCCGGTTGGCAACAGGCTTTTTTAATTAGCTCCGATCGGGGAACTCATGCGCTACCAATCTCATTTCAATACAGCAGTGTCACTTATCCGTGTATATGACGGGTCGGTTCCCCTTGTGCATTTCCTGAAGAAATATTTTGCAGAACATAAGAAACATGGCTCGCGCGACCGGAAACTGATCTCCCATCTTTGTTATGGCTACTACCGGCTGGGCCATGCACTAAAAGAACTGGAGACAGCGGAACGGCTGAAAATAGCTATATTTCTCTGTAATGAAACAGCAGGGGACTGGGCTTTCCTGTTCGAAGAGGACTGGCTGGCTGCATGGGCTGTTCCGATACCGGAAAAGATACACTGGTTACAACAGAAATACCCATTGTTCTCAGCAGCTGCAATGTTTCCCTGGACAGCAGCGTTGAGTGAGGAAATAGATCAGGAAGCTTTCATCCTTTCTCATTTCATCCAGCCCGACCTGTTCCTGCGGATCCGTCCCGGGAAAGAAAAACAGGTGCTGGCCAAACTGCGGGAACAGCAGATCGTTTTTTCACAATTGACCGATACTTGCCTGGCTTTGGCCAATACCACCAAGATCGATTCAGTACTGGATATTGATAAGGAGGTAGTGATACAGGACTACAGTTCCCAACAAGTGGCCCGCTTTCTCTCTCTTACGACTCAACACTCACCACTCACGAAAACGACGGTCTGGGACTGCTGCGCCGCCAGCGGCGGAAAATCTTTGCTGGCCTGTGATGTATTGACGGGTATTGAATTGACCGTATCAGATATCCGCCCGAGTATTCTCAGGAATCTCAAAGAAAGATTTGATCGGGCAGGCATCAAACAGTACCGATCGTTTACCGCAGACCTTGCCCACTCTTCAATCACTACTCACCACGCACCTTATCATATTGTTCTCTGCGATGCGCCTTGCAGTGGCAGCGGCACCTGGGGACGTACACCTGAACAATTGTTTTTCTTCACCCGGGAAAAGATCACAGCTTACGCAGATCTGCAGCAAAAGATCATTGCCAATGTGCTGCCACAGGTAGCAAAGGGCGGCTACCTCCTGTACATCACCTGCTCCGTATTCAGGCAGGAGAATGAAGAACAGGTGCAGTTCATCCTGCAACAGGGTGGATTTGAACTCGTGAAAATGGAATTGCTGAAAGGGTACGACCTGAAGGCGGATTCTATGTTTGCGGCTTTGTTGAGGAGGAGATAAAGGGTTAAAGTAGTTAAAAGGGTTAAAATTGTTAAACTGGTCAATGATTTATCATTCTCCTAACCCCCTTTTAACCTTTTTAACTTTTTTAACCAATTTAACTAACCCTACCCCACAAGTTCCCCCCGCTGAATAATGCCTCCGCCTATCACATCATTACCTTCATAAAATACAGCGCTCTGTCCCGGCGCAATGCCTTTGACGTTTTCATAAAAACGTGCGCGGATGCCGTTATCGGCAGTGTATAGGTTGCTGAGGGCGCCTTTGTCTTTGTAACGGATCTTGGTAACGGCTTCCATGCCATCGGTGATGCCATCGTATTTGATCCAGTTGATCTTGCCGATGAGCATATCGTTCTGCTCCAGGTCCTTTTCATCGCCCAGTACCACGGTATTGTTCTCCGGGTTGATGGAGGTAACGTATACCGGGTGGCCCATGGCTATTTCAAGTCCCTTGCGTTGTCCGATGGTATAAAAAGGGTATCCTTTGTGTTTACCCAGTTTTTTACCGGTCTTGTCTATGAACCAGCCTCCGTTCACTCTTTCTTCCAGTCCTTCTACGCGGTTCTTCAAGAAACCACGGTAGTCGTTATCAGGCACGAAACAGATCTCGTAACTCTCGCTTTTTTTGGCCAGTTCGGGGTAGCCCAGGTCCACGGCCATCTGGCGGATCTCCGATTTGCGGTAACCTCCCAATGGCAGCAGGGTGCGGCTCAGCAGTTGCTGGTCCAGTCCCCAGAGCACATAACTCTGGTCCTTGGTCTCGTCCAGTCCCTTGCTGATCACGTAGCGGTCATTGTCGTGCTGGCGTATATTGCCATAATGCCCGGTGGCGATGAACTCACATTCCAGTGCATCGGCCCTTTTCAGCAGTGCGCGCCATTTGATATGCGTGTTGCACATGACGCAGGGGTTGGGGGTACGGCCTGCCAGGTATTCGTCCACAAAATTCTCGATCACAAAATCGCCGAACTCTTCGCGTATATCCAGGATAAAATGCGGGAAACCGTGGTGAACGGCCGCCTGCCTGGCATCGTTGAATGAATCGATATTACAGCAGCCCGTTTCCTTGCTGCTGGTGCCGCTGCTGGCATAATCCCATGTTTTCATGGTGATGCCCACCACTTCGTACCCTTCGTTATGCAACATAAGGGCCACTACGGTACTGTCGATACCGCCACTCATTGCCACTAAAACCTTTCCTTTCCGGCTCATATGCTGTACTTTTTATCCCGTATGGCGGGATAGCGTGAATCTGCAAATTTAAAACAAGTATCGGTAAGAACCGGCCAATCCGGGGCCGGCGGTATTTCGAAAGCGGAAAAAATACTGATAGATAATAAAAAATTATATATAAATTTAACAATAAGCTGATTGTATGAAACATGTCCTGCTGGTATTCTTTCTGTCCCTGATGTCTGTCATGCTGGAGGCGCAGCCTCCGGTGAATGTTGCGGCTCCCCAGCTGCAGCTAAAGCTGGAAGATATGGTGATCAGGGACTCCAGTGGAACCATTTATCCCGCAGAACTGGCTAAACGCCTGCTGACTACGGGAAAATATTCGCTGCATATATCGAAAGACAGAACGACTGCTTTTTTGGTAATGCTTTCTGATGCTGAAATGGAAAAAAAGCTGGCGATGCTGCCCAAACCTCCTGAGAGCAAATTCTTTATAACCGGTCAGAAGATAGCTTCCTTCGGTGAACGGGATATGAACGGGAACAAGTTTGTACTGAAAGAATTGCAGGGTAAAGTGGTGGTGTTGAATTTCTGGTTCATCAATTGCCCGCCCTGCAGAATGGAAATACCGCAATTGAATGAGCTGGTGACCGATTACCGGCAAAACCCGGATGTGGTATTCATCGCCGTTGCGCTAGATGAGAAATATGAGATCCGGGAATTCCTAAAAACGAACCCGTTCCTGTACAATATCATTGATGGGGGACGGTATATCGCTTCCAAATACGGTATCACCCTGTATCCCACACATGTGGTGCTGGACCGGGAGGGCAAAGCGGTTTTTCACAGTTCCGGATTGAGCATGGGTACGGTTCCCTGGATCAAAAAATCAATCGAGGCATCCCTGGCAGGAAAGATCCAGCCCTGAAGCGGAGCTTTCTCATTAGTTTACCCCAAGTTATACAGTGAAATAAAACCGATTATGCGGTAAATACGCATTTTCTGTATTTTCATTTTTCGTTTATTTACAAAAAATAACCACGTTATGATAAAGCTTCAGGTAATCGGCAACCTTGGAAAGGATGCCATTGTGAACAATGTGAACGGGAAAAGTGTGATCAACTTCACCGTTGCCCATACAGAAAGATATAAAGATGCTCAGGGTAACCAGAAAGACAGGACCACCTGGGTGGACTGTGCTTACTGGACCGACAGGACTGCTGTAGCCCCTTATCTGAAAAAAGGAACACAGGTATATGTGGAAGGACAGCCTGATGTACGTTCCTACACCACGCAGGATGGTCGCCAGGGTGCTACCTTAACCATGCGTATTGTAAGCGTGCAGTTACTGGGCAGCCGTCCTAATGAAGGCGGCGGATCAGGCAGTTACCAGCAACCGCCCGCAGCTTCTTATTCGCAGCCAGCAGGTTCTGCACCTGCTGCTTCTGATATTACAGAGCCGCTGGATGACCTGCCGTTCTAAGAATGGTGAGCTGACGATTTTGAAAAGGAGATGTGCCAACGCGCGTCTCTTTTTTATTTTATCTTAGGGAATCATTTAAGCATATGAAAAAACGGGTGCTTGTTTTATGCGGACTGTTCATGACACTGATATCATTGGTGGCGCAAAGCACGAAAATGAATGTGCAGGTATTGGTGGTGGGCGGAACCACGGGAGGTACTGCCGCGGGCATACAAAGTGCCCGCAGTGGCGCCCAAACACTGATAGTAGAACAGAGCCATTGGCTGGGCGGCATGCTGACAACTGCGGGGGTCAGTTGCACCGACGGTGACCATGAATTGCGCAGTGGCATCTGGGAGGAGTTCCGGCAGGCTTTATACCAACATTACCAGACCCATAACCTGTTTACCGGATGGGTGAGTGAAACCTGTTTTGAACCGCATGTGGGAGACAGCATCTTTAAAACCATGGCCGGTCATGAGCCCAATTTACGGGTAGTATATGGCTGGTATTTTGATAAGGTACTGAAGCGGGGCAATAAAGTGACCGGCGCCGTTTTTGTAAACACCAAGGGGGAAAAACTGGAAGTGAACGCAAACGTTACGGTAGATGCCACCGACCTGGGCGATGTGTTTGCAGATGCCGGTGTTGCCTATGACCTGGGAACAGAAGACAGTACACAAAGCGGAGAAAACATAGCGCCGGGAAAAAGCAATGTGATACAGGACCTTACCTGGGCTGCCACTCTCAAAGACTTTGGTAAGGGAGCCGATAAAACCATACCGACTCCGCCGGGATATACCGCCGCCAGGTATTATTGCAGCACCAGCGATGCACCCTGTACGGGTCAACCCTATGCACTGAACACGCAGAAAGTACTGGATTATGGAAAACTGCGGGTGTCGAAAGGCGCTCCTGACAAATACATGCTGAACTGGCCCGCACATGGCAACGATACTTACCTGGATGTAGTGGAAATGAAACCCATCGACAGGGAAAAGGAATATGTAAAGGCAAAGAATGTGACACTGGGTTTCCTGTATTTTCTGCAAACCGAATTGAAACAGCCACATATTGGTCTTGCGGAAGATGAGATGGATAAAGGGCTGGCATGGGTTCCCTACAACCGGGAAGGAAGAAGGGTCAGGGGAGAAGTTAGATTGAACATCGATCATATCCGGTCGCCGTATGACTACAGTTTATACAGGACCGGTATAGCGGTGGGTGATTACCCGGTAGACCATCACCATGCGCAGTATCCCGGCAAACTGCCTCCCATACCTTTTCCCAAAGTGCCCTCCTTCAATATCCCGCTGGGGGCATTGTTGCCGAAAGGGGTGGAAGGATTGATTGTTTGTGAGAAGGGGATCTCGGTAAGCAATATCGCCAATGGTACCACCCGTTTGCAACCGGTGGTATTACTGACCGGCCAGGCAGCGGGAGTGATGGCTGCCAAAAAAGCGTTGGGAAAGGAAAAACAGTTCGCCAGCGGTATCCGCATAAGGGAAATACAGCAGGAACTATTGCAAAACAAATGTTACCTCATGCCTTTTGTGGATGTGACAGTGGATGACCCTGCCTGGGCAGTCATTCAATGGGTCGGGTTGAAAGGACTGATCAAAGGGATAGGCAAAAGTATCGGCTGGGCCAATAAGACCTATTTTTATCCAGACAGCCTGATGCTGACCAGTGAAATGATGGATGGCTTTACCAGACTGTACGAACTGGATGGGTATCAGGACACCCATAAAACACCCTATGTGAACCTGACACAGCTGCTGAAACTGCACCAGCATCTGAAACAGGCCAATACGGTGATAACCGATGCGGAAGATGCCAAACTCAGCGATATGCTCACGAACCTGAAACCCTTTCAACTGACGAAAAAAAGCAACCAGGCTCCCTTGACCAGAAAAGAAGCTGCGATATACCTCGATTATCTTTTCGGCAGTTTTGACAAAGATGTTTGCCTGGATGGAACTTTCTGCACGGCCTTGAAATAAACACCGGTCGGGTATAAATACGTAGTAATAATACATGTCGCAGTCGCTCGGCTCTGCCGAGTGACTGTTATACCTTGGCTTCCAGCCAAAGCCTCTGCCATGAGCGAACTCCGCAAAGCCAATTACGATGCCGTTTTCTTTCTCACCCTGACCGTTGTTGGCTGGGTAAATGTTTTTACCAGGAAACAGTATTGCGAAGAACTCATAAAAAATATAGCCTACTGTCAACAGTATAAAGGCCTTGAATTATATGCCTATGTGATCATGAGCGATCATATGCATTGGGTAGCCGGTCAAAGGGATGGAAGATTGAATCATCTTCTTCGGGATTTTAAAAGTTACACCGCCAAACAGATGCTTACGATGATCTATGAAGGAGATACAGAGAGCAGGAAGGATTGGATGAAAGTTGTTTTTCAATACCATGCCAGGTTTCAAAGGCAGAATGCAGAAAATATGTTCTGGCAAAAGACCAATCATCCGATCGATTGTTTTAATAGTAAAATATTAAGGCAGAAAATGGATAATGTTCATATGAATCCTGTTCGGGCGGGATTGGTGACAGACCCACGGCATTGGTGGTATAGCAGTGCCAATCCCAGATCGCCGCTTGCTGTGATGGATATATGAATGAATCAATGAACTAATGAATGGATAGAATCAATCAATAATTTTGCGGCCTGAGGCCGGGGATAGTGGTCACTCGGCAGAGCCGAGCGACTGCAGTTGCCAGCAACAGTTTATATAAAGCATGTATCTTCGATAACCAATGGGCGTATCCTGCCCTTTTATTTTGTAAAGTTCACTTCCGTTGTATGTATTCTTACGATCGTTTATACCGGTTCACATATGCTGTTTTTACAAGCTTGGGCTGTTCTGAAGAACATGCTGCTATCGCTACACGCGGTTTGATTGCCGCCGATATCCGCGGAATTGATAGCCATGGTGTGGCAAGATTAAGCGGATATGTTCGTTTATGGGAAGCCGGGCGGGTGAATGCAAATCCGGCTATCAGGATCGTTCATGAAACACCATCCACTGCAGTGGTGGATGGGGATGCGGGACTAGGATTGGTGGTTGCTCCTTTTGCGATGCAGGTGGCGATTGATAAGGCCAAAATCGCAGGCACCGGTTGGGTAAGCGTGCGGAACAGCAATCATTTTGGTATTGCGGGTCATCATGCTATGATGGCGCTGGAACAGGATATGATCGGTATGGCCATGACCAATGCCAGTGCCCTGGTGGCACCTACTTTTTCTGTGGAGCGGATGTTGGGTACCAATCCCATTGCAGTGGCTATTCCGGCCGGTGAACAACCTCCTTTTGTGGCAGATTTCGCTACTACTACCGCTGCCAATGGTAAACTGGAAATATTGCAACGGAAACAGGCCGATACACCATTGGGCTGGGTGCAGGACCGGCAGGGACATCCGTCTACCGATGCCAATATCCTCAAGAAACAAGGTGCGTTATTGCCATTAGGCAGCGATCGTGATCATGGTAGCCATAAAGGGTATGCCCTGGGAAGTATCGTAGATATTTTCTCTGCGGTGTTGAGTGGTGCTTCTTATGGCCCATGGGCGCCTCCATTCCCTGCCTATGTTCCCATGCCGGAGAATATGCCGGGTGAGGGATTGGGTCATTTCTTTGGCGCCATGCGGGTAGATGCATTCCGTCCCGCGGATGAATTCAAACAGCACATGGATAACTGGATCGCACGTTTCCGTTTGGCACGTCCTGCGGAGGGCCATGAAAAAGTATTGATCCCCGGTGATCCGGAAAGAGAGATGGAAATCATCCGCATGAAAGAAGGTATTCCATTGGTGGATAGTGTGGCCGCTGATCTGGAGCAACTGGCTACACGTTTCTCGCTTACCTTATAGGGCACCAGATACAATTGCCTGCAGACTTTTCGTGGAATCTTAAGACAAACCCCAATATAAGCTAACGGCTGTTCACAAAAACATGTGCCTGCATTTCCGGTGAGGCTGTACATTTGTGATACATTTTTTAAAAGTAAAATCCCGAGGGGGCCCACATGAAAGTAATGAAGTTTGGCGGCACCAGTGTTGGTAAGCCGGAACGTATGCACCAGGTATCACAGCTCATCACCAAAGATGCAGAACCGAAGATTGTAGTGCTTAGTGCACTGAGCGGAACCACCAATGCGTTGGTAGAGATCAGTGCCAGCCTGTCGCATGGCGACCGTACCCTTGCCAAACAGCAGATCGATACACTGGAAGCTCATTACAGGAGTTTTGTACTGGACCTGCTGAAGAAGGAGGAAACCAGGACTAAAGGGAATGCGTTGGTAACAGAACATTTTGAATTCCTGAACATCATATTACGCATCTCATTCAGTGAAGCGCTGAATAAAGATATTCTTGCACAGGGAGAGCTGATGAGTACCAAACTCTTCAGTGCTTATCTGGAAGAGCAGGGAATTGACCACCTGCTGTTACCGGCGCTGGAGTTCATGTCTATCGATGCCAATGAAGAACCCCAACTGCCGGCGATCAGAGCCAAACTGACACACTTGCTGCAGGAGCATAAGGATAAGAAACTGTTCATTACCCAGGGGTATATCTGCCGTAACGCGAAAGGGGAAGTGGATAACCTGAAACGCGGTGGCAGTGATTACACGGCATCGCTGGTGGCTGCTGCGGTGCATGGGACCGTTTGTGAGATCTGGACGGATATCGATGGTATGCACAACAACGATCCCCGTATTGTGGAAAAGACCATCGCCATCAAACAACTGAGTTTTGATGAGGCGGCAGAGCTGGCTTATTTCGGTGCCAAGATCCTGCACCCGACCTGTATCTGGCCTGCACAGCAGGAAAATGTTCCCGTGAAGCTGCTGAATACCATGGAACCCGATGCACCCGGAACCGTGATCACCAAGGAGGCAGGCAGCGTGGGTATCAAAGCCGTAGCGGCAAAAGATGGTATTATAGCCATCAAGATCAAGAGCAGCCGCATGCTGCTGGCCTATGGTTTCCTGCGTAAAGTGTTTGAAGTGTTTGAGAAATACCATACATCCATCGATATGATCACTACCTCAGAAGTGGCGGTATCGGTAACCATCGATTCGGATATGTACCTGCTCCAAATCGTTCGCGAACTGGAACCGTTCGGAACCGTAGAAGTGGAAGACCAGCAGAGTATCGTATCCATTGTAGGTAATGAGATTGCTAAAACAGAAGACGTGCTGCACAAACTTTTCTCAGCAGTAAGCGAGATCCCCGTTACCATGGTAAGTTACGGTGGCAGTCCGCATAACATTTCACTGTTGGTTCCCAGTACCAATAAAACCAAAACCTTACAATTGCTGAACAAGGGATTGTTCGGTTTATAAATTGCGTATGACAACAAAGATTATTCTCAACCGCGAAAATGAATGGCGAAACCGCGCAAGGGGTTTCAAAGTATGGATCGACGGGAAAGAAGTCGGAACGATTGCCAATGGTGGCTCAGAAGCGTACCTGGTGGAACCTGGAACATACAAACTCCAATGTAAGATCGACTGGTGCAGCAGTCCCGGACTGGAACTGACGGTGAAAGAAGGGGAGACCCGTTTTGTACAGGTAGGCTCCGGTATGAAGTACTACAGCCTGTTCACAGTCCTGATGGTGCTGGTACTGCTTTCCGGTCCGGTGATCAAATACCTGAAGCTGAAAGTTCCAGAAGAGTTCACCTACCTGCAAATGGTGGTATTGGTTCCCTTCTTACTATATTATCTTTATTACCTAAGCATTGGGCGTAGCCGATACCTGTTGCTGAAAGAAGACTCCGCCAACGTGTTCCGTTGACCTGAAAAACCTTTTCTATAACCGCTGATAAGATTTCAGCGGTTTTTTTATGTAAAACACGTACCATTGTATAACTAAATTTATAGTTATGATTCGGGCCTTGCTGTTATTTTTCCTCGGTAGTTTCGGATGGATCGAAATGCATGCGCAGGCTGATCTGGGCGGACAGGTATTGAGTGCGGATAATAGACAGGCCGTAGCATCAGCCAATGTATATATCAGCAACAGTTCTATCGGAACGATCACGGATGAGAAAGGCAATTTCATGATCCGGAATTTTCCATCGGGTAGGTATGATCTGGTGGTGTCCTGTGTGGGGTTCACTACGCAGGTGATCACGGTCTCCTCTGCGCAATTGCCCAAACAGCTGACCATACTATTACAACCCAAAGTGAATGAATTACAGGAAGTGATCGTTGAGCCTTATGAAAAAAATGGATGGGAACGATGGGGTAATTTTTTCATAGAGAATTTTATCGGCACATCTGCTTTTGCCCGTGATTGCAAATTGCTGAACAGGGATGTGATCAAATTCCGTTTCAGCAAAAAGAAGAACAAACTGGAAGTCATTGCCACCGACAGGCTGGTGATAGAGAACCAGGCACTGGGTTATTTGCTCAAATATGACCTTACCCGTTTTGAATACGATTTTGGTACCCGTATTTTCCTGTACCAGGGTTATCCCTTATTCGAGGAGATGGAAAGTAAACGGTCTGGCCGGCTGAAACGATGGGCCGCCAACCGGGAAGACGCTTATTTCGGATCGGTCATGCATTTCATGCGAAGCCTCTTCCGGAATAAACTATTAGAACAGCACTTTGAAGTGCGCAGGCTGATCAAGATCCCCGATGCAGAGAAGAAACGGGTAAAAGCGCTCTACCGCTCACAGGCGGTGAATGTAGCCATTAACGGAACCGTGATGCTGGACGGTCAGTTACCCGGCCTGCGCCGTGATTCAGCAGCCTATTACCGTAAAGTGATGAATGAACCGGAATCGATGAATGTACTGATCAACAAAATTCTTATAGGAGATAGTATTGCGTATGCCCTGGATAGTGTTACCGTAGGACTTGCGTTCCCGGACCACCTGCAGATAGTATACACGCAAAAGAAAACCCCGCCGGAATACCAGAAAATGCTGCCACGCGGCGTATTCAGCATCCCACTTACTTCTGAGCTGGTGCGCACCACGCCGAACCCCATCATGGTATTGGCATCCGGTAATTATTTTGAAGGCACCGACCTGATCACTTCCGGATACTGGGCCTGGTCCGAAAAGATCGCCAACCTTTTACCGAATGAGTATTGGCCCGCCACCAAAAAATGAAAGACCGCACTTCAGCGCCTCTGCGAGCCAATCATACTAATCATAAAAAAGAGCCGGTATAAAAACCAGCCCTTTTATTGGTATCGTTCCATCATCAGATGATCAGTAATGCATCCCCATAACTGAAGAAGCGGTATTTGTCCTTGATCGCTTTTTTATAGGCTTCCATGGCCAGGTCATAACCCGCAAAAGCACAGGTCATGATCAACAGGCTGGTCTTAGGTAAATGGAAATTGGTGACCAGGCTATCTGCCACATTGAATTTGTAAGGCGGGTGGATGAAGTGGTTCGTCCAGCCCTCACTGGGCTTCAGTAATTTCTGTGCAGTGAAACTGCTTTCCATGGCACGCATGGTAGTGGTTCCGATAGAGCAGATGCGATGGCCGGTCTCTTTGGCTTTGTTCACAATGGCGCAGGCCTGTTCGTTGATGGAATAGTATTCAGCATCCATCTTGTGTTTGCTCAGGTCCTCTACCTCGATCGGGCGGAAAGTGCCCAGTCCTGTGTGCAGGGTCACTTCTGCAAAACGGATACCCAGGATTTCACAACGTTTGATCAGTTCCTTGCTGAAGTGCAGACCGGCAGTAGGCGCTGCAACAGCTCCTTCGTATTTGGCATAAACGGTCTGATAACGCTCTTTGTCCTCTTCATCCGGCTTGCGCTTGATGTATTTGGGCAGCGGGGTTTCTCCCAGGTGCTCCAGCATTTTTTTGAAGCTCTCGTCATCGTCGTCCCACAGGAAACGGATGGTACGGCCACGACTGGTAGTATTGTCGATCACTTCGGCAACCAGTTCTTCATTCTCGCCGAAATACAGTTTGTTGCCTACACGTATCTTTCTTGCGGGATCAACGATCACATCCCACAAACGATTGGGTTTATTCAGTTCACGAAGCAGGAACACTTCGATCTTGGCGCCGGTCTTTTCTTTGCGGCCATACATCCTGGCAGGGAATACCTTGGTGTTGTTCACTACAAATACATCCTTGTCGTCGAAATACTCTAAGATGTCGCGGAAATGCCTGTTCTCCATATGCCCGCTCTTACGGTCAACAACCATCATACGGCTGTCTTCTCTTTTTTTGGTCGGGTTCTGTGCGATCAGGTTCAGGGGAAGGTCAAACTTGAATTGCGATAATTTCATGTGTCTAATCCTGTTTTAAGATGATAGCCACAATCAGTTTGTTGTCCCACCAGGCTTGGCAGGAGGCACTCACTTCATGTTACGGCATGAATTTCAGAAGTTTGCAAAAGTACGATAAGATAGGTAATACTCCAATTTGTACCAAATCACAGTTCCCAATCTGTGCATATCTTATCGGCCGATACCTGGAATGGAAGATATAAGTCTTTGAGTATAAGTACTTTGTGGAGAATTGTACACCTGCTCCGCCATACCCATTTCTTCGATCTTTCCCTTATTCATCACCAGGATCCTGTCGCTGATATAACGCACCACAGACAGATCATGCGAAATGAAAATAGCCGTGAACCCGAATTCCTTTTTCAGGTCGTTCAGCAGGTTCAGCACCTGCGCCTGCACGCTTACGTCCAGTGCTGAAACACTTTCGTCGCAGATGATAAAAGAAGGTTGTAATGCCAGCGTCCTCGCGATCACGATACGCTGCCGCTGACCACCACTGAATTCATGCGGGTAACGGTGATAGTGTTCCGGGCGAAGATTTACTTTTTCCAGCAGGTCCAATACTTTTTCTTTCCGCTGCCGGCTGTTGGTAAGCAGGCCATGGACCAGCAAAGGCTCGGCAATGGCTTCGCCGATGGTGATACGGGGATTGAGTGAGGAATAAGGATCCTGGAAAATGATCTGCATATCCTTGCGCAGGGCTTTGAGCTGCGAGCTGCTGGCTGTGAGCAGGTCAGTGTTCTTATATTGAATGGCTCCCTCTGTGGCATCGATCAGCCTGAGCAGGGCTCTTCCCAAAGTGCTTTTACCACAACCTGATTCGCCTACCAGTCCAAGTGTCTCACCTTCGTAAAGATCAAAACTCACATCATCAACGGCTTTGGTGTAGGCAGTTGTTTTTCCCAGGAATGTTTTTTTTACGGGGAACCAGACTTTGAGGTTTTGTACAGAAAGTAATGGCGTGGTGGCAGTTTGTGGAGAGGGGGGTGTTATCGGTTCCTGCGCTGTTGCCTTCGCACCGTTTTTTTCCTGGATATTTCCTTCGGCATCCACTTCCATAAAATCGCTCACTACCGGTAAACGCTCGCCTTTGGCATGCAGCATGGGGCGACAGGCAAGCAGGGCTTTGGTATAAGGGTGTTTCGGGTGTTTGAAAACGGTATCGGCCATATCCTGTTCTACGATCATGCCTTTGTACATGACGGCCACCCGATCTGCGATATCGGCCACCACGCCCAGATCGTGCGTGATGAAGATCACGCCCATCTGGTTCTGCAACTGCAGTTCACGGATCAGTTGCAGGATATTCTTTTGTACGGTCACATCCAGCGCCGTGGTGGGTTCATCACAGATCAGCAGGTCGGGTTCGCAACTCATGGCCATGGCGATCATGACACGTTGTTTTTGTCCGCCGCTTAACTGGTGCGGATAACGGTGGTACATACCGGCAGGATCGGGCAGTTGTACTTTCTCGAAGAGGGCGATGGTCTGGCGGGTAGCTTCTTCAGTACTGATTGCCTTGTGTTGCAAAAGGGCCTCCCGCACCTGGAACCCGCAGGTAAGTACGGGGTTCAGCGAGGTCATGGGTTCCTGGAAGATCATGGCCACACGGTTGCCGCGGATAGCAGATAACTGTTCGCGTGGCAACTGAAGCAGGTCGATGGTGTTCTCTTCACTGCTTAGCAGGATCTCTCCCGAAATATATTCGGCCGGTGGTGTAGGTAACAGCTGCAGGATGGATAAAGAGGTCACGGATTTACCCGAACCGGATTCACCCACGATGGCAAGCAGTTCACCCCGTGAGACAGATATGTTGATATTCTTTAATGCCTGCGTGCGCAGACCATCTGTGACAAAATGGATGCTCAGGTTTTTGATGTGTAACAAGGGCAGAGACATGGGTAAAGATAACTTCGAAATTCTGTAATCCGGAGCATCAAAAATCACAGATCCGTAATTCACAAATCATTAGGTATTTTTTACACAAACACTACCATTATTGACGCCCTTTCACCTATTTTTGCGCTCACAATTGTTAGTTTTGAAAATTGTGAAAGGCTTTCAGTAAAAATCAGCTCATGATTCGAAAATCCTGGTGGAAAATAGCAAGTTTTGTTTTACTGTTATATACCTGCTCTTACGGCTTCCTGGTTGAAGTGCCTTCTCCTCCCGGTGTTCCGCTGAAAGAAACCATCCGCAACCTGTTTTTCCATGTCCCTATGTGGATCGCGATGATGGTATGTTTTACTGTTTCCGTGGTATATGCCATCCGTTACCTGCGTTACCAGCGGGCAACAGACGAGATCTATTCAACTGAATATGCCCGTACCGGGACTGTATTGGGTATCCTGGGTCTGGTAACCGGTATGATCTGGGCCAATTCTCAATGGGGCAAAGCCTGGAGCGGTGATGCCAAACAGAATGGGACCGCCATTGCCCTGCTCATCTATTTCGCCTATTTTGTTTTGAAAGGAAGTCTGCAGGATGAGGAGAAGCAGGCAAGGATCGGATCGGTCTACAATATCTTCGCCTTTTTCATGCTGTTCCCAACCATCTGGATCTTGCCAAGACTGGCGGAAAGCCTGCATCCGGGCGGATTGGGCAGTGAAGGTAACCCGGGTCTCAACCCCAAAGATACCAGCAATTCGATGCGCAGTGTTATGTACCCGGCTTTTATTGGCTGGACATTATTGAGTGTATGGATCACTACATTACGTATCAGGGTGCAAATGATTAACCATAAAAGATTGAATCAATGAATAAACTGGTAAAAATGATGGCACTGTTACTGTTACTCGCAATGAATACGGCAGTGCAGGCACAGGAAGCGGTGGCTACAACAGACAACGCAGGACTGATGCGCAGTAACGGAAGAATTTATGTGGTGGTGGCCGTTGTGGTGACCATATTGCTGGGATTGTTTGCCTATGTGTTCAGCCTTGACCGGAAGATCACCAGGCTGGAAAAGAATTCGTGAGTGGTAAGTAGTAAGTAGTAAGTAGTAAGTACTTGTCCTTACTCACCACTGACCACTCACCACTCACGCAACAAGTCTACAAGCGGGCAACCGCAATACATATAAAGTTTAAACTAAAACGATTACTCATGTCAAGTCAACAAGCGTATAGCTTCTTTCAAAGCGTTGAGAAAAGCTTTGATAAAGCTACCAAGTTTACCAAGTGGGAGAAAGGATTACTGGAACAGATCAAAGCCTGTAATAGTATTTACAGCATGCGTTTCCCTGTAAAGATGGATGATGGAAGTATTGAAGTGATTGAGGCGTACCGTGTGCAGCACTCGCAGCACAAATCGCCTTGTAAAGGTGGTATCCGCTTCAGCGAAGAAGTAAACCAGGATGAAGTGATGGCGCTGGCCTCACTGATGACCTACAAATGCGCCATTGTGAATGTGCCGTTTGGAGGGGCCAAAGGTGGTATCAAGATCAATCCGAGAAAACACAGCGTGTATGAGCTGGAAAAGATCACCCGCCGTTATACCAGTGAACTGGTGAAAAAGAATTTTATCGGACCTGGTATTGATGTGCCTGCACCCGATTACGGAACCGGCGAAAGAGAAATGGCCTGGATCGTAGATACCTACCAGTCGCTGAAACCCGGTGACATCGACGCTGCCGGTTGTGTTACCGGTAAACCAATCACACAGGGTGGGGTACGCGGACGTAAGGAAGCGACCGGTCTGGGTGTGTTCTTTGGTATCCGCGAAGTATTGAATATGCCCGATGTGATGCAGAAACTGGGTATGACCGTAGGTGTGGAAGACAAAAGAGTGATCGTGCAGGGACTGGGTAATGTGGGTTACCACTGTGCCAGATTCTTCCGCGAACATGGAGCCAAAGTGGTGGCCATTGCTGAATACGAAGGTGCGATTTTCAAAGCAGATGGTCTGAATGAAGAAGAAGTATTCCAACATAGGAAAGCAACGGGTTCCATCCTGAATTTCCCCGGCGCTACCAACCTGGAAAAAAGCGGTGATGCATTGGAGCTGGAATGTGACGTGCTGATCCCCGCAGCCCTGGAGAACGTGATCAACAGCAGTAATGCAGAAAGGGTAAAAGCCAAAATAATTGGAGAGGCGGCCAATGGTCCGTTGACCCCTGAGGCAGATGAAGTATTTGTTAAAAAGGGTATCCTGGTTGTGCCTGATATGTACCTGAATGCCGGCGGTGTAACCGTATCTTATTTTGAATGGTTAAAGAACCTGAGCCATGTCCGTTACGGAAGGATGGAAAAGCGATTCACCGAAAACATGAACGGCAGGATCCTGGAGCAGATGGAAAACCTGACCACCAAAAAAGTGGAATCCAAAGAGCGTAACCTGATCATGCATGGCGCAGATGAGATAGACCTGGTACACAGTGGCCTGGAAGAGACCATGATCGGCGCCACCCGCGAGATCATGGATATCTGGAAAAGCAACCCTGGTATTCCGGATATGCGTACCGCGGCATATGTATGTGCCATCAATAAAGTAGGTACTACTTATGCTGAACTGGGTATTTTCCCATAAGAACAGATGAATATCGATCAGGGAACAGAAGAATGATGAATTTTCCTTCTGATGGGTTCTGATCACTGAAAAAGCCGTTGCAGTTGCAGCGGCTTTTTTATATAGGGAAATGGAGTTGCTCTCCCGGAAACTGCGGGCCGTCTGTTTATAGGTATTCGGGAAAATTCGTGAGGGATTCCGCTTTTCCCTGGTTCAAAGAAAAGCCGGCTATATCGGTTCCGTTGGTGATAATGATATAATCAGCCCGGATACTGATATTGTAGTTGAGCACCTGTTTGAGTACGGCTTCGCTTAAGGGTACATTCATTTCCTTGCACTCGATGATCATCCAGGGTGCCGCATTGCGGTATACCAGGATGTCGAAACGTTTTTTGAGTTCTCCCAGCATGATCTCTTTCTCTACGGCAATGAGCGAGGCGGGATATTGAAGGGTCTTAACCAGGTACTGCAGCATATTCTGCCGCACCCATTCTTCTGGCGTCAGGCGCACCCACTGTTTCCGGAATTCGTCGAATATCCACTCCTTATCAGCTTCCTGTTTAAAGCGGAATTCGTGTTTCGGGTACCTGATAGACAGCATGCGGTTTGTTTGAAGCGACGGAATTCTGTATTTTAGCCAATTATCTTGTTCAAAGATACCATTTGGGTATCTGTTAAAAGTAGGGATTATGAAAACAAAAGAAGAGATCGTCAATAACTGGCTGCCCAGGTATACGGGTGAGCAATTGGAGAATTTTGGGAAGTATGTGTTGCTCACCAATTTCAGCAATTATGTGACCATGTTTGCGGAATGGAACCAGGTGGAAGTGGTAGGCGTTGGCAGACCCATGCAATGTGCCACGGCCAACGGTATTACCATCATCAACTTCGGGATGGGTAGCCCGGGTGCAGCAACCGTGATGGATCTGCTCACCGCCATACAACCGGAAGCGGTCCTGTTCCTGGGTAAGTGTGGGGGATTAAAGAAGCGTAACAAGATCGGTGATTTGATATTGCCCATTGCTGCCATCAGGGGAGAGGGTACTTCTAACGACTATTTCCCGCCGGAAGTTCCGGCCATGCCCGCATTTGCCTTGCAGAAAGCGATCTCCACCACGATACGTGATTACCAGGTAGATTACTGGACAGGTACCGTATACACCACCAACCGAAGGGTATGGGAGCATGATGATGAATTCAAGGACTACCTTACCAATTTAAGGGCTTATGCCATTGATATGGAAACGGCGACGATCTTTACGGTAGGCTTCTATAATAAGATCCCCACCGGGGCACTGTTATTGGTGAGCGACCAGCCCATGGTGCCAGAAGGTGTAAAAACGGAAGCCAGCGACCAGAAAGTTACTTCGCAGTTTGTAGAGAACCATTTGAAGATCGGTATCGATTCATTGAAGCAGCTGATCAACAACGGGTTGACTGTAAGGCACCTGCGGTTCTAATCTCTCCAGAGAAAAGGGAAAAGTATTACGGCCAGGGCAATGACCATCAGGTCGAGCCCGGCCAGCAATCCCACCATTTGCCACCAGCCACCCTGGATTACAGAGGCAAAAGCGGTGGAAGATATCTTCATCAACAAAAGTAATTGGGGAATGATGATGGGAAAACCCATGATCGCCATCAATGCAGCCTGTTGCTGTGCTTTGGCGGCAATGGCTGCCAGGAAAGTGAATACCAGGCTCAGGCTTACACCACCCAGGCAGGTGATGAACACAAATATGAGCCCGTTCTCAAGTGGGTTGCCCAGTAATACCGTAAATACGCCGAGGCTCAGCAGGCTCATCACGATCATCAGCAAGGCGTTGAACAGGAGTTTTGACAGTACAAAATCCCTGGCGCCTGCTATGGAGTAGAAATACAGCATACGGCCCCGGTTTTCCTGCAGAAAACTTTTGGCCACGGCATTGATGCACACAAACAGCTGGATCACCCAGAATAATCCGTTCCATACTTTCTCTTCGGGCTGGTCCATCGACAGGTACACCACAAAAATGGTGGAAGCCAGGTACAGCAGGATGCCATACAGGGTATATTGCTGCCGGGCTTCCAGCAGCAAATCCTTCTGCATCAATGCCAATATGCGTTGGTTAGCTCTCATGGGCACATTTACGGCATCTGGGTTCGTAGGTTTCTTTTTCGCCGAGTAATACCTGGCCCTCCTGGGCAGTTTTTCGGTAAGAAACATTGGCAATATTGCCACATTGCATGCAGATGGCGTGCAGTTTGGTGATATAATCGGCTATGGACAGAAGATAGGGCATCTGGCCAAAAGGTTTGCCCAGGTAATCCATATCGAGACCGGCTACAATTACGCGTACGCCCCTGAGTGCCAGGGTCTCACATACGTTGCAGATCTCATCATCAAAGAATTGTGCTTCATCAATGCCCACTACATCCACGCCTTCGGCCAGCAGCAGGATGGTCTGGGAATTATCGATGGGGGTAGATAATATGGCATTGGCGTCGTGACTTACCACATTGGTCTCATCGTAACGCACATCAATGGCAGGCTTGAAGATCTCTACTTTCAGGTTGGCGATCTTGGCCCTTTTCAGCCTGCGGATCAGTTCTTCGGTCTTGCCGCTGAACATACTACCGCAGATTACTTCGATCCATCCTCTTCTCTCGCCTGATAAATTCGGTTCAATAAACATCCGTAAAATAAATTAAACAGGAAAACGTTGTAACTTTAGACATCCCAAGTTCTGGTAACCCCCAAATGTATTACATCCGATGGAAAGAGTGGGCACGTTGATCAACAAACTGAAGGAACAATTTGAGCAGCAGGCAGATGCCGACAAACTGGCGGTAACGGCACAAATGCTCCTGGCCGAGTTACAGACCAACCAGTCTGCCTTATCGGTGAAAAGTAAGATATCGGTCGTGCTACCTTCGGTAGCTACCCATGTACACACTACAGTGCCTGAGCCGTCCCCGGCAAAAGAAGCACCTGTTTCCAACTGGTTGTTCGAAACGCCCACAGAAATTCCAACACTGGCGCACCAGGTACAGTCTGTTCATGCCGAGGCCCCGGCGGAACGGGTACCCAAAAAAGAGTTGTTTGAATTCAATACCTTACTGTCTACCCCGAAAGAGAGCCTGAATGAAAAGCTGAAAGAGGAAAGGGTGGAAGTAGCCGCAGTTTTGCAGGGAGCACCGATACGTGATCTGAAAAAAGCCATCGGTATCAATGACCGTTTCCTGTTTGTGAACGAATTGTTCAGGGGTGATGAGAATATGTATGAACGCAGCCTGAAAACCATCAACGGTTTCAGCATTTACCCCGAAGCACAATACTGGATACAGCGCGAATTAAAAGTAAAACTGAGCTGGTCCGATAACAGCGATGCAGTGAAGATATTCGATCAGCTGGTCAAGAGACGGTTTTCCTGAATATAGCCCAATACTTTTTCTGTAGCGCCCGCTTTTGACTGTACATAATCGCCGGCTGCTGATGCCGCTTTGTGGTACAGGTCTTTTTGTTGTAATAACTGCTGCAACTGTTCTTCCAGCTCCAGCGCATCTTCAATGACAAAAGCGCCTCCGCAGTCAATCATTTCTTCCGCTTCCGCATATTTATCGTAAACCGGTCCGAAGATCACGGGGATCCGGTACACCGCAGCTTCCAGGATATTGTGTATGCCATCGTCTCCAAAACCACCGCCGATATACCCGATCGTTGCATAATGGTATAAACGGCTCAGCATGCCCATATTATCAATGATCAGCACATTGATCCTGTCAGGGATAAATGTTCCATTTTCTACTGCATGCCTGTATGCGGAATATAATATTGAATTTTTATAAAGCCGGAGGCATTCTTCCAGTCTTTCCGCTTCAATGGCATGTGGTGCAATGATCCAGCGTGTTTCGGGATGGGTATTGGCAAAATGGTCCAGTTCTTCGTCGTCTTCTGTCCAGGTACTGCCCGCCACAATAGTAGGGTGTCCCTCGCAGAACTGCCCGATCAGTGGGATGGGCTCAAACCTGTTCCTGATGGTGATGACCCGATCAAAACGGGTGTCACCGCTGATCACCACTTTCTCTTTCAGACCGATCGAGCTCAGCAGACTGGCCGAAGCCGCGTTCTGCACCAGCAGGCAGGTAAATGCAGCCAGCATTTTTCGGTGCAGGTAGCCATACCATTTAAAGAAAGGCTGTTCCTCACGAAAGATCCCTGATACCAGCAGCAGCGGTATTTCCCTGTCGCGGATCTCTTTCAGGTAATAATACCAGAATTCATATTTGATAAAGACCACCAGTGAAGGTTGAACGATATCCAGGAAACGACCGGCGTTCCTGGGCGAATCCATCGGCAGGTAAAAAATATGGTCGGCCCCCTGGTAGTTCTTCCGGACCTCGTAACCAGAAGGTGAAAAAAAACTGAGCAGGATCTTATGACCGGGGTAGGATGTTTTCATCCCCTCCAGTACGGGCAGTCCCTGTTCGAACTCGCCCAGTGAAGAACAATGGATCCAGATCACCGGGTGGGGGTTCTTATAGAATGCGGAACTCAGTCTTTCGAACAGCTTTTTCCTGCCTGACACCCATAACCGGGCTTTGGCATTACCGACGCTAATGATACGGGCGATGAGGGGATACAGCCATACAAATAAACGGTAGATCAGCATCAACAAAGGTTATACTGCAAAGAAACAAATAAAACGGCTTGTATTACCGGTTGCTTTTATCGGAGGTTTCGGCGGTATATAACCCTTTTGCAGTAATTTTGCCGCTCCTAAATTCAGATAACTATGCGGCCGATACAAATGGTGGACACAAAGACCCAGTACCTGAAAATAAAGCCCGAAGTGGATGCGGCTATCCAGGCAGTGCTGGATAGTGCGATATACATCGGAGGCAAGCCGGTGCAGGATTTTGCAACGGCCCTGGCAGGGTATGTAGGTGTCAAACATGCCATCCCCTGCGCCAACGGCACCGATGCCCTGCAGATAGCCATGATGGCGCTTGCCCTGCAACCGGGCGATGAAGTGATCACTCCTTCGTTCACCTATATCGCTACTACGGAAGTGGTGGCGCTGCTGAAACTCAAACCTGTTTTTGTGGAAGTGGATCCCCTTACTTTTTGCATGGATCCTGCTGCATTGCGCAAAGCCATCACACCCAGGACCAAAGCCATCGTGCCGGTTCACCTGTATGGACATGCAGCCCCCATGGAAGAGATCATGGCGATCGCCAAAGAACATAACCTGTATGTGATAGAAGACAATGCGCAGGCCATTGGTTGTGATTACCGGTTTGCAGATGGGAAAGTTGCCAAAACGGGAAGTATCGGAACGATCGGGGCCACATCCTTTTATCCCAGTAAGAACCTGGGTGCTTTTGGCGATGGCGGTGCCATTTTCACCAATGATGATACACTGGCACATCAACTGAAAATGATTGCCAATCATGGACAGGAAAAAAGGTATTACCATGAACTGGTGGGCTGTAACTCCCGTCTGGATGCCATACAGGCGGCCATATTGGGTATCAAACTGACCCGGCTGGACGAATATAACCAGGCAAGAAAACAGGTAGCCGCTTTTTATAACCAGGCATTTGCCGGTAATGAAAAGATCACTACGCCGTTTGTAGCTTCCTATAGCGATCATGTGTACCATCAATATACACTCGTGCTGAATGATGTAGACAGGGATGGCTTAAGCACCTATCTTGCTGAACAGAAGATACCTTCCATGATCTACTACCCCGTTCCCGGGCACAGGCAGAAAATGTTCGGGTCGCTAGCACTGGCGCCACAGAACATGGAAACCACCGATTGGTTAACAGAACGGGTGATCTCTTTGCCGGTTCATACGGAAATGGATGAAGAACAACTGGCCTATATAACTGGTCATGTATTGAAATACGTAAATCAGTAAACATGAAGATTGCAGTGGTAGGAACAGGGTATGTTGGACTGGTTACAGGAACCTGTTTTGCAGAAACAGGTAACAAGGTAACCTGCATCGATATAGACCAGCAGAAAGTAGAAAAATTGGGCAGGGGAGAGATCACGATCTATGAGCCCGGACTTGAAAAAATATTTCTGCGCAACCTGAAGGAGAGCAGGTTGAAATTCACCACCAACCTGGCAGAGGGTGTTCAGGATGCAGAGATCGTATTTCTTGCGCTTCCCACGCCACCCGGCGAAGGTGGTGCCGCAGACCTGCGTTATGTGCTGGGCGTTGCTACCGAACTGGGGAAACTGCTCACCGATTACAAAGTGATCGTGGACAAGAGCACGGTGCCGGTAGGTACTGCAGAAAAAGTACAGGCAGCTATTGCCGCAAATTATAAAGGCGAGTTTGATGTGGTCAGTAATCCCGAATTCCTGCGCGAAGGAGTTGCTGTGGATGATTTCATGAAACCCGACAGGGTAGTAGTGGGCACTGTTTCAGAAAAGGCCAGGAAAGTGATGAGTGATCTGTATGCTCCTTTTGTACGCCAGGGTAACCCGGTCATCTTTATGGATGAAAAATCTGCTGAACTCACCAAATATGCCGCCAATTCCTTCCTGGCTACCAAGATCTCTTTCATGAACGAGATCGCTCAATTGTGTGAGAGGCTGGGGGCAGATGTGGATATGGTACGAAGGGGCATCGGCAGCGATGACCGTATTGGCAAACGTTTCCTGTTCCCTGGTATCGGGTACGGGGGAAGTTGTTTTCCCAAAGATGTGCAGGCACTGATCACTTCAGCAGAAGAAGCGACATATGATTTTAAAATACTGAAAGCAGTAGAACGTGTTAACGACCTGCAGAAACTGCACCTGATGCCGCGGATCAATGCCTATTTTAAAGGTGACCTGAAAGGGAAACATTTTGCGTTGTGGGGACTTTCTTTCAAACCCAACACAGATGATATCCGCGAAGCGCCGGCATTGTATTTGATCGATGCCCTGCTTGCCGAAGGCGCAACCCTGTCGGTATTTGATCCGGAAGCCATGAATAATGTAAAAGCTTTGTTAGGAGATAAGGTCATCTACGCTGATGGGCAATATGCTGCTTTGAAAGAAGCTGATGCATTGATCATTGCCACGGAATGGAGCGAGTTCCGCACGCCCGATTTTGATATGATCAACCAGTCACTGAAGAACAAAGTGATCTTTGACGGACGTAACCTGTTTGATGTAAAATATATTTCTGAACTTGGTTATCATTACGAAAGTATTGGTCGCCCCAGTGCCAAATAATATGTCACAGAAACGAATACTGATCACCGGTGCTGCTGGTTTCCTGGGCTCGCATCTTTGCGACCGTTTTATCAAAGAAGGTTATCATGTCATCGGGATGGATAACCTGATCACCGGCGATATCCGGAATATCGAACACCTGTTTCCGCTGGATAATTTTGAGTTTTATCACCATGATGTGACCAAGTTCATCCATGTGTCCGGTGAACTGGATTATATCCTGCATTTTGCATCACCCGCCAGTCCGATCGATTACCTGAAAATACCCATCCAGACATTGAAAGTGGGGGCATTGGGTACGCATAACTGCCTGGGACTGGCCAAAGAAAAAAAAGCACGTATCCTGGTAGCTTCCACCAGTGAAGTATATGGCGATCCGCTGGTACATCCGCAAACGGAAGAGTACTGGGGTAATGTGAATCCGGTAGGCCCCCGCGGCGTGTATGATGAAGCCAAACGTTTCATGGAATCCATCACCCGGGCTTATTATACGTTTCATGGTGTGGAGACAAGGATCATACGCATCTTCAATACCTATGGCCCCAGGATGCGGCTGAACGACGGTCGCGCCTTACCGGCCTTCATAGGACAGGCTTTGCGTGGAGAAGACCTGACCGTATTCGGGGATGGCAGCCAGACCCGTTCTTTCTGTTATGTGGACGACCTGGTAGAAGGCATCTATCGTTTATTGATGAGCGATTACAGCATGCCGGTGAACGTGGGTAACCCCAATGAAATATCATTGAAGGATTTTGCAGAGGAAGTGTTGAAGCTGACGGGTTCTTCTGTAAAAATTGTTTACAAACCTTTGCCGGCAGATGATCCGAAACAACGCAGGCCGGATATCACAAAAGCAAAAGAGATACTGGGATGGGAGCCCCTGGTTGACCGGGCCGAGGGACTGAAGCGTACTTATGAATATTTTAAGTCGCTCCCTGAGGAAGAGTGGTCAAAGCAACCGAAAGAATTTATTTCTCTGAAAAAATAAATAGCTGTTATGGCAAAACCACTGGTTGTTGTTACGGGAAAAAACGGGCAATTGGGATGGGAAATGCAGCAACTGGTCAGCCAGCAGCCGATGGAATACGATTTCCTGTTCACCGGCAGAGAAGAACTGGACCTGAGCGACCCGGACCTGATACACACATTCTTCCAAAAACATCATCCTGCCTATTTCATCAATTGCGCAGCGTATACGGCCGTGGATAAGGCAGAGACCGAGCAGGCTTTTGCCTATTCCGTGAATGCCGCTTCCGTAGGACTGCTGGCTGCAGAATGTGCCAGGAAAGATTGTGTTTTCATTACCCTCTCCACGGACTACGTATTTGATGGAAAAGGCACAGAACCTTATTCTACGGACCATCCTACAGATCCCGTGAATTATTACGGGTACACCAAATTAACAGGTGAGCATCTGGCATTGGCCAATAATTCCAAAACCATCATTATCCGCACTTCCTGGGTGTATAGTGTGCATGGCAACAATTTTGTAAAAACGATGCTCCGCCTAATGAAAGACAGGAGCGAATTGAAAATAGTGAGTGACCAGGTGGGGTCACCTACCTATGCTGCAGACCTGGCATCGGCGTTATTACAGGTGATTGGAGAACTGGCCAAAGGCAACCGGCATTATGGTGTGTACCATTACAGCAATGAGGGCGTGATCTCCTGGTTCGATTTCGCCACTGCCATTCAGCAGATCGCGGACCTGCATTGTCAGTTGCTGCCGATTCCTACAACAGCGTATCCGACACCGGCCAAACGGCCTGCCTATTCTGCCATGGATACGCAAAAGATTGTCAGGGACTTTGGCGTATCCCTTCGAAGCTGGAAAGATAGCCTTGCTGTATGTATCAGCAAATTATAAATATTACGGGTTGATCAGTTGTAACAGGTCCTGCATCTTAATTCCTTCATAGTCTTTGATCACCCAATCTGCGTTGCCAAGTTCTTCCGGTGTATGTGTGGTGGTGATCGCTACCACTTTCATACCGGCGCCACCGGCAGAAGCGACACCTACTGTGGCATCTTCAAAAGCGATACATTTTTCAGCAGGCAGGCCCAGTTCCTTTGCGGCGAGCTGGTACATTTCAGGATGTGGTTTTCCATGCGTAATGTCGCTACCCTTGATCACTCTTTTGAAATAGTGTTGGATGGGTATATGTGCAAAGAGAAAATCTATATTGTCCTGTATACCGGAAGTGGCGATCACCATCGGAATATTCTGCTGGTGTAGCAACGCCAGGAATGGCAGTAACCCGGGTATGGGTTTGATATGTGCCGCATAGATCTCCCGGTACAGGCTTTCTTTCTCATTGGTATATTTTTCGATCTCTTCCGCGGACATGTCCGGCTGCTGAAATACGTATTTCACACAATCCGTCATGGTCCGGCCGTTGAAGTGGGTTTTATATTCTTCAAGGCTCAGTTCCCGGTTTCTCTTCCGATAAAATTCCTGCCAGGTGATGAAGTGGAACTGGTTGTTATCTATGAGTGTCCCGTCAAGGTCGAAGGCAACGGCAAATGGAGGCATGGGAGTCATTTAAAAATCAAAATTTTAAAGTCAAAATTAAAAAAGGGCAATGGGTCAGGATTGTTTGGATTGAGCGGCTTTGATGGAATCGAGGTACTGGGCACTGTTTCCTTTGGGGATGCTGAGTGAGGTCCACTGGCCGTTCCGGATCATTTTCCCGAGATAAACGATCTGACCCACATGATAAGGGTAGTGGGCCAGTTGCCGGAGTATGGCATCATATACCAATAAGGGTTCCGTTCTTATGGTAATGGTTTTTGTCAGGTCTTCGGGTTGCAGTTTTTCCAAACTGTTAAAAAGGCATTTCCAGCCTTCTTCCCAGAACGAAAGCAGATCCTGTTTACTGCAGGATACTACTTCAAATTCAGCATCACGCCTGCGCCATTCCTTTTCACCGTCTTCGGTCAACAGGTTGGTCCAGCGGCTCAGCATGTTACCGTACAGGTGTTGAATGATCACGGCAATACTGTTGCTTTCACCGGAGGGTTGAAGGAACATATCAGCTTCTGTTAACTGGTCGAATGTTTTATCTCCCAATTCCTTGTAATACCTGAACCGCCTGATGGCGTCTTTCAGAAATCCTGCTTCTAATGACATGTTGGGTTTGTTTTATCAGGGCGCAAAACCCGCTACAGAATCGTCTCCTCTCTTATCTGCCACGGTTTCTTTTTTACCATTATTCAATACGCGGATGGCTTCGGTTCGGCCGATGGCGCCACGTTCTGTTACTTTATAGCCCATTGACTGCAATTGTTTTTTGGTCTCGGCATTAAAATCTTTTTCAATCATCACTTCATCCGGCAGCCATTGGTGGTGGAATTTGGGTTTGTTGATGGCATCATCTGCGTTCATGTTAAAGTCTACCAGGTTCACAATGGCCTGGTATACCGATGTGGGGATGGTGGTTCCGCCCGGGGTTCCCACCACTACGAAGGGTTTGTTGTTTTTCAGCAACAGGGTGGGGGTCATGGAACTTAACATTCTTTTTCCGGGAACAATGGCATTGGCTTCACCGCCGATGGCGCCGTACATATTGGGCACCCCCGGTTTCACGCTGAAATCATCCATTTCATTGTTCAGCAGGAATCCGGCGCCACCTACCACCGTTCTGCTGCCATAACCGCCATTCAAGGTGGTGGTGACCGCCACCATATTACCGGCTGCATCCATCACACTGAGGTGAGTAGTTTGTTCGCTTTCCTTGATCTGTCCTGCTTTTACGGTAGAGCTGCTGCCTGCTTTATCAGGAGTATAATCGCTCATGCGCTGCTGGGCATATTCTTCGCTGGTCAAGGTCTTTACGGGGACATTGTAAAAGTCAGGGTCTCCCATGAATTCTGCACGGTCTGCATAAGCGCGGCGTTCAGCTTCTACCATCAGTTGCACCGATTTAGCCGTTTGAAAACCGTAACTACCTACAGGAAATTTCTCGATCATTTTCAGCATCTGTGCAATCAGGATACCACCGCTGCTGGGTGGGGCAAAACTGATGACCTGGTGGCCACGGTAAGTGAATTCCAAAGGATTGCGCAGTTTGGCCGTATAGTTTTTCAGGTCATCAAGCGTGATGATACCATTGCCACGCTGCATTTCTTCCACGATCAGTCTGGCGGTCTCACCGGTATAAAATCCGGCAACGCCCTCTTTCTGTACCCTGCGTAATGTGGCAGCCAGCTCTTTCTGCACCAGTGTGTCACCAGCTTTCCATTTGCCTTCTTTTACCAGGGCAGTGGGGCGGGTGCTGAATTTGAGAAAACTTTCGCGGGTGCTGTTCAGACTGCTGGCTTCCTTTTCGGTGATGGCGAATCCTTTTTCAGCCAGGTCTATCGCAGGCTGTATCAGCTCTCTGAATGGAAGTTTGGCATAGGGCATGGTAGCAAACAATCCGGCAATGGTTCCGGGAATACCCGAAGCCAGGTGGCCACTTTGCGATAAGTTCAATTGTACATTCCCGTTTTTATCCAGGTACATATCGCGGTGGGCTTTTTCAGGTGCTGCTTCACGGTAGTCGATGCCGATCAGTTCACCATTGTTTTTCCTGCCCAGTAAAAAACCGCCACCACCAATATTACCGGCGCCCGGATATACCACCGCCAGCGTTAGCTGTGTGGCAATGGCAGCATCAAAAGCATTCCCTCCCTTTTTCATCATAGCCGCACCAACCAGGCTGGCCAGCGGATGGGCACTGCTGACAGCCGCTTTGCTGAAATCATTCTTCTTGACGATATGGTATTGATAGGGATTAATGGCTTTGCCGGGGCCTATGATGGAGCGGACGGACTGTGCATCCAGGGAAAACTGGCTTCCCAATGCCAGTAGGCAGATGATTGTTTTTCTCATGGCAGAAAATTACTGCTTTTTGGAACACTTCAAAGCCTCTTGGCATAGCTGTGTAAAAAAAACTCAGGGATAATGTCCGCTGGCTTTTTTTCTTGCCTACATTCACTGATTATTTATTACCTATATGAAGAGATTATTATCCGTTTTTGCACTCCTGTTGCTGGCTGATATTGTTTTTGCACAGGCTTTGCAAAGTCCAGAACAGTACATGGGTTATAAGATCGGCACCCGCTACACCCGTCATCATAAAGTGGTTGACTATTTCCGGTCAGTGGCGCAGGCCAGGCCGGATATGGTAAAGATTGAAAAATACGGAGAGACCAATGAAGGCAGGGAACTGATCGTAGCGTATATCGCATCGCCGGAGAACCTGCAGAAACTGGAATTGATCCGGACAAATAACCTCGGATTGACAGGCCTTGCCGCTAACAAAGGGACTACGGAAAATGCACCTGCGATCGTTTGGTTGAGTTATAATGTACATGGTAATGAAACTTCTTCCTCAGAAGCTGCCCTGCTTACGCTGTGGTCGCTCGTGGATCCGGGGAATACACAGACTAAGGAATGGTTAAAAAATACCGTGGTGATCATGGATCCCTGTATCAACCCTGATGGACGAGACAGGTATGTGAACTGGTACAACGGTATGGTGGGAACCCATTTTAATCCCGACCCCGCAGCCCGTGAACATGCTGAACCCTGGCCCGGCGGGAGAACGAACCACTATAATTTTGACCTGAACAGGGACTGGGCCTGGCAAACACAGGTGGAGAGCCAGCAACGCATCAAAAAATACAACCAGTGGATGCCGCAGGTGCACGTAGATTTTCATGAACAGGGGATCAACGAGCCTTATTATTTTGCTCCCGCAGCTGACCCGCTGCATGAAGTGATCACTCCCTGGCAGAAAGACTTCCAGGTATTGATCGGTAAGAACAATGCCAGGTATTTCGACCGCAATGGCTGGTTGTTCTTCACCAAGGAAAGATTCGATCTGCTGTATCCTTCTTACGGAGATACCTATCCCATTTACAACGGCGCCATCGGTATGACTTTTGAACAGGGTGGCGGTTCGCGTGGCGGACTGGGCGTCATCAACGAAGACGGGGATACGCTCACCCTGCTGGACCGTGCCACACACCATTATACAACGGGCTTGTCCACTATTGAAACCGCTTCGCAGAACCACCAGAAATTGCTGGATGAGTTCAGAAAATATTTTGACGACGGCCAGGCCGGTAAGATCGGTGAATACAAGACCTATGTGATGACTTCCCGGGATGAGAACAAGATCAAAGCGGTGATGAAACTGCTGGATCAGAATGGGATCGCCCATGCTTCCCTGACCAATAAAAATTTCCGTGGATATAACTATACTACCGGCAAGGAGGATGCATATGCAGATGAGGGCTACCATGTGGCGGTGAGCGCTTTTCAGCCAAGGTCGGCCATGGCGAAGGTATTGCTGGAACCAAAAACGGTTGTTACAGATTCCAACACCTACGATATTACCGCCTGGAGCTTGCCATATGCTTACGGTGTTAAAGGGTATGCAGTCAAAGAAAAACTGGAACTGACCCATGCGGTAAAACTGTCCGCTGCACTGAATGAGGCCAGCTCTTCCTACGGGGTGTTGATCCCGTACCAATCGTTCAATGCTGCCAAAGCATTGGCGTATATGCTGAAGAATGGGGTGAAAGTCCGCTTTGCCGAAAAACCTTTTACCTATAAAGGCCGCAGTTTTGATCGCGGTACTTTGATCATCCTGAAAACCAGTAACCCTGCCAACTGGAATGAAGTGGCTAACGAAGCCTGCCAACGCTTCAACCTGCAGCCAATAGCAGTGGAAACCGGGTTCATGGATAAGGGGAGCGATTTTGGCTCACCGGATGTCAAGATCATCAACAGCGCTTTACGGGTAGCCATGCTGACCGGCGATCAGACCGCATCCGGCAGTGCGGGGGAAGTATGGCATTTCTTTGAAAAGCAACTGGAATACCCCATCACCCTGCTCAATGCTGCAGACCTGGCGCGGATCAATATCCGTAATTACCAGGTGCTCATCATGCCTGATGGTAATTACCGCGTTCTTAACGACAAGTCCGTAGCAGATAAACTGAAGGATTTTGTCCGCAATGGTGGTAAACTCATTGCTTTGGATAATGCAGTTTCCTTATTGGCTTCTTCGGACTGGGGCATCAAACTGAAAGACGATAAAACAGAAGAGAAAGGCGAATATGCCCATGTGAAAAAATATGCAGACCGAGAAAGCCAGTACCTGACCAATTCCATCCCCGGGGCTATTTACAAACTGGAGCTGGACAATACCCATCCGCTGGGTTTTGGGTACCCGGATCATTATTTTACCCTGAAGCAGGATGGCAATATGTTTGAATTCATGAAAGATGGCTGGAATGTGGGAGTGATGAAAAAAGATGCCTATGTGACCGGTTTTGCCGGCAGCAAACTGAAGCCGAAACTGAAAGACGGTGTGGTGTTTGGTGTACAGGATATGGGTAGCGGTAACGTGATCTATTTTGCTGAGAACCCGCTTTTCCGGAACTTCTGGGAGAACGGAAAGTTATTGATCTGTAACGCGGTTTTCCTGGTAGGACAATAAATGCGTATTGTTTTGTGAAAAGTCAGGTCCCCGGACCTGACTTTTTTGTTAAACGGCTGAGTCAATTACACAACTAAGACTATCTTCGAAAACATTTAAATCCTGGTTGCATGCGCTTTCAAACAAAAGCATTTTGGGTTCTTCTTGCGATGTGCTGGATATCCGGTACCGACGCTTATTCGCAGACGCCGGTAACAAACAGCAGCACCGATATCTACCTGCAGTTGAAAAAACTGAATGTGTTGGGCAGTGTATTGTATGTAGCTGCTCATCCGGATGATGAGAACAATGGTTTTTTGCCGTACCTGGCTAAAGAAAAACAGTATCGGACAGGATACCTGAGTCTGACAAGAGGTGATGGCGGCCAGAACCTGATCGGCAGCGAACAGGGAATAGAATTGGGATTGATCCGTACACAGGAATTACTGGCAGCCAGAAGGATCGATGGGGCTGAGCAGTATTTCAGCCGTGCCTATGAATTCGGGTTCAGTAAGAGTGCAGAGGAAGCGTTGCGTATCTGGAACAAGGAAAAGATACTGAGCGATGTTGTCTGGATGATCCGCAGGTTTCAGCCTGATATCATCATCACTCGTTTCCCCGGAGACGCAAGAGCAGGGCATGGGCATCATGCAGCCTCCTCGATCATAGCCCAGGAAGCTTACTCGGCTGCGGCAGATCCCAAGCGTTTTCCGGAGCAGTTCCAGTATGGAGTAAAACCCTGGCAGGCCAAACGGATACTCTGGAATACCTTCAATTTTGGCGGGAATAATACGACTTCCAACGACCAGTTTAAAATGGATGTTGGGGGATACAATGCTTTATTGGGTAAGAGTTACGGTGAACTGGGAGGCGAGGCACGTACCATGCACAAGAGCCAGGGCGAAGGAAGGCCACGCAGGAGAGGACAGGTATACGAATTCTTCCAGACCCTTGGAGGCGACGCACCCAAAAATGATCTGATGGATGGCATCATCACCGGTTGGAAAAGGATCCCGGGTGGTGAGCAGGTGGAAGTGCAGGTCAATAAAATTCTTGCGCAATACCAGTTCGAGAAACCAGAAGCTTCTGTTCCGGCGCTGGTGCAATTATACCGTACCATAAAAAAATTACCTGCAGGTAACTGGCGCGATAAAAAACTGGAAGAGACACAAGCGCTCATTGAAGCCTGTTCGGCGCTGTTTACCGAAGCTACTACTGCGCAGGAGACCGTTGTACAGGGCGATCTGCTGAACATCAGTTTTTTCCTCAATAAAAGAAGGGAGGTGAATGCCAGTCTGAAACAGGTAGTGCTGGAAAAGTTTGACACCACGGTAAATCTGCCACTGGCATTGAATAACAATGTAACGATCAATAAAATGTATCGGGTATCGCCAGATAAAAAGATATCGCAACCGTATTGGCTGGAATATCCCAAAGCTGAGGGCATATTTGATGTGCGGGATCAGCTACTGATCGGAAAAGCCGAGAACGATCCGGCTTATGAAGCCGTTTATACAGTGGAGATAGAAGGGGAGGATTTTATGATCAGGCGACCCATACAATACAAAGTGGTGGATCCCACTAAGGGCGAATTGTATCAGCCACTGGTGATATTGCCCGCCGTAGAAGCCAACTTTACCAAAGAGAATTTTGTGTCATTGAATGGTTCCCCTGTAAAAGTGGCCGTTCAGATAAAACAGAATACTCCACAAACCGCACAGATAGAGGCAGACATAGCCGGGGCCCAACTCTTTAAACAGGAACCTTTGGTGATGAACGGACAAGGATCCGGGGGCAATAAAGAGATGGTATCTGTATTCACACCATTGAACAAATTGCAGAATCAGAAAGAAGAACTCACGTTGGTTCCTGCCAAGGCCCATGTATTGAATGGGAGCACCCGGGTGATCTCCTATGACCATATTCCCACCATCACTTACTTCGCTCCGGCAAAAGCCAACCTCTTGAATTTAAACATCAAGACGGTCGGTAAAAAAGTGGGATATATAGTTGGTGCCGGTGATAAAGTGCCGCAGGCACTGGAGCAACTGGGGTATGAAGTAAAGATACTTTCCGAAGAAAACCTCTCGATAGAGCAGCTCGCCCAGTTCGATGCAGTGATATTGGGGATACGGGCCAGCAATATCTATGAATTTCTGACCAATAATAATGAGGTGCTGAGCAAGTATGTAGAGAACGGCGGCAATCTGATTGCGCAATACGTGAAAAGTAATACGGTCGGCAATAAGCGGATCAAACTGGGGCCATATCCCTTTTCGATCAGTTCGGGTTCACGCGTAACGGAAGAAGGTGCCCAGGTCAGTTTTCTGCTGCCCGAACATCCGGTATTGAATTACCCCAACAAGATCACCGATAAAGATTTCGAAGGCTGGGTTCAGGAACGCAGCACTTACCAGGTTGATCAGGCCGACCCGCATTATGTGATGCCGCTGGCCATGCATGATACCGGCGAAAAACAAAGCAACGGGAGCCTTGCCATCACCCCCTACGGGAAAGGTAATTTTGCGTATGTTAGCCTGGTGTTGTTCAGGCAACTGCCGGCGGGTGTGCCCGGCGCTTACCGTTTGCTGGCCAACCTGATTGCCTTACCTAAAAATCCATAACCATGCAGCCAAGAAAAAGAATCGGTTTTGTAACGTTGATATTACTGGGATTGGGTATCGGTATATTCCTGAAAAATGTAAAGATCGGCCTGATTGTTGGACTGATGCTTGGCTTGCTGGCGGGTGGTATCCTCAGCAGCAGCACCAAAAAATGAGTTGTTCTTGTAAAGCATTCATGTCAATACTATGACCCATAAAGACAAAATACCCGTTTTTTCCTCCTGGCGCCGCTGGTATTTCTTTGTGTTGCTGGTACTGGTGCTGCTCATTATCTTTTTTGCCTGGTTTACTAAATTCTTTTCATGAGCCAACTTGACTGGATAGTACTGGGGATCACACTCACGGCCATCATTGCCTATGGCCTGTACAAAAGCCGGACAGCCAAAAACCTGGAGGGCTATTTCCTGAGCGATAGGAGCATGCCCTGGTACCTCGTGCTGTTAAGTATCATGGGAACACAGGCCAGCGCCATTACCTTCCTTTCCGCACCCGGACAGGCTTTCACAGATGGGATGCGTTTTGTGCAATATTATTTCGGATTACCGATTGCTATGGTGATACTTTGTATCACGTTTGTACCCCTGTTTCATAAAATAAAAGTGTTCACGGCGTACGAGTTCCTGGAGCAGAGGTTTGACCTGAAGACAAGAACTTTTACTTCCTTCCTCTTCCTGTTGTCGAGGGGCTTGTCAACCGGTATCAGTATTTATGCACCTTCCATTATCCTGTCTTCTTTACTGGGCTGGGATATTTTCTGGACCAATATCGTCATGGGTGGTCTGCTCATCATCTATACGGTCAGTGGCGGTGCCAAAGCTGTGGCGTATACCCAGCAGTTACAACTGCTCATCATTTTTGCGGGTATGTTCGTGGCGGGCTATTGTATTGTTCATTACCTGCCGGAAGGAGTTGGGTTCACTGATGCATTGAAAGTAAGTGGTGCCTCAGGTAAGTTGAATGTGATCACTACCGGGATCTCTTCGGAAGGATTTGATTGGAAGGACCGGTACAATATCATCAGTGGTGTGATCGGAGGTTTTTTTCTGGCGCTGTCCTATTTTGGTACCGACCAGTCGCAGGTGGGCCGTTATCTTACGGCTAAAGATAATACGGAAAGCCGTATCGGTTTGCTCATGAATGGACTGGTAAAAGTGCCGATGCAGTTCCTGATCCTGTTATTGGGTGCCATGCTGTTTACGTTTTATCAGTTCAATTCTTCGCCGGTGTTTTTCAATAAGGCCGTTGCCGAAAAAGCGATGACCACGGGTTACAGGGATTCGCTCGCCGGTATCGAAAAAAAATTCAATGAACAGCAACTGGTGCAGCAAAAGCTGAGCAGGAATTATGTGATTGATAAAAAAGAAAATTACAAGGACAGCCTTCGCGAAGGGTCTGTGAAACTTTCTGCCATTCAGAAAGAATATAAGACCGTCCTGAAGAAGGCCCTGCCGGCTGATGATACCAGCGATACCAATTATATCTTTCTCAGGTTTGTGGTCGATTTCCTGCCCAAAGGTATCGTGGGCCTTCTCATTGCCATCATTTTCCTGGCTGCCTGGGGGTCTATTGCAGCAGCACTCAACTCACTGGCTTCCTGCACCATGATCGATTTTCATGTGCGCTTCCGCGGCTCTGCCTACGATAGTACCAATGCAGTAAAATGTGCTGATGAATACAAACTGTCTAAATATTATACGTTAGGTTGGGGTATTTTCTGCATCATCACTGCAGAATTCGCCACCGGTATGGGGAGCCTGATTGAGGCGGTGAATGTGCTGGGATCACTTTTCTATGGTGTGATACTTGGTATTTTCCTGGTTGCGTTCTACTGTAAAAAAGTAGGGGGTAATGCCGTCTTTATTGCCGCAATCATCGGTGAGCTGGTGGTCATCGCTTTTTTCCTCATGGACAAATACAATGTGATCGGCCTCGGATTCCTCTGGCTGAATGTGGTTGGCGCCGTGGCGGTGGTATTGCTGGCCTTAGTGCTGCAGCTCTTTATGAGAAAGCAATTAGTAACTGCTAATTAATCCTCCACGGCCATTCCCTATTTCTATAAGACTTGATCAGGTAGGCGATCACTCCCAACCCGATCACGGTGATTCCACCCATCATCATCTTATGTCCTGTAGAGAAAAAGATATAGCCCCAGATCAGTATGGCCAATATTACAGGCAGGGGATAAAGGGGCATTCGCCAGGCAAAATGCGACTTCCCTTTCCGTTTTACCAGCCACATCAGTCCGATACCCTGTCCGATGAACTGTATCAGTATCCGCATGGCGAGAATGGCGTCGATCACGTCTCTCAGCTTGAACAGGAGACTGAATACAAATGCAATACCGCCGAGGAATAGGAGAGAGATGTGCGGAAAATGTTTGGTAGGATGCAGTTTGGCGAAGATCTTAAAAAAAGCGCCGTCGCTGGCGGCTGCAAAGGGAATGCGGCTGTAACCCAAAGTGGCCGAAAATACGGAGGCGAATGCCACCCAGAGAATCAGGATGGTGGCGATGGTGGCGGAAGTGGATCCCGACAGGTGCTGTACAAATTCACTCACCACGAATTTGCTTTTCTGTATCTGTTCAAGGGGCAATACGGAAGCCACGCTGATATTCATCATGAGGTAGAGCACGGCGATCCCGGCTATGGAGATGAACATACTTCGCGGGATGTTTTTTTGGGGTTGCACGATCTCTCCACCTAAATGACAGACATTGTAATATCCGAGGTAACTGTATACGGATTTTACACTGGCAAAACCCAGAGCGGCAGCAAAAGCATGATCTACCTGTAAACCGTTATTGATCTGTTGAACCGGTTCGAGAAAATGTCCGTGAAACAGTCCCCCTCCGATGATCCAGGACAAGGTGACCAGCACGCCCACCCATAACAGCACGCTGATCTTACCAATGGCTTCTATTTTCCGGTACAGCAGCGCTACGATCAGGATCACCAGGCCTCCGCTGACAGATTTGCTCTGCCATTCTTCGAGATGGGTGATATAACCGGCATACTGTGCAAACCCGATAGCAGCAGACGCAATGACCAGCGGCGCCTGTATCATGGTTTGCCAAACAAACAGAAAACTCATCAGCTTGCCCCACTTGGGACCGTAGCCTTCTTTTAAAAAGTTGTAACTGCCTCCGGCCAACGGGTAGGTAGCGCCCAGCTGGCTCCAGATCATGGCATCTATGAATGAAAGAACGGCGCCCGCGATCCAGGCATATAAAAACCAGGGACCCTTCAGGGTCTCTGCCACCACACTTAACACCACGAATGGGCCAATGCCCACCATATCGGTCATGTTAATGGCCGTAGCCTGTAAAAGGCTTATCTTTCTTTCCAGTTTTGGTTGCTCGCTCATATGCTTGTGAACATAAAACTATTTCTTTGTAAGCAGACTAACCCGTTATGCGTAAAAAGTTTTTAACAGTAGCCTGGGCAAAAACTGCCAATATATACGAGGTCAATATCCGGCAGTACACCGTGGAGGGTACATTTATGGCCTTCAGCAATCATTTGCCGCGACTGCGTGCAATGGGGGTTGATATCCTATGGCTCATGCCCATCACACCCATCAGTGAAAAAGAGCGGCTGGGTAGCCTGGGCAGTTATTATGCCTGCAGCAGTTATATGCGTGTGAGTCCCGAATTTGGCAACCTGAACGATTTCAAACACCTTGTACGGGAAGCCCACCTGTTGGGTTTTAAAGTGATCATCGACTGGGTGGCCAATCATACGGGATGGGATCACGAATGGACCGTTGTTCATCCCGAATGGTACGTGAAAGATGCGCAGGGCGGTTTTACGGAACGAAACGGATGGAAGGATGTCATCGACCTTGACTATACCAACAGCGCCATGCGTGAAGCCATGATCGAAGCCATGAAGTACTGGGTGGACGAATGTAATATCGATGGTTTCCGTTGTGATATGGCACACCTGGTCACACTTGATTTCTGGAAAGAAGCCAGAACGGCCTGCGATGCCATCAAACCCCTGTTCTGGCTGGCAGAATGCGAAGAGACAAGTTATCATGATGTATTTGATGTTAGCTATGCCTGGAGCTGGATGCACACTACCGGCAAACAGGCAAATGGAGAAGCCTCTTTGCACGATGTTCGCGAAGTATTACATGCGTATACGCAATATCCGGAAGGCGCCCGAAAACTGTTCTTCACCACCAATCATGATGAGAACAGCTGGAATGGCACCGAGTATGAGAAATATGGCAAAGCGGCCAAAGCCTGGGCCGTATTTACCGCTACCTGGGAGCGGGGCATGCCACTGATCTATAGCGGACAGGAGAGTCCCAATACCAAACGGATAGCATTTTTTCACAAAGACCTGTTTGAATGGAAATACCCGTTGCAGCTGGAAGATTTTTACCGGGAACTGTTACACCTGCACAAAACCAACCCGGCAGTGCAGGAGGGCGAAACCTTTATCCTTCCGTCGGCATACGATGACCAGCTGATGGTCTTCCTGCGCCGCAGAAACGAAGCGATGGTACTTGTTTTGCTCAATATATCCAACCAGGACCGTTTACAGGTGTCTGTGCAGCATGAGTGGCTCACCGGAAAATTCAGGAATATTTTTACCGGCCTCGAATTCTACTTCAACGGATCGGAAAGTTTTGAACTACAGTCCGGCGAATATTTTGTTTATGAGAAGATGACTTAGCCCCCCCACAAAAAAAGCGGCGGTCTCCCAGAAACCGCCGCCTAAAAAATACATTCTATCATTCACTCATCCACTCATCCACTCATTCAATCATTGAGTCCTAATCCACATCACTCAGATCCAACGGATACGGATAAGTGCTTTCAAATCCGGGATACACCCCTTCGATCTTTACTTTTCTTCCTTTATTGATAGAGAGGATCTTGTCCAGCTCATTCACACTCTTGATCTCCTGGTCGTTCACGCTGGTGATGATAAAGCCTTCCTGCATCCTTGTTTTCTTCAATAGACCATCGCCGATCTTTTTCACCAGTACGCCACCGTTGATCTGGTTGACTGCAGCTGTTTTGCTGTCGATGGCAACCAGTTCGGCTCCCAGTTTTTCCAGGATGCCGGTTGTTTTTACGATATCTGTTGTGCCAGCCTTGTTTTTCAGGGTCAGCGATACGGTATTTTCTTTACCACCACGCAGGTAAGTCAGTGAAATTTTGTCGCCCGGTTTGTAACGGGTAACCTGCTCCTGCAGTTCAGGACCGGTAGTCACTCCCTTACCGTTGATCCTGGTTACCACATCTCCTTTCTTGATACCGGCAGCTGCGGCAGCGCCATCAGAAGGCACGTCGGTAACGTAAACACCTTCACCCTCTTTATAACCAGCGCCAAGTTCTTTTTTCTGCTCATCGGTCAGGTTCTCTTTCGGGTACTGGATACCGATGAAAGCACGCTGTACCGCACCGAATTTTACGATGTCGGTCACGATCTTCTTCACTATGTTTACCGGAATGGCGTAAGAGTAACCCGCATAAGATCCGGTTGGGGAAGCGATGGCGGAATTGATGCCGATCAGTTCACCACTGGTATTGATCAGGGCACCGCCACTGTTGCCGGGATTTACAGCAGCATCGGTCTGTATAAAGGATTCGATGGCTGTATTGCTTTGCCTGTCATTGATTCCGATGGACCTTGATTTGGCACTGACGATACCCGCTGTAACGGTCACATCCAGGGTAAGCGGGTAGCCGATGGCCAGTACCCATTGGCCCAGTTTGGTATCATCGCTGTTCCCGTATACGAGGTAGGGCAGGCCCTTACCTTCGACCTTGATCACAGCCAGGTCACTGCTTGGGTCGGTGCCTACGATGGTTGCTTTATAGGTTTTTTTATTGGACAGGGTCACGTTGATATCGTCGGCACCATCCACCACGTGGTTATTGGTAACAATGTATCCGTCATCGGTAATGATGACACCGCTGCCGCTGGCACGCTGTTCGGGTATGATACGGGGACCGCCACCAAAGACATCGCCAAAATCATCCCCGAACAGGTCGGAGAAAGGATTGGAGAAACGCTGGCGGGCAGAGTTGCTTACCTGCTTGGCTTTTGTTTTTGTTTTGATATGCACTACTGCAGGGGTGGCGGTAGTAGCCGCCGGGGTAAAATCAATGGCGCCGGCCGGGGTATTGTTATTGCCAAAAAAACCGGCATAATTTACAGGCAGTTTCCCCGCATCCTGGATACCTGCGGTCTGGTGGTCCATAAATTTTCCATAGCCCCATACACTCATAACAGCGGTGCTGGCACTGATGGCCACTACGGCTACAATATTCTTGAGGTTCATATTCATGTTATGGCTCTTTTTGGATTAATAGTTCAAATTCTATGCCTTTCTGATAGCAAATAAACGAACCTGTTTAATTGACAGGTCACCGGTTTCACCATTTAACAAATGTTTTACGGCAATCCTCGTAGATGGACCGTCAGTCGTCAGTCGTCAGTCGTCAGTCGTCATTCGCCAGTCGTCAGTCGTCAGGCTTGCACGAAGTCATACCCTGAGATATTCCCCACTCACTACTGACTACTCACGACTCACGTAGCCATTCACGCCCCCAGCCCCATCAGAAATGCCATCGTATCCACCCCGTCCGCATAATCCGTTAATCCCGGGCTCTGGGCCTTGCCAAAGGACAGGTAACCGTGACCGACGATACACTGGATATCGTTGTTGTTCTCCAGGCTCAGGGCCAGTTCTGCTGCATTTTCGTAAAACTGGTAATGCAGCTGGCTTACGGGCGAGAAAGGAGAACTGTTCTCTGTCATCACCACGGTATCGTTGTTCATATAGTATTTGTTACCCATGATCAGCAGGGCCAGGTGGTAATCGTAGTTGTGTTTGTATTTATGGAACTCCATAAAATGCCCGTAATGCCTGAGTGCATCCAGTAGGGGCATAAAATCGTAGTCTTTGGGAACGAACAGTTGGGTAATATTCCGGCAACCCAGGCCAAAATAGCGTTGGATATCTTCCGAAAGCGCTTCCAGTTCTGCCGGGGTTTCGGTACCGTCCAGTACGGCCACGGAGGTACGGTTACGGCGGATGATATGGGGATATTTGCCGAAGTAATAGTCAAAATACCGGCCCGAATTGTTGCTGCCGGTGGCGATATAGGCATCGCAGCCGGTCAGTCTTTCCGCAAAAGAAACTTCATCCTGGATGGTCAGATCCCACTCATATAATTTTTTTATCAGGTGTTTGATCAGTATTTCGTCTTTAGAAGAAGTTTTGATGGTAGCCACATGGCCGCTGACGAATACGCACAGAAAATCGTGAAAGCCCACCAGCGGTATGTTTCCGGCCATAACGATGCCGATATTTTTAGGATTGACCTGTTTTTCGGGCACGCCGTAACTGGCTGCCCAGTTCTGCAAAAATGACGGGTCCAGGAACTGCCGGGCGATATTTTCGGTGGCCCGGTTGATAAATTCAGGGATGAACCACTGGTTTTCGCGGTAGGCGCGGGCTTTTACTTCCTCCCATTCTTCCGAAGGCTCCAGCAGATACCGGCCCAAGCGGTCCAGTAATATAATTCGTTCTTGTAAAATCATTTATCAGCCGTATTTTTGATATGCAAATGTAGAATCACTAACTCAACAAACCCATTTTGTATGGCTATCAAAATTACAGAAGAGTGTATCAACTGCGGAGCCTGCGAGCCCGAATGTCCCAACAACGCTATTTATGAAGGTGGTGTTGAATGGTCTATCTCCGATGGAACCACTGTAAAAGGCGATTTCACCCTGTTAGACGGAACAGTCGTATCAACTGATCAGCGTTTTGCACCGATCAGCGTAGACACGTATTACATTACACCTAACAAATGCACCGAGTGCCAGGGCTTTCATGAAGAACCCCAGTGCGCTGCTGTTTGCCCGGTAGATTGCTGTGTACCGGATGAAATGTACCGCGAAACCGTAGAGTCGCTGCTTGAAAAGAAAGGCAGATTGCACATCTAATGCACATCCCCATGTGCGAAACTTTAACACCAAAAACTTGCAAAAAGCCTGTGGCTGGTGTATCTTAGAGTTGTTAATCGCAGTATTAATAATTGTTGCCTTCAACCGGTAACAACCAGTAACGGCGGGTGATATTTCCCGTCAACGTGAGGTGAAGAGACAGGCCGTTTCTTCACCTTTTTGTTTCCCCTCCCAATAATTCCCATTCTATCATTCTATCATTCTATCATTCTATCATTCACTCATTCATTCATTGCCCCATTGCCCCATCCGTCCTATATTTGTTTCACAAAAACCTGATATGAAAAAAAGGATCGCCCTGGTTACCGGTGGATTAAGCGGAGAAGCACAGATCAGTTATAAAAGTGCTGTTACGGTAGGCAGTAATGTTGACAGGGACAAGTTCGATGTATACCGTATCGATATCAACCCCGAAGGCTGGTGGTATGAGCCTGTGAACGGTGAACGTTCCAAAGTAAACCGGGATGATTTTTCTGTCACTGATAACGGTTCCGCCATACATTTTGATGCCGTATTGCTTTGTATACACGGTACACCCGGCGAAGATGGGAAGCTGCAGGGATATTTCGATATGCTCAAATTGCCTTACACCAGTTGCGATGTTGCCACATCCGCACTAACTTTCAATAAGCGGTACACCGTTGCCGTGGCTGCTTTTGGCGGTATTCATGTGGCAAGATCCTTACACCTGTTCAAACATACACCCATCGCTCCCGAAGCCATACTGTCACAGTTAACACTCCCCGTATTCGTAAAACCCAATAACGGGGGAAGCAGTATCGGCATGAGCAAAGTGAATGAAGCCGTTGAACTGGCAGCTGCACTGGCCAAAGCTTTTCAGGAAGATGACCAGGTACTGGTAGAAGAGTTTATCAGCGGCCGCGAATTCACCATCGGGGTTTTCAAGAACAAAGGCGAGATCATAGTATTGCCCATCACAGAGATCGAGACCCATAATGAGTTCTTTGATTTTGAGGCCAAATACCAGGGGAAAAGTAAGGAAACCACACCGGCCCTCATTGATGAAGGCATGAAAGCCCAACTGGAAGCCGCTGCCAAACGGGTATACGAAGTGTTGAATTGCCGCGGGGTAGTGCGGATCGATTTTATTTATAACACTGCCACCTCACAACCCTATATGCTGGAAGTGAATACCGTACCCGGCCAGAGCGAAGCCAGTGTGATACCACAGCAGGTAAGGGCCATGGGCTGGTCGCTGAAAGATTTTTATTCCGCAGTGATCGAACAGGCATTTCGTTAATTTTTAGATTTAGTCCCGGTTAACCGGAACGGAAATTTTGGAATTGCCTTATCTTTCTCAAAATTTCCGTTTCCCAATCCTCAATTCCAATATGGGTATCATACATAAATACATCACATCGAAGCCGCTTTGGGTGAATATGCTGGCCGGACTGGGCGTTATTGTGGTACTGGTATTGTTGTTCTTTGCCTCCCTTTCCTGGCTAACAGGTTATGGCAAGAATGAGAAAGTACCTGCGGTTACCGGTCAGAATGCCCTCGCTGCAAAAAAGATCCTGGAAGACCGTGGTTTTGATGTGGTGATACAGGATTCGGTCTATATAGATACCGTGGCCAAACAGGCGGTCATACGCCAATCACCCGAAGCAGATGCAACGGTAAAACATGGCCGCACCATTTACCTGACCATTAATCGGACCATACCACCACAGGTAGAAATGCCGAACCTGGCCGGTTTTTCTGTAAAAAGTGCGGAAATGTACCTGCAGAGCCTGGGACTGAAAATGGGCGAGATCAGTTACAAACCCGATATCGCACGTAATGCCGTGCTGGAACAGTTGTTCAACGGTGCCACCATCAAACCGGGAACCCGTATACCAATCGGTTCTGTCATCAGTTTCGTTCTGGGCAGTGGCATGGGCGGCGGAGAAATGGATGTGCCGAATATTGTGGGGATGACGCTGGAAGAAGCCCGTAATTACCTATTCACCCTCAGTATCAATATCGGCTCCATTGTGGCGATGGGCCCCATCAAGGACTCTGCCGGCTCTTTTGTGGTAAGGCAGATGCCGGATGTACTCACCGATTCAATTGGTACGGATGGCTTACGGATACCCAATAAAATGCGGCAGGGACAGGTGATCGACCTGTATATCGGAACCACAGCACCGCCAAAAGATACTGTTACGGTCGCTCATTAAAAAATCATCATAGAATCCTTTAATACCCAACACATGCAAACCATTACCGTTGAAGAACTGAAAGTAAAAATTGATACAGGCGAATCCATACACCTGGTAGATGTGCGTGAACCACACGAGCATACTGAATTTAATATCGGTGGTTTATTGCTGCCATTGGGTAAAGTTCAGACCATGCAGGTAGAGGAGATCGATGACCTGAAAGAAGATACTGTTTATGTATACTGTCGCAGCGGTAACCGCAGTGGTCAAGCCTGTTTGATCCTCGAAACCATGGGCTTTAAAAATCTCGTGAACGTAACCGGGGGCATGCTTGCCTGGCAGGAAAAAATCGCGAAATAGTTCCGAGGAATAAGGAACAGAAGAACAAGGAACAGAAGAACAAGGAACAGATGAACAAGGAACAGAAGAATGATGATAGGTATTTAATTCATCATTCTTCTGTTCCTTGCTCATCATTCATCTGTTCTCAGAGTTTGATATTCACCCCCAGCATATAGTTCGTTCCGGCCATCGGGTAATAGCCATTATCGGTTGACAGGGTGTTGTTATAGATATAACTGTACGTATACCCGTTGGGCTCATATTTTTTGTTCAACAGGTTGTTTACCTGTCCAATCAGGTTCCATTCCCTGAACAACAGCTTTTTCATGGTATAAGAAGCGCGTATATTCTGTACAAAATAGGCGTTCAGTTTACGGTTCTCTGCCTGGCTGTTGTCCATATGCTGTTTACCCACGTATTTACTGATCAAACTGAGTTCGAGAGACCGAACGGGAATCAGGTTAATTGTGGCACCACCTACCACAGCTGGTGAGAAGGAGATATGGGTGTTCCGGTGTGCCACGGCATTTTGATCGCCGGTATCCCAGTTGTCGATATACTCTACAAAGGAAGCGATCTTATTTTTACTGATGGCGAGGTTGGCAGCTACATTGATCCATGACGCCAGCACAACACCAGCCTGTAATTCTACCCCCAGGCGGTAGCTATGCGGAATATTGATACGGGTATAAGAGCCCACATCGTTGATCTGCCCGGTCAGTACCAACTGGTTATAGTAATACATGTAGTACACATTGGCACCGGCATGAAAACGGCTGTTCCTTTTTTCGATACCCAGTTCCAGGTCGTGCAGGGTTTCGGCTTTGGGCTGGCTTTTTACACCTGCCTGAAAATCGTCCCTGTTAGGTTCTTTGTGCGCCAGGGCATAACTGAAAAAGGCCTGCCAGCCGTTGTTGGTATAAGTTACGCCCGCTTTGGGATTCAGGAAGTTGAAACTCCTGTTCACGAACAGGGTCGGGCTGCCCTCAAAACCCTGCATATCATGCGTTACATGACGATACTGCAGGTCGGCAAAACTAACCCAGTGTGTACTCAGTTGATGTTGCCATTTGGTATAGATGTTCAAATCCTTTTTGGTGGCGGGGTATTGGTAATAACGGTAATCTGCAGAAACGGTTCCGGTCTGTAACCAGGGTAGGGTACCATAGTGTTTACCATCGTATTGGGTCCATCCACCGCCAATGGTCAATTCGTCTTTGCTGTTCTTGTATTGCAGCGAGAAGATCTGACCGTAGAAATAGTTATCCAGCCAGCGTTGTCTTACCAGGTCCGTTTGGGTGATAGTGGTTCCGCTGGTCACTACATCAGGTAAGCCGTATTTGGCAAAAGCCTGTTCTGCTTTGTATTCCTCGTAATATCCTTTGCCCCTTGTTAAAAAAGCAGCGGTGTTGAACGACCATTTACTGTTGATGGAATGGTTAAAGAACAACTGGTAATGGGTTTGTGTGTAATTGTCGGTCTGGTTATTATAAGGTGTACCCGGTTTTTCGGTGCCGGCCGGGTTATTGGTCCGGTCGGTATTCAGCAAACTTTCAGCCACACCGTACCAGGCCTGGTAGGTTTTTTCTTTCCCTGAAAAGATATTCAGGCGCAGGGATGATTTTTTGGTGAGGTAGGCGGTACTCACATAAAAAGATTTGAGGTCGCTCGTAGCGCGCTGGATATAACCGTCGCTGCTGATGCGGCTCAGGCGTGCATCCACCGTAAAATGCCCGCCTATCAGCCCGGTTCCGGCTTTCAGGGTATTTTTCCAGGTGTTGAATGAGCCAAAGCTGTTGTTCAGTTCGCTGTAGGCTTTTTCGTTGTATTCGTTGGTGGCCAGGTTAATGGTGCCGCCAAAAGCGCCGGCGCCATTGGAGGAAGTACCTACCCCGCGCTGAACCTGTATGCTGTTTACGGATGAAGCAAAATCGGGCAGGTCCACAAAATAAGTGCCCATACTTTCCGCATCATTGTAAGGGATGCCGTTCAGGGTCACATTCACCCGGGTAGCGTCACTTCCGCGGATGCGGATGCCGGTATAACCCACGCCATTGCCCGCATCGGAATTGATCACAACAGAGGGTGTCTGGTCTAACAGGAACGGGATATCCTGCCCCAGGTTGTTACGCGTGATCTGTTCCTTACTCAGGTTGGCTTTGGCGAATGGAGCCCTGTCAGAGGCCCTTAGCGATTTTACTTCCAGGGGCTGCAGGTACAGGCTGGTGGCGGTGAGGCGGATAGAAAGATTGAGGTCGGTAGCAGCCACTTGGATGGCCTCACTGTATACGGAAAACCCCAGGCTGTTCACGGTCAGTTCAAACTGACCGGCTCCGGTCCGGTCAAAAACGAACTGGCCTTTTTCGTTGGTCAGGGTTTGCCGGTTGCCCAGTCTTACAGTTGCCCCGGCAACGGGCGTTTGTGCATTGTTTTCTGTTACGGTGCCCTGTACCAGGCGCTTACCGGTTTGTGCAACACTGATGCAGGTTACAAATGCCAACATCATTGTTCCCAAAAACTTTTTCATGTTTTTTGCTTTAAAAAGTTAATAATGGGAACAGGGAATAGCTAACGGAGAGGTACGAAAGAAGTGTACGCCTTCCCTTCGCAGGAATTACCCTGTTCAGGTTCAACGGGTATTATCTCAGCCGGCATGTTATGCGTGCACACATAACTGACAGCACCCCGAGGAATGATCTGCCACAAAAATAAGGATTCGGGAAATCTTCTGCAACTGTAACTTTATCGAACCAACATCGTTACAAAGAAAAAATACCCCGATGAAGAGGATCTGTATCATTGTATGCATGCTGCTCGGTCTGTCCCAGTCCTGGGCGCAGAACGAAAAGAACCTGGTAGTCGATGCCAACGCGGAAGTACGCGATATGCGCGGTTTTAACGCCATTGAAGTATCCGGTGCCATTGATCTGTACATTTCCCAGGGCCATACCGAAGCGGTGGCAGTAAGTGCCAGCAGTGATGAGGTCCGCTCGCGTATCCGTACCGAAAACCGTTCCGGCACCCTGCATATCTATTTTGATGCCAGGGGACTGAACTGGAAGGTATGGGGTAACCATAAAATGAAAGCCTATGTTACCTATCAACAGCTTGGTAAACTGGAAGCTTCGGGAGCCTGTAATGTAAAGGCGACCGACCCCATACGCCAGGCCGAACTGAAAATGGAGATGTCGGGCGCCAGTGATTTCAGTGGGGAAGTTGCGGTAACTAAGCTCCGCCTGGGTGCCAGCGGTGCTTCCAATATCAGGGTTTCCGGAAAAACCGTCGATCTGGTGGTGGAAGCTTCGGGAGCCTGTACGATCAAAGCGTATGAGCTGGTTTCTGATAACTGCAGGGTGGATGCCAGCGGTGCATCCAATATCCGCATTACGGTGAATAAGGAGCTCAATGCGGTAGCCAGTGGGGGCAGTACCATTTTTTATAAAGGAACTGGCCTGATCAGGGATATCAGCAGCAGCGGGGGAGCCGCCATTAAGAAAAGAACAGATGATTAATTGAATATTTATTTGGTAGCTACTGTTCGCACCCCTACCTTTGCACTCCTAAATCGCGAGGTAGAGCAGCGGTAGCTCGTCGGGCTCATAACCCGAAGGTCGGAGGTTCGATCCCTTCCCTCGCAACAAAAATCAAAGGCCTCATCATGAGGCCTTTGATTTTTGCAACGGGTTTACACCCGTTCATGAAAAGCCAGAAAAGGCTTTTTATTCGGCTGGAGGCTACTCTGGATACTGAATGACAGATACCGTAACATCGGTACCATACTGGCAGGAAGTTCATGTTGTCATGAATGCCTGATTTGCCATCTCATTCATTTTTCAGGGTATTATCATTAACAAATTTTCGGGTTTCGGGTTAACCGGACATTCCCGTGCACACAATATGAAAGCAGGATTCGTTAACATATTTGGTCGCCCCAATGCGGGTAAAAGCACACTGCTCAATGCATTGATCGGTGAAAAAATGGCCATCGTATCGCCCAAGGTGCAAACCACGCGCCACCGTATCAAGGCGTTCCTGAACAAACCCGGCGAATACCAGGTGATCTTCTCGGATACGCCCGGTATCATCGATCCCAAATACAAGCTGCACGAGCGGATGATGGATTCGGTAAAAAGCGCTTTGGAAGACGCGGACCTGGCCCTGTTGCTGGTAGATGCCAATGAGAACCTGGAAGAAGTGGATGCCATCTTCCAATCGCTTCGATTGAAAGTGCCCGCGATTGTGGTACTGAACAAGATCGACGAAGCGGCCAACGGTAAGATCGCCCTGGCGGAAGCTTTTTTTGCCGGCAAATCCTATTGCAAACAGCTGGTAAAGATCTCTGCCCTGCAGAAGATACACCTGCACAAACTGCTTGATGCCATATTGACGCTATTACCCGAAGGTGCCCCTTTTTACAGCGAGGACGATCTGAGTGACCTGCCCATGAAATTCTTTGTGGGTGAGCTGATCCGTGAAAAGATCTACCAGCTGTTCGGTGATGAGATCCCTTATCATACAGCCGTCCTGGTGAATGAATTCAAGGAAAAAGAATCACTGGTAAAGATCCAGGCCGATATTATTGTCAACCGGGAGACCCAAAAAGCCATCATCATTGGCGACAGGGGCAGCATGATCAAACAGATCGGAACCATGGCCCGGAAGGATATAGAGGCATTCATACAACAGAAAGTATTCCTGGAACTGTTCGTAAAAGTGAGGCCGAAATGGAGAGACAATGAGCATCAGTTGAAGGAATACGGATACAAATAATTAGTAATTAATTACTAATTGATTTCAAATGGGTGTATACATTTTTTGATTTTAATACAATAAGTATGAGTTATACAGTAGCAATTGTGGGAAGGCCCAATGTGGGGAAGAGTACTTTGTTCAATCGTTTCTTGGAGAACCGGAAAGCGATTGTGGATGATGTGAGTGGTGTTACGCGCGACCGCCAGTACGGGCTGGCCGATTGGAACGGGAAAGTGTTCAACCTGGTGGATACCGGAGGTTTTGTGCCTTCGAGCGATGATATTTTTGAGACCGAGATCCGCAAACAGGTGCGTATTGCCCTGGAAGAAGCGGATGCCGTCATCTTTATGGTAGATGTGGCTACCGGCATTACCGACCTGGATGATGCCATGGCCGATATGCTGCGCCGCACCAAAAAACCGGTATATGTGGTGGTGAACAAAGTCGATAACGGCACCCGCGAACTGGAAGCCACCGAGTTCTATTCACTGGGCTTTGAAAACAATTTCTTTGTCAGCAGCATCTCGGGCAGCGGCACCGGTGAATTGCTGGACGCGATCACCGAACCCATCACCGCGGAAGATGTGGAAGAGGCCAAAAAAGAAACCGATCTGCCCAAATTCGCCATCATTGGGCAGCCCAACGTGGGAAAATCCTCCCTGCTGAATGCACTGATCGGCCAGGAACGTACCATTGTGAGCGATATTTCCGGTACTACCCGCGATAGCATCCATACCCATTATAACCTCTTCCAGAAAGAGTTTATGCTGATCGATACGGCCGGTATCCGTAAAAAGAACAAGGAAAAGGAAGACCTTGAGTTCTATTCCATTATCCGGGCCATCAAAGCCATTGACGAGGCAGATGTGTGTTTACTGGTACTGGATGCCGATAAAGGGATCACCGCCCAGGATATCAGCATTTTCAGTCTGGCAGTACGCAAGGGCAAAGGGGTGGTGGTGCTGGTAAACAAGTGGGATCTGGTGGCCAAGGAAACCAATACCGCCCGGGACTATGAAAAAGTACTGAAACAGAAACTGGCGCCGTTCAATGATGTGCCCATCCTGTTCATCTCTGTAAAGGAAAAGACCCGCATTTTCAAAGCCATTGAAATGGCCCTGGAAGTATATGAGAACCGCCAGCGCAAAGTACCTACCGCCAAACTGAACGAAGCCATGCTGGCAGCAGTTGCAGCCTACCATGCACCGGTGGTGAGAGGAAATTCAATAAAAATTAAATATGTTACCCAACTGCCTACGGTGGTGCCATCCTTCGCCTTTTTCACGAATTATCCCGATGATATCAAAACACCGTATAAAAACTACCTGGAAAACCAGCTAAGACAGAAATTCAACTTCCGGGGGGTGCCAATCAGGATATTTTTCAGAAAAAAATAAAAAATATCTGTTAAAATTTGCAAAATTCGAGCCGTTCTCTATCTTTGCCGCCATTAAAAACTCAAAAAACACAAGTACAATGAAAAAAGTATTCGCAATCTTAGCAGTAGCCGGCTTCATGGCTGCTTGTAACTCTGGTGAAAACAAAGCTGCAGCAACTGATAGCGCCGCTACTACTGTTGATACTGCTGCTAAAGCTGCTATGGACACTACTGCCGTAGCTGCTGACACCACTAAAGCTGCAGCTGATACTACTAAAAAGTAATACGTAATTCAAGTATTTGGTTACTGAATATTACTTCTTGCAAGAAGGTCCTCCCGGTTCCCGGGAGGATTTTTTTTGCGCGGATGTGCCAAAATCACCGGTTGGGGGCTAATGGCATCAATATTGACTTTACTTTCGCCAATAGATTTTACTGCAGGCTGTAACGGCTGAGTGACATTTTGACCCTTGAACCATGAGTAAGATGAAAGAAAAATTATTTTTCCGTTCAGATGAGGATACTGATTTCATGCCGATCATCCCGATCCATGAAAATGAAACTGAGCAGGACAAGAACCTGGTGATCCCCGACAGTCTGCCCATTCTGCCATTGCGTAATACAGTACTGTTCCCCGGTGTAGTATTACCCATTACGGTGGGACGTGACAAGAGCATCAAAGCTGTGAACGATGCCTATAAGCTGGACAAACTGATCGGCGTGGTGGCCCAGAAAGATGCCAATGTGGAGGAACCCGAGCCTAAGGACCTGTGCAGTATCGGTACAGTGGCAAGGATCGTAAAACTGATCAAAATGCCGGATGGCGGCACCACCATCATCATACAGGGTAAAAAAAGGTTCGAACTGCTGGAAATGACCAGCGAAGACCCTTATTTCAAAGCTTCCGTACAGGCCTTAGCGGACGATGAAGTACCTGCCAACGAGGATTTTGATGCGTATATCAGCAGCATCAAAGACCTGGCTACGCAGATCATACAGTTATCGCCCAACCTGCCCACCGAAGCGTCCATTATCCTGAAGAATATAGAGAACCCGGCCTTCCTGATCAATTTCGTGAGCAGTAACCTGAACAGCGACCTGACCGAAAAACAGTCGTTGCTCGAGATCAACGATGTACACCAGCGGGCTGAGCGACTGATCTTTATCCTGCAGCGGGAACTGCAATTTGCAGAGCTGAAAGATAAAGTGACCAATAAAACGCGCACCGAGATCGACAAGCAGCAGCGTGATTACTTTCTGCAGCAACAGTTGAAAAGCATCAAGGATGAGTTGGGCGGCGATACCAACGAACGCGAGATCAATGAAATGAAGAAAAAAGCCGAGGGTAAAAAATGGCCCGAAGCTGCGAAGAGCCTCTTCAAGAGCGGGATCGAGAAATTGGAAAGGATGCACCCCACCACACCTGATTATTCCGTGGTGTACAACCATCTTGACCTGATGCTGGACCTGCCCTGGGAGGATTATACTGCTGATAATTACGACCTGAAGAATGCCCAAAAAGTACTGGATACCGACCACTATGGCATGAGCAAGATCAAAAGCCGTATCCTGGAGTACCTGGCGGTGCTGAAACTGAAAGGGGATATGCGCAGCCCGATCCTTTGTTTCCTGGGCCCTCCCGGGATTGGTAAAACCTCATTGGGACGCTCCATTGCGCATGCGATCGGACGTAAATATGTTCGGGTGAGCCTGGGCGGACTGCATGATGAAAGCGAGATCCGGGGTCACCGGAAAACCTATATCGGCGCTATGCCGGGCCGGGTCATCCAGAATATCCGCAAATGCAAATCATCCAACCCGGTAATGATCCTTGACGAGATCGATAAGATCGGCAGCGATATGCGCGGCGACCCTTCTTCCGCCTTGCTGGAAGTGCTGGACCCGGAGCAGAACCATACCTTTTATGATAATTACCTGGAGCTGGAATACGACCTGAGCAAAGTCCTGTTCATTGCTACGGCCAATAACCTCCAGAACATACAACCTGCTTTGCGCGACAGGCTCGAGATCATTGACCTGAGTGGTTACGCGGTGGAAGAGAAGGTAGAAATCGCCAAACGCCACCTGCTGCCCAAACAGAAAGAAGCACATGGACTGGGCAAAGTGAATTTCAAGATCAGCGATAAAGTACTCGAAAAGATCATCGAACAATATACCCGCGAAAGCGGTGTACGGGAGCTGGACAGGCAACTGGCCAGTATTATGCGTTACCAGGCCAGGGAACTGGCCATGAAGGATAAGGTGAAGTCTACGGTTACCGCACATGACGTAGAGAAGATACTGGGACAATCGCGTTACAGTAACGAGATCTACAAAACAGCCAATATGCCGGGCGTGGCGGTAGGTCTTGCCTGGACCTATGTAGGGGGCGATATCCTCTTTATCGAAACCATCCTGGGCGATGGCAAAGGTGAGCTGAAATTGACCGGTAACCTGGGTAATGTGATGAAAGAAAGTGCTACTACGGCTTTGAGTTACCTGCAGGCCAATGCCAAAAAACTGGGGGTTGATCCGGAGATCTTCTCCAAAAAGAATATCCATATTCACGTGCCGGAAGGGGCTGTGCCCAAAGACGGGCCGAGTGCGGGTATTACCATGTTGACCTCCCTTACATCCGCCTTTACCGGCAGAAAGGTAAAACCCTTCCTGGCAATGACGGGCGAGATCACCCTCCGCGGGCAGGTATTACCGGTAGGGGGTATTAAGGAAAAGATACTGGCCGCAAAAAGGGCCGGACTGAAGGAGATCATCCTTTGCTGGCAGAATGAGAAGGATGTGAATGAGATCGAAAGCAGTTTCATTAAAGGGGTACAATTTCACTACGTAAAAACGATGCAGCAGGTGATAGACCTGGCCCTGGTATAAGCTTGTCCGTATATAGAAATCAATGCCGGAAAATTTGTTAACGACCCCGGCGCTTCTTCATGACGCGGGTTGTAAGGATAGGATCCCCCACAGCGTGGGGGATTTTTTTGCCCGCAGGATACAGGCTTCTTGCCTTAGATTTACAAACAATTCAGCGGATGCGTTTTTTTCTTCTCTTATGGGCAATGGTCGTTGCAGGATGGCTGCCGGCGCAAACGCTGGGAGGAAATGCCGTTTTCAATTTTGCATCGCAACCCAATACCGCCCTGGTATCCGCCCTGGGCGGATATAATATTTCAGCGATCGGGAACGACGTGGGTATGGCCTTCCAAAACCCAGCTCTGCTCCGCGATAAAATGCACCAGCAGGCGGGTGCATCGTTCAACTCTTTTCTGGCCGGTATCCGCAATTACAGTCTCACCAGCGCCTGGCACTTGCCAGAAGTCCGTACCAATATTGCGGTGGGTGCCAATTATTTTGATTATGGAACCCTTGCTCAAACCGATGCCGCAGGAATTGTTATGGGTAGTTTCCGCCCGGTGGATTATGTGGTGCAGGTCATGGCCAGCCGGCAGTACAAGGAACATTTCTGGTATGGGCTTACGATGAAGTACCTCAATTCCAACTATGGCCAGTACCGGTCCTCCGGGCTTGCATTTGATTTTGGGTTGAGTTATTACGATACCCTGAACGGTTTACAGGTGAGCCTGGTGGCCAAAAACATGGGCACCCAATTGAGAACCTATGATGGCAGTAACCGCAGGGAGGAGCTGCCTTTCGATCTGCAACTGGGTATTACCAAAAGACTGGAGCATGCGCCTTTTCAATTCTCGGTAACGGCACATCATTTACAGCAGCTGAATACGTACTATAACGATACCAGTTTCCGGGCTTCGGAAGGAGAGGTCGGGTATAGCGGAAAGAATACCCTGCAAAAGATATTCTCGCATCTTGTATTCTCTGCGCAGGTGTTTTTGCACGAGAAACTGGAATTGGATGCCGGTTTCAACTTCCAGCGCAGGCAGGACCTGAACGCCTATCAGCTGACCAGCGGACTGAACGGTTTTACGCTGGGTACCGGAATTTTTTTGCGGAAAACACATATCCGGTATGCCACCGGTTTTTACCAGAGCCATCTTTTTCACCAGTTCTCACTCAATTTTAACTGGAATGGACGCAACATGTAACACAGCCGGAACTATCTGCCCGTTCCTGTTTTTTTAGGAGGCATCAATACAGCCGGCTTTTTAGGTGTTATGGCTGGTGGTGTTTGTTTTTTTTCTCCTGCTTTTTTGGGATCTTTTTCTTTCGGGTCCGTAGTTGGGGTGGTGGCAGGGTTTACCAGTGGTTTACCGCCTTCCAATTGCGATTCGGGAATGATATCTTCTACCTTGATATCCTTGGGTACTTCATAATCGCCCGAGTTGCCGGTGCCCATGTCCACCGCTTCTCCTCCCAGTACCGGTACACCTCCATTGGAATAATCGATACTGATATCGTTAATACCTTCGGGTTTCATAAAAGTGAGTTTGGTATCGATACCGCAGTTGGGATCCGCTGCGGCTTTTGTCATAAAATAAGCCCAGATGGGCATGGCGGCACGTCCGCCCTCACCGTTTTTGCTTTCGGTATTGAAACGGATAAAACGGTCATCGCAGCCTACCCAGCCACCTGCCAGGAATTGCGGGGTATATCCCATGAACCAGGCATCGCTGTTGTCGTTGGTGGTTCCTGTTTTGCCGGCAATCTCCATATCGCCCGGAACATCATAGCCCCAGATGCCGGCACCGGTTCCGTTGGTCATAACGCCCTGCATCATTTTGATCACCGAATAGGCGGTCACATCGCTGATCACTTCTTTGCGGTGTGGTGTAAATGTAGCCAGCACATTGCCGTTCCTGTCTTCAATACGGGTGATATACATGGGTTTGGCATTAAAGCCGCGGCCTGGGAACATGCTGTACCCCTGCATCATTTCAATCAGCGAGAGTTCACAGGCTCCGATACCGATAGAAGGGTAGGCAGGTATGTTGGAAGTAAAATCACATTTACGCAGGAAATCGATCAGCCTTTTGGCCCCTTCATTACCGTTATTGTCTAATTGTTTCAGTACATAAGCGGTGGCACAGTTTCTTGATTTAGCCAGTGCCAGCGCCATAGGCATACTGGCGCCTGTGCAGGTTTTGGAAGTAGCAGGCACCATACCATACCCGCCAAAACTCTGTTGCTGGTCGTATACGGTGGTGTTGGGAGTGAAACCCGCTTCTTCAATGGCCAGGCTATACAACAGGGGCTTCATGGTTGATCCCACCTGCCGTTTGGTGTTGATATTGGCGTGGTCGAATTTAAAGGTCTTGAAATCGATACCCCCTACCCAGGCTTTGATCTGTCCATCCAGCGGATTCATCACCATAAAACCCGCCTGTAACATCTGGCGGTGGTATTTGATGGAATCAATGGGTGTCATCACGGTATCTTTTCCCCGGGTATTGTTCCAGGCAAATACCCGCATTGGTGTTTTCTGGTCAAATGTTTTGCGGATATCCTCATCATCCATACCTTCTTTTTTCAGGTTGCGCCAGCGGTCGCTTTGTTTGGCGGCTGCTTCTATCACGTTCTCATACCCTTTCCAGATCGTTCCTTTTTTTATGTTCTCCTGGTTGTTCAGCAGCTTCTGCATGTAGTTGATGTGTTTGGCCACAGCTTCCTCTGCATATAACTGCATGCGCGGATTGATGGTGGTATAGATCTTCAAGCCATCGCGGTACAGGTTGTAACTGTCGCCATTGCTTTTCTTGTGTTCCTTGCACCATTTTTTCATGTCTTCGCCCAGTATCATCCGGAAATAGGGTCCCAGACCGTTGTTTTCGTTCAGTTTGTGGTAATTGAGGTCGATGGGTTTCCGTTTCAGGACATCGGCTTCCGCCGCGGAAAGATCGCCCCTGGTCACCATCCGGTTCAGTACCAGGTTCCTTCTTTCCAGGGCACGGCGGGGGTTGGTTCTCGGGTTATAGATACCGGGACCGTTGATCATACCGATCAGTACTGCCGCTTCTTCCACACGTACCCTGTCTGGTTCTTTCTGGAAAAAAGTATTCGATGCATTGCGGATACCATACACATTATCGCCGAAGGCAACCGTATTCAGGTATAATGTGATGATCTCTTCTTTGGTAAAGTTCTTTTCGAGTTTGATGGCAATGATCACTTCTTTCAACTTCTGGATGCTGCGCAACAGGAAATTCTTGGTACTCCAGTTCTCGGTAAAAAGGTTCTTGGCGGTTTGCATGGTAATGGTGCTGGCGCCGCCTTCGCTACCCAGGTACAGGAAAGCACGCATCAGCGAAAAACCGTCGATACCGCTGTGTTCATAAAACCGTTTGTCTTCCGTGGCCACCAGCGCATTCACCACGTGTTTGCTGATGTCGCGGGTCAGCACATTCACACGATCCTCGATATAATATTTTCCCATTGGGGTACCATCATCGGCAAACACCTGGCTGGCCTGTGAAGCAGTAGGGTTTTCAATATCGTCGATGGAAGGCATGTCACCTATCCAGCCCCAGTTGAGCATGAGCAGGAAAAGGATAACACAGGCAAACCCGCCAAAAAAGATCTTCCAGAAAATGCTTACTGACTTCGTCATAGCTGCTAAGATGAGTATATAAGTTACGGCTGTAAAACTAAATAAGAGTTATTGAGCCGGTATCATTTGTATGGTTAAAATTTATCCGGGAACACCTGGTGCATGAAGGTATGATAACCTTCAATATCCTGGGTGCTGATCAGCAGGTCCATATTGGCATTGCTGATCATACTGAAACGGTACTTATCCGTGGTTAGCCAGGGTATAATCCTGGTTTTGGCCAGCGGACGGGTACGGTCGATATAGGTTATGGCTTCCCCTGCATTGACAAACGGACCAAACATCAGGAAATTGTACTGGTTATTGATGCGCCGGTTGTAGACCTCTATCCTTTTTTCTGCATAGGTATCCTGGTTATACCGGTTAAAGGCATTCCGGCTTTCTGATACAAAAATGGGGTCCACATTATTCAACATCAATACCACATATTGGGTATCGGATGCGTTAAAGCTGTAGGTTTTATTCAGGGTAGGCGCTGCGGTCACTGCATTCCCGAAATCAATCTTTTTCAGTTCTTTTGGGGCCACCTGTTTTACAGAGTCTTTTTTGATCACCGCAGCGGTAGAAATGGTTTTGGTATCACTCAGGTCTACCAGTTGTTTGGGTGCGGCATTGAGCTGTTTGGGTGCTGCCATTGCCGTGTCTTTTTTGCGGTTGATATTGGCCAGGATGGGCGCGGCCGCATTCAGATCAACGGGTCTGCTTGCCATGTTATCTGTTGAGTCCAGTTTCAGGTTGGTGAGGTAGGCTTCTATCTGTGACCGCCGTTTCAGCACGTCCACCATGGTAGCAGCTTTCTCGGCCAAAGCTGAGCCGCCGAACAGGCCCACAATATTCTCCAGGCGGTTAATGGCCACACTGTCCTCTTTCTTTTTGATGTAATAAATGGACTCGATATAAAGCAACTGCGGCGTCCAGTAGTTCTTACCGAACTGTTTATCAGCTTTCAGTTTGGCTTCCCTGGCTTCTTCAAACCTGCCCGAAAGGAACATGCTGTAAATGTCTTCGTATTGTTTTTGGGCAGGGTCTGTTTTTTTGTCGCCAGTGAGCAGGGCGGTATTCATCTGTTCTACCGACTTGCTTCCCGGGAAAGCTTTTTGTAACTGGGCCGTGGCAGATTCTGCCTTGTCTGTTTTTCCCAGTTTCCGGTAACAATAGGCCAGGTTGAACAGGGCTTTTTCCACTTCGGCGCTTTCGGGGAAACGGCGAAGCAGTTCTTCGTAACTGTCCACAGCCGAAGGATAATCCTCTAACTGGTTCTGGAAAGTCAGTGCATTGGACAGCAACGCATTGATGACCGCCTGGTTGGAACGGCTCTGCTGTTCGGCCGTTACCGGAATGTCTTTATTGAGGGCGGAAAGGCTGAGTTCCTGGTCGGCTGTTTTGCGGGCACTGTCTTTCCCGTTCTGTTCAGCAGTAACAGATGTTGTCACGGTGCTAAGCGAACTGTTTACGGCAGTCTGCCTGCGCCAGTTGTCTACATTGGGCCTGTTGCCCCATTTGGACCTGAATTCCACCAGGCCCTTTGCTTTTAGGGAGCTGTTCAGGAAATAAAATTCTGATCCGCTGCTGCCAAAGATATCTGCCTGCTGGCCGGTTGGATCCGCCAGTGGGTTACCAAAAGAAAGGTTATCTGTTCCTGCGTCCTTCAGTCCACGCTCTTTGCGTAACTGTTTCAGCAGTTTTTTCAGGAACAGTTCCCTTTCTTCAGGAGCCAGGTTGGCGAGTCGCAATAAACTGTCTTCCCGCTGAATGATGTCTTCGTTCTGACTGATGATCTTCAGCGCCGGTTTACGCTCTTCCACACGTTGTTTGTCTTCAGGCTTCAGCAGTGAACTTTGTATGCTGTCGTAGTACCTGTGCGAAGCCGCATATTTTTTGATCGGGTAATTCATATCACCCAACAGCAGGAAACTGAGTTCGCGTTGTAGGGCGTTGCCGGTATTGTATTGGATGCTGTTCAGCAATAATTTTTCGGCTGCCGGATAGTTTTTTCTTTTCAGTTCCAATTGTGCGGCTGCGTAATAAATGATGTCGCGGTTGTTTTCGTACCTGTCGCGTTTTGCCATTTTCAGCAGTTCATCCAGGTTTTGTTGAATGGCGTTCTCTCTTGTGGCTGCTGCCATGGCTACGATATTCATCCTGCCGTAGACTTCCAGTAAAGGATCCACAGTATGTTGTATGGCCCTTTCAAAAAGCTGGATGGATTTGGTCTCTTTATGGGCCAGCTGGTATAACTGGCCGGCCAGGTATTCCCAACGGGCTTTTTCCTGTTTGCTGGTGGCATTATCAAGCGCCTGCAGTAAATGGTCAGCGGCATTTTCGTAATTCTCCTGTTTGTATAACAGATACGCCATCATTTCGTGGAAATCTGCTTTCAGTCTTTCAGGAAAATTCGGGTCGGTGCGTATCAGTTCCAGTAGACCGGCAGCCTCGGCCAGCTGGTCCTGTTCAAGATAAGTGCGTGCCTGCCAGATAAAACTTTCATTCCTGCCGGGGGGAAAGCTGGCGATCTTTTTCCAGGTGCTTTTGCTTTCGCGCGTAGCGATGGTGAACACTCCATTGGTATTGCTGGCATTACTGCCGATAGGGATATCGTATCCATTGTCTTTTGGCGAGAAAGCATAGTTGATATACTGGAACACCTGTGTGGCCGAGTCAAAATCTTTCCGGTACAGATAGGCTTTTCCCATCAGGAGGTACAGTTTATCCACCCAATCGCTGCGGAGGTCGTGCAGCAGGATACCGGCCGTACATTTGTAGATGATGGAATCGATCTGTTGCCTGGCAGTCTCGTCGAGACTGTAATTGTAAAAGGAAAGCAATTGCGCGTAGTCATCCTGGTGACTGGCTTTGGCAGTTTCCAGTGCTTCGTTCAGTTTATGATTCGCGTTGAAATAATAGTTAAAACGGCTTACCAGGTTATTGTAGAAACGCCGGGGAACCGTAAATTTTTTATTACCGCTTTTTTCGGAGGGAAGGCTGCGGTTTTCGTATATTTTCGGCTTTTTAATCTCAAAAGAAAACCCTGGCTGGCTATGGCCGGGAATGTTCAGTAGTAAGGAAAAGAGGGTCAGACAGCAGGCCACCAACCGCACCGATATCCGTTCGTATGTTTTTAACTGGGTCAGGTACATAAAATCTGTTTAAAAATACAGTTATTTCTCAATTGTGGGTGGTGAAAAGCAGATTGATCGTTACCTTTAACCGGATTTTACGAAATGAACAATCCAGAGATCAATAACACCCTGAAGCGCCTCCGTAACAGTTACCGGCTGGTGGTGATGAATGATGATACCTATGAGGAAGTGGTGACTTTCCGCCTGACCCGTTTAAGTGTATACATTGGCCTCAGTACCATTTTCGTGTTGCTGGTGGGTCTGACCATTGCGCTGATTGCTTTTTCGCCGATCAAATACTATATTCCCGGTTATGGCACCCGTGAAAGCAGGACGGCCTTACAGGTGCTGAAGATCCGCACCGATTCGCTGGAGCAGGCCCTGAAGTACAAGGAACAGTACCTGGATGGGGTGAAAAAAGTGCTGTCGGGTAATTCACCTGCGCAGCTGGACACGATCCCGGTTACCCTTCCGGGAACAGAAGCTTCCACCGATTAACCAGTAGTCATGGCTGCCCCAAAACCCTCTTCCTACGATTCATTGATGCGATATGCCGGTTTGGCCACACAGTGGATGATAGTGATGTTGCTGGCGCTGTATGGCGGCAACTGGCTCGATAAAAAAGTCCATTTTCAGAGCCCTGTGTTTGTTTGGGTATTACCTTTATTTTTTCTCGTAGCAATGCTGATCAAACTGGTCAGGGACCTGTTCAAGAAACCATGATATGAAAACGATGAAGTTCTGGTATGTACCTTTTTTATTGGTGTTCCTGTTGGTCGGTAGCGCCTGTTTCCTGCTGAAAGACCAGCTGGCCACCTGGGAGATCAGTTGGGAAGTGGTGCTCGGTGCTAACTTTTTCCTGTTTGTTTTTGCATGGATCAACCTGTCGCTTCAGCGCAGGAGCCTCGCCGGTTCCAGGCCCACATCCATGATATTCGGGGTAATGCTGGGCTCGTTTGTAAAACTGATGGGATTGGCCACCATCACATTGATCTACCTGCTTGCGGCCGGGATTCATAAAAACACGAATGCCATTTTTGTGGGAATGGGGCTCTATTTCGTATACACATTCCTGGAGGTTCGTATTGCTTTACGGATGAAGCCCAAAGCATAATGCCTGTATCCGAACATCCCATGCAGGCCCTGGCGGCTTTTTTGCCGGAAGGTAGTTTTGACCAGGTGGTAACATATATCCATCATTACAAAGTACATCTCACCATCAGCAAGCAGCGCAAGTCCGTACTGGGCGATTACCGGCATGCCGGTTGGGGCGGCAACCACCGTATCAGCGTAAATGGCAACCTGAACAAATATGAATTTCTCATTACGTTATTACATGAACTGGCCCACCTGTTGACCTATGAACTGCACAAAACGCGTGTGGAACCGCATGGCAAGGAATGGAAAGCTAACTACAGCCGCCTGCTGGCCGATTTTGTGCAGCAGAAAATATTCCCGCCCGATATTGAAAAAGCATTGGCAAGATCCCTTGTAAACCCTTCTGCTACAGCCAATGGCGAAACAGAACTGCTGCTGGTGCTGCGTAAATACAACCCGGTGAAAAAGGAAGGTATACTGCATGTGATCGATGTTCCGGAAGGGGCATTGTTCCAGACTGCCAATGGCCGTATCTTCCGTAAGGGACCGGTTCGACGGAAACGCTTCGAATGCGTGGAAGTGAAGACCGGGCATCGGTACACGTTCAGCGCCGTGAGTGAGGTAAAACTGCTGCAGGAACCCCGGTGATACCAGGTAAGGGCAGATTGTTGTAGATTTAGACAAACAAACCCTTATGAAAAAGATCTTTTTACTTACCTGTGTCCTATTCACTTCTTTTGTATCTCTTATGGCGCAGCCGGCTTCCGTTAAAAAGGAAAAAGCCGTGTTACGTCATGTGGTATTGTTCAAGTTCAATGACCAATCCACCGAGGCCGATGTGAAGAAGATAGAACAGGCTTTTAGGGAACTGCCTGGCAAGATCAGCCTTATCAAAGCTTTTGAGTTTGGTGTCAACAACAGCCCTGAAAAACTGAACCAGGGACTTACGCATTGTTTCCTGCTGAGTTTCTATTCAGAGAAGGACCGCGATGCATACCTGGTGCATCCCGCACACAAAGCCTTCACCGATATTGCCGGACCACATATTGATAAGGTGACTGTTGTAGATTACTGGCAACACCAGTAAGACAGTTGAATGAACCTCTTTTGAGAGTTATGACGGGTCGGATAGGGCCGGGACTTGCACTCAATAAAAAACTCCGGTTGCAATGGCAACCGGAGTTCCTGTATGTTTGGCGAAAAGAAAGTTAGGCAACCGCTTTTTTCACCAGTTCGGCAGCTTCGCTTAACTGGATAGCAGATTGTACTTTCAGGCCGCTTTCGTCGATCAGTTTTTTGGCTTCCACCGCATTGGTTCCCTGTAAACGGACGATGATCGGGATATTGATATTTCCCAGTTTGTTGAAAGCTTCGATCACACCGGCTGCCACACGGTCGCAGCGAACGATACCTCCGAAGATGTTGATCAGGATCGCTTTAACGTTAGGATCTTTCAGGATGATGCGGAAACCGGCTTCTACGGTCTGCGCGTTGGCAGATCCGCCTACGTCCAGGAAGTTGGCAGGCTCACCGCCGCTCAGTTTGATCATATCCATGGTAGCCATGGCCAGACCGGCACCATTCACCATACAACCTACGTTTCCGTCCAGTTTAACGAAGTTCAGGTTGTATTGTCCGGCTTCTACTTCGGTAGGGTCTTCTTCTGTTACATCGCGCAGTGCGGCAATATCAGGATGGCGCATCAGCGAGTTGTCATCGATGTTCATTTTACAGTCAACAGCAATGATCTTGTCGTCGCTGGTCTTGAACAACGGGTTGATCTCCAGCATGCTGCAATCCAATCCCACGTAAGCATTGTACAGGTTGGTCACGAATTTGACGCAATTTTTGAACGATTCACCGCTCAATCCCAGGTTAAAAGCGATCTTTCTTGCCTGGAAACCCTGCAGGCCACCACCGGGGTGAACCCACTCTTTGAAAATTTTCTCAGGTGTATTATGTGCCACTTCTTCAATATCCATACCCCCTTCGGTACTGTACATCACCACGTTCATTCCTTTGGCGCGGTCGAGCAGGATCGAGAGGTAGAATTCTTTAACAGGGTTGGGGCCGGGATAATATACATCCTGGGCCACCAGGATCTTGTTCACTTTTTTGCCTTCTGCACCGGTCTGGATGGTTACCAGGGTGCCGCCGAGGATATTCTTGGCGATATTGGTTACGTCTTCCAGGCTTTTACCAACTGCTACGCCTCTCTGTTCCGATCCGGCGATCTTACCCTTTCCACGGCCACCGGCGTGGATCTGGGCCTTGATTACGGCAAAATTGTTACCTGTTTGGGTTTTGATCTGGCGGTAAGCCTCTTCTGCGGCCATAACGGTATCTACGGCAATGCCCTCCTGTACGGGAACATTGTATTTTTTCAGTAATTCCTTGGCCTGGTATTCGTGAAGGTTCATGCTGGAAAATTTTTGCGAAGATAAGCTAAACCGGGATTCAGATTTGCTGATAATTATTATTGTTGTAACATTAATAATCCTATTTTTACGCCTCACTGAAAAAACCGATAAAACGACAACAGCATGAAAAAAGCAACCCTCGCCTTTTTAGCAGGCATTTATTCTTTTGCACCGATTAGTGCTAAACAAGATGCTACCCTGACCGTAAACACTGAAAAAAGCCGCGTTGACTGGGTAGGTACCAAGAAATCAGATTTTCATACCGGTTTTTTTCCGTTGAAAAGCGGTTCTGTTACCGTTGATGGTGGCAAACTCACAGGTGGTAAGTTCGTGATCGACCTGGCTAACCTGAAAGTAACTGATGCAGGTGGTGGCGACAGGCTTACCGGTCACCTGAAGTCAGGTGATTTCTTCGATGTGGCCAAATTTGCCGAAGCTGCATATGAGATCACTGCTGTGAACTACACCGATGCCAGCAATGCAGAAGTTAGTGGTAACCTCACGGTAAAAGGAGTGACCGTACCGGTTAAGCTGAAGGCGCAGATCCGTAATGCAGATGACAAAGGTTTCTTTGCCCAGTCATTCCTGAGCCTCGACAGAACCCTGCTTGGTATTACTTATGGTGCTGGTAACGTTGCCAACGATGTGCAACTGGCCATCCACCTGTTTGCAAAATAATTGTGCAACAACTATACAAATAAAAACACCGGCCATCGGCCGGTGTTTTTATTTGCGGCTTACTGTAACTTGCTGCCTAAAATCATTGTATGCCCAAAGTTGAACTTGCTTCTATTATACCCAAAGAGATCGTATCCGGTTATTCAGCCCGTTTTATTCATACAGATCATATGACTTTCTCCTATCTTGATGTGAAGGCAGGAGCCGCATTACCCGAACATTCTCACCCGCATGAGCAGGTATGTCATGTGCTGGATGGTGAATTTCAACTGACGCTGGATGGAGAACCCCTGCGGTTCGGTCCGGAATCTGTTATCGTGATCCCATCCAATGTAAAACACGCAGGACTGGCCATTACAGACTGTAAGTTGCTGGATGTGTTCACGCCGGTGAGGGAAGATTATAGGGAAATGAGTGAATGAGTGGGTGAGTGAATGCAATTGTAGCGATGATAAAAAAATCCCGTGCCACTGGTACGGGATTCTTTTATCATCATTACTTCATCATTCAAAATTCCTTGTTCATCATTCAATATTCTAGGAGGCTTTCATTTTGTGGATCTCTTCGGTGAGTTTGGGCACCACTTCAAAGAGGTCGCCAACGATACCATAATCGGCAGCTTTAAAGAAAGGTGCTTCGGGATCTTTGTTGATCACTACGATCACTTTACTGCGGTTCACACCTGCCAGGTGTTGTATGGCCCCTGAGATACCCAGCGCAATGTATAAGTTGGGTGCAATCTGAACACCGGTCTGTCCTACGTGTTCATGATGCGGGCGCCAGTGCGCATCGCCTACGGGGCGGCTGCAGGCTGTGGCGGCATGCAGCTCCTTGGCCAGGTCCAGCAGAATGCCCCAGTTTTCGGGACCTTTTAAACCACGGCCACCGCTTACCACGATATCGGCTTCGGTCAATGGCACTTCACCGCTTACCTTGTTCACCGCAGTAATTTTTACTTTGGATGCATCTACGGCCACGTTCAGCGCCGATACTTCCGCAGTTCCCTCTCCGGCAACGGTCTGGTAACTGTTGGGGTTGAGAGAAATGATCCTGACAGGGGAGTTGATGCTGATATTGGCAAATGCCTTTCCGGAAAACACGGTTTTACGTACCACGAAACCGTTACTGGTATCGGGCAGGGCACAGGCTCCGGTTACAATGCCTGCTTTGAGGCGGGCCGCAACACGGGCAGCCACTGCCTTACCTGTCTGGTTATGCGAAAAGATAAGCACATTGGCTCCGCTGGCCGTAACCGCTTCGGCAATTACTTTGGCGTATAGTTGTGTGTCAACATGGTTCAGGCTTTCGTTGGCCACCTGGTGTACTTTGGTGATGCCATATTTACCCAGCGAAGCCAGGTCATCGTTCACCGTGCCCAGCACCAGCGCTTCAGCTGTGGTACCCATTTGTTTGGCTACCTGTGCACCATAGGTAAGCACTTCGTAAGAAGCTTTCTTGATATGGTTTTCTGTCTGATCAACAAATATTAAAACTGACATGTGTTACAATTTGAGAATTTGAAAATGTGATAATTTGAAATGCGCTGATGCCGCTGAAAGGACCAACCGTACAAGTGTGCGACGCAAGGAAGCTGCCACAGTTGTAGAGATGGGCCACTGAGATCAGACCCTTTATATCACTTTGGCTTCTTCGTGCAATAATCTTACCAGTTCGGCCACATTATCCGCGTCAACCAGTTTTACACCGGCTTTGGCTGGCGGCAGTTCAAAATTGACCACGCTGGTGAGGGTATCAGCTGCAACCGGCTCCACTACCTGTAAAGGTTTGGTGCGGGCAGCCATGATGCCGCGCATATTCGGGATGCGCTGTTCGGCCACACCTTTCTGGCAGCTGACTACAACGGGTAAACTTACTTCGGCCACTTCTTCGCCGCCTTCAATCTCGCGGGTGATGGTGGCAGTGGTGCCATTCAGTTCAAACAGGGTTGCCAGGGAAACATAAGGGATATCTACCAGTTCAGCCACCATGCCGCCAATGGAAGCTCCATTGTAATCGATGGCTTCTTTTCCGGTGAAGATCAGGTCGTAACCACCTTTTTTGGCCACTTCGGCAATTTGGGCAGCGATAAAATAACTATCAGTGCTGTCGGAATTCACCCGGATGGCTTCATCGCCACCCAATGCCAGCGCTTTCCGGATAATGGGGTCGCAATCAGCTCCACCCACGGTAACGAGGTGAATGGTGACAGCAGCGTCTTTTTCTTTTAATTCGATGGCCCGCACCAGCGAATACCATTCGTCGTAGGGGTTGATGATCCACTGTACGCCGGTCTCGTCAAACTTCTTATTGCCGTCCGTAAAGGCGATCTTGGAAGTGGTGTCCGGTGTTTTACTGATACACACAAGAATTTTCATAGCGCAAAAGATTTACCGTTAATTAGTTGCATAAACAACTATTAGCAAATATAGGAAGGTTTTGAGAGTGGCAAAGTTTTGTGTAATAATTTATTTGGTTCTGGGATGGCCGGTACAATATTCCTTGGGTAAGCCAAACTATGAACACTCTTCCTACCTTTGGCCGATGGACAGAATCGCTAAGATCAGGGAGTTCCTGGCAGCAAATCCCAAGGACAATTTTCTGCGTCATGCATTGGCGCTGGAATACATGAAAGTGGGTGATGACCAGGGTGCCAGGGAATTGTTCGAAGCCATATTGACAGAATTTCCGGACTATATCGGTTCGTATTATCACCTGGCCAAACTGCTGGAAAAAATGCAGGAGACCGACCTGGCCATCCAATGGTACGAAAAAGGCATGGCGGAAGCTAAAAAAGCAGGTGATAACCATGCATACAATGAATTGCAGGCAGCTTATGAGGACCTGGTGTATTGATCATTCAAAATTCAAAATTCAAAAGTAAAAAAAAGCCTATTTTGACTTTTGACTTTTCCACGAAATGATTGCCATGAATAAACGTACAAGAACCTATGACCCTGTTGTGTACAAAACGCCTACCGGTACACAATTGAACTGCAAGGGCTGGATACAGGAAGCAGCTTTGCGCATGTTACTGAACAACCTTGACCCCGAAGTGGCCGAAAGGCCGGATGACCTGATCGTGTATGGTGGAAGGGGTAAGGCCGCGAGGAATTTTGAGAGCCTGGATTTGATCATCAAAGCACTGAAAGATATTGAAGCGGACGAAACCCTGCTGATCCAGAGTGGTAAACCGGTGGGCATCCTGAAAACGCATAAGGATGCGCCAAGGGTATTGTTGTCGAATTCGCAACTGGTTCCGAAATGGGCTACCTGGGAGCATTTTACCGAGTTGGAAAAAAAGGGATTGATGATGTACGGCCAGATGACGGCGGGTAGCTGGATCTATATTGGTTCGCAGGGTATTGTGCAGGGAACCTATGAAACCTTTGCAGCCGTGGCCGATAAACATTTTGACGGGTCGTTGAAAGGAACTCTCAGTGTGACCGCAGGATTGGGAGGGATGGGTGGTGCCCAACCTTTATCTGTAACCATGTGCGATGGCGTTTGCCTGGTAGCAGAAGTGGAGGAATGGCGGATCGATAAACGGCTGGAGACAAAATACCTGGATATCAAATGTCTGGATATTGATGAAGCCATTGACCGCGCCCAGGCGGCAAAAGCCGGGAAAGCAGCTTTGAGCATTGGGGTGCTTTGTAACGCAGTCACATTGCTGCAGCGATTGATCGAAAGAAATATAACGGTGGATGTGTTGACGGACCAGACATCTGCCCATGATCCGCTGATCGGCTATGTGCCGCATACCCTGACGAATGAAGCGGCCAATATGCTGCGCGAAAAGGATCCTGCAAAATACATTGAACTGAGTTACGACAGTATGAAACTTCATGTAACACTGATGCTGGAGCTGCAGAAGCGGGGAGCGGTCACTTTTGATTATGGAAATAATTTACGGGCCCGTGCCCAGGAAAGAGGGCTGGAAAATGCATTCGATTTCCCCGGTTTTGTGCCTGCGTATATCCGCCCCTTGTTCTGTGAAGGGAAAGGTCCCTTCCGTTGGGTGGCTTTAAGTGGGGATCCTGCTGATATTGCAGTTACAGACGAAGTGATCCTGAACCTGTTTCCTGAAAATAAAAGCCTGCAGCGCTGGATGAAAATGGCCAGGGAGCGTATTGCCTTCCAGGGATTACCGGCCCGGATCTGCTGGCTGGGGCAGGGCGAAAGGGAAAAAGCAGGCCTTGCTTTTAATGAACTGGTGAGAACCGGCAGGGTAAAAGCCCCGATCGTGATCGGTCGCGACCACCTGGATACCGGTTCGGTTGCCTCTCCTAACCGCGAAACGGAAGCCATGCTGGATGGCAGCGACGCAGTGGCCGATTGGCCCATTTTAAATGCCCTGGTCAATACCGCAGGCGGTGCAAGCTGGGTTAGCCTGCACCATGGTGGTGGCGTAGGCATGGGATACAGCATTCATGCCGGAATGGTCATCGTAGCCGATGGAACCGAAGATGCTGCTGCTAGATTGGCACGCGTATTAAGAAATGATCCGGGCATGGGCGTCATTCGTCATGCCGATGCCGGGTATGATATAGCGCTGGATACACTCAGGAAAAACGGGCTATCCATTGTTGAACGTTTATCCTGACAGGGTGTATTTCTAACGGTTTCCAGGTATTAATACGTATGGCAACTTAGGTCTGGGTATTTAGGTTTGCAGGATGTTACCTACTGCCCAGCCACTGATGCATATCCAGGATCTCATCTACGAGATCAGGGAACAACGGGTAATGCTGGACCGTGACCTGGCCAGGCTCTATGGTGTGCCCACCAAATCATTAAATCTTGCCGTCAAAAGGAATATTGACAGGTTCCCCCTCGATTTCATGTTTCGCCTGAATAAAGAGGAAACCCATTCTTTGAGGTTTCAAATTGAAACCTCAAAAAGGGGCGGAGACAGGTACCAGCCATGGGTATTTACAGAATTGGGAGTGGCTATGTTGTCCAGCGTGTTGAACAGTCCCCCGGCCATCCAGATGAATATCCTGATCATGCGGAGTTTTTTCCTACTGCACAGGAACAGGCATTCGATAGCTTTTTTTACTACACAAGTAGCTGATATTCAGAAGAAAGTGGGTAATCACCAGGGGCAGATAGCCTTGTTGTATGAGGCTTTTGAGAAATTCCTGGATACAGAGGCAGAGCAGAAAAGCTGGGCTGAAAGGGAGCGTATCGGGTTTGTGAAATGAATCTCGGGCTGCCTATCAAATAATACAGGGAATACGGGGTGTTTTTTAACATCCTGTATTCCCTGTTGCCTGCTTTTGGGCAGGTTGATGAGTTGTTTGAGGTATCAGCTTCCTCTTGATCCGCCGGTCTTGATCGGTTTTTTTCCGCCACCCATCGGTTTGGCGGCATTGGGTTTGGCTATGAATTTAGAACCCTGTGGACCACCCTTCAGGCCCTTGTTACCGGCTTTGCCGCCGGTTTTATTGTTTACTGGTAATGCCATAATCGTATGATTTTATGTAAGTAAATCTGCGGGTAAGATAATGAGTTTTCAGCGATTGTCCAATTGGGAATGGGTTGTTCGGCGGCGATCGATCAATAAGAAATGGAAGATTGTATATTAGTGCCAGTAAAACAAACGTATGGGCAAAGGCAGGCTGGAAGCATTCAGTGATGGTGTACTGGCCATCATCATCACCATCATGGTACTTGAAATGAAAGTACCGCATGGCATTGGGTGGGCAGATCTGAAACCGCTGGCCCCGGTATTTCTGAGTTATGTACTCAGTTTCGTGTACGTGGGTATTTACTGGAACAACCATCATCATCTGTTGCATGCTGCACGTAAGATCAACGGGAAAGTCATGTGGGCCAACAACCACCTGCTTTTCTGGCTTTCGCTACTGCCTTTTTCTTCCGGCTGGATGGGTGAAAATCATTTTGCACCCCTGCCCACGGCATTGTTCGGGGTTGACCTGTTAATGGCTGCTATAGCTTATTATATTCTCACCAGGAGCCTGATCAGTTTACATGGAAAAAGATCTGTCATCGGAAGTTCGGCAGGGATTGAACGCAAGGAAAAGGTTTCCATGTTCATATATGCTGTTTCGGTTCCGCTGGCTTTTATAGCGGGCTGGATCAGCCTGTTATTGTACACGGCGGTGGCCATTCTATGGCTGATGCCCGATAAACGGATCGAATTGACATTGACCGAAGAATACAAGCCGAATGGGCAGGACCTAAAGTGATTAGCGGATTGGCGAGTGGATGTATCCGCCAATTGCAGTCAGTATTGCTTCAACTTGTTCACATTCAAAATAGGGTCTGCCGATCCGCTCATTCGTTAATTGGCCAATACGGAACCCTCCACTCATTCTCCAAGCCTTTGGCTGAGTTCGTTATCTATCTTCTTGAACAGGTGATAAGGTTTGTAAACCCGCCAGTCGGGCAGTTCCATCAGTTCGATATAGTAGCTTAACTTTTTCTTCCTGAAATCCTGCTGGGTAGCTTCAGGCATATTCAACGAAACGATCCAGCCATTCTGTTCGCTGGTTTCTTCGTACCATTCCTGGTAATATTCTTTGTCGCTGCTATGGAAGTTGAGTACGTTCTCGGTAATCAGTATGTATTTGTAGATGCCCTGTTGGTACAGCATGTCCATCACTTCCCTCTTCAGTTCCATGATATCGTTCTCGATGGCATCATTCCATTCGCCCAGCATTTCGATGATGGCAAAATTGAGCTCATAATCAACGTAAATGATCTTGAGGTAAAGTGTACGACTCCCAAAATCATCCCACTGCGGATGGATATAATAATTGTAGACCGTTTGAGAGAACTCGAATTCGCTGTATTTCCTGCCAAAGAAAGGCGAACGGGGATCTTCCTCGGAGGTATATATATGACGCCAGTTATAAAAAGGTTCGATCTCGTGCATACATTATCCTAAGAGGCAGCCATGGCAGCTTCTACTGCTTTTTTTACACTGCCGTGTTTTAACAGTAGGTCTTTGGCTTTCTCATAATCGTTCAGTTGCAAACCATCCATCACCATTTTCACTCCTCGGTCAACCAGTTTCACGTTGCTGAGCTGCATGTTTACCATCTTGTTATCTTCTACACGGCCCAGCTGTATCATCACGGTGCTGGAGATCATATTCAGTACCAGTTTTTGTGCGGTTCCGCTTTTCATACGGGTACTGCCGGTGATGAATTCCGGTCCCACCACTACCTCTACCGGGAAGTCGGCCGCTGCCGATACGGGCGAATTGGGGTTACAGCTGATACTGCCTGTGATGATCCCTCTTTTGCGGCATTGTTTCAGTGCACCAATCACATAGGGTGTGGTACCGCTGGCAGCAAGTCCCACTACCACATCTTTATCGCTCACAAAATGTTTCTGCAGGTCGGCCCAGCCTTCATCTACACTGTCTTCTGCAAACTCCACTGCCTGGGTAATGGCTTTTTCGCCGCCGGCGATCAATCCGATCACCAGTCCGTAAGGCACACCGAAAGTTGGCGGACATTCGCTGGCATCCACGATACCCAGGCGGCCGCTGGTTCCGGCACCGATGTAGAACAGGCGTCCGCCCGCCAGCATTTTATCGCTGATGGCGGCAGTCAGTTTTTCTATCTGAGGAATGGCTCTGTTAACGGCTTCCGGTACGGTGCGGTCTTCTGTATTGATATTCTGTAATAGTTCCAGTATCGACATCTTTTCCAGGTGCCGGTAAGTAGAGGATTGTTCGGTTACTTTAATAAAGTCTGACATGCCAGTAGTTTAACGGTGATACGCTATTAATCCCTGCATCGGGGTCTTGATCACTTTCCCCAGTTCCAGTTCATAGGTGCTGCAAAGGTCCTTCAATACATCTCTAAAACCAAATGCAATACTGCCGATGAAATGGATGGGTAGTGTCCAGCTTTCGCGGTATTTGTATAAATGGGTGAAAAAAAAGTCGTTCAGACCATCTTCTATGATATTCTCGATCATATAATGGCCCCGGTTTTCTGCCAGGAAAATGGCAAAAGAAGCGAGGTAACGGTTGGCCAGCGGCTGTTTGTATACATGTTCAAGTATCTCAATGGTGGATACCTGGAAACGTTTCTCAAAACGGGCTTTCAGTTCCTCGTCGAAAGTATTGTACAGGTAGTATTGTACCACTTTCTTACCAAGATAGGCACCACTGCCCTCATCGCCCAGGACATAACCCAGCCCGGGACTGTTCTTCACAATTTTTTTCCCGTCGTAGTAGCATGAGTTGGAACCCGTACCCAATATGCAGGCAATACCTTTTGATCTGCCGCAAAGTGCCCGGGCTGCCGCCAGCAGATCGGTCTGTACCTCAATGGTTGCTTTTGAGAACAGTGATGTAAGTACTTTTTTGATGGTGGCGGCATTGTCTTTATTGCTTAAGCCGGTACCATAGAAGTGGATACGGTCAGGCACGGCTGATTTCAGCTTGGGTAGTAACTCCTTGTTCAGTAAAGCAGTTATCTGAGATGCGTCCAGGAAGTAAGGGCTGATGCCCTGGGTGAGAATGGTCTTATTTTTGCCTCCCTGTACCAACCGCCATTCGCATTTGGTAGCGCCACTGTCTGCAATCAATATAACGGGCATATTCTCTGGTTGAAAGTGAGATAAAAAGTTCCGGTTGCTAAATTACGACAACAATCAAATAGTTGGGGGCATAATCTCGCTTAACTTATATCATTTATCCTAAATCTCAAACCTTTGCGTGCATTCAAATTTTAATATGGATATTTGTGTTTGTATCTAAAAAGCGCCTAAGAATCGATCATATGGGAAGTAAAAAACTGCAGGTATGGCTGCCCGTTCTTTTTGCCTTGGTAATGGTAATCGGCATGTCAATCGGCTACCAGTTAAGGGAGAAGAGCCTGGGTAACCGTTTTTTTAACCTTTCACGCAGAACCTCCCTGCAGGAACTGGTGGAACTGATCAAGGGGAAATATGTAGATAAAGTATCTGCAGACAGCATCAACCAACTGGCGGCAAATGAGCTGCTGTCACATCTCGATCCCCACTCTGTATACATCCCAGCCGATCACCTGAAAGAAGTGAACGAGGAACTACAGGGTAATTTCCAGGGTATCGGAGTAGAATTTCAGATGCTGGAGGATACGGTACATGTGATGCATGTAATTGAGGGTGGCCCCTCTGACAAAGCCGGTATAAAAGTGGGGGATAAGATCCTTACGGTAAATGATTCCGTTGTGATCGCCGGCCGAAAACTGAAGCCGGATGATATCCGTAAACAGCTCCGTGGACCGATGGATACCAGGGTAAAAGTAAAAGTTTTGCGGGGCAGTGTTACCAAGGAAGTGGTCATCACCAGGGATGTGATACCTGTTTCGCCCGTTGATGCAGCTTATATGATTGCACCGGGAACGGGTTATATCCGTATCAATAAATTTGCGGAACGCACTTATGAGGCCTTCATGCAGAACACCGAAAAACTGCAGAAACAGGGCATGAAACAGCTGATCCTGGACCTGCGGGGCAATGGCGGTGGATTGATGAAGGAAGCCACAGATATTGCAGATGAATTCCTGAGCGGCGATAAATTGATCGTGTACACTGTTGGGGAGCACGTACCGCGTTTTGAATACCGTTGTAAACGCGACGGTATTTTTGAAACAGGAAAACTGGAAGTGTTGGTAGACGAAGGCTCCGCGTCGGCCAGCGAAGTGTTGGCGGGAGCTTTGCAGGATTGGGACAGGGCCACCATCATCGGCCGTCGTTCTTTTGGCAAGGGACTGGTGCAGCAGCAGTTCCAGTTAAGCGATGGCAGTGCGGTGCGGTTGACCATTGCCCGCTATTATTCACCCCTGGGCAGGAATATCCAGAAACCCTATAGTAAGGGCAAGGCCGAATACGAGGAGGAACTGGCAGAACGTTTTCATAACGGGGAAGTGGTAAAAGGAGATACCTCGAAACCCAGCGGTAAAGCCTATAAAACCCCGGCCGGCAGAACCGTATATGGCGGCGGCGGCATTACCCCCGATGTGTTTGTGCCCTTTGATACCACCCACATGGAACCCGAACTGCTGAAAATATACTACAAGGGTACCATCGGCAATTTTGTGTACCAGTATTACATGCAGAACCAGCGTTATTTTGATGGAATGAAGTCGGCAGCAGAACTGGCCGATACATTTATACCCGGTGAAAAGGAATGGTCGGGCCTTGCCGGTTATGCGCGCAGGGATACGGTTGATCTTTCCCGTGTAAGCGCCAAAGGCAAAGCAGATCTATTAAAGCGGATACAGGTATTGATGGCCCGGCAGATCTGGCGCTCGGAAGGGTATTTTGAAGTCAGTAACCGCCGCGATGAAACCGTGCAGAAAGCTCTGGAAGCACTGAAATAGGCCTCGGCGGAAAAGCTGTTGCTGAATTTGTAGTTTTCTTATTAGATTGCGCCCGGTTTTAAAACGAAACGATCAAAACCAACAAGGAATATGACTATTGAACAGTTCAAGGAATTATCATTTGAGGCAAAACTGAAGGAATTGAAATATTCCGGCGAATTATTGGGTTCTTACGAGCGGAACAATGAAAATGGAGGTCCCAAAACACCGGGTGATATTTATGCACTCTACGATTTCTGGGTGTACCTGAGCGATGATGAGGAAACCATTGTTCCATCACGCAGGAACCCATTGCCGAAGGAAGAAGAAGAGGAGGAAGCGTAATCCTCTCCCGCTTACGACTCAAACCTGTTCACCCGGGTTGGCCGGTATGCATACGGGCCAACCTGCAATGGATAGGCTATTTCCCGGATGATCTCCCCTGCAAAGGGGATTTTTCATTTACAGGGGATTCCGCAATGTGAGGTAAAAAGGATCCCTGTATGTTGCACCGGCTGTTTCTGTACCAACACTGCTTTTTTTCTGCCATTGCCCGGTAAGCAGGGAATATAAGAATGTGTGGTTCCTGCTATATCTTCTTGTATCGTTGCCCATACCGCTCATCCCGGCAATGCGTTGTTTTCTTAACGTAACTTTAGAACCCGGGGATATTGCTTACCGTACCTTTGTGTTACAAGCTGTAAAGTAGTGGTTATGAAAAAATACACGGTTCTTTTTTCTTCGCTCCTGATGAGTGGCCTGATCATCCTGTCTGCCTGTGGTTCATCGCGTAACGCAAAGCAATCGGATCTGGTGCAGAACAGCCAATGGCAGAAAGACAGCTTGCAGGCCAATGGTGATGATAACGACTGGACGCAGCCCTTCAGTTTTAGCGATGAAAAAACGGGATTATCGTATACGGTGTCCAACGACCGGGATAACCTCTATGTACTGGCCGCAACCGCCAATGAAGCAACCATACAGCGGATATTGCGTGGTGGACTTACGCTTTACATCAACCATCATGGTGTGAAGGAAGAAGCGGGGGCAGCAGGAATCAGTTTCCCGACCGGTAACCGGGTACAGCGGGGAGATAAGCTGTTGAATGACCGGCCGGAGTTGCAGCAGAACAAACGGGTAGCGATCGGATCGGTGGAGGATTATTCTCTCTTCGGCTTTAACGGGATCAAAACACCGGAAAATTTTGATTATGGTAAACCCAACGCCGAAGGTATCCAGTTGGGTATCGGGTTGAATACTGCCGGTGCACTGGTTTATGAAGCAGCCATACCGCTGGCTTCGTTCCTGAACAAATCGGCACTGACCAATCCTGGCAGGTCTACGATTGCGGTCGGACTTGTATTGGAAACGCTGCCTGACCAGCCAGGTTCCCGGGGTGGCGGTGGCGGATTGTCTATTGGCGGCGGTTTTGGTTTTGGCTCTTTTGGCAGGAGTAGCGGTGTAGGCCTGTCTATTGGCAGTGGTTCGCTGGCCCGCATCGGGGGAGGAGGCAGACAGGGTAAAGCCACCCGTATCTGGAAAGAGGTACAACTGGCAAAACCTGCTTTGGCAGCAAAATAAGTCTTGATAACATAATAGCTGTTGCTAATGTGATGCGGTTGCTAATTTGAATTGTTGTACATTGTTACAATTAAAATCCTGTAACGATGGCAACAACCCGTAGAAAATTCTTACGCACACTGGGCACTTCCAGTTCCCTGCTTTTAGCCGGCCTGCCTGCTCTGGCAGATCAAACCAAAGTACAACAATTACTTTCTTCTGTTAAAGTGAGCGCCAACGACAAAGTACGCATTGCTTTGATAGGTGCAGGTATTATCGGGCATTACGATACGGAAACGGCGCTGAAAGTGCCGGGAGTGGAGCTGGTGGCAGTTTGCGACCTATACCAGGGCAGATTGGACAGAGCCCGTGAAAAATGGGGTAAGGATATTTTTGTTACCAGAGATTACAAAGAAATTCTTTCACGGAAAGATATTGATGCCGTACTGGTCTGCACCTGCGACCACTGGCATGATCATATCACCATCGACGCACTGAAAGCGGATAAGCATGTGTATTGTGAAAAACCTATGGTACATCATGTGGATGAGGGGCTGGCAGTAGTAGCCGCTCAGAAAGCCAGTGGTAAGGTATTAGAAGTAGGTAGCCAGTCTGCCAGTTCCGCCCTCTTCCTGGAAGCAGCCAAATATTACAAACAAGGCATTATTGGCGACCTGGCGTATGCAGAAGCGTATACAGACCGGAATTCGGCCAATGGTGCCTGGCAGTACACCATTCCGCCGGATGCAAGTCCGAAGACCATCGACTGGGATAGGTTCCTGGGAGATGCGCCGAAAGTGCCGTTCGACCCCGTTCGTTTTTTCCACTGGCGTAATTACAAAGCTTATGGCACCGGAGTGGCGGGCGATCTTTTCGTTCACAATTTTACTGCATTACATACCGTAACCGGTTCCAAAGGACCTGATACCATCTATGCAGCCGGGGCTTTGAACTATTGGAAAGACGGCAGGGATGCGTACGATATTGTTTCGGGTATCATGCGTTATCCCAAAACAGCTGAGCATAACAACTTCCAGTTCTTCACCCGGGTGAACCTGGCCGATGGGGCAGGCGGGGGTTCCGGTAACCGTTTTATCGGCACCGAAGGTGTGATAGAAGTCAAGTGGAACAGCATCAGCATCAAACATTTTAAAAGACCGGTGGCACCAGGTATCGGCGGGTACGATTCGCTGGAGAGTTTTCCGAAAGCCATGCAGGAATCCCTGCTGGCAGCATACAATGCCAAATACAGTGCAGAAGATAAGAAAGCCAAACAGGGCGATGAGATCATTTTCGAAGCCCCCAAGGGGTACGACAGCCGGCTGGATCATATGATCAACTTCTTTGAAGCCATCCGTACCAACCAACCGATACCGGAAGATGCTTCTTTTGGGTTACGTGCGGCAGGCCCTGCCATACTCTGTAACACCAGTGTAGAAAAGAATACGGCCATTCATTGGGATCCGGTTGCCATGAAAGTGTTACCCACTAAAGCGTAAGCGTTGATCTATTAAAATAATCGTGTACATGTTCACACTCTCAAAAAAAACGGGAGCTACCCTGGCAGCCTGTTTGTTGGTAACGGGTTTAGCGGCTCAAAAAAACAATATCCTTGAAACCTGGGTGACGAACCCTTCGCAGCAGGTGTTCTTTAAAAAACAGCATTCGTCAGTGGTATTTTCGGGAAAGGCAAATCCGGGCAATGCGGTAGTGACGGTAGATGACAAGACCCGTTATCAATCCATCGATGGTTTTGGTTTTTCACTTACCGGCGGCAGTGCCCTGAACCTGATGAAAATGAAAACTTCTTCGCGTGCGGCATTGTTGAAAGAATTGTTTGCCACCGATCAGGCGAATATTGGTACCAGTTACCTGCGCATCAGCCTGGGAGCATCCGACCTGGACGAAAAAGTTTTCTCCTATGATGATCTTCCGGCCGGAGAAACAGATCCGGAACTGAAAAAATTTGACCTGGGTTACGACAAACAATACCTGATCCCAGTGCTGAAAGAGATCCTGCGGATCAATCCATCGATCCGTATCATGGCATCTCCCTGGTCGCCACCCATATGGATGAAGAACAACAAAGACACGCGGGGCGGCAACCTGCTGAAAGAATGGTATCCTGTTTATGCGCAGTATTTCATCAAATACATTACTGCCATGAAACAGCAGGGCATACGCATCGATGCCGTAACGGTGCAGAATGAACCATTACATCCGGGCAATAATCCCAGTTTGCAGATGCTGGCGCCCGATCAGGCGGAATTTGTGCGTGATCACCTGGGACCTGCTTTTGCCAAAGCAGGTATCAAGACAAAGATCATTATTTACGATCATAACGCCGACAGGCCCGATTACCCCATCTCTATCCTGAACGATGCGGCTGCTAAAAAATATATTGATGGTTCGGCGTTTCACCTGTATGGAGGAACGGTAGATGCGATTTCTTCTGTACACGAAGCACATCCGGATAAGAACCTGTATTTCACAGAACAGTGGGTGGGAGCTCCGGGTAATTACCAGACGGATATCAGCTGGCATATAGAGACCCTGGTGATCGGTGCCACGCGCAACTGGTGTAAAACCGTTCTTGAGTGGAACCTGGCTTCAGATACGGCCTACCGGCCCTTTACCGATCGTGGGGGATGTACCAGTTGCCTGGGTGCAGTCACCATCGATCAGGCACAGGATAGGGTTAAACGTAATCCTGCTTATTATATCATTGCACATGCAGCAAAATTTGCCAGGCCGGGTTCTGTGCGGATTGCATCAAACCTGGTAGAGGGTTTACCTAATGTAGCGTTTAAAAGCCCGGCTGGAAAATATGTACTGGTGGTACTGAATAAACAGGAAACGGCAAGAAGTTTCACGATCCGCTGTAACAACCGGTTCGCAGATGTTGTTGTGCCGGCAGGATCAACCGTTACCTATACCTGGTAGATCACCGGGAGCTGTTTCTCTGTATCAGGCTGCTGTTCAGTACGATTTTATCTACCCGGTTACCATACACTTTTTTCTCGATCATCCGGAATAACAAAGAGGCGGCTTCTTTGCCTATTTCGAATGCCGGAGGCGTAATGGTGGATAGGGAAGGTGATAACAGCGAAGCGGTACGGAGACAGGAGAAGCTGATCACTTTCAGGTCTTTCGGGATCTTCAGGTTAATCTCGGTGCAGGCATAATACATGGAAACGGCGAGTTTTTCTACTGATGAAAGGATGCCATCAGGCCTGCCCCGCATCTTCAGTATTTTTTTGATCAGTTCCTGGTTGGCATCGTCATCATTACTGCATTCAACGATCATTTTAGGGTCCTGCGGGATCCCGTACTTCTGTAAAGCCGCCAGGTATCCATTCATCCGGTTCACTGTTGTGGACAAATAACCGCTTACCCGTAAATAAGCGATCTTTTTACAGCCCGATGTAATGAGTTGTTCCGTGGCTTTAAAACCACCGTCAAAATCATCCGTAGTAACAGTGGGGCAGCCTGGCGCATCCGGAACGCGATCAAAGAATACTACGGGAAAACCGGCATTCTGTAATTCGGAAAGCTGCTCTCCTGTAGAGGTATCGCTGCAAAGGGAGATCAGAACACCATCTACACGACCACCCTGCAGGTGTTTGATGGTAGACTCCTGGTCTTTGGCATTTTCGTGTGTGAGGTAAGTGAGAACATGATACCCTTTTTGCTGTGCAACGGTCTGTATACCGTTGATGGCAAGGACGAAATAGTTATTGGCGATTTCGGGGATCACTACGGCAACGGTAAGGCTCTTTTTCCTGCGCAGGCTGCTGGCGAAGGGATTGGGCTGGTAGTTCAGCTTTTCTGCCATCTCCATTACCCGTTTCTTTGTTTCGGCACTAATCTCGTAACTATCGCGCAATGCTTTGGATACTGAGGAGATCGATAACCCCAGTTCTTCCGAAAGCCGTTTTAGGTTAATACTGCTCATATAGCATTAGATCGGTTGGTGTAGTGCCGTAAGACAACCATCTAATATACAATTTTTACGAAAATGACAGAAAACGTTTTCGTAAAAAAGGCCTGTTTTTGCGTAAAATGCTACTAAAAAACGGGTTCCGGTTTAGCCGGAACCCGCTGTAATCTCTTTGAAAACACCTTAGTTCTTTTGTTGCATGGCTTTATACCTGAGCATTGCTTCTATATAATAATAATCTGCATAGGTCAGCGGTACGTCCACTTCTGAGTTCCCGGGCAAATGACCGGTACTGTGTTTCAGGATAAAACCCCCGTTCTCCCCATAAGGCGCGGTATATGTGGGTGAAGCAAGTGACCGGAGAACCTTTTCTGCAAAATCCTTATAGGCATTGCTTTGGGTAGCAGTTGTGTACCTGCTTAATTCCAACAGGGCAGAAGCGGTGATGGCTGCTGCCGAAGCATCTCTGCAGGTGGCTGGTATTTCAGGTGAATGATAATCCCAGTAAGGGATCTTATCTTCCGGCATTGAGGGATGTGTGGTAATGAAACGGGCTATTTTTTGGGCATGTACCAGGTATTGGGGATCCCTGGTACAGCGATACATGACCACATACCCATAAAGGCCCCATGCCTGCCCCCGTGCCCAGGCAGAGTAGTCTGCATAACCCTGGTGTGTTTTTTTTGAGATCACATGGCCATCGGAAATATCATAATCCACTACATGCCAGGAACTGTTGTCTGCCCGGTAGTGGTTTTTCAGGGTGGTATTGGCATGTGTTACGGCGATCTTGTAAAAAGAGGAATCACCGCTGAACCTGGTAGCCCAGAACAGCAGTTCCAGGTTCATCATATTATCGATGATGACAGGGTATTTCCAGGCGCCATGATCCCATGATTTGATCACGCCTGCGGTTGCATTAAAACGTGTTGACAGTGATCTGGCACTGTTCATCAGTACCTGTTCATATTCCCTGGATGGGTTCAGGCGGTTAGCAGCACCAAAACTGCAGTACATCATGAAACCCAGGTCGTGTGTACCTTTGTTGAACTGCTCTTTTTCGATGATCTTCTCCACCCTCTTTTCTTCTTTGAGCAAAGCGGTATCGTGCGAATATTCGTAGAGGTATAATAAGGAGCCCGGGTAAAAACCGCTGGTCCACCACCTGGATCCGCTGGTCTCAAATTTTTTGGTCAGTGGGTAATATGTTTTGGGTAATACATCCGGAGCTAACTGGGTGCCCAGGTATTGGTACTGCAATACAGCTTTTTTAAGGGCTGAATCGATCAGGGTCAGCAGGGGCACTTTTTGAGCGGCCAGTTCCCCGCAGAGACCCACCAATAACAGTACAATTCTTATTTTTCTGTGTATGAACATAAGTAGATAGATGAGTGGTTCGTAGTAAAACAGAATGCCACACTTCAGGGTGTGGCATTCTGTTTAAAAAACTGGTTGGGTTATCATTCAGGAATTTTATCCAGGGCCGCCACGTTCTTTTCGGCACCGGTATAACCAATATTCTGGTTGATCCGGCCATCCGAGTTACCGTCGATGGCTGACTGCGGAATAGGCCATAATACATGGTAAGGGCTGATCTTCATCATATCCTGGTGAATGGTAATAAAGTTCTTCTTATAGAAAATATTCTTTTCCAGTATCCTGTCGACCATAAAATTGGAAACGGAGAAATTGGCCAATGTATAGCTTTTGCCATTATAGGCTTTACCGGTTTTGGCAAACAGGTACGCAATACGGGTCAACTCGGTTTTGCGGCCTTCCTCGTAATACAGTTCTCTGGCCCTTTCATCCAATATGGTTCCGATATCGATAGTTGCGGCGTTGGTGTAAGGTGCACATTTGGCCCTGGTTCTTACCGTGTTGATATCTGCCATAGCCAGATCATTCTGTCCTTTCCAGGCATACGCTTCTGCACGTATCAGGTAAGTTTCCGCCAAACGCATTACGTACCAGTCTGTATGACCTCCTCTCATAGGGGTATTCTCTGTATCCGGTATATATAATTTGTAATGTGGCCATGGATACCATAGACGTAATGTATCTGAACACAACAGGGTTCCGTTGGTGCTGTACAAACGAAGCCTTTGGCCGTAATACGGATCTTTGCCTTTCAAAGCAGGGTTGCTGTAGCGCAGGTTTTCCATGTACATCCAGTTACCCGATGTGGAATCGTGCCTGAGGTCATTGGCATCATCCCAGATATCATTATAGTGGTAGGAGGAAGAACGGCAGCGACCAATACCGCGTCCATACCATTGCATATTATCGATCTCGATATTGGCAAGGGGCGAAATACCGGTACCTCCATTTGGAGTACGTATACCGGCAAGAGAAATACCAGGGGTAGCCTGTCGCATAGATTGAATACCGCTGGAGAAATTGTTCGGAACGCCCATACGTTCTGTGACCAGGAATAATACCTCTGTATTGTTGGCAGCGGCTTTATTTTCCGGGCGGTGCAGATCCCAGGTCACATTTTTACTGGTGATGGCTGCATCTACACCAAAACGGTTGGTCATTAATTTATAGGCACCATTGTTGATAACCGCGCTGGCAGCTGTAATGGCTTCATCGAATAAACCTAAAGAGAGATTGATCTTGGCCAGCAGGTGATATATAGCACCTCTGTTTACGTCGCCCTTGTCTGCTGTCCAGGGTACATACTGAACGGCAAAATCCAGATCTGTTTTCATGCGTTGCAGAATAACTTCTCTTTTCACCGAAGCGAAGTCTGTTTTTGCGCTGGTCAGTTCTTTCAAAGGAGCAGGCACATCTCCGAATTGGTTGGTTAGCCTGTAATAGTTATATGCTCTGTAGAAATAAGCTTTTCCAAGGATGATGTTTTTAGTGGCATCAGGGATAGCCGTGGCAGCAGGTAACCTGGATATGATTGCGTTGGCCAAACGAACACCGATCCATTCCTGGTTCCAGTACCAGCCGATCCGGTTAAAATCCACGTGATTTAACTGTGCATCCGGTTTAATCTGGAGGTCCATATTCTGTGCAGGGCCGGTTTTATCATCTGTACCATCTACGGCTATTTCCGAGAAAATGGTTTCTGTGATGATAGGTGCTCCATCACCATACCATTCATCACGCATGTTTTTGGCGCAGCCGTTTAATGCGGCGTTAAACCCTACAGCATCAATCAGCGTATTTTCGGGCGAATAAATGGATAGAGGTTTGGGCTCCAGCCAGCTCTTTTTACAACCCGCTAAGAGCATGGTAGCTACAGCAATAATAGCTGACAGTCTTAGTGTTTTATGTAGTTTTTTCATGTACTTTTTTTTATACGTTATCTTATAATGTAAGGTTTAATCCAAAATTATAAGTCATTGGTGTTGGCGAGATGTTGGTGGTTCCGTTTGAACCATGGTATTCAGGATCAAAATAATCCCACTTAGAAAATACGGCTGCATTTACAATGTTAACATACACTTTGAACGCATCTATTTTCCATTTCCTGGTAATGGCCGACGGAATCGTATAAGCCAGACTAATGTTGCTTAACCTGATGAAAGATGATTTTTTATAGTGATTCCAGGTAATACCGCCTCCTCTTTGTCCGTACAGCTTACCCCATTCGTTAGATGGGTTAGATGGCGTCCAGTAAGGGGTTTCGTAGAAGTTCACACGATCGTAGAATACCAGCCCCTGGTTCCTTTCACCGTTGGTGGCTTCGTTAAACCGGGTGATCTGCCCCATTTTGGCGTACAGTGTAAAAGAGAAATCAAAATTCTTATAGATCTTGAATTCATTTCTCATGTTCCAGGAGAATTTAGGAGCGGTATTGCCTACAAACTGTTTGTCGGCAATACTGTATTTACCGTCGCCGTTTCCATCCACCAGCCTGTAATCACCAGGGGTGAAACCATAGGATTTTGCCAGTGTCGCATCGGCCGTCTGCCAAACACCCATGGTGGGATAATCAAAGACCTCAGTGATGGCGTGCCCAATATACCAGCCATTATTGATGTCATTTTTCTCTGATCTGCCGATCTCTTTTCCGGTTGCATCATAATCCGGTGTGGCGCCGTAAAGATGAATGATCTTGTTTTTGTTTGTCCAGATAGAAAAGCTGGTATTCCAGGTGAAATTCTTCTTTTGCATGTTCACGGTGTTCACCGTAAACTCAATACCTGTATTTTGTACCTCACCCAGGTTGGCCAGTACGGAACTGAAACCGGTAACTGTTGGTAGTGAGCGGTTCACCAGCAAGTCTTTAGTGGTACGTTTGTACACGTCTATTGATCCACTGATCTTACCGTTCAGTATCGTGTAGTCCAATCCAATGTTAATGGAACTGTTTCTTTCCCATTTGAGGTTAGGATTCGACAGGTTGGTGGCAGAGATATAGGAAGTGTTGTAAACCGTTCCACCAGAAGTTATAAAGTTGTAGGTACCTGAAGTCAGGTTAGACAAGGCCGCGTAACGTCCGATCTGCCTGTTACCGTTTTCTCCATAAGACAACCTGAGTTTTGCATAATCCAGCCATTTGTCAAACCGTTTCATAAATTTTTCTTCGCTGAGCACCCAGGAAAAAGCAGCAGAAGGAAAAGTAGCCCTTGGGTTTTGCTGACCGAATGCGGAATATCCGTCACGTCGGGCAGTTACCGTCAGAAAATAGCGTTGGTTGTAATTGTAGTTAATACGCCCCATTAATGCATCGCCTGTTTCATACTGGTCATCACTCGAAACAATTGGGGGTAAGGTTCCTGATTGAATGGCATTGAATCCGAGGTTATCGTTGGGTGCAAAATTCTCTACCTGGATATTGGTATTCCATGATTGGAATTTCTCGGCGTTGAACAGGAAAGTGGCTTCTACATTGTGTTTGCCAAACTGTTTGTTCCAGCGGAGAATATTATCCAGCTGCCAGGAATAAATGGTCTGGTTTCTGCGGTTCGCAATACCTTTTCTGGCGGCAACATCGGGTTTTAAAGCTGATGTATGCTGGTACTCTCGCAAAACGTCGTACCTCGGTGAAAAGTTAACCTGGTAGGAGAAACCCAGGGGCAATTTGCCTTTGGCAAAAATGGAGGCAAAGAAATCATCGTATTTATACAGGCGTTTAATGTAGGCCTGGTCAAGAAACGGATGGGTGTTGGACCCCGGATCGTCATTGGCACTTTGCCTGATCGTTACACCGTCGGCCTGATAAAAGGATCCCCAGGGTGTGCTGGATGCAATATCACCAAACCGGACAGGAACACTGCTTTCATCCCGGTTTGAATATTGGAAGTTGATACCTGCGGTTAAGAACTCGGCAACTTTTGCTTCCAGGTTAAAACGGGTGCGGAAGGTTTTATACTTATCGCCCACAGTTAAACCCTCATTGGTAAGATAACCTAATGAGAAATAATAATTATAATCTTCTCTACGCTGGGCTATGCTGACCGTATGATCGTGCTGTAAGGCTTTGCGGTTATAAATAAGATTCTCCCAGTCGAGCGGGGTGCCCGCCTTGATATTGGTCTGCTCAATGGGTTTGAATTCGTTGCGCGACAACCAGACATTCATCGGGTCTAAACCCGTAGAACCGTCCAGTGCCAGCCATTGTGCCACGGTAAAGTCCGAGGGCAATTTGGTGGGGTCGGTGAACTTATACTTTATTCCGGGTTTGGAAGTGGAATCAAAATTGGTCTTGGCCCATTCGGCAGCAGCGCGGAACTGTAAAAATTCTTCTCCGTTCAGCAGGTGAGGCTGGTTAACCAGTTTGTTCATGCCTATATTGCTGTTTACTGAGATCACCGGCTTACCAACTTTTCCTCTTTTAGTAGAGATCAATATGACACCATTGGCAGACCTCGCACCAAATACGGCAGCAGAGCTGGCATCTTTCAGGATGTCGATAGTGGCAATATCATTCGGGTTAACATCCGCCAGTGTTCCAGGATAGATCACCCCGTCCAGAACGATCAGTGGATCGGCACTTGCCGTGAGTGTTCCCTTACCCCTTACCTGCAGGCTGGAATTAGATCCTTTTGTGCTGGCATCAAATCCAACATCCAGTCCGGGTGCATTACCTCTCAGCAGGTCCTGCACGGAACGGGGGTTCTCATTTTCGAACTGCGTGGCTTTTACCTGTACAACAGATCCAGTCAGGTCTTTTTTGGTACGGGTACCATAACCCACTACCACTACATCGTTCAATCCTGATACCTGTTCAACGAGGGACACATTGATAGTATTGTTCCCTTTCACTGCTACTTCTTTTGTAGAAAAGCCAGTGTAACTGAACACAAGTGTTGCATTCTCTGGAACATTGTTCAGGGTAAAAGTTCCCTGCGCATTGGTAGTGGCTCCGCGCCTGGTTCCTTTGATTGTAACACTCACGCCTTCAAGGGGGGCATTTTTTGCGTCGGTCACTTTCCCGGAAACATTTGCGGGAGGTGGTGTAAGGGCAGCAGTAGTGTTACCTGCTTTCCCGGCATTTGCCGTTACTGAGAAGGATCCCAGTAAAATCAGTAAGCATACCAGTAAGCGTATGCGTGCTGATAGAACTGCTCGGAGAGCATTCAGTTGTTTCTTCATAATAGCAAGTGTTGGTTTTGATGAATGAGCATTAATAGTATGCCGGGCAATCGATCCCGTTTTTTGCAACCATTAAGGCTACGTTAAATTAAAATAGTTTTTGAAGTGTCACTCTTTCGGAAGCATTTTCTAAGACTATTTCTACGAAAAGGTTTTCGTAGAAATAGCGAATCTTCCGTTTTGGTTAGCAGTAAATTTAATTGTCGATAAAATGTTGACCGATTGCTTATGCATATCTTACCGCTGTACCTACACGTATTACCGAAGCCCGATTCGGTAATGGCTGTAAACCCTTTGAAACAAAGGGTTTTATGGATATTTTATTTTATCCGGGAACGATGGTCCCGTGGTAAAAAAACAAGGTACTTTGCTGCTGATCCGTTACAGAATAATATTTTTTCTACAAAAGAGAATAGCGGTGATGACTGTTCCTGGATAAAAAACAATCTTGTTATGTATGGACTCATTTTCAATAAAATAAAAAATATATTCCATATAATGGAATAGTTGATTATTGATCTATTATTTTTTCAATCGTTCAAAACTATCAAGGTATGTGTCAAAAAGGTCGTTTTAGTGAGATGTCCCGTTTTATTTTGCTGATTGTTTTGCTGCTGACAGCTATGCAGGCGATCCATGCGGGCGACGGGAGATTGAAAAACAGCCGTGTATTGGTGTACACTAAGAATGGTAAAGGTTATGTGCATGACAATATCCCTTCGGCTGTAACCTGTGTAAAGGAGCTAGGTGCAGCCAACGGTTTTTCTGTAGAGGTTTCGGATGATGCTGCTGTATTCACGGAGGCCAACCTGAAGAAGTACCAGCTGCTTATTTTTACCAGCACCAATAATGATGTGTTTGATACGGATGCGCAACGGGTGGCATTCCGCAGGTATATAGAAGCCGGCGGTGGTTTTGTGGGCGTACATTCTGTTACCGGAACGGAACGTAACTGGAAGTGGTTTAAACAGATGCTGGGCGAGACTTTTTCCTGGCATGCTAAATTTCAGAAGTTCCGGTTAAAAACGATCGATCCTTCACATCCCTCCATGAAAGAAGTGCCGGCTGTCTGGGACAGGGAAGATGAATGTTATTTCGGCAAGGAACTATATCCCGGAATGAAGGTACTGATGGTGCATGAACTGGCTTCACTGCAACCGGAGCAGGCAGACCTGATCATAAAGAACAAAGGTTCTTTTGCCGATTATTACCCGGCCGTATGGTACCAGTCGTTCGAGGGTGGTCATATCTGGGTCACCACGCTGGGGCATAGCAAGGAAAGTTACCAGGATCCTGTATACAGGAATCATCTCCTGCAGGGTATCCGGTATATTGCTTCACAATACAAAGGCCTCGATTATTCCAAAGCACACGCTATCTCAAAAGATGACCCTTTAAAAAACTAAATGCCATGACAGCGAAGAAACCATTTAACCGCAGGGATTTTGTGAAAACGACTTTTAAAGGTGGGGTAGCCACATCCCTTGCTATGACAGGATTCCCCACTATTGTTCCCGCATCCGTTTTCGGAAAAAATGCTCCCAGTAATAAGATCAATATTGCTGCTATTGGCGTAGGACGTATCTCGCGCGATCACGATATGGCCGAGACACTGAAATATGACCATGCCCGGATCATGGCTGTTTGTGATGTGGACAGCAAACGTTTGGCGGATGGTAAAAAATATGTGAACGATTTCTACACCAAAAAAACAGGAAAAGCATATGACGGTGTATCCATGTATGCCGATCACCGTGAAATGCTCCTGAATAAGGATATCGATGCTGTATTGATCAGTACGCCGGATCACTCACATGCTTACCTGGGTATTCATGCCGTAGAAGCCGGCAAAGATGTATACCTGCAGAAGCCGGCATCTTTGACCATTGCGGAAGGCAGGGCGTTGAGTAATGCGGTACACCGTACCGGACGTATATTACAGATAGGAAGCCAGCAGCGGTCATCTGTACAGTTCCGGTATGCGGCAGAACTGGTTCGGAATGGACGCATCGGCACACTCAAAAATGTATATGTGGGCCTGCCCGGTGACCCCGGAGGGGAGGAAGAACCAGAAATGCCGATTCCCAAAACCTTGAACTATGACGCCTGGCTGGGCTCTACCCCGTATGTATATTATACAGAGAAAAGGGTACACCCACAGAACGACTACAGCAGACCCGGCTGGTTGCGTTGCGAGCAGTTTGGAGCAGGTATGATCACCGGCTGGGGAGCACACCATGTGGATTGCGCTCACTGGGGAATGGATACAGAATATACCGGCCCGGTAGAGGTTATTTGTAATAAAGTAGAGTTCCCCACCAAGGGACTTTGGAATGTACACGGCATTTTTGAAACAGTAGGCACTTATGCCAACGGGGTTAAGATGATCGTGAGTAATGAGTTGCCCAACGGTATCAAATTCGAAGGAACCGAAGGCTGGATCTTTGTTACCCGTGGTAATTACCGTGCCAGTTCCAGTGATCCGGTTCAGAGCAATGCGAATACAAAGGCATTAACGGCCAGCAACAGCAAGATCATTAGTTCCGTGATCGGAGAGAATGAGATACAGTTGTACAGGAGTGAGGAACAGCACGGAAACTGGCTGGATTGTATCCGCACCCGTCTGCAGCCGATCTCACCGGTAGAGATCGGTCATCGTTCCTGCTCAACCTGTTTGCTGCACCATATTTCCATGAAACTGAAAAGAAAGATCAACTGGGACCCTATGAACGAAAGGTTCATCAACGATGATGAGGCCAACAGCATGCTGAACAGGCCACATCGTTTCCCTTATGAAGTGAAGGGACTGGATTAACAGGAGATCGATGGGAGCGGACTTCATCGGCAAAACCCTGGATACTTATCTTGCCGGCCCACACAGTTCTGCCCCCATCGTATTTATGAATACCTTTGATTACCGATACATTGTTTTATAAAATTTACAGAATGCGCAATTTTTTTCTGGCCTTATCCGGTTTACTGCTGGCTCATGCAGCCAATTCTCAAAAAAAAGTACAACTGATCACCCTCGACCCGGGGCACTTTCACGCAGCCCTGGTCCAGAAGTCCATGTATCCGCAGGTAGACCCTACCGTGCACGTATATGCCAAAAAAGGACTTGACCTGCAATTGCACCTGGATAAGATCAAAGCATATAACAGCAGTGCAACCGCACCCACCGGCTGGATAGAAAAAGTATATGAAGGAGATGATTACCTGAACCGGATGCTGCAAGAGAAAAAAGGGAATGTAGTGGTACTGGCAGGTAATAACCAGTTGAAGACAGACTATATCCTTAAGTCTGTTCAGGCCGGATTCAATGTGTTCTCCGACAAACCGATGGTGATCAATGAAAAAGGGTTTGACCAGCTGAAACAGGCTTTTGCAGTGGCAAAAAAGAAAGACCTGCTGTTATATGATATTATGACGGAACGTTACGAGATCACTACCATCCTGCAGAAAGTATTTTCCATGGAACCGGTATTGTTCGGTGTTTTACAGAAAGGAACAGCTGCCGAACCTGCGGTTACCAAGGAAAGTGTACACCATTTCTATAAATATGTGTCCGGGTCGGTACTTACCCGTCCGGCCTGGTTCCTGGATGTGGAGCAGGAGGGCGAAGGTATTGTAGATGTGACCACCCACCTGGTAGACCTGGTTCAGTGGGAATGTTTTCCCGGACAGACACTGGATTATACCAAAGATGTAAAAGTGAATACAGCCAAAAGCTGGGCTACCACGATCAGTAAGGACCAGTTCACCGAATTGACCAAACTCAGGGATCAGCCTGCTTATTTAGATAAGTATACCGACAGCAAAAATGATATCGGGGTATTGTGTAATGGTGAGATCAATTATACCTTGAAAGGGGTACATGCCAAAGTTTCCGTGATCTGGAATTACAAAGCGCCCGAAGGTACGGGCGACACACATTATTCCATTATGCGTGGCACAAAGGCCAACCTGGTCATCAGGCAGGGTGCTGAACAACAGTACAAACCTACCCTTTACCTGGAGCCATTGCAGAACACGGCAGCCTACGAAAAACAGGCTGCAGCAGTAGTAGAGAGGATTGCCCGGCAGTATAAGGGAATATCGCTAAAGAAAAACGACAAAGGCTGGGAGGTAGTGATCCCCGATGTTTTGAAAGAAGGGCACGAATCTCATTTTGCCCGCGTAACGGAGAAATATCTTGAATACCTTTCCAAACGAAATATGCCGGCATGGGAAGTTCCGAATATGCTGGCCAAGTATTATACTACTACACAGGCACAGAAACTGGCCTCAAAAAAATAAACTTATGAAGATCCCGTCCTGTATTGGCAGGGTACTGGTTACCTGTTTGTGTTGCCTCTCTTTGCAGGGTATGGCGCAGGTAAAATCCCTGCAGGCGGTACAGGGCACTTACCGCACCATTTTCGAGATGCTGCGTGATGTTCCGGGACTTGAGGTAAAAATTTCTGCCGATAAAACGGGTGGGTCGGTATTGATACGCGGAATCGGTAGTCTCAATAACCAGCGGCCACCGCTATTTGTAGTGGATGGAGCCATTTATTCCAGCGATATCAGCAGCATCAACCCGCAGGATGTAGACGGGATCAGCGTTTTGAAAGATGCGGCTTCGGCAGCCGCTTATGGGGCACAGGGGGCTGCCGGTGTTATACTCATTACCACCAAAAAGGGACAGGGAGGAATTAAACCAGCCCTTGTTTCCAATTACCATGCTTCGGCCTACACTTATTTTATAGAACACAAAACACCCCTGAAGGTTTTTGACCATAACGACCGGGTGATCATGGAGGGTGTGATACAGGCGCAAAAAGACAGTGCCCTGGTATTTATCAAAAAGAGAAAAGAAATACGGATAGCGATCAGGGATATAAAACGGGTAGAAATGATACACGAATGATCTCCGGAGGCTACATCGTTTTCGTAAATATAAAAGGCAGGCAAAGAGAGATAGCATAAAAAAAGAATCAAATTCATAGTATAAATCAAAGGAGAAATGGAGTCGAACGAATTGTTTTCACTGAAAGGAAAGGTGATCGTTGTAACAGGTGGTACGGGAATTCTGGGAGGTGCATTTGTGAAAGGGATCGCAGCGGCCGGCGGTATACCTGTAATACTGGGCCGTAACCGCGAAGTGGCCGAACAAAGGGCAGCAGAGATCATAGCAGGCGGTGGCGATGCCATGCCGGTGGTGGCAGATGTGCTGGATGAAGCAGCCATGGGAAAAGCGAAGGACCTTATTGTAGAAAAATATGGACGGATCGATGGACTGGTAAACAGTGCGGGAGGTAATATGCCCGAAGGGATATTGCAGAATGACGCAGATATCTTTTCGATGAATATTGAGGGTATGAAAAAAGCCATGGTGCTGAATGTATGGGGTACCATCATCCCGACCCAGGTATTTGGTGCGGTCATGGCCAAAAACGGCGGAGGCAGTATTGTGAATATCTCTTCGGTAAGTTCAAAACAGGTGGTGACCAAAGTGCTGGGTTACAGCATGGGTAAAGCGGCCGTTGACTGTTATACCCAATGGTTCGCGGTTGAAATGGCCAACCGTTTTGGCGATGCTATCCGGATGAATGCGATCATGCCCGGATTTTTTCTCACGGAACAGAACAGGACCCTGCTCACCAACCCGGACGGCAGCTACACGGATCGCGGTAACCTGGTGGTAAAAAACACCCCTTTCAAAAGATTGGGAAACCCCCAAGAGCTGGTAGGAGCGCTGATCTACCTGCTCAGCGATGCCTCCCGTTTTGTAACCGGCATGCAGCTGGGCGTTGACGGCGGCTTCACCGTATTCAGCGGTGTATAACCCGGCCTGCCAATTCTATCCCATTAACCGTAACAACATGAGCGAATATTTTTTAACAGATGATTTTTTATTACAGGGAAAAGCTGCTAAGCGATTGTACCATGATCATGTAAAGGGACTTCCCATTATCGATTATCATTGTCATTTATCTCCGGCGGATATAGATACTAACAGGCAGTTTACTAATCTTACAGATATCTGGTTACGTGGGGACCATTATAAATGGCGGGCGCAGCGTTCTTTGGGGGTTCCGGAACGACTGATCACCGGCGATGCCAGTGATGAGGAAAAATTTCATGCATGGGCCAGCGTGGTACCGCAGACCGTCAGGAACCCGCTGTTTCACTGGACACATATGGAGCTGAAGAACGTGTTTGGGATTACGGGATACCTGGATGCGGCTTCAGCCACATCGGTGTACAATACCTGTAACGAATTATTGAAAAAACCAGCACTGGCCACACAGGGTATCCTGTCATCTTTCAAAGTGGAATATGTGGGCACCACGGACGAGCCATGGGATACATTGGAGCATCATCAATCACTGGCAGCCGGAAAATTCCCCATCAGGGTATCGCCTTCTTTCCGGCCGGATAAAGTGTTGATGATCGGAAATGCCCAATCGTTTTTTGAGAACCTGGGGTTGCTCGAAAAGGCAAGTGGTATCAGTGTCACCGATATTCACTCCCTGTTGGAAGCTTTACAGAACCGGGTAGATTTTTTTCACAATAACGGATGTAAGGTCTCTGACCATGGATTGGTGCAGATGCCGGCCTCCTTTCATTTTTCCAGTCAGCTGGAATCGGAACTCTCGCAGTTCCTGCTGCACAGAAAAGGGGCGTATTCAGACCCGGACGCATTCATGGGATATGTGCTGCAGCAGCTCTGTAAAATGTACCACGCCAAAAACTGGGTACAACAATTTCACCTGGGGCCGATACGCAATAACAATACCCGCCTGAACAGGTTACTGGGAGCAGATAGTGGTTTTGATTCGATCGGTGATTTTCCACAGGCATTGCAGATGTCGCGTTTCTTTGATCACCTGGATCAGACAGACCAGCTGGCCAAGACCGTGATCTATAACATCAATCCCTCCGATAATGAGGTCTTTGCTACCATGCTGGGCAATTTTAATGACGGTAGCAGCAAAGGTAAAATGCAGTTCGGATCGGGCTGGTGGTTCCTGGACCAGAAAGACGGGATGGAGAAACAGCTGAACGCCTTATCGAATATGGGACTGATCAGTACATTCATTGGAATGATCACAGACAGCCGTAGTTTTCTTTCCTTCCCCCGACATGAATATTTCAGGCGGATTCTCTGTAACTTGTTAGGGGATGAGATGGAAAAAGGCATCTTACCCAATGACGAGGCCTGGATCGGGGGGATAGTGAAAAACATAGCATACTATAATGCCAAAGAATATTTCAACCTGTAATTACCAAATTAAACCAGCTAATTATGTCAAACTCACGTAGAGACTTTCTCAAACAAACTGCCAAAGCAGCTGCCGGAACCTATATTGCCACAACCGGGTTCAGTGCGCAGAGTTATGCACGTATTATTGGCGCTAACGATCGTGTAAGGGTAGGTGTGGTAGGTTTTTCAGACCGCCATCGCAGTTCGCATATTCCTCCCTTCATGAAGTTTTACAAAGAAATGAATTTTGATATTGTGGGCGTGTCGGATATCTGGAAAAGAAGGCGTGAAGAAGGGGCTGCTTTTCTGAAAGACAAGATGGGCCATGAGGTGACGGGTTACCGGAACAATGAAGAAATGTATGCTGCCAAAGCGGTTGATGCCGTATTCATCAGCACTGCCGATTTTCAGCACGCGCTGCATTGTAAGGAAGCCGTGGAAGCCGGTTGTGATGTGTATTGCGAGAAACCCTTTGCAGAAACCATGGAAGATGCGCGGGCAGCTTTGAAAGCGGTGAAAGCATCCAAAAGCATCGTACAGATCGGATCGCAGAGAAGAAGCGGGCCAAATTATAAAGCAGCGGCTGATTATATACAGAGCGGCAAATTCGGACCCATCACCATGGTAGAACTTACCTGGAATGTAAACCAGCCCGGCCGTTGGAGACGGCCCGATCTGGTAGCAGATTGCCATGAATCGGATCTTGACTGGAAGCGATACCTGATGAATCGACCTTACGAAAATTTTGATCCGAGGAAATACCTGGAATACCGTTTGTTCTGGCCCTATTCATCAGGTATGCCCGGACAGTGGATGAGTCACCAGATCGATACCGTAAACTGGTTCAGCGGCCTGGCGCATCCCAGGAGTGTGACTGCCAATGGTGGCATTTACCAATGGAAAGATGGCCGTAAGAACTGGGATACCACAACCGCTGTGTTTGATTACGGTCCCGCCAATGACCCCACAACCGGTTTCCAGGTGGTGTTTATGTCGCGCATGCATAATGGCGATGAAAACCCCAGCGAAATCTATTTCAGCAATGGCGGAGAATTGAACCTGATCACCAATAAAGTGTCGCCCAAAGGTGGACTTAAAGCAGGTCCTGCGGCAGCCATGAAAATGCAGCCCAACCTGCTGCCTGAACTGAACCTGACCGATATGGCCATTAAAGTAGAAGCAGGTGCCAATACCGGGGGAGATGTTTTAACAACCGCACACGTGCGTAACTGGATGGAATGTATCCGTAGCCGGAAACAACCCAATGCACCGGTTGAAGCGGGTTATACCCATTCCATTGCCACCATCATGGCCAATGCCGCCTGCCGCACAGGACAGAAAGTTACGTTCGATGAAAAAACACAGGAAGTAATGGCTGGTGGTAAAGTATTCAAATACTAAACAGCAGTTGGTTGATAGATAGCAATAAAGGGAAACGCCGACAGGATGTTTCCCTTTTCTTATGTTTCGACAGAAAACAAAGGGCATGAATGAAAAAACAAAAGCAAGGATCGCTGTATTACTTGGGAATTTTTTCTTTGGTACCAGTGTGATCGCGGTAAAACATATCAGTCCGTCATTGATACCGCCACTTGCTTTGACCGCAGTTCGTATCTGTTCGGCCAGTTTTCTTTTCTGGATGATGTTTTTCATGAATCCTGTTGCAACAGGGATTGTCCGCAAAGACTACCTGCGTTTGTTCCTCTGTGCATTGGCAGGCATTACTATGAACCAGACTTTTTCTGTATTGGGTATGGCCTATACCAGCCCGATACATGCATCCCTGCTGATACTGACCACGCCCATTACCATTACCTTCCTGGCCGCCTGGTTCCTGGGAGAGCGATTGACGCCACTGAAACTGATCGGTCTATTGCTGGGTATTTCCGGGGGAACCCTGCTGGTATTTGCCAGGGATATTTCGGATATCGCAGGCGATCAACAATCCCTGGGTGATATGTTCGTGATCATGGGCGCCATCAGTTATTCAACCTACGTGGTAAGCATCAGGCCCTTGATGATGAAATACAAGGCCAATCATATCCTGCAGTGGGTATTCCTGTTTGGTATGTTTGCCAGTGTACCCATTGGCTGGCATGACCTTAACCGGGTGCCATGGCAGGATTTTGATTTCCTGAGCTGGTTTTGTTTGTTGTATGTAGTGCTGGGCGGAACCTTTTTTGCGTACCGGCTCATGAACTACAGCATCAATAAACTGGGTGCTGCGGTAACAGGTGCATTCATTTATACACAGCCCTTTTTTACAACAGTGGCTTCCACGTTGTTGCTGCATGAGCGATTGAGTACGCCCAAGATCATGGCTGCAGTATTGATTATGAGCGGCGTTTTTCTGGCCAATTTTAAAAAGAGAACCGAACCCGTTAAAGCTTAATTTTTCTGTATGACAAGAATTCCATTCGATGAAATGTACAACACGATCCGTTCAGCCTTCGTACGCGCCGGAATGCCGGAAGCAAAAGCAGCAGTCTGTGCAAGGATCCATACCGAGTCGAGCAGGGATGGGGTTGCCTCTCATGGACTGAACCGCGTGGAACGTTTTGTGGAGTACCTGCAGAAAGGTTGGGTAGATGCGCATGCAGAACCATCCCTGCATTTGAACCTGGGTGCTTTGGAAGTGTACAATGGTAATTATGGCCCGGGTATTTTGAATGCCCTTTTCGCCATGAACCGTGCCACAGAAATTGCTGCCCGCAATGGGGTCGGTTTGGTAGCACTTAATAATACCACGCACTGGATGCGTGGCGGCGCTTATGGATGGATGGCCGCCGATAAAGGTTTTATGAGTATCTGCTGGACAAACACAGAATCCTGTATGCCGGCATGGGGAGCCAGGTCGGAGGGCATCGGTAACAATCCCTTTGTAATGGCAGTGCCACGCAAAGAAGGCCATGTGGTACTGGATATGGCCATGTCGCAATATTCCTATGGAAAGATATGGGGACTGGAAGGGAAGAATGAAAAACTGCCTTATCCCGGTGGTTTTGATGAGGAGGGGAAGTTGACGGATGATCCGGACATCATTTCCAAAACACGCCGGGTGGTGCCTATCGGGTATTGGAAGGGATCGGCGTTCTCGGTACTCCTGGACCTGTTGGCTGCTTTGGTTTCAGGAGGGTTATGTACTTCGGCTATTGATAAAGTGGGCAGGGGCAGCAGTACGGGTTGCTCTCAGGTCTTTATTGCCATAGATCCCTTACAGGTCAACACGCAGGGAATGGTGGACCAGGTACTGGAAAATACGATTGCACAGATCAAAGCTTCTGTTCCTGCTGAGGATGGCGGGGGACTGTTTTATCCCGGCGAGCAGTCATTACGGAAAAGAAAAGAGAATATGGAGAGAGGGATACCCGTGGATGATGGTATCTGGGCAAAAGTAAAAGAACTCGCAGCCATTGTTTAATTGAATGTTATGAAAGCAATCGGGATCGATCCTTCATGTTACGCATTCACTGATGTACAGGGGCACAAGACCCGGTTATGGAAAAAGAGAAACCGTTGTTCTTATTCTGAACAATAAAAAAACCGTGTCTTTCTGCCTTACTGTGAGAATTGTATCAGCACACCAAGGCACAAAAGCACGGTTAAGAGGTGTTTCCTATTTAACGCGTAGTGCATTAACCGCTTACTAAAATCGGAGACCCGCTGCGTAAACTCCCTGTTCTCACGTTCTGTGGTGAATAATATTCCGAACAATAGCAAGCGACCTTTTTTATATTTTTTTTTCACCGCAGAACATGAGGAGCGGAGTTTATGCAGAGGTTTTAATAGAACACGTTAATATTTAGTTACGCCCGGCACGGCAATGGGATAAAAACCGTCTGCACCAGGTAATACCGGCGGAGCCGCATCCCATGCATACAGTTTTGGCATGATGTCCAGGCCGGAGTTGATGGCTTTGTCCCAGCTTACTACCTGTCCGCTATACGTGGCCATTCTTCCCAGGATAGAGGTCATGGTACTCTTTGCACCATTCTCAGCATCCTCAAATTTGTATTCGCCTTTAGCGATGGCGGCAAACAGTTCGTCATGCTCTACCTGGTAGGGGTTGGGTTCTCCCTTCGTGTCGAAATGGTATACCACATTACCCGCGGCATCGGTAATATTTGCAGCGCCGCAGAAGATCTTACCCTTGGTGCCGATGAGCAGTTCATCCACCTTACTCATGGTGCCGGGTATATGACGGCACTGGCTGTTCAGTATGGAACCGTCCGCGTAAGTGAACTCAACATAATGGTGATCGAAGATCTCGCCATGGTCCTTGCCTTTACGTACCTGGCGACCGCCCATACCCTGTGCCTTGACCGGGTAACTACCCTTGAACCAGTTGATCACATCAATGTTGTGGATATGCTGTTCGTTGATATGGTCTCCGCAGAGCCAGTTAAAGTAATACCAGTTACGCATCTGGTATTCCATTTCGGTTTGTCCAGCCTTGCGCGGACGCACCCATACGCCATCATTGTTCCACCAGGCCTGGGCCGAAGTGATGTCGCCGATCAACTCCTTCCGTTTGTACAGTTCGCGGTAAGAGCTCTGGTAATGGCGTTGCAGACCTACAACCACATTCAGTTTCTTCTGTTTGGCAATGGCGGCCGTGGCCAGCACTTTCTGCACACCTGCCGGGTCGGTGGCCACCGGTTTTTCCATGAACACGTGTTTGCCCTGTTTGATGGCTTCTTCAAAATGAATGGGCCGGAATCCGGGCGGCGTGGCCAGTATCACCACATCGGCCAGCGGAATGGCTTTGGCATAGGCATCAAAACCGGAGAATTTTCTATCCTCGGGAACATCAATGCGTTTACGCTCTTCCGCGGTTTTGGGATCCACGCTATTGGTGAGCGATTCATAACATTTATCCAGGTTGTCTTTGAAAGCATCTGCCATAGCCACCAGCTTTACGTTCTGTTTGCTTTTCAGCGCCTGCATGGCGGCACCGGTACCGCGACCGCCGCAGCCGATCAGGGCCACTTTGATCACATCGTCCGATCCGGCAAAATAATTGGCTTTGGTAAGGAAAGGCGCAGCGATCAATCCGCCGGCGATCAGAGAACCCTGTTTTACAAAGTCCCTTCTTGATGGGTTTTTGGAAGCATCGTTTTGCATACTACTGTTTTTTAAAAGTTTATCGACCCAGGTATTTTTTAAAGAATTGGTTGATCTCTGCAGTGCCGGGTTGTTTCAATGGCCTTACCAGCCTGATGCCCACCCAACTGGCATCTGTCAGCCACCACTTGCTTTGCGGTATCTGTGGATCGCGTACATTCCAGTCCGGATCGGATGCCGTACGGTTGGCACTCCGCAGTTCACCGGCCGTACTGGCAAAACCGCCACCCCTGAGTGTTTTGGGATATTTGTCTTTGTTGGGAGCCATCGCCGGATCTTTGGAAGCTGCGGTAAGACTGGCATACCTGTTAGCTTCATAATGATCCAGGGTCCATTCCATCACATTGCCCAGCATATCGTACAATCCCCAGGCATTGGGCAGTTTCTCACCTGTTTTGTGGTATCTGTCTTCACTGTTGCCGGCATACCAGGCATATTTATCCAGTTGGGTGCTGTCGTTACCGAAATAAAAAGCAGTGTTGCTTCCCGCACGGCAGGCATATTCCCATTCGGCTTCTGTGGGCAAACGGTAGAACAGGCCTGTTTTGTGATATAACCAGCGGCAATACATCAATGCGGCCATCTGCGACATGCTGTTAACGGGATAACCGCCTTCCTTACCCATGCCCCAGCTGAGATCAATGTACTGGGGACTGGGCCGGGTAATGGCATCCACATCATCATTGGCGCTGGTGTTCTCGTCTTTAAAAAAAACATCGAATGCATCCCGCGTTACTTCATGGGCGCTCATCCAGAAAGCGGAGATGGCAATTTTCTTTTGCGGACCTTCATCGGCATCCCGTCTTTTTTCAGTGGCAGGACTGCCCAGCAGAAAACTACCTGCGGGTATCGGCTTCATCGTGAAAGCCTGGTTGCTGCCCGGTATTTTTTGTTCGTAAGTACTGAACGTATTTGCCGTATTCTGAGAGCTGGCAGTTATCAGCAGGAAGGAAAAAAACAACAGGAGAACAACTCTTTTCACTGGTTATCATTTGAGTGGTCAAGATACTGAATTAATGAGATCAAAAATCGGATTCATTATTGTGGAATAGATGTATCACTGATAGCTGTTAATGATCTTTTTGAAAAAAATCACCTCTGCATTGGGCAAACAGCTATAGTTGTACAGAGATGTTTTGTGATTTGCTTTCAAATACTCATTATTGGTAAGAGAAGATTAAGAAGGGACAAAAAATACGAAATCGTCGATCATATTAAATGAGAAGCTGAAGCCCCTCGACAAAAAGTTGAGAATATATTTACCGATCCGCCATATTGCCATATACGGGCTTGCGTTCAGCTTACGCTTAATAAGCCATTTTTTTATTATTCAGTTCTACATTAAAACTAACTTTTGCTCCCAAAGCGTCAAATACTTTTAAAATGGTTTCAAACCTTGCATTTTTTACACTGTTCTCAATTTTTGATATTTGAGCTTTCTGTACGCCAACAAGATCGCCTAATTGTTCCTGTGTTAAGTTTCGTTCCTGCCTTGCCTGCTTAATAGCTTGTCCTAACAGGTCAATTTTCAACTCGTATTCAAATGCCTCACGTCTCTCGGTTCCGCGTTTGCCAATATGTTTATCAATCATTGTGTCGAGCGAAACAGTTTTCAATTGATTTGTTGCCATAACTATTTATTTTTTGTCTTGTTGTCTAAATATTGTTTTCTGATTTCTTCCGCCCGCTTAATTTCTTTAGGTGGCGTTTTCTGCGCCTTCTTCAAAATCCCGTGTGTCGCTATAACCCAGGTTTCTCTACCGTCTGTTTTGTCCCAAAGTGAAAAGAGCCGGTATGCTTTACCTTTATATAAAGTTCGAAATTCCCAAATGAAGTCATCCAGTTTTTTAAAAAGTTCGTTGTCGTTTACCAATTGAGCTTTCCTGATGTTGTAGTAAATTTTCTCTCTCGTTTTGTCGTCAAGATCCTCTAAAAACGCAATTGCTTCGGGCAATAAGCCTACTTCAAAGTTTGGCTTCATTGACCATTTTCAGCGAAAATAAAGATTTCCTTATTGGGAAACAAGTGTTTTGTGTTAAAATTGGGGAATATGTTCTTTTTGGTCTCGTACAACATAAAGATGATAGCATTCGGTAAATGGATAGTTGTGATTTGCTTTCAAATTGTACTGTAACTTAGCTCTTATACAACGCGGATCGTAAAGGTTGTGACACCACGAATGTTGTGATTTGCTTTCAAATTGTACTGTAACTTAGCTCTTATACAACCAAGCGCCTGCAGACATCATACATACTGGAGTTGTGATTTGCTTTCAAATTGTACTGTAACTTAGCTCTTATACAACCCGGGGCCTTTTTATAGAAAATATTTTTAGTTGTGATTTGCTTTCAAATTGTACTGTAACTTAGCTCTTATACAACACAGGTGGTAGGTTTGTCAGATAGCTTACTGTTGTGATTTGCTTTCAAATTGTACTGTAACTTAGCTCTTATACAACTCCGGTGAGGCATACGCCCACAGTTTACCGGTTGTGATTTGCTTTCAAATTGTACTGTAACTTAGCTCTTATACAACTAATGACCGAAGTTATCCAGTTGATCGGTGTTGTGATTTGCTTTCAAATTGTACTGTAACTTAGCTCTTATACAACCAATGGTAGTCAGTTGCCCGCCTCACGTCTGTTGTGATTTGCTTTCAAATTGTACTGTAACTTAGCTCTTATACAACTGTGAGTCTGGGCTGGGGCGGATGCTGGCTGTTGTGATTTGCTTTCAAATTGTACTGTAACTTAGCTCTTATACAACAAAAATAAAAAAGGAGACGACTTCTTTGCTGTTGTGATTTGCTTTCAAATTGTACTGTAACTTAGCTCTTATACAACCTTCCTGGCTTATTGCAATCTCTCTCATTTGTTGTGATTTGCTTTCAAATTGTACTGTAACTTAGCTCTTATACAACGGTGAAACGTCCGCACACGCGCAACTGCGTGTTGTGATTTGCTTTCAAATTGTACTGTAACTTAGCTCTTATACAACATTTTCAAACTTTTCCCGTCTACAAGCTGGGTTGTGATTTGCTTTCAAATTGTACTGTAACTTAGCTCTTATACAACCAAAAAGAGGAACGCGAGCGCCTCGACAAAGTTGTGATTTGCTTTCAAATTGTACTGTAACTTAGCTCTTATACAACAAAACCGACAAAGACGGTACGATCCTCAAAGTTGTGATTTGCTTTCAAATTGTACTGTAACTTAGCTCTTATACAACATCAATAAAATCCATATCCTGCCTGCCGGTGTTGTGATTTGCTTTCAAATTGTACTGTAACTTAGCTCTTATACAACCTAATGGCTGGGTTCAAGGACGTGGCGACGTTGTGATTTGCTTTCAAATTGTACTGTAACTTAGCTCTTATACAACTAGATGTCTTGCTTATCGTTCCAGTCGAATGTTGTGATTTGCTTTCAAATTGTACTGTAACTTAGCTCTTATACAACAAACGTGGTGAATTAAAGCAGCGCCAATATGTTGTGATTTGCTTTCAAATTGTACTGTAACTTAGCTCTTATACAACGATTTCCGGCAAGAGCAATCAAAAGTTTAAGTTGTGATTTGCTTTCAAATTGTACTGTAACTTAGCTCTTATACAACCTTAGTGAATCAATACACCTGCGTGCCGATGTTGTGATTTGCTTTCAAATTGTACTGTAACTTAGCTCTTATACAACTTGGCTATCAACCTGACACTTCTGCGGCTGGTTGTGATTTGCTTTCAAATTGTACTGTAACTTAGCTCTTATACAACCGTGATGACAGAATAACACGGATAAAGTCAGTGTGAATAGTGTTTTCATGTTGTGATTTGCTTTCAAATTGTACTGTAACTTAGCTCTTATACAACATTACAGTGGCGGAGGGTATAAAAATTTTAGTTGTGATTTGCTTTCAAATTGTACTGTAACTTAGCTCTTATACAACCGATGTGAGTTTGTTTTCCCATTCTCGATTGTTGTGATTTGCTTTCAAATTGTACTGTAACTTAGCTCTTATACAACACAAAATATTTTCGGAGCCTTACCGAAATAGTTGTGATTTGCTTTCAAATTGTACTGTAACTTAGCTCTTATACAACGGCGGACGGTGTGGATATACTGCCCGATCAGTTGTGATTTGCTTTCAAATTGTACTGTAACTTAGCTCTTATACAACGAACGGTTCCGTTGCGGCCACCACCGCACAGTTGTGATTTGCTTTCAAATTGTACTGTAACTTAGCTCTTATACAACTGGTAATACGCATACCCTCACGCATGAACAGTTGTGATTTGCTTTCAAATTGTACTGTAACTTAGCTCTTATACAACCTTATCCGGCACCGGTACGAAGGTGATGCAGTTGTGATTTGCTTTCAAATTGTACTGTAACTTAGCTCTTATACAACGGAACCCGATAAGTTGCCCGCTGCCATATAGTTGTGATTTGCTTTCAAATTGTACTGTAACTTAGCTCTTATACAACATTTCCCCAAAAACAATAATGCCTTTTCGAGTTGTGATTTGCTTTCAAATTGTACTGTAACTTAGCTCTTATACAACGGCGCAGGCAAATGCTACAACAGAGTGCAGTTGTGATTTGCTTTCAAATTGTACTGTAACTTAGCTCTTATACAACAAAATTAAAATGGTTGACGGGATTGAAAAGTTGTGATTTGCTTTCAAATTGTACTGTAACTTAGCTCTTATACAACAGTTTTGACTAAAAGCCTTATCTGTATTGTATTTGAGCCTGAAAACAGGATAAAAAAAAGGGTGATCCCACCTGTTTTTCTCATCCTGTTTTCTGTTATAGAACTGTTCTGTATAGGTATATCAGCCACCCCGGCCGGGGGATTATCAGAACATTTCCAGCTGTTGTACGGGACTTTGGGTGTTTTGCGGGTCTTTTCCGTAGAAAAGTTCTACCATCCCGAACTGTTTGTCGGTGAACTGGAAAATGCCAATATGCCCTTTTACCGGTAAGAAGCTTTTTACCCGTTTGATATGCACATCTGCGTTTTCCCTGCTGGGACAATGCCGCATATAAATGCTGAACTGAAACATCTGGAACCCATCAGCCAATAATTTTTTTCGGAAAACAGCATAGGCTTTCCGGTCTTTTTTGGTCTCGGTTGGCAGGTCAAACAGTACCAGTACCCACATAATGCGATAGGCATTTAAACGTGTATGATAATGCCGGCTCATACCAGGTTGGCAAATGCCGGATAATCTATTTTTCGGATCCTGCCCTCAAAACATTTAGACAGGCTGGCAGTGGTCTTTTGTACGGCTACCATCAACGGGCTTTTTTCATCCCGTATCAGCACATCCATGGCAGGGATCTGTAATAGTATTTTCTTCATGGCCGGGCTTAGTTCCAGGAACAGGCCATGCATACGTGTAATGTCCCATACCAGTTTATCCACGAAGGGGCGGTAAGGCTCCATCAGGTCATCCGCCAGGCAATAAGCATTGTACTGGTTCCGGTGAAAAATGCCCAGTGTGGGCAATAAGCCACTTGCCACAATATTGCGTGCCACAACCGCTCGTAAAATGGCATATCCATAATTAAGCAGGTTATTGGGCGGTATGCCTTCCCTCTCCCGTTTAAATCCTGCGCCCACAGCAGTATTGGTGAACAGGTGTTTCCAATAATAGGCGGCTGCCGTTCCTTCCAGGTTTTCCGGGTCTCCGCTTTTCACTTCTGATGCCCAGTTCTGCATATTTTTTACAGGTATCCGGTGCCATTCCAGTAAGGTTGCCTGGTTTCTGATCTTGGCAGTAATGGTTTGCTGCCATAATTGTTTTTTAAGCGGGGTCGTTGCTTCCAACTGTGCCTGGAATTTCTGGCTTTGCAAACTATGCCCGTCCAGGTTCAATAATAAGCCGGTAGGGTGGTGGGTATTATCGCAGGTAACCAGGGCTACATTATTGGCGAGAAGTTTGGCGATCAGGGCCTGGGTTATCGTGATCTGCTGGTTATCCAGGATCAGTACGCCAATATCTTCTATGGGAACCTGTTTGGTTTCGCCATTTTCCAGGCCTTCAAAAACCAGTTGTTCATGCTGTGTTTTCAGGTAGGCAGGGTTGCCGAAATAGAGGGTTCGTTTTATCATAAGACATAGTTGATGGAACTGAAAAACAATCAACAGGGCAGGCTCGTTCAGGTAACTAAACCTGCCCTGCATTATAAGATCAGGCATTCGTGTTGGGTTCTTTTGCAACGCTATCGGCCGGTTTCACCAGCCTGCCCGCTAAAAGGGCATTATACTGGTCTACCAGTGCATTGATCTCATTGCAGGCTTTGGCAAAGGGTTCTGCCCCCTGGTTAATGGTAAAATAGGCATCTACATGATTGCGTAATGCATAATAGGCATTGGCCACATTTACTCTTTTCTGCTTGATATTATCCGGTGACGCAGCCCCTATTTCCTGTGTGCGTGAGATATAACGGGTATTGAATGCCGTATTGGCCTGTTCCAGTTCCGTTAACCAATCACCAACCTGCAAGGAGACCATTGCGGCTTGTAGTTCCGGTTTGTTTTTCCAGTCGCCAACGATACTGCTGATGGTGGCCGTCTCGCTCATATAATTGTCTCTGGCTACGCCTGCTCCATACAGTTTCAGGTTAGCCTGTAACAGGTTGGCCGGGTTTCGTATGGCTGGATTAAAATGGTGCGTAAAGGCATTTATCAGCGCTGAAATACCGGTAACCGCTTCATCGCGGCGAATATCCAATGCGATGATCTCTTCTGTTACAGGGTTGCTGCGGTCTGTTTTGAATAGTTCCTGTAAGGAAACATACTCAGCCTGTAATTGAGTAAACTGACCCGATACCTGTAATTGGACCGGGTTATTAAGCGATACAATACCCAGGATATCAGAAATGAATTGCAAAAACTCACCGTTGCGGAGCGTTTGCAAAGGAATGCTGTTGATCATGATTATCAATGTTTTGTGTAAAATGATAGGGATGATGCCTGGTTTGCCGGAAAACCGGTAACAGGCCTGTTTTTTCCATTCTACCCTTATAGAATGTCCAATGCAAGCCTGTTACCGGTTTTCCGGAAGATAGAAGACGAGGTTTGCTATGCAGCAGGGTATCTACGGGCATAGAACCGCGGCAACCCATCTGAATGGGAGTTGCAACAGGAGGGGGACGGGAAATGAACAGACAATACATAATGTACCTGTTTATAACAGTGCCATATTTGTCAATACCAACAGTCTTGTTCAGTTCCGGTTTATCTGGTCAGTGGGGGTCAGGGGGGCACAGCCGGTTATTTATTCGTCGATCTTTACGATCTCACCTAATGCGTTTAATCTGATTTTTATAGGGTTTCTTTTCTGAAATGTTTTGAGGCTACTAATTCTGATAAACCTTCCGATTCCCATTGAAAGGGATTCACCCCCGTTCTTTTTATCATCGGTACTGGTTTCCAGGTGATGCCTGAAAACATAATAAGTACTGGCTATTTTCTGAACACGATACAGGTGCATGCTTAACTCGGCCAGGTTATTCTTCTTGATACAATCAGTGATGATCTCGGGCGTTAAATCAAACAGGAACAGTTCATTTTGCGATAGACTTGTCATGAATTCCCAATCATCTCTGGGTAATTTTTCAAGAATCGTTTGATTGTCGAAACCGTCAGTTAATACCTGGTCCCAGACATTTGAAGGGTTTTTGATGACAATGGGCAGTTTATTCTTTTTTCTTTCCAATGCATCCCAAAAACTAACTGTATTTTCCTGCAGGTTGCCCTCTTTGTCTTTATAAAGGGCAATATGGTGGTTGTTCCGGGTACTTACAAAGTCTATGGCCAGGCCCTCGGAGTTGCGATGTAATGGTGTGAGGTCAGTTAATCCTGTAAAACAGCGTACCGCTTTAACGGGTATTTGTTTTTTTTCGTGTAACCAGATCGGGTTTTCCGATAAATTTTTAAAGGCTTCTTTTGGATTATTTCCGTGCTGATTCAGCCTTTCCTTAACCAGCTTTTTAATGTTTTCATCAACAATATATTCGGCATCGGCAGCTTTAAAATTGCCATCAAGATTGTATCGTACCACAAATTCATGCTTAAATACGGAGATCTTTTTAAGATGATCGGGTAAAGGACTTTTAGCGGTATCAGCAAATGCTTTTTTAGGGTCGTTATTATTTGCTGCAAGTCTTTGCTCCAGTTCTGTTCGTATGGACGGATGAACTATGTTGTTCCATTGGTTAAATTTAGATGTAAGTGCCAGTTTCTCGAATCTTTTGATCTGTCCGTATACGGTTTCTTTGTGCAGGAACCCCCTGGGTGTTAGTTCCTCGGTTTCTTTTATGAGTTTATTATTGCTGAAGATCCTGTTTTTGTTTTTGGTGAAAACTTTCTTTCCTGCTTTGTAACTGACTAAAATCTGTTCTGTTGCATTTATGACGTCTTTCACAAAACCTTTCCAGGGTTCGGGAAATTTATAGCCGCTTTCTTTCAGTTCCCGCTGGTTGGCATGGTTCTGGTTGAGCCGGTTCAGTTTTTGTATCATACTCTGGGTAGTTAACGCAACCACCAATGCATCAATGGCATGGTGCCGTTGGTCGTCACGTTTGCTCCAGAGGTCTTTTTTGATTTCTTCTATTTCGTGGATGCTGCCATCCGGTTTTTGGATGGTTTTGGAAATAGTTAATCCCGCTTTTTTATATTTCTCAAAATTCAGGTGTTGCAATACCCTGTTGATACCCCAGTTTTCCCGCAGATAATCGGTTACACTGCCACTGGTACTATATACCCTGTAAGCTATTTCCTGTAACAGATCTTTAACTTCCCTGGCTATATACGCTGTTTCACGCATTTGCCTGTTAATGAAGTCATCCGGAATTTTATCGCCTGGCATCAGCAAATAGTTCAATTTTGTCCGGCTGATGCCCTCTTTTTTGAAATGATGTTTTTTTACAAACTCCGTATAGTCGTGAAATTTTTGCTCTCCCAATGAATGAATAAAATCAAAAGCTGTCATGTTGTCTTTTTGCTTATTTAAAACAACACGGGCAATGGTTTTATTGGCGAAACTGTCATCAAACAACCTGCTTTTAGGAATAATATGTTCTACTTCATAATCGCCATTGAATAATTCTCTTAACTGTACCGGATGATTGGGTTCGTAAGGTGAAACTCCGCCAAATTCATCAAACAGTTTTACCTTTTCAATATCTCTTCTGCTCACGCTGGTGAATCCCAATTCTTTTTTTAAGCGCTCTGCTATGGCTTTGTGTTCGGTGTCCCGTTTATTATTACGGCTGAAGGTGTTATTTCTTTGTTCGGCATTTTGTTTTAGCTCTCTGCCTAATTCCACTCTGATCTCAAATTTGTCATTGTCGCGGTCTTTACGACTGACAAGCCCGCTTTTTTCATCAATAATAGTATTGACCAGGTTAATGATCTGGTTGATGATTTTTTCAACAACGGGATTTCTTAATGTGTTTTTAGCATAGAGATCCAGTTTGTCTGCAAGTTCCCTGGATAAATTTTCGGTGGTAGTTATGGAATTCGAATGGTTGTATCCGGCATATGAGCAGGCTTTGTCATAAGTATGCCCTTGCATCAGCTGCGGGACGATTTTCCGATAGGCTTTAGCACTGATACTGCCGTATCCGGTTTTGGAAAAATCTATTTTGGATAGGCTTTCGGCTTGTTGGGGAGAGAGCCCGAAATCATTCACCAGGTGCCTGATTAAATGGTCTGCTTCTTCAATGGAGTATACTAAATGCCATAAGCGGTATAGAGGTTGCTTCTCAACACCGGGGTCAATTACGGGGATCTCTCTTACTTCGCCCGTTGAATGGTCTGTAAAGTTTTTATTTGTGATGGTGAGGTTTAACTGCAGGCAGTCAGCTTCGTCATCTGTGATTACTTTGCGTAATGCTGCGCGTGTTTTATTTCCTTCGATCAGGTCTTTTTTCAGGTTTGTATAATAATTATCGGATGGAGTGAGGCCAAGTTTTTTCTTTAATTCCGTAGTACTGATTTTCTCTTTTTTGTTTAATTCATCGAATAAAAGTTGTTTTTGTTCCTGTGTCAGTGATATGTCTGATCCTGACTTATCCCGGATCTTAAGATGGTTGATGTCCTGCCAGATCTTGGCGATCTGGAATAAAGGATTGCTCTTGGCTATGGCTTTGGGGCTGATTTTGATTTTTTGTCCGGCATCGTCTACTAAGAATGAGCCGGTTTTATCTTTCGCATAGCTATATTCAAATAAGCAGTCGCTGATTAAATGCTTTTGACTTTTCAGGGGCCTTTGAAAATAGATGATCTCGTTGAAAAATTTCCGAAGATTTGACTCTGTAAGGATATCGGGATAATATTTTTTTTGAATGTTCCAGATAGCTAAAAATTCGGCTTCGTAGCTTTTTCGTAAAAAGATGTTTTCTTTTATCCGGAAATGGCTGTTGCTTTGTAATTGTTCGTAGAAATATTGCCCGATCGTTAAACCTTTTTCCCGAAGATGTTCTTCGCGTATGTTGATCTTATCCGTATAACTTAATTTTTGGGGCTTCTTTTCCTCAGATGGTGCATTGACAGTTACGGGTTTTGTTTCCTCTTCGTTGTTGGCTTTCCGGTTACTTTTATATCCCCTTTTTTGGTTTAAATGATAAAAGATCCTGCCTATTTCCTGCAAACTGAGTTGTTGGTGAATGGCTTTGTCCCGTAAAGAATATAAGTCAAGTACATTCAATCTGAAAAGCGCCTCATCTGGCATCATCCCCAGATCGCGTAGCAGAGAGGTCAATTTGTGTTTCCGCATCTTATAACGATGGAAACCGCGCCTGACCCCTCTTTTTATTCTTCGGTCAGCATTTTTGCTGATGGCATTCCCTTTCGTGAATTCATCCGCTTCGGTAGGATTAAGAGGGATGATGCGACTACCCATCTTAATAATACTATATTGCTCACTATCAGTTTCCGGTTCGTGTATCAATGCCCACCCGATTGAATTTACACCTACATCAAGGCCTAAAATTATTTTCATAGAATAGATATTAGTTCTATATTTAGCTTACAATTTGAAGCAAATCACAATAAGGTTTTACCGTTGTGAAAACATTTTAGCCGGGGTCATGCCTCGGCTTTTTTATTACAACTATTAGTGAATGTCGTTGGCTTTCGACATTCCGGGGGGAGGGAGGATGAATAAATATAAATAACCTTTTGGAAAATTCAATAGAAATTCTCGGGTAATTGTTGGGGGCTGATACAGCTGCCTTTGTATCATTTTACTTTTTCCAATACCTGCTAAATCCCTGTGTAGCATGATACACGATCCGGTTATTCCGCAATTCTGTGATCAGCAGTTCTGCTCCTTTTTGGACCGCCAGTTTTTTAGCTTCAGCAATGGAAAGGATACTGCAGGCAGTAGCCAGCCAGTCGGCCAGGGCGCCATCGGCTGCTATCACGGTCACATTCCGCTGCGAAGCGATCCCGTAACCGGTCCTGGGATCTACAATATGCGAATACTTTTTTCCTTCATGTTCCATATACTGATACACATCACCGGAAGTGGCCACCGCTTTGTTTTGCAACAACAACCTGCGGGGCAGCAGTTCGTCTGTATTTTCAGGTAGGTTGATAGCGATGGTCCAGCCCCTGGTACCCGGAGGCGCCTGGCTCATGGCCATATCCCCGCCCGCATCCAACAGCGCCTGTGTAACACCTCTTGCCTGTAAAAAGCGGATCACTTCCTGTGCGGTATATCCTTTGGCAATACCACCCAGGTCAAGCAACATACCTGTTTTCTCCAACAGGATACTGGAATCGGAAGGGTTCATCCGGACATGCCGGAATCCCACTAACTCATGCGCCCGCAAAACAGAGAGACTATCCGGAAACTTTTTTTCTTTCCTGGCTTTCCGCCATAAACGGCTCATCGGACCCACTGTGATATCGAACGAATGAGCGCTTTGCCGGTAGGCTTCTTTGCTCTGTAAAATGATCTTCCATAATCTGGAAGAAACAGGGCTGGCTGTTTTTCCCGCCTGTGCATTCAGCCGGCTTAATTCGCTGCTGCTGTCGTAGTCACTGAAGATCCGGTTCAGCGAATCTACCAGCGCAAAACATGCTGTAGCCAGTGAAGCGGCTTTGGCCGAATCGTCTGAAACCAGTACCAGGTTGAAGGGAGAGCCCATTTTATGCTGGGTAAAATGAAATTTCCGCGCCTGCGCATGCAGTTGCCCGGTTAACAGCAACGTGGAAAAAAAGAAAAGGATTTGTTTTTGCAAAGTGCCGGTTTGTTAAAGTGATATCAGTAAATTTAAGCACAAAAAAAAGGTATATGCAAAGAAGAAAATTCATGCAGCAGACTTTATTGGCCGGGGGCTCGTTGGTAACCGCTACGGCTGCATTCTCTGCACAGAACAAAAAAGAACTGCTCGACAATAATGAACCCTTTCATCTGCCTTATGCCATTCACGATGGGATGTTCAAAAACCATGGCGGGCCGGATATCGTAGACCAGATCAAGTTTGCCCACTCGGTGGGTTTCCGGGCCCTGGAAGACAATGGAATGATGAGCCGCACGCCCGAACAGCAGAAACGCATTGGCGATACACTGGAACAACTGGGCTGGTCGATGGGGGTGTTTGTGGTGGAGTTTGACAAATGGCCTTTGTCTACCAATATGGCCGGCGGTAAAAAAGAATGGAAGGAAAAATTCATACAATACTGTAAAGATGCGGTAGAAGTGGCCAAACGCTGCCATGCCAAATGGGTGACCGTTGTACCCGGTAATTACGACAGGAGCCTGCCCATGGGTTTTCAGACGGCTAATGTGATCGAGTTCCTTCGGCGCGGAGCAGAGATACTGGAACCCGCCGGACTGGTGATGGTGCTGGAACCGTTAAGCGATACACCGGACCTGTTCCTGCGTTATTCCGATCAGACCTATGCCATCTGTAAAGCGGTGAATAGTCCTTCCTGTAAGATACTGTTCGATATGTATCATATGCAACGTAATGAAGGGAACCTGATTGCCAATATGAACCGGGCCTGGGATGAAATTGGGTATCTGCAGATAGGAGATAACCCCGGCAGAAAAGAACCCGGCACGGGTGAAATGAATTACCGGAATATCTTCAAACATATTCATGGTAAAGGGTACAAAGGGGTGTTAGGTATGGAGCATGGTAACGCGGCTCCGGGTAAAGAAGGCGAACTGGCCCTGATCAGGGCATACCGTGATGCGGATAATTTCCTGTAAAGGAGTTGTTAACAGATTGGACGAATTCAAGTAAAAAGGAATACTGTAACTAAAACTACGCATACTTTTTTCTATCTGAAATCTGGACAACAAAAAGATCTTCCACATAAATAACAGCATGCAAGGTAAGTCAGAAACCCAGGAATTGTAGCGGAGCAAACACCGCAGCATATATAAAAATCCAAAGGACAACATAATGAACCTGATGGGTCTTGGGCTGGGTCTATAAGATTTGTCTTCTTTTGAAGTGTTTGAGATCTAAGTCTTAATGATTTTTCTTGAAATTTTTTAAACCTTTCTGGGTTTTGTTGAAAATTCCTTACCATGATTTTGTATTCTAAAATTTGTTCAGTTTCGGACTTTTTACATGTGATACAATTGAAACTTGCATTTGGGGTTAACCCCAACGTTGTAAGTTTAGATTGAAAACGAATAGCAGCTGCTTTGACCTCTTCAGACAATTTTAGATAGGTTGTTTTATCCATATCGATTGCGGATAATAAGATTGATTCATTTGATAAATCTAAATTTGTTACATCAATCTTCTTATCTATGAATTTTAGCATTACAGCCGTATTTGTTGAAGCAATGAATTGCCAATCTCGATCATCTGTAATTTTATTTAACAAAGTTAACGTGGCAGAGTCGGTGGCGGGTTTTGCACTATTATTGCTAATTGTTGATTTATCCATTCTTGATTGGTCTACTGTACTTACACTTTTTTGATTGCATGAAAATAAAAGCCAAGAGGTAATTGTTAGAATGGATATGCTTATTCTTAAAATGTTTTTTTCATAAAAGTTGGTTTAAGTTTTTATTTTATTTTTTCTTGAAAAGATGCCATTGATAAGTATTATTGCTAAAACCAGACAAAAAAATAGTTGCTTATTGTTACTGTTGGTAAATGCCTTATAACCAAGATAAATGAGTAAGCAGCTTGTTAAAACTATTTTGCTCCAAATAAATATTTTTCGTTCTCCTATCTTTTTCGATAGAATTTTATTGAAAAAAAAGAAGGTGAGCATCGATAAAGCGATAATCAGAATTTCCATATGCTTTATTTGATAAGTGATAAATAACCAATAAATGAATAAATATTCATAGATGATGTTTCTTGATCGGCGTTGTTGCATGAATATTATAGTGGTTATAATGGTTTCAGAGGAATAACAACTCAACCTGAGCCAATTTTTGAGTTAATTATTACTTTAAACCTTTTGAAACCATTGATAATGCTTCATTTATTCATGCAACAAGGCCTTCTTGATCTAAGAAATAACATGGTACATAACTGTATATGTACTATTTACGCAAGATTAAACTTTAAAAGACTTTAAAGTTTTCTTAGGGGGAATTTGCGACTGGACAATAAATATAATTTATAAAAAAGAATTACTTTGTAGCAGAAGCAATTATCAGATGTAGTAGATTGACTATGGTGTTTTCTGTGGTATCAGGAACGATCCATCAATATTATACGAATTTTATTTAAAATGATTATAAATAAGAAAAGTTGCTGTGGCTGTCTTGTGATATACCGGTGCTCATGCAGCTTAACCCTGCCGCAGCTATTGAAGAAGTTTTCTGACGCTGTCGGGGTATTCCGGACGCCTTCTTATACTGAAGTGTCTTCAGTTTGCCATCATATTAAGGAAAGGGGGCATTCGCTTGATATCAAAGAGGAGTGTGTATCTTTCTCCCTCCCCATACCAATACCTTTCCGCCATAAAACAAAATTGCTCATTCACTCATCCACTCATCCACTCATTATGAAATCCCTCCTAAAATCTCTCTTTCTCATTTCCGCCCTGGTTATCAGTGTATCTGCCGCTGCCCAACAATGGTCTATCGAAAAAGCCCATGAGTGGTACAGCAAACATGCCTGGCTGGCTGGTGCGGACTATATTCCGGCAAATGCCATCAACCAGCTGGAAATGTGGCAGGCCGATAGTTTTGACCCCGTTACCATCGATAAGGAACTGGGCTGGGCCGAAGGACTGGGTTTTAACACCCTGCGTGTGTACCTGCACAGCCTGGCATGGAAACAGGACCCGGAAGGGTTCAAGCAACGGGTGGATCGTTTCCTGGGCATCTGTGACAAACATAAGATAGAGCCCATTTTTGTGTTCTTCGATGATTGCTGGAACAAAGTGCCGCAGCCAGGCAAACAGCCCGAACCCAAAACCGGTATCCATAATTCCGGCTGGGTACAGGATCCCGGGCAACCCGCTTCGAACGATGTGACCATTTACCCGATGCTGGAGAAATATGTAACGGATGTGCTCACGCATTTTAAAAATGACAAGCGCATTCTTCTGTGGGACCTGTACAACGAACCCGGCAACAGCGGCAAAAAAGATTCTTCGCTGGTATTGCTGAAAAAAGTATTTGCATGGGCCCGCAAAGTAAATCCCAGTCAACCCATCAGCGCCGGTTTGTGGGATTGGAACCTAGAGCAGCTGAACGCCTTCCAGGCATTGAATTCCGATATCATCACGTACCATGATTATGAAGCCCCTGAAATGCACCGCCGCGTGATCCAGTTGCTGAAAGCATTTGGCAGACCGCTGATCTGTACGGAATACATGGCCCGTACCCGGAACAGCTATTTTACCAATGTAATGCCTATGCTGAAAAAATACAATGTGGGAGCCATCAACTGGGGATTTGTGAGCGGTAAGACCAATACCATTTTTGCCTGGGATACACCACTGAAAGATGGCTCGCAACCTAAGGAATGGTTCCATGATATTTTCCGGCAGGATGGAACACCATACCGCCAGGAAGAAGTGGACCTGATCCGCAAACTCACCAACCGTTAACCCAAGCAAGCTCACCGCCATGCGAAAATTGTTTACACTGCTCTGCTGTTGCTGGATGGTGACCATGCACGCACAACAGGCAATACATCCTGACTTGTTGACAAAAACCTGGTCAGCATCCTGGATCACTTGTCCCGGAGTGCCGCAACGTGATTATGGAGTCTATCATTTCCGGAAAACATTTTCTTTGGCAGAAAAACCCGCCACTTTCCTGGTGCATGTATCGGCCGATAACCGGTATCGATTGTTCGTGAATGGCAAAGCGGTTTGCAGTGGCCCAGCGCGTGGCGACTTATATAACTGGTATTTTGAAACCCTGGATATGGCCCCTTACCTGCAGGCTGGCAGCAATACCATTGCCGCATTGGTATGGAATATGGGAGAATATGCACCGGTAGCACAGATCAGTAACCAGACCGCTTTTGTATTGCAGGGAAACAGTCGCTCAGAAAATATCGTGAATACCAACGAGAGCTGGAAAGTGTTTCATGACACAGCTTATACACCCTGCTCCACCGATAATGGCTCCCGTTTGCAAACTTATATGGTGGTCGGGCCCGGAGATCGTGTCAACGCAGCTGCCTATCCCTGGGGATGGGAACAATCCGGTTACGATGATCATCACTGGCAAGCCGGTCGTAAAATCAGTAACCCGGTAACAGCGGGCTACGGAACCGATAATCTCTGGACCCTGCAACCCCGGAATATTCCATTGATGGAAGAAACGGAGCAGCGGCTGGTAGCTGTTCGGAGAGAGGACCACATACAAACCCCCGCCGGCTTCCTGCAGGGACAAACGGCTTTGCACATACCTGCGCATCAAACGGTTTCCATTCTTTTCGACCAGTCGTATAATTCGGTAGCATATCCTGAATTGCTTGTCAGTAAAGGCAAAGGATCTTCTGTCACCATGACCTATGCGGAAGCTTTATTTGATAAGAACGGTGTGAAAGGGAACCGCGATGATATCAACGGGAAGACCATCAAAGGCAATTACGATGTTTTTTTACCTGATGGAGGAGAGAACCGGCATTTCCGTCCACTCTGGTTCCGTACCTATCGTTACCTGCAACTGGATATTACCACAGGCGATGAGCCTTTACAGATCCATGACCTGTATGGATCCGCTACGGGTTACCCCTTCACGGTAAAAGCATCATTCACCAGCAATGATAGTTCTCTGCAGCGTATCTGGGACATTGGCTGGCGAACCGCACAGCTCTGTGCGGGTGAAACTTATTTTGATTGCCCGTATTACGAACAACTGCAGTATGAAGGCGATACCCGTATCCAGTCGCTGATCTCTTTATATGTTACCGGCGACGACCGCCTGATGCGCAAAGCGCTGCTGGATTTTTATCATTCCAGGGTGCCCGAAGGACTGACACAGGGACGATACCCCAGCAACCGACTGCAGGTGATCCCGCCATTTTCTCTGTATTGGGTATCGATGGTGTACGATTACTGGATGCACCGGAAAGATCCTGCCTTCATCCGTAATTTCCTGGTGCCGGTCATGGGGGTACTGGATTGGTATGAACAAAAGATAGACCGCAGCAAACAGATGCTGGGACCGATGAAATGGTGGGGTTTTGTGGACTGGAACCTGGCTTTCCCGGGTGGTGTGCCGGATGGCGCAACCGATGGTAATTCATCAGTAATCACATTGCAATATGTAGCCACCCTGCAGCAGGCCGCCGCCTTGTTTGCCGGCTTTGGAAAAAAAGCAGAAGCCGAACATTACCGGCAACTGGCCAGCCAGCTGAACAAAGCGGTATATCGGGAATGTTTTGATGTTACCCAAATGCTGATGGCGAATACGCCGCAGAAGAAAACATTCAGTCAGCATGCGGGTATCATGGCCATATTAACGGGAGCCATACCCGGTACGGATCAAAAAAAGGTACTTAATAACGTACTGTACGATGGCTCACTGAGCCAGGCTACTTTCTATTATCGGTTTTACCTGAACCGGGCATTGAAAAAAGCGGGCATGGCCGATAGGTATTATTCGCAGCTGACGCCCTGGCGTGGAATGATCGCCAATGGACTCACGACTTTTGCCGAGAATCCCGATCCGGCAAGATCTGATTGTCATGCCTGGAGTTCCAGCCCCAACTACGATTTCCTGGCAACCATCTGTGGTATTGTTCCCGCCTCACCAGGTTTTGCTACTGTAAGGATCGAACCGGCATTGGGTGAATTAACATTTGCTGCAGGAGAAATGCCGCACCCGGATGGAAATATCAAAGTAAACCTGCAACGCAGAAACAATAACGGGATAGAAGCCCGCATTCATCTCCCCGAAACAGTTACCGGGGAATTTGTCTGGAAGGGTAAACACATTGTTTTGCATGGTGGTGAACAACGCATCCTGCTTTGACCTTTTGTGAACGATTCTCTTGTAAAGACAGTTTCTGATCTTGTCTGAAAGCCAGTTATTTATTCTTTCAATACTAACGAACATTCGTCTATTTGCACGATGACATTGTAAAAAAATTGTAAAATGCTAAAATAATATTGTCTAGTATTTATATGGACTATATATTTGTCCTATCAAACAAGTAGACTATTATGTTATTTGCTTCCACATCACTAAAATTGTATCCGTGTTGTTGCTGTTGATCAACAGCTAGTCAAGTCTTTTTTACACCAACACGTTTATCATGGAAGCTTTTTCAAAATCACAATTCGATCAACTACATAGTCAAGTCAGTCAGCTCAGCATACGGGATGCATTTCACTTGCTCTGGCAACAGTATCCGCAACGGGTTACATTTTCTACCAGTTTCAGCCTGGAAGACCAGGTGATTACACATATGGTAGCGGAAGCGGCATTGCCCATTACCCTGTTTACACTGGATACGGGCCGTTTGTTTCCGGAAACCTATTCGGTATGGAGTAGTACGGTACAACGTTTTGGAATACCCATCAAAGCCTATTACCCGGATGTTGCATTGCTGGAAACCTTTGTGGCAAAGAATGGTCCCAATGCATTTTATGAATCTGTAGAGAACCGGAAAAGCTGTTGTCATATCCGTAAAGTGCTACCCCTGAAAAGGGCGCTTGCAGGCAATGCTGTCTGGATCACCGGGCTGCGTTCGGAACATTCTTCCGCACGTCATGACCTGCCTTTACTGGAATGGGACGAAACCAATCAGCTGCTGAAATACCACCCGCTGCTGCACTGGACGGCCGGCCAGGTAAAAGCCGTCATCGATGAACAGGCCATCCCTTATAACCCGCTGCACGATAAAGGTTTTGTGAGTATTGGCTGCGCCCCCTGTACCCGTGCCATCAGGCCCGGAGAAGATTTCAGGGCCGGTCGCTGGTGGTGGGAGGATAACAGTAAAAAAGAATGTGGCTTACACGAAAAACAACATTGAGCAATATATCATACCATAAATAAATGTCGAAATATCATTTAGATCATCTTGAGCAGTTAGAATCAGAAGCCATTCATATCATGCGTGAAGTGGCCGGGCAGTTTGAAAAACCTGCTTTGTTATTCAGTGGCGGTAAGGATTCCATTACCCTGGTTCACCTGGCTTTGAAAGCCTTCCGTCCGGGAAAATTTCCTTTTCCGCTGGTGCATATCGATACCGGTCATAATTTTCAGGAAGCATTGGATTTCAGGGATGCGCTGGCAGAGAAAACGGGGGAGAAGCTGATCGTCCGGTATGTGGAAGACACTATCCGCCAACAGAATCTCGCCGAACCCAAAGGTAAATTCGCCAGCAGGAATGCATTGCAGACCTTCACTTTGCTGGATACCATCCAGGAGTTCGGCTTTGATGCCTGCATTGGCGGGGCGCGGCGCGACGAAGAAAAAGCACGCGCCAAAGAAAGGATCTTTTCTGTACGGGATGAATTTGGCCAGTGGGACCCTAAACTGCAGCGGCCCGAATTGTGGAATACCTACAACGGACGTATTCACAAGGGCGAAAATGTTCGGGTGTTCCCCATCAGTAACTGGACGGAACTGGATATCTGGAACTATATCCGCCGCGAGAATATTGAACTGCCCTCGATCTATTTTGCCCACGACCGTGAAGTGCTGGAGCATGAAGGCCAGCTGGTGGCATTGTCTGCATTCATTCAACGCGAGGAAACCGATAAGATCAGTACACGCCGGGTGCGCTACCGTACGGTGGGCGATATGACCTGTACCGCTGCCGTCGAATCGACTGCCACCACGATCGATGCTATCATCAGCGAGATCATCGCCACCAAAACCAGCGAGCGCGGAGAAACCCGTATCGACGATAAAGTATCCGAAGCCGCCATGGAAGACCGGAAAAAAAGCGGCTATTTCTAACCCAACCCCATTCACTCATCCACTCATTCACTCATCCACTCATTATACCACATGGACATACTCCGATTCATCACCGCAGGAAGTGTAGACGACGGCAAAAGTACTTTGATCGGTCGTTTGCTGTACGACAGTAAGTCGATCATGATCGACCAGCTGGAAGCGATCGAAAAACAGACACGCAACCGGGAAGAAGGCGATATAGACCTGGCTTTGCTCACCGATGGTCTGCGTGCAGAACGCGAACAGGGCATCACGATCGATGTGGCGTATAAATATTTTTCTACACCCAAAAGAAAATTCATTATAGCCGATGCGCCCGGTCATATCCAGTACACCCGAAATATGGTTACGGGAGCTTCCAATGCCAACCTCATCATTATTCTGATCGATGCCAGGCATGGGGTGATCGAGCAGACCCGCCGCCATTCCATCATTGCATCGTTGCTGAATATTCCGCATGTGGTGGTGGCTGTGAATAAAATGGATATGGTGGATTATTCACAGGATATCTATAACAATATTGTCATTGATTATGCGGCGGTGGCGGCTTCATTGGGACTGCCACAAGTGACCTATATACCCATCAGTGCGCTGCATGGCGATAATATCGTAGACCGCTCTGAACGTCTCTCCTGGTACGAAGGAGAAACCTTGCTGAACCTGCTGGAAAATGTGGAAATACAGAACGATACAGACCTGCAGCATGCCCGTTTTCCGGTGCAGTACGTGATCCGCCCGCAGACCGACCTGTTGCACGATTATCGGGGATACGCCGGTAAACTCATCAGCGGTATTTATCAAAAAGGAGACCAGGTAACCATACTCCCTTCCGGTCTGCAGACTACCATCAGCAGGATCGAAGTGGGTGGCAGGGAAGTGGAAGAAGCGTTTGCCCCGCAAAGCGTTGTTCTGCATCTCGCAGATAATGTAGATGTCAGCAGGGGGGATGTGATCGTAGCTTCCCATGACCTTCCGAATATCTCACAGGAGCTGGATGTGCTGCTATGCTGGATGGGTAACAAACCGCTTACGGAAGGTAACCGCTACCTGTTGCAGATCAACAGCCGCCAGGTAAAAAGTATTGTGAAAGAGATCCGGTATAAACTGGATGTGAATTCACTGCAGCAGGAGGTTTCGTCCGGAACCGTGGGATTGAATGAGGTTGTTAGGGCAACCATTAAAACAGCTTCGCCTGTTGCATACGATGCCTACAAGGATCTGCGCGTGAATGGTGGCGCCATCCTGATCGATGAAACCAGCCATGTAACTGTAGGGGCCTGTATGATACAATAAAAACCGTTTACCATGAATCATTCCTCATTTATAGAAAAACTGCATGCGCGTAACCTGGCTTGTGCCATTCGTTTTCCTGACAGGATACTGGCACATGCGTTCATAGATAACTGCTTTGATTTTTTATTCATACCCAAAAACAGCAGGCTGGTATCCAAAGAAGACCTGACTAACACTTATGGAACGTTGCAATCGCGTTTCACGGATCTGTTGTCTGCTGTCATCAGCGATGAACAGGTATTGCAGAAAGTGGCTGCCGATTTTTTTGCTGCATTGCCGGATCTGCACAGCCTGTTGTTAAAAGATGCCCAGGCCATTCTTGCATTCGACCCCGCAGCGGGTTCGGAAGAAGAAGTGGTGTCGGCATACCCTGGTTTTTATGCCACTGCGGTATACCGGATGTCGCACCTGCTGTGGAAAGCCGGCGTGCAGATACTGCCAAGGCTGTTCACGGAATATGCGCATAGTAAGACCGGTATTGATATCCACCCCGGTGCAAGCATTGGGGAATCGTTCTCTATTGATCATGGAACAGGTGTGGTAATAGGCGAAACCACGGTGATCGGCAACCAGGTAAAACTATACCAGGGTGTGACCCTGGGGGCATTGAGTGTGGCCAAAGAAAAGGCCAGGAGCAAACGGCATCCTACCATACAAGACAACGTGACCGTGTATTCGGGCGCTACCATTTTAGGAGGAGATACGGTGATCGGTCACGATAGCATCATCGGCGGTAATGTATGGCTTACGTACAGTGTGGATCCTTATTCGGTAGTGTATCACCAGAGTGAGATCAGGGTCAGGGATAATAATCCGTTTCCCGAACCATTGAATTTTGTCATCTAAAAATAAATTAACCATTATATGAAGACCCAAAACATTCTCGCAACCATCGGAAATACCCCGCATGTTAAGATCAACCGCCTGTTCGGGCAGGATCATGAAGTATGGATCAAACTGGAAAGGACAAACCCCGGAGCCAGTATCAAAGACCGTATCGCACTGTCAATGGTGGAAGATGCGGAAGCCAGGGGTTTGCTGCAAAAGGGCAGCACTATTGTAGAACCTACTTCCGGCAACACAGGTATCGGGCTGGCATTGGTGGCGGCGGTGAAAGGCTACCGGATCATCCTGGTGATGCCTGAAAGTATGAGCGTAGAAAGGCGTAAACTGATGTCGGCATACGGCGCAGAGTTTGTGTTAACGCCACGTGAAAAAGGAATGAAAGGCGCCATTGAAAAAGCCACGGAGATCGTTGCCTCCACACCGGGAGCCTGGATGCCCCAGCAGTTTGATAACCCGGCCAACGTGGCTATTCACCGCCAGGCAACCGCTGCAGAGATCGCTGCTGATTTTCCGGAAGGCATCGATTACCTGATCACAGGGGTGGGCACCGGCGGACATATCACCGGCGTAGCGGAAGTGCTGAAAGAAAAATTTCCATCACTCAAAGTATTTGCAGTTGAGCCGGAACTATCGCCGGTATTAAGCGGCGGGGCTCCTTCTCCGCATCCTTTACAGGGTATCGGTGCCGGTTTTATACCATCTGTATTGAATGTGCCGGTACTGGATGGGATTATCCAGGTAGGCAAAGAGGCATCTTTTGCTTATACACAGCGCCTGGCAAAAGAAGAGGGCATTCTGGCTGGTATATCTACCGGCGCTTCACTGGCTGCTGTTGCCAAAAAACTGGCGGATATTCCCAAAGGAGCAAAGATCCTCACATTCAATTATGATACCGGCGAAAGGTATTTATCAGTAGAAGGACTTTTCTAAAAAAAAATCCTATGAATCCCTTACAACAAACAGGAAAAGTGATACTGGCAGGAGCCGGCCCCGGTGATCCGGACCTGGTGACGGTGAAGACCGCCAACTACCTGCAACAGGCTGATGTGGTACTCACAGATCGTTTGGTGAGCAAAGTGATCCTGCAACGATATGTAAGGCCTTCGGCTAAGATCATTGAAGTGGGTAAACAATGCCGCAGAGGTGTGTCCACACCACAACAGACCATTAATGAACTGATGATAGAACACGCATCTGCCGGTAAACTGGTGGTCAGGCTGAAAGGAGGTGATGTGGCATTTTTCTCCAACGTGTTCGATGAACTGGACAGTTTGCTGGCCAACAGTATCCCTTACGAGATCGTGCCTGGTATTACTGCGGCCTCCGGTGCCTCTGCTTATGCAGGCATACCGCTAACAGCCCGTGACCATGCAACCGCCGTTCGCTTTCTGACCTGTTACCAGTCTGCCGTGATCAGCGATGATTACTGGAAAGAACTGGCCACAACTACAGATACCCTTGTGTTTTATATGTCGTCCGAAACACTGGATCTGCTGGTGGGTAATCTGATCAAACATGGCATAGATGCCTCTATACAACTGGCAGTGATAGAACAGGCCACCACAACCTATCAGCAGGTGTATACCTGTGGTATTTACGAATACGCGGAGAAATTAGGGAACCGGTCTTTTTTATCCCCGTCATTGGTCATGGTAGGTAAAGTTGTGGCATTACAACAGTCATTCAACTGGTTCAGGGGAAGCGACCTGGGGGAATATTATTTTAAACCATTGACAAGTCCCGTCAAATCTATACAAACACATGAGCAACCCAAACAATATGCTGGCAGGGCATAAACAACAATTATTGACCGAACTGGTGACCGGTATCGGAAGGGAAGAGCTGATCTGGATCAACGGATACCTTTCTGCCCTGATCAATGGAAAAGAAACAGCGCCGGAAGCGACCAGTGTTTCTGCTGCTGCCAAAAAGATCACATTGGTGTACGGTACCGAAACCGGTAATGCCAAAAAAATAGCCACGGTATTTGCGGCCAAAGCCAAGAAGGAGAACCTGCAGGTAAAACTGGCAGCACTTGACCAATACCGTTTAACCGATCTGTCCCGTGAAGAGAACCTCTTTGTGGTGATCAGTACGCAAGGCGATGGGGAACCTCCGGTGGCGGCACAGAAATTCTACGATCATATTCACCGGAATGGGTTCCGGCTTGAACAGCTCAGATACGGCGTGCTGGCATTGGGCGATACCTCTTATCCGTATTTCTGTAAAACAGGTGAAGATGTGGATAGCCAGTTGGAGAAACTGGGAGGCAAGCGGATAGTACCCATACGCAAATGCGATGTGGATTATGAAAAAGACGCCGAAAACTGGTTCGAGCAGGTACTGCTGTCTGTACGCGATGCCGGAACGGTTGCTGCTGCATCCGTAAAGCCAGCCACAGAAACAGTAACAAAATCCAACAAAAAAATCTATACGGCCACCCTGGCCGGCAAACAATTGCTGAACGATCGGGGATCGCATAAGGAAGTGTATCACCTGGAACTGTTGGCAGAGGAAGTGGAATACCAGGCCGGCGATTCTATCGGTATTGTTCCACATAACCCGTCTGCATTGGTGAACCGCCTGTTTGCACTTACGGGTTTTGATCGAACCCGGCAGTATTCTCATAAAGATGAATTGTATACCGCCGAAGAATTGTTGCAACAGAAATTAGCCCTAAGTCACCTGCACGAACGGGTGGTGAAAAAATATGCATCCATTGTGCAGCAGGACATTCCTGAACAGAAAACAGACCTGCTGCAGCTGTTGGAAAACTATCCCCTGCAAAATGAAACGAAGTTTGCGGAACTGATCGGGATACTGCCGGCACAATCCCCACGGATCTATACCATTGCCTCTTCACCTGCCGCATATACCGGAGAACTGCACCTGACCGTAGAGCTGGACCGGTTCACGGTTGGGGACGATCGTCAGGATGGTTTATGTTCCGGTTACCTGGCAGCCTTGCCGGTAGGGTCAACTATAGAATTTTTTGTGCAGAAGAACAAACGCTTCCGTTTGCCGGATGGCGATAAAAAAGTATTGATGATCGGGCAGGGAACCGGTATCGCGGCTTTCCGGTCATTCCTTGCAGAACGGGATGCTACCGGCGCTTCCGGTAAAAACTGGCTGTTTTTTGGTGAGGACAGTTTTACCAGGGATTTCCTGTACCAGACCGAACTGCAGGACTGGTACCAGACAGGCGTGCTGAATGGTATTTCACTGGCATTCCGGCAAGACCAGCCAAGGCCATTTTCAGTGGCCGAAAAGTTGCAGGCGCATGCCAAAGAAGTGTACAACTGGATACAGGAAGGCGCTTACCTGTATGTGTGTGGCGAAAAGTTACCCATGGGTGAATCAGTGGAACAAACATTGCTACAGATCATTGCCGGACAAGGCAAGACAGACGACGTTGGAGCGCAAACCTATTTTGAACAATTGAAAACCGAAGGAAGGTATTCCAGGGAACTGTATTGATCCTGGCAAAACTTCAGGATATGCCGTTGGGTATTCATCAATCATATACAAAGCATTTACAGATAGTATGTCAAAAAAATCAGCGATAGAGATCATTAAAGAAGCCAGTGATGGCCTGCGTGGCACCATCAGGGAGAGCCTGCAGGACGAGATCACCGGCGCCATCCGTGAAGACGACCAGGCCCTGATCAAATTTCACGGGATGTACCAGCAGGATGACCGTGACCGCCGCGAAGAACGGGCTGCAAAAAAACTGGAACGTTTGTATTCATTCATGATACGCCTGCGTTTGCCGGGCGGATTCCTAACGCCGGAGCAGTGGATCGCCGTACATGATGTGGCTGGTAAGAATGCAACCGGGGTGATCAAGATCACCTCGCGGCAGACCCTGCAGCTGCATGGTATGATCAAATCAAAGATCAAACCCACCATCCGGTCGTTTAATGAGGCCAAACTGGATTCGATAGCTACCTGTGGCGATATCAACCGTAATGTACTGTGCAGTTCACATCCGAAAGAATCGCCCATACACGCGGAAGTATTTGGGTACGCCGACAGGATCAGCCGTTTACTGATGCCCAAAACCAGGGCCTATTATGAGATCTGGCTGGATGAGGAACCCTTGCTTGATAAAAAAGAAGAAGAGGATCCTTTGTACCGGGATCGTTACCTGCCACGTAAGTTCAAGATCGCCATTGCCATCCCGCCGAACAATGATGTGGATGTATTTGCCAATGATGTTGGATTGATCGCCGTAATAGAGAACAATACCCTGGTAGGTTTCAATATCGCCATTGGAGGAGGATTGTCGAGCACGCATGGTAATCCGGACACTTATCCGCGACTGGCCACGCTGATCGGTTTTGTGCCTGGTGAAGAAAAAACATTGAAAGCCGTGTATGAGATCGCCACCATTCAGCGGGATCATGGTAACCGGAGCGACCGTAAACTGGCCCGTTTAAAATATACGGTTGACAGGGTCGGCATTGATTGGTTCAAAGAAGAACTGGAACGAAGGACCGGTTTTGCCCTGGAGCCCGTGCGCAAAACCATTTTTACCAGCCGTAAGGATCATTTTGGCTGGCACCAAAATGAAGAAGGACTTTGGTATTACACAGCTTTAATAGAGAATGGCAGAGTTACCGATGAAGCAACTGCACAGGTAAAATCAGCGCTGTTGGCCGTAGCACATACAGGTAAGGCCAATTTCCGGTTTACCTGTAACCAGAATGTGATCATCAGTGATGTAAAAGAAGCCGATAAAGCAGCGATCGAAGCCATCCTGGACACTTATGGGGTGATACTGCTTACAGAAAAAAGTTCGGTGACCCGTCGCCACTCCATGGCTTGTGTGGCGTTACCTACCTGTCCGCTGGCACTGGCCGAGGCGCAGCGCTACCTGCCCGGTTTGCTGGATAAAATAGAACCCTTGTTGCATAAGCATCAATTACAACAGGAAGAGATCATTATCCGCATGACGGGTTGCCCCAACGGATGTGCCCGGTCCTATGCGGCCGAGATCGGTTTTGTGGGAACCGGTCCCGGAAGGTATAACCTGCAATTGGGTGGCGACAGGGTAGGCGAGCGCTTGAATAAGATCTACAAAACAGATATCGCAGAGGAAGAGATACTCCAGACCCTCGATGTTCTTTTCAATACTTTCTCAGCTGAGAAAAATATGGGCGAAACTTTCGGTGATTTCGCATTGCGAAAAGCCTGGGTCTGATCAGTAGGAATGGGAAAAATATTTTTATAAAAGTCTACTAAATTAGTAGGATTTTTATATGTTTGCCGTACAAGCAATGTATCCTTTATGAAAGTCCATACCAGCTTCTTTTTCTATAGGCTGCTATCTCCGCATCAGCCCGAGCGATGTTGTTGAACAACCCGGTTACATAAAGCCTCCCAGCGATACATTACATTCTCACGCCCTGCAACAGGAACTGCTTCCAGATGGAATATTGTGTGCTTGGTCTCAGAGTGATCTCTCATTTATTCATTCATACTCATGAAACAGTTATATATTTTGTTTGTATTCTTGTTGGTCGCCCATCTGTCATTCTCCCAGCTAAACGGCGCATTCGTGCTAACCGGTAAAGTTGTCGGGTACCAGCATGAAGGGCTAACTGGTGTATCGGTGCTGGTAAAAAATACCGGTAAGGGCACTGCTACCGATTCCTCGGGCAGGTTTTCGCTGGTGATCAATCAGAAGTTGCCGTTCACACTGCTTGTTAGCTCACTCGGTTTTGCAACGCAGGAAATTGAGGTAAAAAACACCAGTGACCGTTTGCAGGTGCAGCTGGTATCACAGACCTATATAGCCAATGAAGTGGTGGTAACGGCCAGCCGTGTACCCGAAAAAATAGTCCGTTCACCGGTGGCCATTGAGAAACTAGACCTTCGTGCATTGAAAGAAACACCTGCTGCCAGTTTTTATGATGCATTGGGTAATGTAAAAGGTGTACAGCTCACAACTTCCTCTATTACGTTCAAAGTGCCGAATACAAGGGGATTTAATATCCCTAATAACTTTCGCTTTATGCAACTGGTTGATGGTATTGATATGCAGGCCGCCACCCTGGGTGTGCCATTGGGAAATGCCATAGGACCAACAGAACTTGATATCCAAAGTATCGAGATCACACCGGGTGCTGCTTCTGCCTTGTATGGAATGAATGCGATCAATGGCATGGCCAACCTGATCACTAAGAATCCATTTTATTCACAAGGGCTTTCTGTGTATCATCGGGCCGGTATCAACCATGTGGATGGGAAAGATCATGCACCTGGTTGGCTAACTGAGACAGCGATCCGGTTTGCGAAAACCATTGGAAAGAAAATCGCTTTCAAGATCAATGCAGGATACCTTCGCGGAGTTGACTGGATCTCAGACAGCAGGTTTGATCAGAACCCCAACCAGAAGATTACCGCTAATCCCGGATTCCCATCCCTGGATGCCGGAAACAATGTGGCATTCGATGGCTGGAATAAATATGGTGACGATGCGCTGGCCGGAAGTAACACCGTATCAATAACCGGGCTTGCCATTGATGGCCAGTCTGATAGAACGCTTACGGTTGCAAGGACCGGTTACTGGGAAAAAGACCTTGTAGATCCCAAAGTGGATAACCTGAAACTGGACCTTGCATTACATTACCGGCTTTCTGAGGGTACAGTACTTTCGTATAGTTACCGTATCGGTAAAATGGATGGCGTGTTTCAACGGGGCAATAAAATAAAGCTGGCTAACGTAGTGGTGCAGAATCACCAACTTGAACTGAAGGGTAAACATTTTACAGTCAAAACATACTTTACATCTGAGAATACCGGGAACTCATATAATGTAAAACCCCTTGCTGATAATCTCGACCTCTATACAGGCGGTTCCGCATCGGTATGGAGCAAAAAGTATAAAGACGCATTGGGCAACTATGCCCTATTACACGGGGGGGTGCTTAGTTCCGCAAATCTGGCTGCTGCCAATACTTATGCAAGACAGCAGGCAGATGCTGGGAGGGCAGAACCCGGGACCGAACGTTTCAATCGTGTCAGGGATTCCATCATACAGATCAATAACTGGGATATACGCTCTTCAGCCATTCCCAATGCACCGGTAACAGGTGGAGCCGCACTGGTTCAGAAAAGCAATCTGTATCATGTGGAAGGACAGTGGGACCTCAGTTATGTTACCCAAAAAATACTGAGCCTGCTGGTAGGTGGAGATGCACGCGTATACGAAGTGATTCCCGACGGAAACAATTTTGTGGATTTTTCAAGACCCATTGCTGACAGGAACAACCCACTGAAAGAAGGAGGATTTGGAAAGAATATCTATTATACAAAATATGGCGGGTTCGTACAATTGGGTAAACTTTTATTGAAGGATAAACTGAAACTTACCGGATCCATACGTGCAGACAATAACCCTGAATTTACGATCAGGTTTACACCCCGTTTTGCCGCAGTATATACGGTAAAAGACCGACACCATTTCAGGTTCACTTTTCAGCAGGGCTATCGCTATCCTTCTTTATTCGAAGCTTTGTCGTATGTCAACAACGGGCGAGTGAAACGGGTAGGTATCCTGCCTATGATCAATGAAGGATTAGGCTATCTGGAGAATAGTTACACGCAATCATCCGTGGCGCTGTTCAATGCAGCGGTAAAGGCCGGCGGTAATACGGATGCCGCTGCACTGGCCAGCAGGGAGCTTTTACAGCCGGCCCGACTTCCTCAGGGAAGACCAGAAGGCATTACATCCTTTGAAATAGGGTATAAGTCCGTGTTGTTTGATCATTCCCTGATCCTGGATGCGGACGCGTATGCCAATGTTTACGATGGATTTCTTGGCCAGGTTCAGGTTTTTGTTCCGATAGGGGGAACAATCGGTTCGGATGCATCCGTGATTGCCATGATCGATCGTAACAGGGATGCTACCACGGCAAGCGGGGGTAATCTGGCGAGTAAGGGACAGGAACGCTACAGGGTATACACCAATGCCCAAAACAGGTATACCAGTTACGGGGCATCGCTGGGACTTACCTGGCAGTTCTTGAGAACCTATGCGCTGTCTGGTAACCTCAATTACAACCAGCTGGCAGGTAATGCAGGTCCAGACCTGTTTGTAACCGGCTTTAATACCCCTGCCTGGACCTCTAACCTGTCTTTTGGCAACAGGGCCCTTACAAAAAAAATCGGATTCAATATCGTGTGGAAATGGCAGGATAGCTTTCTTTGGGAAAGTCCGCTCGTGACCGGTGAGGTAAATGTGGTAAATACCGTAGATGCACAGGTCACTTTACGTATGCCCAAAGCGAAAGCTGTTTTGAAATTGGGTGGAACCAATATTTTTAATAACCGTCATATACAATATGCAGCTGGGCCCACCATCGGGGCTCTCTTTTATGCAGCGATCACATTCGACGGATTGCTAAACTAAATACGTTCTATGTACAGATTCCTGGTTTGTTTACTATTGCTGGCTGGCTTTCACGGAACAGCTACCCATGCACAGGTACAAAAGAATACTCAATACCTGGGTCAGGTATGGACCGGTTTTTTCAACCAGACAAGACTCAGTAAACATTGGGGTCTGTGGGTTGACCTGCAGCTCCGTACTAAAGAAAATTATTTTGATAATCTGTCCCAGTCAATTGTAAGAGCTGGTTTCACGCACTATCTCTCGGATAATACCAAACTTACCCTGGGTTATGCCTGGATCAATCATTTTCCCGGCGATAACCATGCATTTGTCGCACAACCGGAACATCGTATATGGCAACAGGTACAATGGCATACGAAATATCCCCGGCTGCGGATGATGCAGCGGCTGCGGGTGGAAGAAAAGTTCAGACGGAAAGTGCTCAGTCCTGCAGAACTGGGTGAGGGATATGATGAGAGCTGGAAACTGCGTTACAATTTCCTGGTTTCTATGCCTCTTGGCAAAAAACCATTTGCACCCAAAACATTCTCTTTGATTGCCAATGATGAGATACATATCAATTTCGGTGACCGGATCATTTATAATTATTTTGATCAAAACCGTTTTTTTATCGGGTTGGGTTATCAGATCAACACTGCAGACCAGGTTCAGTTTGGGTATATGAGTCTGTTTCAACAACTTCCGGCAGGTAACCAGTATAAACAGGTATCCACCGCAAGGGTATTCTATTTCCACCATCTTGACTTTCGAGAAAAATAGATAATCATAAAGTCTACTTGTTAAGTAGATTATAGGTATATTGCCCATTATATAAATGTAGAAATGATGGTATTGGAGAAGCCTGTATTGGAAACGAATAATCCTGTGAGTAAGGGAACCAACCTGCTTTTTCCCGTATTTCTGAAATTGGAACAGCTTTCCCTGCTGGTAGTGGGAGGAGGTAATGTAGCGCTGGAAAAAATTCGTACAGTGCTGGCGAATGCACCAGCTACCAAAGTACGGCTGGTTGCGGAAGAAGTGGATAAGGAACTCTATGAACTCGCGGTACAGTTCCCCAATCTTTTGATTCATCAGAAAACCTATGCTGTTTCAGATCTCAGCGGTGCCGAGCTGGTAATAGTTGCGGTAAACAATGTAGCCCTTGCCGGTGTGATCCGTAAAGAGGCCAAGACAATGGGCTTGTTGGTGAATGTGGCAGATAAACCTGCACTCTGCGATTTCTACCTGGGTTCGATCGTGCAGAAAGGTAGCCTGAAGATCGCGATCTCCACCAATGGGAAATCGCCCACGGTTGCCAAACGGATCAAGGAAGTATTGAACGAGATCATTCCTTCTGAGATGGATGCTGTGCTCAACGATATGCAGCAGATACGAGAGCGGCTGGGCGGTGATTTTACAGATAAGGTAAAACAGCTGAACGACCTCACCAAAGTGCTGGTGGCCAAACTGGTGTCGCTGGATGAAGTCATTCTGAAAAAGCAGAAAGAAAAAAAATGGCAGCAGATCGTAAAACTCTGCCTGTTTGCGTTTGTGTGTATGATTCTGGGAGCGGCTGTTTTTTCTTATTTCCCCGCAAAAGAACTGTATGGTGTAGTCAGGTCAGTTCCTGATTATATTGATGTCCGTTCTTTTTCAATGATGTTGCTTACGGGTTTTCTGGCACAGATGGTGGATGGCTCATTGGGTATGGGATATGGAACCATTTCTACCACTTTCCTGCTGGCCAATGGTGTGCCTCCAGCTGTGGTAAGCAGCCGTGTGCATTCTGCGCGGGTATTCTCCAGCGGGGTATCGGGTTACAGTCATCACCGCTTCGGAAACATCAACAAAAAATTATTCAGAACGCTGGTAGTGCCCGGTATCATTGGTGCGATGACCGGTGCTACACTGGCCTATATCGGCCAGCAGTATGCTACCTATGTTCGGTTGCCCCTGGCTATTTATACCTGTTACCTCGGCTATTTCATCATCAAAAAAGCGATCCGGAAAAAGCAGCAGCAGGACAAGGTAAAACGCGCTGGCTGGCTGGCCGGTGTAGGCGGTTTTATGGATGCTTTTGCCGGCGGTGGCTGGGGCGCGCTGGTAACCAGCACACTCATCTCCAAAAGGAAAAGTCCCCGTTATGTGATCGGATCGGTTTGTCTTGCCGAATTTTTTGTGGTATTTGCCAGTGCCGTCACCTTTTTTATCCTGCTGAAACATATTCCCCTGGGAGATGTGCTGGGACTGATCATTGGAGGTATCCTGGCGGCCCCGGTTGCAGCCCGGCTGGTAGGTAAACTGCCGTTGAAGATTATGTATTTACTGGTGGGCGGACTGGTGATCTGCACCAGCCTGTTTACCTTATGGAAAGCCGTTAACCTGCTGCAACACTGATAGTTTCGACAAAAGGCTGCTTTCTGTTATATGTGGTCTGTACCCTACCCCTTTTGTCAGCTTTCCTTCTCCGAATGGTCTCCCCAGCGGCTAAAGTTTACCCATAAAATTTCATTTATGATTCAGGAGGGTATTTGCTTCTGAGATTTTTTCAAAAAAGCTATATTCCTTCCATATTGTTTGCCAGCCAGGAGACTCTTCGCAGAAGGAACATTGCCGCGCCCTTCAGGGCGTGGGTATCAATTATTCCATGTGTTTCTTTTGGGACTTTAGTCCCGGGTTGGAAGGAAGTTTGGTGGCGTCGGTATCGTACGGGTTTTAATGTCTCTTTCTGGGGGAAAATCCCTCGCCTTCAGGCGAAGACTTTAGTTTAATATCTTAGGGATATGGAAAATTACCGAAAGACAGCCCATACGCTCTATGATTGTAAGTATCACATTGTATGGATTACAAAGTA